>NZ_JACCDD010000009.1 GCF_013415115.1 Vreelandella zhaodongensis | reverse complement strand
TTTTGCTTTTTAGGGGTCTCCCCTGGACCCCGTTTGTCGGGAACAAACGGGAACCGCTTTAGCGGGCCCGAAGGGCGAGTCTCAGGATGAGACGAGTAGAGTAGCGGAGCGCCGCCCGGATTATCGTCAGGCACTTATTAAGAAAAACCCCAGCTTCATTAGAAGCTGGGGTTTTTTGTTGTTGAGCTATTGTATTTGAAAAATCCCCCAGGGCTTGCGCCCTGGGGGATTTTTTATGCTTAGAAAATGTAAGAATTAGCGGCAGATTGCTTCCAGTGCCTCTATTAAACTATCCATTTCATCATCTGTGCCGATGGTGATGCGCAAGAAGTTGTTGAGCATGTCAGTATTAAAATGACGTACCAAAATTCCCCGCTCGCGAAGGCCTACAAACAGCTGAGCACCTTCAAAATCAGGATGCTGGGCAAACACGAAGTTGGCTTTAGAGGGGAGAACGTCAAAGCCTAGCTGCTCAAGTCGCTGACGTGTGCGCTCACGAGTCGTTATCACGTTATTTCGACAGGCATTAAAGTGTGTTTTATCTTTAAGGGCTTCAATGCCGACGAGGCTCGCTAAACTATCCACTGGGTAGGAGTTAAACGAATCCTTGACTCGCTGAAGGCCATCAATCAGCTCTGGTGAACCAATGGCGTAGCCTAAGCGTAAACCCGCCAAGCTACGTGATTTAGAGAACGTTCCCGTGACGAGCAGGTTGGGGTAGCGCCCAACTAAGGTGACAGCGCTTTCTGCGCCAAAATCAACATAGGCTTCATCGACTAACACGACTCGGTTTGTTACGCGTTTAAGCAGTGACTCAATGGCTTCTAGTGAATGTGCGTGCCCAGTTGGTGCATTAGGGTTGGCAAAGATAACGCCGCTACGCTCTGATGCATTCGCCAGGGCGTTAAGATCGACTTCCCATTGGGCATTCAGCGGATGTTTGCGCAATGTGACGCCGTAAAGATTGGCGTAGACAGGGTAAAAGCTATAGGTAATTGAGGGCACATCCAGCGGTGTGTCATGGCAAAAAAAGGCCTGAAATGCAAAGGCGAGCACTTCATCTGACCCATTGCCGACGAACGTTTCGGCGACGCTAATTCCATAGCTTTCAGCCAACGTTGTACGCAGCGCGTGAGAGGTAGGGTCAGGGTACAGACGTAAGTGATCGGTGGCATAATTGCGCAGTGCTTCGCTTACCCCAGGCGCAGGGGGATAAGGATTTTCGTTGGTGTTGAGTTTAATCACGCGTTCGCGTGGCTGCTCACCGGGCACGTAGGGGGTAAGCTCCCTAACGGCCGGACTCCAGTATTGGCTCATGAAGGTAACCTGATTATCCTGACATAATATAGCCATGGTCGCCTGATGGTCGCCTGAGCGCAAGCATTCAAGTAGGCATGGGGGTGGGCGTTGCACCTTGTAGCGGTTATGCTGTCATAAGCGCGCGGAAAAAATGTATGTCCAACACGATAAGGAGACACTCAATGCAATATAGGAGTTTGCTAGCCGGCTCGGCTATGTTGGCACTGCTGGCGGGCTGTGCAGCTGGTCCAACGGAACAGCGCGAAGAAGCAGGCATGACTGCTTCTCAAGCCAACTACCAAGGTACGCTGCCTTGCCGTAACTGTGATGGCATCGATTTGAATGTCACGATGATGGGGGAAGAGATGAGTGCCGCTGAAGAGCGGACGTTTACTCTGAATGCCACTTACCGCAACCATCCTCAAACACCGCCTGATGAGAACTATGAGGGTAATTGGGAAGTGCTGACAGGCACCCCATCTGACCCAGATGCGACCGTTTACGAGTTAACGCCTGATGGCGATGGGCAGATCTATTACTTTCTGCGCATCAGTGAGCGCACATTGGAGCTGATCGATCCAGAACGTCGTCGTTTTGAAAACGGTGAAATGCTGCAGTTACAGCGTCAATAAAGTGTGAAGCGACGCTCAAAGGCGGCCATTGGCCGCCTTTTGCATTTCTAGTCATCTGATGCATAAATCTCAGTAGCGATAACAATCAGTATCGATAACAACAGGAGCAACATGGCGGTGGCGAAAGCGAAGAGTGCCTTTGTGTGCACCGAATGCGGTGCGGAGTACCGAAAGTGGCAAGGCCAGTGCTCCAGCTGCCAGGAATGGAACACGCTAAGTGAGATTCGTCTGGCCAGTGCGCGCCCCGGAAGTGGTGCTGCGACTGGGCGAGCGGGCTATGCAGGAGACCTGTCGCGAGATGTGGTGGATCTTGGCAATGTGGATCTCAGTGAGGTTCCTCGTCTCACCTCAACTTTTGCCGAGTTTGATCGCGTACTCGGTGGCGGCTTAGTACCGGGTTCCGCTGTGTTGCTAGGGGGCAATCCAGGCGCTGGTAAGTCCACGCTGCTTCTGCAAACCGCCTGCAAGCTGGCCCAGCAGCGGCGCATTGTATATGTCACTGGGGAGGAGTCGCTTTCCCAGGTGGCGATGCGCGCCCATCGCTTACAGCTGCCTACTAATGGGCTGAAGATGTTGGCGGAGACCAGTGTCGAAACGATTCTAGCAGTGGCCGAACGAGAAAAACCGGAGATTTTGGTCATCGACTCAATTCAAACGATGCACCTAGAGGATATTAGCTCCGCGCCGGGTGGGGTTGCCCAGGTACGTGAATCTGCGGCCGCGCTGACACGCTTTGCCAAGCAAACGAACACGGTATTGTTGCTGGTTGGGCATGTGACGAAGGATGGCACCCTGGCTGGTCCTAAAGTATTGGAGCATATGATTGATGCCTCGCTGCTATTAGAGGGCGGTGCCGACTCTCGGTTTAGAACCCTTCGCGGCCAAAAAAACCGCTTTGGCGCAGTGAATGAACTGGGTGTGTTTGCGATGCTCGAGCAAGGTTTGAAAGAGGTCAAAAACCCCAGCGCGATTTTCCTATCACGGCAAGAAGAGCAGGCACCCGGTAGTTTGGTTATGGTGGTATGGGAAGGTACTCGGCCGATTCTGGTGGAAGTACAGGCCCTGGTCGATGAATCTGCGCTGGGGAATCCACGCCGTGTGGCGGTTGGTGTTGATCAAAACCGGCTGGCTATGTTGCTAGCGGTGCTAAATCGCCACGGAGGCCTGTTTACCGGCGATCAAGACGTATTCCTTAATGTGGTAGGTGGTGTGAAAGTGCTCGAAACCAGCGCCGACTTAGCGGTGCTCTTAGCTGTGGTATCTAGCCTGCAAAATCGTGCGTTGCCAAAAGAGTTAGTGGTATTTGGCGAAGTGGGGCTTTCAGGAGAGATTCGGCCCGTGCCCAGTGGGCAAGAGCGTATTGCTGAAGCGGCTAAGCACGGATTTCTACGGGCGATTGTGCCACGTGGCAATGCACCCAAACAGGCACCGAAGGGTATGGAGGTTATTCCTGTCGATAAATTGAGCGATGCCCTGGAAGCCCTTTAGCGTCAGCTATGCTAAGGAACAACACCAAGACTAAGGAGAGGCGTCATGAGTTCGATTCGGTTAACCCAATATAGTCACGGTGCGGGGTGCGGCTGCAAAATTGCCCCCAATGTACTGGATGCAATTCTTGCTAAAGCAGGACCTGCCGCGGGACACAAACGACTCATTGTAGGTAATCAGGGGCGTGAAGATGCTGCGGTGTACGATTTAGGCGATGGCCGCGGCATGATTGCGACCACTGATTTCTTTATGCCGATTGTCGATGACCCCTTCGATTTTGGTCGTATCGCTGCCACTAACGCGATTAGCGATGTGTATGCCATGGGCGGTACACCGGTCATGGCACTGGGCATTTTAGGCTGGCCGCTGGATAAACTTAGTGCTGAAATTGCGGGCGATGTTGTCGCTGGTGCTCAGGCGGTATGTCGTGAATTAGGTGTTGCATTGGCCGGTGGTCACTCGATTGACGCCCAAGAGCCGATGTTTGGTTTGGCGGTCAACGGTTTGGTCGATTTGGCGCATTTAAAACTCAACAGCCAAGCGAAGCCTGATGATCTGTTATTCTTAACTAAACCACTGGGTGTCGGGCTCTTAACCACGGCTGAAAAGCGCGGCTTGCTCAAAGCAGGGCACCAAGGCCTTGCCCGTGAAACGATGCTTAAGCCCAATCAAATTGGCATTGAGTTGGCGAAGGTGAAAGGCGTCAACGCCATGACAGATGTCACGGGGTTTGGTCTTGCTGGGCACTTGGCGGAAATGTGCAGCGCAAGTGGTGTGATGGCACAGATCGATTTTCGCCGCTTACCCCGTTTAGCAGAAGCCGAAGCCTACCGTCGGCAGGGCGCTGTCCCTGGAGGCTCACAGCGCAATCGCGATGCTCTGGGTAAATCGTTACCCGTTATGGATGATGCTCATTGGCAGTGGCTGTGCGATCCTCAGACATCAGGCGGTTTGTTGATTAGCGTCGACCCTGCCTGGGAGGATGATGTAGAGCGCATTGGACGTGAGCACGGCATTACTCTGGTGCCCTTTGGTACCCTGAAAGCGGTTCAGGGTGACGTTTTGATTGAGGTTGTTGGGTGACCCTAGACACTGTTCCGGCATCATTAGGCCTAATTGCGGAAGAAACGCCGCTGATTGATGTTCGCGCTCCGGTTGAGTTTACCCAGGGCAGTTTGCCTGGCGCGGTTAACTTGCCGTTAATGGTTGATGATGAGCGCCACCAAGTGGGCATTGCATATAAGCAGCTGGGACAGCAGGCGGCAATCGGGTTAGGTGAGCGCTTAGTTTGCGGTGAAACTAAGCAAGCACGCGTTAACGCGTGGCAGGCGTATGTCGCACGTCAACCAGAAGCAATTATCTACTGTTTTCGCGGTGGCCTGCGTTCGCAAATTGCGCAGCAATGGCTAGATGAAGCAGGTATCAGCAGGCCGCGTATTGACGGTGGCTGGAAAGCGCTACGTCAGCGGTTGTGTAAGCGTATTGAGGACGCCGCCAGTCAACCGATGTTGGTCGTGGCGGGGCTAACAGGCTGTGCTAAAACGACGCTTATTAATCAATTGAGTAACGGCATTGATCTGGAAGCTTTTGCCAACCATAAAGGATCAGCCTTTGGTCGACAGCCAGATGAACCGGCGACACAAATTAACTTTGAGCACGCCTTGGCCAAGTGCTTAATCGGGTTGACGGGCAAACTGGTGGTAGAGGATGAGTCGCGACAAATCGGTGATGCTAATATTCCGCTTACCTTTTGGCATGCTTTACAGCGTGCGCCACGAATACGTATTGAGATGCCTCTGGACTGGCGTTTAGAACAGCTGCGCCGTGACTATATCGAGGCACTTGAACAGCGCTATGCCTCCCGTTACGGCCAGCAAGAGGGTTGGCAGCGCATGCAGCGGCAGTTGGCCAATGCCTTGGAGCGTTTGGCGAAACGCTTAGGCAATGCCCGATGGCAGCGCCTACAGCGATTGCAGGCCATGGCGTTTCGCGCTCATGCCATAGGGGATGTTTACGCCCACGAGGCATGGCTTGCGCCGTTGCTGACGGAGTATTACGACCCACTTTATCGCTATCACCTTGAAAAGCAGCGGGATAGTCGCCCTGTGGAGCTGCACGTTGGTGATTGGGAAAGCTGTTTAGACGCCGCTAAGCAATGGAGCACTTAGCGGCGTTTGATTCACCGATGGGGCTTATGCAACTTATGTAGCTTTCAGCCACTGAGTCATCATGCGGTCTAGCAGTGGTGCTAACTGATGAAAACGACTAGCGTCTTCTAGAATCTGTTCATTGGTTTGTAGAAAACGTCCTGCTGCGGCCGTTTTTGGCTGTGGCCGTTCATCTGCATTGAGCAGTGGTGAGACGCTGGAAGCTGTCGCTTCAAAATGGCACAGTAAACCGATGACCCGCCCGGCATCCCATGAGAACCCTTGCAGTGGTGCTGCTGCACTGCCGCCTAGCGGTAGTGCGTTTTCCGGTAAGCTAAACACGAGGCGGTGCCACATAAATGCCTCAAATCGCTCGGGTAGATCAAAGGTGCTTTCTGGGGCAAGTGTTATTTGGTGCCAGCCTATTTCAGGGTAGGTGCCTGGTGCAATAACAGCGTCTAGTGCTTGCGCTATCCACAATGCGCCCAAGCCAATGCCGAGTATGGGTTTTTGGCCATCCAGATAGCGATTAATCAGCTTTCGCTCGGCTTTAAACCAATCAGGGGGATCATTCACTAGACGTTCAGGGCCATCCAGTATAATTAGCGCATCGCACTCGCCTGGTCGTGGGGTTAGCTCGCCCGCATAAAGATGAAAAACGGTGTAACTATGGCCCATACTCTCAAGCCAGTCAGTGAGACGAGCAGGACCATGGTCAGGGCCGTGCTGTAGCAGATGGATATGCATGGTAATCTCCTCGCCGGCCGATGTTAACAATGCGACAGGGATCTCCTATCGCGTTTGTGCGACGATAACGTATCGCGTTCATTTCACCAATATTGTGACCCAGGAAATCAGCATGGTGGCTAAACCCCTAGGATTTTATCAGCGGCTTCAGCAGTTACCGTTGCCCGCCCAACAAGCCTTTATGGCTGCGCTGTGTGAACGATTGCTGCCCAATTATGCGCTATATCAGCAAACCACGGGGCAGGGCGATGGCCATACCTTGCGTGCTGTGCTTAACCTTGTATGGGAGCGGCTCAGCGTACCGAACGCCAGCATCGACTTTGCCCGACAAGCGGAAAAGCTGGCCGAGTGCGAGCCTCCTGAAGATGATGAGAGCTTTGGAGCGCGTCGAGCGCTAGATGCCGTTGTGTCAGTATCAGCGCTATTAGATACGCTGCAGGGCGAGTCGCCTGAAGCGGTGCTGGATGTGAGCCGTACCTCGCGAGCGGGCGTTCGTGCTTTTATCGAGCTGACAGAGGGCGAAGAGGATGCTGAGGCGCTTGCGCTGATGATTCGTGACCATCCACTGATGGCCGATGAAAACGACTTCCAGGATGCAGTTCTGGAAGCCGTGAGCGAGCCAATCAACAAAGCCTCGCTAAAAGAGGTTCGCCAACTAGGACGCAATAACGGCATCAGTAATCTCGGATTAACCTTAGATGAGGACGGTGAGTAACCGGCAAGGTCATTTAAAACCGCAGGCCCGCCGTCACCATCATGCCGGCGGTGCCGAAGATAATCAGATCCGATTCTACGCGTCCCCACTGCACGCCAATGCTGGGTAATAGTGCCGGCGCGATTTCAAAATGATTAAGGGGAATTTTGTCGCGGTACTCACCTTTATAGCCGCGCAACAGCCCGCCGGTCAGCTTGGCACGTACGTTAACCTCTTCAGCTACTTGCCAAAGAGGAAACTCTCGGCCTGCATAGACGTACCAAGTAGGCTGATCGAAGGAGTTTTTAAACCATGCCGCCCCAGCTAACCAGCGGTCAGGGTTGTGCAACTCAATACTGGCTAGCTTTTGCTGATTGACGTGCTCTGGGTCAGGGTCAAAGTGGCGTGTTAATAGGCTGGTTTGCACCAATATGTGGTCGAGCTCTAAGGTGGGCGGCCAGTCTGGCAAAGTAAACGCAGATACGTTTGTACTGAGCCAAAACCCTGCTAGCCCTCCTAGCCATTGATAATAACGAGGCATGTTATGTTCCTATAGCCGCATCTCGATGCCGCGTTCCGCCATATAGCGTTTTGCTTCTGGTATGGTGTATTCACCAAAGTGGAAGATACTTGCCGCGAGTACCGCATCGGCACCACCTTTGAGTACGCCGTCCACAAAGTGGTCTAAGTTTCCGACACCACCAGAGGCAATCACCGGCACGCTGACGGCTTCAGAAATGGCGTGGGTAACGCCAAGGTCAAAGCCGACTTTAGTGCCATCTCGATCCATACTGGTTAACAGTAGCTCGCCTGCGCCAAATTCGACCATCTTCTTGGCCCATTCGACGGCATCCAAGCCTGTCGGTCGGCGCCCGCCGTGGGTGAAGATTTCCCAGCGTGGAGGTTCGCCTTCTTTGGACACCTTTTTGGCGTCAATCGCTACCACGATACATTGGCTGCCAAAACGCTCCGCTGCCTCGCGAACAAACTCTGGGTTGGTAACAGCAGCGGTGTTAATTGAGACTTTATCAGCCCCTGCATTCAGCATGGTTCGAATATCATCGCAGCTGCGGATGCCGCCCCCAACGGTGAGAGGAATAAATACTTCACCGGCGATGCGCTCTACCATTTCGACCGTGGTGTCACGGTTTTCGTGGCTGGCGGTAATGTCGAGAAAGGTGATTTCATCGGCGCCTTGCTGGTTGTAACGCTGGGCGATTTCAACCGGGTCGCCCGCATCACGAATGCCAATGAAGTTAACGCCTTTCACTACACGTCCGGCATCGACATCTAAACAAGGGATAATACGTTTCGCTAAGCTCATTCCGTGCCTCCGCTAAGCTGGTCGCTCAAGCGCTGGGCTTCTGCTACATCCAGGCTGCCCTCGTAGATAGCGCGGCCGGTAATCGCGCCTAGAATGCCGCTATCCGCGACATCACACAGCGCACGAATGTCATCTAAATTGGTGACGCCGCCAGAGGCAATTACGGGTAAGCCGCCTTCACGGGCTAGTGCAGCGGTGGCGTCCACATTGACGCCTTGCATCATGCCGTCACGGGCAATGTCGGTATAGACAATGCTGGAAACGCCGTCATTGGCAAAGCGCTTGGCAAGCTCAGTCGCCTTCAGGGTAGAGACTTCCGCCCAGCCATCGGTGGCCACATAGCCATCTTTAGCATCCAGGCCAACAATAATATGGCCTGGGAACGCGCGGCACATCTCACCCACGAAGTCTGGCTCCTTGACCGCTTTGGTGCCAATAATAACGTAAGAGACCCCAGCATTTAGGTAATGCTCAATGGTTTCCGCCGAGCGGATACCGCCGCCAATTTGAATTGGCAAGTTCGGATAAGCTCGTGCTATCGCGGTCACTGCCTCGCCGTTCACCGGCTTGCCTTCAAATGCGCCGTTTAGGTCAACTAGATGCAAACGACGCGCCCCCGCTTCTACCCAGCGGGCGGCCATGGCAACAGGGTCATCGCCGTAGGACGTCGCATCTTCCATGCGGCCTTGCTTCAAGCGCACACACTGGCCGTCTTTGAGATCAATCGCGGGAATTACCAACATAATGAAACCTCTCAGGGCGTCCAGGTGACAAAGTTTTCTAGCAGGCGAAGGCCTGCGCGGGAGCTTTTTTCAGGGTGGAATTGCACAGCGAAGGTGGCATCGCGGCCAATCGCCACGTGGGCGCAAACCTTGCCGTACTGGGTGGTACCAAACACTTGAGCATTGTCCGCTGCATTGACGTAGTAGCTGTGCACAAAATAAAAGTGTTCGTTATCGTCAATACCTGCCCACAGCGGGTGGTCGTGATGCTGTGCCACCAGGTTCCAGCCCATGTGCGGTACTTTTAAGCGCTGTTCATGATCATCACGCATATTGGCCGGAAAACGATCGACGCTGCCATGGAAAAAGCCCAGGCAGTCCACTCCGCCGTTCTCTTCGCTGCGCTCCATCAGCATTTGTTGACCCACGCAAATTCCCAGCAGTGGTTTTTCCTGACGGGTAAGAATATCGTCGACTAAGCCGCGTAGTTCGGTTCGCTCAAGCTCGCCCACACAGTCGCGAATAGCACCCTGGCCGGGTAGCACCAGGCGTGTTGCGCCTAAAATTCGCCGAGGGTCGCGGGTAATAATGACATTTTCATGGGTAACATGCTCAAGCGCTTTTGCCACAGAGTGCAGGTTGCCCATTCCATAATCGATTACCGCGATGGTCATAAAGCGCTCCTTGTTTTCGTTGGCGAGCTACCACTAACAACAATGCTCGGCATTATAGACTTCCTTTGGTAGACGGCATCTGTCCCGCCATTCGTGGGTCTTCTGCTACTGCCATGCGTAGCGCGCGCCCAAAGGCTTTAAAAATAGTCTCAGCCTGGTGATGAGCATTAAAGCCTTTTACATTGTCGATATGCAGTGTGACACGCGCATGGTTGACGAAACCTTGGAAAAACTCCCAAAACAGTTGGGTGTCCATACGGCCAATGGTATCGCGGGTGAAGTCGACATTCATATACAGGCCTGGTCGGCCGGAAAAATCGATGACGACACGCGATAGTGCTTCATCAAGGGGAACGTAGGCATGGCCATAGCGGTAAATGCCGCGTTTATCGCCTATCGCTTGGTGAAAGGCTTGGCCCAAGGTAATGCCCAGGTCTTCAACCGTATGGTGATCATCGATATGTAGGTCGCCTTTGGCGTCAATATCGAGGTCCACCATTCCATGCCGTGCCACTTGATCAAGCATATGGTCAAGAAACGGGACGCCGGTTTCACAGCGGAGACGGCCTTTGCCGTCAAGGTTGACGCTGACCGTAATCTGCGTTTCGTTGGTGTCACGGCTTACCGTGGCAATACGCGCTGACATGTTGCATCTCCTGCGCTGTGGCGCACTCTGAGGAATAATCGGCAGGGTGACATTAGTATGCCACCATTAGACAAGGGCATAACCTGCGACCAAAACAAGCATTATAGAGAATCGGCCCCCCCATCCGCTACAATGCGCGAAAGGTAGCCGCTTTTGCTGGCGGTAGAATAGCAGCCTCGCTGCTCTGTCAAAGAGGATTTTACCATGCCGGTGACACTGCATTACGTTGATCAGGCCTGTTGGGAGGCAGAAGAACAGGTGCGCATTGACATGAGGCGTATCTATGAAGACGCGCCCCAAGAGCGTATGCCCATGCCAACCGTTCTCCCTTTTATAGAACAACACTTAAAAGGGCAGCACTTTTTTGCCTGCGCACACTTTAATGATCGCCTGTTGGGTGCAGTGGCAGTAAAAGAAGCGGATGACCGTGCCTGGTGGCTATCAGATCTGTGCGTTCGAAAAACCACGCGGCGACGTGGCGTCGGTACGCGATTAATGGCTCTTTTGGGCGATCAAGCAAAAAAAGAAGGGCGTGTATTGCGTATTGAAACGTCATCGTTGCCATTAGCCGACCGCGTACTACTGTCTAAGTTGGGGTACCGGCCAGTGGCCAATGAACGTTCTTCTCAACCAGATGCACCAGCGACCAGTGATTTTGTTGAGCTAGACCCACAAGGAAAAGGGTAATGAAACAGTTACTACGTATTTTACTGGCTGCAGTAGGCATTTTGGCGATCGTTGCCGTCGCCGCTGTGGTGTATGTGACCACCTTTCTTGACCCCGAGGACTTTAAGCCCCGTTTAACCGCAGTAATAGAAGAGCAAACAGGGCTTAATTTGGCGCTGGAAGGCCCTATTGCGTGGTCGTTTTATCCACGCATTGGCGTTAGCGTCGCGCAGGCAAAGGCATGGTTGCCTGAGCAGTCACAAGACGATACATCGTTCGCGTCTGTTCAGCATGCTGAAGTTAGCGTGGCATTTGCCCCGCTGCTGCGCGGTGAGATTGCCGTTGATGGTTTAACCCTAGACGGTATGCGCTTAAATCTGGTCAAGAACGAAGAGGGTGTTGGGAACTGGGAGCCACTGCTGGAGCGCTTGGCTGAAAAGAGCAATGAAACGGCAGAAACCGTACTGGCACCGGCAAGCGCCGGCCCCCATGCGGATGCTGGGAATTTGTCAGTAGTGCTGAATATTGCCAGCGTAGAAGTGAAAGGTGCGGACATCCGTTTCCGCGATGAACAAAGCCAAACACTTTGGCGAGCGCAGCCGCTGAATATCTCTGGCACTAATGTCAATCCAGTGCGCTCATTCCCTTTGAAAGTCGTGTCCACTCTCACTAAGCACAACCGCCTAGATGCAGAGGCATTGGAGCGCGCGCCTGAGCTAACGAGCGATGTGAATTTGGAAACCCGTCTTCGTTTAGGATTAGAAGACGAGCAGGTCACCTTTGAAAATACGCAATTGACCACCCGTACACGCCGTGCTGAAGCGAGCGATCCGCAACAGCTAAGTCTGAAAGCAGCAGAAATAGTTATCCGCATGGGTGAGCAACAACTCTCTGTCCGTGAGGGTGTCTTAGATGCCGGATTACGTCATCCAGACAATTGGCAGGGCAGCCTTGCGCTTGCCCTGACATTTGGCCTGGAAAGTGATTGGGCATCAGAAACAGCACAACTCAAAGATGCCCAGCTCACGGGGCCAGATGGCCTACGAGTAAGCGGTCATCTAAATATTGAGCAACTGCTCACTGCTCCCGAATATCGTGGTCAGATCACTGCTGCCCCTTTTACGCTACGTCCTTGGTTATCACGTGCAGGGATCACCCTGAACACTGCCAATGAGAGCGCATTGAGGGATGTGGCGATGACTAGCCCAATTGAAGGCGATATGGTGCGTATTGCGCTGCCGCGCCTTTCTTTGGTGGTGGATGACAGCACCTTTACCGGCGAACTCTCCACTGCGCTGGATGGCACGCAGTTGGCGTTCAACCTGGAAGGCGATCAGCTGAATTTGGACTATTACCTACCTCGTCCGGAAGCCGCCCAGCAGGCGAGTCGAGGGCTGCTACGCCAAGCGTTTGCGCAAACTGACGGTGCTCTGTTGCCGCAGGAATGGCTTAGCACGCTAACGCTTGAGGGTGATGTAAGTATCAATCAGCTGGTGTTGGCAGGGCTAACGTTCGATAAAGCGCGGTTAAGTTTGCGCGGAGAGAGTGGCAACCACCTGCTCTCGGCTTTTGAGTCGCGCTTTTACGATGGCGAGTTAACTGCCACCGGCAGCCTTGATGCGAGAGGTCGTGCGCTTGAGTGGCAGCTCTCACCCATTATCAGCAATGTACAGGTTGCGCCACTTATTGAGTCCTTCAGCGAAGAAGATGCCCCGTTGCGAGGCCGCTTCAACCTAGAAGGCTCACTCACCACTGAGGGTAACAGTCGTGGAGTGCTCACCAGCAACTTGAACGGTGAGCTGAACGCCCGGTTAACTGAAGGCGCTATTCTACAGACTAACATTTCCCAGGAAATGTGTGAGTTAGTCGCCCAGTTGGAAGGGCAAGGAACCGTGCGAGAGTGGCACCCAGATACTCGGTTTGAGCGATTCGACGCCACTATTCAATTGCGCAATGGGGTGGCATCTAGCGAGGACTTAAGCATTACTCTGCCTGGCATCGACGTCAAAGGAGACGGGGAGTTTAACCTTAATACGATGAACTTCATCACAAGGGCGAATGCGCGCTTAGTGGATACTGCTGATGCAGCCTGTCAAGTAAATCCCCGTTTAGAGCAGCTGCCGCTTCCGGTACGTTGTGAGGGGCATATAGGCGATGACAAAGCCCAGTGGTGTGGTTTTGACCGCACTGCTTTTCAAGTTGCGGTGGTAGACCTGCTGCGTAGCGAAGCCGGTAGCCGCGTCGAAGAGGAGTTGGAAGAGCGGCTAGGAGAATCTCTGGACCGAATCGACGAACGTTTGGGTGAGGGCGTGGGTCAGGAGCTTCGTGAAGGGATTCGTCGTCTATTTAACTGAGGGTGTATTCACGCTCTGAGTTCACGTACTAAGCGCTGCGCCGGCCCGAACGCCGGCGCTTTTTTTCGTGCGAATGGCCGCTGCCACAAGATTTATTGCCTGCTCATGGTTGGTGACGTTTTACTGTTAAAGGAGTTTCTATGGCCGATATGCCTGCGCCTTGCCTAACGGCGGAAGAGTTTCAACGCCGCTTGCTCACTTGGTTTGATCAGTATGGTCGTCACGATTTGCCATGGCAGTCACCCCGTAGTGCTTATCGCGTGTGGGTGTCAGAAATAATGCTTCAGCAAACTCAAGTCACCACGGTCATTCCCTATTTCAAACGCTTTATGGCGCGGTTTCCCACGTTAGAAGCATTGGCCAACGCGCCCCAGGACGATGTGTTGCATCTCTGGACAGGGCTTGGCTACTACGCCCGTGCGCGTAACCTGCATAAAGCGGCCCAAGTGGCGCTGGAAGACCACGATGGCGAATTGCCCGCCGACAGTATCGAAGCGTTGATGACGCTGCCCGGCATAGGCCGTTCCACTGCTGGCGCAATTGTCGCGCAAAGTTCCGGTCAGCAGGCAGCAATCTTAGATGGCAACGTAAAGCGATCTTTAACCCGCTTGCATGCCGTTTCAGGCTGGCCAGGTAAGCCAGCAATAGAACGCTCGCTGTGGGCGCTGGCTGAATACTACACACCCGATACCCGCCTTGCCGACTATACCCAAGCCATCATGGATTTCGGTGCTACGCTATGCAAACGCGGCAAACCTGATTGTCTGATTTGCCCATTTAACGACGTCTGCCGAGCCTATGCCCAAGGCGAGCCGCAGCGCTTCCCCGAGTCCAAACCTAAAAAGACCTTGCCCACGCGTGAAACTATTATGCTAATGCTACGGGACAGACAAGGGCGGGTTTGGTTAGAGCAGCGGCCTCCCAGCGGACTATGGGGAGGCCTATGGAGCCTGCCCCAATTTGAACGCCATGGTGAGCTTAACGACTGGCTAGCTGATCATGTGGTTTCCCCAGAGCGCCATGCACCACTACCTAGCTTTACCCACACCTTTAGCCATTTTCGCCTATCGATTACACCTCAGCCGGTCAACTGCGATAGGCTGAGCGGTGTAAGAGAAGACGGCGTATGGTATGACGTTAATGATCCGCCTGCGCTCGGCTTGGCAGCTCCGGTTAAATCGCTGCTGAGCCAACTGGCGACGTTTACCCTAGACCCAACGCCAGGGCCATCGCGTTAATATCACGTGCGATGTTACCTTGATCGTCAGTACCGCTATTTAGGAAGGAGAGTACCCCCATGAGCAACACAGTGTTGTGCCGCAAGTACCAACAAGAGCTACCCGCTCTGCCGTTTCCACCGCTGCCGGGTAAGCAAGGGCAAGAAATTCAAGCCACGGTGTCTAAGCAGGCCTGGGAAGAGTGGCAAGCGCTGCAAACGCGCCTGATTAACGAAAAGCACCTGAACATGCTTGAGCCTGACGCACGCGCTTACTTAATGGATCAGATGCAACGTTTTCTAGACAACGAAACCACGGACCAGGCCGAAGGTTACGTACCGCCAACCCAGGCTTAAGTGTTTAGGAAGTAAGGCTGAAAAGGGGGAAACTCGGCGCAGCCCACAGCTGGTGTGGCTTCTGCCCGTTTTTGACCCTGCCAAGAAATTCCCTAAGCACGTGACTAGAAAGAAAGTTTCACGAAAGTGTTGACGAAAAGCTGAGTTTTTAGTTTAATACGCACCGTTGGCAGCGGCCAGATAGCTCAGTTGGTAGAGCAGGGGATTGAAAATCCCCGTGTCGGCGGTTCGATTCCGTCTCTGGCCACCAAACGTTGGGGTATCGCCAAGTGGTAAGGCACCGGTTTTTGGTATCGGCATTCCCAGGTTCGAATCCTGGTACCCCAGCCATTGCCAGCAAGATTTCTTGTTGATTGCGAAGCTTAACAGTGAAGCAATCATTTTCTCAAGAAAACGCGAAGCGCCGACATAGCTCAGTTGGTAGAGCAACTGACTTGTAATCAGTAGGTCCCGGGTTCGACTCCTGGTGTCGGCACCAATTAAAGTGGTTAAAAAGCAAAGCGTTAGAGAATTAGATGAAGCCGTCCGAAAGGGCGGCTTTTTCGCGTGCGTAGACACTGCCAATGGGCTAAGTTTATATAAGCGCTTGTGTCAGGTGTGGGAAAATCGGGTGAACAGGCCTAAGAAACTCCGAGCCATTACACCCGAGTCACAATAAGGGAAGCACTGCCTGCTAGGTGTTAGGCACAGACAATGGCGAGAATGTCGAATGGCAATTAATTCACGTTCTCTTCAGCCCTGTCGGCGGTTTTACACACAATATTGAGATTATAGGCTAGGCATCTCGTGTTAGTGCACAAGTGACGTATAGATCATTCATAAATAGGAGTAAAGCCCTATGATGATACGTTGCGATACTGTATTGCACTATTTCCAGAAGCATGCTGATCGCTGCCCTAATCGAGAAGCGGTCAATGACTCTTCTACTCATCTTACTTACGGCGAACTGGATCGCCGCAGCAATGACGTAGCCGCCTTTCTGCGAGAGCAGGGAATAGGCAAGGGAGATCTGGTTCCCTTGTTATGTGATCGCACCCACCGTTACGTAGTGGCCATTTTGGGAGTTATGAAAAGTGGTGCTGCTTATATTCCGGTGGACATCCGTTACCCGCTGCAGCGGCAACAGCGCATTCTGACGCAGAGCGGTGCTTCTTTCGCATTGGCGGCATGCAGTGAATTACCTGCTGATACTCCCTTCTTAGTGCACTCCATCGATAGCATGCCGAGTAGCGATGTTCGCCCGCCCACGCTGCCGTCTTCTCAGGACTTGGCCTACGTGATCTTCACTTCAGGCACCACTGGCAATCCTAAGGGCGTTATGGTCGAGCACCATGCCTTTGAACGGGTAGTCGCTTGGCACAACAACAACCTAGGTGTGACTGAGGACAGCCGTTCCACACTAATGGCCGGTACAGGATTTGACGTGGCGCAGTTGGAAATCGCATCGATGCTGATGTCTGGGGGCACGCTGATCCTGCCTGACGAGGAAACGCGTTTGGATCCCGAACGACTGCTGGCGTTCTTTGCCCGCCAGCGCCTCTCGCATGCCTTTGTACCCACAGCGTTGATTTCGGCGGTCACTACCCAACCTCAGCCGTCGGCATTGGCGTTAACTTATCTGTTCACCGCCGGAGAAAAGTTGACTCCACCAGCTACTGCACACTTGCCGTATCAGTTGGTGGATTATTATGGGCCGGCAGAGGCCACTATTTTTGCTACCTGTCACCACGTTCCTGGTGCCGAGACAGACAGTCGCCCCGCTATTGGCTACCCCATGGCCGGTAGCGACATTGTCTTGCTTGATGAGCAACTCGCACCGGTGCCCGACGGTGAAGCAGGGGAAATTTTCATCGGCGGCGACAATCTGGCTCGGGGGTATCTGCATAACGAGCCACTGACGCGAGAGAAGTTCATTATTCATCCTCAGTGGAGACGGCGCCTGTATCGAACTGGTGACTTGGCCCGCAGGCTCCCAGACGGACGCCTCCAGTTTCTAGGGCGCTTGGATGACCAAGTGAAGATTCGTGGTAACCGGGTAGAGCTGGCTGAGGTGGAAGAGGCGCTACACGCACAAGCCGGGGTAAGCGAGGCAGTTGTACTGGCTTCCGATGCGAAGGCTGATGGCGAACGGCATCTTCTGGCTTTTATTGTGCCCGATCGCCAGCAGGCCCCAATGGAGACCGAGCTGCGACGGGGAGTGTTGGAAACCTTGCCAGACTACATGGCCCCGTCTGCCATCTATCGACTTGAATCACTACCGCTCAACGCCAATGGGAAAACAGACAAGCAAGCGCTACTGAAGATGTCTCAGCGGCTGGAAGGCAGTGCTGACAACGATATCCCAGGAAGCGCGCCAGAAGTGGCCTATATCAACCAGATGGAACGCGACATTGCCGACGCCTGGGCGAGCGTACTTGGGCATCGTCGTTTCGGTCGCACCGACCGCTTCTTTGATGTTGGCGGTCATTCATTGCTGGCAGCTCGGCTGATGCTAGCTGTGCGTGAAAGACTGTCCGTTCAGGCCTGGATTCGTGATCTTTTTGAGTATGATACGGTTGAGTCGTTGGCTGCAGTGCTAGAAGAGCGTCGCAGCGATGACCGTCCACAGTCCTTGCTAGACCGAGAGCGTATTCACCCTCTGCGTGAAGATGCCAGCTTGCCCGATGATCTCGTGTTCTCTCCCTGGCAAATGAAGGACTCCCTGGTGCGACCGCGTCACATCCTGCTTACTGGCGTCACGGGCTTTGTCGGCGCTCACTTGCTGACCGACTTGCTTTCCACCACCGATGCGAGGCTTCACTGTCCAGTGCGTGCTCGCTCGGGGGTGGACCCCTGGCGACGCCTGGAAGACACTCTGACCCGTTACGGTATCACGCTTTCTGAGGTAGAGCGGGAACGTGTCGAGGTGTATCGGGCAGACTTATCGGAGCCTCGGCTCGGACTGACAGGGATGCATTATGACGAGCTTGTGGAGATGGTCGACGTGATTTATCACTCCGCCAGTGCGGTCAATTTCATCCAACCTTATTCGTACATGAAGCGTGACAATGTCCAGGGGCTGCTGGAGTTATTGCGCTTTGCTGCTGACACGCGCACCAAGCCTCTGATGTTGCTGTCTACTATCTCCGTATACAGCTGGGGGCATCTACACACCCGCAAGCGAGTGATGTGCGAGGACGATGACATCGACCAGAACTTGGATGCGGTGATCACAGATATCGGCTATGTCCGAAGCAAATGGGTCATGGAAAAAATAGCTGATCAAGCAGCCCAACGTGGGTTGCCACTAATGACCTTCCGGCTGGGGTATGCCACCTATCACAGCACTCGAGGCGTGTGTGCAGATTACCAATGGTGGGGGCGCTTGGTACAAACCTGTGTGACGCACCAGAGCATCCCTGACCTGGAAGCATTGCGCGAGGGGTTGACCAGTGTTGACTACATGACCGCTGCAATCGCGCATATTTCCCGTAACCCGGAAGGCTTGGGTCGCAAATTCAATCTGACACACGAGGGTGACAACAACTTGACGTTCAAGGAGTTCTTCGGCCGACTGGAAGACCTCTTTGGCTACCGCTTCCAAGTGTTGCCCTACGCACAATGGAAGGCGCAGTGGGAGCACGACGCCAACGCGCCACTTTACCCTTTGTTGAGCCTATTCAATGACACCATGTATGACGGCCAATCCACAGTGGAGTTGTACCAGAACACCTACCTATGGGACTGCCGCAATACCAGGCACTTTCTCAGAGGCAGTGGTATTGAGAAGCCGGTATTTTCCCGTCAGGAATTGGCGAACTACTTGGCGTATCTGGATGTGCTGGAGACGCCCTAATAGGCTAGTTGAGAGCTTTTAGCAGGGCATTCACGGCCGCGATTATCTTTTGGCTACAACCCATTATTGACCTAAGCGGGGAACGGCGCTGGCTTCTTCAGTATGCATAGAGACAGACACATGCCAAACCCCGTCCATTGATGGACGGTTAGCAGGGTGCCTTGAGCAAAGGGGGCTACTGGGCAACGAAAGCGTAAACCTTCTGAAGTGACTTCCAGGGTAGTAAAGTCGAAAAATGTCTGGCTGAGAGGATACTGTGCCTTGTAGGCTGCTTCCTTCATTGAAAAAATCTGCAAAGCCGCGAGTTCAGGAGGTTGATCGATACAAGCGAGTTCCTCGGGGGTGGCAATGTCGGGGTGAAGGCTACCTTCAAGGGGGGCTAGGCTCTCGATATCAATGCCGATGGCTTGGGTATGATGCGCCCGAGCAGCGACACCTAAGCAGGCATCTGTTGTATGTGAAAGACTGCCGACTATACCCGCTGGCCAGACAGGGGCACGACCTTTGCCCATCAAGATCGCTGAAAGAGGGACGTCGAGTTTCTTTAGCACAGCATGCGCAGCGGAGCGGCCGGCTGCGAACTCCATCAGTCGCTTCGTATCTGCGCCAACGATAGAGACTTCTTCTTCAGGAAAAAGTGAGAGGTGCATTATTTGCGGGTCTCGAATGGCGCAAACTACTTCTATTGGCCAGCTCGTCTGGTTTTCGGCAAGTAAGCGTTCAAGCGACCCTACACCCATGTGACTTTACCCTGGCTTTAGGAGAATGACTTCATTAAAGCTAGTCCCTTACTGTCGATTCTGCTTGAGATACACAGAGCCGCAGGTAGATTGCTGATAGGCTATAGTGAAAAATTGAGATGAGATATGTGGAACATATGCATAGCTAAGGTAGACTGTTGCGCCTGTCGTTGCGAATGCGGCACGCATAATGAGAAGGAGAATACCCGCCATGCGTTACATTCCACAGTTTACTGATGGCCAGGAATTTCCCCACGCGCTGGGCAAAGTCGTATGCGTTGGTCGTAATTATGCCGACCATGCCAAGGAATTGGATAATCCGGTTCCCAGTGAACCACTGCTGTTTATTAAGCCTTCCACTAGCGTGGTGGATATAACCAAGCCGCTTGACCCGCCGTTTTCGCGGGGTGATGTTCATTACGAGGTGGAGTTGGCTCTTTTGGTGGGTGAAACGTTAACTCACGCCACCAAAGATGAAGCGCAGCGTGCCATCGTTGGTATTGGGTTAGCGATGGATTTAACGTTGCGTGATGTGCAAACCCAGCTGAAAGAGAAAGGGCATCCCTGGGAAATTGCTAAGGCGTTTGATGGTGCTTGCCCCTTATCATCTTTTTTGCCCCTCAGCCGTGTGCCTAACTGGAATGCATTGGCATTTTCGTTGGAAATCGACGGGGAAGAGCGTCAGCATGGTGAGGGCGCAGATATGATCTTTGCGATTCCGACCCTGGTGGCAGAGATGAGTCATCACTTCACCCTAGAGCCGGGTGACGTCATTTTGACGGGTACTCCCGCTGGTGTTGGCGTACTGCCCCGTGGCGCGTCGCTGCGCTTAACATTGACCGGTGGGCTGGAGGTCACTACCCGCGTAGTGGAGTAGCCGACAGCGATGGCACCAAGTTAAACGAACAAGGCCACCGACAGACAGTGTCGATGGCCTTTTTTTGGCTAACAGCGTTAGCGTGTAATTACTCTAGGTAGGTATAGCCTTCAAGACCATCGCTTAAGCTAGTGGCAAAGTGGGCTTGCTCTTCGGCAGAAAAGCCGCTGGTTACTAACTGTTCAGTCAGTTTCTGCTTTAATACTTGCGCATCAAAATTCACGTAGGCCAGCACATCAGCCACTGTGTCGCCTGCCTGGGGGTTTGAGAGCACCCATTTTCCATCGTCACCGAGCGCGGCATCCACCGAATCGGTATCGCCGAATAGATTGTGCAGGTCGCCCAGTATTTCTTGATAAGCACCGACTAAAAAGAAGCCTAGCCAGCGTTCATCTTCAGTGGGCCACTCCGGCAGCGGTAATGTGCTTTCAACGCCTTGGCCATCCACGTAGCTATCGATACGGCCATCAGAGTCGCAGGTGATGTCCTGGATAACGGCACGACGGGTAGGTTCTTTGTCTAACCCACTTAACGGCAGCACTGGGAAAATCTGTTCGATTCCCCATACGTCCGGCACCGATTGGAATAGCGAGAAGTTGACGAACAGCTTATCGGCCAACTTTTCAGCGAGCTCATCCATAATTTCTCGGTGAGCGCGGTTACGGGTGTCGAGTTGTTTACGCAACCGCGCACAGGCGGCCATATAGAGCCGTTCGCCTTCTGCGCGGGCGTTGATATCGCTCAGGCCCATCACAAAACGATCTTGTAGCTCGCTAACCGCTTGAAGAAGGTCATGCCACGCCTCAACGAGTACACGGGGCTCTTGATGGTCGCCTAGTTGCTCAAATACTCGCCATAGAACGTCGACCTGAGAGTCCTTCTGTGAGGAACGCTTAGGCGGTGCATCACTGACACGCTCTTCGCCAATTACGTTAGTGATTAGCACGGCGTGGTGGGCAGTGAGTGCAC
The DNA here is from genome assembly GCF_013415115.1 of Vreelandella zhaodongensis. Classification (GTDB taxonomy): domain Bacteria; phylum Pseudomonadota; class Gammaproteobacteria; order Pseudomonadales; family Halomonadaceae; genus Vreelandella; species Vreelandella zhaodongensis. The sequence goes on along the minus strand of NZ_JACCDD010000009.1, from coordinate 128,499 downwards.
GACCTGATTCGCTGATTAGGTGCGGCTGAGGAAGGCTTGCGTCTTGGCACAGCTGAGCAAAGGCGCCGACGACATTGCGGGCATACTCCTGCATGGAGTAGTTGGCTGAGCAGTAACTACGTGAGCGGGTGCCTTCGTAATCAACGCCGAGCCCCCCACCGACATCGACAGTATCAATGGGTGCGCCCAGACTCATCAGATTTTGATAAAAGCGCGCGCACTCTCTTAGCCCGCGTTGAATATCGCGGATATTGGCAATTTGCGAGCCAAGGTGGAAGTGCACTAACTGCAGACTTTCCAGCGCATCTTGAGTGCGTAGGGTGTCCACGACTTCAAGAATTTGGCTGGCGGTCAGGCCAAACTTGGACTTTTCGCCGCCGGTGTTTTGCCACTTGCCTTTGCCTACGGAGGCAAGTCGCGCCCGTAGGCCAATACGTGGCGTCACATCCAGCGCGCGAGCTTCTTCCAGAATAAGGCTTAGCTCAGAAAGCTTCTCTACTACCAAGTAGACACGGTGCCCCAGTTTTTCGCCCAGCAGTGCAAGGCGAACGTACTCACGGTCTTTGTAGCCATTGCAAACAATCAGCGATGAGCCGCTATCAGAGAGTGCTAACACCGCAAGCAGCTCTGGTTTACTGCCCGCCTCGAGTCCCACCCGACCATTACCGCGTTCGGAAGTGGCCAAGATTTCTTCTACCACACGGCGCTGCTGATTCACCTTAATTGGGTAAACCGCCGTATAGCCTCCCTGGTAACCGATATCCTGCATTGCGACATCAAATGCTCCGCACAACTGCTCGACACGGTCATGAAGAATGTCGCTAAAGCGCACTAGCACCGGCAGCCGTAGCCCTGCGGTTTGCAGTTGTCGCACCAGGCCGCTTAACGGTAAAGCGGGGCCTTGAGCATCGCTACCTAGCGGACGAACCAGCGCTTGACCGTGGTCGTCCACATCAAAGTAACCGCTACCCCACTGGTCAATGTTCCATGTGCGACGGGCGCGTAAGGCCTGGGTGCTGGTGGTTACCGTCTCGCTCATTAAGAAACCTCGGGGAGTGGTAATGCGCCGAAGGCGATACGCGCTTTTAAAATAGTTCTGAAACGCTCAGGGTCGTGGGGCGTCAGATCGTGGGCGGGTGGGTCGACATAAACCACCAGTAACCGCGATAGCCAGTAGCGCAACGCGGTCATGCGTAACATGGTTGGCCACAACGCTCGCTCATCAGCAGACAGCGGGCGTCGTGCCTGATAAGCACCAAGAATGGCTGTGTAGCGTTCAGCATTAAGCGAACCATCTTCATTGGATGCCCAGTCGTTAATCACTATCGCCAGGTCAAACAGCAAATCGCCCGTGCAGCCATTATAAAAATCGATAATGCCGCCTAGCTGGTCGCCTTCAAACAGGGTGTTGTCGCGAAAAAGGTCGCCGTGCAGCGCCCCTTGGGGGAGTTCACCGTGTTGGCTAAAGGCGCTTTCGAAGTCATCAACCTCGTTCTTCATCAGCGTTTGGTCATCAGGGCTAATATACGTTAGCACCTTATGGTGAACCGCCCGAAGCCAATGAAGATCGCGGGGGTTGGGTCGATGCCCCGGGAAGTGCTGGGAGACAGCATGCAGATGGCCAAGTGTATGCCCCAGCGCTTGGCACTGAGCAAGGTTTGGCGCACTAGGGTGCTTGCCTGGTAAGCGTGGGAACAGCAGCGCAGGCTTGCCTGCCAAACTGTGCAGCGCGATACCTTCGCGGTCGTGAATGGTGCCGGGCACGGGCAAACGGTGCTCGTCCAGATAATCCAACAAATCGACAAAAAACGGCAGCTCTTCATGCTCACCCTGTTCAAACAGGGTTAACACCAGCTCACGGCGATCAGTGGTCACAAAAAACGTCGAGTTTTCTGTACCGCCTGCGACGCCCTGCAGCGAAACGAAGCTGCCAACATCAAACTTTTCTAAAAACGCGGCGACCTGTGCGTCGCTCAGCGGAGTAAATACAGCCATGAGAATCTCGCCCAGGTTGCTAAGCCCATTATTGTAGCGGCTTGCAGGGTCAGTTGGCAGCGTTGTGTGAGTTTGAAATGCGTTATTCGTAGCGGTTGTTTCTGCAGCGGTTGCTTTGAACGCGTATCATAGACAACAGACTTTCTTACTGTTTTGCTAATAATGGAATTGGTTATGGCCCGCGCCCCAATCGTGCTTGTCGATGGCTCCTCGTACCTGTATCGCGCGTTTCACGCGCTGCCACCGTTAACGACCTCCAACGGCCAGCCCACAGGGGCCGTGAAAGGCGTATTGAATATGCTCAAACGGTTGATCAAAGACTATCCGGAAAGCCCTATGGCAGTGGTGTTTGATGCGCCAGGAAAAACCTTTCGCGATGAGATGTACAGCGAGTATAAGGCCCACCGGCCGCCCATGCCGGACGATCTGCGCAGCCAAATTAAACCGCTGCACGCTTGTGTCAAAGCGTTGGGCTTACCGCTTCTGTGCATTGAAGGGGTCGAAGCCGACGATGTGATTGGCACCCTGGCTCACCATGCCACCCAGGCAGGTCGTGATGCGGTAATCTCTACCGGCGATAAAGATATGGCGCAGTTGGTGAATGACCACATCACGCTGGTCAACACCATGAAAGAGGAAACTCTCGACGAAGCGGGGGTTAAAGAAAAATTTGGACTGCCGCCCGAGCTGATCATTGATTTCCTGGCATTGATGGGAGACAAAGTCGATAACATTCCAGGCGTGCCAGGCGTTGGCGAAAAGACCGCCATTGGCCTGCTACAAGGCATGGAAGGCGGTTTAGAAACTATTTACGGTGATCTGGAACGCGTCAAAACGCTCAGCTTCCGTGGTGCGAAAACGTTACCGAAGAAGCTTGAAGAGCACCGTGAACAGGCCTTTCTCTCTTACCAATTAGCGACCATTAAGACCGACTGCGAACTCCCCGTGGGTCTGGATGACTTGGATATTGCGCACCCAGACCGCGAAGCCCTGGTGGAACTCTATAAAGAGATGGAGTTCAAGCAGTGGTTGGCTGAACTGCTGGCAGGTAACGACGAGGGTGTTGATGACGTGAAGGGGGGCGAGCCCGCGCCTGAGAACATCACTACTGACGCCGCTGAAAGCGTCGCGCCTTCCAGTCAGCGCAATGATCATGTCATTGTTGAGCAAGCTGAGTTTGATGTGTGGTTAGGGCGTCTGAAGAAAGCTGAGCGTTTTTGCTTCGATTTAGAAACCACTAGCCTGAATTATATGGACGCCGACATTGTAGGCGTCGGCTTGGCGTTGGAGGCCGGTGAAGCTGCCTATATTCCACTGGCCCATGATTATCTGGATGCGCCCGCACAGCTTGATCGCCAGAAGGTACTGCGGGCATTGAAGCCGCTGCTGGAAGACCCTACCAAGACCAAAATTGGCCAGAACCTTAAGTACGATATTTCTGTGCTGGCAAACTATGATATTCGCGTGGTGGGGCCGCTGGCCGACACCATGCTGGCCTCTTACGTGCTGAACTCCACTGTCACGCGCCATGACATGGATTCGCTAGCGCTAAAGTATTTGGGCGAAAAAACCATCTCCTTCGAGGAGATCGCTGGAAAAGGTGCCAAACAGCTCACGTTTAACCAGATCGCACTGGAACAGGCGGTTCCTTATGCCTGTGAAGATGTGGATATTACGCTACGACTGCAAGAAACACTCCGTCCTCAGGTGGAGCGGGAAGGGCGTTTAGCGGACGTGCTGGACCATCTTGAGCTTCCGCTGATTAACGTGCTGTCGCGTATTGAACGCAATGGCGTGGCACTGGATGCCGAGCGCCTTCACGAGCAGAGCCAGCAGTTAGAGCGCCGTATTCGTGAGCTGGAAAGCGAAGCATTCGAGCTGGCAGGTCGTGAGTTTAACCTCGGTTCACCTAAGCAGCTGGGGCAGATTCTGTTCGAAGAGCAGAAAATCCCCGTGATCAAGAAAACCCCCAAAGGTGCGCCTTCGACTGCAGAAGCGGTACTAGAAGAGCTGGCGCTGGATTACCCCTTGCCCAAGGTAATTATGCAGCACCGAGGGCTGGCGAAGCTTAAGTCCACCTATACCGACAAGCTGCCGCGCCTACTCAATAAAACCACTGGGCGGGTGCATACCAGCTATCACCAAGCGGTGACGGCGACAGGGCGGCTCTCGTCGTCCGATCCCAACCTGCAGAACATTCCGATTCGCACAGAAGAGGGGCGCAAAATCCGCCAGGCATTTGTGGCACGCCCTGGCTATCGCATTGTGGCGGCAGACTACTCACAAATTGAGTTGCGCATTATGGCGCACCTCTCAGAAGATAAAGGACTTCTGGAGGCATTTGCGGAAGGGCGCGATATCCACACTGCGACCGCCGCCGAAGTGTTCGGCACTGCGCTTGAAAAGGTCTCTGCGGACCAGCGGCGCAGCGCCAAGGCCATTAACTTTGGCCTGATTTACGGCATGAGCGCCTGGGGGCTGTCGCGCCAGCTGCATATCGAGCGCAACCAAGCGCAGACCTATATCGACCGCTATTTTGATCGTTACCCTGGCGTTGCTCGCTATATGGATCGTATTCGTACCCAGGCCGCGGAAGATGGCTATGTTGAAACCGTGCTAGGGCGGCGCCTGTATCTACCAGAGATCCACTCGCAAAACCGCAACCGCCGCCAGGGCGCTGAGCGCACCGCGATTAATGCGCCAATGCAGGGCACGGCAGCCGATATCATCAAGCAGGCGATGATCGATGTAGATGCATGGCTTGCTGAAGGAGAATTTGATGCGCTAATGGTTATGCAGGTACACGACGAGCTAGTCTTTGAGGTGGCCGACGCGCAAGTTGAGACATTTATTGAGCAGGTTCAGGCACGCATGCAAGCAGCGGCCACACTTAGCGTGCCATTGATTGTTGAAGCGGAAAGTGGTGCCAACTGGGATGAAGCGCACTAAAACCACGCTAGGCCTTCAGCACTTAAATGCAAAACACCTGCAGCGAAACTGCAGGTGTTTTTTTGTGGTGCGTTATGCAGCGGCCAAGCGGGCCACCGTATTTAGCGCCAGTTCACACGGTCAGATATACGAATGGCCTCTGGGTTGTTTTCGCCCAGGATGCTGATGTTGATATCGTCTTTTGCAAAATCACCCCAAGATTCAAGCACCGGATTTTTCTTGATGCCTTCAACAACGGGGAACTCATAGTTACGACCTGCTAATACTTCCTGGGCGTCGTCAGAGGCTAAAAACTCCAGGAAGCGAGTGCCGTTTTCAGGGTTTTGAGCATTGGCGACTAAGCCTGCTCCACCGACGTTAATGTGGGTGCCACGGTCATCCTGGTTGGGGAAGATAACGCCGACTTTACGCGCGGTTTCACGATCAGATTCGTTATCAGAGTGTAGCAAGCGCACGTAGTAATAATGGTTAGCGACGGCTAGATCGCATTCGCCGCTAGCAGCGCCACGGATTTGGTCCGTGTCGCCACCTTCTGGGTTGCGTGCTAAGTTGTTAACAACGCCCTGAGCCCACTCTTGTGCACCCTCTTCACCGTGGTGCTCGATCATTGAAGCCAGTAGCGATTGGTTATAAATGTTGTTCGAAGAGCGAATACATACTTGCCCCTCAAACTGTGGATCGGCTAAATCTTCGTAGCTCGAAATTTGGCTGGGATCGAAGTTTTCACGGTTATAAAAAATGACGCGTGCGCGTTGGCTAAAGCCGAACCACTTGCCTTCAGGGTGGCGCATGGACTCAGGAATGCGCTCGTTAAGTATCTCAGAATCAACGCTCTGGAACAGGCCATCTTGCTCGGCGCGCCAAAGGCGGCCAGCGTCAACGGTGAGCATGACGTCAGCGGGACTAGCAATGCCTTCGCGCTGCATACGCTCCATCAATTGGTCAGAATCGCCTTCTAGTACATTGACCTTAATGCCAGTCTCTTCAGTGAACGCTTTGTAAAGAATTTCGTCCGAATCATAGTGGCGAGCGGAGTAAATGTTGACTTCGTTAGCGAGTGCGCTGCTTGCAAAAGCAGAACTCGCCATGATGGCAGCGACAGAAGCAGAGAGACACGCTTTTTTCATGACAAATACCCTGAATGTTTATGATAATAAGTTGCATTAGCGACAAAGGTCTATTGAAACGCTTCCAAATCGTGTCGTCAAGTTAAATAGTAATGAAACGCATCTCTATTTTCGGCCTGACGCGTGCATCTCCAACCAATAGAAAATAGAATGTAAATAACTTTCAACCGTGTTCGCAGCGGCACTCGTTTATCATGTCGCAGGTGAACGAAACAATGGTGAAATAATGACGGCAACCGTGTCACTTTCCGACGTGTCAGCCCCTGCATTGGCGCTTTCGTTGCGTGGTGTTCAGCATACCTTTGCGGCTAATAAGGTCGTCAAAGGTATCGATCTTGACATTGCGCCTGGTGAAGTTGTTTGCCTATTAGGCCCTTCTGGCTGTGGTAAAACGACGTTGCTGCGTATTGCTGCAGGGCTCGAAGTAGTGCAAGAAGGAGCGGTAAGTCTCGATGGGCAGGCGATTGCCAAACCAGGTAAGCGTCATGTGCCACCAGAAAAGCGCAATGTCGGCCTTGCGTTCCAAGATTCGGCACTGTTTCCCCATTTAAGCGTGCTCGAAAACGTCACCTTTGGTCTCAAGCAGCTGCCTTCCGGCCAGCGCCGAGCGCGAGCCATAGAGCTATTGGGCCAACTGGGTATGGCCGACTACGTTGACACCTATCCTCATATGCTATCTGGTGGTCAGCAGCAACGCGTCGCCTTGGCCCGTGCGCTAGCACCCACACCAAAACTAATGTTGTTAGATGAACCGTTTTCCAGCTTGGATGCACGGCTGCGGGATCGGATTCGTGATGACACGCTACACGTGTTGAAAAAGTTGGGTTCGGCAACGCTGCTGGTAACCCACGACCCTGAAGAAGCCATGTTTATGGCGGATCGAATCGCGCTGATGCGAGATGGCAAGATCGTTCAAACAGGAACGCCACGAGAGCTTTACTGCACCCCCATTGATCCGTTTGTGGTGACCTTTTTTGGGGAAGTGAACGAGCTCGAGGGCGTGGTGAAAGGTGGTGTGGTTCAAACGCCTGTTGGCGCGGTGGATGCCAGCTGGCTGCCTGACGATAGCGATGTTCAGGTCATGATTCGCCCTGAAGCATTGCGCATTAAAGAGCGTGACTTGCCTAGCGATGCGCATGACCATAGCCATGTTGTTATGGCTAAGCTACTGGGTCGTTCTAGTCTGATTCACCTTTGCGCGCATGGTGAAGATGGTCAGGAAGCACACCTTCATGCCAGGGTGCCTGGGGTGTTTTTGCCCCAAGAGGGCCAGCCGATTGATATCGACTTAGACCACTCTCAGGTATTTATCTTTCCACGTTAATTATTTGCTTTTCAACGACTTTTAACTACTCAGCCTGGCTACCAGGGCGCGCCCGACGCATTGCCAAGCTGAGTAGAATGACCGGCAAAATCCCCACGACGACAATGGTCAGCGATGCTGTCGAGGCCTCTGCCAAGCGTTCGTCAGAAGCGAGGCTATGAGCGCGTACTGCCAGGGTGTCAAAGTTGAAAGGCCGCAGGATAATGGTGGCGGGCAGTTCCTTCATGGCATCTACGAATACCAAAATGCCGGCCGCTAGCAAGCTGCTGCGCATTAGTGGCGTGTGAATACGGCGGAGCGTGCCACCGGCGGTTTGGCCTAGGGTGCGAGAAGCTGCATCCATGCTGGGCGTGACCTTACCCAGGCTCGCTTCTACTGCATTGAATGAAACCGCCAAAAAGCGCACGACATAGGCGTAAATTAAGATAAACGCTGAGCCGCTAAACACCAACCCGATGATTTTGCCATAGTGTGCGTGCAGCCACGTATTTAGGGTGTTATCCAGCCAGGCAAAGGGAATCAAAATACCCACAGCGACAACGGAACCCGGAATGGCATAGCCCATCGCCGCAATACGGGTAAATAGCCGTGCGCTAGGTGAGTTGTGGAGCCTAACGCCATAGCTCAGCAGCACTGCCAGACCCACTGCCAGGAGTGCGGCCGTGGCGGAAAGGCTTAAGCTGTTGACAGCAAAACCGATAAAGCGTGTGCCAAACAGGCTGTCGCCGGTCTCAATGGCCAGGTTCAGCAAAATGCCGCTGGGTAATAAAAAACCGATTAAAATGGGTAAGAAACACGCGAGTGTTGCCCCCAAGGCTTTCCAGCCACGCAGGCGATATTCGGGCAGCTGCTGATAGCGGTTAGTGGTGTGGAAGTAGCGACGCTTACCTCGTGAGTAACGCTCCAGTAACACCAGCACAATCACAAATGTCAGCAGGCAAGCCGCTAATTGGGCGGCTGCTACCGGCTCACCTAAGCCAAACCACGTTCGATAAATGCCTGTTGTAAAGGTGTCTACGCCAAAAAATTGTACCGCCCCAAACTCATTAAGGGTTTCCATCAGCACCAGTGAAACGCCCCCCACCAGCGCCGGTCGCGCCAGCGGCAGGGCGACGCTGGCAAATAAGTGCCAAGGCCCGCGGCCAAGCGTGCGTCCGACATCCAGTACACATACGGACTGTTCAAGAAATGACGCACGGGCCAACAGGTAGACATACGGGTAGAGCACAAAGGTAATCAGCGTCGCTGCGCCGCCCAGGGAGCGCACGTTCGGGAAGTAGTAATCGCCAACCTGCCAGCTAAACCATTCGCGCAGAACGCTTTGCAGTGGTCCCGCAACTTGTAAAAAGTCCGTATAGGCGTAGGCAATCACATAAGTGGGCACGGCGAGAGGCAACAGCAATGCCCATTCGAAAACACGCTTACCTGGGAACCGGCACATGACCACCAGCCACGCAGTACCCGCACCGATAATTAGCGTACCTAGCCCCACCCACAGCACTAACCAGAAGGTATTGGAAAGATAGCGAGGCAACACGGTGCTGGCGAGGTGCTGCCAAACGCCTTCTGTCGGCATGAAAATATGGCTGAACACCACCAGTATGGGGAGTGCCACCGTCAGGGCGATCAGAAATAGGGCAATTGACCAAGGGCTTAGCGACAGCGTAAAGCGTGAAGCAAAACCTGAAAGCGGAGCCGAGGGTGAGCGGCGAGCAGGCGTAGACACGTCGTTGTCTCCTTGGACGAGGTTGGCAGCTTGGCTCGTCAATGCGAAAAAATAGCGGATGCAAATAGTATCACTTGCGCTAGATTGCTGCAGCTAACCCGCTCCTCATAAATAAAAAACCCCCGCGTTAGCGAGGGTTTAAGGACTAGCGTGAAGAGAGGAGTTAATACCCTACCATCAGGCCAGGTAGGCCGGTTACGAGCCATGGGAAGAAAGCCATTAGCATGCATGCCAGCAGTATCAGTGCGACAAAAGGTATCACAGCTTTATAGAGGTGAACGATCTCTATTCCTGGTGGCGATACGCCTTTCAGGTAGAACAGCGCGTAGCCAAATGGTGGCGTTAGGAAAGAGGTTTGTAATACCACGGCCACCATGACAACGAACCAGAGCGGATCTACGCCCATTTGTTGGACAATGGGCAGCATGATAGGGAAGCTGAGCAGTACGATGCCTGTCCAGTCAAGGAACATGCCTAGGATAAAGACTAAAAACAGCATCATAATCAACGCGCCGGTAGTGCCGCCGGGCATCGCTAGCAATAAATCCTGAATGACCTGCATGCCACCGCCGCGTGAGAAAACCCCTGTAAACGCCGTCGCACCTACAAGTACTAGCATGACCATAGTGGTGGTTTTACCAGCGTCAATCAGGGTGTTGTAGCACGTGGAAATTTTTCGGTCACCGAAGATTAAAAACAGAATAAAAGCGATAAGTACGCCAATCGCGGATGCTTCCGTCGCAGTAGCAACACCAGTAAACAGCGCCCCTAAAACCCCAAGTATCAGCGACATTGGTGGCACGACGTATTTGCCCAGCATAATCAGCAGTTGTTTCGTGCTGACTTCAGCCCGTTCAGCCTTTGGTACGGGTGGCCCGTAGGAGGGCTTGAAGTGACAAATTAGTAGCACATACATGGCGTACATAAAGCCAAGCATGACACCTGGAACCATGGCGCCAGCGAACAACGCACCGACAGAAACAGGCGAGTAACTAGCCATCAAGATGAGCATGATACTGGGGGGAATAAGAATGCCCAAACAGCCACTTGCCATAATGACCCCAGCACTGAGCTCTTTGTTGTAGCCATATTTAAGCATTGGCACCAGCGCAATCATCCCCATGACCGCAATCGATGCACCGACAATGCCGGTGGTTGCTGCGAGTAATACCGATACGATGACGACAGTGAGTGCTAAGCCACCACGTAGATTGGCAAGTAGCAAACGCATGGCATCAAACATTTTCTCGGTGACGCCAGAATCGTTTAGAAATCTTGCCATTAAGACAAACAGGGGAATGGCCACCAGAACGTAGTTGTCCATGGCATTGCCATAAATATTATTAATCAACGTTCCTAATACGCGTTCGCCGGGGCCTAAAAAAGCACCAATAACCGCCACACCGCCTAACACAAAGGCAAGTGGGTGACCCATGAATAAGCCAATAAGCAGTCCGCCAAACATCACTAGCGCAAGCAGTTCAGGACTCAGGTTCATGCTGATTTCTCCTCGCGCAACTGAATAATGGCACGCAGCACAATGGCGATTGCCTGCAGCAAGATGAGGACAGCAGCGACCACAATAACGCCCTTAATGGGATATACGGGAATCGATACCATGCCGTAGGTGGTTTCACCGCGACTGAAAGAGCGATCGAAGAATCGCCACCCGTAGGTAATCAGCATCCATATAAAGGGAACAAAGAAAATGAGATAACCGAGTATCTCAAGCACTGCCTGGCGTTTACGTGAGAGAAGTCGCTTAATGACGTCCACTTCGACATGAGCGTGGTGGCGAAGCCCATAAGCCGCCATCAGCATAAAGTGGGCACCAAACAGCATTTTGGTCACGTCAAATGCCCAGTCGCTGGGGCGGCCGACGAAAAAACGTGACCCAATGTCATACAGTACAATTAGGGTAATGATGGCAATTAACGGAGCGATGATGCGGCCAAACAGCTCGTTAAGTGCATCGATCGCCTTGGCAATCGCATTCATGGAAGGTCTCCGCAGTCAGCACATAAATCGCCCCAGCATTGCTGGGGCGGCACTCAAGCGCCTTATAGGCAGGCTTCGATCTCTTCCAAAGAGGGCAGGTTATCTAGGGTACGGCTCATGTTGTACGGCGCAGAGACGTCACGCCAAACAGCGTACTCTTGCAGGTAAGTAATCATGGAGTGGTAGACCTTGGCATGGTCGGCGTGCTCACAGGCACCACGTACAATCACCTCGTTGGTGATTTCCTGGATGCGATCCAAATCCTCTTCTGAGAATTGATTGATCGTCACGCCAGCGTCAATAAACTTTTGGGTAGCATCGGTGGATTCACGCTCTGACCAAGAAAGCGACCACGCCATGGTCGCCTCGGCAGCGATTCTCAGTTTTTCCTGGGTCTCTTCGGAGAGCGCATCCCAGGCATCTTTATTGATCATCACGCCGAAGACACTTGCCGACTGGTGCCAGCCAGGCGTCGCCCAGTAGTCAGCCACTTCAGCAAAGCCGACTTTATAATCAACGCCGGGCGTAGAAAACTCACCCGCATCGATCACGCCACGCTCAATGGCTTGGTACACTTCGCCGCCCGCTAGTGTCACCTGGGAGCCACCTAACTGTTCCAGTACGCGGCCTTGGTCACGGCCAGATAGGCGTAGGCGCTTGCCTTCTAAGTCAGCGAGGCTCTCGATGGGCGTGCGGCCCATAAAGCCGGATTCATTGTTGGTAATGCCGTAGGGCAGATACATCATGTCGTACTGACCATAGATCTCTTCATAGAGCTCTCGGCCGCCCCATTGTTGGATCCAGTTCAAGTAATCCACACCGTTGAACAGACTAGTGGTGGTCGCCAGTGGTGAAAACGCCGGATTCAAGCCTGCCCAGTAGCCTGGCCAATCGCCAGCCGCTTCGATACTGCCCGTTTCGGTGGCATCAAAGACTTCTGTGCCGGGCATCAACGTTCCGCCCGCGCGGAAATTGATTTGCAGCTCGTCACCTGCCAGTTTGTTGACTAAATCAGCCCAGTACTGGTCAATTTTAATGAGATCAATGTTGTCTGGCCAAGTAGTGGTCATTGTCCACTGCTCTTGTGCCTGAGCCGTCGATGTAAGTGCGGCAAAAGCAACGCCAGCGGCAAGGCTGGTTAGCGTAAATTTAGTGGTCTTTTTCATTGTTTGTTTCCTGGTATTTTGGCGATTGGCGTTATTAGTGTTCGTTACCTGAATGCAGGAAATGTAACGTGGCAGTGTTTACGTTTACGTAAAGCAAATGTTAGCCACGCTGCTTCGCTAAGCTAGCACACTCCACCCGCTGCAGCGCAATATCAGTAATCAAAGGAAGCTAACGCTCAAGTTAGTCGGCTTTAAATCTCATAAGTTATTAAAAAACAGATGGTTGTGTTTTTTTTAGTGGAGCTGCTAACCACTCAGATAAGCTAAAAAGCGTTGAAAAAGGTAATGTGGTTAAACCAAAGTTGTAAGTGAAAAGCTGTTTTAAGGAGTCGCTATGTGCCCGTCCCGTTGCATTGATAATCAGGCTGCAGGCATTGCTTTGCGCGCTAAGCAAACGGCCGCCTTGATTAACTATGCCACCCGCCTGGGGCGACGTCGCTGGCGGACGCTAGTGTGGCTTGATGGCCCTGCAGAGAAGGCTCGTCAGCAGGCGGCTGAGCTTTGGGAAGCGGCGGCGTGGCAGGCGCCCTTGTGGGTGGGCGATGAGCGTGAGTCACCCGTTTCCTCTTGTTTATCCGCCCGCAAGGCGCGAACCCGCCTTGGCGCAGAGCATCAGTTGGTCATCGTGGATGTCGGTGGACATCAAGGGTTAGACCCTGATGCCCTAGGGGCTCTGGCAGGTACAGTGTGTGCTGGTGGGCTACTGGTGGTTATTACGCCAAGTAACTGGGGGGCTCAGCCGGATCCTGATTATGCCCGTTTTGCCGATTATCCTTGGCTCTGGGAGTCACTGACGGCTCACTACCTTGCTCGCTTGGCGCGTCAGCTAAGCGAAGCGAACACCATTGTTCGTTGGTCAGTAGGAGGGGGGCTTTCGCTGCCTAAATTGCCCCCCAGCCCATCCATTGGGCTGCCATGGGAAGATACCGACTGCTTAACAGCAGATCAGGCGCGGGCGGTGACCGCGTTAGTGGGTCTAAAACGTCGTCGTCCGTTGGTTATTACTGCTGACCGAGGGCGTGGCAAAAGCGCCGCGCTGGGCATTGCCTGCGTGCGGCTGTTAACTAAAGGTGTGCCCCAGGTTGTGGTAACAGCACCTCGAATTAGTGCAGTGGAAAGCTTATTTTCGAGAGTGACGTCACTATGCCCTGAAGGGCGGCGGGTAAGCCCTGGGCGTTTTGAACATCCCAATGGCAGTAACCTGTGCTTTTTAGCGCCTGATGCTCTAACCGAGCAAGTGCATCAGGCCACGCTGGGAGGGAGTGGCAGCTACTTGTTAGTGGATGAAGCAGCGGCAATGCCGGCAGCCTTGTTGGCTGAGTGGCTTGCCGCATTTCCGCGTATCGCGTTTGCCACGACGGTGCACGGTTATGAAGGTTCTGGACGCGGTTTTGCGTTGCGCTTTCGCGAGGTGCTAAATCGTCAAGCGCCTCAATGGCGGGCGCTTAGCCTGGAAGCGCCAATTCGTTGGTCGGCAGGCGATCCGCTGGAGACTACGATTCAGTCGCTACTGCTACTCAATGCGCCCTTGCCGATTGCTCAAGCGCATCACGAAGGCGAGACAGTGACCATCGCGGTCCCCCAGGCGCAACTGGCTAAGCAAGAAGGGCTGCTTGAAAAATTATTTGGCCTGCTGGTGCAATCTCACTACCGCACGACGCCGAGTGATTTACGTCAATTGTTAGATGGTCCCGGGACAACGCTGCGTATGGTGGTTGCCGAAGCAGAGCCCCAGGCCGTTCTGGTCGCTCGGGAAGAAGGTGGGTTTGATGCGCCGCTTGCCGAGCAAGTGGCCCGAGGGGAGCGTCGCCCGCAAGGACATTTGCTTGCCCAGTCGCTAGCGGCTCATAGCGGCAGCCGTGAAGCGCTAACGGCGCGTTGGCGTCGGGTGGTGCGTATTGCTACCCACCCAAAGCGACGGCGTGAAGGGTTAGCGCGACAACTGCTGAGCGATGATATGAGCAACGCCGCCGAGCAAGGGCTGGCGCTTTATGGTGCTACGTTCGGTGCTGAGGAAGCGCTATTACGGTTTTGGCGATCGTTAGGGTTTGTGCCAGTTCGCCTGGGAGTCACCCGAGAAGCCGCGACCGGCGAATATGCGGTTATGGTGGCTCGAGCGCTAAACGAACAAGGACAGGCGATACTGACGGCGCTGCAACGTGGGTTTGCATCGTCACTACCTAACCTGCTGGCCTTTGAGTTGGCGACACTGCCTGCGCCGGTGGTTGCGTTACTACTGACGTCGCTGCCCCGCGTGCCACTTAGCAATGCTGAGCAGCAAGCTGCTCAGGATGTCGCTTTTGCCCATCGTGACCCTGCGCTGGCCCGTTCGGCGTTGCAGGCGTTGGCTCGCGAGGCTAGTCACTGGCCGTTGGATGCAGAAAGTGGTTTAGCGCATCAGCGGCTGGCGGCTTGGGCGTTTCAAAATCAGCCGTTTGCTAAGGCGCATAGCGACTCGATGCGACGGCTCCGCGACGCGACAAGGCAATTGGTTGAGCAGCATGCTTTCCCCCAGTGCCCCAGAGCGGTAAAGTAAGCCGGTTATCGATAATGAAGAGTTTACATGAACGCACATTTAGAAGCGCTCGCGCCACGTTTAGTGTGGCAGCACTTTCGCACGCTCTGTAACACGCCGCGCCCCTCTGGCCATGAAGCCGAGCTGGTGGAGACCCTGGAAGCCTGGGCTGACGCCCAAGGACTCGCCCATGACCGTGATGCGTTTGGTAATCTGCGCATTAGCAAACCGGCTACCGTGGGTCATGAACAAGCGCCCGGCATCGTACTACAAGGTCATCTGGATATGGTGGCCCAAGCTAACGCAGGGCATGACCACGATTTCACCCGTGACCCTATTCAAACCTACGTAAAAGACGGCTGGCTGCACGCTGACGGAACTACGTTAGGTGCTGATAATGGGTTAGGTGTTGCCGCGATTTTAGCGGTTCTGGAAGATTCCGAGCTTACCCATGGCCCTCTGGAAGCACTGTTTACCCTAGAGGAAGAGACCTCGATGGGGGGCGCGCTCAACCTTGCAGAAAACTGGCTGGAAGGTTCTTTGCTGCTTAATCTGGACAGCGAGGACCGTGGCCAAGTGTATATTGGCTGTGCCGGTGGCGCTGATGTGGTGGTCGATGCCCAGCTCCCCAGTGCAGCCCTACAAGAAGATGAGCAGGTGTTATCGCTGGCTCTGACCGGGCTGAAAGGCGGCCACTCGGGGATGGATATTGATAAGCCTCTGGGTAACGCTAATCGCCTGCTGGTGCGCGTGTTGTGGGCGCTGGAAGCGTTTGATGCACGGCTTATTAGCTATCAGGGGGGCACGCTGCGCAATGCCATTCCTCGTGAAGCATTTGCTCATATCGCGCTGCCTGCCGAAGACGTTGACGCCGCCATTGCCATGGTCGAAGCGCTTTCGGGCACGCTGAAAGCTGAACTGGGTAGCGGAGACAGTGGGCTAACGTTAACAGCTGAGCGCGTCAATGTTACTGATGTTGAGCCACTCACCCGCGATACTAGCGCGATGTTGTTAGCCACGTTGCATGCAGCCCCTTGTGGGGTTGAGCGCATGAGCGCGGATGTACCTGGAGTCGTTGAAACGTCGAATAACCTGGGCGTGTTGAGTTTGGAAGAAGGGCGTTTCCACCTTTGCGCGCTGGTGCGTTCACTGCACAACAGTGCCACGGATGCAATGGCGAGCCGTTTTCAAGCGTTGTTTGGGCTGATGGGTGCCAGAGTGAAAGTGGAAAATGGCTATCCAGGCTGGGCGCCTAACCCGGAAAGCCCGTTGCTAGCGACCTTTAATGCCCGTCATGCAGCACTGATGGGGCGTGAGCCAGAGGTCAAAGTGATTCATGCGGGGCTTGAATGCGGTATTTTAGGTAGCAAGTATCCACACCTGGACATGATTTCGTTTGGCCCGCTAATCCGCGGCGCCCACTCGCCAGACGAGCGGGTGGAAATTGAGTCGGTGTCTGAGTTTTGGGAGATGCTGCGCGGGTTAATCGAAGAGCTAGCAATCTCGCGTTAGTGAGAGAGCGTTAGCGATAAAAACGGCACCGTGAAGGTGCCGTTTTTGTGAGCTGTTATGTCTGAAAGCGCTATGTACAGGTGCTGTATTAGTTAGCTTGCGCTTATTTACCCAAATAGGCGTTGAGCATCCACACGGTTTTTTCCTGTTCGCGAATATAGTCGCCTGCTTGGGCCGCAGTCCCTTCATCATCGGCATCCGATGCGATGGACAGCAACTCTCGCTGTAGTTCGATTATCGTTTGGTAGCCAGCCAATACCCCTTTTACGCAGGTTTTCCCGTCGTGAACGTCTTTATCTTCCTGGATGCGAGACAGTTTTATATAGTCGCTGTAGGCGTGAATCGGGGTGTGGCCTAGCGTTAGGATGCGTTCAGCAACTTCGTCTACCTTGGTCAACAGGTCGGTGTAAAACTCTTCAAATTTGGCATGCAGTTCAAAGAAGTCGTTACCTTTGACGTTCCAGTGGTAACCGCGAACGTTCATGTAGAAAACCTGATAGTTAGCTAGCAAATGGTTTAGCTTTTCAGCCAATTGACTTGCGCTACCTTCGTGTAGGCCAATGCTATTCATATCACTCATAGGGTGCTCCTCCATGGTTGGAACCGCTCTTACACAGTGCGGTCATCAAATCGTTTGATTTAGCTTACGGCGCTAACATTGCGCTGCAAAACAAGTTTTATGCATCGCGATAATAGCGCTATTCCATTACCGTGGCGGTGAGCTGGCGACGGCTGACTCATCGCTGACACAATACCGTGGTGCACAAAGGCAGCCGCGAATATGCGTGTCTGCTAAAGGATGTGTAGGCACCTGGATGGTTTTTCAAGAGTCATCACTCGGTTTGTCGTGCTAGCCATAGACGCGTAATGCTCTCACAGCGAGCGGCCAGCAACTCAGCGGTACGTGGCAAGGCATCTTCAAGCGTCATTGGGCCATCGGCAAGGGCGAAGGCCGCGGTGACTCCCTCCTCTAGGCAGGCTTCCCATCCGTCGCCTAGGCTGCCAGCGAGCACAATCACCGGTTTTCCCTGGCGCTGTGCGGCGCGGGCAATGCCAATGGGCGTTTTGCCCGAGAGGCTTTGGCCGTCCAGGCGGCCTTCTCCAGTCATCACCAGGTCAATCCCAGGCAGTAGGCTGGGCAGTTTGGCTTGCTGCATAATTATCTCAATGCCTGGTGTTAACGTGGCATTGAGAAAGCAATGGGCAGCGAACCCCATACCGCCAGCCGCTCCCGCGCCTGATAATGCTCGATCATCGCGGCCAAGCACTTGTGCGCTCAGGTCGGCAAAGTGGCCAAGGGCTCGATCAAGGGTGGCGACATCTTCAGTAGATGCGCCTTTTTGTGGGCCAAAGACAGCGCTCGCCCCTCGGTCGCCAAGCAGTGGATTGTCCACATCCACGGCGGCTTCGACACTTAATTTGCTTAGGCGTGGGTCGAGTGTGGATAAGTCCAGTATGGCAAGCTGTTCAAGCGCTGCGCCACCGGGAGGAAGCGGGGCGCCGTTCTGATCTAATAGCTTAGCTCCAAGCGCCTGCAGCATCCCAGCGCCAGCATCATTAGTGGCGCTGCCTCCTAAAAAAAGCAATGCCTTGGTGGCTCCGGCATCTAAGGCGGCAAGCAAGAGCTCACCGACACCGTAAGTGGTGGTATGCAGGGCATCGCGCTGCTGGGCAGTAAGGTGTTGTAGCCCGCTAGCTTCTGCCAGTTCGATAAACGCGGTACGCTGCTCACTCAGCCAGCCCCATGATGCTTGGCGAGGACGCCCTAATGCATCCTGTACGGTCAGGTGCCGACATTCGGCGTTGGTTGCCGCAATCAGCGCGTCCAAGCTGCCTTCGCCGCCATCAGCCATTGGGCAAAGGTGAGTCGTTGCCGTCGGTGCGGCTCGCTTTACACCACGTGCCATTGCATTAGCCGCCTGCTGGGCACTAACGGCATCCTTAAAACTATCGGGGCAAATCAGTATATTCATCGCACAACCTCCTAAAAACGTTGTCTCAGCGTGTGGTCATGCATTGTTATGGCGTAAGACGAGCTTAGCGCGCTGCTCAATGGCACACCAGCCGCATCAGCGGCGAGAGGAATGATTATGAAGACAGTATCAGTATCTATAAGCATAGTGTGCCTGTTGGTGCTGGCAGGCTGTCAGTCGGTGCCAGCGCGCATGCCTCAAGCAGAGCCTGCCCCTTCGGCCGCCTGTTATTTCCCCGCCAGCCAAACAGCGGGTTCCCACGATGCACTCACGCGGAGTATTACGCTGCTTGAGGAGTGGGGCTTTGAGCTGGAGACAACAGACACTGAGCTGGGTTTGGTAACCGCGAGCCGACAGCGTAATTTGATCGGTTACTACGACCCCTACGACAACGCCTTTGGCTATGGGCGCAATATGCAAGTATTTGGTGGCTTTGGCCTGGGTAGTCGAGGTTCCAGTATTGGCCTTGGGGTGGGTGGTCGAGTTGGCGGTCATCCAGGCCATCAGGCGGTTGAGGTTGAGCGTGTGTCTCTGCTAGCAAGGGGGGACGCTATACGTATCTCACGCGATATTCGTCGGTTTGACCCACTTGGAGACCTTCGCGAGTCATATAACGCGAGCAATGATGATTTCTGCCTACGTTTCCAGGGAGCGCTATGAAAATGCTTCGTCGAGCCTCTTTCAGTACATGTTCTCTGCTGATGCTCTTAATGCTGGCAGGCTGCGCCGCCACACAGCCGTTAGAGCAGCGGGAGTTGCGCTATAACGCTTCTGCAGAGCAAACATTGCGTGCCGCCGTTGAGCTAATGATGGAACAAGGTTATGTGGTCAGACACGCCGACCTAGCCTTAGGACGAGCTGAAGCCAGTCTGGCTCGCTGGCCAGGGTACCGTTTACAGCTAAAAGTAACAGAGGAACTGAGTGGCAGCCGAGTCAGCGTGTCGGCTCTGCGAGGTAATCAGCCGCTGCCGCCCTATGTGTTAGATCCATGGCTAGTTGCGCTGCAAAATAAGTTGGGAGAGTTGCCGTGAGAGTGGTATTACCAAAGCGAGGTGCTTTATTGAAAACATCGCGTTCCTACTGGGGAGCGTTAGCGCTAGGTGTCGTTAGCGCCCTGGGCAGCAATGCCATTATGGCTCACCCCCATGGCTGGATAGATCTTAGCGTTCGGGTAATTACTGACGACGAAGGGGTGGCGACGGGGCTACACCAAACGTGGCAGATGGATCCTTTTTATAGTTTGGTGGTGTTTGAAGAGCTTCAGCATGTATCAGGCGCTAGCTTAGAAGAGGGGCTCGATCAGCTGGGTAGTGACATCCGCGACAACCTCTCTCAGCAGCACTATTTCACCGAAATTCGCATCGACGGGCGCCCCCAGGCGTTAGGCGATGTGACCGAGTACACAGCTCTGGAGCGCAACAGCCGCTTAACGTTTATGTTTGTTTTACCGTTGGCGTCACCTCAACCGCTGACAGGCCGAACACTGGAGTATCAAGTGTTTGACCCAACTTACTATATCGAAGTAGTGCATGAAGAAGAGGGGGGAAGCCCTTCAGAGCAGGCGCTGATTCATAACGGCGAACCAGATTGCTCGCTCAGTATTATACCCGCCAACCCCGATCCTGAGCTGGTCATGCAAGCAGCGTTGCTAGATGTAGATGAGCAGGGGGAACCCGGGCTTGGTCGTCATTTTGCTGAAACTGGACGTGTTAAATGCCTCTAGCGGCATACACTGAAGGTCGTGTATAAAGTGTTACTTTATAACTTTTAGGTGGAGGGATAATGCCTTTAACGCGGCAACAACTGGCATGGGGAGCGCTCGTCGTTCTAGGCGCGGCGTTGCTGGTGTTTACTGTGCAAGCGAATGTGCAGGGGGTAAGTTATCAGCTCTTGGCTTGGCAGCGAGATTTACACCGCACGTTAACGCTATCGATTACCGAATTGTCTCGCACGCCCTCCACTGAGACGTGGCTGACACTACTCGGTGTAAGTTTCGCATACGGTGTTTTTCACGCCGCGGGACCTGGACATGGGAAAGCGGTGTTGGCGACTTACTTGGCCTCTCACGGCGGTGCTACCCGCCGGGCGCTGGGGCTATCCTTTGCAGCATCGCTGCTGCAGGGGGTGACAGCTATCGCGATGGTAGCGGTGCTAGTACACGGACTTGGTTGGGTTACTCGACAAGCCATGGGCAGCGTGGTCTGGGTGGAGCAGGCGAGCTTCATGTTGGTGGCGTTGTTAGGGATATGGCTATGTTGGCGGGCGGTTAAGCAGCTGCGGCAAGCCTATGGCCAGCACCAGGATGTTGAACACAGCCACAGCCACAGCCACAGCCACAGCCACAGCCATCAGCACGATGGCCACCATACTCATTGCTGTGGTGGTGCCCATCATATTGAGCCTCAGCAGGCGCTTGATTGGCGCACTGCGCTAATGACAGTAGGCGCCATTGGGATGCGCCCGTGTACAGGGGCGGTATTAATGGTCGGAGCTGCCAGCTTGTTAGGGCAGTTCTATGTAGGCGTTGCATCCGTCATTGCGATGTCGATAGGTACAGGGATAACGGTCTCGCTACTTGCCTTAGCGAGTATCGTGGCGAGAGGGTGGGCAACGAAACGCCTCCAAAAACAGCGTAGCCAACACATTGTTGAAAAAGTCGCTGGTTGGGTAGCGTTAATGGGAGGCGCTGTGATCATTGCCCTGGGCGTATCGCTGGCCTTGGCCGGTGCCGCTCAGCCTGCCGGCGACCCGTTACTTAACGCACCGTCGCCTAGGCAGGGCCCAGCGGTGTTTGGGGAGTAGCTGATTATTGTGAATAGCTGCGTATTGTGAATCGCAATAAAAGGCTAGAGCGTTAGCCCCTCGATTTGAGCAAGTAACTGGGCACGTCGCTCACCTTGTCGGGTTAAATCGTAAGGCTTGGGAGTGCCATTACCCCACACCGGCGCAGGCCAGCTAGCATCATCTTGGTAACGTGCTACCACGTGGATATGCAGTTGGCTGACTACGTTGCCGAGTGTGGCAATATTAATCTTATCGGCATGAAAGGCTTCTTTCATCGTGGCGCCCAGCGCGGCTGCTTCACGCCAAAGCTGCGCTTGATCATCCTGGTTGAGCTCAAAGACTTCGCTAACCGAGGCAACTTTGGGCACTAACACCACCCAGGGATAGCGGGCATCGTTCATCATTAGCGCACTGCATAACGGTAGATCACAAAGCGGGAACGTGTCTGCTTCTAGCCGTGGGTCAAGTTCAAACGTTTTCAAGTCAGTACTCCTTTACATGATGAGGATTAGCATAGCAGGTACTGATTCGGCTCGCCCTGGCTAAGAATATGCCAAAACAGGCGGAATTATAAAAATCTGTTACGCTGAAAGCACTCCCATACGGAAAGGCTTCCGTAGGAGCTTCCCGATGCTGAATGACTTGTTAAGGAGAACAGTGATGAAAAAACTATTGGCTGCCAGCTTTATTTTACTGATGACTGCGGGTGCTTTAGCGGGCTGCAATACGATTTCTGGTGCAGGACAAGACGTCCAAGAGGGAGGAAAAGCTGTTCAGGACGCAGCGAGTTAATATTTTTTTATAGCGTATGCTTCTTGGCGTGAATGAATGGGTTAGGCATAGTTGCCTAACCCGTTTTGCATATTGGGGTAACCATTGGCCAAACAAGGAAACGTTTCAATGAATGACGTAATACGTGGCGCAAAAAAAGGCGTGTGCAGTCTCTCTGTGGTACTGGCATCTGTCTTGCTAGTGGCATGTGCTGGCGCACCTGACGATATTTCTGCTCCTGCGCCGCCTACCGTTGGGCAGGGGGCGGCCTCTGCTGAGACTGTGTGTGATGCAGAGGCCATTCAGCACGCTATTGGCACCTCTTTTGATGAAGCTAGCGTGCCGACACTACAAAGCGAAAGTGGTGCCCGGCAGGTGCGTGTGCTCAGGCCTAACAGCGCCGCGACCATGGATTACCGAGAAGATCGCCTAAATATCCTGCTAGAAAGCAACGACATGATTGAAGCGCTGCGCTGCGGCTAACGTAGAATTAATATGACACAGGCGGCGGTTAGCAGTCCCATGGTGATATTAAACAAACGCCATGCTCCATCACTTTTAATCCACTGTCCTATGGCGCTGCCAAAGGCAACCCATAGGGCTATGCATGGCAGGGCTACCATCTCTGCAAAACCCGCTAGCACCAGCGCGTTAACGACTGGCTGACCACTTTCAGGTAGAAATCCCGCCATTAATGCCAGCCCCATCACCCATGCCTTGGGGTTGGCAAACTGAAACATCGCCGCTTGCCAGAAGGTCAGCGGCACCCCGTGTTGGGTTGTGTTGAGATTTGGCGGTGGTGCGGAGGCAATCTTCCAGGCGAGATACAGCAAATAAGCGCTACCCACCCAGCGTAGTGCTATCTGTACCATTGGGAAGCGCTCAAACAGTACGCCAAGCCCCAGGGCAATGCCTGAAAACAGTAGAAAACAGCCACCTAAAATACCCCACATATGAGGCATGGTTCTGCGAAAACCAAAATTCGCTCCAGAGGCGGTCAACATAATGTTGTTTGGCCCAGGCGTCAGTGTCATCGACATCATATAAAGTGCCACAGGCCCAAGCAGTAACCATTCGTTGCTCATTTTTTGTATCCATACAATTTTGTGGTTGGGTTGTTTTTTGGTCGCTTTTGTAAGCATAATGGCCGTCAAATCTACGTCAAAGGTTTTATTGTCACCATGACAATTTGGGTGCCTTCACTTGAGAGCTTCTCTGGGCCACGCTACCGTGCCATTGCCCAGTCCATTGGCGCTGCCATTTCGACAGGTGAGCTTGCCCCGGGAGAGCGTTTGCCGCCGCAGCGTCGCTTAGCGGATGCGTTAGGAGTAACCGTAGGCACTGTTACTCGTGGGTATGCTGAGGCTGAGCATCACGGCTGGGTTAATGCACGGGTAGGAAGTGGCACCTACGTTAGGCAGCATGCGCCACGAACGGTTTTTGACATGGCGTGGAACCCAAGTGATAACAGCGATATCATCGACTTAAGCCTAAGCTTGCCGCCGCCTCATCCGCTTCGTCAGCAGGCATTTAGTGACGCGTTGAGCGTGATAAGCAGCTCTCCTGCAGCCTTGACACGTGGAGTCTCCTATCTGGATGCCAGAGGGAGCGAAGGTCACCGTGAGAGCTTGGCGAGATGGCTAGAGCAACTGGGTATGACATTGAGAGCGGATGAGCTGTTGATTACCCAGGGAGGCCAGCATGGTATTAGTCTGGTACTCAGTACGCTGCTGCGCCCTGGTGAGCTAATCGCCGCTGATACTTTGACGTATCCTGGCGCGATAAGCGCCGCCCAACAAGCACACCTGAAGATGGTAGGCATTGCCTTTGATGAAGAGGGCATGTGCATGGATGCGCTGGAAGCGCAGTGTGCTCGCCAGCCACCAAGACTAATTTATGTGACGCCTGATCAGAATAACCCTACTGGGGTTTGCCTTAGCGAGGAGCGGCGTGAACGGTTAGTATCGCTTGCTCGGCGCTATGATATTTGGTTGCTTGAAGACGGTGTGCAGTATTTGCCTGTTGAGCAACGCGGCACTCCGCTTTACCAGCTAGCACCAGAGCGTACGCTGTTTGTCTTCAGCACAACAAAGGTATTGGCGGGCGGGTTGCGCATAGGAGTCCTTCGCTCACCTGACGTACTGCTTGAGCGCCTTGCAGCAGGACTAAGAGCACAGAGCTGGATGGTGCCGCCACTGATGGTCGATATTGCCTGCCATTGGGTTGCACAGCCAGCAGCAGGCTCTTTACTTGCGTGGCAAACCGATGAGCTTGCTGTGCGGCAGCAACTAACCACACAGGCACTCTTTGGTTATACCTTGAGTGGGCGGCCTAAAAGTAGCAACGTTTGGCTATCATTACCTGAAGGGGCTCGCGCCATAGAACTGTGTGAACGCCTACAGCAGCAAGGGGTTAAAGTCTCTAGTGCTGAGCCTTTTTGCGTGGGCAGTGCGCCTGCGCCTCAGGCAATCAGGATTTGTATTGGTGCTGCTGCTGACAGGCAAATGTTAAACCAGGCACTGACGGTGATTAAGCAATGTCTTGCTCAGCCACCGCTGGCCACCGTTACCGTATAACAGGGCTGTTAATAACCAAGCTACTCATAGCGGCCTTTCCACCGTTGCTGGCGTACCTGGTCTTTCAGCATTTCGAGAATATCGTAGAGCACCTGCTCAGTTACATGGGCACTGGTTTCATCAACGGCTAGCCAGCTATCGAAGCCGCTTTCCGCTGTACGCTCGATGAGTTGGCGAAATTCCGTTGAATGGATACCTTGGGCCAGCTCATCCACCAAGCGCTGGGCAACCCCACTAAGCGATGCTTGCATGGCGTTGGAGGCCGTTTGTCCCATAGGTAAGCGGTGCAGCTTTTGAATTTCTGGGCTCTCTTTCAGTGTCCGGCTCACCAAGTCATCAATGGCCGCCATGATAGCGATACGGTTCTGTTGGTAGGCTTGGCCCACCGTCGCTTCCAGCCGTTGGGATATTTCGTGAATTAGTTGGGCTTTACGGGGCATGAGAACACGGTCAATGACCCGTTCAGTAAGCGAGTCGCTGGCGACGACCTGCTGCTGTACATTGCCAAGCAGGCGCAGTGCAATGCGATCCGAAAGCTCTTCCAACAATATGTCGTAATACTTGGCAAAAAAGCGGTAGCTAGACCACTTAGTCACATCAATTAAGCGCAGTCGATGCAACCGGTTTAACAGTGACACCACGCGTAGAACGCGCAATAAGCGGAACCCGCCAAGCGGAATGCAGCCAAGTACGTCGTACCAGTGCACAAACGGGTAGAAAAACCAGCGGTGATAGCGCCGTTCGGCAATCGCCACCGCCCAGCTCAACAGTACATCCGCTATGAAGATACCGACAAAAAACAAATCGATGGTGATAAAACGGCTGTGAATCACGGTGTCGTAAGCGTCGTGAAAGCCGGGGGTGATGCTGGCAATGGCTTGGTTAATCGGTTCAATCAGAAACAGCGAGTCAAATAGCAGCAGACTTAGGTTAATGACCACCGCCGCCAGAATAAAAAAATCCCAGCCGATATGCGCATACTCAACGGATTTGGGTAGGTGTGGGTAGCGCTCCCTGGCGGGCATGTGTGCTCCTTGCTTGGCGGTGTAGCTTAGCGTTAAGAGTGCTGCTGGTGGTGATTAAGGTGGGCGAGCTGCTCTTCTTGCTCGGCCTGCTTACGCAGCTTTTTGCGTAGCGCGGCTTTTTCAAACCTTAGTTTCTGCAGCGAGGTTTCCAGCGCCAGCGGTGGCACGATGGCTGGTTTGCCATCGGCATCAACGGCCACCATGGTGAGATAGCAGCTGTTGGTGTGACGAATCAGCTTTTCACGAATGTCTTCGGCCACTACCTTAACCCCGATTTCCATGGAAGAGCGTCCCACATGGTTAACGCTGGCTAAAAACGTTACCAACTCGCCGACGTGGATTGGCTGTTTAAAAAGTACCTGATCGACGGAAAGTGTGACGACATAGTGGCCTGAATAGCGGCTTGCGCAGGCGTAGGCCACCTCGTCGAGCTTTTTAAGAATAGCACCGCCGTGCACTTTGCCACTGAAATTGGCCATGTCGGGTGTCATTAAAACCGTCATGGAGAGTTCATGCTGGCCGGGCAGGGCGCTGTGTTCAGCGAGAGTGTCTGACATGGATAAAACCTTTAGGGCTCAAAAATCCCGCCCAGAGGGCGGGAGCTAGACAGTCGGTTAGAACCATACTAAGCCAACAGAAATAATAATGCCGGTGATAAACAGCTGAATCAGGCAGAAGCCCATAATGTCTTTCGCCTTCAAACCGGCGATCGCCAGCACAGGCAATGCCCAGAAAGGCTGCAGTAGATTCGTCCAAGCGTCGCCCCAGGCAACGGCCATGGCCACGCGCGAAATATCAGCACCCAGCGCCTCTGCGGCAGGTAGCATGACGGGCGCCTGAACGGCCCATTGACCACCGCCGGAAGGAACGAACAGATTCACAATGCCTGCGCTGAGGAATGACCAGAACGGCAGGGAGGTGGCTGTGGCAAATGAGACTAACCACTCGGACATACTCTGGGCCAGACCCGACTGCACCATAATGGCCATAATGCCTGCGTAGAAGGGGAACTGAATAACAATTCCCGCGCCGCCTTTAATGGCCTCATTTAAGCTGTTTAGCAGGTTGCGCGGTGTGCGGTGTAGCACAATGGCTAGGAATAGAAATAGAAAGTTAACCACGTTCAGGTTTAAGCCACCGCTACGGAGTAGAAAGTGGTCGAGCAGAAACAGTAGCCCTGGAACACCCACCAGCAGGGCTAGCGGCACGCTATTTTCGAGCTTTTCTGCAGGGCGGGTAATGCGGCCTTGCTGCTCAGGCTCATCGTTTAACAGTTTGGCATCCACATACACGCTGTCTTTTTCGTCCGGTAGCATCAAGCGGTTAACCAGCGGTACAGCTACAAACAGACAGACAACAATGGCTAGATTAAAGAACGCGAAAATTGTCGAACCGGTGCTAATAACCCCGATCTGATCGGCAGAGAAGTGGCCTTCAGTGGCAATGGTGAGCGGAATTGAGCCTGCGAGACCACCATGCCACACCACAAAGCCAGAGTAAGCGCTGGCAACCAGTAGTCGGTAATCTACCCGTATTAGGCGGGCGAGCTCCTTGGCAAATAGTGCACCGACAACTAGGCCAAACCCCCAGTTAATCCAGCTGGCGGCGAGCGAAACGAGTGTGACCAGGATAATCGCACCGCCAGGGCTTTTCGCCGTGCTGGCGAGTTTTTGCAGAAGACGTTTTACCGGTGGTGAGCTTGCCAGCATAAAGCCCGTGACCAATACCAGTAGCATTTGCATCGAAAAGGTAAGTAGCCCCCAAAAGCCATCGCCCCACATGCGTAGTACGGCCAGCGGCGTTTGGCGCTCAACGGCGATGGCAGCCACGGAAGCAATTAACGTGAGGAGCAGAACAAAGATATAGGGGTCTGGCAAATAGCGCTCGACCAGCTTTACGGCTGGTTTTGAGATGAGTTTTAGCATGAGTGATCTCTTTATTCGTTATAAGGAAATACGGCGCTAATATACGGCGGTACACTGTGCTTTTCATCTATCGTCAGTGGGCTTGTTAGGGGCGCCATTTTCACGTTAGCGTAATTGGCATCAATCCAACGTGATGAACTTCAACGGTGTGGTCGCCAGTGGGCTTGGCGATAGTGATAATAGTAGGCAATCAGTACGGTAGAGCGCGTGAGTGTAAAGAGCGTGAAGGCTAGCCACAACCCGTGATTGCCAAGCCCTTGGAACAGCCACCAAGCGGGTAAGTAAACCGCTAAACCGATAAAGATACTGTTGCGCATTTCGCGTACGGCGGTGGTGCCGATAAAAACGCCATCAAGTAAATAGCTCCACACTGCAATAAGCGGCATTATTACCATCCAGGGCAGGTAGCTCGCGGCGGTGGCACGAACGTCAGTCAGCCCTGTCAGCAGAGCAATCAGATAGTTACCACCTAACGCAAACACAACCGCTGCAGCGGCAGCTGTCCAGAATGAGAATGCTGCGGCTGCTCTTACTGTGGCGGCAAACTCTTGCCAGTCCCGTCGTCCATAAGCACGGCCTACCAGTGATTCCGCTGCGTGGGCGAAGCCATCGAGTGCGTAACTGGTGAGCATGATGAACTGAAGCAATACGGCGTTGGCGGCTAATACGGTGTCGCCCTGGCGTGCCCCTTGAGCGGTAAAAAAGGCCATGGCAAACAGCAGCCCCAACGTGCGAACAAACAAGTTGGCGTTGACATTAAACAGTGCTGAGTAGGCTGATAGCACCAAAAGCCGCTGCCGTTGAAAGTAGCCTTCCAGATGGCCAAGCTGGCGCAGAACTAAATAGCCGCCAAAAGCGAGTGCGCTGTAGTCGGCAATCACGCTGGCCAGGGCGACGCCGCCACTGGTCATCCCTAGCCCCACCACAAACCAAAGGTCGAGCACGATATTGACACTATTGGTTAGCACTAAAATCATCAGCGTAACGCGGGCGTTTTGTTGGCCCAAAAACCAGCCAAGGATAGCGTAGTTCGCCAGCACCGCAGGAGCCGACCAGAGCCGTATTTCGGCATACTCACGTGCCAGCGGTGTCGCTGCTTCGCTGCCATCTAGCAGCCATAGGCCGAGGGAAATCAGCGGCGAGCCAAACACAATCAGCAGCGTGCCGATAACGCCGGCCATGATGAGTGACTGCCCTAACAAGTTGCGTACATCGCTATCTGCTTCGCGCCCAATCGCCTGGGCCACTAGGCCGGTGGTGCCCATGCGTAGAAAGCCAAACCCCCAGTAGAGAAAGCTAAACAGCGTCGCGCCGAGGGTTACAGCCGCCAGATAGCGAGAGTCGGGTAGATGCCCGACTACGGCGGTATCGACAAGCCCTAGTAAGGGAACTGTGATATTCGAAAGAATAATTGGCCAAGCAAGGGTCCAAATACGCACGTCGCAGAGGCCCTAAGCTGCAGTAATAATGCGGTACTTCTCCATGAGTTTCTCGTGAGTTTCGGGACGCTCTGGGTCGAGGGGAATACAGTCAACGGGGCACACTTGCTGGCACTGGGGCTCATCAAAGTGACCGACACACTCCGTGCATAAATTGGGGTCAATAACGTAAATCTCATCGCCTGGGGAGATGGCGTCATTGGGGCATTCAGGTTCGCAGACGTCGCAGTTAATGCATTCGTCGGTGATCATCAGGGCCATGGACATACCTCACGAATGGCTTTTCGCCCAGGTTTTAATACCCGAGCGTTTTACTCAACAATATGGTTAGGTAGTGTAGTGCTTATGCAGTGCCTCTGCGACCTGCGGATGAACAAGCGGAGAGATATCGCCCCCCAGCTTGGCGATTTCGCGCACAATGGTCGACGAAATATAAGAGTTTTCCACCGCTGGCGTCAGAAACACACTCTCAAGCTCAGGGTTTTGCGCGCGATTCATATTGGCTAGCTGCAGCTCGTACTCAAAATCCGAGACGGCCCGCAGACCGCGCAAAATAATCGTCGCCCCTTGTTCATGCATCATGGTGGTCAACAGCGTTGAAAAGCCGATGACCTCTACGTTGGGTAGCGAAGCACACACTTTTTGGGCCAGTGTGATGCGCGTTTCTAATTCAAGACTAGGCCGCTTGCCGGGGCTGGCAGCAACCGCAATGACCACCTTATCGAACATCCGCGCCCCGCGTTCGATCAAGTCAAAGTGACCGTTGGTAATAGGATCAAAAGTGCCTGGGTAGACGGCAATATTCACGCGATGGTTGTTCACGTTGGCGCCTCCTCCTCATCAAGCTGACCAAATGGGTTATCCGCTGTGAGCGAAACGGCGTGCTCATAGCCAGGGATATGAATGCGGTCGGCATGAATCTCAAGCTCTGGGCCTTCCAACACCGCTTCACCAAATTGATAGCGGGGGGTGTAGCGGCCACGATCAGCATCAGCTAGATAAGCCGCAGCATTTGCGCGAACGGCCTCCCGTCGTGTTTTCCAAGCGGTAATGGCAGCGCTACCGTGCCGTTGGGTGAGCAAGCGCTCGGTCACGTGTGGAGAGAGCACAACGCCGGTGGCGTTATTACCGCCAAAGCCTTTGGCGTTAATAAAGGCAGCATCGGCATTAAACGCTTGTGGCGCAGTAGAGAAGCATAGACGCTCGGCGTAAACATCGTGGGCGACCGCATCCAGCGTCGGAATACCGGGCAGTAACCCATGGGCAAAGCTACCTAACGCGCTAACCAGTTGGTCGCCAGCCGCGGAACCTTGGGAGTGGCCGATAAACGCTTTAATGGCAACCACTGGCCAGTTATCAATGCCGTTTGCTCGGGCAATTTCATCGAAAACATGGGATTCAGTGGTGCGGTTTTTGGGCGTGCTAGTGCCATGGGCATGCAGGAAAGTACGCTCTTTGAGCGCTTTTTCGCCCAGCATATCTTTTACTAAGGCGGCTGCTTTCCCTAGGGTGATGTAGTTGCCAATGCCGGGTGCAGAAATAGAACGCTTAAAGCCATCGGCATTAACAAACACATCAGGCACCGCGCCTAAAATGTCGGCACCTAGCTCAAGCGCTAATGTGTCGTCCATTAGCAGCACGAACTGGCTGGCTTCTGCCATGGTGAAGCCGCAATTGCGCGCAAACGGGCGACAGGCGCGCTGGTAGTCGGCGTCGGTGAGCAGCTCAAGGGCATCCAGGGCTTTCAGGCTGGCGTCATCTGCCAGTGCGCCCATAGCGCGAAAGCCTTCGATGATTTCTGGAGTGATCGGCGCATCTGCCGTGCCCACCATAACGACTCGGCAGCGGCCCGCGCGAATATCATCAATACCTAAACGTAGGTTGTATAGGAAGCTGGCACAGGCACCCAGCGCCGCGCCGGTGCTGCCCACGCTGCCTAGCACATAGGCATTGAGAAAGTCGGCAGGCATTTGCCCATAACCCAGCGGCATCTGTTTAGACGAGGCGCGCTGACCGCTGACTAGGCTTTTTAACAACCCCCCCCAGCCTTGGTCATCCAACTGACCTATGGAGTTGCCTGCATAAACGGCAATATGGTCAGGATCTAGCCGCTGGCGAATTGATTCCCAGGCAAGTCCGCTAGCACCAAGGCAGTCACTGGCCGCAAATACGGCCATGGACAGACCGCGTGGATGGTGCACGCTACGGTAAAGGCTTGCAGGATCAAAGCCGCTGGGTAACTGAGCAGCTGCACGTACCTTCGGCTCTAAGGCGTCAGGCAGCAGAGCACTAAAGATGCCTGCAGGCACAGTGACCGCTACTTCTTTGGCGTCAATGTTTTCCACCTGCCACCCTTCAGGCAACCATTCAGGCAACTGCCGTCGTCGCAATGTAAAACGTAGCGGTTCGGCTAGCTCCATGTTGGCCTGCCGGTTCGCAGGGAGACCAGGCGAGAGAAATCGCGGATCTTCATTGCGACGAATCAGCGTGTGGTTAAGCACCTGACTACGCAACGTTTGTGCAGGGGAGTCAATGGGCTGGCCTGCGCTATCATGCCACCCGTTATCGGAATGCTCGGCAAGGCGCATAAGCGCCGCCAAGCCTTCAAGTGTTTGGCGCTGCTGGTCAGCAGGAAGTGCATCAAGCACGGTGCGGCGGAAGGCCTGATGGCCCGAGGTTCTGCCGGCGGGATTGATGCCGCCCATGCCGACAATCACCGGTAAGTGTGACAAGCCGGGTTCCTCGTGGTGCGGTGGTTTTTAATAACAGTTATTGTCAGGCGCATAGCAAAAAAGAGCTGCTCACCTGAGCTTAATAATATACTCGGACATGATCATAGCACCGGGCGTGCAACGGCGTCATGCCGCGTGCGCGTGAGACTGTTAGAATCATGCTTTTTTTAAGCAGGGGATGGCATGCAGCATACATCAAGACCCGTGGTTTCCAATCAGCCAGGCCCGCATCAAGATGTGGCCCGTCGGGTAGCGCGTGCTTTGGAAAACCCACTGCGAAAGCCAATCGCTGCGCATACGCAACAGGCTTTTGAATACGCGCATAGGTGGCTTCACAAGCAGCAAGCGCCATTAATTCTCGATGCCGGCTGTGGTGTGGGTCTTTCGACACGTCGTTTAGCCGCACAGTTTCCTGGGCACGTCGTGATTGGCGTTGATCGTAGTGAGGATAGGCTGGGGCGTGACCATGGTGAGCTGCCTGCTAACGCGTTGCTGGTGCGAGCTGACCTGGTGGATTTTTGGCGTTTAGCCGAGCAGGCTGGTTGGGCTCCCGAGCGACACTACTTACTTTACCCCAATCCTTACCCAAAGGCCGCGCATTTAAAAATGCGCTGGCATGGGCATCCGGTTTTCCCCACACTGCTAGCGTTGGGCGGGTGTTTGGAAGTGCGCTCCAACTGGCAGCTGTATGTTGAAGAGTTTGCTCTTGCCACGGCTCTGGTAACGGGGAAGCAGGCAGCGGTTGCACCGCTGACCCCGAATGGCAGTTATTTAACGCCGTTTGAAGCAAAGTATGACCAAAGTGGTCAAGTACTTTGGCAGTTACAAGTTGCGCTGGAGCGGACATGACCTTTGTGTACTTGGTGCTAGCGATTATTGCCGAGGTTATTGCGACGAGTGCCCTAAAAGCCTCAATGGGGTTTACACGACCTATCCCGAGCATTGTGGTAGTGATTGGCTATGGTGTGGCGTTTTACCTGTTGAGCTTAGTGTTAAAGACGCTGCCTGTCGGTATCGCTTACGCCATTTGGGCGGGCTTGGGCATTGTATTGGTAACCTTGGTAGGCATTGCGGTCTTTGGTGAGAGGCCGGATGTACCGGCGGTGATTGGGATAGGACTCATTGTGGCTGGGGTCGTTATGCTGCAAGTCTTTTCAAAAATGAACGTGCATTGAGGTAAACAAGCGTGACGTGCTCATATAGTAAGTGCCTGAACAGTAAGTCTCTAAATAGCCAGTATCAGGATGGTAATAAATACATGGAAGTGAAGTCGCCTGTTGAGATGCTCTCTGCGCTTAAGTTATCCACACGTCGCTGGCGTCGGGCGTTGGTTGCCAGTGTGGCAAGTGCTGCGCTGTGCGCAAGCTCGGCGGTATTCGCTGACTTTAGCCGTTTAGGCCAGCTACAGAATAAGGGGTTTTCAATCAGCGCTGAAGCGCGTTTACTTGATACCGACAGTAATGCGTTGCTAGGTAGTCTGAACCCCGAGCGTCAGCTGTCACCTGCCTCCGTCACGAAGGCCTATTTGTCAGCAGCGGCACTCAGTCATTTTGGCCCCCAACACCGTTTTACCAGTCAGTTAGTGAGCACGGGTAGTGTCGAAAATGGTGTGTTGCACGGTGACCTGATATTTGAAGGTGGTGGCGACCCAGGGCTGACCACTGAAGATCTTTGGCGACTGGTACAGCGCCTGCAGTTAGCGGGTGTGCGTGAAGTAGATGGCGCGTTAGTCGTTAGCCAGTGGCGTTTTGGCCCTGTGGAGTGCATTACCACGGATCGCTGTAACGCACGCACTCGGGTAACCAATGCCTATAGTGCGCCGCTTACCTCCGCAGGCGTCAATTTTGGTAGCTGGTGCGCGAATATAGCACCTGCGGCTGTTGCGGGTGAGCCAGCCCGTGTGGGGTTATGCGATAGCCAGGCGCCGTTAATTACGATTGATAACCAAGTCATCACGCGTCCTGCCAATAGTGGTACGGAAATTAGTGTAGCGCGGATTACCGATGAGCGCGGCGATGTCATGCGTTTGACGGGACAAATTTCAACCAATGCGACGGCACGTGATGTTTACCGCGGTGCGGGAGATGCAGCAGAAAAAACCGCCCAGGTATTGCTGAGTATGCTGAACCAGGCCGGTGTTGCCGTGCGTGACCCGTGGCGAGTCAGCTCAACACGTCCCAGCGGTGCTCAGCGTTTAGCGGCAGTGGATAGTAAACCACTGCAAGAGCTGCTGCAGCGAACTATGCATTACTCCAATAACTATATGGCTGATGTGTTGGCACTGAATCTGGTGGAGACGCCTCAAGCACAGTTGCGTCAAGCGGGACAAGCAATAGAAGCTTACGCGGAAAGCTTGCCAGGACACGGGCCGCTGACACTAACCAGCGGTAGTGGGCTGACGACGGATAATCGTACTTCGGCCCACGGTGTCAATGTGATGTTGGAAGATATGTATTACCAGAGCGCGCTCTTTCCAAGCTTCGTGGCTACCTTTCAATCGCCGGCCAATGGCGTAATGCGATTTATTCGCCGTGGGTCGTCGACATTTCAGAATCACGTCATGCTGAAAACCGGTACGCTGAATCAGCCCTTTGCCGTTCGCGCCGTGGGGGGGTATTTCCGCACAGCCCAAGGCCGCTGGGGCGTCTTTAGTGTATTAGTGAACGGCAGTGGCAGCACGCCCTACCTAAGCTGGGCTGAGGTGCTCGACCCGCTATCGCTGGATTTAGATGCGATGATATTGGCTAACTAATATTAATTTTACCGTCGAGGCAACGGGTATGAAGCCAGGCCATACAGGGTTAACCCATTTACGGCACTCCACGCGCTATTCCTGGAAAGGGCTTAAGGCCGCTTTCAGAAATGAAGCCGCGTTTCGTCAAGAAGTTGGCATTACCGTCGTACTACTGCCACTTGCCTGGTGGATTGGCGATGGTCCCATTAGCTGGCTGCTGCTGGTTGGCAGTCTGTTTCTGGTACTGATTGTAGAACTGCTTAATAGCGCCATTGAGAACGTAGTCGACCGTATTGGAACCGAACATCACGAGCTCTCAGGGCGTGCTAAGGATATTGGCTCGGCGGCGGTTATGCTGTCGCTGATCATGGCCGGTTTAACCTGGGGGCTGCTCGGCTGGCAAAAATTGATTGGCTAACTTGCTTTATTCAGCCAACACAGCGGTTAGCCTCATTAATAAACATAATAGACGCTTGGCAGAGAGGTGGTTATGCAGTTAGACGACGCGTTTTTACCCCAAAGTGTGCTGCCTGCAGCGCTTAAGTCCACTGCGCAGCACGCTTGGCAGCGGTTAAGTGAAGCACTTAGTCAAGCAGATAATATTGCTTCAATGACCAAGCAGCCGCTGCCTTCTAGCAGTTGGGAGGCACTTTCCGGCGCGCGTCGTGAAGCGTTAGCCAGCGTCGTGACCATCTCAAGTTTTGCACTCGATACCTTAGCGCACTTCCCACACTGGCTGATTGATTTAGATGTGGCTGGTGAACTGGATGCTACTCCCAGCAAAGAAAAGCAGGCGAGCTGGTTAGATGACGCGCTGGAAAATGCCGATGATGAAGCGGCAATGCATCGCGCTATCCGCCGTTTTCGTCGTGCCCGCATGCTGGGGATTGTATGGCGCGACCTTAATCGTCCTGATGGCTACACCATGTGGGACACTGCTCAGGCTGTCTCCTGGCTAGCAGAGATCTGTACCGAAGCCGCGCTAAGCTGGCTTGAGCGTTTTTATGCGCCACGTTGGGGGCTACCAGCACCGCGTGCTGACGGCTCGGATCAGCGGCTTGTCGTTTTGGGCATGGGTAAGCTCGGCGCAGGGGAACTCAACCTCTCATCAGATATCGACCTGATCTTCGCTTTCCCTGAAAAAGGCGAGACCGAAGGAGGACGCAAACCACTTGAGCATCAGGAGTACTTCACAAAGCTCGGTCAAAAGTTGATTGCGGCACTCGATGCGATGACGGCTGATGGTTTCGTATTTCGAGTCGATATGCGTCTACGCCCGCTTGGCGACGGCGGCCCTCTTGTGGGCAACTTCTCGATGCTCTCCAGCTACTACCAAGACCAGGGCCGAGAGTGGGAGCGCTATGCCATGTTGAAAGCGCGCCCCGTGGCAGGAGATCTTGAGGCTGGTCAGGAACTACTGGCAAGCCTAAGGCCGTTTGTGTATCGCCGTTACCTGGATTTTGGCGCGATTGAGTCGCTGCGTGAGTTAAAGGCGATGATCAATCGTGAAGTAAAGCGTAAGGGGATGCAGAGCAACATCAAGTTGGGGCCTGGGGGAATACGGGAAGTCGAGTTCGTGGTGCAGGCGTTTCAGCTGATTCGCGGTGGTCGTGATACGGAGCTCCAGGTAACGTCGTTAAAGACCGCGCTGAATCGGTTGCCCGAGCTGGGCTTGCTGCCCCAGGCCGTTGTCGATGAGTTGTTGCCGGATTACGCGTTCCTGCGTGACGTTGAGCACGCCATTCAGGCACTCGAAGACCGGCAAACCCAAACGCTGCCAGTGGATGATGAAGATCGTGAGCGTGTCGCCTATGCCATGGGGCATGAAGATTGGCCTGGTTTAATGGCGCAACTGGATGAAGTGCGCGAGCGTGTTCGTCAGCACTTTGATGCGGTGATCGCGGATCCTGAAGACGACACTGATGCAGAGAGTCGTGACGACAACCTTGGCGTGTCGCAATGGCGGTTACTGTGGCGCGGCGAGCTAGAGCAGGAAGAGGCCGTAGCACTGCTTGCTGATGCCGGTTTTCTGGAGCCGGAGAAAGTGCTTAAACGGCTGCATGGCCTTTACCATTCCCGCCAAGTGCAAAGCATGCAGCGCATTGGCTTTGAGCGGCTGGATGCACTGATGCCGCTACTGCTAAACGCCATCGCTGAGAGCGAGCTACCAGATACGGCGTTGTCGAGAGTGCAGCCGCTCATTGAGTCAGTGCTAAGGCGTACCGCCTACCTTGCCCTGCTGCGAGAAAACCCCCAGGCTCTCGAACACTTGATGCGATTGTGTTCAGAGAGTCCTTGGATTGCCGAGCAGCTAGCACGCTACCCCATTCTGCTCGATGAGTTGTTAACTCCAGATACGCTGTATACCCCCGCTGACAAGTCACGTTTGGCAGATGAGCTACGCCAAACGTTAAACCGTTTGCCGGAAGATGATGATGAGGCACAGCTAGAAGCATTACGTGTGTTCAAGCATGCACAAATGCTCCATGTTGCTGCATCGGATATCGCAGGAACACGTCATCTGATGAAAGTAAGCGATTACTTAACGTATATCGCTGAAGTGATTCTGGATGCGGTGCTGGTAATGGCCTGGAAGCACATCACGCGTAAACATGGCGTGCCAGAAGGGTTGAATGCGCGGGAGCCAGCCTTTCTGATTGTAGGGTACGGCAAGCTGGGGGGCATTGAGCTGGGGTATGGCTCTGATTTGGACTTGGTGTTTCTCCACGATAGTGATGGGAAAGGCACTACTGATGGTGCTAGACCAATCGATACGCCGGTATTTTTTACCCGACTAGGCCAGCGCATTATTCACCTTCTAACAGCGATAACACCGGCGGGCAGCCTCTATGAGGTTGATATGCGACTGCGTCCTTCGGGCAATGCCGGATTGTTGGTCACCTCCTTGGACGCCTTTGCTGAGTATCAACGCCAAAATGCCTGGACTTGGGAGCACCAGGCGCTAGTGCGGGCGCGTGTTGTGGCTGGTCACTCGTCATTAGCGGAGAAGTTCGATGTTATCCGTGGTGATGTATTGCAATGTAAACGCGACCTAAAGGCCTTGCAGGATGATGTGGTCAGCATGCGTCATAAAATGCGTGATCATCTTGGTTCAAAAGGTCAGGGTTCAAAAGGCCAGGGCTCAAAAGGACAGCCAGGTAATGCTGAAGGGGAGGTGTTTAGCCTGAAGCATGATGCGGGTGGCATGGTGGATATCGAATTTTTATGCCAATACGCTGTGTTAGCGTTTGCCCATCAGACTCCCGCACTGATTACCTACAGCGATAATATCCGCATTCTGGAAACCCTAGCGGCGAGTGGTCATGTCACTCAAGAAGAGGCGGATCAGTTGAGAGACGCTTATCTTGCCTATCGAAGCCGCTCTCACCGTGCTGCGTTAACGGGTGAAAATACAACCGTGGATGCTCAGGCGTTCAACTCCCATCGTGAGGTGGTGATAGCACTTTGGCAACATTTACTTAAACCATGATTGGCGAGGTAAGTGTTTTTAAGTAGCATCGAAAGGGAAGATAGCCTGATAACAAAAAGGACACGATTCCCTATGCCAGCGACGACTTATCAGCGCGCCTACCGTTTGGCGGACGCATGACGGGTCATATTCTTGCCACCTTGTTGCCCGTGTTCTTGATTACTGGCTGCGGAGCCGCCTACGGGCGTTACCGCAGTCCAGATATCCGAAGTTTGAACACTCTCAATATGGAGCTGTTTGTTCCACTGCTTGTCTTCGCAGTGTTGGCCGATCGTCAAGCACCCTTGGCGGATTACGCTTGGCTTGCAACCGCAGCGGTGGCAGTGGTGCTTGGGTCTGGTCTTGTGCTTTGGCCGGTCGCTAAGTGGCTGTCACTGGACACCAAAGTGTTCCTGCCGCCAATGATGTTTAATAACTCCGGCAATATGGGCGTGCCGTTATTAGTGCTCGCTTTTGGTCCGGAGGCGCTACCAGCAGCGGTAGTCGTGTTTATTGTCGAGATGCTGCTGCACTTCTCGGTGGGGCTGTATATGTTAGACCCACGCACCTCGTTATGGCGATTGTTACGCATGCCAATTGTGGCAGCTAGCCTTGCAGGGCTGGCGCTTAACGTAGGAGGCGTGCCGTTGCCCAGCTGGTTACTTGAAGCGATGCATATGCTTGGTGGTATCTGTATTCCACTGATGCTTTTCGCGCTGGGCGTTCGGTTACTGGAAATCGACTTTAGCGACTGGCGTACAGGGGTATTGGGCGCTGTGCTTTGTCCGCTTTCAGGCTTGGTAATTGCACTTCCATTAATGTGGCTTCTGCCATTAAATCCATTACAAATGGCCGTACTGCTAGTTTTTTCTGTGTTACCGCCTGCGGTGCTGAATTACCTTGTAGCAGAACAATATAAGTTGGCACCGCAAAAAGTTGCTTCGCTGGTGCTGATCGGCAACTTGGGTAGCCTTGTGGTAATGCCACTCGCACTGGCGGCGGCGTTTACTTGGATACGGATGCCGTCCTAGCGACGGCTGCTTTTTGAAAAGTGGTGAGCAATGGCTGGGAAAAATGACTAAGAGCGTCGGGGATCGTCTTTAACTTCGTAACTACCTTCCAATGCGTCCTGTTGGCTCGTAGATGGGCCGCTTCCAGCGTAACCACTGCCTATGTCCTGAGCATGGTCAGCGCGCATCTGCTCCATGCGCTTTTTCATTTTATGGCGTACAAATGGCATCATCGCCCAGCCAATTAATAAGAAAAATAGCCCAAGCACGACGCCAACAATCATCAGTGCGCCAAATGCCAACCATGTTAGTAACAGTTTTAAACTGCCCACCAAGCCATTGGGCTGGGTCTGGGCGGCACGAGCACGCCACTGGTTGGCAGCTTGCCAAGCGGCATTGCGTTGATCGCGATTCATTTGCGGCATGAAAGCCTCCATCGTTCATATGCAGCTCATTTGAACCCAGCATGGGTAGCAAGTTCCAGGCTGGGGTTAACATTTCTTCATTTGAGTGGCGACGACATTTTATAGGTTTGTGTTAGGTTAATGCCCCTGTCGGTAAAGGCTTGGTACCGCATCAATATTTCCATAATGCCAGCACTTATCGACACATTTCATACTATCGCCCACAGTGCTCATCTAACAGGATGGTTATATGGCAAATCATGGTGGCAAGTCGGTATTTGTCGCATCTGCGATCATTATATTCGGCTTGGTTATTATTGGCGCAATGTTTCCAGAAGGCTTTGGTAATGCCGCTCAGGCGGCGCTCACGTCAGTAACTGAGCTGTTCGGCTGGTTTTATTTATTTTCGGTGTTCGGCTTCGTCGTCTTTCTCGTTGGTCTAGCACTGAGTAAGTACGGCAAAGTAAGGCTGGGTCCGCAAGACAGCACACCCAGTTACAGTTTTTTTTCCTGGATTAGTATGCTGCTAGCGGCTGGCTTTGGTGTCGGGCTGGTGTTCTATGGCATGGCAGAGCCAATGACTCACTATATCAGCCCACCTTATGGCGATGTTCCCGCTGAAACACAGGCTGCCGCACGCTATGCGATCCAGTACAGCTACTTTAATTGGGGTATTCATCAGTGGGCCGCGTTTTCAGTGGTGGGTTTGATAATCGCCTACTTTCAGTTTCGCAAAGGCCAGGCTGGACTGGTGTCTTCCGTGCTCTCTTCGGTAACAGCCAAGCATCCCCGTGTGCGGCCTTATGCGTCGTGGCTAGATATCTTTGCCGTGGTTGCCACCGTCATGGGTGTGGCCACCTCGCTTGGTTTAGGTGTGCTGCAAATGAACGGTGGCCTTAATGCGGTATTTGGGCTGCCAGAAAATGGACTTTGGCAATTTATTATTTTATTTGTCATGTTTTGCGCTTACATGGCATCGACCTGGTCAGGACTTGATAAAGGAATCAAACGGTTATCTAACCTGAATATGATTTTGTGCATTGGCTTAATGCTGTATGTGTTAATAACAGGTCCTACTATTGCTATTTTAGAGACCATTACCCTGGGTATTGGCGATTATCTGCAAAACTTTATTGGCATGAGTCTACGTATTTCACCCTATAGCGATAATGAATGGGCGAGCAGCTGGACTATTTTCTACTGGGCATGGGTCATTGCTTGGTCACCCTTTGTCGGTACCTTTGTGGCGCGTGTTTCCCGTGGCCGTACCATTAAGGAGTATGTCTTTGGTGTGCTGTTTGTCCCTCCTTTGTTAGCGTGTTTGTGGATTGGTGTGTTTGGTGGAGCGGCACTGCATATGGAAATGTCGGGCAGCGACGTTGGCTTGGCTGCTGCCACTCAAGCCAATATTACCGTGGCGTTGTTCGAGATGTTCGAGCTGATGCCCTTTACGGGCGTGTTGTCTGTTGTGGCAATGATGCTTATTTTTATTTTCTTGGTGACCTCAGCGGACTCTGCGTCATACATTGTGGCGCAAATGACAGATAATGGGTCTATCAACCCACCGCTTTATAAGCGCATCATTTGGGGCGTATTGATCGCTGCCATTTGCCTCACGTTAATTATGGCGGGCGGCCTTTCTGGCCTGCAGTCAGCGGCAGTACTCTCAGCACTACCGTTTACCTTTATTTTGTATATGATGATTGTAGTGTTGGTGCGTGAGCTGCGAGCAGACCGCAAAGCGATGCTGACACAGCTATACCGTCGCCACGGAGAAACGCCTGTTGGTGCTGATGCGTTCGAGGCAGAGCAGTTGGGTGAAGAGGAGCGCCTGCGTCGTGCCCCAAGCGTGGTGAATCGCCGTATTAAATAGCTAACACGATGTTGATAAAGGAAGCACTCATGGGAGCAAGCGTGCTTATGACACGTCATGGACGTCACGGCGCAACGAGAAAACAGCCGAAAGGGGGGGCGTTTGACCGTTGGTTAGACCGCGTAGTGACGGTAGCGGTGATTACGGCCTTAGTGGTTGGTATATCGGCCGTTCTGGCACACTGGTTGCTATGAGATTTACCACTTAGCATCCATCTTTGTTAGACACGCCCGGCTATGCCGGGCGTTCGCTTTTACATGGGTTGCCCCTGCGTGTTATGTAGCCGTATATCATCCTGTCTGTGCTATTGAGTCGTTACACTATTTGCTCTGTTTTCCAACCGTGTTGATGAGCCCACTTTTTTCCAGAGAGAGCCTGCATGTTGCCTGCGAATTCGGCCAAGGATGAAACCACCCACGCATCGCGTCGCGAGATATTCGGTTGGGCAATGTTTGATTTTGCCAATCAAGCTTACACTTTGCTCATTATTACCGTGGTATTCGGCGAGCTGTTTACCACCGTGATTGTGGGAGATCGAGGCGATGGGTTTCGCCTAGCCAATTTTTTATGGAGTTTAGCGCTGGCGTTAAGCTATTTGATGGTGGTGATAACAGCCCCCTTGTGCGGTGCCGTCATGGACTATCGGGCAGAAAAGAAGCGCTTCTTATTTATTAGTTACCTCGCCACCGTGGCAACTACTGCCATGCTCTACTTTGTCGAGCCTGGTTATGTTGTTGTGGGGTTGCTGTTAATTGTGTTGTCTAACTACGCCTACTCCATGGGAGAGTCGTTTATTGCGGCTTTTTTACCTGAGCTCGGGCCGCCGAGTTCATTGGGCAAAATTTCTGGTTTTGGTTGGGCGTTAGGCTATATCGGTGGGCTATTTGCGGCTGGTTTTACTCTAGTTGTGCTAGGGGAGGCCACCGTAGAAAACTTTGAGCGCATACGCTGGGTAGGGCCTTTTGCCGCCGGCTTTTTTTTAGTGGCGGCCTTACCGACGTTCTTTTGGCTTAAAGAGCGCGGTGTGCCGCAACCCCGTGGTGTTTCCTACTATCGCATTGCGCTAGAGCGTGTCCAGGTAACTTTTAACGAGTTGCGCCACTTTAAAGATTTAACTGTCTTTTTAGCGTCGCTGTTATTTTCGATGGCGGGTGTCTACATCATTATTGCGTTTGCCTTTATTTACGGTGCCCAAGTCATCGGTTGGGAGGAAAGTGTACGTAATATCATGTTTATCATCGTTCAGATAACGGCAGCAGTTGGCGCGCTCGGGTTTGGCTTCCTGCAAGATAAGCTGGGTGCCAAGCGGACTTATCAAATGACCTTGGCGCTTTGGGTACTCGCTATCTTATCAATATGGGTCACGCCTGAGCTAACGGGTTGGGTTAACAGCCGTTTTGCATTGGAATGGGAAGCGCAATATGTCTTTTTAGTGGTGGGTTGTTTAGCTGGGCTCAGTTTAGGTTCTAGCCAGTCAGCTAGCAGGGCGCTTGTGGGTGTCTTTTCGCCCTTGAAAAAGTCTGCTGAGTTTTTCGGGTTTTGGGGACTGGCTAATAAGCTGGCAGGCGTGTTTGGTATTGTCATGCTTGGCGTGTTGCAAACGCTGGTTGGCCTGCAAGCGTCTATTCTTTTGTGTGCCGCGTTATTTATTATCGCTATGCTGATATGTGCGGGTGTTAATGAACAGCGAGGCCGCGATGCCGCCTTGGCTTGGAACAGTAATGTATAAGCCCGCCGAGGAGAGGCAAATCTCCAGGAGGTGATGCATGAAAACGCACTCTATACAGCGTGGCGGTATCGTCATGATGCTTCTCTTCTGGGTGCTTCTATTGGCGGCGGGGACGTGGTTGTTGGACGGTGGGTTTAAAAAGATCATCACACCCAACGCTCACGTGGCATATGCCACGCTTGATGATGGGCCCGTCACGTTAAAACGCAACCGTGCTGGTCATTTTAAAGCCCCTGGGCAGATCAATGGGCAGCCAGTGATGTTTTTGCTAGATACCGGAGCCACTTATATAGCAGTGCCCAGCCGCTTAGCGGATGAGCTTGGGCTAGTGGCGGGGCGGCGAGCATGGTTCAATACTGCTAATGGTCGCGTAGAAGGGGCATTGACGCAGCTTGATGAAGTGATCTTAGGCGGTATCCGAGTAAGTGATGTACAAGGTTCCATAAGCCCAGGAATGGAAAACGATATCGTACTGCTTGGCATGAGTTTTCTTAATTTATTGACGATTGAAATACGCAGTGGAGAAATGACGCTAAGCTTGCCTGTGGAGTGAATGTAGCTTGTATGCTTGGCAACGATATGCTTAGCTTAAAGCGCATGGAGTCTCACCCATCTAGGAGTGGATATGGGTATTGAAGTAGGTGGATTACTCGGTCTGATTTGGCTCATTATTGTTGTATGGGCAATCGTCAAAGTCGCAAAAAGCTCAGCGGGCGGTTTGGCAAAATTACTCTGGATACTAGTGCTACTATTTTTCCCGCTGCTTGGGTTAATTGTGTGGTTCTTGCTAGGCCCCAAAGGCTAGTGGTAGTAGCATGATTTTGATAGTAAAAAGGCAGGCCACACCGGCCTGCCT
This sequence comes from Vreelandella zhaodongensis, assembly GCF_013415115.1. Lineage (GTDB taxonomy): Bacteria > Pseudomonadota > Gammaproteobacteria > Pseudomonadales > Halomonadaceae > Vreelandella > Vreelandella zhaodongensis. The sequence goes on along the minus strand of NZ_JACCDD010000009.1, from coordinate 84,887 downwards.
TTTTAGTAATCGAGTTACTTTAGCCAGCAGCTAAGTCACTTTGGAAACTAAGTTAGTTTAGAAAATGGTTTTTCAGTCACCTAGCGTAAGCATTAACCAAGACTCGATGTTGCCTAACAAATTTAGGGCTATGTCATTCACGTGGCGGCGCTTTGTAGTGCCCTGGTATGGTTAGCTTTTCTCCGTTAGGGAGATCGCGCACTTGGGTAGGCACGTACACACGTTTAATCACGCTCTTAGCTTTACTGTTTTCCATTACATACTTCTCCTGCCTGATTGTCGACAGTTGGCGAATTAACATTAGCGCTTGGTGACAGAAGAATCAAGGTGGTTAGTTGTCCAACTAGGCATATATAAGTGTGGGCAATAAAGGAAGGGGCAGGCGTTTGGATGGTTTTAAGGTATCCTGGAAGGAATCACAACCTGCTTTTTTATAAGGGTGAGCGGGTGCAAAGACAAACTGCCTAAGCGGAGTGAATATAAAGGATGGTAGATCACTTGGAACAGCAATTTCAGGCGCTTGGCGCGCAAGACTCCGCGACACCTAGTTATCCTGATCAGGACCATGTACTGATTATCGAAGATGACCAGCGTTTAGCAGAGCTTACCCGCGAATACCTTGAAGCGAACGGCTTTCAGGTTACGCTGGAAGCGGATGGTGCAAAAGGGGTGGATCGCATCTTAACCCTTCAGCCAGACTTGGTCATTCTGGATTTGATGCTGCCGGGCGAAGACGGTTTGGCTATTTGCCGCCGCGTACGGCCAAACTTTGCAGGGCCCATTATGATGCTAACGGCCCGCGCAGATGATCTTGACCAAGTACTGGGCCTGGAGATGGGGGCGGATGACTATGTGCCAAAACCGGTACAGCCACGGGTGCTGCTAGCGCGTATGCGAGCCCTGCTGCGTCGCGCGGATGCCCCAGCGCCTGGTGGCGAAATGCGCCTGCGCTTCGACAATATAGAGATTGATAATGCAACGCGCGAAGCATGGCTTTCTGGAGAACGCATCGATCTCACCAGCGCGGAATTTGATCTGCTTTGGTTATTGGCGAGTAACGCGGGGAGAGTGCTGACGCGTGAAGAAATTTTTAACGAGCTGCGCGGTATCAAATACGATGGGCAAGACCGCTCCATCGACGTGCGCGTTTCGCGTATTCGTCCCAAGGTAGGCGATGACCCCAATCAGCCACATCGTATTAAAACAGTGCGCAGCAAGGGTTATCTTTTTGTCAAAGATAGCTAGTCGAACGATTAGAGGGAGTCTGTATGCGACGAGTGTTGGGCCACGGTTCGTTTTTAAGATTTTATCTGCTGCTGGGCCTGGCACTTTGCGTCATATTTTTTATTGCCTTGGTAGGGCGCTCCTTTATTGAACAGGTGCGCCGGGAAGACTACCGCGAACAGCTTGCTGCACTTCCCATGTCGTTGATGACACAGCAGCTTGCTGCGTTACCCGAAACGGAGTGGGAACCGACCATTGCCCACTTTTCTGACCAGCTAAACATGCAGCTTTCTCTGCAGCGTATTGATGAGGCTGGGCTTAGCTACTTTGAGCGAACTCGGGTAGAGCGTGGCTCCGTTTTAGTGGCGGCTTCTCCTTGGCGACTGCGTCAACGACTGCCTGATGATGAGTGGATGCTGAAAGCCTCTTTATCCACCTGGAGTGAGCAACAGTGGCAAGGCAGTATGGTACTACTGGGTGAGTGGCTAGGTAGCATGCCCCATGAAGCGCGGGCAGAGGCCATGACCTCGCTAGCCTCAGGCAGTTGGCCGCTTACGTTGCGCTCTTCTCCGCCTGTGGATCTCACGCCAGGTCAACAGGCCCAGCTTGCCTCAGGGGATGTTCTTATCCGTTTGGTGTCAGATCAGCTTTCACTAATGCTGATTTATAAGGTGCCGGGTGAAAACCAGTGGTTACAGGCTGGCCCGACGTCCCGTGGTGATACGTTACCGATCAATTTGCACTTGCCCTTACTCGTTGGGCTAATGGTGGTGCTAAGCCTGATCATTTACTTGATTATGCGGAGTATCGAAGCGCGTATGGCACGCTTGGAGTTAGCCGCTACAAGGATTGCCAGTGGGCGTCTGGAGACTCGTGTGAAGGTAGAAAGCGGTGACTTTTTAGGCCGCTTAGGCATGGCATTTAATGGTATGGCGAATCAAGTGCAGAGCTTATTGAGAGGGCAGCAAGAGATGATTCGCGCTGTTTCCCATGAGCTACGAACGCCGGTGGCTAGGATACGGTTTGCCGTGCAGATGGTAGAAGACATGACCGATAAACCCGCCATTCGGCGTCAGCTTCAGGGTATCGATGCGGATATTACAGAGCTGGACGAGTTGGTTGACGAGATTCTCACCTACGCGCGCCTGGGGGGTGAGTCAATGAATGGTGTCGAACTGGAAATGGCATTAGTTGAGTGTCGCGCCATGGCTGAACGCGTCATTGATACCTTGTCACCGCTGCACCAGGAGTTGCAGTTAACGCTAGAAGCTGGCGCAGAGGTAGAGCTGTTTGCTGAACCACGCTACTTGCAGCGCGCATTGCAGAACTTAGTGAGTAATGCTTGCCGTTATGGCAAATCCCAGGTGGTCATTCGCCTGTGGGATGAGCCCCACTTGGTACGCATTGACATTGAAGATGACGGGCCGGGAATTCCACCTGAAGCGCGCAGCGATATATTTAAGCCGTTTGCCCGTCTTGATGGTAGTCGTGCCCGTAGCTCCGGCGGCTATGGGCTTGGCCTTTCCATTGTGCAAAAAATTATGGCAGGCCACGGTGGGAGCGTTACTGTTGATACCAGTCCCACACTAGGTGGCGCGCGTTTTACGCTGCTGATTCCTCGTCGCGAGTTACCGGCTTAATGCCGGACAGCACCGCAAATGATGTCTCTTTCGCGGTGCGCAGAAAGTCCTGCATCCAAGGCGCTTCTATATTTTCCTCTCGAATGGCGGCGTAAAGCGTACTCCAAATACCTTTCTCCCCCAGTTTTACAGCGCTAACGTAGTCCCGTTCCAGGTACTCGGTGAGCGCCCAGTTGGGTAGGGCGCAGACGCCTCTCCCGCTGGCAACAAGCTGCATCATCATGATGGTCAGTTCCGCAGTGCGAATCTCTTTCGGGCGTACATTGGCTGGGCCTAAAAACTGAGTGAAAACATCCAACCGTGAATGCTCTACCGGGTAAGTGATGAGTGTTTCATTGGCCAGCGCTTGGGGCTCGATAAACCCTTGGCTGGCAAAGGTATGTTGACGAGCAACCGCAAGCAACCCTTCGTACCGGAATAGCGGCGCGTAGTGAACGCCTTCTAGCGGCTGAGGGTCAGCGGTAATGACCAAATCCAGCTGTTCTCTGGCAAGTGCAGGTAGCGGATCGAAGTGATGGCCACTGGGAATGTCAATTTCCACTTCTGGCCAGTGATCGCGAAAATAGTCCACCGTTGGCATCAGCCACTGAAAACAGCTGTGGCACTCAATGGCCATATGTAAACGGCCCTGCTCGGTGCCCGCCAAGCGTGCTAAGTCCCGCTCTGCCTTGCGTACCTCGGGCAAGATCTCGTCAGCAAGGGCTAATAGCCGGAGCCCCGCGCGGGTGAATTCGACAGGGCGCGTTTTGCGTACAAACAGTGCGCTGTCTACGCGGCTTTCCAGGTCTTTCAGTTGGTGAGAAAGTGCTGACTGCGTCAAGTGAACCCGCTCGGCCGCTTCCACCAGAGAGCCGGTTTCCCGAAGGGCGAGTAGCGTACGCAAGTGACGTAATTCAATCATTGTGAATTTTTTTCATGTTTTGTATTAAAAACTTTAGTTTGATTCATATTTCTGGGGTGAGCAGACTGTGTGAAATCATTCACGTTGGAAGAGTTCATCATGACAGTTTCTCATATTCTCGGCTATCCCCGTATCGGCGCCCAGCGAGAACTTAAAAAAGTTACTGAAGCTTATTGGAAAGGCGATGTGTCGCGGGAAGTGCTTGAAGCCGAAGGGCAGGCGTTACGGTGTGCTAACTGGCAGACTCAGCAAGACGCTGGCCTAGATTTTGTCAGCGTTGGCGATTTTGCATTTTACGACCAGGTGCTTAACGTTTCTGTGATGCTAGGTGCCGTGCCTGCGCGTTTTAACGCTCAGCAAGAAGTCAGTAAAGGCAACGTTGATTTAGATACCGCGTTTCGCATGGCCCGTGGCCGTGCCCCTAGCGGCACGCCTGTCGCTGCATGTGAAATGACCAAGTATTTTGACACCAATTACCACTATCTAGTACCTGAGCTGCATAAAGGGCAGGTATTTACGTTGGCGTCTGACCGCTTGTTTCATGAAGTTGATGAAGCCTTACAGGCAGGCTTTACGCCTAAAGTGACGCTGATCGGCCCACTTACTTGGCTATGGCTGGGTAAGGCCAAAGGCAGCGAATTTGATCGGCTGAGCCTGCTGGACAGTGTGTTGGATGTATACAGCGAAATTCTTTCGCGCTTGGCTACCCAGGGCATTGAGTGGGTCCAGCTGGACGAGCCAGCCTTAGTGCAAGATTTGCCGTTGGCGTGGCAACAGGCATTTGAGCGTGCTTATCATCGCTTGCAGTCAGCGCCACTGAAGTTACTCGTCGCGACGTATTTTGGTGCGCTGGGCGATAACCTTTCACTCGCTACTCGCCTGCCAGTGGCTGGGTTACATATTGATGCCGTGCGTGCACCCGCGCAGGTAGAGAGCGTGATTGATCGTTTAAGCCCTCATCAAGTGCTCTCAGTCGGGTTAGTCGATGGCCGTAATATTTGGCGCGCTGATTTAGCGGCCCTGCGTGAACGTTTATTGCCAGTAAAAGTACGCCTAGGCCAACGGCTATGGTTGGCGCCTAGTTGCTCACTGCTGCATGTGCCGGTGGACCTTGCCCAGGAAACGGAGCTGGATAGCGAACTGGCTGGCTGGCTGGCGTTTGCGCGTCAAAAGCTGGATGAGGTGGTGACCCTCGCCAAGTTGATTGATAACCGAGCAACGCCCATTGATGAGCTACGGGTGAGTGAGGCGACGCGTGCCCTGGATGCGCGCCGTGCATCCGCTCGTATTCACCAGCCTGCCGTGAGTCGTCGCCTTGCAGCCATTACCGCTAAAGACAGCCAGCGTCAGTCGTCCTATGCCCATCGCAGCGTGGCTCAGCGCCGAGCGCTGGCGCTGCCGTTGTTCCCCACCACCACCATTGGCTCCTTTCCGCAAACGAGCGACATACGCGCTGCTCGCCGGGCGTTTAAAGCAGGCGAGTTGAGCCAAGCGGATTATGAAACGCGTATGCGTGAAGAAATCGCGTATGTCGTTGAGCGACAGGAAGTGCTTGGTCTGGATGTTCCCGTTCACGGTGAAGCTGAACGGAACGACATGGTGGAGTACTTTGGCGAACAGTTAGCTGGTTTTGCCTTTACGCGTTTTGGCTGGGTACAAAGTTATGGCTCCCGCTGCGTTAAGCCGCCAATTATATTTGGTGATGTCACGCGACCAGTGCCCATGACAGTTCGCTGGAGCGAATATGCCCAGTCACTGACCGACAAACCCATGAAGGGCATGTTGACAGGGCCGGTGACTATTTTGCAGTGGTCATTTGTGCGGGATGACCAGCCCCGAGCGACCACTTGCCGTCAGATTGCCCTGGCGCTGCGTGACGAAGTAGTGGATTTGGAAAAAGCCGGTATTCAGGTCATTCAAATTGATGAGCCTGCGCTGCGTGAAGGCTTACCGCTGCGTCAGCATGAGTGGCAGGCGTATCTCGATTGGGCGGTGGAGAGTTTCCAGCTAAGCGCTGCGGGTGTCGCGGATAGCACCCAGATTCACACCCATATGTGCTACTCGGAGTTTAATGACATCATTGGCGCCATCGCTGCGTTAGACGCGGATGTGATCACCATTGAAACCTCGCGTTCGAATATGGAACTGCTAGATGCTTTCCAGGACTTTGCGTATCCGAACGAAATTGGACCAGGGGTTTATGATATCCACACGCCCAATATTCCTGATGTTGCATGGATGGTGGCACTGATGGAGAAAGGGCTGGAAAAAATTCCTGCTGAAAGGTTGTGGGTGAACCCCGATTGTGGCTTAAAAACTCGCGGTTGGGCAGAAGTGGAGCCAGCCCTCGCCAATATGGTGGAAGCCGCTAAGCAGCTTCGCCAGCGCTACGCCTGACGTCACTTAACTGCTACCCCCCCCCCCCCGACGCTTACGGCGTTGGGGGATCTTAGGCGTTTAGCCCGCTAGCTCTTAGTGGCATAGGCGTAGAGCAATGTTTCTTGGGCACTGATAGCGTCGCCGTTGCCTGGATCTTGCAACTGATAGCTGCCATCACTTTTAAGAAGCCAGCTTTGGCAGTTATCGACAAGGTAGGTTTCTAGGTCTTTGCGCACGCGGGTAGCGAGCTTTTTATCTAATAACGGGAAGCAGGTCTCGACGCGCTGGAACATATTGCGCGACATAAAATCGGCGCTTGAGCACCACGTTTCCGGCTTGCCATCGTTATGGAAGTGGAAGACGCGGGTATGTTCTAAAAAGCGACCAATAATCGAACGTACGCGGATATTGTCCGAGACGCCTTCAATGCCAGGTTTTAAGCAGCACATGCCACGAATGATCAGGTCGCACTCTACGCCAGTTTGGGAGGCGCGATAGAGCGCCTTAATTAGCTTGGGCTCAGTCAGTGAGTTGCACTTAATAATGATATGCCCCCGCTTACCCTTGCGCGCAACCTGGGCTTCTCGTTCAATCATCTCGACTAGGCGCTCATGGAGCGTAAACGGTGCATGCAGCAGTGTGTCGATTTTGCGTGCGCGGCCCATGCCAGAAAGCTGCTGGAATACCTTATGAACATCGGCACAGAGTGCTTTGTTGGCGGTCAGTAGGCTGTAGTCGGTATACAGCTTTGCCGTTTTAGAGTGATAGTTGCCGGTGCCTAAGTGCGCGTAGTGGCGCAATTCGCCTTTTTCACGCCGTACGATATGCAGCATTTTGGCGTGGGTTTTATAGGCCATAATGCCGTAAATGACGATGGCACCGGCTTCCTGCAGGCGCGATGCCAATTGCAGGTTATCGGCTTCATCGAAACGCGCCCGCAGCTCAATCACCACCGTCACTTCTTTGCCCTGGCTGGCAGCGTCTACCAGCGCACTAACTATCGGCGATTCTGCACCGGTGCGATAGAGCGTTTGCTTAATCGCCAATACGTCTGGGTCGCGAGCGGCTTCACGTAGTAGGTCTTCGATAGGCGAAAATGATTGAAACGGGTGGTGGAGCAGAAGATCGCTTTTGGCAATGGCGCTGAACAAGCTGCCGCCTTTGAGTGCCTTGGGGACACTCGGCGTGTAAGGGCGGTAAAGTAGCTCCGGCCGATCTACGTCTCCTAACACGGCCATCATGCGGGTTAAATTTACCGGGCCTTGAACGCGGTATAAGTCGTTGCTTTCTAGATCAAACTGGCGCAGCAAAAAGCTGATTAAGTCATCTGGGCAGTTGTCGGCAACTTCGAGGCGCACGCCGTTGCCGTAGCGGCGTGCTAGCAGCTCTCCACGCAGTGCTGAGGCGAGATCCGAAACCTCTTCCGGGTCAACGGTCATATCGGCATTGCGGGTGAGCCGGAACTGGTAACAGCCGCGCACGCGCATGCCAGGGAAAAGCTCTTCTGCGTGGGCGTGAATCATCGACGATAAGAAAATGTACTCGGAGAAGCCCTCAGCACATAGTTCTTTGGGTAGCGCCATCAGGCGGGGTAGTGAGCGTGGGGCGGGTAGAATCGCCATGCCCCCTGCGCGGCCAAAGGCATCTTTTCCTTCCAGCTCGACGATAAAATTCAGGCTTTTATTAACCAGCCTGGGGAATGGGTGTGAAGGGTCTAAGCCGATAGGGCTGATAACCGGCATAATCTCATTATCGAAGAACGTGTGTACCCAGGCTTTTTGCTCGTCGGTCCACTGATCGCGACGACGAAAACGTAGCCCCTGAGCTTCCAAAGCGGGCAGTAGCGTTTCGTTCAATATTTGGTATTGACGTGCAATTTGCTGATGAGCGATATCAGAAATTTCTGCCAGCACGGCTTTTGGTAAGCGACCATCGGCGGCGGTGGTGTCGTCGCCCAATGCCAGTTGATGCTTCAGTCCGGCAACTCTAATCTCGAAAAACTCATCCATGTTGGATGAGAATATCAGCAGAAACATCAGCCGGTTGAGTAGTGGGTGAGCATCATCAAGCGCCTGCTCAAGTACGCGGATATTGAATTGCAGGTGAGAAAGCTCGCGGTTGAAGTAAAGCTGTGGGTCATCTAAGTCAGCTTCTGGCTGAGACTCCCGCGCGTGAACTCCGGTAGGTGTGCGATTGATGCGCAATGGCAAAACCTCTCCCTCGCCGCTTATTGTCTCGTGTGCAACGTTCGTTGGCTCGCTAGGAGATGCTGGCGTGGTTTCTGTTGCGTGATCGTCCATAGTTGGCCCCCGTCGACGGTTCATACTCATCATAGCGTGATAACTATTGTTCATTGGAGTATGCCGAGAAAAGATGACAAACAGGTGTCACCGGTTTGTCATCTTGGACGCGTAGGGCGTTTTTTAGCGCCTTAACAAGCGTGCAGCCTCCAGGGCAAAGTAGCTTAAAATGCCGTCGGCGCCCGCACGTTTAAAGCACATTAGTGACTCAATAATAACGCTGTCAGCGTCTAGCCAACCGTTGTCGAAAGCAGCACGGTGCATGGCGTACTCTCCGCTGACTTGATAAGCGAACGTGGGTACTTGAAGCTCGCTTTTCACCCGACGTACCACATCTAGGTAGGGCATGCCGGGTTTGACCATCACCATATCGGCGCCTTCGGCGATATCCATCGCTACTTCATGCAGCGCTTCATCGCTATTGGCGGGGTCCATCTGATAAGTGCGTTTATCCGCTTTGCCTAGATTTGCTGCCGAGCCGACTGCATCGCGGAAGGGGCCATAATAATTAGAGGCATACTTGGCGCTATACGCCATAATGCGCACGTTATGCAGGTGCTCTTGCTCTAACACTTGGCGGATCGCGCCGATACGGCCATCCATCATGTCTGAGGGGGCCACAACATCGGCGCCAGCTTCCGCGTGGGAAAGTGCTTGTTTAAGCAGTGTGTCCACTGTTCGGTCGTTTTGCACATACCCGTGTTCATCGAGGATGCCGTCCTGGCCATGGCTGGTGTAAGGGTCAAGTGCCACGTCGGTAATAATGCCCAGCTCAGGGAGGGCTTCTTTTAATGCTCGCACACTGCGTTGTACCAAGCCGTTGGCGTTATACGCCTCTTCGGCCAGTTCGCTCTTGTGCTCTTCGCCGACCACTGGAAATAGCGCAAGCGCGGGGATGCCCAGGGAGTAAGCCTCACGCGCCTGTTCAATTAACAGGTCAATAGAAAGGCGTTCAACGCCAGGCATAGAAGCAACCGCTTCACGCTGGTTTTCGCCTTCCAGCACAAAGACGGGCAGAATTAAATCGCTGGGTGTTAGGGTTGATTCCTGCATCAGACGTCGTGAGAAGTCGTCCCGACGCATACGACGCATTCGGGTGGCAGGAAAATGGCGTGAACTTGGTGTGTTCAATGGTTCTCTCCAGAAAATCACTTAGTGGTGCCCTCAGGGCTTATGGTGAGTATATCAGTCATACCCTTAGGCGAAAGCTGGCTTGTGGTGGCTTTGCAGACTGACTACAGTGGGTCACTTAGCGACACTAGGTGGCGTTATTTAATAGCGATAATAAGCGCTACGATAAGGAGATAAGCATGACCAAACAGGTAGCAATCGTATTGGCAGGCTGCGGCGTTTTCGATGGTTCTGAAATTTACGAAACCACGTTAACGATGTTACGCCTTGATCAACTGGGGATCAGTTATCGCTGCTTTGCGCCGGATATCGCGCAGCATCACGTGATAAATCACCTTACTCAAGCGCCTGCAGAAGGGGAGTCGCGTAATGTGCTGCAAGAATCAGCACGTTTAGCCCGAGGTGACATCAGCCCGATCACTGAGCTGGAGGCCGACAAGTTTGATGCGGTGATCGTGCCCGGTGGATTTGGTGTTGCCAAGAACCTTTCCGATTTTGCTATCCAAGGCGATAGCATGCAGGTATTGGACAGCCTGAAAGAGGTGTTGGCAGGCTTCAAAGAAGAAGCTAAGCCCATTGGTTTGATGTGTATTTCCCCTGTCATGGTGCCACGACTATTAGGTGAAGGCATTGCGGTGACCGTTGGTAATGACCCAGGCGTTTCAGGGGCAATTAGTGCCATGGGTGGCCTACACCGCAGCTGCGCCGTGGAAGACATCGTGGTTGACCATGAGCATCGTGTGGTCACCACGCCTGCCTACATGCTGGCAACGCGGATCAGTGAAGCTGCTACAGGAATCTTTAAGCTGGTTGACCGTATTGATGACATGATCGACTAATTTCCTCTGCGAGGAAAACGACCCCTTGAAGAGCAAAAAGCCTCTGTCATTAAGTGATGACAGAGGCTTTTTTATGAGGAAAAGTACGTTTATGAAAACCGTATCGTTGACGCTATGCCTACGATTCTTGCTCATCAGCTTCTTGTGCCGCGGCTTTGCGTTTGCGCACTAAGCGGCCAAACAGCAACCCAACCTCATAAAGCAGGTACATCGGCACTGCTAGCAGGCTTTGGGAGATAATGTCGGGCGGCGTTAGCAGCATGCCCACCACAAAACAGCCTAAGATAATGTAGGGACGTTTTTTGGAAAGGCTCTCAACCGTGGTTGTGCCAGATAAGATTAGCAAAAACGTGGCGATGGGTATTTCAAAAGCAACACCAAACGCAAAAAACAGTTTCAGTACAAAGTTCAGGTACTGGTTAATATCTGTCATTATCGCGACGTTTTCTGGTCCCGTTTGGGTGAAAAACGCAAACAGTAGCGGGAAGACAACGTAATAGGCGAAAGCAGCACCTGCATAAAAAAGCGCCACGCTGGAAACCAAAATAGGAATGGCGAGTGCTTTTTCGTTGTCGTAAAGGCCTGGTGCCACAAACGCCCAGGCTTGGTGTAGTACAAAAGGTATAGAGATAAATACCGCTACCACCAACGTTAACTTAAAGGGGGCTAAAAAAGGCGATGCCACTTCGGTGGCGATCATCTGCGAGCCTTCTGGTAGCAGTGCCATTAAGGGCTCCGCCACAAAGCTGTAGATATCATTAGCAAACGCGTAGAGACCGAGAAAGACCACTAAAATGAGCACAACGGCCTTCATCAGGCGCGTACGCAGCTCGATCAGGTGTTCAATAAGGGGCGCTTGGCTTTGATCGTTTTGCGGTTCCTGCGAATCGCCAGACATGCTCATTGGTGATTGCTATCCTTTTTAAAGTCCGCGTTATTAAGTTCGGCGTTATCCGTCTTGATGGCGCGCATCTCATCTTGAGGAGATGCTGATGACGAAGGCGTCTCATCGCGTATCGTTTGTAGCGCCTCATCGAGTCGCGCACTGGCACTGGCAACCCGCTGGTCGGTATCGTGCTTGGCGGCAGGTGTGGAGGCGCTGGAAGAGGGGGCATCGGCAATGCTCTCAACATCCTGCTTGGCTTTCTTCAGGCTGTCATCAAGCTTTTTCTGCTGCTCGGTGAGTTTCTGACGCAGCTCCTCCGCCTCCAGCTGGGCACTTATTTCACGCTGCATGCCAGATACCGTGCGTTTGATCTTACCGATCCACATGCCCGCTGTGCGGGCAGCCTTAGGCAGGCGTTCTGGGCCAAGCACCAAAAGCCCGACGACACCAATGAGCATCAGTTCAAGAAAGCCGATATCCAGCATGGGTTATTTGCGCTCTTCGTTGCGTTCTGCAGAATGGCTTTCTTCTGCCGCTCGTTTCTCTTCGGCTTGCACATCGTAGGTATTGCCAGCGTCTTCGTGGCTGACTTTAGCCTGGGGCTGGTCAGCATCCGCCTTATCGCCCTCTTTCTCTTCTTCGTGCATGGCCTTTTTAAAGCCCTTAACCGCACCGCCTAGGTCGGTGCCCACGTTACGCAGTTTCTTAGTGCCGAAAATCAGGATGATGATGCCCAGAACAATCAGCAACTGCCAAATACTGATACCACCTAACATATGCATTTCCTCATCGGTGCAAGTTAACGTTGTGTGCGGGACGCTTTTTCGTCATGACCAGAAATACCAAACCGCCGTGCTAGCTCATCTAAAACGCGCTGATGATCCAGTTCAAGGTGCGACAGCATCACCAAACTATGAAACCACAGGTCGGCGGTTTCAGCGATCAATGCTTGATGCGCCTGCTCGCCACCGTGCTCGGCATCCTTAGCAGCCAAAATTGTTTCGGTCGCCTCTTCGCCGACTTTTTCGAGTATCTTGTTCAAACCCTTATGATGCAAGGAGGCAACATAAGAATCTTCTGCACAAGCATGACGGCGCTGCTTTAAGACCTCGGCGAGTGCATCTAGCACTTGCGTCGTCTGGGTAGAATCAGTCATAGGCATCCTTTTATCAATCATCACAGCGCTTTCGCAAAAGACTAGCGCTTTCGCCAAAGACTAGCGCTTTCGTCAAAGACTAGCGCTTTCGTCAAAGGCCAACATTGAGGCGCTTTATCGTACTGCCAGGTTGTTTCATTGCCACAGTAGCAACAGCAAGCCTACTCCCGCAGCTGCCAAAACAGGCCACTCTTGGGCCGCTGCCCAGCCGCTTAGCGGCTGCCACGCCAGGGCAATGGCAATCAGGACAAGGCCAATACGCAGCCGATAATGGCGTTTGTGCTGGCGCGTCAGTTGCTGGTGAACCGCGCTAATAGAGGTCACTTGCTGATGGCGCTGACGATGCTCGTGCTCCATGCGACTAAGCGCTTGGTGAGCTAACACCGGTAGCTCAGGCAGCTGGTGGGAAAGCTCGGGTGCTTGGCGTTTGAGCGATTCCCACAAACCACCGATGCCGGCACGCTGCTTCATCCACTTTTCAAGATAAGGCTTAGCAGTGCTCCATAAATCTAAGTCAGGATAAAGCTGACGTCCTAACCCTTCGATATTGAGTAGCGTTTTTTGCAACAAAACCAGCTGTGGCTGAACTTCCATATTAAAACGTCGCGCGGTTTGAAACAGGCCTAACAGTACCTGTCCGAACGAGATATCTTTGAGCGGTTTTTCAAGAATGGGTTCGCATACAGTACGAATGGCAGCAGCGAACTCGTTGGCACGGGTGTTTTCGCTTACCCAACCAGACTCGATATGTAAGGCGGCCACTTCATAATAATCTTGGTGGAAAAACGCCAGTAAGTTGCGCGCAAGGTAGTCCTGATCTTCTCGGGTAAGACTGCCCACGATGCCGCAATCGATGGCGATATACTGCGGGTCTTCAGGGTCATCGCAGTTAACAAAGATATTGCCGGGGTGCATGTCGGCATGGAAAAAGTTGTCGCGGAAGACCTGGGTGAAGAAGAGTTCAACGCCACGCTCGGCCAATTTCTTGAGGTTGGTGCCTCGTGCAATGAGCGTATCCAGATCGGCGACAGGTACGCCGCGAATGCGTTCTTGCACCATGACATGGCGACGGGTGTAAGGCCAGTAAATCGTCGGTACAAACAGTAACGGTGAATCTTTGAAGTTACGCTTGAGCTGTGATGTGTTGGCCGCTTCCTTGTAAAGATCCAGCTCATCAAACAGTGTGGCTTCGTAATCGCGGATGACTTCCACCGGCCGCAGGCGCTTGGCTTCAGGTACCTTGCTGAGCAGCTTTGCGACTTGATACATCAGTCCCATATCCTGGCGCATAATACGGTCGATGCCTGGGCGAATAATCTTGACGACAACGTCTTCACCGCTGTGCAGCGTTGCTGCATGCACCTGGGCAATTGATGCAGAGGCGAGAGGGGTTCGGTCAAAGGCAGCGAATGCCTCAGAGAGCGACATTTCGAGCTCTTTTTCGACCCGTGCAGCGGCTAATTCGCCAGGGAACGGAGGCACTTGATCTTGCAGACGTTTTAATTCATCGGCGATATCTTCGGGCAGTAGGTCTCGCCGGGTTGAGAGCATTTGGCCAAACTTAATAAAAATGGGCCCGAGTGCTTCTAAAGCCAGACGAAGTCGCTCGCCGCGGCTTCGTTGTCCCACGGGGAAAAGCTTAAGGGGCGAAAGGCTCATAAGGATACGCAGCCAGAACGGCAGCCGCTCGACGGGAATAAGCGTATCCAAACGATGGCGAGCTACGACCCAAGTAATTTTCAGCAACCGCAGACTCATTAGTGCGGCTCCTCAGGCTGTAACTGCGTGTTCGTCGGCTGACTGGCCGTCAACTGAGTCAGGCGTTTATGCAGACGGTTGAACCTCGCTTCCAGGCGGTCGGTGGCTATTTCAAGCTCGGTTAAGTGGTCGCGAAGCACATTGCGTTGTTGGGGGCCTGGCAGTAAGCGGGCCTCTTCAAATACATACTCAGAGACGTCTTGCAGTAGCTCATCTTTGGCCCTTAAGCCCCAGCGGGCAGCGCGGCGGATTCCTTCGGCAAGTGAATGGGCGGGCATGTCGCCCAGCCAGCGAGCCAGCTCGCCTTCCCAGTCGATATCCAGATCGAGCAGCAGATCGCGAGTGGCTTCCAATAAGTGGATGCGGCCACGCATGGAAAGCTTGCCGTCAAACATCAGCCTCTCAATAGAGGCGCCACTTAGCCACTCAGAGAGTGTTTCCGGGGTGAGCTCAACGACGGCATCGACGTCAGTTTCGTCTAGATCATCTCCACGCAGTAGATCAATACCAGCATGATGATAGTGCAGCGCCAGCTGTAGATGAGGCTTTTCTAGCCTCACCAGCAGTCGACTACCCGCTAACGCAGCCAGCCGCGAAGGCGCAGCTGGGTCGCGGGCAAGCAGGGCATTCAACGTGCGTTCACATCCGGCCAGTAACAGGGTCGGGGTGACTAGCATGCTGACCTCTTCGTCTGTGACTTCATAATTTAATGCCACGGTGAAGGGCAACAATACCGCCGGTCAGGTTGGTATATTCAACCCGCTCAAGGCCAGCGGTTTCCATCATGCTTTTCAAGGTTTCCTGATCCGGATGCACGCGAATCGACTCGGCGAGGTAGCGGTAGCTATCACCATCACCAGCGACCAGCTCACCTATTTTGGGTAACAGACGGAAGGAATACTCGTCGTAGGCTTTTGACAGCAGTGCATTGTTAGGTTTCGAAAACTCAAGCACCAGCAATCGGCCGCCCGGTTTTAGTACCCGTGTCATAGAGCGCAGAGCCGCGTCTTTGTCGGTGACGTTACGCAACCCGAAGGCAATGGTAATGCAGTCGAAGCTGTTGTCAGGAAACGGTAGGCACTCAGCATTCGCCTGTACATATTCAACGTTGCCGCCAACGCCGTTATCCATCAGCTTATCGCGGCCTACTTTCAGCATGGAGGCGTTGATATCGGCCAGCACCACTTTGCCGCGCGGACCCACCAGGCGAGAGAACTTAAGGGTTAAATCACCGGTACCACCGGCAATATCGAGCACATGATGCCCAGGGCGAACCCCCGCGCGCTCGATGGTGAGGCGTTTCCAGACACGGTGAATACCCATGGACATCAGGTCATTCATAATGTCATAGCGTGCAGCCACTGAGTGAAAGACATCGGCGACGCGAGACGCTTTCTCGTCAACCGGGACTTCCTGATAGCCAAAGTGGGTCGTGCGCTTTTCTGTGGGGCTCATGAGGCGTTAGCTCCCGAGTTCGAGGCGGTATGGTCGACCAAAAGGTCGTCGCAATAAATGGTTAGCGACATTGTAGCCTTCTCACCCCTGATTTGTCTGCGCTTCACCTGGGGCGCAGCGTCACAGTTGTTTGAATTGAATGCTAGCGGGTTCACGAGAGGCACCTGCCTCTTCCATGCGTTGCAGGTAGTTTTGCCAATAATCTGCTTGATGCTGAGCTAGGTCGTACAGGTAGTTCCAGCTATAAAGACCGCTATCGTGGCCATCATCAAAGTGCAGTTTTAGAGCGTAGTTACCGGCTTGGGTTATGTTTTGCAGGCCGACGTCTTTTTTACCCACCTGGAGCACCGCCGTGTCGCCGCCATGGCCGCGTACTTCGGCTGAGGGTGAGTAAACCCGCAATAGCTCGACAGACAGCCGGTAGTTTTCGCCGCTGGCGTAGCCAAGCTCTAGCTCGCGAGCCTGCTTATGGTAGTGAACCCTTGTTGGGGTGGGGGCATTCGTAGAAATAGAGGCATTCATGGATGACGTCACCTTTTACGATATTGAGCTAAAGCGGATTGACCGACTATTTGCGCTTTAGCAAATGCGTGAAGGCCAGCGCCACGGCTAACGTTTGATCGATAGGACGTCGATCAAACACGAGCAACAGGGATGTTGTTCTCGTGCGTAATGTTAGACGCAGCGCAGCCTAAACAGCAGCATTTGCATGCGTAAAAAGCGGGCAAGCTGCTGCGGGCTATACCGATATAAGCGCGTTTACAAAATATAGCGTGATAGGTCTTCGTCTACTGCTAGCTCACCCAGTTGGGCATTGACGTAATCGGAGTCAATCACCAAGGGGCTATCCATATCGCCGCCTTTAAACGATGCTTCTTCGAGCAGCCGTTCCAAGACTGTGTGTAGGCGGCGAGCACCAATATTCTCCGTGCCTTCGTTTACCTGCCAGGAAATTTCGGCAATGCGTTCGATACCGTCTGGAGTGAACTCGATATCCAGCCCTTCGGTAGCCAGCAGTGCTTGATACTGTTTGGTGAGCGAGGCCGACGGCTCGGTGAGAATACGCTTGAAGTCGCCCGGTGTTAGCGCATCCAGCTCGACGCGGATCGGCAAACGCCCTTGTAGTTCAGGGATAAGATCCGATGGGCGCGACAGATGGAAGGCGCCAGAGGCGATAAATAGAATGTGATCGGTTTTGACCATGCCGTATTTAGTCGAAACGGTAGAGCCTTCGATCAACGGTAACAGGTCACGCTGAACGCCTTCACGAGAGACCTCGCCACCGCTGGATTGGCCGCTGCCCTTGGCGACCTTGTCGATCTCATCCAAGAACACGATCCCGTGCTGTTCAACCGCTTCAACGGCGCGAGCTTTAATCTCTTCTTCATTGACCAGCTTGCTGGCTTCCTCATCGCGTAGCAGTACCAGTGCTTCTTTTACGGTCACACGGCGCTGCTCACGCTTTTGTTGGCCCATGTTGGAGAACAGGCTCTGTAACTGATTGGTCATCTCTTCCATGCCAGGCGGTGTCATGATGTCGATGCCTTGGCCATGGGAAGAAGTTTCGATATCAATTTCTTTATCGTCAAGCTGACCTTCGCGAAGTTTTTTGCGGAAGGTTTGACGCGTACCGCTGTCTTCCCTGGGCTGGTCTTCCTGGCCGCGGGGCGGCGGTAGCAGTGCATCCAGAACGCGGTCTTCAGCGGCATCTTCAGCGCGATGACCGACTTCTTCCTTCGCGTGCTCACGAACCATTTTGATTGAGGCTTCCATCAAGTCGCGAATAATCGACTCGACGTCACGGCCTACATAACCAACTTCGGTAAACTTGGTGGCTTCGACCTTGATAAAGGGGGCTCTGGCTAGCTTGGCGAGGCGGCGGGCAATTTCAGTTTTACCTACGCCGGTAGGGCCAATCATCAGAATATTCTTTGGTGTCACTTCCGGGCGCAGCTCATCGTCTAGCTGCATGCGACGCCAGCGGTTGCGCAAAGCAATGGCGACGGCCCGTTTAGCATCTTGCTGGCCAATAATATACTGATCCAGGGCGTGGACGATTTCGCGGGGTGTCATCTGAGTCATAAAAGGGGCCTCAACGGTCGTTGATGTTCAGCTCTTCGAGCGTCACGTGGTGATTGGTAAATACGCAGATGTCGCCGGCGATCTTGAGAGACTTTTCAGTGATTTCCCGAGCGGAAAGCTCGGTGTTTTCTAGCAGTGCACGGGCACTCGCCTGGGCAAAGTTGCCGCCAGACCCAATAGCAATAATGCCGCGCTCAGGCTCAACCACATCACCGTTACCGGTAATAATCAGCGAGGCACTGTGGTCCGCCACGGCCAATAGCGCTTCCAGGCGGCGGAGCGCTCGGTCGGTACGCCAGTCTTTGGCCAGCTCGACGGCTGCTTTGGTAAGGTGACCCTGGTATTTTTCTAACTGCGCTTCAAAACGCTCAAACAGCGTGAAGGCATCAGCGGTGCCGCCAGCAAAGCCAGCCAGCACTTTGCCACGATAAAGGCGGCGTACTTTACTCGCATTGCCTTTCATTACGGTATTGCCCAGTGATACTTGGCCGTCGCCTGCAAGGGCAACCTGATCACCGCGACGTACGGATACAATAGTGGTCATGGAGATAACTCCTTGGGGGAGACACACGCTCCCGATGACTGGTCGGCCATTTTAAAAGGCCGTAAAAAAAGCGATTCACAACAAAATGCGGGCGGCTGATAAAAAATCAACCGCCCGCTAAATAAAGCCGTTAGATAACGTGTTTTTTAAACGGGGCTTATGAACACGAAAGCCCACCTAGCTCTTTGGTGAGAGTGGCCTGTGATGAGGCTAGTTCTGCAGTTGGATCAGCAGTGGCTCAATGCCTTGTGTGGCCATTAAATCCTGGGCGCGGTTAAGCTCACGGGTATCTTCATAAGGGCCTACTTGAACACGGTGCCACGTATCGCCATTCGCCTTTACTTCGCTAACTTGGGCAAGCAGGCTTAAGTTGCGCAGACGGCCACGCAGTTGCTCGGCATCGCTTAGCTCGCGAAACGATGCGGCCTGTAGCATGTAGCGGTTAGGCGTGCTGCTAGCAGGGGCTTGCTGAGCGGTTGATACCTGCTCTTCTGGGCGCATATTCGCTGCAATGACTTGGGCAATTGGGTCATCGCTCTCGTCCGTGCTCGCTACGGATTCGTCGCTTGGCGTTTCACTGCTGGCCGTGCTTTGAGCCTCCTGAGCCGCTGCTTCTGGGCGGTTTACTGTTGAAGGTAATGATACTCCAGGCGCGATGACTTCGGTGTCAGGCAACAGCGTGTAAAACTCGAACGTTGGCATGGAAGGTTGCTCGGGCGCACTTTCGGTTTGGCGCGCAGCGCTGCGTTCCTCTCCGCCAGAAGGTTTGGACAGCACGGTAGCTTGTGGCGTGTCATCGGGTTCTTGCCAGGGCGCTGTACCGTGTTGGTGTTGCGCCAGGAAAAAGCCTGCCGCTAACCCTGCCACCCCCCACAGCCAGCCGGGAAGTTTGAATCCGCCGCCTGAGCTCTTTTTGGGTTTGCGTTGGGTGGTGGCTCCGCGGCGGGCGGGCTTGTCTTTCGGACTGGCCATAACTTACATCTCCTCTGGGGCGCTGACCCCCATGAGATTGAGACCATTACGCAACACTTGTCGTGTCGCTAAGCCCAGGGCTAAGCGCGTGTTGCGCAGCGTGTCATCATCAACCATTACCTTAACGGCGTTGTAACAGGTGTGAAAATCTCCCGCGAGATCTAACAAATATTGGGCAATTTGCTGTGGCTCGCGGTTTTTAGCGGCATTTTCGACCGCTTCGGGATAGCGTGCTAAACGATTAAGCACGGCTTTTTCCTGATCGCTATCGAGCAACGCTAGGTTGGCCAGGGCGATGCTATGGTCGAAGGGCTGGTTTGCATCCTCGGCTTTGCGCAGCATGCTGGATACCCGCGCGTGAGCATACTGTATGTAATAAACAGGGTTGTCGTTCGACTGTGAGCGCGCTAGGTCGATGTCGAAGGTCAGCTGTGAATCCGCCCGGCGTGCAGCCAGGAAGAAGCGGGTAGCATCGCGGCCGACTTCATCAATCAGGTCGCGCAGGGTGACATAGCTGCCGGCACGTTTGGAGAGCTTTACCTCAACGCCAGAGCGGGTGACCATCACCATCTGGTGCAACACATAGTCGGGCCAGCCTTTGGGAATGCCGACCTCCAGTGCCTGTAGACCTGCGCGAACACGGGTAACCGTAGAGTGGTGATCAGCGCCTTGCTCATTAATCACCGTTTTAAAGCCGCGCTGCCACTTGTTGAGATGGTAGGCCACGTCCGGTAGGAAGTAGGTGTAACCGCCTTCACGTTTGCGCATCACCCGGTCTTTATCGTCGCCGAAGTCGGTGGTTCGCAGCCACATTGCGCCATCTTCTTCATAGGTGTGGCCGTTGGCGACCAGTTTTTCAACGGTCGCGTCTACTTTGCCGTCTTGATAAAGCGACGACTCCAGGAAGTAGACATCAAACTCAACGCCAAACGCCTTTAGGTCTAAATCCTGCTCGCGACGAAGCCAAGCAACGGCGAACGCTTGAATGGCGTCGAGATCGTGAACATCGCCTTTAGCAGTCACTTCGCGGTCATCAGCCGTGACGGTCTTTTTGGCCATATAGTCGTTAGCGACGTCGCTGATGTACTCGCCGCGGTAGCCGTCTTCCGGCCAGCTGGGATCCTCAGGGCCAAGGCCCTTGGCGCGAGCCTGGACAGAAAGTGCCAGATTCTTGATCTGAGCGCCGGCGTCGTTGTAGTAAAACTCGCGGGTTACATCATAGCCGGTGGCTTCCAATAAACGGCACAGACAGTCGCCAATCGCAGCGCCTCGGCCATGGCCAACGTGGAGTGGCCCTGTGGGGTTAGCTGAAACAAACTCTACTTGGACCTTGCCACCTTTGCCAATCAAGCTACGTCCAAACGCATCACCGCTGTCTAGCACTTGCGCAACAATTTGTGCGGCAGCATCAGCAGCGGCAAAAAAATTGATAAACCCAGGCCCCGCAATCTCGGTTTTTTGAATCGCCTCGCTTGGGGGGAGGGCCGCTACCAGGGTGTCGGCGAGCTTGCGGGGGGGCATGCCCGCAGGCTTAGCAAGCATTAGCGCCAAGTTGGTCGCATAGTCGCCATGCGCTTTATCTTTGGTGGGGTCAACCTTGATCAATGGCTTTAAATCATCGGGCAGCACGCCTTGGTGCTTAAGCGCGGCAATCGCGCCTTCTAGCAAAGTAACAATGGTGTCTTTCATTTAAATATCCGGATGTCGTCGATGGCGGCGTGTGCATGTGCATATACATGTAAATGGTAATGCAGTTATTCATATAAATGTAAATGCAGTCGCAAAGCGGCCATTATCGGCAATTGGCGCGCACTTTCAAAGCCGTATTCCGTTAGAAGGTCAGCGAAGCAAGCGCTGAATGTCCGCCGTTAGGCGAGGGTTTGCGGGTCAATGTCGATAGACCAGCGTACTTTGCGCGCTTCTCGATTGGCCTCTAGCCACTGTACCAGCCAGTTGGCAGCGGCGTGGCGCTGGCTGCGTTTATCGGCCGCCAGCATGATGTGTACATGATAACGGTTTTGACGACGCTCCATGGGGGCTGGAACTGGGCCTAGGCAGCGGACCGGTAGATTTACCATTGTTAACCATTCGCGCAATGCCTGGGCAGCTTGCTGAGCCAAAGACAGAGCCGTTTCTTCTTTGGGACTTTCGAATCGTAGCAGTGCCATAAAGCAAAAAGGTGGCAGTTTTGCGATGCGGCGCTCTTCCAAAAGGTTTCGTGCCAAGGCGCCGTAGCCGTTTTCAGCAAGTTGGCCCAGGTGAGGGTCATCAGGGTGCAGGGTTTGAACCAATACGCGCCCAGGGTGAGCGGCGCGCCCAGCACGCCCAGCCACCTGCTCTAGCAGTTGCGCACTGTGTTCAAGAGCACGAAAGTCGGCAGCGTAGAGCCCGCCGTCAGCATTGACCACCACCACCAGCGTTACATGGGGCAGGTGATGACCTTTGGCAAGCATTTGGGTGCCGACTAGCAGGCAGGGCTCACCTCGCTGAATCTCCTTGAGGATTTTCTCAAAACTCTCTTTTTTACGCGTACTGTCGCGGTCAATACGGTGCACGGTAACGTTAGGGAACAAGCCTTGTAGCGTTTCTTCAGTTCTTTCGGTGCCGCTGCCTAGGGCGCGCAGGTCACCGCTGCCGCACTCAGGGCAGGCGTCTGGCAGGGCGCGGCGGCTATCGCAGTGGTGGCAAGCGAGTAGCGGGGGCTGGCGGTGAAGGGTCATACGTGAGTCGCACTGTCCGCATTCGGCTATCCATCCGCAACTGTGGCAGGCAAGTGTGGGAGCAAAGCCTCGACGATTGATAAATACGAGCGCCTGTTTGCCTGCCTTTAAGGTGTTTTTGATGGCGGCGATAGCGCCGGGGAGAAGCCCGCCTTGGCGTCGCTGGTGGCGTAGATCAATCAATTCGAGTTTGGCGGGCGGGTGACGGCTAGGGCGCTGGGTGAGCCGAAGGTGGCGATAAGTGCCGGAAAGCGCCTGCTGCAGGCTTTCGAAGGAAGGTGTAGCACTGCCCAGTAGCAGCGGAATACTGTGGTAATGCGCCCTGGCCACGGCTAAATCACGAGCATGATAGCGTAGCCCATCGTGCTGCTTGTAAGAGCCATCATGCTCCTCGTCCACAATAATGGCCCCAGGGTTAGCCAGTGGGGTAAAAATTGCCGAACGTGTGCCAATAATCACCAATGCGCGACCATTGGCGGCGGCTTCCCACACATCTAGGCGCTCTGGGTCGGTAAGCCCAGAGTGCAGCGCTACCACCGGCACCTTGAAGCGACTTTTAAAGCGTGCCAGGGTTTGGGGGGTGAGGCCGATTTCAGGTACCAAGACTAGGGACTGCTTGCCCTTGGCTGCGAGAGCTTCTATTAGCTGAAGATATATTTCGGTTTTACCACTGCCGGTAACGCCTTCCAGTAAACAGGGGTGGTAGCTGTCGAGCTTTTCATGCAGCGCGGCAAGCGCAGTAGCTTGCTCTCGATTGAGCGGCAGTGATGGCTCAGCCAACAGGCTGCCACTCGTTGGCTGTGCCGCGGTTAGAGATATTTCCTGGGCACGGGCGAAGCCTTTGTGTTGCAGGGCTAAAAGTTGGTCGCGGGTATAGCCATGAGCGCTAATTGCGCGACCCGCTAGGCCATGTGGGTGCTGGCGTAGCAGTGCATAAAGTTCAGCTTGTTTGGGGGCACGCTGCAGCGGCATGTGATTATCGGTGTCGATTGGCAGCCACAGGGTGTGCGTGCGCCCCGCCATTGGGTGACCCTGGCGTAGCCGGGCAGGCATGGCCATTTGCATGGTGTCGCCCAGGCTATGCTGGTAGTAGCGGGCGGTGAACTGGCACAGCCACTGCCAGTCGTTGGGTAGCGGGGCATCGTCTAGTACCTCGCTAATGGCACGCAGCTTGGAGTGGGGCAGCTCGCTGTCATTGGTAAGCGCTACGACAACGCCGACGACTTCCCGACGGCCGAAGGGAACGCGCACTCTCAGCCCTGTCTGCCAGCCGCACGTTGGCGCTTCGCGTGCTGGCAAATAGTCAAACAGGCGCCGCAGCGGCGATGGCAGGGCGACTTTCAGCACCTTAAAGGGTGGTGAAGCCGCTTCTTTAGGTGGTGCCTGGGTAGAAACAGAATCCGACAATTGGCCTCCGGCGTTTAGTTTGCTAGAATGCGCGGCCGCTATGAATCTATAGGATAGAGCGGCTAACCGGTTAGCAGTTTTTTCCAAACCCGTATGCGGTGCCTGGCAACGGATCAGGTGGCGGCATATAGCTCATGAGGCCCAAGATGAAACAAGGTATTCACCCGAATTACAACACGGTCACCGCCAGCTGCTCTTGCGGCGCAAGCTTCCAGGTAGGTTCTACCTCTGGTCAGGACTTCTCTCTGGACGTGTGCTCCAATTGCCACCCGTTCTACACTGGCAAGCAGAAGCAAGCGACCACTGGTGGCCGCGTAGAGCGCTTCAACAAGCGCTTCGGCGCTGCAGTAAAGCGCGGCTAATCCTAACGGATTTGCTCAATCGCAGGCACATGCTCTGTGCTTGCATAAAAACCCACGCTTCGGCGTGGGTTTTTTTGTGTTCTGAAGGACGTTTTTATCCATGGCTTGCCTATTGGGTTTTTTTTGAGGCGGACGTCTCCGCAGGTGCTTTTATTGCGATTGGCATGTGGGGGGGCGGTTATGTGTGTGTTTCTGTGGAATTAATTTTCATAAAATAGTGCGGTGCATCAATAAGCAAAGCTTTATGGTTGGCGTGTTTATGCATAAGTTTCAGCAAATAACGCTGAAAAGTGACGAACATGAAGGGAATAGAGTTAAAACGATCGTTTTCCAGTTAAGTTTACTACGTGCTTGAGGCGCCTAGGTTTTTTCTATATTCTGATGCGACTTTTCTACTTTAGGCTGATTGGACCTTGACCATGACGGATGCAAATAAGCAAGCGGCTTTGGATTATCACGCTAAACCGATTCCCGGTAAGCTATCTGTGGAGTTAACAAAACCCACGGCTACCGCGCGTGATCTGGCGCTGGCGTATAGCCCTGGCGTTGCTGAGCCGGTTCGCGAAATCGCTCGTGAGGCGGAAAATGCGTATCGCTATACGGGGAAAGGGAATCTGGTCGCTGTTATTTCCGATGGAACCGCCATTTTAGGTCTGGGCAACCTTGGCCCGTTGGCCAGTAAGCCGGTCATGGAAGGCAAGGGTGTGCTCTTTAAGTGCTTTGCTGGTATTAACTCAGTCGATATTGAAGTGGATGCTGAAAGCCCGCAGGCGTTTATCGATACGGTGGCGCGTATTGCGGATACCTGGGGTGGTATTAACCTGGAAGATATCAAAGCACCCGAATGCTTTGAAATCGAAAAAGCCTTGATTGATCGCTGCAGTATTCCAGTATTTCACGATGATCAGCATGGTACGGCCATTGTGACCGCTGCCGGTATGCTTAATGCGCTGGATATTGCCAATAAGCGCATTGAAGATGTGAAGATTGTTTGCATGGGCGCGGGGGCAGCGGCGATTGCCTGCATGCGTTTGCTCGTGTCCTGCGGCGCTAGTAAAAAGAATTTGGTGATGCTTGATCGTCGCGGTGTTATTCACGCTGATCGCGATGGCATTAACGAGTATAAAGCTGAATTCGCCCGCCATACCAATATGCGCACGTTAGACGATGCCATCGACGGTGCTGATGTGTTTATTGGTCTTTCAGGCCCAGGGCTGCTTTCTGCCGAGCAAGTGAAAAAAATGGCCGCAGACCCGGTTATTTTCGCCTGTACTAACCCAGATCCGGAAATTCACCCGGCTGTGGCTCGCGAGGCACGCCCTGATGTGATCATGGCCACCGGCCGTTCGGATTTCCCGAATCAGGTAAATAACGTATTGGGTTTCCCGTTTATTTTCCGGGGTGCTTTGGATGTTCGGGCGACACGCATTAATGAAGCCATGAAGCTGGCTGCTGTCCACGCTCTGAAGGATCTAGCTCGAGAGCCGGTGCCCCAAGAAGTGTTAGATGCCTACGAGCGCACTGAGATGAGCTTTGGGCGTGAGTACATTATCCCGACACCGGTCGATATTCGCCTGCTAGACCGAGTTTCTTCGGCGGTGGCTCAGGCAGCCGTAGACTCAGGTGTGGCGCGTAAGCCTTATCCCGCGCACTATCCGCTCAAAACTATTAATGACGTTTATGGTGCGTAAACTTTTTAGCGCACGTTGATGTATCCTCCGACGCCCGCTGATAGCGGGCGTCGGTGTTTTTGCGAATCGGTTGATTGATGCGCTTTAGTGCTGTTGCGGGTAACGCACCAGTCCCTCTTGAGCGGAGGAGGCCACTAAGAGGCCATCACGACGATAGATGTGGCCTCGCGCTAAGCCACGGGCACCGCCTGCCCAGGGGGAGTCGACTACATAGAGCAACCAGTCATCCAAGCGCGTGTCTGCGTGAAGCCACAAAGCGTGATCTAAGCTTGCGATTCGCAATGTGGGATCGGTGTACTTAATGCCATGAGGAACCAAACCAGTGGTTAACAGGTTGAAATCAGAGGCGTAGGAGAGCAAGTGGCGATGCAGTGCCGGATCGTCAGGCAGTTTGCCACCTGCCAGGCGAAACCATAGGCACTGGCCTGCAGGTGATGCGTTGTCAGGATTACCCTTTAAGTGCAAAAACTCAACGGGGTGGCCAGGGAACCGCGAGTGCTTAACATCGCCACTGTCGATTAGTGCTTCCGGTGTAGGCACGTGGGGCATGGCACGTTGGTGACTGATGCTCTCTTCTGTATTTTGAAAAGACGCGCTGCAGAAGAAAATAGGGCGGCCTTTTTGAATCGCGGTGACGCGCCGTGTCGTAAAGCTGCCACCGTCGCGAATGGTGTCTACCTGATAGACCACTGGACGGTGAGGGTCGCCAGGACGTAAAAAATAGCCATGCTGTGAGTGCGGCCGACGTTCATCGGTAACGGTGCGAGCCGCTGCTGCTAGCGCTTGGCCTAATACTTGGCCGCCGTAAAGCTGAGGAAAACCCAGGTCTTGGCTTTGACCGCGAAATAGAGTCTCTTCGAGGGTTTCTAGCTCTAGTAAACTAACTAGCGTATTCAGCGCATCGTTCATTATCGGTATCCTTGGTGCTGTCTGTTTTATCGCCGATGAGTGCAAGCGTACCCTGTGCGACTATCGTGCTATTAAAACGATCGTTTTGTTACCTTAGCGGAGTTTTCCTTGATACGCAGCGATGAATTTTACATGCACCGAGCGCTTGACCAAGCGCATCTTGCTTTCGAGGCGGGTGAAGTGCCGGTGGGTGCCGTGGTGGTAGATGCCCAGGGAAGTATCATAGGGGTAGGGCGAAATTCGCCGATAGCCAGCTGTGACCCAAGTGGCCACGCTGAAATTCGCGCCCTACGCGAGGCGGGACAGCAGTTGGGTAATTATCGCCTAGAGGGTTGTACGCTGTTTGTCACGCTTGAGCCCTGCATGATGTGTGCGGGTGCCATGATTCACGCGCGGCTGAGTCGTTTGGTGTATGGAGCGCCAGAGCCACGTACCGGCATGGTGGAGTCGAAAGCCAATGTGCTCGCTCAGCCCTGGTTTAATCATCAAGTGTCAGTCACCGGCGGTGTTCTAGCGGCACCGGCAAGAAAGCTGCTTAAACAGTTTTTTGCTGTGAAGCGTTAACACGCCACCACCGTCCCCTAGCTAACAAATGCCTCGGTGTTGGCTACTGTCAGTTACTCAATTGGCGGAACGATATCGAACAGAAACAGTGATTCATCGCTGGCGAGCGTTTGCTCTAACTGAAAGAACTGCTGTCGACTGCGCTCAACATATTCAATCATTTCGTAATAACGGCGGATGTTGCGCACATAGATGACGGGTTCGCCACCTCGTGCGTAGCCGTGGCGGGTTTGGCTATACCACTCCCGTTGCTGAAGCAGAGGGAGGGCGGCGCGCACGTCCTGCCAGTCATTGGGGTCTCCGCCGCGTCCTTCCGTAATCTTGCGGGCATCGTAAAGGTGTCCTAGGCCGACATTGTAGGCTGCCATCGCCATATAAAGGCGGTCATCACCGGTAATGCTTTCTGGCAGGCGATCTTTGATGCTGCGCAGGTAACGAGCACCGCCATCAATGCTCTGGGCTGGGTTAGTGCGGTCAGCGACACCCATCTCGCTGGCGGTTGGGTTGGTCAGCATCATTAGGCCTCGAACCCCAGTAGGAGACACGGCGTTGGGATCCCAGTGAGACTCTTGATACCCCACGGCAGCCAGTAGTTTCCAGTCAAACCCTGTGCTTCGAGCGGCTTCTTTGAAGAGCTCGGTATAGGCTGGCAAGCGCTCATCAAGGTGGGCCAGGAAAGTTCGCGTTCCTACGTACTCTAAGTAGTCATCATGGCCGAAGTAGCGACTCATCAGCTGGTCGAGAGTGCCGCTCTCTTGTAGTGATTGTAGAAATGTATTAGCTGCTTCTAGCAAGCCTAGGCCGCGACCACTCGGCACCGCCCAAACCATTGAGAGTGCATCGTCAAGATAGAAGCCGCGCTCTACGTTGGGAAAAAATAGCCGGTTAAGGCGAAACTGGTGGTCAAAAATAATCGCGGCATCCAGTGTGCCGTCCTCTACCCTGGCTAATAGGTCGGCCACCTCAATCTCGCGGATCTCTTTCCAGCTCAAGTTTGGATAATCTTTCTGTAGCGTGATGAGTGCTTGTTCAGTGCCTGTGCCGCTGAGCGTGGCCAGCTGCAAGCCGACTAAATCGCTCGGTTCATTGATGCTATTGAGCCCGCGGCGGTACACCACCAACGGCTGCATTTGGATAATTGGTCGCGTGTAGTGAATACCCGGCGTGCCAGTGATTAGTGGTAGTGCCGCCGCACCTAGGTCGCCTTGTTCACGCACTGCTGGGACTACGCTCTCGGGGGAGTGGCTGGCATTCAGGTTTAAGCTGATATCTAAATAGTCAGCAAAACGTTGCATCAACTCATATTCGAAGCCGGTTGGGCCTTGGCGGCCTTCGTAATAGGTGATGGGGGTGTTGCGGGTATGGACGGTAATAAAGTCTTTTGCGGTGATCTGGGCTAAGTGTTCACTTGGAGGTACCCATGACGTATGCGGCACCATGACGAGAATAATCGTGGCGATCACGGAAAAATAGGCGTTGGCACACGCCATAAAATGTCGGCAAATCAACGTCAGCATGGTGTCTTTCTAGTGTGAAGCAGTCTGTAACGATACCCAGCCTGGCCGGTGCTGTCACCTTGTTGATTTCGTGTGGCCGCCGCTTTCCAGTATCATAGGCTCAATCAGTGCCATAAAAGAAGGCCGCGCTGCGGTCCATTGGTTTCTTGCTTGAACTCTTCCTGCTTTAGAGGCTCCCAGATATGCTCGAACTGCGAGGCGCACCCGCCCTTTCTGCCTTCCGCCATGAACGGCTGCTAACGGTGTTGCGTGAACGTGTTCCGGAGGTGGAGGCGCTGTGCGCCCATTACGTCCACTTCATTGATCACCACGAGAAGCTGGATGATGCCGCCCAGGAGTGTTTGGCCAAGCTACTTGATTATGGTAGCCACGCAAGCCAAGACACCCCTGAAAACGCCCAGCGCTTCCTGGTTGTGCCCCGTTTAGGCACCCAGTCGCCATGGTCTTCTAAAGCAACTGATATTGCTCATAACTGTGGGCTGCACCAGATTGATCGCATCGAACGTGGTGTCGATTATCGGGTAGCGCTGCGCAGTGAGCCTAGCACTGAACAATTAGGTGTGATCAGCGCGTTACTGCACGATCGTATGACGGAAAATGTGTTGGCTGATGTTGCTGACGCGGTCAAGTTGTTCGCTCATCAGGCACCTGCGCCACTGGGAAGTGTTGATATTTTGGAAGGCGGCCGCGAAGCGTTGGCGACGGCCAACCGAGAGTTAGGGCTAGCGCTTGCCGATGATGAAATCGATTATCTGGTCGCGGCGTTTATTGAGCTTGGCCGTAACCCTAGTGATGTCGAGCTGATGATGTTCGCTCAGGCGAACTCAGAGCACTGCCGCCACAAAATCTTTAATGCGGACTGGGTTATCGACGGTGAAGCCCAGAGTCATTCGCTGTTTAAGATGATTAAGAACACCTTTGCGACCTCACCGGATAACGTGCTCTCGGCCTATAGCGACAACGCGGCGGTGATCAAGGGCAGCCAGGGGGGGCGCTTCTTCCCCACGCCGCTGACTGGCGCTAAGGGTGAGCGGGCTAGCTACGACGCCCACCAAGAGCCCATTCACATTCTGATGAAGGTGGAAACCCACAACCACCCTACAGCGATTGCACCATTCCCAGGCGCGGCGACCGGCTCTGGCGGTGAAATACGTGATGAGGGGGCGACCGGTATCGGCGGTAAGCCGAAGGCGGGTCTGTCAGGCTTTACCGTCTCTAACCTACGTATCCCCGAGTTTGTGCAGCCCTGGGAAGCGTTTGACTATGGCAAGCCCGAGCGTATGCAGTCAGCGCTGCAAATTATGCTGGATGGCCCCATCGGTGGTGCGGCGTTTAATAATGAATTTGGCCGGCCGAATCTGACGGGCTACTTCCGCACCTACGAGCAGGATACGCTGAGCGACGATGGCATCGAGCGTCGCGGCTTCCACAAGCCAATTATGCTGGCCGGTGGTTATGGCAATATTCGTGCTCACCATGTGCAAAAAGGTGAAATTCCCGTTGGTGGCAAGCTAATCGTGATGGGTGGCCCAGCCATGCTGATCGGTTTGGGCGGTGGTGCTGCATCTAGCATGGCGTCAGGCGAGTCTAGTGCGGACTTGGATTTTGCCTCGGTACAGCGGGAAAATCCGGAAATTGAACGTCGCGCCCAAGAAGTCATCGACCGCTGCTGGGCGCTGGGCGATAAAAACCCGATTCGCTTTATTCACGACGTTGGCGCAGGCGGGCTTTCCAATGCACTGCCGGAGTTGGTTAAAGACGGTAATCGCGGTGGTCTATTCAACCTGCGTGCAGTGCCCAACGCCGAGCCGGGCATGAGCCCGCTGGAAATTTGGTGCAACGAAGCCCAAGAGCGTTATGTGCTGGCTGTTGCCCCCGATGACCTGGATACCTTCGATGCACTGTGCAAGCGCGAACGCTGTCCCTATGCGGTGGTCGGCGAGGCCATGGAGCATCATCACCTGGAAGTTCGCGACGGCCATTTTGATACCAAGCCGGTCGACCTTCCGATGAGTGTGTTGTTTGGTAAGCCGCCGAAGATGACGCGTTCATTTGAGCGTCAAACCCCTGAGTTGTCTGGCGTCATGCTCGACAATCTGGATCTACGCGAAGCGATGGATCGGGTGCTGCGCCTGCCAGCCGTCGCATCGAAGAGCTTTTTGATTACCATTGGCGACCGCTCAATTACCGGTCAAGTCGCCCGAGACCAGATGGTGGGTCCATGGCAAGTACCGGTGGCCGACGTTGCTGTGACCACCGCAAGCTTCGATACCCACGCCGGTGAAGCCATGGCAATGGGCGAACGTCCGCCGGTAGCACTGATTAACCCTGCTGCCAGCGCCCGCCTAGCCGTTGCCGAGGCGATTACTAACTTAGCCGCTGCGCCAATTGCCAAGCTGTCGGATATTAAGCTGTCTGCTAACTGGATGAGCGCCGCTGACCACCCCGGTGAAAACCAGGCACTCTATGATGCTGTATACGCGGTAGGTATGGAGCTATGTCCGGCGCTAGGTATTGCCATTCCAGTGGGTAAGGACTCCATGTCCATGCGCACCGCTTGGCAGGAAGGTGACGAGGCTGACGAAAAGAGCATCACATCGCCGCTTTCACTGGTGGTGACGGGGTTTGCACCGGTGACCGATGCCATGGCGACGTTGACCCCGCAAATCAACCTGGATCAGGATGAATCAGACCTGATTCTGATCGACCTGGGTAATGGACAAAACCGCTTAGGTGGTTCTGCGCTGGCGCAAGTCTATGGTCAAGTCGGTAACGACTGTCCTGACGTCGACGACCCAGAAGACCTGAAAGCGTTTTTCGAGGTGATTCAGGGGCTCAATCGTGATGGCAAGTTGCTGGCCTATCATGACCGTAGCGATGGCGGCCTGTTAGTGACACTGCTGGAAATGGCCTTTGCTGCCCATGCAGGTCTGGAAATCAAGCTGGACTGGCTGATTGATGAGCCGGTGGAGGCGTTCAATGCGTTGTTCTCCGAAGAGCTGGGTGCCGTCATTCAAGTAAATCGAGAGCACACTGAAGAAGTGCTCACGCAGTTTGCTGTTGCAGGTATCGAAACATGCGGTGTTATTGCGCGTCCTCGTTACGATGATCAAGTACGGGTAACGCTGTTTGAAGAGCCGCTGCTGGAAACCACTCGTCAACTGACTCAGCGCACCTGGGCTGAGACCAGCTACCGCATGCAGGCGCTGCGTGATAACCCTGAGTGTGCCAAGAACGAATTTGATAGCCTGCTGGACGTTCGTGATCCTGGCCTAAGTGCCGAGCCTAGCTTTGATATTAATGATGATATCAGCGCGCCGTTTATCAACACCGCCAAGCCCGCTGTTGCCGTACTGCGCGAGCAAGGCGTCAATGGTCAGGTCGAGATGGCCTGGGCGTTCCACAAAGCGGGCTTCGATGCAGTGGATGTGCATATGAGCGACATCCTGGAAGGGCGTGTTTCCCTCGATGAGTTCAAAGGACTAGTCGCCTGCGGGGGCTTCTCGTATGGCGATGTACTGGGCGCAGGCGGCGGTTGGGCGAAATCGGTGCTTTTCAATGAGCGCGCCCGTGAGCAGTTTGCGAGTTTCTTCACCCGTGATGACAGCTTCTCGCTGGGTGTGTGCAACGGCTGTCAGATGCTTTCGCAACTGAAATCATTGATTCCGGGCGCTGAAAGCTGGCCGGCGTTTGAGCGTAACGAATCTGAGCAGTTCGAAGCACGCGTGGCGATGGTACGGGTAGAGAAAAGCCCGTCGATTCTGCTGGCAGGCATGGAAGGCTCTAAGCTGCCGATTGCCGTAGCCCACGGCGAAGGGCGCGCTGAATTCCGCGATACCGCGCACTTGCGCAGTATGCAGTCCAGCAGCCAAGTGGCGCTGCGTTATATTGACAACTACGGCCAGGTAACGACCCGCTATCCCGCCAACCCCAACGGCTCACCGTCAGGAATCACCGGCCTTACCACCTCGGACGGCCGCGTGACCATCATGATGCCTCACCCTGAGCGGGTGACTCGTGCGGTTACTAACTCTTGGCGACCAGCTGAATGGACTGAGGATGGTGCTTGGCTGCGCTTATTCCGTAACGCCCGTGTGTGGCTGGGCTGATTCCTGTCCATGCGCATGAAAAAGCGGCCTGCGGGCCGCTTTTTTCCTGTAGAGAGAAGTGGTTCCTTTGATGATAGGAATGAAATGAAACGTTTGTTTGAAAATGTCTTGTCTTCGCGCCACACTCAGTTCACAGGCGCGTTTGTCACTTTATAAGCGCATCATTTCACAAGCACAGTTATCGCCAATCGGTGGCGAGCCAAAGGAATCTTCTGGGAGCTCGAATGCATCAAATCTTCAATGAACGTGTAACGCTGACCTTCACCGACCAGGTGGCCGAGGTCATGTTGTCGCGACCTGACCATCACAATGGTTTGGATTGGGCCATGATCGACGGCTTGCTGGCCGCCCAGCAGTGTTTGACCCAGCTCAGCGGAGTGCGTGCCGTGGTCTTAAGCGGCGATGGTGAAAGCTTTTGCGCCGGGCTCGACATGGCGTCGATCATGAGCGAGGCGGAGCGATTGCCCACTCTGCTGGCGCCTGACGAAGCGGGTATCAACCCGGTTCAGCGCTTGGCTCTAGGCTGGCGCGAGGCGGGCGTTCCCGTGGTGGCCGCCTTGCACGGCCATGTCTACGGCGGCGGCTTGCAGATAGCCTTGGGCGCCGATATTCGTATTATCCACCCGCGCGCACGTCTGGCGCTGCTGGAGATCGACTGGGGTATCATCCCTGATATGGCTATTAGCGTGACTGGAGCGGGGCTGCGCCAGGACGTGCTTCAGGAACTGGCGATCAGTGGGCGCAAGGTATCAGGGGAAGAGGCTTATCAGCTGGGCTTGGCTAGCCGCCTGAGCGATACGCCCCAGGAAGCTGCTCGGGAAACCGCTGCGCTTATCGCCTCGCGCTCACCTCGGGCGGTGGCTGCGGCTCGTGAGCTGTTCGCTCGTGGGCCGATGCTGGCCCATGGCGATCGTCTGGCCCTCGAAGCGCATTTGCAGCAGCAGCTTTTGGCTGGCGCCGAGCACCGCGAAGCGGTGAGTGCAAGAATGGAGCGTCGCGCCCCGCGTTTCGACTGACATGCCTCAATTCAGCCCTTGCACCGAAGCTATTTCTGGCTCGCCACCTTGCTTACGTCCTTACCAACAAGAGGCGGTAAAGCGTGTGGTGGAGCACTTCCGTGCGACCAGTGCGCCTGCGGTGGTGGTATTGCCCACGGGTAGCGGTAAGTCGCTGGTAATTGCTGAGCTTGCCAGACTAGCCCGTGGTCGCGTGCTGGTGCTGGCTCACGTGCGTGAGCTGGTCGAGCAAAATCATGCCAAGTACCAAGCCTACGGACTTGAGGCAGATATTTTTAGCGCTGGCCTCAAGCATAAAGAAGCCAGTCGACAAGTGGTGTTTGGCTCGGTGCAGTCGGTGGTGCGCAACCTAGAGCGCTTCAGTGACGCCAGTTTTACGTTACTGGTGATTGATGAGTGCCACCGGGTATCGTTGGAAAAAGATGCTAGCTATCGCCAGGTTATTGAACATCTTCAGCATCACAACCCGCAGCTGAAAATTCTCGGCTTAACCGCTACGCCGTTTCGGTTGGGGCAGGGGTTTATCTACCACCGACATTATCATGGCATGGTACGCGGCGATGAAGCGTGCTTATTTGCCGACTGTGTCTTTGAGCAGCCGCTACGGCTAATGGTGAAACAAGGCTTTTTGGCGGAGCCCAAGCGGCTAGATATGGCTATTGAAGGCTATGATTTCTCCGCCTTGGCTCCTGCCTCCAGTGGACTGTTTCGTGAGCAAGAGCTTAATCGCGTTGTTGCCGGCAGCCGAGCTACGCCAAGGATCATTCAGCAGGTGGTTGAGTACGCCGAGGAGCGTCAAGGCGTGATGATTTTTGCCGCCACGGTTGCTCATGCCGAAGAAATTATCAGTTACTTACCTACGAACCAAGCGGCACTAATTACCGGTGCGACGGTCTCCCAAGAGCGCACTTCGCTTATTGAGGCGTTTAAGGCACGCGAGCTTAAGTTTCTGGTCAATGTGGCCGTGCTAACCACAGGGTTCGATGCGCCTCATGTGGATTTGATCGCCATTCTGCGGCCCACTGAGTCGGTGAGCCTTTATCAGCAGATTGTAGGCCGAGGGCTGCGCTTATCGCCGGGTAAAGCCAACTGCCTAGTGCTGGACTTCGCAGGCAACCCCTGGGACCTTTATGCGCCGGAAGTAGGCGAGCCAAAACCAGACAGCGACAGCGAACCGGTTCAGGTTGAGTGCCCAGCTTGTGGTCATGCCAATCTGTTCTGGGGTAAACGTGATGGAGAGTTGGTGATTGAGCATTTTGGCCGTCGCTGCCAGGGATTGGTGGATAACCCCAATCCGCCTGCTAAGGCGGGCAAGGGCCGGCAGGGCGCCGATCAAAAACAGTGTGATTTTCGTTTTCGCTTTAAGGTCTGTGAGCAATGTGGCGCTGAAAATGATATTGCCGCCCGCCGCTGTCACGGCTGCGAGCAACTGTTGGTGGATGCCGACGATAAGCTCAAAGACGCCCTCAAATTAAAAGATGCCAACGTACTGCGAGTCAGCGGTATGCAGTTAGAGGCCACGACCAACGGGCGGGGGCTACCGCGTTTAAAAGTCACGTATTACGATGAAGATGGCGCGAGCTTGGCGGAGTGGTTTGCGCTGGAAACACCTGCTCAGCGGCGGGCATTTTATGCTGTTTTTTTACGCAATCACCTGCGTGCGCCAGGCACTAATTGGCAGCCTGTTACGCCAGCCGAGGTGGTCGAAGAGCAGCGACGGCTGCGCCACCCAGACTTTGTCGTTGGCCGTAAAGTCGGACGGCACTGGAAGCTTCGCGATAAGCTGTTTGACTATCAAGGGCGCTATCGCAAGGCGGCTGAGGCTGGGTAGCGATAATGCCTCAATAGGCGACACGCTGTTACACTGGCGAGCATGGACACTTAACTTACCATGGACGTTTAACTAACCATGGATGTTTAACTAAAGGAACACGCCCCGCGTGAGCGAGACGCCAAACGCAACCGTTGATCACGAGCTTATAGAGCCAACTGCTGAACCGGTAGTAGAGGCGCTTGGGCGCCTGTTTGATGAGCCGATCATGCAGCTGCCGGAGGATCTTTACATACCACCAGAGGCGCTGCGGGTGTTTCTGGAAGCCTTCGAGGGGCCGCTCGATCTGCTGCTCTATCTTATTCGCCGTCAGAACCTGGATATTTTGACGATCAATGTGGCGACGATTACTCATCAATACATTGAATATGTGGAACTGATGAAAGCCATGGAGATTGAGCTGGCCGGAGAGTACTTGTTAATGGCCGCCATGCTAGCGGAAATTAAATCCCGCACACTGCTGCCACGTCCACCGAAGGCAGAAGGCGAGGAGGAAGAGGATCCCAGGGCTGAGCTGATTCGCCGCCTGCAAGAGTATGAACGCTTAAAAGAAGCGGCCGAAACGTTGGATACGCTGCCTCGGGTAGGGCGTGACTGGTTTAGTGTACAGGCGGGGCTGCCACCGTTAGAGGCGCGGGTGATTCATCCTGATGTAGGGTTAGACGAGCTGCTGGGGGCGCTGTCGGATATTCTAAAACGCGCTGAGCTGGCGCAAGCCCACCAAATCAGTCGTGAGGTGCTCTCTACCCGCGAACGTATGCTGAAAATTATGGAGCAGTTACACCATGATGGTGACCACCAGCGCTATACCCCGTTTGAAGCGTTATTCACGCTGGAGGAGGGGCGAGCTGGGGTTGTTGTTACGTTTATGGCCATTTTAGAGCTGGCCAAAGAAGCCATGATCGAAATTGTTCAGAATGCGCCACTTTCACCCATCCATGTGCGTGCGCGTCAAGCTGCCTTGGCGGATGGTGAAGAGAGCGCGTTTGAAGAGGCCGACCCAGAAGATGACGCTGCTGAATCAGCGTTTGAAGAGTCGGCATTTGAACCTGACGAGGAGTCGTCGTGAGAGACACCACGTTAGACGACATTATTGAAGCGGCGCTGCTTGCCGCAGGTGAGCCGCTTTCCCTAGAGCGGCTTGAAACGCTGTTTTTAGAGGATGAATGCCCATCTAAAAAAGCCTTGCGGGATGCCTTGGCTCGCCTTGTTTTGCGTCATGAAGAAGGTGCGCTGGAGCTCGTAGAAACGGCGTCAGGATTTCAGCTGCGTATTCGGCCACGACTCTCTCATTGGGTGTCGCGCCTATGGGATGAGCGGCCGCAGCGTTACTCACGGGCACTGCTGGAAACGCTGGCACTGATTGCCTATCGCCAGCCAGTGACGCGGGGGGATATTGAAGATGTGCGTGGTGTGAGTGTCAGTAGCTCTATTATGCGCACGCTAATGGAACGGGGTTGGGTCCGTGTGGTAGGTCATCGAGATGTGCCTGGGCGCCCAGCTGTCTACGCCACTACCCGCAGCTTTTTGGATGATTTTGGCCTGAAAACCTTGGATGCATTGCCACCGATGCATGAGCTGGTCAATGCCGATGATAGCGACAGTGCTATTGAACTAGGCGGCAATGTTAGTGAGCTAGAAGAGAGCACGAGTAGCCAAGAAGAACGGATTAGCGATCAGGCGGAAAGCATTCATAACCAAGAAGAGGTGACGTCCGCACTGGACGAGACGCTAGAAACCGTGCAGGATGCGCCACCCCAGAGTGAAGAGATAATCTCAGCTGAGATTGTTGCGACAGAGATAGCTGACAAACACGCCGAGACGGCGTTAACCCAGCCGCTGAGTTTTGCCGATTTAGAGGCGCGCCTAGCGGCACGTGCGCAGCACAATGACGATGATGCGCGCACGCAGACTAACGATGTGAGGTCAGACGACCATGAGTCAGAGCAATAACACCACGCCCCCCACCAGTGAAAAGCTGCAAAAAGTATTGGCCCGGGCAGGGCTGGGGTCACGCCGTGAAATGGAAACGGCCATTTCCGACGGTCGGGTAAAGGTTAATAGCCAGGTAGCCAAGTTAGGCGATCGAGTAGAGGCCCGCGATAAGGTAAGTTTTGATGATCGCCCTGTATCGCTGCGGCCCGAAGAGGAAGTGCCGCGCCGAGTGATTATGTACAACAAGCCGGAAGGTGAGTTGTGCACGCGCAAAGACCCAGAAGGGCGTCGCACGGTGTTTGAGCGCTTACCACGTCTGAAAGGTGAGCGCTGGATTGCCATTGGTCGCTTGGATATTAACACCAGCGGCTTGCTGCTATTCACGACAGATGGCGAGCTTGCTAACCGACTGATGCACCCTTCGACCCAGGTAGAGCGTGAGTACGCGGTTCGAGTAATGGGTGAGGTCAAACGTGAGCATATTGTCGCCATGGTTGACGGTGTGATGCTGGAAGATGGTCCCGCGCGTTTTACTGACGTGCAGGAGTTTGGCGGCGAAGGCATTAATACCTGGTTCCACGTGGTGATTTTAGAAGGTCGTAACCGCGAAGTTCGTCGCCTGTGGGAATCCCAGGGGCTCACGGTTAGTCGCCTGAAGCGAGTGCGCTACGGCAATATCTTCCTTGATAAGCGTGCCAAAGCGGGCGAGTGGGTTGAGCTTTCCCAGGATGAAGTCGATGACTTGGCCACGTTGGCAAACCTGGAAACCCGCAAGGTACCAGCATTAACGCCAGATGAGAAAAACCGCTGGAGCCGTGATAAACACAAGCGTCGCCCAGTTCAAGCGATGCGTAAGCCTAAGCGTAGCTAAGGTCGTGGTTAAGGACGTATTTAAGAATAACTGATAATAGTTAACAGAGAGTGGTTTTTGGCGGGTGTCTATCGGTAAAAGGTAAAAAATGCTTGCTATTAGTGAGCTCTATCCGTACTATATGCATCCGTTCGAGGGGGTCGTTAGCTCAGTTGGTAGAGCAGTTGACTTTTAATCAATTGGTCGTAGGTTCGAATCCTACACGACCCACCACTCGAACTAATTTATAGCGCCAAGTAGTTAACTAGGTGCGTAGCAAAATTTGGGTCGTTAGCTCAGTTGGTAGAGCAGTTGACTTTTAATCAATTGGTCGTAGGTTCGAATCCTACACGACCCACCAAATTTAGCGCCCCTGGTAGCTTGCTGCCAGGGGCGTTTTGCGATTGTTTGTACTGTGGTGAAACGTCTCAACGCATACTTTCTGCTTGCAGCGAGCCACAATTTACCACCACAATAGGTTCAGTTATAGCTGCCGATCATGTCACGGTAGCGCTGCCCGTCTTAATAGCGAGCAGAGCGGCAAAGCCACCGCGAAAGACGCAGAGGCTTTACCGCATCGAGTGCGGGGTGTGCGGAGTGCATGCGCCGTGACCGGTGTTTAACAGGGGGATTCCCTGTTCGTCACAGTGGTAGACACGATGACTATTATGACTTCCCAAGCCGAGCTTGACGCTCCGCTACCCAGCCCGTACTGCCCTACCCGTATTCCTGTGGAGGATGAGGCGCGAGTGGCTGAAATTAAGCAGTTGCTAAAAGCACACAATGCGGTGCTGGTGGCTCACTATTACACAGACGATGCCATTCAGCAGCTAGCTGAAGAGACGGGTGGCTGTGTTGCTGACTCCCTTGAAATGGCGCGTTTTGGCGCACGCCACGATGCAACAACGCTGGTGGTTGCCGGTGTGCGTTTTATGGGCGAAACAGCAAAAATTCTTTCTCCAGAAAAACGCGTTCTAATGCCCACTCTAGAAGCAACGTGCTCGCTGGATATTGGCTGCCCTGCGGATGAATTCAGCGCCTTCTGCGATGCGCACCCTGATCGTACCGTGGTGGTATATGCAAATACCTCTGCTGCTGTCAAAGCGCGAGCTGACTGGGTCGTGACCTCGTCGATTGCGGTTGAGGTTATTGAGCATCTTCAAGCCAAGGGCGAAAAGATTCTCTGGGCACCTGATAAGCACTTGGGTGGGTATATCCAGAAAAAAACCGGCGCAGATATGCTGATGTGGGACGGGGCCTGTATCGTTCACGAAGAGTTCAAGGCAAAGGGGATTGAAGACCTTAAGCGTCTTTATCCTGAAGCTGCCGTGCTGGTACATCCCGAGTCTCCGGATGCAGTCGTCGCGCTGGCTGACGTAGCAGGCTCTACCTCGCAGCTGATAAAAGCTGCGCAAACGTTGCCCAATGACAAACTGATCGTTGCCACTGATCGCGGTATCTTTTTTAAGATGCAGCAAGCCGTGCCCAGTAAAACGTTGTTTGAAGCGCCTACCGCAGGGAACGGCGCTACCTGTCGTAGCTGCGCGCACTGCCCGTGGATGGCGATGAACGCACTAGACAACCTGGCGGGTGCGTTACGCCATGGCAGCGGCGAAATCTTGGTAGACGACACGTTGCGCAAGCAGGCATTAAAGCCATTAGAGCGAATGCTGAGCTTTAACGCCTAACCTGCTCTGTCATTTGACTGCCCGAGTGCTTATGGCGCTTGGGCAGCCCATCATCAGCCTAAAATTTCTCTAACGCCTCTCGGTACTCAATAAAGGCTTCCCTGCGTTGTTCAATGCGTGCCAGTGCTTGCTGGTCGTTCTCTTGCTGCGCTGCATTTTTGGCAATACCCAGCTGGCGAATACCGCGGTCAATCCTGCCTGTTAACTGTAGATGCTCTGCACGGGCCAAGTGCCCCCAGCCGTTAAAACCACTGCGCCCAGCTGCTTCGGCAAGCAGATTGAACCCCTGCGGGTTGTCAGGATGCTGCGTGGTAATGTCTCGTAGTAGCTCAAAAGCTGCCCGAGGGTCACGCTGAAGTTGTGCTTCAGCTAACACCAATTGAGCTGGCAGATAGTTGGGCATGATGCGAAGTACACGCTGGCTGCGAGTGATGGCATCGTCATAACGTTGTGCATCCAGTGCAATGGTGGCCGCGGACGTTGGTAGCATGCCGTAATCAGGCAGTTCACGGGCTAGCTGGTCGAGGGCTTGTAAGGCACTGTCAGTTTGGCCAGTGCGGGCTTCGACCAGTGCTGCGACATAGCGCTGTGCCTGTTCTTCGCTATTCTCTTGCTCAAGCCGCGAGGCCGCTTGCTGTGGAGCGTTCTTATGAATACTGATTAACGCTCGGGCGCGCATCATGTCGTACAGAGTGTCGCTGGTGTATGTGTCGGCAACACTCAGCTGCGATGCGCGTGCTTGGGCGTCGCTTAAGCGGCTGTCACTCACTGGGTGGGTCAGCAAAAACTCGGGAGGCGTGCCGCCTTGAAGGCGTGCCATGCGTTGCATCGCGGCAAACATGCGCACCATCGCCTCTGGGTCATAGCCAGCACTTGCCATCGCCTGAAGGCCGACGCGATCCGCCTCTTCCTCAAAGCGTCGCGAATAGGATAACCGGTCTTGAATCATGGCGGCCTGGGAGCCCATGGCTGTCGCAATGCCGACATCACCGGCACCACCAACGGCAATCAACATACCTGCTAACATGGCGGCCATGGCAGGCAGCTGGGTTTGTTCGGCGCGGGCGCTGCCTCGGGCATAATGGCGTTGCGAGAGGTGGCCTAGCTCATGGGCGATGACCGATACAAAAGCCCCCTCATCTTCTGCAAAGGCAAATAGTCCAGAATTAATACCTATTACGCCACCTGGT
This sequence comes from Vreelandella zhaodongensis, assembly GCF_013415115.1. Classification (GTDB taxonomy): domain Bacteria; phylum Pseudomonadota; class Gammaproteobacteria; order Pseudomonadales; family Halomonadaceae; genus Vreelandella; species Vreelandella zhaodongensis. Next base: position 43,831 of record NZ_JACCDD010000009.1, on the reverse strand, counting down.
ACGGCAAAGGCATTTAAGGAGCTGTTATCCACCATCACGGTAGTAATGCGCAGGTTGCCAAGTTGGCTATGTGGGGCGAGTCGAGCCACGAGGCTATTTAAATAGTCATTAACAATAGGATCCTGCCATTGAGGAGCCTGGGCACGAAATTGGCGTAGCCAGGCGCGACCCAGGCGAAATTCTTCATTACTGACCGATGTTGAGGCGCCTCCTAAACTGGGCAGCTGATAATCATCGAAACTATGGCTAGGCGAGCTAACGCTAGTGATGCTGAACATAAGCGCTAGTGCGCAGGCCCAGCGTGAAGGTACGAGTCGAAGGCGCGGCATGGCATCCTCATTGATGATCCTGAGTTCAAGTAAGATCTTGAGTTCAAGTATTATGCGCAGCAAACAGTAGTGTGACATTGATTCAGGCAGGGAAGTGCCGTTAAATCAAATCCATGATGTCTGTCACGCAAAATAGTTTATGCAACAATGGCGTACTTATGCAGGATTTTGAGGGAGAGGGGTATGGTCGAACAGTCAGCATCTGGAAAAACAGAGCCTAATACGGTAGCTCGCTTTGAGCCTGATCGATTGCTTGATGCCTGTGGGTTACATTGTCCACTGCCATTATTGAAGGCTAAGCAGGCGTTAGCAGACTTAACACCTGGGCAGCTCCTTGAAATTAGGGCGACCGATGCTGGTTCCTGGCGAGACATGGCGTCTTTCACAGAGCTTAGTGATCATGTGCTAGAAGCACGCGAGCAGCGTGACGATGTGTACTATTTTTGGATACGTAAAGCAGGGAAGTCTCACTCATGACTATGCGCACTATCCTGAAAAGTTGGATTGATCGCTACTTTTCAGACGAAGAGGCGTTAATTCTTTTATTGGTACTTGTTGCTGGCTTTGCTGCCATTATTTGGTTTGGACGAATGTTAGCCCCCTTTTTTACGGCGCTGGTATTGGCCTTCTTGTTACAAGGGGTAGTGAGCTCGCTGACCCGTCGGGGGATACCGCATCTGTTGGCGGTCATTATCGTGTTTTTAGGCTTTATCAGTGTGCTGCTGACGCTGGCATTTATCTTGATGCCACTGATTTGGACCCAGTTGGTAGGTTTGGTTCAGGAAACGCCTCGCATGTTTGCCAGTGGTCAAGGTTGGTTAGACGATCTCCAGGCACGCTACCCTAACCTAATTACACCCGACCAAATGCAAAGCTGGATTGGTGTCGCTAGTCGAGAAATCAGCCAGCTAGGGCAGCGCGCACTGACGCTTTCGCTAGCGTCGCTAGGTAACGTCATGTCGCTGATTATTTATTTGGTTCTGGTGCCGATACTCGTCTTTTTCATGCTCAAAGACCGCCAAACATTAGTCGGTTTCACACTGTCGCTGTTGCCCCAAAAACGCACGCTGCTGACGCGTATTTGGCACGAGATGGACCATCAGATTGCTAACTATATCCGTGGCAAGTCGATTGAGATAATCATTGTGGGGACGGTTGCCTTCTTCACTTTTGCGTTCTTTGGTTTGCCGTATACCGCGTTGCTAGCCGTCGTCGTCGGTCTTTCTGTCTTAGTGCCTTACATTGGCGCTGCCGTTGTGACCATCCCTGTGGCGGCAGTGGCGGGGTTCCATTTCGGCATTAGTGAGCAGTTTGCTTATGTGCTGATAGCCTACGGTGTCATTCAGGCATTGGATGGTAACGTATTGGCGCCGGTTCTTTTTTCAGAAACAAATAATATTCACCCCGTTTCCATCATTGTCGCTGTGCTGTTTTTTGGCGGTATTTGGGGATTTTGGGGCGTTTTCTTTGCGATCCCGCTGGCCACGCTGCTCAAAGCATTAGTGTATGCATGGCCAAGAGGGATCGCCGAACGGGATGAAGAGAAGCAGCTGCCAGCGGTCGAACATGAGCAGGCGCCATCTAACCGTGGTACGTAACCGAAGTACGCAAGGGGCGAACGGAAAAGGCGCCTGCGGATCAGTCACCCGCGAAGGGTGCGGCGTTCTTGGTTTTGTTAGTTGGCATGAAGCGCTTCTGCTGCTGTGAGTACTTCATCAGCATGGCCAGGTACTTTGACGCCGCGCCACTCTTGAGCCAGTTTACCCTCGCTGTCAATTAGGAAGGTGCTGCGCTCAATACCCAGGTGCTCTTTGCCGTACATTTTTTTAAGTTTGATGACGTCAAAAAGCTGGCACACCGTTTCATCTTTGTCAGAGATAAGCTCGAAATTGAAATCCTGCTTGGCTTTGAAGTTTTCCTGGGCGCGGATACCGTCTCTCGAAACCCCGATGATGATCGTGTTGGCAGCATCAAAACGAGCTTTTCGGTCACGGAAGTCACCCCCTTCGGTCGTACAGCCTGGGGTGCTCGCTTTTGGATAAAAGAACACAACCACCTGCTTGCCACGCAGTTCAGATAGCGTCACCGTGGTATTGTTAGTAGCTAGGGCGGAAAAATCAGGTACCGCTTGATGAAGGTCGACTGACATCACTGGCTCCTTAAAAAGGTTGCTTGCAAGGTTGTTTATTGGGTTGATTACACGCAAGTAGCGCTATCATGTCAAAGCTAATAAATGGCTAGCCGTCTGAGACAGCGAAAACTCTTAGTGCTTTCCGCTGTACAGGTTTGAATCGGCTGAGTACCATTTGGCCTAATTTTATAATTTTGCAGGTGAGGAACAAACGGATGATCACAGGCAGCATCGTCGCCCTGGCGACGCCGATGAAAGTCAATGGCGACATCGACTGGGAGGCGCTTCGCCGTCTGGTGAATTTCCACCTCGACAATGGCACCGATGCCATCGTCGCTGCGGGCACCACGGGCGAACCTACCACCATGTCGTTCGCAGAACATTTTGATGTGATTCGTAGTGTAGTAGAAGAGGTGAATGGCCGTATTCCGGTGATTGCTGGGACGGGGGCCAACGCGACTTCGGAAGCAGTGGAGCTGGCACGCTATGCCAGCGAGGTAGGCGCAGACTATTGCCTGTCGGTTTGCCCTTACTACAACAAGCCGACGCAAGAAGGGCTCTATCAACATTTCAAGGCAGTTGCTGAAGGTAGCAACCTCCCGGTAATTTTGTATAACGTTCCCGGTCGCACCTGTTCTGATCTGTATAATGAAACGGTGGTGCGTTTGGCAGAAGTGGAAAATATCATCGGTTTAAAAGACGCTACGGGGAACCTTGAGCGTGCCGAGGATCTAATTTCTCGCTTGAAAGGCAGCGACTTTATGCTCTACTCCGGTGATGATGCTACTGCCTGTGACTTTATGCTGATGGGCGGTCATGGCGATATTTCTGTCACTGCGAACGTAGCCCCTAAGGCGATGCACGAGCTTTGTGCAGCCGCTGTGGCGGGGGATTCGGATAAAGCTCATCAGATCAATACACGTCTGATGCCGCTGCATACCAATCTTGGCATCGAATCGAATCCTATCCCGGTTAAGTGGGCACTGCACCGCATGGGGTATATGGATGCAGGTATTCGTTTGCCGTTGACTTGGTTGTCGGAAAAATACCACGCCACTGTTAGTGAAGCGCTACAGTTGGCGGGCGTCGTGGAGGAGTAATCCGAGACGCACACCCTCGCTACCCGGCACACCCCGTGTGCTTGTCGGGGACTCGATCTGTTGACTGTTAAGGTGGCTTGATGAGCTCTGAGCTTATAAAATGTGGGCTTGAGAAACGTACGCTTAAATGGATACCGCTGGCACTCGCAACGGCTGTCACACTCGCTGGGTGCGCGCGCGATGGTTACTACCACGACCGTAACCTGGATTACACCGAAGCTGCCCCAGCGACTCCCTTGGTGCTTCCAGAAACCCGCAACACTCAGCGTTATCGTGATGCGATGCCCGTTCCACAGGTAGCTGTGCAAGGCGCGCGTATTGATGGTGCTGCTGACATCAAGCCCCCTCCGTCACTCACGGTTGGCAGCGGCTTGGAGCCTGACTATGTCGAGCGCCGTCAGGTAGGCGATCAAACGTGGCTAGTCGTCGCGGCTGATACCGGTACGGTGTGGCCGCAGCTAGAAGCCTTTGCACAAAGCCGCCAGCTCGGTGTGCAGGAAAGTAATGCAAGCCAAGGGGTCATCGTAACGTCCCAGGCAACGCTGCGATTGCAGAGCGCTCTGAGATCAGGCAGCAGTGAAGTTCGTTGTGAACAAGGCGGGCAAAGCGTAGCAAACTGCTTGGAAGCCTTAGAGCAATACCTAGGTGCACGTTCTGCGAGCGTCTCATCCTCCTGGACCGCCCAACGGTTGTCTCAAGAACAAACCGTGCAAATACGCCAGCAAGGTGACGAGTGGGAAGTGATCATACCGCAGTCCATCGATCGTGTGTGGGCTGAACTTGACCATTATCTTGCGCTTGATTTTAGCGTGGAAGGACAACGGGATTTATTGGCAACCTCTCCTGAAAATCATGAATTTTTAGTTGAGTACATGACGGCAACAGAGCGTGGCCGCAATCCGCTTCAAATTGTCATCAGCCCTGATGTACGCCGCATGTCACAGCAAATCCGTCTTGCTCTTCAGCCTGATGGTGATCAGACCATTCTGCGTGCCATTAATGCCAGTGAGCGTAGTTTTAGTGCCAGCGATCAGCGCGAACTGCTTGAGCGAGTCTCCGGCTATCTACGTTAACTATTGTTTTTGAAATCTTTCGGAGCCTCTATGGAAAAGCGCCAAGAACTCTATGCGGGTAAAGCAAAATCCGTTTATACCACTGACGACCCCGACTTGTTGGTGCTGCATTTTCGTGATGATACCAGCGCTTTTGATGGTAAAAAGAAAGAGTCGCTAGCCCGTAAAGGCAAGGTGAATAACATATTCAATGCCTTCATCATGCAGCGTCTTCAGGAGGCGGGTATTCCTACGCATTTTGAAAAGCAGCTCTCGGATACCGAAAGCTTAGTTAAAAAAATGCAGATGATTCCCGTTGAGTGTGTGGTGCGTAATATTGCTGCGGGTGGCTTGGTCAAGCGCCTGGGGGTGGAAGAAGGGATCGCCTTGACCCCGCCTACCTTTGAATTGTTCTTAAAGAACGATGAAAAGGGGGATCCGATGATCAATGAGTCTCTAGCGGAAACGTTTGGCTGGGCAACCCCCGAGCAGCTGGCGAAAATGAAGGCGTTGACCTTTAAGGTGAATCACGTTCTCAAGCAGCTGTTTGCCGAAGGCGACATGCTGCTGGTGGACTACAAACTAGAGTTTGGCGTCTTTAAAGGTGAAGTGGTACTAGGAGATGAGTTCTCTCCCGATGGCTGCCGTTTATGGGATGCCAATACGCGAGAAAAACTTGATAAGGATCGCTTCCGCCAAGGGCTTGGCGGCGTCATCGAGGCCTATGAAGAAGTGGCGCGGCGTATAGGTATCCACATCAGTTAACTACCAAGGCCATCCAGCTACCCATTTTGGAATAGTCTATTTGGTATGATGCACACTAAAACCCGCTTAGGAAATTAATTTCTGAAGCGGGTTTTTTCGGGAGGATCGTTGGCTACGTAGCTTCATCATTAGAAGGCTTGTTGCCGGAAGGTTCGTCGCTGGAAGGCTCGTCAGCAATCTCATCAAGCGCCTGTAATCGGTAGCCATACCCATATACAGAGACAAGATTCCAACCAAATTCTGATGTGAATTTCAGCTTTTTACGTACCCTGTGAATATGCACATCCAAGGTGCGTGTACCTGGAGGATCACTTTTCCCCCAAACATACTCATACAGGTAGGAGCGAGAGAGTGGGCTTCCAAGCTGGTTAAGGAGCAGAAATGCTAACCGGAACTCCTGCCGTGTTAACGATACTTCCTCATCATCCACGTACGCCGTTTCACGGTTTGTGTTGAGCTTGATGCGACCAAACTCCAGTGTTTGCTGCTGAGCAACACTGGGCGTTCTTAATGAGTGGCGTCTCGTTGATGCATAGGCTCTCGCGGCAAGCTCACGCGGCCTGAAGGGCTTGCTGATAAAGTCATCAGCGCCCGCGTTCAATGCCTGAATGATATCGGCTTCTTCTTGCCTTAGGGTGACCATTAGTACGGCAGGAATGATCTGTAAATAGGTCTTCATCCAGTTTAGCAGCGCAATGCCCGTGCCGTCAGGCAAGTGCCAATCAAGTATGACTAAGTCAAAGGTATTGCGGCTAGCAGTGTGAATAAAGGCCTTACTGGTCTCGAAAGAAAAGATGTTGGCCTCTATTCCTCGTTCAGCAAAGCCATCGAGAAGCGCCTTCTCGATGCGCTCCGATACCACCTTCTCGTCTTCTACTACTGCAATGCGCATAGGCTGTATCCAAGTCGGGTCTTGTTAGTGAAAGTGAGCAGCATACGGTGCGAATTCATACCTAGATATGGCAAGAGTATCAAAAAGTCATAGCTAAATACTTGCTCCGAAGTATGGGTATTGCAAGTAGAAAAGCTGAATATGCGCTTTTTTGAGTAATGACAGCAGCATACATCGACCATTGTAACTTGGTCGAGTTCCATGCCTTCTAAGCCCTTGCTCCACTAATATCAAGGTAACTGATTGAAGATGTTAATAAAATCAGTCCTCTTTGCAGCTTTGGTAGCACTAAGGGAATACGCACACGATGAAACGCAAATTTCCTGAATTTGTTTAAAAGTATCACGCCTAGTTACCGATTTTTCATCATATTATCGATTTTTTTTGCTTTAATTAGTAAGTGCTAACTATTCCTTTAGGCCTCTACATAGAGAGGTTGCTAATTTATGAAGCCATATTACATAGGAGATTTCCTGTTTTTTTCTGTATTTATTTAAAAAAGTTACTAAAAATACTTATCTTCCCTGGTTATTAACGTTTATTCATAGTGTGGAGGCTCTTCATTGCCTGTGCTAGCTTCAATATTAAATAGCGTTACAAGTGCGAGTGTTGCTCCTTTGGATTATTAATAAATCGTTTCATGAAAACGCCTTATGGAACGACGAGGATATGCCTTTGGAAGCTTAACTAAGGGCTTAAAAGGAATGGTGTATTCCGTACTTGTCACCTAAGACGCTAGGAAAAATAAACCACAATAACTCCTAACCACTTCAGTGGGAGCAAGGGCATGAATAACGTATTTCGTCTGATCTGGAACCGTACCCTGGGGCGTTTGGTCGTGGCATCGGAAGCCGCTCGCTCCCAGCACAAGTCGGGAACGCGGCAACAAGTAGTTGGACATATTGAAAGCCCCAGCGCGATCCAAAAGTGCTCACTGTTTTCCGCAGCAGTTGCGTCGATAGTCGCAGGAAGCTTGGTGTTGTCGGAGCCTAGTTATGCTGCCAAAAGCGCAACACTTACAGGGTCTGGCGATGGGCTACAAGTTGGTGACGGGACTTTCGCCAGTGATGATGGGCTCACTACGCTGTATTGGGGCAATCCCAATGTCATTGGCCTGGGCCTGCCCATCGACTACTCAGGTGGTTTAACCGTTGATGGTGCGGTGGCCATCGGGACAAATGCCGAGGCGCGCTCCAGAGGATCGGTTGTTATTGGTGCGAATGCACTCGCTGAATCCGCTGTGAACAATCAAGGGGCATCGACGGTGATTGGCGCCTACTCCTATGCCGGTAGTAATAACAATGTTGTGTTAGGTAATCGTGGGGTTGCAACCGGTTGGGGGGCCATGGCAATAGGCCGTGAGTCTGGTTCATTAGGCAGAAATGCTATTGCATTTGGTAATGTATCGGCTGCCATCGGTGCTGGTTCGGTGGCGATGGGGCAGTCGTCTCTTGCTACAGGTGCTCGCGCCATCGCCATTGGTTCAGCTGATTCACAGAGGGACTATACCACCGAGAATACACAGGCAATTGGTGTTGACTCGCTTGCTTTTGGTACTCGAGCTGTTGCAGGCGAACAAGATGCCATCGCTTTTGGGCGTGAGTCTGGTGCTGCAGGTGAGCAATCAGTAGCCATTGGGACGCTTTCTAATGCTGCGGCCAATCGCGCTGTTGCCATTGGTGGCAATACACAAGCAGAGCTAAATGCTACGGCTATCGGTGATCAAGCAACATCCCTTGGCGAAAATTCAACCGCCATTGGGTTCTTAGCAAGCTCTGAGGGCAATGACTCAGTTGCAGTGGGTAATCAAGCCACTGCGACCGGTGTTAATAGTTTGGCAATGGGGCGTGAGGCCACGGCAAGCGAGGCTGATGCCATTGCCCTAGGAACGAGTGCTGAAGCATCGGCCACCAGTGCTATTGCAATCGGTCAGGATAGTATTGCATCCGGTGTTGATACCGGCGCTATTGGGCGTGGTGCCGTAGCAACAGGCTCGTGGGCGGTAGGCACCGGCGCAAATGCTAGTAATGGAGGTCAAGCATTCGGTGAGTTTAGTACTGCCAGTGGTAATAACTCTTCTGCCTATGGTCAAACCGCAACAGCAACGGGTGATCGTTCAAGCGCTTTAGGTACCGAAGCTTCGGCAGTAGGAGACTTTTCTACCGCGGTTGGCTATCAATCTGATGCGTCGGGCAATCAATCCTATGCTGGTGGTTACCTAAGCTCAGCTCAAGGCGTTGACTCGAGTGCTATTGGTAGTGGCGTTGTGGCTACCGGTGAAGCAGCCGTTGTCATCGGTAGAGACTCGGTAGCATCGGGCTTGCAGTCGTTTGCTGTTGGTCATAACACAGATGCATCAGGGCAAGACTCCGTCGCTCTGGGAACCGCAGCAGAGGCCTCTGGCTTGAGCTCTATTGCTATTTCCCGAGGTGCTTTTGCGCTTGCTGACTATGCCACTGCTCTTGGTGGTGAGAGTAATGCAAATGCCGAGTTCTCAACGGCGATAGGTAGTTTTTCAGTTGCGGATGCCGAGAGCGCAACTGCCATAGGTGATTTGAGTAGAGCTGAAGTTGAAGGAAGCGTTGCTCTCGGTTCTGAATCGGTAGCTGATACTGCTGCTGGTGTTGCGGGTTATGTACCGTTTGGGGCTACCGCTGCGGATACCACCGCAATCACTGGAACGGTTGCGCAGCGCGCTGCGGTGGATGTTGGCAGCCGCCAGATCACCAGTGTCGCCGCCGGTACCGAGTTAGACGATGCGGTTAATGTCAGCCAGTTAATTGCCGCGCAATCTAAAGTTGAGGCGGGAACTAACGTTGCCGATGTTGTTGAGAGTGAGAACCCCGACGGTGGAACTATCTACACCGTCAATGCCGACGGCACCACGGTGAGCGCCGGTACCGGTGTTGACGTGACTCCCACCGGCCCGGATGCCAACAACGTCACCGACTACGAAGTCGCGCTGAACCAGGACACCCAAGACAGCCTGCTGTTGGCCGACTCCGCGCTCCAAACCGTGGTCACCCAGATCGATGGGGTGGATGTTAAAACCCTCGACCAGAACGATAACGTTGCCAACTTTATAAGCGGCCAGAACATTGAATTGAGCGATGATGGCGGCGCGATTGAAATTGCCACGGCCGACAATGTCACCTTCAGCGATGTGCAAACCGACACGCTGACCGCAGGTCCAATCAACATTGGCGCGGGAGGTCTCGATGCCGGTAACACCACCATCAGCAACCTCGCCGATGGGGTGGATGCCAACGACGCCGTTAACCTCAGCCAATTAGAAGGTGCTGCGGCGGCTGCTCGTACCGAAGTTGAAGCAGGCACTAACGTCGCTAGCGTTGACCAAACCACCGGCGCGGACGGCCAAGACATCTATACCGTCAATGCCGATGGCGCATCGGTCTCTGCAGGCACTGGTGTTGATGTGGTCGCTGCCGCCCCAGATGCCAACAACGTCACCGACTATGAAGTGGCGCTGAACCAGGAGACCCAAGACAGCCTGCTGCTGGCCGACTCCGCGCTACAAACCGTGGTCACCCAGATCGACGGCACCGAGGTCAAAACCCTCGACCAGGACGATAACGTTGCCAACTTCGTCACCGGCGACAACATCGTGCTGAGCGATGAAGCGGGCGGCATCAAGATCGCCACCGCCGAGGATGTCACCTTCACCAGTGTGACTAGCGGTAGCCTCGCCATCACCGGCGGCCCAACGCTGACCGGTGGCGGTATCGATATGAATAACACCACCATCAGCAACCTCGCCGATGGGGTGGACGCCAACGACGCCGTTAACCTCAGCCAGCTGGAAGGCGCTGCCGCTGCCTCAAAAACTGAAGTTGAAGCAGGCACCAACGTTGCCAGCGTTGACCAAACCACCGGTGCGGACGGCCAGGATATCTACACCGTCAATGCCGATGGCACCACGGTCACTGCAGGCACCGGCGTGACCGTTACCGATACGGATGCAGGTGGCAACGTCACCGACTATGAAGTGGCGCTGAACCAGGAGACCCAAGACAGCCTGCTGCTGGCCGACTCCGCGCTACAAACCGTGGTCACCCAGATCGACGGCACCGAGGTCAAAACCCTCGATCAGGACGATAACGTTGCCAACTTCGTCACCGGCGACAACATCGTGCTGAGCGATGAAGCGGGCGGCATCAAGATCGCCACCGCCGAGGATGTCACCTTCACCAGCATCAACAGCGACAGCCTCGCCATCACCGGCGGCCCAACGTTGAACAGCGACGGCATTGATATGGGCGGTGACACCATCACCAACGTTGGCGCGCCAGTAAACGGTGGCGACGCCCTTAATCTGGATTATTTCAACGAAAATCGTACCCGCTATTACAGCGTCAATGATAACGGCACCATCCAAAGCAACTTCGACAACGACGGTGCAGAAGGGGGTAACTCTCTGGCAGCAGGCACCAATGCGTTAGCTGAAGGTGAAAGCTCTGTAGCGGTGGGTGATGGTGCGTGGACTGAAGGTGATAGGGCTGTAGCAGTGGGGCGTTCGGCTAATACGGGGGCGCTGGGCGACAGTCAAGTAGCGATTGGCGATAGTGCCTTTGCTGGTGGTAACGAAGCAATCACTATTGGTAAAGATGCTACGAGTGGCCTCATGGGGCAGCGGACGGTTGCCATCGGCTCTGGGGCATCGGCACCACGTAACGATTCCATTGCTCTGGGGACTGGAGCAGGAGCAACAGCTGTTGGTAGCGTGGCTATTGGCTTGAACGCCAGCTCTACTCATGCAGGTAGTGTTGCGCTGGGGCAAGGCTCCGTGGCCGACGGTAGCACGCTGGGCAATGATGCCTACTCCCCTACAGGTGACCAGAGTGATGTGGCAGGCATTAACCCCGGCAGCGAAATCTCGGTGGGTAGCGCTGGTAATGAGCGTCGTATAACTAACGTCGCCGCAGGTTCGGAGGAGACCGACGCGGTGAACGTTAGCCAGTTGCAGGCGGTTGATGAGATCGCCAGTGCAGGCTGGTTCTTGAGCGCTAACGGAGAAGAGTTAGATGGCTTTAATATCGCTCCTGGCGAAGCGGCTGACTTTAGTGAAGGTCAGAACATTGCCATCACGCGTACCGATGGCAGTATTGAAATTGCCACGGCCGACAACGTCACCTTCAGCGATGTGCAAACCGACACGCTGACCGCAGGTCCAATCAACATTGGCGCGGGAGGTCTCGATGCCGGTAACACCACCATCAGCAACCTCGCCGATGGTGTTAACGCCAACGACGCCGTTAACCTCAGCCAGCTGGAAGACGCCGCCGCCGCCTCAAAAACCGAGGTTGAAGCAGGCACCAACGTCGCCAGCGTTGACCAAACCACCGGCGCGGACGGCCAGGATATCTACACCGTCAATGCCGATGGTGCGTCGGTCTCTGCGGGCACTGGTGTTGATGTGGTCGCTGCCGCCCCAGATGCCAACAACGTCACCGACTATGAAGTGGCGCTGAACCAGGAGACCCAAGACAGCCTGCTGCTGGCCGACTCCGCGCTCCAAACCGTGGTCACCCAGATCGACGGCACCGAGGTCAAAACCCTCGACCAGGACGATAACGTCGCCAACTTCGTCACCGGCGACAACATCGTACTGACCGATGAAGCGGGCGGCATCAAGATCGCCACTGCCGATGACGTCACCTTCACCAGCATCAACAGCGACAGCCTTGCCATCACCGGCGGCCCCACGCTGACCGGTGGCGGTATCGATATGAACAACACCACCATCAGCAACCTGGCCGATGGTGTTAACGCGAATGACGCGGTTAACCTCAGCCAGCTGGAAGGTGCCGCGGCGGCTTCCCGAACTGAAGTCGAAGCGGGCACCAACGTCGCCAGCGTTGACCAAACCACCGGCGCGGACGGCCAGGATATCTACACCGTCAATGCCGATGGTGCGTCGGTCTCTGCGGGCACTGGTGTTGATGTGGTCGCTGCCGCCCCAGATGCCAACAACGTCACCGACTATGAAGTGGCGCTGAACCAGGAGACCCAAGACAGCCTGCTGCTGGCCGACTCCGCGCTCCAAACCGTGGTCACCCAGATCGACGGCACCGAGGTCAAAACCCTCGACCAGGACGATAACGTCGCCAACTTTATCAGCGGTAACAATATCGAACTAAGTGACGACAATGGCGCGATTGAAATCGCCACTAGTGCAGACCTGACGGCGGATAGTCTGACCATCAACAATGGTGGTCCGACGCTCAATGACAACGGCATTGATATGAACGATAACCGCATCACCAATGTTGGAGAGGCGGTAGACGGTGGTGATGCCATCAATCTGGATTACTTCGATGCAAACCGCACCCGCTACTACAGCGTGAATGACGGTGGCGCCATCGGTGGCAACTTCGACAACGATGGTGCAACGGGGTTGAACGCCATTGCCTCCGGCGTTGACGCCACCGCCAGTGGAGACGGCGCGGTGGCCATGGGCTTTGGTGCCAGCGCGCCGATTCGCGATAGTTTGGCATTGGGTAGTGGCTCGGTCGTGGATCGTGCCTTAGCACCGGACTCCGGCTTTATCCCCGCAGGGTCTGCCACGATTGAGTTCAACACCACCGACAAAGAACTGCTCGGTGCGATCTCGGTGGGTGACAACGACTCCTACCGCCAGATCACCAACGTCGCCGACGGTACGGAAGCGCAAGATGCCGTGACGGTTCGTCAGCTGCAAGGCGCGGTGGGCTCGGTGGTTGAGACTGGCATCAAGTATTATCGTGCCAACTCCGAAGACCCAGACGCCATCGCAGCGGGAGACGATAGCCTTGCCATTGGGCCAAATACGGTCACCAATGGTGATAATGGCATCGGTATGGGGAATGGCGCGATTGTCGGCCAAATGGCCCCAGGTGGCACTGCCATTGGTAATAATGCCGAGGTTCTGCTCTCCGATGGTATTGCGTTCGGTACCGAAGCCCGCTCGGAAGCGCAGCAGGGTATCGCCCTGGGTGCAGGCGCGACAGTTAGTCACGATCAAAGTGTCGCATTGGGTAGCAATAGCGTGACAGAGGAAGCGGTGGCCACTACCGGTATTACCATCGCGGGCGACAGCTACACTTTCGCGGGCACCACACCGGATAGCACAATCAGCATTGGTAGCGAGGGCAATGAACGCACATTGACCAATGTGGCGGCAGGCCGCGTGAGCGAGACCAGTACCGACGCCATCAATGGCAGCCAGCTGTTTGCCTCAAACCAAGCCATTGAAGAGGTTAGTGCGATTGCCAACACCGGTTGGAATGTTCAAACCAACGGTGACGTGGCTACCAATGTTGCCCCAGGGGCTACTGTTCAGTTTATCGACGGCCAGAATATCGACATCACTCGTGATGGCACGGATATTACGGTGGCTACCGTCGACTCACCGCAGTTTGGCAATGTCACCGTCAATACTGCCGGGGGAGACACCATCAACGGGTTGAGCAATCTCACCTTTGACCCAGACAACTTCACCTCTGGTCAAGCGGCCAGTGAAGACCAGCTTAAGCAAGTCAGTGATATCGCCAACACCGGCTGGAATGTTCAAACCAACGGTGACACGGCTACCAACGTGGCGCCCGGCGATACCGTTCAGTTTATCGATGGCAAGAACATTGATATCACTCGCGACGGCACCGATATCACCGTCGCCACGGCCGATAGTGTGACCTTTGATGATGTGACCATTACCGGCGGCCCCACGCTCACCGGTGGCGGTATCGATATGAACAACACCACCATCAGCAATCTCGCCGATGGTGTTAACGCCAATGACGCGGTTAACCTCAGCCAGCTGGAAGGTGCCGCGGCGGCTTCCCGCACCGAAGTAGCAGCGGGTACTAATGTGACCAGCGTTGACCAAACCACCGGCGCAGACGGCCAGGACATCTACACCGTCAATGCCGATGGCGCATCGGTCTCTGCCGGTACGGGTGTTGATGTGGTCGCTGCCGCCCCAGATGCCAACAACGTCACCGACTATGAAGTGGCGCTGAACCAGGAGACCCAAGACAGCCTGCTGCTGGCCGACTCCGCGCTCCAAACCGTGGTCACCCAGATCGACGGCACCGAGGTCAAAACCCTCGACCAGGACGATAACGTCGCCAACTTTATCAGCGGTAACAATATCGAACTAAGTGACGACAATGGCGCGATTGAAATCGCCACTAGTGCAGACCTGACGGCGGATAGTCTGACCATCAACAATGGTGGTCCGACGCTCAATGACAACGGCATTGATATGAACGATAACCGCATCACCAATGTTGGAGAGGCGGTAGACGGTGGTGATGCCATCAATCTGGATTACTTCGATGCAAACCGCACCCGCTACTACAGCGTGAATGACGGTGGCGCCATCGGTGGCAACTTCGACAACGATGGTGCAACGGGGTTGAACGCCATTGCCTCCGGCGTTGACGCCACCGCCAGTGGAGACGGCGCGGTGGCCATGGGCTTTGGTGCCAGCGCGCCGATTCGCGATAGTTTGGCATTGGGTAGTGGCTCGGTCGTGGATCGTGCCTTAGCACCGGACTCCGGCTTTATCCCCGCAGGGTCTGCCACGATTGAGTTCAACACCACCGACAAAGAACTGCTCGGTGCGATCTCGGTGGGTGACAACGACTCCTACCGCCAGATCACCAACGTCGCCGACGGTACGGAAGCGCAAGATGCCGTGACGGTTCGTCAGCTGCAAGGCGCGGTGGGCTCGGTGGTTGAGACTGGCATCAAGTATTATCGTGCCAACTCCGAAGACCCAGACGCCATCGCAGCGGGAGACGATAGCCTTGCCATTGGGCCAAATACGGTCACCAATGGTGATAATGGCATCGGTATGGGGAATGGCGCGATTGTCGGCCAAATGGCCCCAGGTGGCACTGCCATTGGTAATAATGCCGAGGTTCTGCTCTCCGATGGTATTGCGTTCGGTACCGAAGCCCGCTCGGAAGCGCAGCAGGGTATCGCCCTGGGTGCAGGCGCGACAGTTAGTCACGATCAAAGTGTCGCATTGGGTAGCAATAGCGTGACAGAGGAAGCGGTGGCCACCACCGGTATTACCATCGCGGGCGACAGCTACACTTTCGCGGGCACCACACCGGATAGCACAATCAGTATTGGTAGCGAGGGTAATGAGCGCACACTGACCAATGTGGCGGCAGGCCGCGTGAGCGAGACCAGTACCGACGCCATCAATGGCAGCCAGCTGTTTGCCTCTAACCTCGCCATTGAGCAGGTCAGTACGATCGCCAATAAAGGCTGGAATCTCCAGGCTAACGGCGACACTGCTACCAATGTTGCGCCAGGAGACACGGTCCAGTTCCTGGATGGAAAAAATGTCGATATCACCCGTAGCGACACGGATATCACCGTGGCCACAGCCGATGACGTAGCCTTTGATAGCGTGATGTTTATTGACGGCCCGACCATCAATGGCGGCGGCATTGATATGAATAACACCACCATTAGCAATCTCGCGGATGGGGTGAATGCCCAAGATGCCGTCAACCTCAGCCAGCTGCAAAACAGCGCAGCAGCGTCGAAGACGGAAGTTGCGGGCGGCACTAACGTGGCGAGTGTTGATCAAGCCACCGGTGTGGATGGCCAAGCTATCTATACCGTTAATGCGGACGGGGCGAGTGTAACCGCCGGTTCCAGCGCGGTGGACGTTACTGCCGCTGCACCAGATGCCAATAACGTCACAGACTACGCAGTGGATCTCAGCCAAGCCAGCAAAGATAGCCTGACTCTGGCTGACTCTGCACTCCAAACGGTGGTCACCCAGGTTGATGGCATTGACGTTAAGATATTGGATCAGAACGACAACGTCGCTAATTTTACCAGCGGCAATAATATCGAGCTGAGTGATCAAGGGGGCGCGATTCAAATCGCTACGAGTCCGAACCTTACCGCTGATAGTCTGACAATTAACAATGGTCCAACGCTAGATGAGGGCGGGATCGACATGGCGGGCAACACGATCACTAACCTAGGCGATCCGGTGAATGATGGAGATGCACTCAACCTTCAATACTTCAATGAGAACCGTGTTCGTTACTTTAGCGTAAATGATAACGGCGTTGTTGGAGGTAACTTCAATAATGACGGTGCTACTGGCTTGAATGCGATGGCGAGTGGTGTGGGCGCCACGGCTGATGGGGAAGGCGCAGTGGCCATGGGCTTTGGTGCGAATGCTCAAGTGCGCGGCAGTCTAGCGATTGGTAGTGGCTCGATTTCTGATCGTGCCCTAGCACCAGAGTCAGGCTTTATCCCAGCAGGTTCGGCAACCATTGAGTTCAATACCACCGACAAAGAATTGCTTGGCGCTATTTCCGTCGGGGATGGCGACTCTTACCGCCAGATTATTAATGTCGCCGACGGTACCCAAGCGCAAGACGCTGTCACCGTTCGCCAGCTTCAGGGAGCGATAGGCTCCGTGGTGGAAACGGGCACTAAGTATTTCCACGCCAACTCCACAGCGCCCGACTCACTTGCGGCAGGTAACGACAGTATTGCCGTTGGCCCAACCACGGTCACTAACGGTGATAATGGTATTGGTATTGGTAATGGTGCGATTGTGGGGCAAATGGCCCCAGGCGGCACTGCTATTGGCGATAGTGCCGAAGTGCTGCTGTCAGATGGCATTGCGTTTGGCACTAACGCCCGTTCTGAAGCTCAGCAAGGCATTGCCCTGGGCGCAGGTGCGACGGTTAGTCACGATCAAAGTGTAGCGCTAGGCAGTAACAGTACAACGGATGAGCCGGTGGCCACTCAGGGTATTACGCTGATTGGCAACGACTACTCATTTGCAGGCACTACGCCTGACAGCACCGTGAGTATTGGCAGTGCGGGCAACGAACGTACGCTGACCAATGTGGCGGCTGGTCGTGTGAGTGAAACCAGCACGGATGCCATCAACGGCAGCCAACTGTTTGCCTCTAACCAAGCCATTGAAGAAGTAAGTACAGCAGTCAATGCCGGCTGGAACGTCACCGACGGTACCAATGCCGCCAATATCGGCCCTAATGGCGAGGTAACGTTCACTGGGGATAGCAATCTCACCGTCGCGCAGACTGGCATCGATGATGCAGGCGAAGTGGAGATCACCCTGAATCGTGACCTTGATCTCGACAGCGTCACTGCCGGCAACAGTGAACTCACCAGTGCTGGCCTGAGCGTAGACGATGGCAGCGGCAACCTTACCACCGTCACCAACGATGGCCTCACTATTGCTGGCGGGCCCAGCATCACCGCCAGTGGCGGCATTGATGCGAATAATCAAGTCATTCGTAATGTAGGCGCACCAGTGAACGAAGGTGATGCGCTGAACCTTCAATACTTCAACGAAAACCGAGTTCGCTACTACAGCGTAAACGATGGCGGCATCGTCGGTGGCAACTTCAATAACGATGGCGCGACCGGTCTGAACGCGATCGCCTCCGGCGTTAACGCCACCGCCAGTGGTGAGGGGGCCGTAGCCATGGGCTTTGGTGCCAGCGCCCCGATTCGGGATAGCGTGACGCTGGGTAGCGGCTCTATTTCTGATCGTGCATTAGCGCCAGAATCAGGCTTTATCCCGGCGGGTTCGGCAACCATTGAATTCAACACCACTGACAAAGAACTGTTAGGTGCGGTTTCCGTTGGGGATAGCGACTCCTATCGTCAAATTATTAACGTTGCCGATGGCACCCAGGCGCAAGACGCCGTTACCGTTCGCCAGCTTCAGGGAGCGATAGGCTCCGTGGTGGAAACGGGCACTAAGTATTTCCACGCCAACTCCACAGCGCCTGACTCACTTGCGGCAGGTAACGACAGTATTGCTGTTGGCCCGACCACGGTCACTAACGGTGATAATGGTATTGGTATTGGCAATGGTGCGATTGTGGGGCAAATGGCCCCAGGCGGCACTGCCGTTGGCGATAGTGCCGAAGTGCTGCTATCAGATGGCATTGCGTTTGGCACCAACGCCCGTTCTGAAGCTCAGCAGGGTATTGCCTTGGGGGCTGGTGCGACGGTTAGCCATGACCAAAGTGTAGCGCTAGGTAGCAACAGCACCACGGATGAACCGGTTGAAACCCAGGGCATTACGCTGATTGGCAACGACTACTCATTTGCAGGCACTACACCGACAAGCACTGTCAGCGTTGGTAGTGTGGGTAATGAGCGCACGATCACCAATGTGGCAGCAGGACGCGTAAGTGCATCCAGTACCGATGCCATCAATGGTAGCCAGTTGTTTGCGTCTAATCAGGCAATCGAAGAGGTCAGTGCTACCGCTAATGCTGGGTGGAACCTGAGCGTTGAAGATGGAGAAGCCAGTAATGTGGCACCTTCTGGTGAAGTTAATCTCCTGAGTGATGACGGAAACATACTCATTACTCAGGCCACGGTTAATGATCGTGAAGAAGTCGCGTTTGGACTATCCGATGATCTATCGATCGCTAATAGCCTCACCGTAGGGCAAGACGGGCCTGTCATCAGTAGCGAGGGTATTACCAACTTAGCCGAAGGCGATGTATCAGCCGATAGCAAGGATGCCATCAATGGCTCTCAACTTTACGCTACTAACCAGTGGCTCGAAGTGCTAGAAAACAGTGTTACGAATGTTGTGGGTGACGGAAGCGATGAGTACATCACCGATAATGGCCGTGGCATTCGCTATGTGCGCACCAACGATAGTGGCTTAGCAGTGAGCGATGCCTTTGCCCAAGGGCAAGGTTCCACAGCTGTTGGCTACGAGGCCATTGCCTCAGCAGAGCGTGCACTGGCGATGGGTTACGACGCCATTGCATCGCACCAAGGTAGCGTCGCGCTAGGAGAAGGCGCCCGAACGGCAGCAGCGGTTGGCACTACATCGGTCGAGATTGCTGGCCAGACGTACCAGTTTGCCGGAGTCTCCCCGGTAGCCACTGTTAGCGTTGGTAGCGCCGGTGCTGAACGCACGGTGACGAACGTTGCGGCAGGCCGAGTGTCGGCTGAGAGCACAGATGCGATTAACGGCAGCCAATTGTATGCCACCAACCAAGCGGTCGGTGCGTTAGACAACCGCGTTACCAATGTTGAAGGCGATATCAGTGATATCAGCAACGACTTGGCAGACCTGGGTGACCGTGCAGTGCAATATGACCGCAACGATGACGGTAGTGTTAACTATGACACGATTACCCTGGAAGGCGATGGTGGTACGACAATAACTAATGTGGCACCAGGTGACATCGCTCAGAACAGCACGGATGCAGTTAATGGTAGCCAGCTGTGGGAAGTGAGTAATCAGATCACCAATATTGAGCAAGGTGGTTCTAAGTACTTCCGCGCTAATAGCGATGGCCCAGCGGCTGATTCGCAAGGTGCTGACAGTATTGCCATGGGGCCAAGCAGCGTTGCGGCAGGCGACCGTAGTGTCGCCTCGGGGGCTGGGTCTCGGGCAACGGCTGACGGCAGCGTTGCACTTGGTGCGGACTCCGTTGCTGACCGTGAAGGGATGAACGGTGAGCGTGAGCGCTTCTCTAATGAGTCGGTCGCTTCTACTCAGGGTGCTGTGTCTGTGGGTAGTGAGGGTAATGAACGCCAGATCACCAATGTGGCAGGTGGTACCCAAGATACCGATGCAGTTAACGTTCGTCAGTTGGACGCGGTGCAACGCGGCGCGGTGAACTACGACCGTGATGAGGAGGGCAATGTCGACTACGGCACCATCACGCTAAAAGGCGAGGAAGGCACCACGATCTCTAATGTGGCACCAGGTATTAATGCTACCGATGCCGCTAACGTGGGGCAGTTGAATGAGCTTGGTCGTCGCTTTGAAAACGAGATTATCAGCGTTCACGAACGTATCGACCGTGTAGAACGTAATGCTAATGCTGGCTCTGCCAGTGCGATAGCGGCGTCTACGGTGCCGCAAGCCTGGATGCCCGGTAAGAGCATGATAGGTGTAGGGGCGGGTACCTACGGTGGTGAATCCGCGGTCTCGGTGGGTGTCTCGCGTCTCTCAGATAATGGCCGCTGGGTTATCCAGGGCAAGGTGACGGGCGATTCACAAAGCAACTTCGGCGCTGGTGTTGGCGCTGGCTGGCACTGGTAAAGGAGAACGACGTGAAGAAACTGAGTAAAAACATGATGACAAAGGCGGCCCTTGGGGCCGCCAGTGTAGCCGCCGTTCTCGTTCTGGCGGGTTGCGCTAGTCCGCCCAATAATGACCGTACGGAGCTGCGTGAAGCAGGAGATGGCTTTCCTGCGTTGGCGGGCAACTGGTACGACGGTGGCAAGTTTGTTGACCCTGAGAACATTTTGCGTATCAGGGAAAGTCAGACGAAAGACCAAGTACGCCAGTTGATCGGCAACCCCCATTACGCGGAAGGGTTCTTTGGTGTTAGGGAGTGGAACTATGTTTTCAATCTCTATACAGGTAATGGAAATGAGTACATTACCTGCCAATACCAAGTGCACTATGACAACGATATGGCGTTAGAAAGCACTCGCTGGCGTGATGCTCAGTGTCCGGCACTATTAGTGCCAATCGAGGTGGAAGAGATTGCCGCTGAGCCACGTGAAGAGAAACTAACACTTTCGGGTGATGTGCTATTTGATTTTGATAGTGACCAGCTCTCATTAGAAGGTCGACGCGCCTTAGAAAGAGTGGCAGAAATGGTGCTGAACACTTACTCGTCGCCGACTGTTCGCATCATTGGTTACACGGATCGATTCGGAGATGAGCAATACAACTTAAGGTTATCCCAGGCGCGAGCGGAGTCGGTAGGGCGTTATTTAGTGTCACAAGGTATGGAGCGTCGTGACTTAACACTGCTAGGAAGGGGAGAGGCTGATCCTATCGTAGATTGCCCAGGCCAAGTGGCCACGACAAGTGTGAAGGAGTGCTTGCGGCCCAATCGCAGAGTGGAGGTAATAGTTACTAATAGTTAATTAGCAGCTAATCCTTTAAGTGGTGATGATATTTGAACCGAAGCTTTTATAAGGCTTCGGTTTTTTAGTGATTATGATTTGGCTAAGTGAGTGTTTTTAAGATGTCCTGACACGCCATTCATATTTGTTTTCTTTTTTGCCAGTTTTTTAGCATGAGTTAAATATTTAACTGTATGCAATGTAAACAATTGTAAATTTTGGTTGTGGGTTTCCCTATTGCTGTAAAGAATGAAAGTTAAGTCCTGTGCTGCCTACTTGTTGATTAGTTTTTATGCATTAACTTATTAAGCGTCTGTTTATTTAGCAGAGTTTAAATAGCTAATCTTTAAAGTATCTACTCGCTTCTAAGCAATGCCTTACTAAGCCAGGATCTTAATTTTTAGCCTGTTAAAAAATGTGCGCAAGATAAGTACTAAAAACAGGCAGCACGATTTTACCCGCTGAAGCGGCAAGGGAGAAACCCCATGAATAACGTATTTCGCCTTATCTGGAACCGCACCTTAGGTCGCTTGGTCGTGGCATCAGAAGCCGCTCGCTCTCAACACAAAGCGGGAAATGGAAGTAAACAGATAGGACAGCCGCCAATGCCGATACGGCAAGCGACAGAGAGCCATGTGTTTGCACCACTAAAACCCAAAATATTAGTGCTTGCCTGTGCCACGATGCTGTTACTGCCGTTGGGTATTTCAGACGCCGAGGCACGCAAATTTGCCTCAGATGGTGGCAGTTGTGTGTCTGGAGGAGGAGGGATAGCAATTGGCAGGTTAACAACTGGCAATACCACAGCAGATCCTATAGATGGTAGTGGCACCTACTCTACCGTTGCTGGTTGTAATGCCAGTGGCAATAATCAGTCGGCAGCAACTGTCTATGGCACTTTTAGTCAGGTCACTGGGGCTGGCGGGGCAGCATTTGGTTTTAATGTTAGGGCTGCACGCTGGGCGACGGCAATAGGGTTAGAAAGTCGTGCTACCGGCGTGAGTGGCACGGCATTAGGTTTTGGCAGTCAGGCAACGGCGCGTAACGCGGTGGCGATAGGTGGTGCAGGTGGGGATGGCACAACGCCATTGGCGGTAGCGGATTCCACCATCGCTTCTGGCCTTCACTCTATTGCCATCGGTGCAGATGGTGTGCGCGGAGCCCAGGCTTCAGGAACCAGTAGTATCGCAATGGGAGGGCAGGCCAAGGCGAGCGATTTCGCTACAGTAGCAATTGGCGATCGTGCAGAGGCAGCCGCAAGCCACGCTGTTGCGATAGGTCAGCTAACACAAGGAACTGGCTTTAGTGCTACGGCCTTAGGAGTCGCGGCAAGCGCTTTACAGCAGAACACAACGGCGCTAGGGCGGCGCGCCTGGGCCGATGCCGACGCTGGCACGGCCGTGGGGCTCGGTAGCCGAGTGGAAAATGGTGCAACGCGAGGTATCGCGATCGGGGGCGCCACTGATGAGGCTTCCAATGCGACGGTGGACACTTCTGGCACCCTCGTCACTGCGATTGACGGTATCGCAATAGGTTCTCAGGCGCTCGCGAGCGGTGATAGAGCTGTCACTATGGGTACTGGGGCCGTGGCATCAGGTATAGATTCTCTGGCCATAGGCACGGGTGCCATCGCCTCTGGCGAAAAATCCATCAGTATCGGCTTTGCTAACGAGGTTTCCGGTACGGGCTCAGGTGCCGTCGGTGACCCTAACATCATCACGGGTGACGGCTCCTACGCGGTTGGCAACGACAATGAGATTGATGCCGACGAAGCGGGTGCCTTTGGTAATCGCAACGTACTGGCCGCTACAGCTGAAGGTAGCCGTATTATCGGCAACGACAATAATATCGATGTTGCTGATGCCATGGTGGTGGGTAATAACGCAGATGTCACCGAAGAGGGAGGCGTGGCATTAGGTAGTGGCTCAGTCGCCGACACCGGCGCAGGCATCCAGGGCTATAACCCGACCACCAGTGCTGCCGATGGGCTTAATGCTGCGATTGCTGCCACCGAGAGTACCACTGGCGCAGTGGCTGTGGGTGACGCCGATAATGGCGTGTTCCGCCAAATTACGGGTGTGGCTGCGGGTAGTGAGGACTCTGATGCGGTTAACGTAGCGCAGTTAAAAGCCAGCGAAATTCACTACTTCAGCGTCAACGACGATGGTGTACAGCAAGATAACTTTAATAACGATGGTGCTACGGGGGTCAATGCGCTAGCTGCGGGTGTTAGTGCGCGAGCTAGGGGGGCGTCAAGTGTTGCCATAGGTGATGGGGCGTCTACCGGAGGTGATACCGCTAATCATGTTGCTCTTGGTACCAATGCGCGCTCGGAAGGTAGTGGTAGTATTTCCGTTGGCCATGACGCGCGGGCAACCAGCGAAGAGTCCACTGCCATAGGTATCGGTGCAAGGGCTAGTAACAACAGAACCATTGCTATGGGGCGCAGTGCGAACGCGGGACGCGCCGATAGCATCGCACTTGGTTATGGTGCCTATGTGGGGACGGGGGCGGCCACGGAAGGTCTCAATGCTAATGCGGGTGTCTCAATCGGCGCTGGAACGCGGGCAAACTGGGGCGTCGCGATTGGTGATCAGGCCAAGACGGGCACCGGTTACGGCATTTCTATAGGTCGACAGACCGAATCAGCAACGCGCAGTACAGCGCTGGGCTGGCAAGCACGCGCCACTGGCACTGGCGCCATCGCCATCGGTGATGCGGTAATCTCAGGCGCTGCGGCTACAGGCGAAGGAGGCGTTGCGCTTAATGGTATCGCTAATGGCGTGAAAGGTGTGGCGGTTGGCTCCTCGTCGCGCGCTACCAAAGACGGTGCGACCGCGCTGGGTGGTTCCTCGCGTGCTCAGGGAATTAAAGCCTTAGCGGTGGGCTCCAATGCTTTGGCATCGAGTGACTCTTCAGTTGCCATGGGCGATGGGGCGCAAGCAACGGGCCTCGATGCTCTCGCTATCGGTACCGGTGCCATTGCCTCTGGCGAACAAAGCATCAGTATTGGTTATCGAAATGAGGTGAGCGGTGCCCGTTCAGGTGCCGTTGGTGATCCCAATATCATCACCGGCGATGGCAGTTATGCATTGGGTAACGATAATGAGATCGATGCCGACGAAGCGGGAACCTTTGGTAATCGTAACGTGTTGGCCGATACGGCGGAAGGTAGCCGTATCATCGGTAACGATAATGATATTGATGTCGCCGATGCCTTTGTGATGGGCAATGCAGCGGATGTCACCGAAGAAGGTGGCGTGGCGCTAGGCAGTAGTTCGATAGCTGACACTGGCGCGGGCATCCAGGGCTATAACCCGACCACCGGCGCTGCCGACGGGTTGGATGCAGCGATTGCTGCCACCGAGAGCACCACAGGAGCCGTCGCTGTAGGTGATGCCACTGGCGGTGTATTCCGTCAGATCACCGGGGTGGCTGCGGGTACCGAGGATTCAGATGCGGTTAACGTAGCGCAGTTAAAAGCCAGCGAAATTCACTACTTCAGCGTTAATGATGACAACAACCCGCAAGGAAATTACGCAAATGATGGTGCCACAGGTGCCAATGCTCTGGCAGCGGGGGTTAATGCTGAAGCTGTTGGTGATGGAGACGTTGCCATTGGAGAAGGTGCGCGTGTTGATGGAAGTACTCTTGGAGGAAGCAGTGTAGCAGTTGGACAACTCTCAGAAGTAGATGGAGCGGCTGATGCAGCGGCTCTTGGATCTAGAGCGCAAGTGTCAAGCGGTTCAGATGGTGGTACAGCGATTGGTTCTGAAGCTACAGTAGGTACTGATTCTCGAAACGCTATTTCTATCGGCAGGTTGACCAGTGTTGGTAGCAACGCGTGGGATAGCGTTGCTTTAGGCAGTGCCGCTTTGGTCGGAGAGGGGGCCAGCGGTGCAATATCCATCGGGACTCTTGCTTCCAATGCTGATGGTGCTTTCAATTCGATTGCGTTGGGAATCGCTGCGAATAACACCGAATCTGGTTCAGTATCCATCGGTAGTGAGGCGTCTACTACGGCAGGCGGTGCGGTAGCGATTGGTGGGAGTGCCACAGCAACTGCTGCTAATGGTGTGGCTCTGGGCTCTGAATCGGAGGCTGATACCGCGGCGGGTATAGCAGGTTATGTTCCGTTTGGAGCTAGCGCTACGGATACAAGTGCAATTGAGGGAACGGTGGCACAGCGCGCCGCGGTGGATGTTGGCAGCCGCCAGATCACCAGCGTGGCCGCCGGTACCGAGTTAGACGATGCGGTTAACGTCAGCCAGTTAATTGCCGCGCAATCTAAAGTTGAGGCGGGAACTAACGTTGCCGATGTTGTTGAGAGTGAGAACCCCGACGGTGGAACTATCTACACCGTCAATGCCGACGGCACCACGGTGAGCGCCGGTACCGGTGTTGACGTTACTCCCACCGGCCCAGATGCCAACAACATCACCGACTATGAAGTCGCGCTGAACCAGGACACCCAAGACAGCCTGCTGCTGGCCGACTCCGCGCTCCAAAGCGTGGTTACCCAGATCGACGGGGTGGATGTCAAAACCCTCGATCAGGACGATAACGTTGCCAACTTTATCGGTGGCAAAAACATCGAGCTAAGTGACGACGGCGGCAGTATTGAGATTGCCACCGCCGACAACGTCGTCTTTAGCGATGTCCAAACCGACACCCTCACCGCTGGCCCAATCACCATTGGTGCAGGTGGTATGGATGCCGGTAACACCACCATCACCGGCGTGGCCGACGGTACTGCCGGTGATCACGCGGTCAACCTCAGCCAGCTGGAAGACGCTGCCGCTGCCTCAAAAACTGAAGTTGAAGCGGGCACCAACGTCGCCAGCGTTGACCAAACCACCGGCGCAGATGGCCAGGATATCTACACCGTCAATGCCGATGGTGCCAGTGTTAGCGCAGGCTCTACAGCCGTTGAAGTTGCGGCGGGCACGCCCGACGCCAACAACGTCACTGACTACGCAGTGGATCTCAGCCAAGCCAGTAAAGACAGTTTGGAACTGGCCGACTCCGCACTACAAACCGTGGTCACCCAGATCGACGGCACCGAGGTCAAAACCCTCGATCAGGACGATAACGTTGCCAACTTCGTCACCGGCGACAACATCGTACTGAGCGATGAAGCGGGCGGCATCAAGATCGCCACCGCCGAGGATGTCACCTTCACCAGTGTGACTAGCGGTAGCCTCACCATCACCGGCGGCCCAACGCTGACCGGTGGCGGTATCGATATGAATAACACCACCATCAGCAACCTCGCCGATGGGGTGGACGCCAACGACGCCGTTAACCTCAGCCAGCTGGAAGGTGCCGCGGCGGCTTCCCGCACCGAAGTTGAAGCGGGCACCAACGTCGCCAGCGTTGACCAAACCACCGGCGCGGACGGCCAGGATATCTACACCGTCAATGCCGATGGCGCATCGGTCTCTGCCGGTACGGGGGTTGATGTGGTCGCTGCCGCCCCAGATGCCAACAACGTCACCGACTATGAAGTGGCGCTCAACCAGGACACCCAAGACAGCCTGCTGTTGGCCGACTCCGCGCTCCAAAGCGTGGTTACCCAGATCGACGGCACCGAGGTTAAAACCCTCGACCAGGACGATAACGTTGCCAACTTCGTCACCGGCGACAACATCGTGCTGAGCGATGAAGCGGGCGGCATCAAGATCGCCACCGCCGAGGATGTCACCTTCACCAGCATCAACAGTGACAGCCTCGCCATTACCGGCGGCCCCACGCTGACCGGTGGTGGTATCGATATGAACAACACCACCATCAGCAATCTCGCCGATGGTGTTAACGCCAACGATGCCGTTAACCTCAGCCAGCTGGAAGGCGCTGCCGCTGCCTCAAAAACTGAAGTTGAAGCAGGCACCAACGTTGCCAGCGTTGACCAAACCACCGGCGCAGACGGCCAGGATATCTACACCGTCAATGCCGACGGCACCACCGTCAGTGCAGGCACCGGCATGGATGTCGTCGCCACCGGCCCGGATGCGGACAACGTCATCGACTATGAAGTCGCGCTGAACCAGGAGACCCAAGACAGCCTGCTGCTGGCCGACTCCGCGCTCCAAACCGTGGTCACCCAGATCGACGGAACCGAGGTCAAAACCCTCGACCAGGACGATAACGTTGCCAACTTCGTCACCGGCGACAACATCGTACTGACCGATGAAGCGGGCGGCATCAAGATCGCCACCGCCGAGGATGTCACCTTCACCAGTGTGACTAGCGGTAGCCTCGCCATCACCGGCGGCCCCACGCTGACCGGTGGCGGTATCGATATGAACAACACCACCATCAGCAACCTCGCCGATGGTGTTAACGCCAACGACGCCGTTAACCTCAGCCAATTAGAAGGTGCTGCGGCGGCTTCCCGCACTGAAGTAGCCGCAGGCACCAACGTTGCCAGCGTTGACCAAACCACCGGCGCAGACGGCCAGGATATCTACACCGTCAATGCCGATGGTGCATCGGTCTCTGCAGGCACTGGTGTTGATGTGGTCGCTGCCGCCCCAGATGCTAACAACGTCACCGACTATGAAGTGGCGCTCAATCAGGAGACCCAAGACAGCCTGCTGCTGGCCGACTCCGCGCTACAAACCGTGGTCACCCAGATCGACGGCACTGAGGTCAAAACCCTCGACCAGGACGATAACGTTGCCAACTTCGTCACCGGCGACAACATCGTGCTGACCGATGAAGCGGGCGGTATCAAGATCGCCACCGCTGAGGATGTTACCTTCACCAGCATCAACAGCGACAGCCTCGCCATCACCGGCGGCCCAACGCTGACCGGTGGCGGTATCGATATGAACAACACCACCATCAGCAACCTCGCCGATGGGGTGGACGCCAACGACGCCGTTAACCTCAGCCAATTAGAAGGTGCTGCGGCGGCTTCCCGCACTGAAGTAGCAGCAGGCACCAACGTTGCCAGCGTTGACCAAACCACCGGCGCGGACGGCCAGGATATCTACACCGTCAATGCCGATGGTGCATCGGTCTCTGCGGGCACTGGTGTTGATGTGGTCGCTGCCGCCCCAGATGCCAACAACGTCACCGACTATGAAGTGGCGCTCAATCAGGAGACCCAAGACAGCCTGCTGCTGGCCGACTCCGCGCTCCAAAGCGTGGTCACCCAGATCGACGGCACCGAGGTCAAAACCCTCGACCAGGACGATAACGTTGCCAACTTCGTCACCGGCGACAACATCGTACTGACCGATGAAGCGGGCGGCATCAAGATCGCCACCGCCGAGGATGTCACCTTCACCAGCATCAACAGTGACAGCCTCGCCATTACCGGCGGCCCCACGCTGACCGGTGGCGGTATCGATATGAGCAACACCACCATCAGCAACCTCGCCGATGGGGTGGATGCCAACGACGCCGTTAACCTCAGCCAGCTGGAAGGTGCCGCGGCGGCTTCCCGCACCGAAGTTGAAGCGGGCACCAACGTCGCCAGTGTTGACCAAACCACCGGTGCGGACGGCCAGGATATCTACACCGTCAATGCCGATGGTGCATCGGTCACTGCAGGCACCGGCGTGACCGTTACCGATACGGATGCAGGTGGCAACGTCACCGACTATGAAGTGGCGCTCAATCAGGAGACCCAAGACAGCCTGCTGCTGGCCGACTCCGCGCTACAAACCGTGGTCACCCAGATCGACGGCACCGAGGTCAAAACCCTCGACCAGGACGATAACGTTGCCAACTTCGTCACCGGCGACAACATCGTACTGACCGATGAAGCGGGCGGCATCAAGATCGCCACCGCCGAGGATGTCACCTTCACCAGCATCAACAGTGACAGCCTCGCCATTACCGGCGGCCCCACGCTGACCGGTGGCGGTATCGATATGAGCAACACCACCATCAGCAACCTCGCCGATGGGGTGGATGCCAACGACGCCGTTAACCTCAGCCAGCTGGAAGGTGCCGCGGCGGCTTCCCGCACCGAAGTTGAAGCGGGCACCAACGTCGCCAGTGTTGACCAAACCACCGGTGCGGACGGCCAGGATATCTACACCGTCAATGCCGATGGTGCATCGGTCACTGCAGGCACCGGCGTGACCGTTACCGATACGGATGCAGGTGGCAACGTCACCGACTATGAAGTGGCGCTCAATCAGGAGACCCAAGACAGCCTGCTGCTGGCCGACTCCGCGCTACAAACCGTGGTCACCCAGATCGACGGCACCGAGGTCAAAACCCTCGATCAGGACGATAACGTTGCCAACTTCGTCACCGGCGACAACATCGTACTGAGCGATGAAGCGGGCGGCATCAAGATCGCCACCGCTGAGGATGTCACCTTCACCAGCATCAACAGCGACAGCCTCGCCATCACCGGCGGCCCAACGCTGACCGGTGGCGGTATCGATATGAACAACACCACCATCAGCAACCTCGCCGATGGGGTGGATGCCAACGACGCCGTTAACCTCAGCCAGCTGGAAGGCGCTGCCGCTGCCTCAAAAACCGAGGTTGAAGCAGGCACCAATGTCGCCAGCGTTGACCAAACCACCGGCGCAGATGGCCAGGATATCTACACCGTCAATGCCGATGGTGCCAGTGTTAGCGCAGGCTCTACAGCCGTTGAAGTTGCGGCGGGCACGCCTGACGCCAACAACGTCACTGACTACGCAGTGGATCTCAGCCAAGCCAGTAAAGACAGTTTGGAACTGGCCGACTCCGCGCTCCAAACCGTGGTCACCCAGATCGACGGCACCGAGGTCAAAACCCTCGACCAGGACGATAACGTTGCCAACTTCGTCACCGGCGACAACATCGTACTGAGCGATGAAGCGGGCGGCATCAAGATCGCCACCGCCGAGGATGTCACCTTCACCAGCATCAACAGTGACAGCCTCGCCATTACCGGCGGCCCCACGCTGACCGGTGGCGGTATCGATATGAGCAACACCACCATCAGCAACCTCGCCGATGGGGTGGATGCCAACGACGCCGTTAACCTCAGCCAGCTGGAAGGCGCTGCCGCTGCCTCAAAAACCGAGGTTGAAGCAGGCACCAACGTCGCCAGCGTTGACCAAACCACCGGCGCAGATGGCCAGGATATCTACACCGTCAATGCCGATGGTGCCAGTGTTAGCGCAGGCTCTACAGCCGTTGAAGTTGCGGCGGGCACGCCTGACGCCAACAACGTCACTGACTACGCAGTGGATCTCAGCCAAGCCAGTAAAGACAGTTTGGAACTGGCCGACTCCGCGCTCCAAACCGTGGTCACCCAGATCGACGGCACCGAGGTCAAAACCCTCGACCAGGACGATAACGTTGCCAACTTCGTCACCGGCGACAACATCGTGCTGAGCGATGAAGCGGGCGGCATCAAGATCGCCACCGCCGAGGATGTCACCTTCACCAGCATCAACAGCGACAGCCTCGCCATCACCGGCGGCCCAACGCTGGCCGGTGGCGGTATCGATATGAATAACACCACCATCAGCAACCTCGCCGATGGGGTGGACGCCAACGACGCCGTTAACCTCAGCCAGCTGGAAGGTGCCGCGGCGGCCTCCCGCACTGAAGTAGCAGCAGGCACCAACGTTGCCAGCGTTGACCAAACCACCGGCGCAGACGGCCAGGATATCTACACCGTCAATGCCGATGGCACCACGGTCACTGCAGGCACCGGCGTGACCGTTACCGATACGGATGCAGGTGGCAACGTCACCGACTATGAAGTGGCGCTCAACCAGGAGACCCAAGACAGCCTGCTGTTGGCCGACTCCGCGCTCCAAACCGTGGTCACCCAGATCGACGGCACCGAGGTCAAAACCCTCGACCAGGACGATAACGTTGCCAACTTCGTTACCGGCGACAACATCGTACTGACCGATGAAGCGGGCGGCATCAAGATCGCCACCGCCGAGGATGTCACCTTCACCAGTGTGACTAGCGGTAGCCTCGCCATCATCGGCGGCCCCACGCTGACCGGTGGCGGTATCGATATGAACAACACCACCATCAGCAACCTCGCCGATGGTGTTAACGCCAACGACGCCGTTAACCTCAGCCAGCTGGAAGGCGCTGCCGCTGCCTCAAAAACTGAAGTTGAAGCAGGCACCAACGTTGCCAGCGTTGACCAAACCACCGGCGCAGACGGCCAGGATATCTACACCGTCAATGCCGATGGCGCATCGGTCTCTGCAGGCACTGGTGTTGATGTGGTTGCTGCCGCCCCAGATGCCAACAACGTCACCGACTATGAAGTGGCGCTCAATCAGGAGACCCAAGACAGCCTGCTGCTGGCCGACTCCGCGCTCCAAACCGTGGTTACCCAGATCGACGGCACCGAGGTTAAAACCCTCGACCAGGACGATAACGTTGCCAACTTCGTTACCGGCGACAACATCGTGCTGACCGATGAAGCAGGCGGCATCAAAATCGCCACCGCTGAGGATGTCACCTTCACCAGTGTGACTAGCGGTAGCCTCGCCATCACCGGCGGCCCAACGCTGACCGGTGGCGGTATCGATATGAATAACACCACCATCAGCAACCTGGCCGATGGTGTTAACGCCAACGACGCCGTTAACCTCAGCCAGCTGGAAGGCGCTGCCGCTGCCTCAAAAACCGAGGTTGAAGCGGGCACCAACGTTGCCAGCGTTGACCAAACCACTGGCGCGGACGGCCAGGATATCTACACCGTCAATGCCGATGGTGCATCGGTCACTGCAGGCACCGGCGTGACCGTTACCGATACGGATGCAGGTGGCAACGTCACCGACTATGAAGTGGCGCTGAATCAGGAGACCCAAGACAGCCTGCTGTTGGCCGACTCCGCGCTCCAAAGCGTGGTTACCCAGATCGACGGCACCGAGGTTAAAACCCTCGACCAGGACGATAACGTTGCCAACTTTGTCACCGGCGACAACATCGTGCTGACCGATGAAGCGGGCGGCATCAAAATCGCCACCGCTGAGGATGTCACCTTCACCAGTGTGACTAGCGGTAGCCTCGCCATCACCGGCGGCCCAACGCTGACCGGTGGCGGTATCGATATGAATAACACCACCATCAGCAACCTCGCCGATGGGGTGGACGCCAACGACGCCGTTAACCTCAGCCAGCTGGAAGGCGCTGCCGCTGCCTCAAAAACTGAAGTTGAAGCAGGCACCAACGTTGCCAGCGTTGACCAAACCACCGGCGCAGACGGCCAGGATATCTACACCGTCAATGCCGATGGCGCATCGGTCTCTGCAGGCACTGGTGTTGATGTGGTCGCTGCCGTCCCAGATGCTAACAACGTCACCGACTATGAAGTGGCGCTCAACCAGGAGACCCAAGACAGCCTGCTGTTGGCCGACTCCGCGCTCCAAACCGTGGTCACCCAGATCGACGGCACCGAGGTCAAAACCCTCGACCAGGACGATAACGTTGCCAACTTCGTTACCGGCGACAACATCGTACTGACCGATGAAGCGGGCGGCATCAAGATTGCCACCGCTGAGGATGTCACCTTCACCAGCATCAACAGTGACAGCCTCGCCATCACCGGCGGCCCAACGCTGACCGGTGGCGGTATCGATATGAACAACACCATCATCAGCAACCTCGCCGATGGGGTGGACGCCAACGACGCCGTTAACCTCAGCCAATTAGAAGGTGCTGCGGCGGCTTCCCGCACTGAAGTAGCCGCAGGCACCAACGTTGCCAGCGTTGACCAAACCACCGGCGCAGACGGCCAGGATATCTACACCGTCAATGCCGATGGCGCATCGGTCTCTGCAGGCACTGGTGTTGATGTGGTCGCTGCCGTCCCAGATGCTAACAACGTCACCGACTATGAAGTGGCGCTCAACCAGGAGACCCAAGACAGCCTGCTGTTGGCCGACTCCGCGCTCCAAACCGTGGTCACCCAGATCGACGGCACCGAGGTCAAAACCCTCGACCAGGACGATAACGTTGCCAACTTCGTCACCGGCGACAACATCGTGCTGACCGATGAAGCGGGCGGCATCAAGATCGCCACCGCCGAGGATGTCACCTTCACCAGTGTGACTAGCGGTAGCCTCGCCATCACCGGCGGCCCAACGCTGACCGGTGGCGGTATCGATATGAATAACACCACCATCAGCAACCTCGCCGATGGTGTTAACGCCAACGACGCCGTTAACCTCAGCCAGCTGGAAGGCGCTGCCGCTGCCTCAAAAACTGAAGTTGAAGCAGGCACCAACGTTGCCAGCGTTGACCAAACCACCGGCGCAGACGGCCAGGATATCTACACCGTCAATGCCGATGGCGCATCGGTCTCTGCAGGCACTGGTGTTGATGTGGTCGCTGCCGTCCCAGATGCTAACAACGTCACCGACTATGAAGTGGCGCTGAACCAGGACACCCAAGACAGCCTGCTGCTGGCCGACTCCGCGCTCCAAACCGTGGTCACCCAGATCGATGGCACCGAGGTCAAAACCCTCGACCAGGACGATAACGTTGCCAACTTCGTTACCGGCGACAACATCGTACTGACCGATGAAGCGGGCGGCATCAAGATTGCCACCGCCGAGGATGTCACCTTCACCAGCATCAACAGCGATAGCCTCGCCATCACCGGCGGCCCAACGCTGACCGGTGGCGGTATCGATATGAATAACACCACCATCAGCAATCTCGCCGATGGTGTTAACGCCAACGACGCCGTTAACCTCAGCCAGCTGGAAGGCGCTGCCGCTGCCTCAAAAACTGAAGTTGAAGCAGGTACCAACGTTGCCAGCGTTGACCAAACCACTGGCGCGGACGGCCAGGATATCTACACCGTCAATGCCGATGGTGCATCGGTCACTGCAGGCACCGGCGTGACCGTTACCGATACGGATGCAGGTGGCAACGTCACCGACTATGAAGTGGCGCTCAATCAGGAGACCCAAGACAGCCTGCTGCTGGCCGACTCCGCGCTACAAACCGTGGTCACCCAGATCGACGGCACCGAGGTCAAAACCCTCGACCAGGACGATAACGTTGCCAACTTCGTCACCGGCGACAACATCGTACTGACCGATGAAGCGGGCGGCATCAAGATCGCCACCGCCGAGGATGTCACCTTCACCAGCATCAACAGTGACAGCCTCGCCATCACCGGCGGCCCAACGCTGACCGGTGGCGGTATCGATATGAATAACACCATCATCAGCAACCTCGCCGATGGGGTGGACGCCAACGACGCCGTTAACCTCAGCCAGCTGGAAAAAGTGAGCGACTCTGCCAATGCAGGTTGGAATGTCACCACCACAGATGAAACAGGTACTGCTAGCAGTAATGTAGGACCTAACGCCAACGTTGACTTTGTTAGCGGCGATGAAAACGTGGTGATTTCCCATATGCGTAGCGAAGACGGCAGTACTTCGATTGATTATCGTCTAGCCGATGATGTGCGTATCGGTAATAGCGTGTCGGTGGGAGATACATCTATTAGTAACGACGGTTTGGTGATCACAGGTGGCCCAAGTGTCACTACACAAGGTATCGATGCTGGTAATAAACAGATTACCAATGCGGCAAGTGGGGTCGGTGACACCCCGCTGGACGAGCTAGAAGGCGATGCGCTAGGGAATGTCATTAACGCCGGTGATTTGCAAAACGTTGCCAATAACCTTAGTAGCAGTGTCACCGCTGCCAAAACGGAAGTGGAAGCCGGTAACAATATGACGGTCGCTGATCGTATCGGCGATGATGGCCAAACCATTTACACCGTTGCCACTGCAGATGAGGTCAACTTTGATCGGGTGGAGGTTGGTAGTGTCAGTATTGATGCGGGCAATGTAGATGATAGTGGCAATACCCGTATCGGCGGTGTGGGTGAAGGCGATGTTAATGAAGGGAGTACCGACGCGATCAATGGTTCTCAGCTCTGGGCGACTAAGGATCTGATTAATAACTTAGAAGAGGGGCTCATCAACATTGCGGGCGACCTGAGTGACGAGTACATCACTAATAACGGTCGAGGCATCCGCTATGTGCGCACGAACGATAGCGGTTTGCCGGTAAGTGACGCCTTTGCTGAAGGACAAGGTTCTACCGCTGTAGGATACGAAGCGCGTGCCACGGGCGATCGTGCGCTAGCCATGGGCTACGACGCTGTAGCATCTCATCAAGGCAGTGTGGCGCTAGGTGAAGGAGCACGCACCGAAGCAGCCGTAAGGACTGCTTTGGTGGAGATTGGAGGCCAGACTTATCAGTTTGCAGGTGTAAACCCTGTGGCCACAGTTAGCGTAGGGAGCGCCGGTGCTGAGCGTACTATTACCAATGTAGCGGCAGGTCGAATCAGCGCAACGAGTACCGATGCCATCAATGGAAGCCAGCTATATGCTGCTAATCAATTTATGGAAGCCCTCGATACGCGCTTAACCATTGTAGAAGGTGATTTAGGCGATCTTACTGAGACAGTAGCAGGTATACCTCAAGGTGGTGGTGGAGAAGGCGCTGTCGAGTATGCTCGCAACGACGATGGTTCTATCGATAAGAGCACGGTTGAGTTAGCTGGCGAGGGGGGCACCAAAATCACCAATGTGGCACCGGGTGAGATTGCGCCAGGCAGTTCCGACGCTGTATCTGGTGATCAGCTACACACAACCCAACAAGAGGTGGCGGGTAATACCAGTAATATTGAAGATAACCGTAATCAGATTGCGGGTAACACCGACAGTATCAGCAACATTAACAGTACCCTGGATAAAGGCCTAAATGTCAGTGCTGACCAAGGCGAGCGAGTCAACCGCCAGCTAGGTGATACCGTAGCGGTGACGGGTGATGAAAACATCACCACCCGAACAACAGGTGAGGGGGTGCAGGTCACGCTCAACCGTGAGCTAAATGTGGATAGTGTTACCACGGGTAATACCACTGTTAATAACGATGGCGTGCGTATTCAAGGTGGCCCGAGTATGACGGTAGACGGCTTTGATGCCAACGGTACTACCATTACTAATGTGGCACCAGGCGTGAACCCGGGAGATGCCGTCAATGTCGGTCAGATGAACGAGTTGGGGCAACGTTTCGCCAATGAAATTAATAATGTCCACGGACGTATCGACAAAGTGGAGCGCAACGCCAATGCCGGTATTGCCGCAGTGGCTGCCATGGGGCATGCGCCCTATGTGCCTGGCAAGCTTACCTACCATGTTGGTGGCGGCCATCACAGCGGCGAAAGCGCTGTAGGCGTTAACTTCCGCCGGACTGCTGACAATGGCCGTTGGAGTTTGAATGCGGGCGTAGCAGGTTCCCGTGCTGGAGCAACCATTGGGCTGGGTATCTCAGGTGTGATTGATTAACCCGCAAGCACAAGGGAGAGGGCACCTTCTCCCTTGTTTTCTATTCAGCATGGGCTTGTATAACGGAATAGGGCGTGACCATGAAAAATCGATCCACGATATTAGCAATTGGCCTGATTGTTGGGCTAGCAGGCTGTGCTTCCAATGCGTCGCTAACAGACGAGGGTGAAGTTCGCTTTCCTGATTTGGACAGCACGTATCTGAAAACGGGGGATTTTGTCGATCCCGATGATGTGCTGCGCATTTCTGAAGGCCAACACAAAGACCAAGTACGTCTATTATTGGGGCATCCCCACTTTAGCGAAGGTATTTTTGGCGTGCGCGAGTGGGACTATGCCTTTAACTTTTATACTGGTAACGGCAATGAGTACATTACTTGCCAGTATAAATTGCTATTTGACCGTGAGATGCGCGTCACAAGCACTTACTGGCGCGACGCACAGTGCCCAGCGCTGTTAGTTCCTATCCAGGTGGAGGAGTTTGCCACAGAGCCACGCCAAGAGAAGCTAATGCTGCCAGGGGATGTGCTGTTCGACTTTGATAGCGCGCAGCTGACCCTAGAAGGTCGGCGTGCCTTAGATAGAATAGTGGCGGCCTTCGATCAAGCTACCCCTCCAACCAGTATTCGAGTGGCGGGTTATGCGGATCGCTTGGGTGATGCGCAATACAACTTACGCTTATCCCAGGCTCGGGCTGAATCAGTCGGCAATTACTTAGCCAGCCAAGGGGTGGCACGAGCCAGCTTACAGATGACAGGGAGAGGGCAAGCCGACCCAGTAGTGAACTGCCCTGGCAGTGTAGCAACCCCAAGTGTCATAGCGTGTTTAAAACCCAATCGAAGGGTCGAAATAACCCTGCAGTACGAAAGCTAAAAAAACAAAAAATGCTGTGCCATCACTTTAATGCCCGCGTGACTTTTATAGAGGTAAAGGTCTCGCGGGCATTTTGCTGCCTTGTTAACATTTCATGACAAAAAGTGATCTGATACTGATGATAGTTAAGTTCCGTTAACAAAGCTGTAAGGGACTCGGCATGCTTATGGACGTGGTGTCCATAAGATAGTGTAAACAATAGTAAAAGTTTAAGGTGTTTTTTTAGCATCGCTGAATTGATAGAAAAAGTTAAATCGTTAGTGCAGGGTTTATTAGCGATATAAGCTTTAGTTTTATTTTCTATCTTGAATAGCCAAGCGGGTTTTTCCAACGACTGCATTGATCTAATAAGTATTTGTTTTTTTTGATTTTTTGTTTTATTTTTATTGTTAAATACAGTTTCGTTGTCATTTATAATAATTAACCATTAAAGAGTGTTTGCTTAATTTATTGTGATTAATATTTTAATGTTAAATGCTATTAAACATCCAGTGGTGTTATCGGCCTTTGCTCTGATGGCTGAGCATTAACAATTGTATCGTTATGTTGAGTAAGTACGTGCCTAAGTAAGAGAATGCATCCACTAAATAAACGCCTTGAACGGTTCGCATAAGATTCTGTGTTTTTGCACGGAGTCTTACGTGTACTTGTAGCTGTCGTTTGTCTATCTATCGCAACGCTACGAAAGGATTGAGTTGCATGATGGCATTCGAAGGCTGCCCAGTCGGAATGATGTTGCCCCAGGCCTGGTTTGCCCCTGAGCTTCAACATCGCACCGAGATGGCCAAGGGAAAACTGTGCGAGGTGAAGTTGCCTCCTCATTGGAATGGTTAGTGGAGTTCTCAGCAAATGAATAACGTATTTCGCCTAATCTGGAACCGGACACTTGGTCGGTTGGTGGTGACATCTGAAGCGGCACGTAGCCGCGATAAAGCGGCCACGCGGCAGGGGGTGGTCGGCCAGCTGCCGGCACCGGAAGTCGCCTCAAATATTCCTGCTTTGCTGCGCCCAGTGGTCGCCGCGGTAGCGCTAGCTGTTGGCTCAATAGCGCTGGTTTCTCCAGTGCAGGCAGATGCGTTAATGAATGCAGATAGCTGTGCCAATCAGGGGTTTAATAACACTCGTATTGGCATTGGCTCTGGAGCGAAAGCCTGTACTGATGGTGTGATCGCTATTGGCTGGGGAGCTGAAGCGACTGGCGTTAACCTTTTTTTCCCTCCCAATCCTGATGCGCAGAGCGGTATTGCTATTGGGCGTGCATCCTCAGCGACCGGCGGTGTTGCCATAGGCCATCGTGCTGCAGCGGGTGGGTCGAATAGTGATGGGACTAGCAGTGTGGGTACTGCTATTGGTGGTGGTTCTGTCGCTAGGGGGCACCGTTCCATTGCCATCGGCACCGTTGGCAATCGCCCAACAGTTGCGTCAGCCAATTGGGCAATGGCGTTGGGAACGAATGCAACCGCTTCGGGGGTGCGCTCTGTCGCACTTGGGTCGGAGGCAAAAGCTAAAGGTGTAGGCTCTCTCGCCATGGGCGATGGCGCGGTGGCAGAGGCTATTGTTGTATCAACCCAGGCGTTGAACGATGCCCCTACCAGTAATCCAAATGGTTACGAGGTGGGTGATGATTTGCCGACCACGGCGGTGGGGTCGGGTGCAACGGCGACTTCAGGGACCGCTATTGGCCATGATGCGGTCGCTGGACGTGAATCTGGAAATGGGGATGGTTTAATTAATACCGGCACGGCCCTTGGTGCCGGTGCACAGGCCACCGGCAATACCTCCATTGCTATTTCGCCCGCCGCTTACGCGCCCGCCATTGCTGATGGCCTTGGTGCTATTGCAATGGGATATGACACCCGGGCAAATGAGCTGGGTTCGCTTGCTATTGGTATTCGAGCGGAAGCAGCCGAAGCGGCTATGGCGTTTGGGTATGGTGCAAAGGCCCTCGGAAAGGGGGGGAGCGCACTCGGTGGTGATGCAAAGGCAACGGGGAATCGTTCTGTTGCCATTGGGGCTGCGGAAGCAGCTAAGGCTGGTGATATCGCCATTGGGGATGAAGCATACGCCGAAGGCGGTGTGGACGGTTCCGGTAACCCTATGTCTGCTCTCGCGGTGGGCTTTAGTGCCGAAGCGGTGGGCGACGATGCCGCAGCCTTTGGTAATAATGCAAAGGCAAGAGCTAACTATGGTCTTGCTGTAGGTAATTTTGCTGAGGCTAATGGTGTACAGGCATCTAGTCTGGGCAATGGAGCTCAAGCCAATGGCGATTACAGTTTAGCGCTAGGTAATATTGCTAAAGCTAACGGTGTGAGTGCCTCCAGTGTGGGTAATTTTGCTGAAGCCAATGGCGATTACAGCTTAGCGCTAGGTGAATTTTCTGAAGCCGGTGGATCCCGTAGTACAGCGGTAGGTAGTGGTGCTAAAGCGAGTGCTGAGAATGCTTGGGCATCAGGTAGCGATGCAGTTGCCAGTGCTAATGGCGCCATTGCTTTAGGTAAGCAGTCACAGGCAACGGTTGAAAACACCGTTGCAATGGGTACCAATGCTGAGGCTTCAGCCACCAATGCAATTGCGATTGGTAAAGATAGTTTAGCATCAGGTGTTGATACTGGTGCCATCGGCCGTGGTGCGGTTGCCACCGGTTCATGGGCGGTAGGTACCGGTGCTAATGCCAGCAACGGCGGTCAGGCCTTTGGTGAGTATTCCAAGGCTAGCGGCAATGTGTCGTCTGCCTATGGCTATGCTGCAACGGCTACTGGAGCTCGCTCTAGTGCGCTAGGTACCAATGCAAGAGCCGAGGGTGCTCGTTCAGTTGCAGCGGGTGATGGTGCTACTGCTCGTGGTAATAGCTTCACCTCGATTCTTATTGGAAATGGAAGCAATAATGTTAATGGATATTCTAATGGCGACCCCATGCCAACAGTTGCCTTGGGTGCGGGGGCAGAGTCCTATGGTACGGCTGTTGGTTTAGACGCACAGGGTGGGCGAAAGCTAGCGAACGGTAGCGTAAACACAGGTACCGCTTTAGGTGCTGGCGCTCAAGCGCTTGGCAATACCTCAATTGCTATTTCTGCTGTCGGGTCTGGGGCTGCTATTGCCGAAGGTCGTGGCGCGATCGCGCAAGGTTTTGCAGCGACAGCATCTAAAAATGACTCAATTGCAATTGGTAGCTTAGTCAAAGCGAACGGTGAAAACTCCATTGCTATGGGCCTCTTTGCGGAGTCCAAAGGGCCTGACAATTTGACGTTGGGCCGTAATGCTTCTACTGGCAATGTCACATCTGGTGTGCCAGATGCCGTTGATCTAGCTGGCGGTTCGCAAATCGCCATTGGTACCCGAGCTAAAACCGATACGGCTGGCTCGATTGCGGTTGGCTACGAGGCTGAAACTGGAGTAAGCCAAAACTTTGGTATTGCTCTCGGTGGCTACGCCAAAGGCACGGGTAACAGTGCAGTTGCTATTGGTCGCAGGGCTACCGCTTCAGGCCAGAATGCGATTGCAACAGGTATAAAAGCTACTGCTTCAGCTCGGAATGCGTTGGCTACTGGTAATACGGCGAACGCAACTGGTGAACGAGCTATTGCGATTGGTACCGAAAGTCTGGCGTCTGTTGACGACACCATTGCCGTAGGTACTAATGCTCGAGCCACTGGTGTAGATGCCCTGGCCATCGGTCGTGATGCCTGGGCGGCAGGTTCTGTCGCTCAGGGTGCTGTGGCGCGTGCTGCCAACGGTGGCGCAGCGTTTGGTGATGGCGCGCAAGCCACATGGCGTGAAGATAATGACCCAAATGAGAACCCAGAAACATTTGACGTTTCTGGTGCTGCGCTTGGTAAAAATGCCCTAGCGAACCGTTCAGGTGCTGCCGCGCTGGGTGCCAACACGGAAGTGTTAGTGGATGACGGCGTCGCGTTAGGCTCTGGTTCCATTTCAACCGTTGGTCCAGGTGTAGATGGCTACATTCCGGCCACCGCAGATGCGGCACAAGAGCAAGCGATCCTGGACACAGCTGCCGTTCGTGGTGCTGTTGATGTGGGCAGTCGCCAGATCACCAGCGTTGCCGCCGGTACTCAGGATGACGACGCGGTTAACGTCTCGCAGCTGAAAGCTGTGGAAACCATGGTGGCTGACAGTGGTGTGAACTACTACAGCGTTAACGATAATGGTACCCAGCAGGGTAACTTCAATAACGACGGTGCTACAGGAAGGAACTCCCTGGCTGCAGGTACTAATGCGGTTGCATCGAAAGACTATGCGGTTGCCGTGGGCGACGGAGCTGAAGCGATCGGGTTCGAGGCCATTGCCATCGGGCGTGAAGCGGTAGCTAGCGGGCGTGACAGCAGTATTGCCTTGGGTCAGCTGTCAGAGGCGTCTGGTAACTTCGCGATTGCCATCGGCAGGGGAGCCGCGGCAGAGGAGGATAATAGTGTCGCTCTAGGTAATGGAGCCATCTCGATGGTTGAGCAAGGGGTCGCGTTGGGCTCAGGCTCGCTGGCTTCGGTTGGTTCAGGCGTTGCGGGTTATATTCCAGAAGGAGCTGACGCTGCCGATGAGCAGGCCATTTTGGATACCATTGCTACTCGTGGTTCAGTAGACGTCGGTAGTCGTCAAATCACGAGAGTCGCTGCGGGTACAGAAGATGGCGATGCGGTTAACGTCTCTCAGCTAAAATCGGTCAGTAATATCGCCAATGCTGGCTGGGATTTGACTGCTAACGGTGAAGCGACTGGCGAAAACATCGCGCCAGGGGAAAGCGCTGACTTTAGCCAAGGCCAGAATATTGCCATTACGCGCACGGGCAACAGCATTGAAGTGGCCACAGCGGATGACGTTGAGTTCACCAATGTTGATATCACTGAAAACCTGACGGTCGAAGGTGAAACCAAGCTGGGCGACAACTTCTTCGTCAACAACGAAGGTAACGTTACCTACACTGGCGATATCACCGAAGGTGACCAGATCACCAACAAGACTTACGTTGATAACAGCGTCAACGAGTTGGGTGATACGCCGCTGACCTTTATGGGCGACAGCGGTACTGAGTTCGAGCGTCGTCTGGGTGAAACCACCAACGTTAAAGGTGGCGCAGAAGGTGGCCTGACCGAAGGTAACATCGGTGTGGTCGCTGACGGTACCGACACGCTCAACATCCAACTGGCCGAGAACATCGACCTGGGTGAAGACGGCAGCGTTGTGATGGGTGATACCACCGTTAACAATGATGGCCTGACCATTGTAGGCGGTCCAAGTATTACCAATACCGGTATCGATGCTGGTGGCACCCAGATCACCAACGTGGCAGCCGGTACCGAAGGCGACCACGCGGTCAACCTTGATCAGCTAATCAGCGTTGAAGATATCGCCAATGCTGGCTGGTACCTAAGTGCCAACGGTGAAGGTGTTGAAGACGGCTTCAACATCGCACCAGGTGAAGCCGCTGACTTCGAGGAAGGCCAGAACATTGCCATTACCCGTGATGGCAACAAAATTAATGTTGCGACGGCGGATGATGTTGAGTTCTCCAATGTTAATGTGACCAACCAGTTGGACGTAGCTGGCGATACCAATATCGGCGGCAATACCACTATCGAAGGCGACACCACGGTGAAGGGTGATACCTTCCTGGGTGATAACTTCTCGGTGGTTAACAACGAAGCGTTCTATACAGGCCCGATCACTGAAAACACCCACATCGTTAATAAAGAGTATGTGGATGGCGGTATCGACGACTTGGCAAGCACTCCCATTACCTTTGGTGGCGATACCGGCACGACCGATCGCAAGCTAGGTGATGAGCTAAATATTGTCACTAGCAACGCCAACCTCAGCACCGAAGTGACCGATGACGAGACCCTCGTTATTGCGCTAAGCGATGACCTGGAT
Source organism: Vreelandella zhaodongensis (assembly GCF_013415115.1). Classification (GTDB taxonomy): domain Bacteria; phylum Pseudomonadota; class Gammaproteobacteria; order Pseudomonadales; family Halomonadaceae; genus Vreelandella; species Vreelandella zhaodongensis. The sequence goes on along the minus strand of NZ_JACCDD010000009.1, from coordinate 574 downwards.
GTCAACAATGTCACAGTTAATGACTCGCTCACGGTTAACGGCCCCACCACCCTGAACGGCGGTACCACCATTGGTGACAGCCTGACCTTGCAGGCGGGAACGACCGTTAATATGGGTGGCAACCAGATCACCAACGTAGCGGCTGGTACCGAAGGCGACCACGCGGTCAACCTTGATCAGCTAACTGACGTTAGCGACGTGGCGAACAAAGGCTGGAACGTTCAGACCAACGGTGACGCTGCGACCAACGTTGCGCCAGGTGACACCGTGCAGATGATCGATGGCAAGAACATCGCCATCACGCGTGACGGCCAAGACATCACCGTAGCGACGGCAGACGATGTCGAGTTCACCAATGTTGATATCACTGAAAACCTGACGGTTGAAGGCGAGACGCGTCTGGGTGACAACTTCTTCGTTAACAACGAAGGTAATGTTACCTACACCGGTGACATCACCGAAGGCGACCACATCACCAACAAGAGCTACGTTGACAACAGCGTCACTGAGTTGGGCGATACGCCGCTGACCTTCGCTGGCGACAGCGGCGAGTCATTCGAGCGTCGCCTGGGTG
>NZ_JACCDD010000008.1 GCF_013415115.1 Vreelandella zhaodongensis | reverse complement strand
AGAGCCAGAGCCAGAGCCAGAGCCAGAACCGGAGCCAGAGCCAGAGCCAGAACCGGAGCCAGAGCCAGAGCCAGAACCTGAACCCGAGCCAGAGCCAGAGCCAGAGCCAGAACCGGAGCCAGAGCCAGAGCCAGAGCCAGAGCCAGAGCCAGAGCCGGAGCCCGAACCGGAGCCAGAGCCTGAGCCCGAACCGGAACCGGAACCGGAACCGGAACCTGAGCCAGAGCCAGAGCCAGAGCCAGAACCGGAGCCAGAGCCAGAGCCTGAGCCCGAACCGGAACCGGAACCTGAGCCAGAGCCAGAGCCAGAGCCAGAGCCTGAACCTGAGCCAGAGCCTGAGCCAGAACCTGAGCCCGAACCGGAACCTGAGCCCGAACCGGAGCCGGAGCCAGAACCTGAGCCGGAACCTGAGCCCGAACCGGAACCGGAACCGGAACCTGAGCCTGAGCCTGAGCCTGAGCCTGAGCCAGAACCTGAGCCAGAACCTGAGCCAGAACCTGAGCCCGAACCGGAACCTGAGCCCGAACCAGAGCCCGAACCAGAGCCAGAACCTGAGCCCGAACCGGAACCTGAGCCCGAACCAGAGCCAGAACCTGAGCCCGAACCGGAGCCAGAACCTGAGCCAGAGCCAGAACCCGAGCCGGAGCCCGAGCCAGAACCTGAACCCGAGCCAGAGCCGGAACCTGAGCCGGAACCTGAGCCGGAACCTGAGCCGGAACCTGAGCCGGAACCTGAGCCGGAGCCAGAACCTGAGCCTGAGCCTGAGCCTGAGCCTGAGCCTGAGCCTGAGCCTGAGCCTGAGCCTGAGCCAGAACCGGAACCAGAGCCAGAACCTGAGCCCGAGCCAGAACCTGAGCCCGAACCGGAACCTGAGCCAGAGCCAGAGCCAGAGCCAGAGCCAGAGCCAGAGCCAGAGCCAGAGCCAGAGCCAGAACCTGAGCCCGAGCCAGAACCTGAGCCCGAACCGGAACCTGAGCCCGAACCGGAGCCAGAACCTGAGCCTGAGCCCGAGCCTGAGCCCGAGCCTGAGCCCGAGCCTGAGCCTGAGCCTGAGTCAGAGCCTGAGTCAGCCTCCAAGCTAGATGTCGGCTCAAAGATGAGTGCCGTCATCAACCAGACACTTCAGGATGTATCGACGAGCGAACAAGGGGAACGAATGGGCCAAGTCAACGAATTTACTGAAGAAGACACACTGCCGAGCGGCATCGAGATCATAGATCGCGGCATTAATACCGACCTAGATGACGATGAAGGAGATGACTAATGCGCTATGGCCCGCTCAGTCCACGTTCACTGGCAATGACCGCGATGTGTCTTATCATTACGTCGCCTTTAACCAGTTACGCACAAACCGCTCCAGATGCAGGGCGTATTTTGCGGGATACACTACCTGATGCTATTTATCAGCCTCGTGAGTCTTCGATAAATATCAATCTGCAAGGAACACCACTTACGGAAAGCGATGCTGAGAGTCGAGAGGTTCGCATTAACGATGTCTCGTTTAGCGGCAATACCGTCTATGACGATGCGACGCTGTTCGATCAAGTAAAACATCTTATGGAGAAAGACCATGACATGGCAGGCTTACAGGACATAAGCAATCGCATTAGTCTTTTTTATCGCGAAAGTGGTTACCCCTTTGCTCAAGCACTCCTGCCTAGACAGGATGTCAGCCAAGGCACACTGACTATTCAACTGATGGAGGGCAACTACGGCCAGGTGACCGTAACCGGCGATGACGCCTCGCTGGCAGACAGTGTGGCGCCCTATTTATCTCCTCTTCGCTCGGGGGATGTCATTCAAGGGGATCAGTTGGAACGCAGTGCGCTGCTGCTGGGCGATTTACCAGGGATTAGCATCACCCCAGTCATGCGCCCAGGCGAAGCATCCGGCACCGGTGATTTAGTAACGGAGGTTAACGCCACCCAACGCGTACAAGGCTACGTTGGCGTGGATAACCATGGTAGCCGCTCATCTGGCGAGGGGCGTGCCACCGTCGGTGCTCGGGCCAACCGAATTCTCAAAGTAGGAGATGAGCTCAGTATTACCGCGCTCTACTCGGAAGAGGATTTATGGCTAGGGCAAGTCGCCTACTCCCTGCCTATTGGCTATCAAGGCTGGCGTGCTGAGGTGGCCTATGCACGTACGGAGTATAATCTGCGCGCCCCATTTAGTGGCTTCACCGGCACAGCAGACACCAGCCATTTGCGATTGAGCTATCCATTAATACGTCAACAACGGACCAACTTGACTGCCTCTTTTGGTGGCGAATACACGGAGTTGAATGATCGCTTTGAAGGTGTGAGCTATCAAAAACGGTATGGGCATAGCTGGCCTTTAGCACTTCAGTTCGACCACAGAGATGCTTTCGGCAATGGGGGCGTGACGTTTGGGGAAGTGCGTTTTCAGAGCGGCCAGGTTAATAACCAAGCGAATGAACAGGTGGATGGTAGTTATAGCAAAGCCAATGCGCGCCTCTCCCGCGTACAAAACCTTGGTCACGGTTTCTCATTGTTGGCCAGCGGGGATATACAGTGGGCGGACTCACCGCTGGACTCTTCAGAAAGTATGAGCTTAGGGGGATCCCGTGGTGTTAGAGCTTATCCCCAGGGCGAAGTTAGTGGCAGCCGGATGTGGCTAACTCAGCTGGAAGTTCGCTATCAAGCAACACCTCAACTCGCGCCCTACATCTTCTATGACCACGGGGCACGCCAACAATTTGATGACGAATCCAGTGATACGCTGGCAGGTGGCGGCGTAGGTATACGCTACTCAAACGGCAACTGGACCGTTAATACAGCAGTAGCGACCCAAACGACGGGGGACGCCGCGTCACAAGATGAGCAGAAAGACCCTCGGTTTTGGTTTTCTACCCGCTACGCATTTTAACAACATGCTTTAAAACGCCTTCTCTAAAGCAAAGCGCGGCTGTGGTTGGCCGTCTTTGTTAACGCTTTCGGTGAACATTTCCAGCGGACGCACCCAAAGGCCGTAATCACCGTAAAGCGCACGATAAACCACCAGCGCCTCTTCGTTTTCACTGTGCTGAGCGGTGCCCAGTACTTCGTAAAGACTGCCTTTATAGTGGCGATAAATACCGGGAGCAGGCGTGATCATTCGCTTTCCTCTTGACGGGTTGTTGGTAGCGTGGGCTTAGCGGCTTGTTTAACCAGCCGCTCCAGAACTTTTGAGGCAGCCACAAAGCCAAACGTACCAGTGACAAAGGTAGCAGCGCCGAAGCCTGAGGCGCAGTCTAAACGGGTAGCGTCACCGTTGCCGGGCTTTTGCAGACACACTTCGCCGTCGGCACCAGGATACACCAGCTGCTCATCAGAATAGACGCACTCAACGGAGAATCGTCGCTTTGGATTACGCGAAAAACCGTAATCTCTGCGCAGCCGTGAACGCACCTTAGAAAGCAGAGGGTCGTGTTCAGTGCGCGTTAAATCCGCCACCTGAATGCGTGTGGGATCGGTTTGGCCACCCGCCGCTCCCGTCACAGTAATCGGTAGTTTACGTCGTTTGCACCAAGCGATTAGCGCCGCCTTAGCGATCACGCTGTCAATGGCGTCCACCACATGATCGGCATCATCAGGAATACGCTCGGAAAGGTTCGTCGGCGTGACAAATGCACTGTCGGCAACAACGTCTATCTCTGGGGCAATCAAACGGCAGCGCTCAGCCAACACCTCCACCTTGGGTTTGCCAATAGTGCCATCTAACGCGTGAAGCTGACGATTCACGTTGGACACGCACACATCATCCAGATCGATCAGCGTTAGTTTGCCAATGCCTGAACGCGCCAGCGCTTCTACCGTCCAGCTGCCCACACCACCCACACCCACTACTACAACATGGGCATGGCGAAACGCCGTAGCAGCGCGCTGGCCATACAGACGGCGAATGCCGCCAAAGCGAAAGTCATAATCCGAAGACATGGCAGGCTCTCTATTTTACAACATACTATTTGACAACATGGTTCGATTCGTACTGACTAGCGCTGAAGCACTGTAGGCATTGCAATTGGCGGGGTTCGAACACTGTCTAGCGGCAGATGTCCTACCCACCCAAGCTGTTCAAACAAGGCACTCATCGTATCGTCCAGAGCGCAGCTTAGCTGAATACGTTTGTCGATAACGGGATGGTCGAACGCCAAGTAAGTAGCAGCCAACAGCAAACGGGGCGAGTGTAACTGCTCGGCAAAGAAGCGGTTGTGTACACTTTTACCGTGTTTGGCATCACCAATGATTGGATAACCACGCTGAGAAAGATGTCGACGAATCTGATGCCGACGCCCGGTCAGTGGCCGCGCTTCCACCAGCGAATAACGCGCCACTGGGTAGCGGTCTACCTGTACAGGCAGCTCAACGCTATCCAGGCGGCGAATATCGGTCATCGCGGGCATAGCAGGCATCTCGGCTTTGGGGCGCGTACCATCTTCTTCCCTTAATGGGTAGTCCAGGCGCTCTTGCTCTGGCGCTTTTCCTCTGACTACCGCCAGATAGCGTTTTTCCACCTGCCGCTCGCTGAAGGCTTCACTTAACAAGGCTGCCGCCTCAGATGATAAGCCAAACACCATTACACCAGAGGTAGGTCTATCTAACCGATGCACTGGATACACCCGCTTGCCAATTTGGTCGCGCAGACGCTGAAGCAAAAATTCTTTTTCTCCACGTGCCAGCGCCGAGCGGTGCACTAGCAATCCCGACGGCTTATGCACCGCAACAAGGTTCTCATCCTGATAAAGGATGTTCAATGGCAACATGGCACTCCCCCATAGCGGCTATTGAGATAACAAATCGCGGTGATTTGAAGCAGCGCGCTATTGTCGCGGCTTAACGGACCAATGTCATCAGCTACTAGCAGTGCAAGGAAATATAGCAATGCTATAACGCAATCCATTGGCAGAGTTGCCTAGGGCAGCTACCATGAAATGGCAACTTATGCTACGAGCTTCCATGGATAAGGAAAGGAGAATGTACTATGCGTTACTCACTACCGCTAACAGGTATGGCAGCGAGTTTATTGCTGGTAACAACCGCTCAAGCGAATGAAACGCTCGACGTTGACATGTACAAGGTCAGCGCCGAAGGAATTGAAGAGTCGATTGGTACCATCTCCATTGAGCATACTGAACACGGTGTTTTGTTTACACCGTCGTTGACTGACTTGGAATCCGGCGTATACGGCTTTCACGTCCACGAAAACCCCAGCTGTGATCCTGCTGAAGATGATAGTGGTGAAATGACAGCAGCGCTGTCTGCAGGCGGTCACTACGACCCTGAAGAGACAGGCACCCACCAAGGCCCCTATGGTGATGGTCATCTGGGAGACCTACCGGTTCTCACGGTGAATGAAGATGGCGAGGCCAACCTGCCCGTGCTGGCACCACGCTTGAGCATGGAAGATATGCCAGGACGAAGCCTGATGATTCATGCTGGCGGCGATACTTATTCAGATGAACCCCACCTAGGCGGCGGCGGTGCGCGCATGGCCTGCGGCGTCGTTGAGTCTTAACGCGGCAGTGCTAAAAATCTGAATAAAAAACAACATCTTATTATGATTGGCGACAAAAAAACGGGCAGCCAAAAGGCTGCCCGTTTTGCTTTCATTAAATCAAGAGCTGTTACTCTTCGTCAGTCGCCAACTGCATATGTTTTTGCAGGTAGTTTTGGATACCCACTTTATCGATCAAACCAAGCTGCGTTTCGATATGGTCGATATGACTTTCTTCATCGGCAAGCAGGTCGCGCAGTAGATCACGAGTCACGTAATCTTTGACGCTTTCACAGTAGGTAATTGCTTCGATGTAGTCGTTGCGGCCGTCGTGCTCGATTTTTAGATCGCTTTCGAGCATTTCTTTAACGTTTTCACCAATATGTAGTTTGCCTAGATCCTGAAGGTTAGGAATGCCTTCAAGGAACAGGATGCGCTCGATAAGTTTATCGGCGTGCTGCATCTCTTCAATAGACTCATCATATTCCCACTTGGCAAGCTCTTTAAAGCCCCAGTCTTTGTACATTTTGGCATGCAAGAAATACTGGTTAATGGCTACCAGTTCGTTGCCGAGGGCGATATTGAGATGCTGAATGACCTTGGGATCACCTTTCATGACGTCACCTTTCCTAGTGTGCAATTACTACGCTGACTAGAGAGTATAGGCCATAAATAGGCTTACTCCCAACGATGCTGGGAGTATATAGGAAGTGACTAAAAGCTCAAAAAAATCATATATTTGCTAACGATAACCCTAACAATAGTGATTCGCGTCACACAGCGTAGGCAAGTCCCATATTCGCTTCACAGCGTGCGTCTTGAACCGCTTCACGGGTAAGTGATTTAGCAAAACAGGCGCATTTGCCGCACTGGGTGCCACAACCTGTGGCTTCGCGCACTTCGCGCCAGCTGCGCGCTCCATCGCTGACTTGCTGGCGAATCTGATGGTCGGTTACTCCCTTGCACACGCAAACGTACATGGCGACACCTCATAAAAGTCATGAGATGAATGTAAATGATTCGCATACATCTTTTCAAGTAGCAACCAATGCCTTTTAGCATTAATTATTCTTTACATGGGATATTTGTCAGCCTAGACAACTCTTTAGCTAATAATTAGAAAAACTGAAATTAACGCTATCGCTTAGGCAAAACCACTGTTCGCGTATTAGAGACAATATCCGGCCAGCTGCGGCGCTCACTATCAAACAGTACCCACCAATACCCTAGCCCGAATGCGGCAAGCGATACCCATGCGATTAAACAGCGCACCACGCTTTGCAGCGGCGTGATTGTGTATCCATCAACCGTCTGAACACGTAACCGCCACGTTTGCATGCCCAATGTCATACCACCGCGCGTCCATGAGAACGTAAAAAACACCATTGCCGAAATCACTAACAAAAGCCTTAAGCTCCAGACTTCTAAGCTTCCTACTCCAATTTCATCAGCAGGCTGTCCGACAACAAACCGAAAAAAAGCGACGTGAGCAATGGCTATACCAATCCAGATGGCAGCCACCAAAAAACCATCATAAATCATCGCGCCCAACCGCCGCGGTAATGCGGCGGGCCACGTGCTGTCCAGCTGGCTTAAACGTCGTTGAACCATATAACTCTCTTCATTGTTAAAGTTTTAGCCATTACGGCGCAGGAAGTAGATACCTACCGCCGCACAAGCAAGCGTTGGCACCAACACTGCCCAAACAGGCGAAAAGCCAAAGATTGTCGAGGCCGGTGCCAGCAAATCTTGAACATACTTAAAGACCAGCCCTGTTACTACGCCGTAAAACACCCGCGTGCCTGCTGCCACTGTGCGCAGCGGGCCAAACACAAAGGAGGCCGCAATTAATACTAGCGATCCCATCGTGAGCGGCATTAGCACCTTTTGCCAAAAGTAGAGTAGTGGCTGATCAGCATTGAGATTTTGGCTTTGCAAAAATTTGGCGTAAGCCCATAGCTCACTTGGTGCTTGGCTCTGTATATCCCGTAGTAGTCGATCAAGCTGAGTGGGCGTAAGCTCAGTCTCCCATCCAGTGTGTTCTTGATATTGCGACTCGGTGCGGTCATCAAAAATATGGGTAGTGGTGACGCCTTCCAGCTGCCACTCGCCCTCTTCCCAGTGAGCACGGTTGGCATGCATCGCTTCGATAAGACGCCGCTCATCGAAACGATAGCGGGTTAAATCAAGCACCACGTTATCGGCGCGTATTGCGCCAAAACGATACACACTATCCCCTTCGAACTGCCAACCACTGCGACTAGTGAGTAGCGCACCTTCGCCTTGTCGCTGCTCTAAACGCCAAGCCTCGGCAAATTGCTCAGTACGGGGTGTCAAAAACTCAGCAATGAGCAATATCACCACAACAACCAGCAGCACTGGCTTCATCACGCCCCACACAATCCGTGCAAGCGAACGGCCAGAAGCGCGCATTACGGTTAACTCGTTGCTAGAGGCCATGCTGCCCAAGCCAATCAACGCACCAATTAGTACCGCCACAGGCGCATACTGATAAAAGCGCCAGGGTAAGCGCATAGCCAAATAGAGCAGTACATCCAAGGCAGTATAATCGCCCTGGGTATCGCTTAAGTCACCGATATAAGCGATGGTGATATCCAGCCCCAGCAGTACGACTTGCACAACAATAATCGCCGCCAATACATTGCGGGCGATATAACGATCCAGGCGGTCAACTGTTAGCACATTCCACATCAGCGCATCCCCTTCCGTTGTGAACGCCAGAGCAGTAAGCCCCCTAAACCAAGAAACAGGATATGAACTGGCCAAACGCCGATAGCGACAGGCAGCGCCCCGCTACCTATCGCATCCACTGCCGCCAGCAGCAGGCTTAAGTAGGCAACGTAAAGAAATACCGCAGGTAGTAGCTTGGCAAAGCGCCCCTGGCGAGGGTTTACACGAGAGAGCGGCTGGGCCAACAGCGCCAGAATAAACACCATTAACGGCAGCCCCACCCGCCACTGAAACTGCGCTTTGGCGCGGGGGTCGGTGTCATTCCACAGCGCATTTGTCGAGGCATACTCCAGTGAATCCAGTTCCTGGCGGTTGCGGCTGAGGCCCAGACGCAGCGTATAGCGCTCAAACGTCAGCCGTTCGGCGGCCTGTTTGCCTGGGGTGATCCCATAACGCTCACCATCTTTCAGCACTAAGAAACGGCTACCGGTTTCCATGCTGGTTTCTTGGTACCCCGACCCCGCCCGAGTAACGTAGTCATGGGTGACATCCGCCCCCGATGCAGCCTGCTCATGAACCAACACTTCCTGCATTTCAGTGCCATCACTGCTGAAGCTGCTGATATACGCCGTGCGGCCGCCCCCAAAGTCTTGGAAACGACCTGGTGCCAGCACTGACACATCCAGTCGGCTGCGTTGTTCTTCGAGTACGGCTTCCGTCTGAAGCGCGCCCGCAGGCGTTAGCCATAGGCTGCAAAGCCCCACCAACACCGCCACCACCGACGCAGGCAACAGCGTCACTCGTAATAGCCGCGTAGGACTCATGCCGCAGGCCACCATGACAGTAATTTCGCTGTTCATATAAAGCTGGCCATAGGCCAACAAAATGCCCAGAAAAAACGATAGCGGAAGAATCAGCTCCATAAATCCAGGCAGGTGAAAGACCATGAGGCTGCCGAGTATAGTGACAGGAATGTCGCCCTCTGCCGCATCAGAGAAGTAGCGAATAAAACGGCTGCCCATAATGACCAGCAGCAAAATCCCAGCCACCGCTGACATCGTCAGTAACACTTCGCGAGTTAAGTACCGAAATAAAATCAACGCACTCTCCGGCTAGTAGCGCAGGTTGCAATGCAATGCGCCCATGGCTTGGGTACACTAATCAAACTGTTGTCAGAACCCAAGTAACTATCAAAACCTAAGCAACTATCAAAACCTAAGTAACGGGGCATTATCCCGAATCACTCGATGCTTGTCTTGTTGGAGACGTCATGGAATTTTCCGTTCAGACCGCGAACCCAGCCAAAGCCGAAACGGCTTGCCTCGTTCTGCCTGTCTTTAAAGGTAGCGACTTATTGCCCGCCGTCGCCAAATTAGATGACGCCAGCGAGCGGCTAATTGGCCAGTTGCTTGACCGTGGCGACTTTGATGCCACGCTGGGCAACGTTCAGCTCGTTCCCTTTGCGCCGGGCCTTGGCGCTGAGCGCCTGTTGCTCGTTGGCCTGGGCGAGCGCAACAAATGTCAGGAAGCGGCCTTTATTAAAGCGCTTGACGCCGCCATGGTCGCCTTAACCAAACTAACGGTCGACGAAGCCAGCGTTGCGTTTACCGATGTTCCCCTTGAAAATCGTGACACTGCCTGGAAAGCCCGTAAAACACTGGAGGCAGCAGAGCGCGCCATTTATCGCTTTGATCAGTTCAAATCATCGCCCGCAAAAGCCCCTAGTCTGACCAAACTGAACCTTATTGTCAGCGATGCAGACGAAGCCCCCATGGCTAAGCAAGGCGCAGCATTGGGCCTCGCCATTGGCCAGGGCATTAACCTTACCCGCACACTGGGCAACCTTCCCGGCAATGTTTGCACACCCCGCTACCTTGCTGAGCAGGCCGAGAAATTGGGCCGCGACTCCCAAGGCGCGCTTGAGGTTGATGTCTTAGATGAGGAAGCGCTGGAAACATTGGGCGCTGGCTCACTGCTTTCTGTTGGGCGCGGCAGCCAAGAACCGACACGACTCATTGTGATGAAATACCAGGGTGCGGAAAACCCAGAAGAAGCGCCCCATGTGTTAGTAGGCAAAGGCATCACCTTCGATACCGGCGGTATTTCGCTGAAGCCCGGCGAAGGCATGGATGAAATGAAGTTCGACATGGGCGGTGCGGCTAGCGTATTCGGCACCGTCAAAGCAGTGCTCGCCATTAAGCCCAAGCTAAACGTGGTGTTTATTGTTGCCGCCGCTGAAAACATGCCTGACGGTGCGGCCACTAAACCCGGCGATATTATCAAAACCTTGAAAGGCTTGACGGTTGAAGTGCTGAACACCGATGCCGAAGGCCGCTTGGTGCTGTGCGATGCGCTTACCTACGCCGAGCGCTTTACCCCGGCAAGCGTGGTTGATATTGCCACCCTGACCGGTGCTGTCATTATTGGCCTTGGCCACCACGCGACGGGCCTGCTTTCCAACGATGATGACCTGGCACTTGACCTGCTGGACGCTGGCGAAGCGGCCTGGGATCGCGCCTGGCATCTGCCGCTATGGGATGAATATCAGGAACAGCTGGATTCCAACTTCGCCGATTTGGCCAATATTGGTGGCAAACCAGCAGGTACCATTACGGCAGCATGTTTCCTGTCGCGCTTTGCCGACCACTTCCCCTGGGCGCATCTGGATATCGCGGGCACCGCCTGGCACTCCGGCAAACAAAAAGGCGCCACTGGCCGGCCGGTCGGACTGTTAACCCAGTACTTGCTTGACCGTGAGGCCGATGCTCAAGTAGAGAATAACGACGGCTAACATCACAATCAGACGATCAACGGTTGCCATTCGTTGACGTAAACGTTACATCTAAGGGCATTAGCGTGCGCGCTGTTTTCAGGGCGCATGCTACACCTAACAAACACTAACACTTGCCCTTCGGGGCCAGGCTATAGCGGAGAGAATACGCCGTGCCCACAGCTTCAGATACCCAGCTTGAATCACATTTTGAAATACTGCCATCCAATCAACCGATGGCCGATGAGATCCGTGACAACATTCTGCAAAACCCAGGTTTTGGCAAGCACTTCACTGACCACATGGCCCACGTCCGTTGGACAGTCGACGCCGACTGGCACGGCCATCAAGTGCGCCCCTATGGGCCACTAACCCTCGACCCAGCGGCCTCGGTGCTGCACTACGGTCAGGAAATTTTTGAAGGCATTAAAGCGTATCGCCATGCCGATGGCTCTATCTGGACGTTCCGCCCAGAGAAAAACGCCGAGCGTTTCCGCCGCAGCGCCCGCCGATTAGCGTTGCCGGAGCTTTCCGATGAAGATTTCATCGGTTCACTGAAAGCGCTGCTAGCCCAAGACAACACCTGGGTACCTACACCTTCCAGCGATGCCGACGAGTGCAGCCTCTATTTGCGCCCATTCATGATCGCTTCCGAAGCCTTCCTAGGCGTACGTCCGGCCCATGAAGTCGACTACTACGTGATCGCCTCACCGGCGGCGGCTTACTTCAAGGGCGGCATTGAGCCAGTGTCTATCTGGCTCTCTTCCCACTACAAGCGAGCAGCCCCTGGCGGCACCGGCTTTGCCAAGTGTGGCGGTAACTACGCGGCCTCCCTAGCAGCCCAGAAAGAAGCCGCCGCAAACGGCTGTAGCCAGGTAGCGTTCTTAGACGCCGCTGAAAACAAGTGGATTGAAGAGCTGGGCGGTATGAACCTGTTCTTCGTTTATAAAGATGGTCGCTTAGTGACGCCCCGCCTCACCGACACCATCCTTGAAGGCGTTACCCGCAACTCCGTGCTTACCCTGGCAAAAGATGCGGGCCTAACACCAGAAGAGCGCGCCATCAGCATCGACGAATGGCGCGAAGGCGCTGCGTCTGGCGAGATTACCGAAGTGTTCGCCTGCGGCACAGCAGCGGTCATTACCCCGGTCGGCGAACTGGTCACTGAAAACGAGCGTATTCGTTTACAAGGCGATGGCAACAACGAAATTGCCAAGCGCATCCGTAAAACGCTGCTCGACCTACAATATGGCCGCAGTGAAGATAAATACGGCTGGCTCACTCGGTTGGTATAGATCAGTTGGTATAAAGCAACTGGTATAACCTAGCTCCCTACCGCCGCTAGCCGCGGTGGTAGGGACGGGTTTTGAAAAAAGCGGGAACCGCTGGAGCCTTTGATGGCACGTATCGATTTTTATATTCTTCCTGACACCACCTTGGAAGCGCGTCTGCAGTTTGCTTGTAAACTTGCAGAAACCATCCACCGCAAGGGCTATCGGTTACACCTGCACTGCGAAGATAAAGCCCTGGCCGAACAGGCCGACGAGGCCCTTTGGCAGTTCCGTGAAGATGCCTACCTACCCCACGCATTGGAAGACAGCGACATGGCCGCCAGCGTGCCGATTACGCTTGGTTGGCAGCAACTCCCGGTGCCAACGCAAGAGACCGCACTACTGAACTTGCACCCTGACATTCCCGACGGCGTGGAACGCTACTCCCGCATTGCCGAAATTATCAACCAGCACCAACAAGTACTGGTCGCCAAACGCGCCTGCTGGCAGCGCTATAAAGAAATGGGTCATGAAGTGGTGCCACATAAGTTGGGTAATGGCTGAGATAGTTGGTAAAAAAGTACGATCAAAATCAAAATCAGGTTGAGCAAGTAACCCATATGGCCATCAAGAAATCCGAACTTTACTCCTCCCTCTGGGCCTCCTGCGATGAGCTGCGCGGGGGAATGGACGCGTCCCAGTACAAGGACTACGTCCTGTTTATGCTGTTTATCAAGTACATTTCGGATAAGTACGCCGATTCGGACGACTTTGCCCCGCCGGTAGTCATCCCCAAGGGCGCCAGCTTCAAGGATATGATTCAGCTCAAGGGCAAAAGCGACATTGGCGACAAGATCAACACCCAGATCATTCAGCCTTTGATCGATAACAACTCCCGGCTGGCGCGCAGCGACTTCCCGGATTTCAACGACCCCAACAAGCTGGGCGAAGGCCAGGCGATGATCGATCGCCTGACCAACCTGATTGGCATTTTCCAGAAGCCGGAGCTGGACTTTGCCAAGAATCGCGCCGAACACGACGATATTCTCGGCGATGCCTACGAATACCTGATGCGCCACTTTGCCAGTGAAAGCGGCAAGAGCAAGGGCCAGTTCTACACCCCATCGGAAGTGAGCCGGGTCATCTCCCAGGTCATTGGCATTTCCCCGAAGACCGCCGTGGCTGCCACCACCGCTTATGACCCAACATGCGGGTCGGGCTCGCTATTGCTCAAAGTCGCTGCTGAAGCGGGCAAATACATCACGTTGGAAGGCCAAGAAAAGGACGTGACCACTGCCGGTCTCGCCCGCATGAACATGATCCTGCATAATTTTCCCAGCGCCAACATTCTGCAGGGTGATACGTTAGCCAACCCGAAATTCAAGAGTGACACCGGACAAGACCTGCGCACCTACGATTATGTCGTGGCCAATCCGCCCTTTTCCGATAAGGCTTGGAGTACCGGCTTAACGCCGGAGGACGACGAGTTTCAGCGCTTCAACTGGGGCGTTCCGCCCGCCAAGCAGGGCGACTATGCTTACTTGCTGCACATCATTCGTTCCATGAAGAGCACCGGCAAGGGCGCGGTCATTTTGCCCCATGGTGTACTCTTCCGAGGCAACGCCGAAGCAGTTATCCGCAAGCAACTGGTGCGCTCCGGCATGCTCAAAGGCATCATCGGCTTGCCTGCCAACCTCTTCTATGGCACCGGCATTCCTGCTTGCATCCTGGTGCTGGATAAAGAGAACGCCCAGGCTCGCAAAGGCATCTTTATGATCGATGCCTCAAAAGGCTTTATCAAAGACGGCAATAAAAACCGCCTGCGTGAGCAGGACATCCACCGCATGGTGGACTCCTTCAAAAAGCAGGTGGATGTGCCGCGCTATGCTCGCATGGTGCCGTTTGATGAAATCGCCGACCAAAAGAACGATTTCAACCTCAATCTGCCCCGCTATATAGATACCAGCGAGCCAGAAGATCAGCATGACATTCACGCCCACCTAAACGGCGGCATTCCTTTACGGGATATCGACGGCGACCCGCACGCCATTCGACCGGTGCAAGGTTTGGCTGCCTACTGGCAGGTATTTCCGCAGTTGCGCCAAACCCTATTTCGGCCCAACCGCCGTCCAGGCTACGCCGACCCAGCAATAGATGCTACGGCCATCAAACCCGCCATTCTGGACCACCAAGAGTTCGCCGCCTTTCGCCAAGAGGTAATCGGCCTATTCAACGGCTGGCGTGAGCGTAATACGCCGCGCCTGAGAGCTTTCGGCGTAGACGGCCAACCCAAGGCGCTTATCACCGAAGTTGGCGAAGATCTGCTCGACAGTTTCCGCCACGCGCCGTTGTTGGATCCTTACGATATTTACCAGCATCTGATGGACTATTGGTACGAGACACTGCAAGACGATGCCTACGAAATCGCCGCCGACGGCTGGGTGGCCAAGACCCGCCGAATCAAGGAAGAGATCACCAGCGGCAAGAAAAAGGGCCAACTGAAAGATAAAGGCTGGACCTGCGATCTACTGCCCAAGCCCTACATAGTCGCCCACTACTTCGCCGAGCAACAGGCCGAGCTTGATGCCCTGCAAACCGAGCTGGACACCCTCGCCAGCCAGATCACCGAGCTGGAAGAAGAGCACGGCGGCGAAGACGGCGCCTTTGCCGAACTGGATAAAATTAATAAGGGCGAAGTCACCAAGCGCTTGAAAGAGATCAAGAAAGACCCCAACTACGCTGATGAGGCCAATGCCCTCAAGCAGTGGAGCGACTTGGAAAAGCGCCAAAGCGAACTAAAAAAGCAAATCAAGGAACAGGACGCAGAGCTCGACCAGCTTGCCCATGATAAATACCCAGAGCTCACCGAAGCCGAAATCAAAACCCTGGTGGTCGACCACAAATGGCTCATCGCCCTGGAAGCCGCCGTGCAGGGTGAACTGGAGCGTGTTTCCCAAACCCTGACCTCCCGAGTGCGCCAACTGACTGAGCGCTACGCCACTCCCCTGCCGCAACTCACCCAGCGGGTGGCGGAACTATCATCCAAAGTGGATGAGCATCTGAAAAAGATGGGGGTCGAGTGGGCATGAGCAGCGAAGCAACGGACGTTCAAGAAGCATCGCCGAAGTATGGCTTCACAGCGGCTAAGCCTGCAGTACCTGCCGGGTATAAGCAGACCGAGGTTGGGATGATTCCGGAGGATTGGGGTATTGCTCGTATTGACGAACATGCTTCAATCAAAACCGGCTCAAGGAATGCGCAAGACCGCTTGGAGGATGGAGCTTACCCGTTTTTTGTGAGATCTCAGAAAGTTGAACATATCAACAGCTATTCATATGACGGCGAAGCAGTACTTACTGCCGGCGATGGAGTTGGAACAGGTAAGATTTTTCACTATGTAAATGGAAAGTTTGACGTACATCAACGAGTTTACCGAATCAGTGGCTTCTCAACTCAACTTGATGGAAGATATTTTTTTTCTCAGTTCAGTACACGATTCTACGACCGCATAATGGCTATGACGGCAAAATCTTCTGTTGATTCGGTTCGCATGGAGATGATCGCCGGAATGCAGATCGCTCTGCCGCCGATCCAGGAACAACGCGCCATCGCCACCGCTCTAAGCGACGTAGACGCCCTGCAGGAAGAACTGGACAGGCTAATCGCCAAAAAACGCGATATCAAAAAAGCCACCATGCAGCAACTCCTCACCGGCCAAACCCGCATACCAGGGTTTGAGGGGGAGTGGGAAACCAAGCGTATTGGTGAGTTGCTAACAATTTGTCATGGAAGAAATCAGCACGAGGTCGAAGTGAATGACGGCCAATTTCCTATTCTGGCAACCAGTGGAATAATCGGCACCTCGAAGCACGCCTTGTATAACCGGCCATCAGTATTGATTGGGCGAAAGGGGACGATTAATAAACCGAGGTATATGGACACGCCTTTTTGGTCAGTTGATACTTTATTCTATTCTGTTATTGAGGAAGATAACGACGCGAAGTACCTCTACTACCAATTTTTGATGATTGACTGGCTTCAATACAACGAAGCATCCGGCGTTCCCAGCTTGAGTGCGCGGACAATTGAAAATATCGAAATTACCTGCCCTCAGCCTTTGGAACAGCGAGCTATTTCTTCAGTCCTATCCGACCTAGACGCTGAAATTAAGTCTATAGAACAACGCCGCGCCAAAACGGCCGCCATCAAACAAGCCATGATGCAAGAACTTCTGACCGGCCGGACTCGTTTGGTAAACTCCGGTGTCTAAAAGCGCTTTACCGGGTGTGGGGAAGCAATATGTGACTAAGCTGGAAGTAAAATAATGGATCAAACCGAACTGCTGAGCACTCTCTCCCGCGGCGAAGACAGCCGCCACCAGTTCAAACGCGATGCCACCAACGCGGATGGCCTTGCTGCTGAACTGGCTGCCTTTGCCAACAGTGGCGGTGGCTGGCTGTTTCTGGGCGTTAATGATGACGGCTCGATTGCGGGGCTGGATGACTCGGCGGTTCGGCGATTGAACCAGTTGCTGGGCAACGCCGCTTCCCAGCATGTGCGCCCACCCGTGCATCCACTTACCGAGAATGTGCAGACGGATCAGGGCATCGTGATAGCGATGGAGGTGCCTGATGGCTTAGCCAAACCGTATCTCGATAATCAAGGCCGCATCTGGGTGAAACAAGGCTCTGATAAGCGGCATGTGACCTCCCGAGAAGAGCTGCAACGCATGTTCCAGCGTTCCGGGCTGGTTTACGCTGATGTGGTGCCAGTGGCGGGCACTTCCACCGATGATATCGACGACAAAGCTTTTACCATCTACTTTAATCGTCGCTATGGCGAGAACAGCGAGTTTTCAGGCCTCACACGGGAGCAGTTGCTGCAGAACCTGGGGCTGGGCGATGGACAGGAGCTGAATCTGGCGGGGCTGATGCTGTTTGGTCGAAATCCGCAGCGTTGGCGTCCCGCCTTTGAGGTAAAGGCGGTGGCCTTCCCCAGCACCGCGCTTCACGATACCCGCTACCTGGATAGTGAAGATATCAAGGGCACCCTACTGGAGCAGTTCCGAGGTGCTTTCGCCTTTATCAAACGCAACCTGCACCATGTACAGCACGGACGGAGCTTCAACACCCTAGGCGAGCTGGAAATTCCCGAAACGGCTCTGGAAGAGCTGCTGGTCAATGCCTTGATCCACCGGGACTACTTCACCAGTGCCTCCGTCCGCTTGATGGTCTTTACCGACCGCGTGGAGATCGTCAGCCCTGGCCACCTACCGGACAGCCTGAGCCCCGACGACATTAGCCGGGGAAAGACCATCCGCCGCAACCCCACGCTCACTGAACATGCTTCTCACATCCTGCCTTATCGCGGCATGGGCAGCGGTATCCCTCGCGCGCTGGAAGCCTGGCCACAAATTGACCTAGTGGACGACCCAGCGGGAAATCAGTTCAGAACGGTGATCTGGCGGCCAGAAGCAGAGTGGTCCGGGAAGGTGACCGACCAAGTCACTCCACCAGTCACTCCACCAGTCACTCCACCAGTCACCCCACCAGTGAAGAAGCTGCTGGGGCTGCTGGCAGAAGAGGGTGAACTCTCGAATGCTAGCCTCAGGGAACACCTAAAACTCAAGGATCGTACTCATGTGCGCAAGCACTATATCGATCCGGCTCTGGAGCAGGGGTTAATTGAGTATACGATCCCAGACAAACCTAATAGCCGCCTACAAAAATACCGCCTAACGGCCGCTGGCCAAGCATGGCTTCAACAACAAAACAACAAGGGATAATTCATGGCTGTAAACCCTCGCCCAGAAAGTGAAACCCAGCACCGCGTAGTAACGCTGTTTACTCAGTCTGAGAAAGACGGTGGGCTAGGCTATCAATACCTGGGCGACTGGAACAAACGGGGGAATAACCGCGCTATAGAGCCCGCGCTGCTGCGCACCAGCCTGCAGGCGCGAGGTTACTCGGACGCGCATATCGCACAGGCGCTGCAAAAGTTGGAAGCCGCCACCGATGTTACTGGGGTGGGGCTCTACCAGGCCAATATGCGCACCTACAGCCTGCTGCGCTACCCGGTAAAAGTTCTACTTTCACCGGGTAAGCCCCATGAAGATGTGCACTTGATCGACTGGGAGCACCCCGAAAATAACGATTTCGCGTTGGCCGAGGAAGTCACCCTCAAGGGCGGGCATGAGCGGCGGCCGGATATTGTGCTTTACCTGAATGGCCTGGCGGTGGCAGTCATTGAACTCAAGCGCAGCTCGGTAGAGGCCGCTGACGGCGTTCGTCAGTTGATAACTAACCAAGAACCGCTGTTCAACGAGGCGTTTTTCAGCACCTCGCAGTTGCTGTTGGCGGGCAGCGATTCCCAGGGCCTGCGTTATGGCACTACCGGCACCCCGGAGCAGTTCTTTGTTCAATGGAAGGACGAGGAGCGCTCAGAGGAAATTAGCCCAGGTACACTGCTGGATCGGCCACTGGCGCAGCTCTGCTGCAAGGAGCGGTTGCTGGATGTAATGCGCAACTTCGTGATATTCGATGCCGGGCAGAAAAAGGTACCGCGCCCGCACCAGTACTTCGGGATCAAGGCAGCGCAGGCCCGGGTAGCCAAGCGCGAAGGCGGCGTGATCTGGCACACCCAGGGCAGCGGTAAGAGCATACTAATGGTGCTGCTGGCCAAATGGCTACTGGAGCATGATCCAGAGGGGCGCATTCTGGTGGTGACCGACCGGGACGAGTTGGATCAGCAGATTGTCGGCGTCATGCGCAACGCTGGCGTAGTGGGCGAAGACGCGCCCTCCCCACGCATTAACTCCCGCGCCCAATTTGTAGAGAAATTGAGCGCCAGCACGCCCCGCCTACTGTGCGCCCTGGTGCATAAGTTTGACCCATCTGACTTTAAAGGCGAGCCACCGCAGGTTCAGGGGCGCTTTTATGTATTCGTGGACGAGTGCCACCGCACCCAGGGTGGCCACCTGAACAAACAGATGAAGCGCTGGCTGGCGGATGCCATTTTTATCGGCTTTACCGGTACGCCTCTGCTGCGCAAAGATAAACAGACCACTCGCGAGGTCTTCGGTACCTACATTCACACCTACAAGTTTCCCGAGGCGGTAGCCGATAAAGTCGTTTTGGATTTGAAGTATGAAGCTCGGGATGTGCCCCAGCGACTAACTTCACAAGAAGCAGTGGATGCTTGGTTTGAGCACGCCACCAAGAACCTGAATAACTATCAAAAGGCGATCTTGCGCAACAAGTGGGCGACGTTGGAACACCTGATGAGTGCCAAGGAGCGTAAGGAACGCATCATTGCCAATATCATTGAGGATTTCAGCCGCAAGCCGCGCCTAAACAACCACCGAGGCACTGCCATGCTGGTGGCAGCCTCGATCTATGATGCCTGCCATTATTTTCGACTATTTCACAACACGTATTTTGGCAAATACTGCGGCATCATCACGTCCTTCGATCCCAACCACAACGCCATCTCTCGCGAATCGGAACACAGTGGCGAGCGCTATAAGTTTGATACCTACAAGCAGTATGTCTTGAAAGATGGCCAGTCCACCCAGCAATACGAAAATGAATTGAAACGCCGCTTCAAGGAAGAACCAGCAAATTGCAAACTGTTGATCGTGGTAAGCAAACTACTCACCGGCTTTGACGCACCCACCTGCACCTATATTTACCTGGATAACGAACTGCGCGATCACAACCTGTTCCAAGCTATCTGCCGCACGAACCGCCTGGATGGCGACGACAAGGACTATGGCCATATTGTCGATTTCAAGCAGCTGTTCGGTGATGTGCAGAACGCCATCGCGGTCTATAGCTCGGACGAGCTGGACCTTGATGACGGCGGTGCGGCTGAGAACAATATCGAACTGAAAGATTGGCTGAAAGAAGGCCGTGAGACACTGGACACTGCCCGCGAGGCACTCCACTACCTCTGCGACCCGGTACCGCCCCCCAAGGATATCGAACAGCATATCCACTATTTCTGTGGAGAGGCCTACAACCCCGAGGCGCTAGACAACACGGAGACGCTGCGGATTTCATTTTACAAGTCAGTCACCAGCTTTGTGCGCGCTTTTGCCAACATCAGCCAGCACATGAACGAAGCGGGCTATTCCGAGAGCGACATACAGCGGCTGAACGACGAAGTGGCGTTCTACAGCGAAGTGCGCGACGCCATTAAACGCCATTCCGGTGAAGAGCTGGATATCAAGCCCTTTGAAGCTGACATGCGCCATCTCATCAACACCTATATTCAGGCTGATCCTGCAAGCAATATGGGCGCGGTGGATTCCTACTCGCTGGTGGAGCTGATTGTAAACACTGGTATTCATGATGCGATTGCCCAGAAGCTCAATGCCAAAGGTAAGCTTTCGAACAATGCGGTGGCAGAAGGCATCATCAACAATGTGCGCAAAACCATTATCCGCGAACAGTTGACCGACCCACGCTTCTACGAAGAAATGTCGACGCTGCTCAATGACTTGATTGAGGAGTGGCGCTCTGAAACGGCCTCCTACAAGGAGTTTCTGACGCGGGCCGAAGAGTTGGCCAAGAAAATGAGTGCAGGTCAGGCGTCAAACGAGTTACCCAGCGTATTGAAAGACAAGCCTGAAGCAGTGGTACTGTTCAGAAACTTGCCCCATCTGGCACCTGAATCGGTCGATGATAAGGAACTGGCCGAAAAGCCACCGCAGTATATGGATCCTTGGGCGCAGCTGGCACTTCGGCTTGATGCCGCCATGCGTGAGCAAGTGCCCGCACACTGGAAGGGCGATGAGGTTAAGGAGCGACAAGTGCTCAACGTGCTCTATCCGCTCCTTAACCGCAACAGTGACGCCACCGAAGCGGTGTTTGACCTGATCAAAAATATGCACGGCTACGCATGACCGAAACGATCGAACTGGGCGACATCCATATCGCCGTTACCCGCAAAGCGGTGCGCAATGCTCATCTGTCCGTTCATCCTCCAGAAGGCCGGGTGACGCTGGTAGCCCCCACCAACACACGTCTTGAGGTGGCTCGCGCCTATGCAATTTCAAAACTAGGTTGGATTCGCAGTCAGCAGTCCAAGCTCCAGCAGCAGGATAGGGAAACGCCCCGAAAATTTATTAAGCGAGAGAGTCACTATCTCTGGGGCCGCCGTTATTTGTTGAACGTCGAAGAGAAAGAAGCCCGCCCCAACATCAAGCTCGACCACAAACGCATCACGCTAAGGGTTCGGCCCGATAGCAGCCCTGAAAAACGCGCTCAAGTCATGCATGAGTGGCACAAACGTCTGCTCCACGAGGCAGTACCGCCACTGATCCAGCGATGGGAATCGAAGTTGGGAGTCACCGTCAACCGCTACTATCTTCAGCGCATGAAAACCAAATGGGGTAGCTGTAACCACCGAGCGGGCAACATCCGACTGAATACCGAGCTGGTAAAAAAGCCCAGAGACCTACTGGAATACATCATCGTCCACGAAATGGTCCACCTGATTGAGCCGACTCACAATGAGCGCTTTATCTCTCTACTGGATCAACATTACCCCGTTTGGCGCGAGGCTCGAGATGAACTGAATGCCCTACCTTTGGCAGCAGAGGTCTGGTGAAATGCGCCACATGAAGTCAGTCACCGCATTGTTGCTAGCGATACTCGGCACCGCCGCCCTGCTGACATTGTTTACCCTGAATAAAGAAGATCCTCAGTGGGTTAACGGACTAAGCGAGCAGGATCAGTATGCGCTGGAAATCGGTCGTAAGGTCATCAGCATTCAAGCAGCACTGGAACAGCCGGAGCAGCCAGCCTCGGTCGCGGCAGTCAAAGCGCTGGCGCTGGATTCAAGACACTATGTCATGATTAGGGGCTGGCTTTTACAGGAGTTGCTGTCCGCTGAAAGTTGGAAAGACACCTCCACTTACCACACATCAGAAGACTACAAGAACAAGGTAGACAGCCGCATCCGCGCGCTACAAAAAATGGTGGCCGCCATTGATTTGGAATAATGGTACTCATCGAAAACCATGTGCCCCGCTCACTTTGATCAGCAACACTTTACCGCGCTACCCACCCCCATGGAGACGTGAACGTGCTTAGCCGTCACCCGCTCGCCACGATTGTCATTGCCCAGCTGTTTGGCACTTCACTGTGGTTCAGCGTTAACGGCGTTGGGCTTGCGCTTCAACAGGCCGTTGGTTTGAGTGAAAGTGACCTGGGGCTGCTCACCATTGCGGTGCAAGCAGGTTTTATTACCGGCACGCTGTTAATTGCCACCACCGGCCTTGCCGACCGCGTTCGTGCTTGTCACTTGTTCGCTATCTCTGCGGTAGCAGGCGCGCTGATTAACGCCGCGTTTATTGGCGTGGCCGACAGCGTCAGCTTAGCGGTAGCAGCACGCTTTTTGGTCGGGCTGTGTCTTGCCGGTATTTATCCGCTCGGCATGAAATTGGTGGTGAGCTGGACACCCAACAACGCAGGCGCGGCGCTGGGCTGGTTGGTCGGCATGCTGACGCTGGGCATTGCCTCGCCCCACTTACTGCGCGGGCTAACGCTGCACTTGCCATGGCAGTGGCCACTGTTGCTGTCCTCTGCGCTGGCACTGCTCGCCGCACTGATGATTTTTAAACTAGGCGTGGGGCCACACCTGCCTGCCACAGCCAGCGGCGGACGCCCCTGGGCTGGGCTGGCTGCCTTCAGGCAAAAGAACTTCCGCGCTGCGGCGCTGGGCTACTTTGGTCACTGTTGGGAGCTATACGCCCTGTGGGCGCTGGTGCCTTTTTTAGTTGCGAGAGAACTGGAACGCCTAAGCGCAGCGCCGGGCCTTCAGCCATGGCTAAGTTTTGCGGTGATTGCGTTGGGCTTACCTGGCTGCGTTTGGGCTGGCCGCTGGAGCCGCCGAGTGGGCAGTGCGCGAGTGGCCGTTGTGGCGCTAGCGACCTCCGGCACGCTTTGTTTGCTCTACCCACTACTAGGTGGCACTTCACCCTGGCTACTGCTAACCCTGTTAGGAATTTGGGGTATTAGCGTGATTGCCGACTCCGCGCAGTTTTCCGCGCTGGCGTCAGCCGCCGCCCCACCTGAGCGCCTCGGCGCGGCACTAGCCATGATGAATGCCATTGGCTTTGGCCTAACGATTCCGTCTATTGCCCTAGTCACTGCCCTTTGGGTAAGCCAAGGCCCCTGGGTGATATGGTGGCTACTGCCTGGCCCAGTGCTTGGATTAATCGCCATGCGTGGGCTCTCTTCAAGTAAATGATTAGCGCGTGTTCTTGGTAAGGTGGCCGCCTTGTTATCACCACCACAAAGGTTTTCCTATGGCCCACGCTGCCCACTGGGTGCCGCTTGACGTTAAGCGCCACGGCGGTTTGATGTGGCAACGTTTTACTGCCTACCATTTTGCTCAGCACATTACCCAAGCAAGCCTAGCAGAAGCCGAATTACGCCATGCGGCCGCTAGTTTTCCAATTGGGTTCACCCAAACAGCATCAGGCTGGCAGGCCGTCGCACTATTGGGGCTGCGCGATGAACAAAATCTCATCGTCGATAGCCAAGGGGGCTGGCGCGCGGCGTATGTGCCCGCCGCCCTGCGAAGCCACCCCTTCGGGCTGCATGCTGAATATCCTGAAAAGCTATGCATCGACCAACATTCATCTTTTGTGGTGGCGCGTCTGGATGCCGAGCCTTTCTTTAACCAACACGGCGAACTAGCCAGCTTCCCCCAACAAGTACTGGCTTTTCTCCAGCAGCGGGAAGCAGGTTGCCAGCGAGTTGCACAGCAGCTTGATGCATTGGCCAATGCCAAGCTACTCACGCCTTGGCAGCCAGAGGGCTATCGAGGCAGCACGCCGTTATATCAAATTGATGAGCCCGCTTGGAAGGCGCTATCCGCTGAACAAATGGGGCTTTTCTGGCAATTGGATGCCGTTCCTTTAGTGTACGCTCAGCTCATATCCCAACAGCAGCTTGGCGCTCTTCGCAGCCTCCTTCAGCGGCCGACAACATCGCCGCAAGAAGCAAACGCTTCCCGCCCCCTTTCCGAGTGGCAAGAAGCGTTCAGCAGCGAAGAGCGCTATCAATGGCCAGCCCCCTCTTAATTGGGTGCCAAGCACCGACGTTATTCAGGAACGTGAATGTCTTTTAATGTTGATACGCGGCCACGCAAACGGCTATTACTACGCAGTGTGGCCGCTGCATTTTTGCTGGCAAGCCCATTGCTGGCTGCCCAAACGGCGTTTGATGAACCGCTTCCCGAGGCTACGCCACTGCCCGCCTCATCGTTGCAAGGTCCCGCCTTTTCGCCGGAACTGACGCAACTGCTAACGCGCTTTCGCTGGCAAACAGGTCAGCCAATGGAAGCCCCCTCTGCGCTAGAGGCGCTGCGCCAAAAAATCCAACAGGCCCTAGAGCAACAGCCTCGCATTCTGGCCCAGCGCTCGCGTGAGCGTGAGTCGGTGCTGCAAATTGACGAAGTGCGCGCCGTGCGTCGCCCTCAGGTGAACGCTGGGCTTGAGTACCGTAACGACTTGCAGCGCACTGAATCACTACCCGACCGCGGCTCACGCGTCGACGCGGTCGTTACGCTCAGCCAGCTGTTGGTGGATTTTGGCGCCAGCGGTGAGCGCATACGCGCGGCCGATCTTAGCGCTGAAGCAGCTTATTGGCAGTCCCACGCCAGTGTCGAAGAAGAAGTCCTCTACGCCTTGAATGCCTACTTGGATGTTGCCCGTGTTACCGCTCAGCGCCAGCTAGCTGAGCACAATCTGCAGCAGCATCAGCGCATTTTTGAAGACGTTCAACTTCGCCGCGAGGCAGGCGCCGGTTCGCGAGCCGATGTACTGCGTGCCCAGAGCCGCTTAAGCGACGCCAACTCGCGGCTAATCTCCTTAGAAGGTGAGTTAGCCAGGGCGATTAACGTCTACCAAGAAGCGTTCTTTACCCAGCCCGACGAGCTGGCCTTGCCCCAAGGCGGGGCGCTACTAAGCGAGACCAGCGCCGACCAACTGCTGGAGAACGCCCTTGCCCGTAACGCCTCGCTGCGTAGCCAAACCCTGGCCAGCGAGGCCAGCGAAGCCGACGCTCAAGCTACCCGTAACGCCCGCTTGCCTAGCCTGAGCGTAGCCGTGGAAGGTCGTCAATTCGATGTGAATGAGTTCAACGAATCGGATAATGACGTGGCGCTGTTATTTAATCTTGATTACACGCCCTATAGCGGCGGCGCGACCTCATCGCGCATTGCCCAAGCGGTTGAACGTCAGCAGCAGAGCCAATTTGAACGCCAAGCCTTGCATCGCGAGCTGGAGCGGGAAGTGCGCTCTGCCTATACCGACACGCGCACCCGCCTAGCGGAGCTTGAAGCGCAAACTGCCACGCTTGCCGCTGAAGAAGAAGCGCTACTGGCCTACCGCGATCAGTTCGCCGTAGGAAGAAGCAGCATTAACGATTTGTTGGACGCCCAGCGGGATCTGTTCCAAACCGCGCTAGAGCTGATTAATCGCCGTGTGCGCTGGGAGCAAGCTAGCTTTCAACAGCTCGCGGTAACCGGGCAGCTACTCGATGTGATGGAGATTTACCTTGAACGCCGCTAATCCCCACACGGATGCCCTTGAGCAATGCCTGACCTTTGTGGCGGCTCGGCTTGAGCTGCCGGTCTCAGAAGCGGCTATACGCGCCCAACGGGTAGGCGCAAACACCCCGCTCACCCCCGACGGCTTTATTGATGCTGCTGAGCGTCACGGCATGGTCGCTGCGCTGGGTGAACATGCGCTGGCAACGTTGGGTAACTCGCTGCTGCCAGCGGTTGCGCTGCTAAAAAACGGGCGCGCCGTGGTCATCATTGAGCGCATTGATGATGAGCGTTTTGCGCTGTTTGATCCGGCATTAGGCAAACAGCCGGTCGACACCGCGTTAAGTGCCCTTCAAGCTGAGTACATCGGCCACCTGATTGCGGTGCGCGCCCGCTACCGGCCGGTAACACTGAATAGCGAGCCAGCCATACAAGGCGGCCACTGGTTTTGGAGCGCACTCTCGTCTAATCGTTGGGTGTACACCCAAGTGGTGATTGCCGCTGCGCTAACCAACTTCCTTGGGCTAGCCACCTCACTGTTTATTATGGTGGTTTACGACCGCGTATTGCCCAACGAGGCCATTGAATCGCTCGTCGCACTAACCGTGGGTGTGAGCATCGCATTGCTGTTTGATTTTGCGGTAAAAACGTTGCGCCAACTGTTTATTGAACGGGCGGGACAAGAAGCTGACCTGCGCATGGGCAGGCGCATTTTTGACCATGTGCTCAATCTACAAATGAGTGCCAAGCGGGGCTCTACCGGTGGGTTTGCCAATACCCTGCGGGAATTTGAGTCGCTGCGCGATTTCTTCGCCTCAGCATCGCTGGTAGCCCTCGTCGATTTGCCGTTTATTTTCCTGTTTATCGGCGTGATTTATCTGATTGGGGGCCCGCTCTTTATGGTGCCGCTGATTGCCGTGCCGTTGGTACTGCTGATTGGCCTGGCGGTGCAGCCCTTTCTTAAACGCCTTTCCGGCCAAGCCTTTGAAGAGAGTCGTTCCAAGCAGGGCGTGCTGATTGAAGCGGTAACAGGGTTGGAAACCATTAAAGCCAGTGGCGCTGCGCCAATGATTCGTCAGCGCTGGGAAGAGAGCGTTCAGCAGCAATCTAACGTGGGTCGTAAAGGCCGCGCAATTCAACAATTTGCCCTGAATGCCACCGCGTTCGCCCAGCAAGCCGCTCAGGTGAGTATTGTCGTGTATGGGGTGTTTTTAGTCGGCGACGGCGTCATTTCCATGGGCGCAATGATTGCCTGTGTGATTCTCACCGGACGGGCACTCGCGCCGCTGGCGCAGCTGGCTCAAACCATGACCCGCATTAACCAAGCCCGCACCTCTTACCGCGCGCTTGACCAGCTAATGAATATGCCTTCCGAGCGCCCCTTCGGCCGTCACTACTTAAGCCGCCCTTCTCTGGAAGGCAAAATCAGCCTGCAAGATGTGAGCTTCCGTTACCCAGAGCAAACCACTGCGGCACTGGCCAATATCAACCTGACAATCGAGCCTGGGGAGAAGGTTGCGCTACTGGGTCGCGTGGGCTCTGGTAAAAGTACCCTGGCGCGGCTACTGCTCGGTATTTACCCGCCCGAAAAAGGCGCGGTACTGGTAGACGATACCGATATTCGCCAAATCGACCCTGCGGATTTACGTCACAACATTGGTAGCGTGTTGCAGGAAGCGTGGCTGTTTTCTGGCACCGTTCGCCAGAATATTGCGATTGGTGCCCACCACCCTACCGATGAACAAATTCTCCAGGCCGCCAAACTGGCCGGTGCCCACGACTTTATCTCCCGCCACCCCCAGGGCTATGACATGCTCATTGGTGAGCGCGGCGAAGGGCTTTCCGGTGGCCAGCGGCAGCTCATCTGCCTTGCCCGCGCGCTGCTGGGAGACCCACCGATGTTGCTGATGGATGAGCCAACCAGCGCGATGGATATTCAAACCGAAAAAGAGGTGATCTCACGACTGAAAGCCGCTAGCCAATCGCAAACCCTGGTCGTCGTGACGCACCGTACCAGCCTGCTAGCGCTGGTTGATCGGGTGATTATTGTTGATCAAGGCCAGATTATTGCCGATGGCCCTAAGGCCCAGGTGATGCGCCCCGTTGAAGCAGCGCCCCACCGCACGCGTGAAGGAACAGCATTGTGAGCCGCCCGACGTCCCAGCTTGATTTTGAACACTTTGTACGCCATGGCCGCGCCAAACGCCCAATTGCCAGCAGCCTGCTGCTACTCACCATTATTGGCTTTTTACTGATTGGCTTCTTATGGGCTTATCTCACGGAAGTGGACGAAGTGACTCGAGGGCAAGGCAAAGTCGTGCCCTCGCGCAGCCTGCAAGTAGTAGAAAGCCTGGAAGGCGGCGTGGTGACCGAGATTAACGTACGCCGTGGGGATACGGTCGAACAAGGCGACACGCTGATGGTGCTTAGTGGCGGCACGCTGGAAGGTGACTACGAAGAGAGCTTACAGCGCCTACGTTCGCTGCAACTGCGCTTGCAACGCCTGGAAGCCGAAATCAACCAAACGCCGCTGGCACTCGATGATGCACTCAGCCAAGGCGCCCCCAGTGTGGCCGCGAGCGAAACCCGTCTGTTTCATGGGCGGCAGTTGGAGCTAAGCGCCGAGCTTCAAGTATTAGAACAGCAGGGCTATCAACGCCGTCAGGAAAAAGCTGAGCTCGAAGCCGCGTTAAGCACTGCCCGTTCCGGCGTGCAGCTGGCCGAACGAGAACTGGCCATCGTTCAGCCGCTGGCCCAGCGCGGCATTGAGCCTGAAACCTCGCTGCTGCGAGTGCGTCAATCACTCAACGAGCTGCGCGGCGAGGTAGCCCGCCAACAAAGTGCCGTTGCCCGGGCTGAATCTTCCATCGCTGAAATTGAAGACCGCAAAGCAGCCGCTCGCAATGCCTTTGAAGCCGATGCGCTCGCTCAACTGGCCGAAGCGACCTCACAGGTCGCAGAGCTACAAAAGACGCTTCCCGGCCGAGCAGACCAGGTGGCACGCACCACCATCCGCTCGCCAGTCGCAGGGGTTGTTAATCAAGTGCATATTAGCACCGTAGGTGGCGTAGCAGGCTCCGGTGAGCCGCTCGTAGAAGTCGTTCCTGCCGACGACGCCTTGGTCGTAGAAGCGCATATTCGCCCCTCGGATATCGCCTTCCTCTACCCCGGCCAGCCGGTGAAGGTAAAACTAACGGCCTACGACTTTGCCCGTTACGGCGGACTGGATGGTGAGCTGGTCACTATTGCCGCCGACGCTGTCCAAATGCCCGAAAGCGGTGAGCTGATGTACCCCGTTGAGGTGCGCACCGACGGCTATCTCTTCGACGCTGGCAATGAACCGCTGACCATAATTCCCGGTATGGTGGCGGAAATCGATATTCTCAGCGGTAAGCGCAGCGTATTGGACTACCTCATGGAGCCCGTGGTGAAAGTACGCGACCGCGCCCTACGCGATTAACCGCTGTGCGGTTTCATCAACGCCCCTGACGCCAGGGGGTCGTTCGCGGTATACTTGCCACCATTTTTTTGCAAGCCGTGAGCCGACTCCCCATGGAAAAGACCTACCAACCCGAACAGATCGAAACCCGCTGGTACGAACGCTGGGAAGCCGACAACCGCTTCGTCCCAACAGGCCGTGGTAAGCCGTTTTCAATCATGATTCCGCCGCCTAACGTGACCGGCAGCCTGCACATGGGCCACGCGTTCCAGGACACCATTATGGATACCCTGACGCGTTGGAAGCGGATGCAGGGCAACAACACCCTGTGGCAGGTAGGCACCGACCACGCTGGTATCGCCACGCAAATGCTGGTTGAGCGTAAAATTGCCGCGGAAGAAGGCAAAACCCGCCACGACCTGGGCCGCGATGCGTTTATCGACAAGGTGTGGGAGTGGAAAGAGGAGTCCGGCGGCCACATCACCCGCCAGTTGCGCCGCATGGGCGCCAGCGTTGATTGGTCCCGCGAGCGCTTCACCATGGATGACGGCTTCTATAAAGCCGTGCAAGAAGTGTTCGTGCGCTTGCACGAAGAAAAGTTGATCTACCGTGGCAAACGCCTGGTTAACTGGGACCCTACCCTGCACACCGCCATTTCCGACCTGGAAGTGGAAAACAAAGATCAGCAGGGCAGCTTCTGGCACTTCCGCTACCCACTAGCCGATGGCGTCAAAACCACCGATGGTAAAGATTATCTGGTCGTGGCTACCACTCGCCCCGAAACCTTACTAGGCGATACGGGTGTCGCGGTTAACCCAGACGATGCTCGCTATGCCTCGTTGGTCGGCAAATTTATCGAATTGCCGCTAGTCGGCCGCCGCATTCCTATCGTTGCCGATGAACACGCCGATATGGAAAAAGGCTCCGGCTGCGTGAAGATCACCCCGGCCCACGACTTCAATGACTACGAAGTCGGCAAGCGCCAGAACCACCTGCTGATCAATGTGTTCACCAAGGATGCCACCATCCTTGAGCGCGCTGAAATCTTTGACCTGAAAGGCACTCCCCATCCCGACGAAGACGCCAGCCTCCCCGCCAAGTACGCAGGGTTGGACCGTTTTGAAGCGCGTAAGCAGATTGTTGCCGATATGGACGCCCTGGGCCTTCTGGAACAGGTGGAAGCAGTCAACAACACCCTGCCCTATGGCGACCGTTCTGGCGATGTGATCGAGCCGTTGCTCACTGATCAATGGTTCGTTGCGGTAGAAACGCTAGCCAAACCCGCCATTGAAGCGGTGGAAAACGGCGATATCCAGTTCGTGCCGAAGAACTACGAAAACATGTACTTCGCCTGGATGCGCGACCTGCAAGACTGGTGTATTTCTCGCCAGCTGTGGTGGGGCCACCGCATTCCCGCTTGGTACGACGCCGAAGGCAATGTGTACGTTGCCCGCAGCGAAGAAGAAGCCCGCGAAAAGCACGGCCTTGCAGCAGACGTCACCCTGACCCAAGACGAAGACGTCCTCGACACCTGGTTCAGCTCGGGCCTGTGGACGTTTGGCACGCTAGGCTGGCCAGAAAAAGCCCCTGAACTGGAAACCTTCCACCCCTCCAGCGTGCTGGTGACCGGTTTTGACATTATCTTCTTCTGGGTTGCCCGGATGATCATGATGACCCTCAAGTTCACTGGCGAAGTCCCGTTCAAAACCGTTTATGTACACGGTTTGGTACGCGACGGTCAGGGTCAGAAAATGTCCAAATCCAAGGGCAATGTGCTGGACCCCATCGACCTGATTGATGGCATCAGCCTGGATGCGCTGCTGGAAAAGCGCACCGGTAATATGATGCAGCCGAAACAGGCCAAAGCCATTGCCAAAGCGACCAAGGACGAATTTAAAGACGGCATTGAAGCCCACGGCACCGATGCCCTGCGCTTTACGTTCCTTTCCCAGGCAACCACCGGGCGCGATATCAAGTTTGATATGAACCGCCTGGATGGCTACCGCAACTTCTGCAACAAGCTGTGGAACGCTTCACGCTACGTGCTAATGAATGCCGAAGGTGAAGACTGCGGAACAGAAGGCGGTGACGTTGAGCTTTCACTGGCCGACCGCTGGATTATTTCCCAGCTGCAGAAAACTGAGGCCCAGGTCACCAAAGCGATGGACGAATACCGCTTTGACCACGCTTCTCAAGCGCTGTATGAGTTTGTCTGGAACGAGTACTGCGACTGGTACTTGGAACTTTCCAAACCGGTCTTGTGGGACGAAAATGCCAGTGAGGAAGCCAAACGTGGTACCCGCCGTACGCTGGTCCGCGTGCTGGAAACCATTCTGCGCCTCGCTCACCCGATGATGCCTTACATCTCAGAAGAGATCTGGCAGCGCGTTGCGCCACTGGCAGGCACCTTCGTCGGTGATGGCGCGTCTATCATGCTCCAAGCCTGGCCGGAAGCCGACGAAAGCAAAATCGACGAGCAGGCCACGCGCGATATCGAATGGCTGAAAGGCGTGATTATCGCGGTGCGTAACATCCGCGCCGAGATGAATATTGCCCCCGGCAAACCGCTGGATGTACTGCTCACCAAAGGTAAACCGGAAGACGCCGAACGCCTGGAAAGCAACCGCCACTTCCTGGCCAAGCTGGCTAAGTTGGAAAGCGCCACCTGGCTATCCAACCCAGACGACGCACCGCTTTCAGCCACCCAGTTAGTGGGTGACATGGAAGTGCTGGTGCCCATGGCGGATCTGATCGACAAAGACGCCGAACTAAAACGCCTAGCTAAAGAAATTGAAAAGCAGGACAAGCTGATCGGCGGCATCGAGAAGAAGCTCGGCAACGAAGGCTTTATCGCCAAAGCCCCCGAAGCCGTGGTGGAAAAAGAGCGTGGCAAACTCGCCGAATTCCAAGCTGCCAAAAAGCTGCTGGAAGAGCAACAGGCGAAGATCGCGGCGCTATAGAGTGAACGATTAGCTAGACTAAAGACGGCACCCGAGGGTGCCGTCTGCATTTTGCGCACACTCACGCCCCCACTAACCCCGAGTCGATTCTATGGCGAGAATGATGGCGAAAAC
Source organism: Vreelandella zhaodongensis (assembly GCF_013415115.1). Classification (GTDB taxonomy): domain Bacteria; phylum Pseudomonadota; class Gammaproteobacteria; order Pseudomonadales; family Halomonadaceae; genus Vreelandella; species Vreelandella zhaodongensis. Next base: position 168,846 of record NZ_JACCDD010000008.1, on the reverse strand, counting down.
AGTGCTGTCTTTGGTGCTCATCTATGCCCTGCTGGTTGCACTGATGTGGGCCTTCCAGGAGCGCCTGCTGTACCTGCCTAATGCTGGCCGCGAGCATGTTGCCACCCCAGCCGACAGAGGTCTGGTGTGGGAGGCGGTGACCCTGACCACCGAGGACGATGTGGCTCTGGATGCTTGGTGGGTACCCGCCCCAGAGCCTCGCGCTAGCCTGCTGTTCTTTCACGGTAATGCTGGCAACATTTCCCACCGGCTTGAGAGCATCGCCCAGTTCCACCGCCTGGGGCTTTCGGTGTTGATCATCGATTACCGTGGCTATGGCCGCAGCGAGGGCCGGCCTTCCGAGTCAGGCACAGCGCTGGATGCTCGCGCCGCCTGGCACTGGTTGCGCAATGAGGCTGAAAGTGAGGCCGACGAGATCATCGTGTTTGGCCGCTCGTTGGGCGCAGCAGTAGCCGCTGAACTGGCCGCATACCTGGTGGAACAGCAGGCGGCTCCTGCAGCGGTGATCCTTGAGTCACCGTTTCGCTCGGTACCAGCACTCGCCCAGCAGCTCTACCCCTTCCTGCCCGCGCGTCGGCTGGCGCGTATTGACTACCCAGTGGAAACCTACGTAACGCGGATACAGGCGCCATTATTGGTCATTCACAGCCGCGATGACGAGATTATCCCCTTCAGCCATGGCGAGGCGGTATATCAGCTAGCCCAAGAGCCAAAGCAACTACTGGAGATTCAGGGCGGTCATAACACCGGCTTCCGGGATAGCGAACCGGCCTACTCCGAGGGAATCGAGGCATTTCTGGATGACTGGCTCGTACCGGGCGGGGGCTAGTCGCCGTTAACCTGCTGGCGAAGCTGGAACTTCTGGATCTTCCCCGTGGCGGTCGTCGGCAGGGCGCCAAAGACAAACTTTTTGGGCGCTTTGTAGTGGCTGATCCGCTCGCGGCAGAAGCGGATCAGGGCGTCTTCGCTAAGCTCACTGCCTGGACGCAGCTGAACGAAGGCAGCAGGAACCTCTCCCCACTTGTCATCTGTCATGGCAACAACTGCGACAAACTCAACGTCTGGATGACGCTGCACGATGTCCTCCACTTCCAGTGAAGAGATGTTTTCTCCCCCCGAGATAATGACATCCTTTAATCGATCACGGATCTTTACATAACCGTCTGGCTCTATAACAGCCAGGTCACCGGAGTGAAACCAGCCACCAGCAAACGCCTCGCGAGTGGCCGCTTCATTGCGTAGATACCCTTTCATGACGATATTACCGCGGAACATGATTTCGCCGATCGTTTTGCCATCGGCAGGGACAGGCGCCATTGTTTCCGCGTCGAGTACCGCCATCTCCTCCTGCAGTGGATAAGCGACGCCCTGACGGCCATTAAGTTGAACCCGCTCTTCCAAGGAGCATTGCGCCCACTCGGTTTGCTTGGTGCAGACTGAAGCTGGGCCGTAGGTCTCTGTCAGGCCGTAAACATGGGTAAGCTCGATACCGATTTTTTCCATCCGCTCAAATACGGATGCAGGCGGCGCGGCACCTGCAACCAGCCCGTAAATTGTATGCCCAATCAGCTCACTGCGTGCCGTGGCGGCATCGGCAATCATGGTGTGAACAATCGGTGCTCCACAGTAATGAGTGACACCTTGCTCTTTGATCAGCGCCAAGATGTGTTCAGGATCCACTCTACGTAAACAGACACTGGTGCCGCCAATGGCGGCCAATGTCCAGGGGAAACACCAGCCGTTGCAATGAAACATCGGCAGTGTCCACAGATAGGTCACGTTGGCGGGCAGTGTCCAGGAAAGTGCATTACTAACTGCATTTAGATAAGCGCCGCGATGGTGACTAACAACGCCTTTCGGGTTGCCAGTAGTCCCCGAGGTATAACCCAGGGCAATCGCATCCCACTCATCTGCGGGCAACTGCCACTCTTTCCACGCGGGTTGATCTGTCAGCAGCGCTTCATACTCCAAGCCCCCAATCCAACGCTCCTCGCCCTGACTCGGATCCGACACATTGATCACTTGCGGCGCTGGACCTTCCAGTTGAGCCAGCGCTTTCTCGACCACATCCACGTACTCTGGGTCCACCAGCAGAAGGCGCGAGCGGCTATGTTCAAGAATGAAAGCGACGGTTTCTGGATCAAGACGGATATTGATCCCATTCAGCACCGCTCCCACCATGGGGATGCCGAAATGCGCTTCATACATGGCGGGAACGTTGGGTAGCATGACCGCTACCGTATCGCCTTTCTGGATACCCAGATGGGTCAGCAGTGACGCCAGCTGGCAGCAGCGAGCATAGGTTTGCTGCCAACTATAACGCAAGTCGTTATAAACCAATGCTGTCCGGTCAGGGTAGACCGCCGCTGTGCGGCGAATAAAGCTCAAGGGAGAAAGTGGCACATGGTTCGCCGCGGTTTTCTCAAGCGCTTCATTGAAATGACAAATATTACTCATGGCCTTATCCCTTTTATTGTTAGCAACGGCTTATAACGTGGTCTTTCAACCGACGCGGCACACCCAGCATTAACAGTTCATCAGCCAGGTTGTTGCCAGGTAGGTTTGCGCTTATTTAAGAAGGCGTCTATTCCCTCTTGGGCATCCGGGTTAAGCATGTTTTCGGCCATTACATTACCGGCAAAGTCATAGGCATCAGCCAGGCTCATCTGACGCTGCGCATGAAACATAGACTTGCCATAACGCACTGCCGCCGGGCTCTTACTCAGAATCTGCGACACCTTATTAGCCACAGCCATGTCCAAGTCAGCGTCTTCACTGACATCGCTCACCAGCCCCCACGCCAACGCCGTCTCTGCATCAATAAACTCGCCCGACACCAGCATATCGAACGCCTGCTTGGGAGCAACACAGCGCGATAACGCCACAGCAGGAGTCGAACAGAACAGCCCGACATTGATACCCGACACCGCAAAACTTGCGGAACGGCCAGTGATTGCCAAGTCACAACTGGCCACCAACTGACACCCCGCAGCCGTGGCCATACCTTGTACTCTGGCGATCACTGGCACCGGTAGTTTGACAATGCTCTGCATCAAGCGACTACAGTTGCGAAATAACGTTTGGTAGTAGCCTTGATCAGGATTCGACCGCATTTCCTTCAGATCATGACCAGCACAAAATCCACGCCCATTACTGCCAATCACTACGCAGCGCGCAGCAGGGTCGACAGCGATAGCATCTAACTCGTGTTGCAACGCAGACAGCATGGCCTCCGAAAGCGTGTTGAACTTCTCCGCTCGGTTCAAGGTGAGGTAGACAGCGCCTTGCTTGTCCTCCCTCAGCAGAATGTCTTGCGACGCGTCAGTGTGGTTCATTATCAACTCCCATCGGAAATGAATGGCGGACTAAGGCAAGCAGGCTACACCGCGTTGATAGTTACCTCAGCGGTGACTGAATTACGGATAAAACAGTTGTTATGGGCTTTGCTGTGAATATTGTCGATGGCTTTCTGATCAGGCACTTTATCGCCGTCAAAGGTGATGCGTGGTGATAGTTCAATACGCGTAATTGCCATCCCCTTTTTGTCACTGCGCTCTAGATAACCTTTAGGGTCATCCTGATAGGACGCCACCTGAAAACCCTGCATTTCAGCAATGGCCAGGAAAAACAGCATGTGGCAACTGGAGACGGCGCTAATCAGCATCTGCTCCGGATCGGCACAATTGGCATCGCCTTTAAACTCAACCGACGCGGAAACCTTTACCTCCTGGTTGCCACTTAAGCTCACGCAATGGTTGCGCGAATAGGTATTAGGTTCGGTCGTGTGGGGGGCATGCTGCCAGTGAATGGCAGCTTCATGAACGGACATAGCGGTCACTCCTTGCTGTTGTATTCATAGCACCCACCCCCTGCTCAAGCGGGCACGCTAGCTGACGTGTTACGGCACGTGTGGTGTTCAGCAATAGGCAGGCAATAGTCATCGGCCCGACGCCGCCAGGCACTGGCGAAATAGCACCAGCAACTTGAGAGACCGCTTCAAACGCCACATCGCCCACCAGCTTGCGCTTGCCATCTATCTCAATGGCATTGATGCCAACATCAATTACCGTTGCCCCTGGTTTTATCCAGGTGGCGTCTACGAGCGCCATGCGACCAGCCGCTGCGATCACAATATCGGCTTGGCGGCACAGGGACTCAATATTTTGCGTACGGGAGTGGGCAATCGTCACGGTACAGTTGGCCTGTAACAACAGTGCTGCCATCGGTTTGCCAACAATATTAGAGCGCCCAACCACCACGGCATTTTTACCGCTTAGGTTCGAGTGCACTTGGTTGAGCATGATCATGCAACCTTGCGGTGTACACGGCACTAACGTATCGCGTCCGGCAGCCAGCGCCCCGACATTCAGCGGATGAAAACCATCAACATCCTTATCTGGGTGAATCGAAGCAATGACGGAGTCTTCATCCAATTGGGCAGGCAACGGTAGCTGTACCAAAATACCGTGCACTAGAGGGTCACTGTTCAAAGTGGCGATCAACTGCGCTAGCTCATCCTGGGTGGTACCAGCATCAAGCAGGTGCTCTCTGGAGCCGATGCCCACCTCGCTTGCACGCTTCATTTTGTTTCTCACATATACCTGGCTGGCAGGGTCTTCACCTACCAGAACCACGGCTAGCGTAGGTAAGATGTCATAGTCAGCTTTGAGTAACGCAACGTCTGCGGCAACCTGTTGCAACACTTGAGCTGAGAGCGCTTTACCATCAATTAACTGGGCCATAGAAGCCTCACTGCTGCTATTTGAAAATCACGGTTTTATCACCTGAGAGAAAGATACGATGTTCTGCGTGCAACTTTACGGCTCGTGTCAGCGCCATCGTTTCAGTATCCCGGCCTAGCGCCACCAACTCTTCGGGATAGTAAGCGTGATCCACTGGCTGGACAGACTGCTCAATAATCGGACCTTCATCTAGATCAGCAGTTACATAGTGTGCCGTGGCACCAATCAGCTTAACGCCACGATCAAACGCCTGATGATAAGGCTTGGCTCCTTTAAAGCCGGGTAGAAAAGAGTGGTGAATATTAATGGCACGGGCATGCAGCTGCTGACACAACTGGTCAGATAAAATTTGCATATAACGCGCTAGGATCACCAGCTCGGTGTCTGTCTCATTGATCAGTTTCATCAGCTCAGCTTCTTGTGCTGGCTTGCTCTCTTTTGTGATCGGCAGATAAACAAAGCGAATACCCTCCCGCTCAGCGATAGACCGAAGATCCAGGTGGTTGGATACCACCGCCGTAATCTCGATATTTAATTCACCCTTGCGGTGGCGATAAAGGAGATCCAGTAGGCAGTGATCAAACCGAGATACCATTATCAGCACTCGTGTTGGGCGGTTGGCCTCATACATCCCCCACTCAAGGCCAAGCCTTTCCGCCTGCTCAACAAATCCTGTGCGTATTTGGCAAAACGTGCTGCTGGAGTCATCTAGCATATGGAACACAGTGCGCATGAAAAACTGCCCTGTGACTTTATCATCGAACTGAGACAGCTCGATGATATTGCAGCCATGCGCTGCCAAGTACGAAGTGACGCCTGCAACGATTCCTGGTCCCGTTCCGCATCTAACAGTGAGGACAAAGTTATTTTTGTGATCCGGGTTATTTGTCACAACAGAAAGCCTATGCAAATAGATAATGAGAAGTCGCGTCGCGTTGCCTAGCCTCCGGCTAAGGCATTCTGAGCCTCGCAGAGACGTTAGCTAAATACGTTCCGCGCTTATGCCGTTCGTCACTCGGGGCTGAGACCCACCGGCAATTCGTGCTGTGCATCACACACCTGGTCACTACCTGGAAACCAAGGTCGTCGTTCACCTAACACACCGGATTGGTCAATGATGTCGGCGACCGCCGATTCCTGACGATGCGCCATGATATGAACCCCGCTCACGCCGGCTACCTCCCTCAACTGCTGAATCATCTCGATACAAATCTGCCGCCCTTCCTGCCTCTGGTCCTGCGCACCTTCCAGGCGTTTGATCACAGCGTCAGGAATATGCACGCCCGGCACGTGGTTGCGCATCCAGTTTGCTGCGCCGGCTGATGCCAGCGGCCCTACACCGGGCAAAATAAAGCACTTCTCAAGTAACCCTAGGTCTCGTGATTGGGCCATAAACGTTTCAAACTGGGGGATATCGAAACAGTACTGCGTTTGGATGAATTGCGCCCCTGCGGCTATTTTTTTCGCCAACCGATAAGGCCGAAAATCCTGCGGTGGTACAAATGGGTTTTCAGCGGCCCCCAAAAATACCTGTGGTGGGTCACTGATTTTGCGACCGCTAACAAATGTCTTTTTGTCACGCAATCCTGCAATGACGCCCAGTAAAGACATGGAGTCGAGGTCAAATACCGGCTTTGCTTCTGGGTGATCCCCTACCTGCACTCCATCGCCGGTTAAGCACAGGATATTGTTGACGCCCAGCGCGGCAGCACCGAGTACATCTCCTTGAATGGCAATGCGGTTTCTATCTCGGCAAGAGACCTGCATCACTGTGTCGTAACCCGCACGCGTCAACAGCGCGCACATTGCCACACTCGACATATGGCAGTTGGCACCAGAACCATCCGTGGCGTTCATACTATCCACGTAACCGTCAAAGACCCGCGCCCGTGCATAGACATCCGCAGGGTTCGCCGAATCAGGGGGAGCCAGTTCACTGGTAACAGCAAAATAACCAGCCTTTAACACCCGTTCCAAGCGGCCGTTAGAGCTATACGCGGTTGACTTCATCGCTTGGCAAGCATCCCCCGTATTGTGGTTAATCATCATGTCTCTCCTGCTTATGTTGGGATGCTTCATCGGTTGCCTGGCGCGCCACACGTAACCAGGACGAGCTACCCTGTAAGCGATGATCAAGGGGTAACTGCACCACGTGTATCTCGCCACCACCCTGCATCTTCTTACTGCCCTCCCAGGCTTCTACCCAGACACAACGCTTATCGGGTAGCACTTCACAGTTACCGTTTTGCAGGACGCCACCACACGGGCCATTCCGCATGCTTTTTGGGCAATTCATCGGGCAAGACATACCCGTAGCACTGAGGGCACACTGGCCGCACATCTTGCAATCGAACAGCAGTTCCTTGGAGAGTTTTTCCAGCTTGCTAACCGGCTTTTCTACTCGCTGGTAACCCACCTTATTCCATAACGGGGCTAGCTTAATGACCACCGGTTCAAATGCTTGATAAGTGGCCTCAAAAAATCTGGCATTGCGCACAACCCAGCGACGAATGGAATACATAAAGCGCTCCTGTGACTGCGATGCGAACCTGGGCAACTCTGCCCTTCGATCATGCGCTTATGCGGAGATAGCAAGCTTCTTTTTGGGGTCAAAGAAAGGCTTCTCGACAACTACCGCTCGAGCAGATCCTGAAGCTGTGCGAACTTCCAGCTCGGTGCCAAGCTCTGCATACTCAACCGCGACCATCGCCAGCGCAATATTCTGTTCCAGACGAGGGGAGTAAACGGCAGAGGTCACCTTACCCACAGGCCCTCCATTGCACTCAAGTGGCCAAAAAGTAGTGTTAGGCCCTTTTAGAGGCGCGGCATCGATCCATAGTCCGACCTGTTTGCGACTCACCCCCTGAACCTGAATGCGCTGCAAAGCGGCTTTGCCAATAAAGTCCGTCTCGATGTCTAGGTTCACTAAGCGATCCATACCAAGCTCGTATGGATTCGTACTCATGTCAGCATCCGCATGATAAGACAGCATCCCACCCTCGATGCGGCGGATTGAAGACGTGTGGCCAGGCTGTAAACCAAAAGGCTGCCCTGCTGCCATAATGGTCTCCCAGAGCTCATCTCCTCGCGAGCCGTCACGTAAATAGAGCTCGTAGCCCAACTCACTTGACCAACCCGTGCGTGAAACAATCAGCGGAATACCGTTCAACTCCACCTCTCGCAGCCAGAAATAGCGCAGGTCCATGATGCTGTCACCAAATAGTGCCTTCATCACGTCACCTGAGCGTGGCCCCTGTAGCTGCAAAGGCGAGACGTCGGGTTCGCTGATGGTGACATCCAACTCAGCGTAAACAGCAAGCCCTTGCGCCCACAATAAAATGTCGCTGTCGGCTAACGATATCCAGAAGTGATTCTCTGCTAGCCGAAGTAGAATCGGGTCATTCAGAATACCGCCCTCGGCATTGGTCATCAGGATGTATTTACACTGACCAACGGCCATGGAGGACAGGTCTCGCGGTGTCATTCGCTGCACGAACTCAGCTGCATCCGGCCCAGTGACTTCCACCTGACGCTCGGCAGCCACGTCACACAGGATGGCGTCATTGACTAGGTTCCAGAAATTCTGTTCTGGGTCGCCAAAGGCGCGTGGAATATACATGTGGTTGTAGACCGAAAACGCCGTTGCGCCCCAGCGAACGGTTGCGTCAAAGTAAGGCGACTTACGGATCTGCGTACCAAATCCAAAATCGTCTTCCTTGTTGATATTGGCCACGTTATTTGCTGTGACGTTTGGCATGCTAACCACCTTGTTTTTGTAGTGTTTTATATACTGGCGAACGACCAAGCGTTCGGTATATGCACTATAGGGATACATGACGTGCTGACGCGGCCTAAAAAGTCGGTTTGAAAAGTCTGAACAGACCAAGTTTTGATGGCTTGGTAACAAGCGATAATGCAGCCTGTTTCACTCGCCATATCTAGCAGGGTGAATTGAAGAGGGTCTGGGGTTTGAAGACTAAAAGCAGTCGTGAAACTGCCGCTGGCGTTGCCTAGCGGCTCTTATCCGTCATCAGACAAGCGAGATTCAACTGGGTCGACTTTACTTCTCTAGTGGTGATATACGTCATATAACGCTCTACTCCCAACTCAGGAGCGAGAAGACCCTCTATCACTTGCTGAAATGCGTCTAAACTTGGAGCCACCACTTTCAAGACATAATCCATGCCTCCGCCCGTTGCGATGCACTCGATGATCTCATCAACTTGATTGATATAACGCTCAAAGCGCTCGAACGCCGCTTTTTGATGCGCCTTGAGAGAAACGGTCACCACCACTTTCGAGGCATTCGCGATGTGATCAAGGGCGATATCTGCATGATACCCACGGATGAGCCCCGCCTGCCTCAAGCGGTTAAAACGCACCCAGCAGGGTGTTGGAGACAGGTTAACCAGCTCTGATAGCTTCATTTTGCTGAGCGGGCCATGTTGTTGTAATGCGCAAAGAATGCGGATGTCTGCAGCATCAATAACCGTTTTTTTCATTGACTTTTAGCCCTGGATTAGTAGCAGCAACCGTCTGATGGATACCAGTAAAGAAGAAAGGTCATGCCCTAAGTTATCATCAGCAAACGCATCGCTAGGCAACAATTTTTTAGCGCATAGACAGGCGATCAAGAGGTATATTTTATCGACTCTTAGCTGCGTCTTGATCACTCTCTACGACAGAACATGTAAGGTTGGCGACAATACTGCCACTAAGTGGCATTGCTATTTTTCGCGATACAGTCAGCTTCAATATGGAAGAGCTAATGCCCACACCTTTAGAAGCGCGCTTACAGGTACTGGAAAACTCCTTGCAACAGGCGAAGATTGCTTACCAATCGCTTTCGCCGATGGCGGACACCGGACTGGCCCACGACCATGTGTGGCTGCACCGCGCTGGCGAAGATTGGGTTGCACGGCTGCCCAAACAGAGCCAAATGAACCTGGCACCGGCCGATAACCTGGCCTATGAAGCCGCCTGCTACGAACGTGCCAGCCAGGGTGGGCATGTGCCTCGCTTGCATGGCGTTTTGCCGGTGAACGATGCCCTGCCCCGTGGCGGACTGCTGGTCGATGCCATTGAGGGACGGCTAGCGCAGCTGCCGGACGATTTACCGCGCATTGCCGAAACCCTGGCCAGCCTGCACCAGCTGCCACTGCCTAACCAGCCTGCTCCCCTACTTGCCCCCAATGACCCTTGGCAGGCCATGCGTGAGGAAGTCAGCCGCCAAGCCGAGTGGCTGGAAAAAGCCAACTTGAGTAGCGGTGTTATTGCACGTGTTCGTGACGAGCTGGAAGCGCTGCCCGTCACGCTACCCGATGCCGAGCGCTGCTTGATCAGCTTTGATACCCACCCTGGCAACTTTTTGATCACTGAAGAGGGACGCGCGGTGCTGGTGGACCTTGAAAAGTGCCGCTATGGCCTGCCGGGGATCGACCTGGCACACACCTCGCTTTACACCTCAACCACCTGGGATATGAACAGCCAGGCAGTACTCAGCCTGGATGACGTCGTCGCCTTCTATCAGCATTGGCAAGCCCATATGCAGCAAACGCCCAGCGCGGACACACTGGTGGCCTGCCGCCGTGCCACTTGGCTGTGGTCATTAACATGGTGCGCCAAATGGCGCGCCCAGCATTTGCAAAGCAAAGATGCCGAGCACCGCGGCCAGGACTGGTCTGCCGAGCTGACCGACGCCGCCGTGATTGCGCATGTCCGCGACAGGGTCGAGCATTATCTGTCAGCGCCAGCTATCGAGCATGTTCATGCGGAACTGCTTCACTTGAAAGCGACTCTATAACCTGCTGATCTCAAGAGGTATACGATGAAACCACGCGCCACCCTGGCCACCCTGACTGCCGCTTCCCTGTTATCCCTGGCGCAACCGGTAACCGCGGCCCCGCCTCCCGAGGACTGGGAGGCGGTCCTGCAAGCTGCCCAGGGTCAAACCGTCTACTGGAACGCCTGGGCTGGGGACAACCGAACCAACCGCTATATCGACTGGGTGGCGGAGCAGATGCAGGCCGAATTCGAGGTCGAGGTGACACACGTCAAACTGGATGACACCAGCAGTGCAGTGGCACGCGTGCTGGCTGAGAAACAGGCAGGCAATGATGACGACGGCAGCATCGACCTGGTCTGGATCAATGGTGAAAACTTTGCCGCCATGCGCGAACAGAACCTGTTATTTGGCCCCTTTACGGAATCACTGCCCAACTTCGCGCTGACCGACCCAGACAATAACCCGGAAGTTGTGACTGACTTTACCCTACCCACCGACGGCTACGAATCCCCCTGGGGCAAGGCACAGATTACCTTTTATTACGACAGCGCCCAGACCGACACCCCGCCCCAGAGCATTGACGCCCTGCTTGGCTGGGTCAAGAAAAACCCTGGCCAGTTCAGTTACCCGCGCATTCCTGACTTTACCGGCAGTACGTTTCTGAAACAGGCGCTGATCGAGTTGACCGACCAGAATGATGCCCTCTACCAGCCAGTGGTAGACAGTGAGTTCGAAGACATCACGACTCCTCTATGGCGCTATCTGGATGCGCTTCATCCGCATCTGTGGCGCAGCGGCCGCAGTTTCCCGGATTCCGGGCCTCACCTTCGAAACCTGATGAGTGATGGCGAATTGAGCCTGGCGTTTTCCTTCTACCCGACCGATGCTGCCGTGGCCGTCAGGGAACACGAACTGCCAGACAGCGTGCGCAGCTATGTACTGGAAAGCGGCACCCTGGGCAATGTCCATTTCGTGGCTATTCCCTACAATTCCCCTCACAAGGCAGGGGCCATGACGCTGGCCAACTTCCTACTTTCGCCCAGGGCCCAGGCAACAAAACAATCGCTTGATATGTGGGGCGACCGCAGCGTACTGGCCATCAATCAGCTGAAAGAGAGTGATCAGGCGCTTTTTGAGCAGGGTGACTCACACCCCTCTGCTCTGCCCGCCGACGCGCTTGCCAATACTCTGGCTGAACCGCACCCCAGCTGGATGACAGCACTGCAAGAGGCTTGGCTTCAGCGTTATGGCGTCAACTGATTGATGTTACGAGTGGCACCAATACTGATAATAGCCCTGCTGGTCATTCCCGTGACAGCAGGGCTAATCATGGTTCTGCTGCCTGCCTTTGGCTATTTACCGGTGCTCGGAGGGGACACGTTCCATCTGGAAGCATGGCAAGCCCTGTGGGGCCGCGCTGGCCTACACCGCTCCGTACTGCTGAGCTATTTTAGCGGCCTGATCACCACCTTGGTGGCACTGTTCATCGTGGTGCTGTTTCTAGCTGCAAGCCAAGGCACCTGGATTGACCGTGCTATTCGGCGAATGGTCTCACCACTACTGGCCATTCCTCATGCAGCCGTAGCTTTTGGATTAGCCTTTTTGATTGCGCCCTCGGGGTTGCTGGTGCGCTGGGTCTCCCCTGGGCTCACTGGCTGGGAACGCCCACCTGACCTGCTGATCGTCAACGACCCGCTAGGGCTGGCGCTAATGGCAGGTTTAATCCTCAAAGAAGTGCCCTTTTTGCTGCTGATGAGCTTGGCAGCGCTGCCTCAGTTACGCCCTGAACAACGTGTCACCCTGGCGCGTTCGCTGGGCTACGCGCCTGGCATTGCCTGGCTGAAGTGCGTTTTCCCTGCGCTTTACCCACTGATTCGCTTGCCGGTTTACGCCGTCATTGCCTACGCCACCTCGGTGGTGGATATGGCGTTGATTCTTGGCCCCACTCTACCGCCAACGCTGAGTGTTTCGATTCTCACCTGGTTTAACGACCCCGACTTAAGCCGCCGCTTTATGGCCTCTGCCGGTGCCGTGCTGCAGCTCGGCGTTACCCTGGCGGCACTACTAACCTGGTGGCTTGGCGAACAAGGGATCAAACGCCTCAGTCAACTCTGGCTGGCCAGCGGCTCGCGTACCTCAGGGTCAACGGCGATTGCACTTGGCGGCCGGGCGCTACTGGCAACCGTTACCCTTATGGCGATGAGTGCGCTAGCTGGGCTGGCACTGTTTTCGGTGGCAGGCTTTTGGCGCTTTCCGGATGCACTGCCGAGTACCTTCACGCTGGATCACTGGCAGCGCATCCTGCCCAGCGTGGCGACACCACTAATGAATACGCTGAGTATCGGACTCGTCGCGACACTTATCGCCGCGGTACTGGTAGTGGCAACATTGGAACATGCAGCGCGCCATCACCTGCCTGCACGGCGGGCTCAGTGGCTGCTTTATCTACCGCTTATTGTACCGCAAGTGGCCTTTCTGTTTGGCTTGGTGGTCGCCGCTGAAAGCGTTGCCATCCGCCCTCAGCACGCCTTGGTGGTGGCCGTTCATTTGTTGTTTGTGGTGCCGTATCTCTATTTATCACTATCAGAAGCCTACCGTCGGCTGGATCCACGCTGGGTACAGGTGGCACTGTCGCTGGGTGTTCCACCCTGGCGAGCTTTCTGGCAGGTACGCCTGCCACTTTTATTGGCCCCGTTACTCACCGCCTGCGCAGTGAGCTTAGCCGTCAGTATCGGGCAGTATTTGCCAACGCTGTTGCTTGGCGGTGGACGTGTTCCCACCATCACTACCGAAGCCGTTGCAATGGCATCTGGCGGCAATCGCAGGCTAGTGGCGGTATTGGCACTACTGCAGGCGCTGCTGCCGTTTATTGGCTTTAGTCTGGCACTCTTGATTCCCCGCCTTGTGTGGGCAAAACGCCGCCAAATGCGAGGAGCTGCATGACCCACAATCTTCAAACGCTGCACATCAAACAGATGTCTATCACCCTGGCAGGCGAAACGCTGCTGGCAATGCACCGTGACATTGCGCCAGGCGAAGTATTAACCGTGATGGGCCCTTCTGGCTCTGGAAAGTCCACGCTACTGGCCTATCTGGCGGGCTTTTTGTCGCCTGCCTTTCAGGCCCAAGGTGAACTCTATCTTGGCGATAAACGCCTGGACACACTGCCCGCCGAACGGCGCGGCATTGGCCTGCTGTTTCAGGACCCAATGCTATTTCCGCATTTAAGCGTGGCGGGGAATTTGCGCTTTGGTTTGCCACACCGTGCCAAAAACAAGCGCCAGCAAGTCTCCCAAGCGCTGGAACAGGTGGGGTTGGCGGGCTTTGAAACTCGCGACCCAGCCACTCTTTCCGGCGGCCAGCAGGCCAGGGTGGCGCTGATGCGCCTGCTGCTTTCACAGCCCCGCGCCGTTCTGCTGGATGAGCCATTTTCCAAGCTGGACACGGCATTGCGCCAGGAAATGCGCACCCTAGTGTTCGGCCAACTACGCGAGGCGGGCCTGCCCACACTGCTGGTCACCCACGATGAAGCCGATGCCAATGCCGCAGGAGGGCCGATCATTGCCCTTGGCTAGCCCAGATGCTGAATCACCTAAGCTTAGCGTGGTGATTCCAATGCTGAATGAGGCTGCGGGGATTGAAGCGGCGCTAGCTGCGCTGCAGCCACTGCGGGAGAGTGGCGTGGAAATCATTGTCGTCGATGGTGACAGTACCGATAACAGCGTGGCGCTGGCCACGCCGTTGGCGGATACGCTATTGACGAGTTCTCCTGGCCGGGCACGACAGATGAACCTCGGCGCAGAACACGCGCGCTCAGCAGCGCTGCTATTTTTACATGCTGACACTCGACTTCCCGAAGGGGGCTGCAAACTGATTTCCCAAGCGCTAGAAACTCATGCCTGGGGGCGATTTGATATTCACCTTGAGGGCAAAAGCCGCTGGCTGCCTCTCGTTAGCATTCTGATGAACCTGCGCTCACGGCTGAGCGGTATCGCCACTGGCGACCAAGGTATGTTCGTACGTCGAGGGCCTTTTGAGGCAATCGGCGGCTTTCCAACACAACAATTAATGGAAGATATCGAGTTAAGCAAGCGGCTGAAGGCACTTTCTCCCCCCGCCTGCCTACGCACCAAAGTGATAAGCTCAGGCAGACGCTGGGATCAGTTCGGCGCTTGGAAAACCATTCGCCTTATGTGGAGGCTGCGTTACCGCTACTGGCGCGGCGTCAGCGCCACTCAATTGGCCAAGGAGTATCGCAATGCCCGTTAAGCCAACCGTGCAGCCCCATTTACATCTGCTGGCCAAAGCGCCACTGCCAGGGCAGGCGAAAACGCGCTTAATTCCGTGCCTAGGGCCAGAAGGCGCGGCGCAAGCCCACGCCACCATGGTTCGCCACTGCGTTGCCACCGCCTGCCAAGCCTTGGGAGCACCAAACGTCACACTATGGACCTCCCTGGAGCATCAGCATCCGCTGTTTGTGGAGCTACAGGCTGACTACGGAATATCGCTTGCCGCCCAGCAGCAGGGCGATGTGGGTATGCGCGTTCGCCATGCGCTGAATAGCGCCCTAGGCCCGGCGATGGTAATGGGCACTGATTGCCCTAGCATTACCGTTGGCATGCTTAAGCAGTGCAGTGAGGCACTTAAAAACGTACCTGTGGTGATATTGCCCGCCGAAGACGGCGGCTATGGGTTGATTGGCACTCATGACGACCACCCTAGCTTGTTTGAGGATATCCCCTGGGGAACCGAACAAGTGTTCAAGATCACCCGTCAGCGGCTTGCCGCGCTAGCCTTAGACGTTACCTTTCCTGACACTATGTGGGACATTGACCGGCCAGAAGATTGGCAGCGTTGGCAGCGTTTGCGACATGCTCAGAAGCCCAATACCCGTGGATAAGCAGCCAATATATAGGATCAATGTAAGGAAGTTAGTTACGCCACCACGAATGCTTACCCAACAACGATCCTAACCTCACAACACCCTTAGGGAGCCACCCTTGAACCGACAACGACTGCTGATTATCACCCTACTGTTACTGGCCGTGCTCGGCTTCTACCTAAGCGGTGCCCACACGTTTTTCAATTTGGAAAACCTGCAAGCCTATCGCAGCGATTTCCAGGCAGCATTTCAGCAGTCCCCTTGGCAAGTAGCGGGCCTATTCTTTGCCGTGTATGTGGTCATGGCCGCGCTGTCGCTACCTGGGGCGACACTTCTCACTCTTTTGGGTGGCGCGCTTTTTGGCCTTGGCTGGGGGCTGTTGATTATCTCCTTTGCCAGCACCATCGGAGCCACATTGGCCTTTTTAGTCTCGCGTTTTCTGTTTCGCCAGCCGATTGAAAAGCGGTTTCCCCGCCAGTTCGAGACGGTCAATCGTGGCGTTGATAAAGACGGAGCTTTCTACCTCTTCACCCTTCGTCTAGTGCCGGTATTCCCCTTCTTTATGATCAACCTGGTGATGGGGCTAACCCGGCTTAAAACCATCACCTTTTATTGGGTTAGCCAGTTAGGCATGCTGCCCGCCACCGCGGTATATGTAAATGCAGGCGGGCAACTAGGCGAACTTGAAGGCCTCGGCGGTATTATTTCCCCTGGGCTTTTGGCCTCGTTTGCTCTGCTGGCGATTTTCCCCTGGATAGCTCGTCGCCTTGTGCTGCTGGTGCAAAAACGCAACGCCTACCGTGGCTTTACTCGGCCCTCTCATTTTGATTACGACATCGTAGTGATTGGCGGTGGCTCGGCGGGACTTGTCACTAGTTACATCGGCAGTGCCGTAAAAGCCAAAGTGGCCCTGGTGGAAAAACACAAAATGGGTGGTGACTGCTTAAATACAGGCTGCGTCCCTTCAAAAGCACTCATTCGTGCCGCCCATGCTGCCCATGCTGTGCGCACGGCATCACGGTTTGGCGTCAACGCCAACGAGCCCGATATTGATTTTGCCAAGGTGATGGGGCACGTACACCAAGCCATTACTGATATTGAACCCCACGATAGTATCGAGCGTTACACCAAACTGGGCGTTGAGGTGTATCAGGATCACGCTACCCTAACGTCTCCTTGGGAAATCAACGTTGGTGATAAAACCCTCACCACCCGCCATATTGTGTTAGCCACCGGCGCACGCCCCCGTGTGCCACCGCTGCCAGGCATCGAGCATGCGCCAGTGCTCACCTCGGAAAACCTGTGGTCTCTCACCGAGCTGCCTAACCGCCTAGTAGTACTAGGTGGCGGGGCCATTGGCTGTGAACTTAGTCAAAGCTTTGCCCGTCTAGGCAGTCAAGTCACGCTAGTGGAAGGCACTGCGCAGCTGCTTGGTCGCGAAGATGCAGAGGTGGGCGAGCACGTTGAGCACACGCTCACCCAGGAAGGCGTTAGTGTGATGACAAACGCCAAAGCGCTGGAAGTCTGCCAAGCCGGTCAACGGCATCAGTTAGTGGTCGAGCATCATGGCGAGCGACTCTCTGTTGAGTTCGACTACCTGCTGGTAAGTGCTGGCCGCCAAGCCAACGTGGAAGGATTAGGGCTGGAAGCGTTGGGCATTACCACAACAGAAGGCGGCACGCTGGCGCTAAATGAGCGTCTGCAAACTCGTTTGCCCAACATCTGGGCCTGCGGTGATTTGGCGGGGCCTTTCCAGCTCACCCACGCCGCTGCGCATCAGGCCTGGCACGCAGCAGTTAATGCGCTGTTTGGCGAACTTAAAAGTTTTGCGGTGGACTACCGCTTTATGCCCGCTGTCACCTACATTCAGCCAGAAGTAGCACGGGTCGGGCTAAACGAAAAAGAGGCCACCGCCAAAGGTGTGGCGTTTGAAGTTACCCGCTACGCTATGAGCGAAAGTGACCGTGCTATCACTGAAGGCGCTACCGAAGGCTTTATTAAAGTGCTCACTGTGCCGGGTAGAGACAAAATACTCGGTGTCACCATCGTGGCAGAAAATGCCGGAGAGTGGCTGGGTGAATTCACCATCGCTATGAAGCATGGGCTGGGGCTCAACAAACTTCTAGGCACCATTCACCCCTACCCAACCCTGGGCGAAGCCGCCAAGGCCACCGCCGGCGTGTGGAAAAATGCCCATAAACCCGAGCGAATTCTCGCCCTGCTGGAACGTTACTTCCGCTGGCGGCGTGGCACAGAAAAGTGATACCACCTTTAAAACAGCTCGTTCTGATTGGCGCGGGCCATGCCCACGCCTTCGTACTGGAAGCCTTTGCTCAGCGCCCAGATACGACGATTGCTATCACCGTGGTCAGCGATAGTCCGCTTGCCGCCTATTCCGGCAGCGTGCCTGCTTGGCTGGCAGGGGAATGCACGCTACGCGAAACACAAATTGACGTGGCGGCGCTATCGCAAAGGGCAGGCGCTCGTTTAATCACCTCGCCCGCAGTGGCTATCGATCCCACCAAGCGCTGGGTAACACTAGCTAACGGCGAGGTGGTCCATTTTGATGTGGCCTCATTTAACGTGGGCTCTACGCTACGACTGCCCGAAAAGCATGGCGCACAGCCCCCCTACTTATTAGCGATGCGACCGCTAAGCTCACTGCATTACCGCTGGCAAGCGCTAAGAGAGAAAGTCGCACAGCTTCCCCAGGGCACTCACCAGCGAGTGGTGAGCGTAGGCGGCGGCGCGGCTGGCTGCGAAACCTTAATGAGCGTGATGGCGCAGCTTCGTCAACAGCGCTCCGACATTACTTGGCAAGGCACGCTAGTCAGCGCATCAACAACACTGCTACCCGGCGCGGGTCATCTGCCCCGCTGGTTAACCCAGCGTGCCCTGCGCCGAGCAGACATTACGGTGCTTCACGGCGTGCGTGGTCAGTCGCTAATAGCAGGTGGCGTTAACACCTCTGAAGGAGAGTTGATTGACGCAGATATCGTGCTGTGGGCTACCGGTGCCGTTGGCCAGATGTGGTTGCAAGACACCGCGCTGCCGCTGAATCAGCAGGGATTTATCCAGGTGAATAAGACACTTGAGGTAACAGGAAAGCCGGGGCTGTTCGCGGCTGGAGACTGTGCAGCTTTCAACCCATCACTGCGCTCATCGCCACTGCCCAAGTCTGGCGTTTATGCCGTGCGCCAGGGACCAGTGCTGGCGGAGAACCTGCGCGCCGCCTGCCACAGTGAACCGCTGACCACCTGGCAGCCACCAAAGCGTGTACTGGCACTGATTGGCACTGGCGACGGCCATGCGATTGCCAGCAGAGGTGCCATCGGCTTTTCAGGCCGCTGGGTGTGGGAATGGAAAAAGCGGATTGATGCGCGCTTTATAGCCCGCTTCAATCCGCCTTTTAACTATTAGACACTCAAGCTGATTCTCATTAAAAACCTAGTTGGCTTCGCGCCAGCCGCCCAGCACCCGACTGTCCGGGCCGAAGAACACCAGCCGGTCGTGGTCGATCAGGTAGCGGTAGGCCGTTTCGAGCATATCCGTTACCCGTTTGGCGTCTTCCATATTGGGGCAGGCCATGCGTGTGGAAGCGAGCTGGCTAAACTCGATGCGTTGGTTTTCTCCCAGATTCACACTGCCGGTAAAGCGGTTACAACCATCCGAGCCACTCACACTGCCATCACTTCCAATTTGAAAGAATGGCGTATCAGGTAATGACACCCGTTCATCGGTGCCTACCAGCAGCAGATTCCAGCGCTGATCTACCAACGGACCTGACAACGTAACGCTCTCTGGTTTCTCTTTGCTCTCGTGCTCTGGCGTGCTACTACACGCACTAACTAGCAGTGCGGCGGCAACACCGATTAGCGTTGCTCCAACCTTGATCTTCACTTGTTCTTGCTCCTTGTAGAGGTAATTACCAGCTCCCGCTGTTTTCCATTGAGGCCCATGGTTCCTGTGGAGGCAGCGCATCACCTTTCTGGAGTAACTCGACAGAAATTCCATCGGGCGACTTTACGAACGCCATATGGCCATCCCGCGGTGGGCGGTTGATGGTGACACCATTATCTTCGAGCTTTTTGCAAAGCGCGTAAATATCGTCAACTCGATAGGCGAGATGTCCGAAGTTGCGTCCACCGGAGACCTCTTCTGGATCCCAGTTGTAGGTCAATTCAAGCTCTGGTGCCGTGAGGCGCTCTGAACGTGCTTCATCAGCGGGTGCTGCAAGAAATACGAGCGTAAATCGCCCTTTCTCGTTCTCTTTACGACGTACTTCTTTCAGGCCTAACAGGTCGCAATAAAAATGCAGCGACGCATCCAGGTTGCTTACCCGTACCATGGTGTGCAAAAACTGCATGTCATTCTCCCTTCATTATTACTGGGTATATTCGCTAAAAATAGCGGGCGTGCTGTCGCTGCGGCTCCAGCTGAGTACGGCATAATCATCAACACGGCCTGTTTCCATGCCAGGTGAACCATGAGGCATACCCGGCACGGTTAGCCCGACAACATCTGGCTGCTCATCCAGTAGGCGCTTGATATCTGAGGCAGGCACATGACCTTCAATCACATAGCCATCAACAATGGCCGTGTGACAAGACGCGAGCTCCGGAGGAACACCATTGGCTATTTTAATGGCGCGGAGATCACCGTCACGATGGTGGTTGACGTTAAACCCAGCTTCTTCAAGATGGCTCACCCATGCGCTACAGCAACCACAATTGGGATCGCTGTGCACATCCACTGTCGGGGCTGCTAAAGCGCTTAACGAAAAAGCAGTTAGCGAGCAGGCAGCAAGCAGGTTGCCTGCCAAACATTTAATTAGACGATTTTTCAACATTTAAGCACCCTCTTCACAGATCTGTATAATAATATATCAGTTGCTTGAAATACGGGGGTCGCCCCAAGGAGATATTCGTGGATTCAGTCACACAAGCTGCTCTTGGGGCCGCTGTAGGTGGTGCAATACTGGGCAGACGGCTGGGCCGTAAAGCCGTGCTTATTGGCGCACTGCTTGGCACGCTGCCTGATCTGGACGTAGTACTTGATTATGGCGACGCGGTGGCCAATGTGACTGAGCACCGCGGGTTTAGCCATTCACTGTTCGTGTTGACAGGGCTGGGCACTCTATTCGCACTGCTTACCGCGCGACTTTTTCCAGCAACACAACAGCGTCCTGTTTACTTTCGCCACTGGTGGTGGTTTTTCGTCCTTTGTCTGACCACACATCCTCTGCTTGATTCACTGACGACTTACGGCACTCAGCTATTTTGGCCGCTAGATATACCGCCAGTGGCGTGGCCTATCGTGTTTATTATCGATCCTTTCTACACTCTGCCACTGCTCATTGCATTGATCATAGGTGTCGCCTCCAAAAAGGTTCGCAGTGCCTGTACCGTGGGCTTAGCGGTCTCCAGCGTATATTTGCTACTAGCAGCAGGGGCGAAATGGAGCGTAGAACAGCGCTTAGCTCCTTCGCTCGCTGAAGCAGGGCTTCGTGAAGCCCCCGTTCTCATTCAACCAACACCATTTAATATTGTGCTTTGGCGGGCAACGATTATCGGTGAAGACCTCTATTACGAGAGTTTGATAGGTTTATTCGATGGTCAGCGCCCCCCAACACTTGAACCTTTAAAGCGCAATACGGCACTTGAGGAAAGCGCCTTGGCAGGCCCACTTGGTCAACGGCTGGCGTGGTTCACCGGTCCCTTTTTGCGCTATGACACACTGCTGTTAGATGGTCAGGAAACATTAATCGCCACGGATATTCGCCTTGGCTTTCCGGGCTTTCATCCTTTTAGCTTTACACTGGCAACAAGAGAAGATGACACTTGGCATCCAGTTGAGACAAGCGAGCAGCTAGAGGCCTCTCGGGATCTACGCCTGGAAACACTCTCCCGGCTCGCTGCCAGGGCAACCGGGGATACCACCGCGCTATGCGCCAGCGACTTTATTGAATCACAGTGGCGTGCCGAGCCTTTCCTTTACCGCTGCTGACACGCCAGTGGTCCAAAACACCAGGGGGGTTAGGGAGCAATGCCCTGTCCACAGCCTTTGTACTGCTCGCCGCCTATGCTCAACGTGACACGGGCTGGATACGGCTGGCCTTTCATATCGTCAAAGCACGCTCCCGCCTCGATGCGTACGCGGAAAAACTGATCAGCGTTAGCATTCTCGATAACAACTCTGCCTGCTTCGTTGTCCATGACACTCACCATATAGGGTATGGTTTGCGTCTCGCTGCCATAGGCCGTTGTCCAGGTCATCATCGGCGCATCATGGGCAAGTTCAATGGACCAGCCAGGCTCATTGCCACGCCCCAGGAACATCACACCTGGGTGATCAGCACGGGTTGCTGCAGCTCGACGCTGCCCTTGCTGGCATTGAAGCTGACCACGTGGTGTTTCTACCTGGGCCTGATCACCACGATTCCAGAAGCTGATCTCCCCATCTTGATAGCGGGCACCGCTTGCTACTATCGCTTCTGGTAAACGCCAAGCGCCGTGTAGTGACCAAAGACGTAAGTCATCATCATTCATCGCAGTAACCAAGTTTTGGTTAGCAGGCTGACACTCCCAAGCGTCAAAGTGTGCCGCGCTGCCAGGAAACAGAACAGCAGGGAACAGTGGCGCACTGCTATGCACCGTTGTTTTAGACGTTCCCGTGGCTGAAGAATCCGCAGGCGTTGCCCCCGTGCTAGCACAGCCCGCCAGCGCAACTGTAGCAGCCACCGCCATAACACCTGTTAATCGATTAGGTAAGTAAGTCATGCATCCTGCTCCCTGTTGTTTCCGCTGTTGTTACTACTTTTACTACTGGGTCTTTTATCGCCGTAGACACCTTCAATGGGGTCTACGTAGAATTCAGCGGATTTCTTCTTAATAAATAAATTTCACTTCATTTAGCGACGCTTAAATGCTTTTAAGTCTTGCGGGTCAAAACTGTCGACCTGGGCTGGCAGACCCAACGTTTCTCGCTTTACTTTTATCTGCATTTTTTCTGCCAGCCGCTCAGAATCATCATCAGTAGTGCGACCATTAAGCTCAGCAAGCTGTGTCATGCCTTGATGGTAAAATGTCACAATGTCCAACGCCACGCGGTTATCCTCTTCCACGGCTTGGCGCAGTGGCTGCAGGTAGCCGCTGATATGAGAAAGGTGTTGCTTAAGCTGCCAAACATAGCGCATTTCAGTCATCCAGGGGCGATCTTTGAGGACTGCAAACATCGCACTGGTGGCTAACAGGCCCAGAAACACGCCCAACGCATTGAGCCATAGGCTGCTGCCAAACGTGGCGGTTAACAGCATTGAAAACAGTAGCCCAAAGACAATAAGCTGCCCTGCCATGGCAATACTGATCATCCGCGCCTTGCGCTGGTAGCTACTGGGGTTATGCTGCTCAAGGGTGAAGACCATGGCCAACCTCGTCATCGATAGGAGGCTCCTATGATACGGGGCTGACCAAGGCAGACAAGAGGTTATCAAGCTGTACGTAGATAACTGTGTTTTAACACATTCTTTCGGCGGCAGTTTTGAGCAGTCGCTCAGTCGCTTCCCAGCTAACACAGGCATCGGTAACAGACACACCGTAACGCATCGCATTTGGCTTAAGCGCCTGTTTTCCCTCAAACAAGTGACTTTCTAGCATTAAGGCTACTAAATTAGCATCGCCCGCTTTG
Organism: Vreelandella zhaodongensis; assembly: GCF_013415115.1. Taxonomy (GTDB): domain Bacteria; phylum Pseudomonadota; class Gammaproteobacteria; order Pseudomonadales; family Halomonadaceae; genus Vreelandella; species Vreelandella zhaodongensis. Next base: position 145,751 of record NZ_JACCDD010000008.1, on the reverse strand, counting down.
CGCTGCGCCAATACATCGAGCATCACTTCGCTTTGGCGACGATGATCCTTGCGCGCATTAGCGTGGCTGCAGTCCACCATTAAACGTGGGTTTTGACCTGCTTCTCGCAGAGCCTTTACTGCCGAACGTACGTGATGGGACTGGTAATTTGGTTCGCCATGCCCCCCACGGAGCACCACGTGAGTGTGGGGATTACCGGCACTTTCCTGCATAACTGGACAGCCTTGGCTATCTATTGCAAAACGCTGGTGAGCATGGGCAGCTGCCTGCATCGCATCAATAGCGACCTGGACGTCGCCGCTGGTGGCATTTTTGAACCCTACGGCTGCCGCGAGATCACTTGCCAGCTCGCGGTGTAACTGTGACTCAGTGGTGCGAGCACCAATGGCAACCCAGCTCAGCAAATCATCTAAGTAGGGCGCAAGCATTGGCTGTAAAAGCTCCGTGGCCACTGGTAAGCCCCGTGAGGCAACCGCGTGCATCAACTCACGAGAGAGTGTTATTCCCTTTGGCATATCGCCGCTGCCGTCTAAATCAGGATCATACGCTAAACCTTTCCAACCGACGGTGGTGCGTGGCTTTTCAACGTAGACACGCATTACCGGTAATATTTGCTCACTCACCTCATCGCTAAGCGCAGCCAGTCGGTCGGCATACTCCAGCGCTGCGTCTGGGTCATGAATGGAGCATGGCCCCACGACCACCAACAGCCTGTCATCCTGGCCATTCAGAATGCGTTGAACCGCATGACGCTGCTGGGCAATTTGCTCGCCCAGGGTTGAGTCAATCGCGATACTGCGGCGCAACTCCGCTGGCAGGGGTAGTGGCTGAGATGTGGCCGAGTGGCAGTTCGTTACAGACAATACGTTTGACACAGTTGTGCAAGCAGGGCTGGCATGGGCGTTCATAACATTAACTCTCCGGAAGCGTGTGACATCGTGATACCAACTGGCCACCCTGGCTTGCACGGTCGGAGGTGGCAGCTTGCACCAACCGCGCGTCGCTAAATCGCCAGCCATAACCATAACCGATGTAGGTAATGGCGTTGGCGAGCTGAGTAGCGAGAGAGTATGCGCGATACATGATGTAGCTCCTTGAGGAATCTGATGAAACGTAAATAAACAGTTAAAACGAAAGAAGCCTCGGTTGAGTTACCAACCGAGGCTTCTTTGCATGCGGCAGGCAACCTAGTCGGTGTGCCTGATGGCGCGACGCTATTGGTCGGCCAAGGGCACACCGTGGCTAAACCAATACGCAGCATAAACAGACGCAGACAACAACGCACCAGCCACCGGTAGCGGCTTAGCTTGTGTTGGCTGGGTGCGTTGTGCTGTGTACATAGCTATGTCCTGATTGACGGTGTTCTCTAAAAGGCAATAAAGCCGAATAACTTAATCCTGCCTGCATACGAAGAAAATGGCAACTATCAGCCGCCAAATGCTTGTATCCAGCCAATCGTAGCGGGCAGTGCGCTCATGCTCACCAGCACCACAAGGCCGAGCACAATAGCAAGCAAACCTGATTCGTCTTTAAAGTCGTCGTCATGGTGGGCCATTGAAGCCTCCTTTTTATCGGTATCGGTTAGCCGGTCATTTTAGTGAGGGCGCGGCGCGTAGGCAAACACATCCGAGAACATTCGCTCGCTGTTAATACCTTTTCGCTCTAAGACACTAACACAAGCGTAAACCATACCCGGCGAGCCCGAGAGGTAGATATCACACTCATTTGGCGTGGTGGCCAGTGTGCTTTCCAGGTCGCTCTCCAACACCAGATCAATGCGTCCTTGATGATGTGAGATACGTTCACCAGCGGCCAGTGGCTCGGTAAGCGGAAACTCTGTCACCGCTTGAAAAGCAACATTGACATACTGCTGTGCCCACTCGCAGGCGAGATCTTCAGCATAAAGATCACGGTGCTCACGGTTAGCCCACCACAGTGAAACCGGCCGGTTAGGCTGTTTGCTTAGCGCTGCCTCAACAATCGCTTTCATCTGTGCAAAGCCTGTACCTGCGGCAACCAACAATAGCGGCCGCTCGCTTTCAGTATCCAGTACGCACTCTCCGCTGGGCAATCGTACGGTCAACTGGTTGGCTACCTGCAATAACTCTCGCAGTCGAGCAGAGTTGTCCCGCTCTGGCCAGTGCTGAATATGCAATTCGATAATGCCATCGCCACGTTCAGCGCTGGCGATAGAAAACGGCACCCATGTGCTGTCATCCAGCTTTAACTCTAAGTACTGCCCAGGGGCATGCTGCATGGCTTCGGGCCGCCCTTCTAGGGTGACCCCAAAGACATCGGGATTTAAATCCTCAACAGCAGTTACCTGGCAGGTTAACGTTCTGCAAGTTAACGGACTTGCGCTCATGAAAGCCTCTTTGTGGAAAATCGTACAACCTTAGCGCTGGATCAGCCGTGGCGAGGTTTAGGTAACGGGATATCAATGCCCAATTCGTCCCAGCGTTCGTCAACACGGTTTTTTACCGCATCGTCCATCACGATGGGTGTGCCCCACTCGCGGTCGGTCTCACCGGGCCACTTATTCGTGGCATCCAAGCCCATTTTAGAGCCCAACCCGGACACCGGTGACGCAAAGTCGAGATAGTCGATGGGTGTATTTTCCACCATCACCGTATCCCGTGCTGGGTCCATACGTGTGGTAATAGCCCACATCACATCTTCCCAATTGCGCGCATCAACATCGTCATCTAAAACGATCACGAACTTGGTATACATAAACTGGCGTAGAAAGCTCCAGACGCCCATCATTACGCGCTTGGCATGACCGGGGTACTGTTTTTTCATGGTGACAACGGCCATCCGGTAGGAACATCCTTCCGGCGGCAGGTAGAAATCGACAATTTCAGGGAACTGCTTGCACAGAATAGGCACGAACACTTCGTTAAGTGCGACGCCTAAAATGGCCGGCTCATCTGGCGGGCGGCCTGTGTAGGTAGAGTGGTAGATGGCATCTCGCCGCATGGTCATGCGGGTAACGGTGAAGACAGGAAAGTGGTCGACCTCGTTATAGTAGCCAGTATGGTCACCAAACGGGCCTTCCGCTGCCACGTCGTCTGGGTAGAGAAACCCTTCGAGAATGATTTCAGCAGACGCAGGCACATCAAGGTCAGCGTGGTCGCACTTCACAAGCTCGGTACGAGAGCCCCTAAGCAGCCCGGCAAACGCGTATTCAGAGAGGCTATCCGGCACCGGTGTTACCGCACCTAGAATCGTCGCTGGATCAGCCCCCAGCGCAACAGCCACAGGGAACGGCTCACCGGGATGCGCTTTTTGGAACTCTAGAAAATCCAGCGCGCCACCGCGGTGCGAGAGCCAGCGCATAATCAGGCGATTTTTACCGATTTTTTGCTGGCGATAAATACCGAGGTTTTGGCGCTTTTTATGCGGACCCTTGGTAATCACCAGCGGCCAGGTCACCAGAGGGGCAGCATCGCCTGGCCAGCAGTGTTGGATAGGCAGGCGATCTAAATCAACCTCGTCACCTTCATACACCACTTCTTGCACGGGAGCCCGCTTGACATTTTTGGGCCCCATGCTGAGTACCTGCTTAAAAATAGGCAGCTTGTCCCAGGCATCTTTTAGCCCTTTCGGCGGGTCTGGCTCTTTCAGGAACGCCAGCAGTTTACCCACCTCACGCAGCGCTTCTACTGAATCCTGGCCCATGCCCATAGCCACTCGCTTGGGCGTACCAAACAGATTGCCCAGCAGCGGCATATCGTGACCCTTCACGTTTTCAAACAAAAGCGCAGGGCCACCAGCGCGCAGCGTACGGTCACATATTTCAGTAATTTCCAGGTAAGGATCAACTTCGGCGGTGATTCGCTTCAATTCACCCTTTGCTTCAAGCGCCGCAATGAAATCGCGCAAGTCGTTATACTTCAAAGCACACTCCCCGGCTGGCTAGACGATCACTACTGCTTAATGCTCATGTAGCGCTTAACGGCGCTTCATTGCTTCAAAGAATTCCAAGTTCGTCTTGGTATCTTTCAGACGATCAATCAGAAACTCTGTGGCAGCGGTATCTTCCATCGGGTTCAACAGCTTGCGTAAAATCCACATGCGCTGCATTTCATCTTCAGACGCCAGCAAGTCTTCACGGCGAGTACCGCTACGGCGAATATTGATCGCTGGGAATACGCGCTTTTCAGCCAGCTTGCGGTCCAGATGGGCTTCCATGTTACCGGTGCCCTTGAACTCTTCGAAAATGACTTCGTCCATTTTCGAGCCGGTATCAACTAGCGCAGTGGCGATAATTGTCAGGCTGCCGCCCTCTTCAATATTACGCGCAGCACCGAAGAAGCGTTTCGGCTTCTCTAGAGCGTGAGCATCGACACCACCGGTCAATACTTTGCCGGAGCTGGGCACCACGGTGTTGTAAGCACGCGCCAGACGAGTGATCGAGTCGAGCAGAATCACCACGTCTTTTTTGTGCTCGACCAGGCGCTTGGCTTTTTCGATAACCATTTCTGCAACCTGCACATGGCGGGCGGGTGGTTCATCGAAGGTGGAGGCAACCACTTCACCGCGCACGGTACGCGACATTTCGGTCACTTCCTCAGGGCGCTCGTCGATCAGTAGGACGATCAGGTGGCACTCGGGGTTATTGCGCGTGATGGACGTCGCGATATTCTGCAGCATCAGTGTCTTACCCGCTTTAGGCGGCGACACCAACAGCCCACGCTGACCTTTACCAATCGGCGCCGTTAGATCAATGATCCGAGCGGTAAGATCCTCAGTGGAGCCATTACCGATCTCCATGCGCAGACGGTCATCAGGAAATAGCGGCGTTAAGTTCTCAAAGAGAATCTTATGCTTGGCATTTTCCGGACGGTCAAAGTTGATCTGGCTAACTTTGAGCAGGGCAAAGTAGCGCTCGCCTTCTTTGGGCGGGCGAATTTTGCCGGAAATGGAATCACCTTTGCGCAGATTGAAACGACGAATCTGCGACGGCGATACGTATATATCGTCCGGTCCGGCGAGGTAAGAGCTGTCAGCGCTACGCAGGAAGCCGAAGCCATCCTGAAGAATTTCCAGCACACCATCGCCATAAATATCCTCACCGCTTTTTGCATGCCTTTTGAGGATGGCGAAAATGATGTCCTGCTTGCGCGAACGGGCTAAGTTGTCGATACCCATCTCGCGGGCGATATCGAGCAGCTCGGGAACGGTTTTTTGCTTGAGTTCAGTGAGATTCATCGGTGTGTTAGAAAGTTGCTCATGAAAGCTGGGCGACAAGCGCCGGAATAAGACAGGAGGCGTGGCCTAGACAGTAGGGCTAAGCGCCAAGTGATGCGTTCAGACCCCCCTCTAGACACACACTCAGATACTGATTGCTTAGCAGTCATCAACTACATGCCTAAAAAGGAATAACGGCATCAGTGGCTGCTTAGCATGAGGGTGCTAAAAACTAGTTAATCTGATCGGCACAGAAAAGTGCTGTTTCAGTGGGTTATCTGACGACTTGGACATCTGGCTGATGCCATTTGGATACGTGCTGCTCGGAATACCCGAGTAACACACCTGTTAAATAGACAAACAAGCCAACTCGGATCAAGCCAGTAGCTCGATGGTAGTCAAGGCCTGAGATAAACGCAAGCCTTTGGCAATTGACAATACTAATGAGGCACCGCAACCTTGACACAGCCACTAGGAAGGAAAGCATATGCCAAAGGATTTCTCGCCCCCCACCACTATGCCGTCGGCTGAACCTGATCACACAGAACCGCAGCGTTTAGCAGCTATTGATCTCGGTTCAAATAGCTTTCATCTGCTGGTCGCCAATTATCAAAACGAGCGCCTTCAAGTCGTTGCCAGAATGGGTGAAAAAGTTCAGTTAGCCGCTGGGCTAGATGAGAGTGGTTATTTAAGCGAGGCGGCTATACAGCGAGCGTTGGATTGCCTGGGTCGTTTTGCTCCCTTTCTGACAGATATAGACAGTGCCAACCTGCGCATTGTCGGCACCAATGCACTACGCGATGCCTATAACAGCCAAGCGTTTATCGAGCGTGCCGAAGCCCAACTAGGACATGCAATTGAGATTATTGCTGGCCGCGAAGAAGCTCGCTTAATTTACTTAGGAGCCGCCCACGCACTGGCGGAAAATGGCCGCCGCTTAATTGTCGATATTGGTGGTGGGTCTACCGAATTCATCATTGGTGAAGCATTCGAACCCAAAGCGCTGGAAAGCTTACGCATGGGTTGCGTGACCTTCAGCAGTCGTTTCTTTCCTGATGGCGAGCTGAGTGAAAAACGCATGCGACGCGCGGAACTCGCGGCCTTTTCAGAACTGGCTAACATTCAACGCCCCTATCAGCGCCTTGGCTGGGACGACCCAGTCGGTTCAAGTGGAACGATCAAAGCCGCTGCGAGCGTGCTATATGCCTACGGCGACACACCTCAGGAAGGCGTTATTACCCGTAGTGGCTTGAAAAAATTGCGCGAACGCCTGTTGAAGTGCAAACACCTGGATAAAGTTGAGCTAGATGGCCTAAAACCTGACCGAGCAAAAGTCTTTCCGGCAGGCATCGCTATTTTGAGCGCCATCTTTGAAGCCTTCAACCTTTCCCAAATGCGCTTTGCCGATGGCGCCCTCCGCGAAGGAGTGCTTTATGACATGGCTGGGCGCAACAGCGCGGAAGATACCCGCTCCAAGAGCGTGGATGCGCTAAAACGGATTTATGATGTTGATTCTCGGCAGGCAGAAAATGTTGCCGACACTGCCCTTCGCTTATTTCATGAAGTAAAAAAGGCATGGGGGCTAACCAAGACACAGGGCCACTACCTTATATGGGCCAGCCACGTGCATGAAATTGGCTTGGCCATCTCTCATAGCCAGTTCCACCGCCATGGTGCCTACTTGTTAGAGCATTCTGACTTGGCTGGGTTTTCGCGCCCGGAGCAGCGTTTGCTGGCGTTCCTGGTTCGCGCCCACCGACGTAAATTCCCCACCAAAGAGTGGCAGGCACTGCCCGTGTCACATCAGGAAGGATGCGCCAAACTGGCTCGCCTGCTGCGCCTTGCTGTGCTGATCAACCACTCACGGCCCGAGAACGCACCACCATTGCCGCAAGTGAGTGTGGAAGGCTCAACACTGACCGTTACACTACCCTCCAGCGATGAGCCCACGCTTCTCAGCACCGATATGGAACAAGAGCTGGCGTATATGGCTGCAGCTGGTTTTACGTTTTCGGTTCTAGGACTCAATAACAACGCCGTCGGCCTGCCATAACACCTTGGCAGGCGGCTGTAGCACCCCCAAACATAACTCGCCATCCATTATGACAATCAAGCGCTCACGCTCCCAGGGCGGCACGCCTTGCTCTTGGAGTAAGCGCTTGAGATCACGCCGCCCGCGTTGTGCTAACGCAATCACCTCGCCACCTTGCCGCCAACGCAGCGTTACGCAGCCCGGTATCACCAGGCTTACTTTCAGCATGCCTAATGGCGTTGGCAACCCTGGTGTTCCATCCCATTCGACTTCCCAAACAGGGAGCGGTTCTAGCGGAGGCAGCAAGTAGAGTCGGCGTTGCCACACCCGTGCTTCCGCCCCCGGCCATACAACCTTTACCTGGGCATCGTGTGCCGAGTTTAGCTGCGCGAGCAGGCTTTCCAGACGCTTCTGGGGTGGTGTAGGTAGGCCTAACTGATCACAAAGCGTACGCACTAGCAATCGCTGCCGAGGCAAGGCACGCTGGTTAAGCAACGCAGCATCCACACAGTGCTCTTCTAGCCTTAACACCGCCAGCTCTTCGGCGGCATATGCCGCTAACAACTGGTCCGCCTCACCAGCATGCTGAGCACTGTTGGCCAAAGCACGTGCAGCTCCAGGCCAGCGGGTTTGCAGCACAGGCAATACCTGATGGCGCAAGCGGTTGCGATCAAACGTGACGTTGCGATTGGTCGGGTCTTCGCACCAGTGCAGCGATAACGCATTCGCTACCTCTGTCAGCGCCTGCTTGCTGACACTCAGCCAGGGGCGCAGCACAGTGAGCCCCTGCCACTCACGGCGATATGGCATGCCTGCTAAACCGCGTACACCGCTACCCCGCAGCGCCGCCAGTAACAGGGTTTCTGCTTGGTCATCTTGGTGTTGGGCGAGCCATAACGTATCGCCAGAGGGAATATGCTGCTTGAACGCTTGGTAGCGCGCACGCCTCGCAGCTCCTTCAACACCCTCGCCCTGTGCATCCACAACCACGTTTGTCGTCACTAGCGATACGTCAAGCACATCACACAGCGCCAGACAGTGCGATTCAAAGGCGCTGGCTGCGACCTGTAAACCATGGTTAATATGAATAGCACGCAGCGAACGACCCGCGTCTCGGCAAACCTGGGCCGCCAAGGTCAGCAACAGCGATGAATCAAGACCGCCGGAAAGCGCCACCCAAATAGTACGCCCTGGCGGGGTCTCCGCCAGGGCGTCATTAAGTAAGCGCTGCAATCGTTTAGGCAGCTGGGGCGCCATAGCTCATCAGCCGTTGGTAACGGCGTTCGAGAAGCGCTTCGCTATCAAAGCTTTGCAAACGCTCCAGACTGTCGGTCAATGCCTCTTTAACGCGCTCAGCTGTGGTTAGCGGATGGCGGTGCGCACCTCCCGATGGCTCTTTAATCAGTTCATCAACAAAACCAAGCTCTTTGAGACGCTCAGCAGTGATACCCATGGCTTGAGCAGCGTCAGAGGCTTTTTCAGCGCTCTTCCAAAGAATAGATGCACACCCTTCAGGAGAAATCACCGAGTAGGTGGAGTACTGCAACATATGCAGTTCGTCGCACACGCCAATGGCCAGTGCGCCACCAGAGCCACCTTCACCGACGACCGTAGAAATAATCGGGGTTTTCAGGCGCGACATCACCGCCAGATTGTAAGCAATCGCTTCAGACTGGCCGCGCTCTTCCGCATCAATACCCGGATAGGCACCAGGAGTATCGATAAACGTCAAAATAGGCATCTTAAAACGCTCAGCCATCTCCATTAGGCGGCACGCCTTACGATAGCCTTCCGGGCGTGGCATACCGAAATTGCGGCGCACTTTCTCTTTTACATCGCGGCCTTTCTGGTGACCAATCACCATCACCGGCTGATCATTCAGTCGCGCAATACCGCCGACAAGAGCGGCGTCATCGGCGAAATTGCGATCACCGTGAAGCTCGTCAAAGTCAGTAAAAATATGCTCAAGGTAATCCAGCGTGTAGGGACGCTGCGGATGGCGGGATATCTGAGAAACCTGCCAAGGTGTTAAATCCTTGAAGATCGATTCGGTTAACTTACGGCTTTTCTCTTCTAGCCGAGAGATCTCATCAGAGAGGTTTAACTGGCTATCGGAGTTGACTAAACGCAGCTCCTCAATTTTTGCCTGAAGCTCGGCAATGGGCTGTTCAAAATCGAGATAATTAGGATTCATCGGCTCTGCCTGTAAGCTGCCTATAAAAAAAGAAGCCTTGTTGAAACGGGCATGTATGGGGGCATTATCGCACCCTGAACCTGCCACGCAAGGCAGTACCCATTCAATTAGCGTGCCACATCGCCCGTTGGCGTTCAATTTGGCGGTGGCACGTATACGTTTATTGCACTTACTAGCGGTAGCGTAACTGAACGCCAACCTGCCCTTGTACATCGCGAAGGGCTAACAGCAAGTCGTCGCTGGGGGCGACTTTCCACTCATCTGCCAACGCTAACCATCCAACCGCTGCCGAATGGCGATACTGCAGCCGCACCGGTAGCCCAGCGTCGTCGCGATAGGGGCTAAGGCTGTCGCGCAGGGAATCAACCAAGCGTCCGTTAATCTGTTCAGCATCGAGCGCCAACTCCACCGCTTCTCCATAACGGATCCGTGCGGTCACCATTGGGGTGACATCTTTGCCACGTAGACGCATCCCACCGGAGAAGTCGTCGTTCGATACCTCGCCTTCCACAATGATCACTTGGTCAGATTCAATCTGGCCGCGCAGCTGATCAAACAACTCACCAAACAGTGATGCTTCAATACGCCCAGTACGGTCATCCAGCGTGATAAACGCCATGGTATCGCCGCGCTTGGACTTCATGGTACGCATGGCTACCACCAGCCCTGCCACCCGCTGCGGCTCTCGGGAAGGCTTTAAATCGCTGATACGTGTAGAAACAAAGCGCTTTAGCTCCCGTTCATACTCGTCAATGGGGTGCCCCGTCAAATAGAGCCCCAGGGTGTCTTTTTCCCCTGACAGTCGCTCACGGTCGGTCCACTCTCGGGCAGTAAGGTACTCAGCGTAAGGGTCTGTTGCCTCTTCTTCCGCCGTGAACGCATCGCCAAACATATCCAGCATTCCCAGGTTTTGATTGGCATGATTTTGAGCGGCGGCTTTTAACGCGTCCTCCATCGCAGCGGATAACACCGCCCGATTCGGCCCCAAGTTATCTAACGCACCAGACCGAATCAGCGCTTCCAGAGTCCGCTTATTCATCCGTTTGGGATCCATGCGACGACAAAAATCAAACAGGTCTTTAAACGGGCCATCAGTGCTACGGGCTTCGACAATCGCACCAATTGGGCCTTCCCCCACACCGCGAATAGCACCGAGGCCATACACTACGCGACCTTCAGTATCGACGGTAAACTTATAGCCCCCCACATTAACATCTGGCGGTGTGACGGTAAGTTTGAGGTGGCGGCACTCCTCAATTAGCGGCACCACTTTATCCAGGTTATCCATTTCTGTGGACATAACAGCGGCCATAAATGGACCGGGATAGTGGGCCTTCAACCAGGCAGTTTGATACGACACCAGGGCGTAGGCGGCCGAGTGCGACTTGTTAAAGCCGTAACCAGCGAACTTTTCCACCAGGTCAAAGATGTTGCCCGCAAGATCTTTATCAATCCCATTGTCGGCACACCCTTCCATAAAGCCCGCACGCTGCTTAGCCATCTCTTCAGGCTTTTTCTTACCCATAGCACGGCGCAGCATGTCTGCCTGCCCCAGCGAGTAACCGGCCATTACCTGAGCAATCTGCATGACCTGCTCTTGGTACAAAATAATGCCGTACGTCGGACTGAGCACCGGCTTCAGCAAGTCATGTTGATAATCCGGGTGTGGATAAGAGACTTCCGCACGGCCATGCTTACGATTGATAAAGTCATCTACCATGCCCGACTGCAGCGGACCTGGGCGAAATAGCGCCACTAGGGCGATCATATCGTCGAGGGAGTCGGGTAAAAGTCGCTTAATCAGCTCCTTCATCCCTCGGGATTCCAGCTGGAATACGGCGGTGGTTTCCGCTCGCTTAAGCATCTCGAACGTTTTTCCATCGTCAAGAGGAATAGCGTCGATATTAAGCGGCGCCTGGCCGTTAACCCCCCGCACTTTATCGACCATTTCCAACGCCCAGTCGATAATCGTCAGCGTACGCAGACCCAAAAAGTCGAATTTAACTAGCCCAGCGTCTTCGATGTCGTTTTTATCGAACTGCACCACGAGGCCAGAACCATCTTCATCGCATAATAGCGGCGAAAAGTCCGTCAGTTTCGTCGGCGCAATTACCACGCCCCCGGCGTGTTTACCGGTGCCGCGGGTGGTGCCCTCTAACTTAAGGGCCATTTCCCAAATCTCTTCGGCCTCTTCGTCGTTGTCGATAAACTCTTTCAGCGCAGGCTCTTGCTCTATCGCTTTGGCAAGCGTCATGCCTACTTCAAAGGGAATCAGCTTGGAAAGTTTGTCACCCAACGAGTAGGGCCTACCCTGGGCACGCGCCACATCACGTACCACAGCTTTCGCGGCCATCGTGCCAAAAGTGACAATCTGTGATACCGCGTTACGACCATAGCGATCAGCGACGTACTCAATCACCTTATCGCGCTTCTCCATGCAAAAGTCGACGTCAAAGTCAGGCATAGAGACACGTTCAGGGTTAAGAAAACGCTCGAACAGAAGATCATAGCCAATCGGGTCAAGGTCGGTAATTTTTTGCGCGTAAGCCACCAGCGACCCCGCGCCAGAGCCACGCCCAGGCCCTACCGGCACGTTGTTATCCTTGGCCCACTGGATAAAGTCCATAACGATCAGGAAGTAGCCAGGGAAGCCCATCTGAATAATAACGTTCAGCTCAAACTCAAGTCGATCACGATAGCGTTGATCAATCTCGCGGTAAGCGTCGCTATCCCGGGGGTATTGTTCCGCTGGAAATAAAAAATCGAGCCGTTCGGTAAGGCCGTCATGGGAGACTTTGCGGAAAAACTCATCTTGGGTCATCCCTTCGGGGATTTCGAACTCAGGCAAAAAGATTTCACCCAAACGCACGTCAACGCTACACCGCTCGGCAATCATGACGCTGTTTTCAAGCGCTTCGGGGATATCGGCAAACAGAGCCGCCATTTCCTCAGGACTTTTTAGGTACTGCTCTTCGGTATAGCGGCGTTCACGGCGCGGGTCGTCCAACGCCTTACCTTCACCAATGGCAACGCGGGTTTCGTGGGCCCAGAAGTCCTCCCGCTCCAAAAAGCGTACGTCATTGGTCGCCACCACCGGGGTATTCGACTCAATTGCCAGCTTCACACTCGCGTGAACACACTCCTCTTCTAGAGGGCGTCCAGTACGGATGAGTTCCAGATAAAAACGATCTGGAAAGGCTCGCTGCCACTCTTCTAGCAGCCCCCGTGCTTCGCGCTCATGCTCTGACAGTAAATGACGCCCAATCTCGCCTTCACGCCCTCCCGATAGCGCAATCAGTCCTTCGCTTTGCGCCAATACCCACTGCTTATCCAGAATCGCTCTACCCTGGCGCTGGCCATCAGTCCATCCTTTAGAAATCAACTCGGTGAGATTGCGGTACCCAACATCGTTCATCGCCAACAGCGTGATGCGATACGGATGAGCCTCATCATGGGAATTATATAGCCATAGATCGCTGCCGATGATGGGCTTCAGACCAGCGCCTTGAGCCGCCTTGTAAAACTTAACCAGACCAAACAAGTTAGCTTCGTCGGTTAAGGCTAATGCCGGCATCCCCCGCTCAGCGGTGGTACTGACCAGTGACTTGAGTTTGACCAAGCCATCAACCAGGGAGTATTCACTGTGCAAACGTAGATGAACGAACGGAACCGTCATGAGACTCTCAGCAACAAGGCTAGTAGAACAATAGAAAAGGCTTACAGTAGCGCTAACTGGCGCTGTACTGGCGCAAAACTGCGACGATGCTCGGCAAGCGGCCCGTGGGCAGACAACGCCGCCAAATGCTCTTTGGTTGGATACCCCTTATGACGGGCAAAACCATACTCAGGATAGCGTATATCCAGCTCGGCCATCTGTGCATCGCGAGCTACTTTAGCCAGGATCGACGCGGCAGCGATCGCAGGATGGCGGGCATCGCCTTTGACCACCGCTTGCCCAGGAAGCGCGTGTCCTGGCAGCCGATTACCATCCACCAGTAGGTATTCCGCTGCAGGGGCCAGAGCATCGATGGCACGTCGCATAGCAAGATGGGTGGCATGGTAGATATTAAGCTGGTCGACTTCAGCTGCACTGGCTTCGGCAACTGCAAACGCTAACGCTTGATCGCGAATCTGCACATCCAACATTTCGCGCTTTCGCGCGGTGAGCTTTTTTGAATCCGTTAGCCCCTCAATCGGTCGGCTAGGGTTCAGAATCACCGCCGATGCGACCACGCTGCCAATCAGTGGCCCACGCCCAACTTCATCAACACCTGCCAAGCGATTACCGTGATATTCAATCACCAGTGGTGGATAGTCAGTCTGTTTAACGGCCATGGGAACTCCTTCCTTGAGAAGCCATTTCGTCGCTATCTAACGCCTGCCCCGCTACCAGCGAGGTAATTGCCTGGGCAGCACGCTGACTGGCATTGCGCTGTAACGCACGGTGCATATCGGCAAAACGGGTCTCCAGCGCGTGGCGCATCTCGGCATTGCCCAGCATCTCGTCAAGCTGATCGGCAATAGCCTCTGGTGTTGCCGCATCTTGTATCAACTCTGGCACTAAACGCTCTTGAGCAATTAGGTTGGGTAACGATATCCACTGGGTTTTTACAAGACGTTTTGCTAGCCAGTGGGTAGCTGGTGCCATTTTATAGGCCACTAACATCGACCGGTGACACAGCATAGCCTCTAATGCCGCGGTACCCGAGGCCAGCAGCACTGCATCGCTGGCCACCATCGCTTCGCGTGCCTGGCCTTCCAAGAGCATGACCCGTTCACTTAACGCAGGGTGGTTTGACAGAAGCAGGGTGATCTCTTGATAACGCTGTTGGGTCGCCGCTGGAATGACCACACGCAGCGATTCATTGCGCTGACAGAGCAGCTCAGCGGCACGTAAAAACGTATCGCCCAAAAAGCGTATTTCGTTGCCCCGTGAACCAGGCAACAACGCCACTATCGGTGCTTGGTTCGGCAGCCCAAGTGCTTGACGGGTAGCCTGACGATCGTTATCGAGTGGCATCTCATCCGCTAGCGGATGGCCAACAAAGGCCACGGGGACATGATGGCGGTGGTAAAAGTCAGCTTCAAAAGGCAGTAGCGTCAACATTCCATCTACCGCCTTGGCAATCTTTTTCACACGCCCCTGCCGCCACGCCCACACCGAAGGGCTGACATAGTGGGCAGTTTTCAGCCCGTGAGCACGCAGCTGTTTTTCTAAGCCAATATTGAAGTCGGGCGCGTCGATGCCGATCATTATGTCTGGCTGCCAGGCAAGTGCCTCTTCGCGCAGCGTGCGGCGCACGCGAATGAGCTCAGGCAGGTGTTTGACCACCTCAACCAAGCCCATAACGGATAACGTCTCAAGGGGGAAACGGCTGGCCAACCCTTGTGCTTCCATGCGGGGGCCGCCCAGACCGCGGAATTCAACGTCTGGATGACACAGCCTCAACTCACGCATCAGGCCAGCCCCGAGGATATCGCCAGAGAGCTCGCCAGCCACAAGATATACGCGTTGCAGTGTCATAACGGCGAGTGAACCAATTGCATAGGAACCCTATTGTTGATGTCGATGGAACACCAACATCATTAGCGGATAATGCCTCGCGTTGACCGCTCAATAGAGTCGGCAAACGTGGTGACTTCTGGCAAATCGAAACGGCTACGCATTTCACTAACGGCTTGTTCAACGGTCAGGCCTTGGCGGTACACCAGCTTATAGGCGCTACTTAAAGCATTGATCGCTTCACGGTTAAACCCGCGCCGTTTCAAGCCCACCAGATTAAGGCCGCGTGCTTCCGCTGGATTGCCGTTAATCATCACGTAGGCAGGGGTGTCTTTGGTGATAATCGAGCCCCCCCCTGCCATGGCGTGTTCACCGAAATGACAGAATTGATGCACCGCCGAAAGACCACCCAAAATAGCATGATCACCAAGCGTGACATGACCTGCCAACGTGACTTGATTAGCTAAAATGCAGTCGTTACCAATCACACAATCATGACCTACATGAACGTAAGCCATGAATAAGTTCCGCGAGCCAATGGTCGTTTCGCTGCGATCCTGGACAGTGCCACGATGCAGGGTAACGCCTTCGCGAACGACATTATCATCGCCCATTATCAAACGTGTTGGCTCACCTGCGTACTTCTTGTCCTGGCAGTCCTCACCTACCGAGGCGAACTGAAACACTTTCGTGCGCTCACCTAGTACGGTAAACCCTTTAATCACCACATGAGGGCCAATCACAGAACCCGCGCCAATCGTGACGCCTGGCCCAATTACACTAAACGGGCCAACCTCAACGTCGTCAGCAAGCTGCGCATCAGGGTCAACCAGTGCAGTAGGATGTATCAAGCTACCTTCCTCTCAGCACAAATAATTTCTGCCTCACAGGCTAATTCACCATCAACCGTTGCTCGGCAAGCAAACTTCCAAATGCCTCGTTTCCCACGAATCACGTTAGCTTCCAATACCAACTGGTCACCCGGCATCACAGGGCGCTTGAAACGCACGTTGTCACTTCCTACTAAGTAGTAAACATAACCGTCGGCGGGCAGCTTATTAACCGTCTTAAAGCCTAAAATGCCGCACACCTGAGCTAATGCCTCAACTACCAAAACCCCCGGCATGATGGGGTGATGCGGAAAATGTCCGTTAAAAAACGGCTCGTTAATGCTGACATTTTTATACGCAACGATGGCTTCGCCTACGGTTAATTGCGTTACTCGATCCACCAGCAAAAACGGATAGCGGTGAGGCAAGTATTCGCGAATTTCGTTAATATCCATAACCATCGTAACGACCTCTAAAATGACAAAAGGCCTGAGTGATATCAGGCACGAACCAGCAACACCACTGGCGAGCAGGCGGTGGATTATAACCTGCGGCTACTCAGCCTCAAGCCA
Source organism: Vreelandella zhaodongensis (assembly GCF_013415115.1). Classification (GTDB taxonomy): domain Bacteria; phylum Pseudomonadota; class Gammaproteobacteria; order Pseudomonadales; family Halomonadaceae; genus Vreelandella; species Vreelandella zhaodongensis. The sequence goes on along the minus strand of NZ_JACCDD010000008.1, from coordinate 129,427 downwards.
CCTGCCTTTCTTCAACCAGTTCAACCACTAAATTGCTAGCAAATTTACTCTCTACGCTGACTTTTCTCTAACCGAGATAAGCGCTTAGCGATTTCATCTAGCTGTTTAAAGCGCACTGCATTTTTACGCCACTGGGTGTTACTCATGGCGCCAGTGCCTGATGAATATACGCCTGGTTCATGGATCGAGTTAGTCACAAGGCTCATGCCAGTCACCTGCACGCCATCACAAATAGTGAGATGACCAGAAAGCCCGACGCCGCCGCCAAGCATGCAGTGCTTACCCACCTTGGTGGAACCAGCAATCCCAACACAGCCCGCTAGGGCACTGTGATCACCAATAGTGACGTTATGGGCAATCTGCACCTGACTATCGATTTTCACATCGTTGCCAATCACCGTATCACCCAGTGCACCACGATCGATACTGGAACAACTACCAACCTCGACGTCATCACCCAACACCACACCACCTAATTGGGCAATTTTGTGCCAACCGGCGCCATCGTGAGCAAAGCCAAAACCGTCGCCGCCAATCACGCAGCCGCTTTGTAAGATCCCTCGTTTACCTACCACGACGCCATGGCAGACAGTCACATTGGCATGCAGACGGGTATCATCGCCAATCACGCTATCGGCCCCAATCACACTACCCGCGCCCACCACTACTCGATCGCCTAGCACCACACCGGCTTCAATCACCACATGCGCTTGAACAGAAACACCTTCCCCCAGAATAGCGCCATCTGCGACAACGGCCGAGGGATGAATACCTGGAATATCCCAAGCAGGCAGCGGATCAAATAGCAGGGAGAGTTTGGCGTACCCTAAATAGGGGTTGTTCATTTCTAAGCGTGGCACAGGGCAGTGTTTACCATGCTCGGGATGTAGCAATACTGCCGCAGCTTTTGTATTAGCCAAATCTTTTAAATACGCACGATTCGCGAGAAACGCAACGTGATCTGGCGTCGCTTCTTTGAGCGTGGCCAAGCCCTTAATTGGCTGATCAGCGTCGCCCTCGAAATCAACGTCCAAGTGACGAGCGATATCCGCAAGGGTGAGGTGATGAGAAGCGTGCGTCATGGGAGCCCAGAGAAACAGGGGTGCGGGGTCACCGCACCTACAATCATGAAATTAGTTTAGCGAATCAAAAATCTGTGTGACCTCATTCGTCACGTTAGGCAGATCTGTCGATGAGTGCAAAACCCCCTGAGGCTCTACAAGCACATCGATATTATGGCGCTGGAGCACTTGTTCAACGGCCCGTTCGAGCTTCGACTCAGCACTTTCAAGGAAGCGTTGCTCTGAAGTTTGCTGCGCTTGCAGCACTTCACGACGCAGCTGTTCAAAGCGGCTGCCCTTTTGCTGCAGCTCAGCAATAAGCGATTCTCGCTGAGATTGCGGCATCGTTTCGCCCTCGCGCTGCAGGCGCTCTTGCAACTGCTGAAGCTCGCCACCTAGTGTTTCTGCCTCGCGCTGCTGGTTACCAATCTGGCCTTCCAACTGGTTCAGCGATGACTGGGCCGACTGTGTATTCATCAACGCAGCACGCCAATCAAGCACTGCCACTTCAGCGGCAGTCGCGTAAGCCGGTAGTGTCATCGCGCCTAATAGACACACAGCTGCTGTCAGTTTACGCATCTTGTTAACTCCTTTTAGTCAGGCGGTGGTGCTCGCAAGCACTGTTTTACAACATTAGAACGTTTGGCCCAGCGAGAACTGGAAGAACTGCGTGTCGTCGCCACTTTCATCGTTTAGCGGCTCCGCGAAGCTAAACGTCAATGGGCCTACCGGTGTCAGCCAAGAAAGACCAATGCCGATACTGTAGCGTAAGTCGCTCAAATCCACTCCAGAACTACACTGCTGACGTCCAACATCGGCTTCCTGGACATCATAGCAAGAACTTAGGAACGTGTTACCTGCGTCTAAAAAGAGCGACGTTTGAAACGCGCGCTGATTCTCAATGAAGGGCAACGGGAAAAGCACTTCTGCCGACCCTTCTACCAATATATTGCCGCCCAATGTGCGGTCACGACCACCATCTCGGGTTGGCGTAGTGCGCTGCCCCAATGTGTTTGAGGTAAAGCCACGCACCGACCCTAAACCGCCCGCATAAAAGTTTTCATAAAACGGGAACGGGTCATTGCTGCCTAGCGTGTCGGCATACCCTAAATTACCACTAAACTTTAACGCCCAGGTGTGATCATCATTGATCGGGAATAGCTGCTGGGCACGGGCGCGCAGCTTATAGTATTCCGCATCACTGCCTGGGGCGGCAGTTTCCACAGAGAGGCGCTGATAGTTACCCGCCGTAGGCATAATACCGCGATTCAAATTGTTACGCGTCCAGCTCGCGTTGAGCTTCAGGCTTTGTGCGTGCTCACCTTGCTCGTCGACATAGCGAAGGATTTCTGATGCTGTGTCGTTATAGGTCTTGACGGTTAAGTCTTCAATACTGGCACCGAAGTTCAACCGTGAAAGCTCACTGATGGGGTAACCGAAGTTAATACCAGCACCGTAGGCATCAGTAGAGAACGTGGAAATATCGGAGTCCCCGTAGTCGGTTTCTCGATAAAAGAGATTATAACCGCGAGAAATACCGTCCAGCGTCCAATAGGGGTCAGTGAAGGCAAAGTTGACGCTGGTAAACGTATCACTTTTCTGAGCCCCAACATTGACGCGGTTACCAGTGCCCAAAAAGTTATTTTGTGCCAAGCCTACGCCGTAAATCACCCCAGCGCTTTGTGAGAAACCGACGCTGGCTGAGACTGAGCCCGATGGTTGCTCTTCCACATTATAGGTAACGTCCAGCAGGTCCGGCTGTCCAGGTACAGAACGCGTATCGACTTCAACCTCACTGAAGAAACCAAGACGCTCCAAACGCTGACGCGACTGGGCAATTGCATCAGTCGATGCCGGCGCGCCTTCCAGCTGAATCATTTCACGGCGCAGCACTTCGTCTTGCGTTGTGGTGTTACCGAAAAACTCAATACGGCGTACATAGGTACGTTGCCCAGAGTCAACGGCAATCACAAGATCAACCGTTTCTCCGTCACTCGCCATTTCAGGAACACCCTGAACGTCAGCAAATGCAAAGCCTTCAGCTCCAAGCCGCTGACGCAACGCTTCAGTAGACTCGTTGATTTTCCCGCGAGAAAACGTATCGCCACTACTAATGGTCAGCAACTCTTGCGCTTCTCTTTCGCTGATTTGCAAATCACCTGCAAAGCGAATATTGCCTACCTTGTACTGCCTACCCTCATCCACATTCAGAGTAATGAAAATTTCTGATTTGTCAGGACCAATCGATACCTGGGTAGACGTAACATCGAAGCCTGCATAGCCACGGTCCAAATAGAAAGAGCGCAGGCGCTCAATATCGCCCGCCAGAGCTTCACGAGAGTAACTGTCACTTGAAAACAAACCGAAAAAACGCCCTGGGCGGTCATGTAATTCAAATACGCCCCGTAGCGTGTCATCGTCAAAGGCCTCATTACCAACAATATTGATTTGGCGAATTTTGGCTACTTCGCCTTCATTGATGTTGATATTAACCTGGACACGCCCCTCATCGATGGGATCGACGTCTACGTTAATCCTTGCACTGTAGCGGCCTTGGGATTGATAAACTCCTTCCAGCTCACGCTGTATCTCTTCCAGCGTGGACAGCTGCAGTACCTGACCTTCTGACAACCCAGACTCGCGCAAGCCTCTACGCAGGTCGTCATTAGAAATTTGCTGGTTGCCTTCAATGTTCAAGCGCGCAATGGTTGGCCGCTCGACCACTTGAATCACTAGCACGTCGCCTTCCCGCGCGAGTGACACATCTTCAAATAAGCCAGTGGCGAACAAATCACGCGCAGCAGCGGCAAGCTGCTGTTCACTCACTCGGTCATTTGCATTGACGGGAAACGCATTAAAGACGGAGGCGGCGGATACCCGCTGCAGTCCTTCCACACGAATGTCCGAAACATCAAAGGATTGTGCTTGGGCACCACTGGTGCCTACCAGCAAGAGTGCCGCCATTCCAAGGGTCTTGATTTTCATGCAGTCAGTTCGCTCGCGTTGGTCTGCCCATCATTCCAGATAGGCACCATATACATTTGTGCAGGCAGATGACAAGGCATCCTGCGCGCTACACGCGTCATTACCACAGGCGCATCAGATCAAAATAGAGAGCCATCAGCATTAGGCAACCTACCATGGCCAGCCCAATACGCAGCCCTACCGCTTGCGTTTGCTCAGAGACCGGCCGCCCACGCACAACCTCTATAAAATAGTAAAGTAAATGTCCGCCATCGAGTACGGGTATTGGCAATAGATTTAGCACACCCAGACTAATGGAAAGGTACGCCAGAAAGCCTACAAATACTTCCATCCCGGCGCGGGCTGAATCACCAGAAATTTGCGCAATGGTGATGGGGCCGGAAAGGTTCGAGGGCGAAATAAGCCCTACCAGCATCTTGCGGATAGCATCAACGGTCAAGAGCATCATCTCGCCTGTTCGCGATAACGCCTTTCCGACTGCTTCTATCGGCCCATAGCGAATCTCTCGCTGCAGTTCTTCAGGCCAGCTTACCGGCTGCGCTCCAGCGCCAATGTAGCCAACCTCTTCGCCACTCTCCAGCGTATTGCGCCCCGGTGTTAGAGAAAGCGTACCCTGTTCACCATTACGCTGATAATCAACGCTTAAGGTTTGACCGGCGCTCTCTCGAATAACCGAGACGAAATGCATCCAATCATCGATTGGCTCACCGTTAAACGCAACAATGCGATCACCTGCCTGAAGCCCCGCCTGCGCAGCGGCCTGGCCATCTACCACCTGGCCAAGTACAGCAGGCATCTCAGGACGCCATGGGGTAATACCCAAACTCAGCAACGGCTGCGGCGGGTCCTGGCGCACCATGTAGCTGGTCACGGGCAGTTGATAAACCCGCGGCACGCTCGAGCCTTCAGGTCGTGCTTCAATGGTAAGGTCACCACTGAAACCAATCATAGAAACAAGCTTTAAATTTATTTCTTGCCAGGAACGCATTGTATCGCCCTGAATGGCGGTAATTTCACTCCCTCGACTAAGTCCAGCCTCCGCTGCTGGCGAATTATCCGTGATATCGCCAACCATAGGAGCAACCGTCGTGGTGCCCGCCACAAACAGCGCCCAATAGGCAACAATGGCAAGTAGGAAATTGGCAATGGGACCAGCAGCAACAATGGCAATACGCTGCCATACGGTTTTCCGGTTGAATGCCTGATCTAACTGCTCTTCGGGTACAGGCGCCTCACGCTCATCAAGCATTTTGACATAGCCACCCAATGGGATGGCTGCCACCGCAAACTCGGTGCCGTGACGGTCAACGGTCGACCAAAGTGGTTTGCCAAAACCAACTGAGAAACGCAGTACTTTCACGCCACAACGGCGTGCCACCCAAAAATGGCCGAACTCGTGGAAGGTCACTAACAACCCAAGCACCACGATCACCGCTAATATGTTCTGTATCAGGCCCACTCTTTGCTCCTTTGCGTGACTCGCTGATCAACGGTGATGATGCTAAGCAACTTGCTGTTGAATAATGAGCGCTGCGTGCTCGCGCGCCCACTGATCGGCGGCCAATATCTGTTCCAGCGTATCAGCGCGCCCGTCATAAGGTTCAGCCATCACATTAGCCACGACAGCGGCAATGTCACTGAAGCCGAGCCGCTTATCGAGAAATGCGTCAACGGCCACTTCATTGGCTGCATTCAAAATAGCAGGTGCAGCGCCGCCCATAAGCATGGCCTCGCGGGCTAGGCGCAAGCACGGAAAACGCATTTCGTCTGGAGCCTCAAAGTCAAGCCGTGCTACCTGAAACAAATCAAGCGTTTCAACACCTGCATCAATTCGTTCAGGCCATGACAAGCCGTAGGCAATCGGCGTGCGCATATCAGGATTGCCCAGCTGTGCAATCACAGACCCGTCATCGTAAGCGACCATAGAGTGAATGACGCTTTGCGGATGCACCACGACCTGTATCTGATCAGGCGTGGCATCAAATAGCCAGCACGCTTCAATGAGCTCTAACCCTTTATTCATCAACGTCGCGCTATCAACCGAAATTTTACGCCCCATTGACCAGTTTGGGTGGTTGCATGCCTGCTCGGGGGTCACCGTAGCGATAGACTCAGCTGACCAGCCTCTAAATGGTCCGCCGGATGCCGTAAGCAACAGCTGGCGCACCCCATGCTGACGTAACCCACCTCGATGTTCGAGGGGTAGACACTGATAGATGGCATTATGTTCAGAATCAATTGGTAGTAATGTCGCCCCAGAACGAGCAACGGCATCCATAAACAGCGCACCGCTCATTACCAGCGCTTCTTTGTTGGCCAGCAATACACGCTTACCTGACTCAGCGGCAGCCAAGGCTGGCAACAGTCCCGCCGCACCAACAATAGCGGCCATTACCGTATCGACACTGACTTCTCGAGAAACACGACAAAGCGCTTCAGGCCCCGCTAACACCTCGATCGAGAGACCGCTAGCTAATAGCGCTTGTTGCAACCATGCTGCATCTGCGGGGTGATCTAGTACAGCAACAACCGGCCGATGCACCTTACATTGCGCCAGTAGTGCTTCTTTTGATGTGTGTGCGGTTAGCGCATAGACGTGATAGCGCTCTGGGTGTTTAGCAATAACCTCAAGCGTGCTTTTACCGATAGAGCCTGTTGATCCCAGCACGGTAATACGCTGAAGAGCAGGTTGACTCATAGGGCACTAACCTGCAGGTGTATCACTTGCAAATAAAACAGGGCAAACACTGGTATGGCTGCGGTGAGACTGTCGATGCGATCCAACACACCACCATGGCCGGGCAGTAACTGGCTGGAATCTTTGATGTCACGATAACGCTTTAGCATGCTTTCTAGCAGGTCCCCCAACACTGAGACCAGTGTGACTATCGCGGCAATGACAATTAACGCAATCCCCCCTGTAACGCTCACGGGCTGCCAAATTGCAAACGCCAGCGCTAACAGCGATGTGGCAGCAAGCCCACCGAAAACACCTTCCCAGGATTTTCCTGGACTGACCTTCGGGGCAAGCTTGTTTTTTCCCCACCGCCTTCCAGCAAAATAGGCACCAATATCTGCCGTCCAGACCAACAGCAGCACAAACAGCAGCCATATAGCGCCACTATCTCGCAGTACGTTAAAGCCCACCCAGCAAGGTAGCAGCACCCACACACCCATTAGCAACCGCCGCGAGGTGGCTTGCCATTGCTGGCCAGCGTTAGGGTAACGGGTTACCCAATAAAGATTGACGAGCCAACCAAGCGCCGCTAGCCAAAGCGGCCAAGCGGCAAAGGCAGCACCGGTTAGCCACATCATCAGCATTAACACTGCCATGGCAGCCACTAAAGACAGGCGTTTGCGTTGGCAAGTAATGCCTGCCAAGTTCGTCCACTCCCAGGCACCGAGTAGTACAATCAGGGCTGTGAATAGTGCAAATGCCCCACCCTGCAATCCAAACAGGCCGATCAGCGTCAAGGGCGCCAACCAGGCTGCGGTAATAATCCGCTGTTTAAGCACCTTGCGCCTCTATTTGTTCATCCGTCATACCAAAACGACGACGACGCAGGCAAAAATCATCTAATGCCTCATCAAACGCCGCCCCATCAAAATCTGGCCACAGCAAGGGCGAGAAATGCAGCTCTGCGTAGGCTAGTTGCCACAGCATAAAATTGGATAGCCGCTGCTCACCACTGGTGCGTATACATAAATCTACCGGCGGCACATTATGCGTATTCATCGCCGCATCTAAACGCGCCTCATCAATATCCGCAGCGGCCAGCTCGCCTGCAGCCACTTGCTCAGCCAACTGCCGAGACGCCCGCGCCAGATCCCATTGACCACCATAGTTTGCAGCGATGACCAGGTGCATACCGGTGTTGTCGGCGGTTAGTGCCTCAGCACGCTTGATATGCTTTTGAATAGCATAGGAGAAGCCACGCTGCTCACCAATGATTGATAAACGAATATTACGCTCATTAAGCTTTTTGACTTCGCGCTTAAGCGCCATCAAAAAGAGCTCCATCAATGCATTGACTTCAGCTGCAGGGCGTTTCCAGTTTTCACTCGAAAAAGCAAAAAGACTTAAGGTCTTAACGCCTCGTTCCGCAGCACGCTCAATAACCGCTCGCACGGCTTCTACGCCTGCACGGTGACCACGTGCACCAGAGAGCCCACGAGAACGCGCCCAGCGGTTATTACCATCCATAATAATAGCAACATGAGACGGCGGCACTTCCTCGGACCGAGAAAGCGTCGCGCCACTCTGCTGCTCTTGGGGAAGCTGCGGAGACGTCATGGGTTCTCGCACCAAAGATCAGTCATAGTAAAGCCAAACGGTGGCTCACGGGCAGGGAGACCTGCCCGTGGCTAGATGAAAGCAGGTCGTTATACCTGCATTAGATCCTGTTCTTTTGCGGCAAGCGCCTTATCAATTTCGGCGATATATTTATCTGTCAGCTTTTGGATTTCATCTTCTCCCTGACGCTGATCGTCTTCGGTAATCTCTTTGTCCTTCAACAAGGATTTAAAATCACCGTTGGCATCACGACGCACGTTACGCACCGCTACGCGTGCATGCTCAGCTTCGCTACGTGCCTGCTTGATGTACCCTTTGCGCGTTTCCTCCGTCAACATGGGCATGGGCACACGAATAACGTTACCAGCGCTCGAAGGGTTAAGCCCTAGGTCGGAGGTAATGATAGCCTTCTCAATCTTAGGCACCATGCCCTGCTCCCAAGGAGAAACCGTCAGCGTACGAGCGTCTTCAACGTTCACAGACGCCACTTGGCTAAGCGGCACTTGACCACCATAATAGTCGACGGTGACGGTATCTAAAATACTAGGATGAGCGCGCCCGGTACGGATCTTATTAAAGTTACCGTTCAGCGCCTCAACACTTTTCTTCATGCGAGAATCTGCATCTTTCTTGATGTCATTGATCACGTTATTACCCTCTGTCTATCAGCGTGCCTTCCTTGCCCCCTACTACTAAATTCAGCAGGGCACCAGGCTTGTTCATATCGAATACCCGCACCGGCATATTATGGTCACGTACCAGGCAGATTGCGGTCAAATCCATTACGCCCAGCTTTTGCTCCAGGGCATCATCATAGGAGAGCTGGTCATATTTCACTGCATCGGGGTACTTCACTGGGTCTTTATTGTACACGCCGTCCACTTTGGTCGCCTTGATCACCACATCCACATCGACTTCGATGCCTCGCAAACAGGCTGCCGAGTCGGTAGTAAAGAAGGGATTACCCGTACCAGCGGAAAACAGCACTACATCACCCGACGTCAAATAACGAATGGCAGTGCGGCGGTCGTAGTGCTCAACCACACCACTCATGGGAATCGCTGACATTACCCGCGAACGTATATTGGAGCGCTCCAGCGCATCACGCATCGCCAAGGCATTCATGACTGTTGCCAGCATTCCCATGTGGTCACCCGTCACCCGATCCATGCCAGCTTCATTTAACGCTGCGCCACGGAACAGATTACCACCACCAATTACGATCCCCACCTGAACACCGATACCGACCAACTGGCCGATTTCTAGCGCCATACGATCCAACACTTTCGGATCAATACCAAAATCATGTTCACCCATTAGCGCTTCGCCAGACAGCTTTAGCAAAATACGCTTGTATTTTGATTTTGATTTCTCAATTTTGCTGGCACCAGCACTGGGGGCGGACTCTTGAACATCGCGTGACATGGCATCTCTCCTGAAGCTGACCTGAACACAGGTGGGCGTGACGACCCCTCAACTTTCACAGGGGCCGGATACACGAAGGCGTGCGCTCGCGCGCACGCCATCTTTTTCTAGAACGTCTGACCTTAGCGACGGCCAGCCTGTTCCATAACTTCTTTAGCAAAGTCGACTTCTTCTTTCTCAATGCCTTCGCCCACTTCAAAGCGAGTGAAGCTAACCACTTCACCACCAGCGGCTTTGACGAACTCGGCAACGGACTGGTTCGGGTCTTTAACGAACGGTTGTTCGGTCAGACTGTTCTCGGCCAGGTACTTCTTCAGGCGGCCTTGAACCATTTTCTCAGCAATCTGCTCAGGCTTACCGGCCATGTCCGGCTGGGCCAGAATAATCGCTTTTTCTTTATCCAGCTCTTCTTGCGGCATGTCTTCTGGGTGCGCAACCGACGGATTGATCGCTGCAACGTGCATAGCAACGTCTTTAGCAGCTTCCGAGTTACCACCCGTCAGAACGGTCAAAACGCCAATACGGCCACCGTGAACATATTCACCGACCAGACCGCCTTCAACAGCGTTCACAACAACGGCACGACGCACACCGATGTTCTCGCCGATTTTCTGCACTAGCTGCTCACGAGTAGACTCGAGATCACCCGCCATTACCGCAGCAACGTCTTCATTTTTCGCCGCAAAGAACGCATCTGCGATCTTGTTGGTGAAAGCGATGAAGTTGTCGTCACGGGCAACGAAGTCAGTTTCAGAGTTGATCTCGACCATTACGCCGTAGCTACCGTCTTCAGCTACGCGAGTAACAACGGCACCTTCTGCAGCGGTGCGGCCCGCTTTTTTCGCGGCTTTTAGACCAGAGCTTTTACGCAGGTTCTCGATTGCAACTTCGATATCACCGTCGGCTTCGGTGAGTGCTTTTTTACACTCCATCATGCCAAGACCGGTACGTTCGCGCAGTTCCTTAACCTGAGAGGCGCTGATAGCTGCCATGAGTTTTCACCTCGGAAATGGTTCTAGCTGAGAGTTAAACGCCCCACATAGTATAGGCTCGGCAGATGACCGTTGCGTATCACTTTGTAGAACGCTTGCCGGCATTGAGCATCCGGCATATTCGGCCCGCCTGGGCATAACCAAAGCGGGAAAAGGGGGCGTAAGCCCCCCTCTTAACACGATGCGGCTCACTTGCCCGCCGCACCACTGCAGCCGTTACTCGGCAGCAGTACCGGTGTCGGCAGAAGCGGCTTCTTCAGTCACTTCAACAAACTCATCCGGACGACCTTCTTTCGCACGACCACACGCGTCAGCAATGGCTTTCACGTAGATCTGGATAGCGCGAATAGAGTCATCGTTGCCCGGGATCACGTAATCAACGCCATCTGGGTTAGAGTTAGTATCGACAACGCCAATAACGGGGATACCCAGCTTGTTGGCTTCGTTGATCGCGATGCGCTCGTGGTCAACGTCGATAACAAACAGTGCGTCCGGCAGGCCGCCCATGTTCTTGATACCGCCGATAGAGCGCTCAAGCTTATCCTGCTCACGCGTCGCCATCAGGACTTCTTTCTTGGTCAGCTTCTCGAACGTACCATCTTCGCGCATTGTTTCTAGGTCACGCAGACGCTTGATGGACTGACGAATGGTCTTGAAGTTGGTCAACATACCGCCCAACCAGCGATGGTTAACGAACGGCTGGTTAACGCGATTGGCTTCTTCTTTGATGATCTTGCTAGCGCTGCGCTTGGTGCCAACAAACAAAATTTTGTTGTTGGATGCCGCCATCTTCTCAACCACGTCGATCGCTTCATTCAGCGCCGGCAGGGTGTGCTCGAGGTTGATGATATGAATCTTGTTGCGCGCGCCGAAGATGAACTTGCTCATCTTCGGATTCCAGTACTTGGTTTGGTGACCGAAGTGAGCGCCTGCTTTCAGCAGGTCACGCATATTAACGTGAGACATGGTAAAACTCCTGAAACTCGGGTTAGGCCTCCACGCACCCCATGGATCCGACCAGTGACATCGTTAGACGTTGCCAGCGGCACCCGGGACCATGTGCCGGTGCATGTGTGTTTTCAAGGCTTGCTGTTTTAGCAACACCGTGTATGCGTTGCTGTTTAATTGCCCTTCTGCAGATGACCGACCCATAAAGAAGCATCGGATGGCGATTGCAGGAAAGCGCGCGGCTTTATACCATAGATCATTACTAAGATGAAGTCGCAGCCTATATTACGATCTTAATTTGCCGCTCATCATTGCCGTTCGCCACTTACCTAGAATCTACATCGAGAATTCATGAACGTTCCTATCAAGACGCCTTCTGAAATCGAGAAAATGCGCGAAGCCGGGCGTCAAGCCGCCAGCGTCATTGAAATGATCACTCCCCAGGTCAAGGCGGGGATATCTACGGGTGAAATTGATCGCCTGTGCCACGATTTCATTGTTAATAATTTAGGCTCTACACCAGCACCACTGAATTACCATGGTTTTCCGAAAGCGACCTGCACGTCGATCAACCATGTGGTCTGCCACGGCATTCCCGACGATGCCAAAAAGCTTAAAAATGGCGACATCATGAACCTGGATATCACTGTCAGAACCACTGACGGCTACCACGGTGACTCCAGCGTGATGTTTGTCATCGGCGATACAATTCAGGGCGAGCGCCTGTGCCGCATCACTCAAGAATGCTTGTATAAAAGCATTGAGCTAGTGAGGCCTGGCGTACGCCTCTCGGAACTTGCCCGTGCCATTCAGCAGCACGCTGAAGCACACGGCTATTCTGTTGTGCGTGACTTTTGCGGCCATGGCATCGGTGCCGACTTCCACGAAGACCCGCAGTTCTTGCACTACGATGGCTATGCACCGGATGCCGACATCCGCCTGGAAGCAGGCATGTGCTTTACTATCGAGCCGATGATTAATGTAGGTGGCTATAAAACCAAGGTACTGCGCGATGGTTGGACAGCGGTCACTAAGGATCGCAGCCTGTCCGCCCAGTGGGAGCACACGCTGCTGGTCACGGAAACAGGTGTTGACGTGCTGACCGCACGCAGCGACGAAGACCTTAGTTTTTTGAACCGCTGATGCTTCTTCACCACTACCGGTTCGAGCCGGACACCACGCTGTATGATCTCGATTTATTTCGCACCGAGCTGGCGGGGTCACGCTCCCCCATTGCGCCATTTAAGGCAGCGCTGCGGGAGCTTCAGGCCAGGCTAGATGAGCAGTTTCGTGCAGGAGCAGATATACGCAATCTGGTTCGCGGTCGAGCGTGGTACCTTGATCAACTACTGGCTATCGCCTGGGCACAGCACGACTGGCCTGACGATGGCGTTGCCCTGGTGGCAGTAGGCGGCTATGGACGCGGAGAGCTTCACCCACACTCTGACATCGACCTCTTGCTGCTGCTTGAACATGATGATGACACTCCTTACCAGGAGTCACTAAGCGCATTCATTACTTTTCTTTGGGATATCGGCCTTGAAATTGGCCACAGCGTCCGCTCACTTAGCGACTGCGAGCGGGAAGCTGAAGCCGATGTTACCGTGATGACCAACCTGCTTGAATCACGGCTTATTGCTGGCCCCAAACGCCTTCGAAAACAGATGCGCGAGCGTCTTAGCGCTAACCAAATTTGGCCCGCTGATCGTTTTTTTGAAGCGAAATGGCAGGAACAAATTACCCGCCACTACCGTTACAACAACTCTGAATACCACCTGGAACCCAACCTTAAAAGCTCGCCCGGCGGGCTGCGCGATATTCAAATGATCGGCTGGGTAGCAAAGCGTCATTTTGGCACTGAGCACTACGCTGACATTGTCGCCAACGGTTTTATGAATGATGCTGAGCTACGCATCCTAAGCCAGGGTCAGGCCTTTTTATGGCAAGTGCGCTACGCCCTGCACATGCTTACAGATCGCGCGGAAGACCGCTTGCTATTTGACCATCAGCGCACCATTGCCGAAATGTTCGGCTTCAGGGACACCCCCGAGCGCCTAGCGGTCGAACAGTTCATGAAGCGCTACTATCGGCATGTGACTGCCCTGGCCGGGCTCAACGATATGCTGTTGCAACACTTTGACGAGGTCATTCTGCGCGGCAAAGAGGCGTTGGAAACCGTCAAACTAAACGAGCGCTTCGAAATCAAGGGCGGCTATATCCAAGTGCGCTCACGCAGCCTCTTTCGTGAGCGCCCTGCGGCCATGCTGGAACTGTTCCTGCTAATGGCCAAACACCCGGAAATAGAGGGCGTACGTGCGGACACGATTCGCTTGATTCGTGACCATCGCCATCAAATTGACGACCATTATCGAGAAGACCCACGCCATCAGCGGCTGTTCATGTCCATTTTGCGGGCACCAGGCAATGTTCCTCGCCAGCTACGGCGCATGAATCGCTACGGCATTTTAGGCAAATACCTGCCTGAATTTGGCCGTGCGGTGGGGCTAATGCAGCACGACCTGTTTCATATATACACGGTTGATGCCCACACCCTGCGTTTGCTGAAGTTTTTACATGGCTTTCGTAAGCCGGATGCCAAAGATGACTTCCCCGTCGCGGCAACGCTTATCCACCAGTTACCCAAACTAGATTTACTCTGGATTGCAGGCCTATTTCACGACGTTGGCAAAGGCCGGGGTGGTGACCATTCAGAGATTGGTGCTCGCGACGTAGAACAGTTCTGTCAACGCCACCACGTCTCCCAGCACGATACCAACTTAGTGCGCTGGTTAGTGGAGCATCATCTACTGATGTCGATGACCGCTCAAAAGCGTGACATTAGCGATCCTGACGTGATTCGCGACTTCGCCCTGACAGTGCGCGACGAAACTCGCTTAGACTACCTCTACGTGCTCACCGTCGCTGACATCAACGCCACCAATCCAACACTCTGGAATGGCTGGCGAGCATCGCTATTGCGCCAGCTCCATGCCGAAACCAAGCGTGCCCTTCGACGGGGGTTAAAAAACCCGCCCGACCGAGATGACTGGGTGCGTGAAACACGCACTGAAGCTCGTTCGTTACTGCAAACCGTTGGTGTAGACAGCACGCAGATTGATCCGCTATGGGAGTCCCTCGGCGAAGACTACTTTCTGCAGTACGCTCCAAGCGAAATTGTCTGGCAGACCCAAGGCATTCTCGCCCACCAACCATCTGCCTTACCTCTGGTCTTAATTAGCGCCCCCACCGCCGATATGGCAGAAGGCGGCACCAAGGTGTTTATTCACACCCGCTCGGTGGATGATCTATTTGCTGCCACCGCCGCCGCCATGGAGCAACTTGGCCTATCCATCCACGATGCCCGTATCGCGACCTCTCACAACAACTGGACGCTAAATACCTTTATTGTGCTGGATCATTACGGCCAACCTATCCGTGACCCCGAGCACATTGAAGAGATGCGCCGTCACCTCGTTGAAGAACTGGACGATCCAGACGACTATCCCGATATCGTTACTCGTCATACGCCACGACAACTGAAGCACTTCAAAGTACCCACCGAGGTAGTGATTGAGCAGGATCCTGCTAACGAACGCACCCTGTTAGAGCTGACCGCTCCGGATCGCCCTGGTTTACTGGCTCGTGTAGGTCGCATTTTTATGGAACAGGACATCGCCCTCTCGGCGGCAAAAATTGCCACCTTAGGTGAGCGGGTTGAAGATGTTTTCTTTATCACCACCAAGTCAGGTGAGCCGCTTACCGACTTAGCTCGGCAGCAGCAGCTTCGCGAACGACTTATCGAAGTGCTCGGCGTGTAAGCATTTAAATAAACCAAGCCCTGGTGGTTAAGTTTGAGGTAGCACCAGGGCTTGCCTATAATCGGCGGCCTAGCTTGCCGTTTTACGGACATTCAGCACCGCCTTTAGGCAATCAACGGACACGCCATGAATCCCGATCTGAACGCCCTGCACCCCTATCCGTTTGAAAAGCTAGCCGCACTAAAGGCGGCGCTTGTGCCACCGGCGGGGCTTGAACATATTCCTCTGACCATTGGGGAGCCTCAACATGCCCCTTACGCGGGAGCATTGGAAGCATTGGTAGCCCATCAATTAGAGATGGCCCGCTACCCAGCCACCAATGGCTTGCCCGCCCTACGCGAAACGATTGCCCGCTGGGCAACGCAACGCTTTGCCCTTTCTGGATTAGATGCGGAACGCCAAGTACTGCCGGTTAACGGCACCCGAGAAGCGATTTTTGCGTTTGTGCAAGCAGCACTGGATCGACATCGCCCAGCCAAGGTCGCCGTACCCAACCCCTTCTATCAGATTTATGAAGGAGCTACCTTACTGGCAGGAGGCGAGCCGCTTTACTTAGACTGCACAGCTGACAACGACTTCCGTCCTGATTTTTCGGCAGTAAGCGCAGCGACTTGGCGCGATGTACAAATCGTATTTATTTGCTCTCCGGGCAACCCAACGGGTGCCGTCACACCACTTGCAGAATTCAAGCAACTGATCGCGCTGGCCGATGAGCACGACTTTATTATCGCCTCCGATGAGTGTTACTCAGAGCTATACCTGAATGAAAACACACCACCGCCCAGCCTACTACAAGCGTGCGCGGAGCTTGGCCGTGATGATTACCGGCGCTGCGTGGTGTTTCATTCGCTATCTAAGCGCTCAAACTTGCCAGGGCTACGCTCCGGCTTTGTGGCGGGTGACGCAGATCTTCTCACGCCGTTTAAGCGCTACCGCACCTATCACGGTTGCGCAATGTCGCTGCCGCTTCAGCACGCGTCTATCGCCGCTTGGCAGGATGAAGCCCACGTTCGCGCCAACCGAGATGCTTACCGCGA
The DNA here is from genome assembly GCF_013415115.1 of Vreelandella zhaodongensis. Taxonomy (GTDB): domain Bacteria; phylum Pseudomonadota; class Gammaproteobacteria; order Pseudomonadales; family Halomonadaceae; genus Vreelandella; species Vreelandella zhaodongensis. The sequence goes on along the minus strand of NZ_JACCDD010000008.1, from coordinate 112,867 downwards.
AAAATTTAGCGCAGTGACCAACGTTCTGGCTCCGGTAATGAGCTTCCCCACGCCAGAAGCAAGCTTTTACCTGTGGCCAGCGGTGCCAGGCGGTGATGATATCGCCTTTACCCAACGGCTATTTAGCGAGCAACACGTTAGCGTCTTACCTGGCAGCCTCATGGGCCGCCCAGGGCAAAATGGCCATAATCCCGGCTCGGGTCGAGTGCGCTTAGCATTAGTGGCGGAGCTTGCGCCTACACTTGAAGCAGCGGAGCGACTTCGCCAACTGGTTGAGCGCGGCTAAACACTGCGCACACGATTTATTCAAGGAGGTTGTATGCTGACACTCTATATCATCAACACATGCGATACCTGCCGCAAGGCACGCAAAGCGCTTGAAGAGAAAGGCATCCCCTTTAAGACCCATGACCTGCGTAAGGATGGCCTGTCAGCCGGCCTGCTTGAACACATTCTTGAACGGGTGCCGCTGTTAGATGCGCTTAATAAGCGCAGCAAAACATGGCGTGACTTACCACAGGAAGAAAAAGACAGCTTGGATGCGACGTCTGCCCGCAGGCTATTGCTTGAACAGCCTACGCTGCTCAAAAGGCCGCTGCTAGAGGTTGATGACGACACTATTTTAGTGGGCTACCGCGACGGCGATTACGACTCACTCAGTGGCTAACATACCACTGAGCCCTAATAACTGATTGTGAATCACAAACTTTAAAGGAAGACGCGTTATGCTGAGCTTCGCGCTTGGAATCGGCACTCAAAACACCCAGGGCGACTGGCTGGAAATCTACTACCCCGCCCCGCTGCTCAATCCCGCAGACAGCTTAGTCGCTGCCGCTAAAGAGGCGTTAGACGCCCCAGCAGGCAATGCGCCGGTCAGCTTCCTGCCCGAAGACTGCACACGCTTAGCAAAAGCACTGGAAGCCGCAGGCCACTCTGAGCAGGCTGCGCTCGCTGAGTCATTTGCCGCTAGCCAGCGCCCGTTGGTCGCCATGTTCTTAGAAAGCGATCAAGCACCGCAAACCGCTCCTGAAGTTTACTTAAAGCTGCACCTGCTCTCCCACCGCTTAGTCAAGCCTCACGGGCTGGATCTAACAGGCATGTTTGGCCTGCTGCGCAATATCGCCTGGACCAATGAGGGCGCGATTGATATCGAAGAACTGCCTGCCCGTCGCCTAAAAGCTCGCTTAGCTGGCCGCGCGCTATCCGTTGACTGCGTCGATAAATTCCCCAAAATGACCGATTACGTGGTCCCCACCGGCATCCGCATCGGCGATACCGCTCGCGTGCGTTTGGGTGCCTACCTGGGAGAAGGCACCACCGTAATGCACGAAGGCTTCGTCAACTTCAACGCAGGCACGGAAGGTCCAGGCATGATTGAAGGGCGTATTTCCGCAGGCGTCATGGTCGGCAAAGGCTCAGATCTAGGTGGTGGCTGTTCCACCATGGGCACACTCTCTGGCGGCGGCAATATCATTATCAAGGTAGGCGAAGGCTGCCTGATTGGTGCCAATGCTGGCATCGGCATTCCATTAGGTGACCGCTGCACCGTAGAAGCGGGCTTGTATATTACCGCGGGCTCGAAAGTTACCCTGCTCGACGACCAGAATCAGGAAGTTAATACCGTGGCAGCACGCGAGTTAGCAGGCCAGGATGACTTATTACTGCGCCGCAATTCGCAAAACGGCCGTATTGAGTGCCTGACCAATAAAAGCGCTATTGCGCTGAACGAGGCACTGCATGCCCATAACTGAGCCTGAAACACTGTCGCCCACGTTGCAGCTCGCGTTCGAACTGCTTAGCCGAGCGTCGGTAACGCCGGATGACGAAGGCTGCCAGGACCTTATGATCGAGCGCTTATCGGCGCTCGGTTTTCATATCGAGCAACTACCGTTTGGCGATGTTAAAAATTTCTGGGCAATAAGAGGCCATCATGGTCCCGTATTAGCCTTCGCTGGCCACACTGACGTCGTGCCCAGTGGGCCTCATACGAACTGGGAATTTCCGCCGTTCGAGCCATGTATTGATGACCACGGCATGCTCTGTGGACGTGGCGCGGCAGACATGAAGGGCAGCCTAGCAGCAATGCTCACCGCCGTTGAACGCTTTGTCACCGCCAACCCAGAACACGATGGCCGCATTGCGTTTTTAATCACGTCCGATGAGGAAGGCCCTGCCGTTGACGGCACCCGCGCCGTGGTTGAGTATTTACGCGAGCGTAACGAGCGTTTGGATTACTGCATTGTTGGTGAGCCCTCTTCGACCTCTCGACTGGGCGATATGATTAAAAATGGCCGTCGCGGGTCACTTGGCGGCGTGCTGCATGTTAAAGGGGTGCAAGGTCACGTGGCTTATCCGCATCTTGCGCGCAACCCTATTCACCAAGCGATGCCCGCCATAGATGCGCTGGTTAACGAACACTGGGATGCAGGAAATGACTTTTTCCCTGCCACCAGCTTCCAGGTATCTAACTTTCGCGCGGGCACAGGCGCTACTAACGTGATTCCAGGTGAAGTGGAAGTCGTCTTTAACTTCCGCTACTCCACTGAAGTGACCCACGAAACGCTAAAAAGCCGCACCGAATCGATTTTGGATAAGCATGGCCTGGAGTACCACATCGACTGGACGCTCAACGGCGAGCCATTTCTAACCGCAGAGGGCGAGTTAGTCGATGCCGCCATTCGCGGCGTAGAAGCCATTACCGGCGAACGCCCTGCGCTTTCGACCAGTGGTGGCACCTCGGATGGCCGGTTTATTGCGACGCTTGGTGCCCAGGTCGTAGAACTTGGCCCTCTCAACGACACCATTCATAAAGTAAATGAGCGCGTGCGCGCCAGCGACCTTGATGAGCTCAGCCGCATCTATGAAGCCACGCTTCAAGCCCTGTTAACGGATGACGAGGTAAGCGCATGATGGAGCGGTTTCCAGATATCGAAGTTTACCTGGCACGCGTAGCGATTGACGACGTTAACGCATGGCTACGTGAAGCACTAAATGCACCGCCACTGAGCCCTACGGGCAAAAACAAATGGAAGACACGCGGTCACTACCAGGGCGAAGCGGTGCCGGTACTGCTCGTGGATAACGCCGCCGATGGCTTTGCCAGCCTGTGGTTCGATAGCTACCACACCCCATGGCATACCGACCAGGAGTGCGCACAGTACGCTGCCGAGGCACTGCAGACCGAGGTGCGCTGCTCGCTGGGCGGCTGGCACCCAGGCGATGACCCTGACCGTTTCTGGCAGGTATTGCCAGGCGGCCAGGAAAAAGCTATCGAGTGGCCTGACTCAGGCCGTTAAACGCACAAGACCCCGCTTAGCGGGGTCTTGTGTTTGGGGCAGTTAACGATGCCAGCGCTATTCAGTAAAAGTGACTTAATAAAAGCTACTCAATAATACTGACGTCATCTGCCTGCAAGCCACGGTCGTTTTTAATCACGTGATAACGGACAATCTGACCCTCAGCAAGCATACGTGGGCCTCGTCCCCGGATCGCGCGAAAGTGAACAAACACATCCTCGCCATTATCTCGGGTAATAAAGCCGTAACCTTTATTGGTATTAAACCACTTCACTTCACCCTCTTCACGCCCATCATTGGGGTCGATGATATCTTCCTCTTCATCATCTTCCATATCAGGCGCGGCTTGAGGCTGACGTGCAACGGGCTTAGCTCGGGCAACATCGGCCTTTACTACCATGGGCGGTGCCAAAGCAGCAGCCGCTAAGGTGCCGATAAACAACGCGATAAAACACCCCAAGGCAGCGGCTATATACACACCACTAACCCCGCTAATGGCAAGCTCAGCCAACCACTGCTCTGCAAGCGGTGCATTCGTTAAATGAACAATCCCCGCCAAAAGAAGCGGCGTGGGGGCGGCAAGTAAAACACTGATGAAGAAACAGCGAAAAACAACTTTTGGATTCATAGATGATAAAAGCTCTCTTGTTGTATGGGTAACAGACGAAGGACAATACTCGGCCAACTAGGCCCATTCCTAATATTACCGAGCATACTACATAGTACATGCTGCATAAGGTGACGATATTATCATGACAAACGAATTATCGCCTGCTGAGCTAACTCAACTTCTTGAATCCTTAGAGAGTCGATTGGCCTACCAGGAGCACTGGCTAGACACCCTAGACCAAGCAGTTGCCCAGCAAGAGCGCCGACTAGAAAAGCTGGAGCAGCTGAGTACACTGATGCGCGACCGCTTGCGCGAGCAGTATCAGGCACTCCAAGCGGGGGATTCCCAAGGCGATACCCATCCTGAAGACGAAGTACCGCCCCACTACTAATTGACGTACCTCTTATGGCAACGTCGCTTATAAAGACACAATGCTTGCTGGGTCGACGCTCTCAAGCCCAAAGGCGTCGGCGACAGCTTGGTAAGTCACTTGTCCATTATGGACGTTGAGCCCCGGCAGGAAGTGCGGGTCGTCTTTAAGCGCCTGCTGCCAGCCTTTATCCGCTAACGCCAGCACAAACGGCAACGTGGCATTGGTAAGGCCTAAGGTAGAAGTACGCGCCACCGCGCCAGGCATATTGGCCACGCAGTAATGCACGATGCCATCGACAATGTAGGTCGGCTCGGCATGCGTGGTGGGCTTGCTGGTTTCAAAACAGCCCCCCTGGTCAATGGCAACATCCACCAATACACTGCCGGGTTTCATATCAGCCAACATGGCACGGGTAATCAGCTTAGGCGCAGCGGCCCCGGGAATGAGTATCGCCCCAACGATCATATCGGACTCTTTAGCAGCTTGATCAAGGGCATCCGCCGTCGAGTAGACCGTTTTGATACGTCCCTGATAACGATCATCCAGCACCTCTAACCGGGCAATCGACTTATCCAGAATCGTCACCTCGGCTCCCAACCCTAGCGCCATACGGGCTGCGTTTTCACCGACCACACCACCGCCAATCACGGTCACCTTGCCAGGCGCGACACCCGGCACGCCTGGCAGCAACACCCCAGAGCCGCCTTGGGCTTTCTCCAGGCTATGTGCGCCTGCCTGAACCGCCATGCGTCCAGCGACCGTACTCATCGGCGCAAGCAGTGGTAAGCCACCTTTTGCATCGGTAATGGTTTCATAGGCAATGCAGGTAGCACCGCTGGCCATCAGCCCTTGAGTTAATTTTTCCTCAGCGGCCAAGTGCAAATAGGTAAACAGCGTTTGGTTGGCGGTTAGACGAGCCACTTCTTCGGCTTGAGGTTCTTTTACTTTGAGAATCAGTTCGGCGCTTTTCCACAACGCGTCTACATTAGCTTCCACCTGGGCGCCTGCGACTTCGTAGTCGCTGTCGCTAAACCCGGCTCCTTCTCCTGCAGTTGCCTGCACGCTTACCGAGTGGCCACGCCCTACTAGCTCCCGTGCACCTGTCGGAGTGAGTGCCACCCGATACTCATGGTTTTTGATCTCTTTTGGGACGGCGATTTTCATTAGCGTTTTCCTTCTCTATTGATTCTTAGTGCTAAATCGTCAGTGGTAAGCGGTAAACCGTAAATAAGCACTCTTAAACAAATTACAGCACAGCCAACGCCAACCACCACCCCAAGCAAGAAAAACAAAAAAAACGCCAGCTAAGGCGTTTTTTAGAGAAAAATCTAGCGACTGAGAAAAAACAGCGAAAAAATCGACCTTATTTCATCATTAGCTACTCAGCCACCACGGCTGCCCCGTAAATGCGCTGGTACTCATCGGGCAGGCGCTTAGGGCGCCCGCTGGTAAGCGCCACGCAGGCAAATCGAGTACGGGCATTGAGCAACGTTCTGCCATCGCTCACGCGCTTCAGCTGAAATCGGCGAGCCAAACTAAAACGACCATCGCAGGCAACAATCCAAGTCGCCAGTTGCAACTTATCATCGATAAAGGCGGGCGCCAGGTAGTCCAGCTCATGGCGCTGAACCACCATAGCCCGATCAAGCTCACGGTAACGTTCGAGAGATAACCCCAGGGCTTCAGAGTGGACCCAACTGATCTGCTCAGCCCAGCGCAAATACTCGCTGTTATTGACATGCTGGTAAGCGTCAATCGCCTCTTGGGTCACCTGGATATCAATCACAAAGGGATCCGGTAACACCCACTCCATGCCACTGCTCCTTGTCTATTAACCACGCATCCGACAACACGCTTGATTTAATCGCGGGATTAGTCGCGGAAAACTCGAACACCCAGCGCTTTTAGGTATGAGGTTTCAGGAATTGCCGGGTGAACCGGGTGATCGGGCCCCTGATGGCCCTGGAAAATCACCTGACCGTGACGGTCTTGGTGGCGAACAGCGCCACGCACCACATCAACCAAGCGTTCAGGCGCGAGGTGCATGGAGCACGAGGCCGATAGCAACAAGCCATCGCGGCCCAGCAGACGCATCGCCTCTCTGTTCAAACGGGCATAAGCGCGCTCACCGTTGGGAATATCTTTACGCTTTTTAATAAACGCGGGCGGATCCAGGACAACCACATCAAACTGTTCGCCGTCGGCTTTCAGCGCCGCCAAGGCTTCAAAGGCATCGCCTTCACTCACCGCGACTCTCTCCTGCACGCCGTTTAGCTCGGCGTTGCGAGCCACCTGCGCCAGCGCTGGGCCAGAGGCATCAACACATAGCACCTCAGAAGCACCATTAACAGCAGCTTGAACACCCCAACCACCCACATAGCTGAATACGTCCAGCACTCGCTTTCCAGCCACCTGCTTATTCAGCCACTCGCGATTAACGCGGTGATCAAAGAACCAACCCGTTTTCTGGCCGTTGAGCACCGGCACCACAAATTGGGCGCCATTCTCTTCTAGCAAGACCTCATCGGGAAGCGTGCCTTTGACCACTTCAACGTGAGCCTCCAGCCCTTCCTGGCGACGGCCACCCGTATCATTACGGAACACTATTGCGCTGGGCTTTACGACCTTTTCCAGCGCATCAATAATCTCATCCGCCAGGGCCTGCATACCTGCTGTGTTCAACTGCACCACCAGCACATCGCCAAAACGATCGATCACCAACCCAGGCAACAGGTCGCCTTCGCCGTGGATCAAACGATAGAACGGCTTATCAAACAGGCGCTGACGCAGCGCCAGCGCCTGATTAAAGCGGTGTACGAACAGCGAACGGTCCAGGCGCATTTCTGGGTCACGCGACATCACACGCCCACAAATCAATGAATGAGGGTTGATGTAGGCCACCCCAAGGATTTTGCCGTTAGATGCTTCGACAAGTGCAGACTCACCCGCCGCGAAATTTTTCAGCGGCGTCTCTTTGATATCGACTTCATTAGAGTAGATCCACAGATGACCCGCTTTCAGGCGACGATCAGCATGTTTATTCAGGCGCAGGCGTTGAGTCACAACAATCTCCAAAAGAGCAATCTTACAAAGCACATAGGCGCTGCAAGCATAAGCAAAACAGTGCGTAGCGAGCGCGGCCGCTAACGCTGACAACCAGGACAGAAAACGCTGGCTCGTTGACCAAGCGTAATACGACGTAGTTCAACGCCACAGCGCAGGCAGGGCTGCCCATGGCGACCGTATACATTCAGCTGCTGGGCAAAGTAACCTGGCTCACCCTGGCCACTGACAAAATCTCGTAGTGTGGTGCCGCCCTGGGTAATCGCAGCGGCCAGCACTTCTTTAACCGCAACGGCCAACTGCTGGTAACGAGCCAAAGAAATACGCCCTGCCGCACGCCGAGGATCAATACCCGCCATGAACAGCGCTTCGGCAGCATAAATATTGCCCGCACCCACGACCACGCGGTTATCCATCAAAAACGGCTTTACCGCGACACGCTTATTTCTCGATGCGTTATATAGCCAGCGGCCGTTAAACGCCTTATCCAGTGGCTCAGGGCCAAGATGCACAAGGCGAGAGTCCTGACTGCCATCGCCCTGCTGCCAGTCAACAAAACCAAAACGCCGCGGGTCGTGGTATCGCAATATGTGGCCGCTGGACATGACAACATCAACATGGTCATGCTTTTTAGGCAAATCACCGACCCTGGCAATGCGTAGGCTGCCTGACATCCCCAAGTGCCACAACAGTGTGACCTCACCATCAGGCGTCGCCACGGGAATCTGCAGATACTTAGCGCGGCGCTTTAATTCACCTACCCTAGCACCAACCAGTCGCTCGGCTAAATCATCGGGCACCGGCACACGTAACCGAGGTTGACGCACAAGCACCTCGGTAATTTCCTGCCCTTCTAAATAGGGCGCAATGCCACGCCGCGTCGTTTCAACTTCAGGCAATTCGGGCATCATGAGAGCCTATGATGACAGCACAGTGACAGACACTCGACAGTTACATTGCTACCCCAGGATGCTATCGCATGGGCAGCACTCACTATCTGGTATGCAAAAACTATCAGGCATGCAAAAACCCGGCTGAGGGCCGGGTTTTTCAGCAGGCATGCACCTGCCATGAAAGCCGATCATTGTAATCGCAATTACTTGATCTTGGCTTCCTTGTAGATAACGTGCTTACGGACAACCGGGTCGTATTTCTTGAATTCGAACTTATCCGGTGTATTCCGCTTGTTCTTATCGGTGGTGTAGAAGTGACCCGTACCGGCACTTGACACCAACTTGATCTTATCGCGCATGGTTTAACTCTCCCAAAATACAGTCTTAGATGGCGTCGCCGCGCTTACGGATATCAGCCAGAACCGTGTCGATACCTTTCTTGTCGATGATACGCATACCCTTAGAGGAAACGCGCAGCTTGACGAAGCGGTTTTCAGATTCAACCCAAAAACGATGGGAATGAAGGTTCGGCAAGAAACGACGACGTGTCTTACGCTGGGAGTGAGAAACGTTATTACCAGTTACCGGACGCTTGCCGGTAACCTGACATACTTTGGACATGAGAGCCTCCAACCGCTTGGCGAGTTGTTCAAAACTGTCGGGCAAACCGGAGCAGGGAGGGAGTCGACGCAGTTAATCGCCAAGCTGTACCCAAATCCGTTATTCAACCCAAGTTTAAAGGTGGCACTTTATACCAGAGCACCCAGCTATCAGCAAGCAAAACCACCCAAAAAGGCCAAAAAAGGCGTTTTTTGACCAATTAACTTAGACAAACGACGATGACGTGATGCCATACCGCTTTCTTTAAATGCTTATAGCCAGCCGCGCTCGGCAAACGAAACCACGTTACCGTCCCCCACCACAAAATGATCAAGTACCCGCACATCGAAGAGTGCGAGGGCATCTTTTAGGCGCTCGGTAATACGTCGATCGGCATCGCTTGGCTCAGCAACACCCGATGGGTGATTGTGAGCCAGGATGACAGCGCCAGCGTGCAATTCGAGCGCACGCTTGGCAACTTCGCGGGGGTAAACGGATGCACTATCTAGGGTACCGCGAAATAGGGATTCATAGCGAATAATTCGGTGCTGCGTATCTAAAAAAAGCACGGCAAACTCTTCATGGCCTAAATGACGCAGCTGAGAGCTTAAGTAATGACGTACCAATGCCGGCGATGTCAGCGCATCCCCGCGGGCAAGCTGGCTCGCCATATGGCGCCTGGAGAGTTCAAGGGTGGCCTGAAGCTGTGCAAACTTCGCGCTACCAAGCCCTTTGGCAGCACAAAACTGATCTTGATCTGCTTCCAAGAGCTGCCTTAAACCACCAAAGCTGGTCAGCAGGTCTCGCGCCAAATCTACCGCAGAGCGCCCTTTCACTCCTACCCGTAGAAAAATAGCTAGGAGCTCCGCATCAGAAAGCGCCTGCACACCCATGTGTAATAGTTTCTCTCGTGGCCGCTCACCTTCAGGCCAGTGATTAATCCCCATCGCCGCCTCCCTGCACACCTCTGATAGCACCGTCCGCGTTTGCTATTGCGCACCCTACCAGGCTTTTCCAACTGTTGTCTGAGCATGCCAAAATAACCAGCCAAATGGTATGGTACTCACCTTTAACAAACGCTACATGGGACTGCCCATCATGGCCTTATTATCGCCATCTCCGTTAACGCCGCTTGCCGGTAAGCGCCTGCTCCTTGGCGTCAGCGCCGGTATTGCGGCCTATAAAAGCGCGCTGATTGTTCGGTTACTGAAGCAAGCGGGCTGCGAGGTTCGGGTGGTCATGACCGAAGGCGCTCAAGCGTTTATCACGCCGTTAACGCTTCAGGCGCTTTCTGGAGAGCCGGTACGCACCTCGCTGCTTGACCCTGAAGCGGAGGCAGGCATGGGCCATATTGAGCTAGCTCGGTGGGCGGATGCTGTACTGATAGCCCCAGCAACAGCCGACCTGATCGCACGATTGGTACATGGCATGGCTGACGATCTGCTGACCACCCTGTGCCTAGCCTCTGAAGCCCCCAAGTTGATCGCGCCGGCGATGAACCAGGCCATGTGGCGACACCCAGCGACCCAGCGCAACGTCACTCAGTTAGCCAGCGATGGCTGGCAGCTGATTGGCCCAGCTGCTGGGGATCAAGCTTGCGGCGATGTAGGCCCAGGGAGAATGAGCGAGCCAGACGATATTTTCAGCGCCTTAGCCCGGCATTTTGCGCCTTGCGCTGCAGTGCCCACCAGCCAAGCCCCTAGCAACGCTCCTCATATAGTTATTACCGCCGGCCCCACCCGCGAGGCACTGGACCCCGTGCGCTACCTATCCAATCACAGCTCAGGGAAGATGGGTTACGCGCTAGCCGCGGAAGCAGCAAACCAGGGGGCACGGGTAACGCTGATAAGCGGCCCAGTGAATTTACCCACCCCTAACGGCGTTGAGCGGATTGATGTGGAAACCGCCGCACAGATGCACCACGAAGCATTAACACTAGCGCCTCATGCTGCCCTATTTATTGGCTGTGCTGCAGTAGCCGACTACCGCGCCGCCAGCGCTGCCGAGCATAAAATCAAAAAAACCGATGACAGCGATACGCTAACGCTAACGCTGGTCAAGAATCCTGACATCATTGCCGATGTTTCCGCGCTGCCTGCCACGCAACGCCCTTTCGTAGTGGGCTTCGCCGCCGAAACCCAGGATGTGGCACGCTACGCCGAAGACAAACTGGCCCGCAAAGGCCTAGATATGATCGTTGCCAACGACGTCTCCCAGCAGGGACTTGGTTTTGGCAGCGATAACAATGCTGCCGTGCTGCTTTGGCGCTCAATGGCGGGAACCGATCAACTGGAAGCCCCTCCCCAGGCCAAAACGCAGCTAGCGGCGCTGATTATTCGTCATGCACTATCACTACTACCTTCTCAATTACCTTCTCAATCACCCTCCCAATCCCCTGGAGCATTATCATGAGTGGTTCTCGCCCACGCCTGCAGTGCAAAGTATTGGATGAACGCTTGCACGACTACCTCCCCTCTTACGCAACGTCAGGCTCAGCGGGCATGGATTTGCGAGCACTGCTGGATGAACCACTGGTGCTTGCTCCTGGTGACTGTCAGCTCGTGCGAACAGGCCTTGCCATTTACATAGAAGATCCTGGCTTAGCAGGCATGATCTTGCCGCGCTCCGGGCTAGGTCATAAGCACGGTATCGTGCTGGGCAATCTCGTCGGGCTCATCGACTCTGATTACCAGGGCGAACTGATGGTATCCGTGTGGAACCGTGGCCAAAGCAGCTTTACGTTATCGCCCTTTGAGCGTCTCGCTCAGTATGTCGTTGTCCCTGTCGTGCAAGCGGAACTTACCATTGTTGATACCTTTGAAGACTCCACTCGCGGCAGCGGTGGTTTTGGCAGCACAGGCAGCCAATAAGCCAAGCGCTGTTTTATCGTATACCTAGGAGCGACCATGAACGTACCTGCGTCGATATTTCGTGCTTACGACATTCGCGGCATTGTGGGCGATACGCTGAGCGAAGCCACCACCGAGCTCATTGGTCGCGCCGTTGGCTCTGAAGCCGCCGCGCGGGGCGAGCAAACGGTGGTGGTTGCACGTGACGGGCGACTTTCTGGGCCGCGTCTGCAAGCAGCACTGATTCGCGGCCTAACAGCCTCAGGACGAGACGTTATTGATATCGGCATGGTACCCACACCCGTGCTTTACTTCGCCACTCACACACTGCCTGAAAGCTGCTCGGGGGTAATGCTAACCGGCAGCCACAACCCGCCTGACTATAACGGCTTCAAAATTGTCTTAGCGGGCGAAACGCTTTCTGGCGATGCGATTACTGCGCTCTATGAGCGCATCCAAGCAAACGACCTAACCAGCGGCGAAGGCAGTGTTCACCAGCACGACCTGCGCACGGCATACCTTGAAAGAATTATTAGTGACATCCAGATTGAGCGCCCACTGCGCGCCGTGGTGGACTGTGGCAACGGGGTCGCCGGAGAGCTTGGCCCGCTGCTTATCGAGCGCCTGGGGGTAAAAACGACCCCACTATTTGCCGAAATTGACGGCAACTTCCCGAACCACCACCCCGATCCAGGCAAACCTGAAAACCTGCGCGATTTAATCAACAGCGTTAATGAAACGGGTGCCGATATTGGCTTGGCCTTTGACGGCGACGGCGACCGCTTAGGGGTTGTCACGCCACGTGGCCGCATGATCTACCCTGACCATCTATTGATGGTATTCGCGGCAGATATGCTGTCACGCACCCCAGGCGCCAAGGTGATCTTCGACATCAAGTGCACCGGCAACCTGGCTCGGGTTATTAGCGAGGCTGGCGGCGAACCTGAAATGTGGCGCACTGGGCATTCGCTAATCAAAGCGCGCATGCGGGAAACCGGCGCTGAGCTAGGCGGTGAAATGAGCGGGCATATTTTCTTTAAAGAGCGCTGGTATGGCTTTGACGACGGCCTCTACGCCGCAGCCCGCTTGCTTGAAATTCTAGCCCATCACCCCGGCAGCGCCGATGAACTGTTTGACCAATTTCCGCAAGATATTGGCACCCCGGAAATTAATATTCCGGTGGCTGATGAAGAAAAATTTGCGCTGATCAAGAAGCTTGCCAGAGAGGGCGACTTCGGCGAAGGTATCAAGACCACCATTGACGGTATTCGGGTGGACTATACCGATGGCTGGGGACTTTGCCGAGCCTCGAACACCACACCTGCACTAGTGCTACGATTTGAGGGTAGCAATGCTGCATCGCTTGCCCGTATAAAAGAGCTTTTCGCCAGCGCGCTATCGAAGGTTGCGCCAGCACTTACTATCCCCGAAACCTCAACTGGGTGAGTAACAGAGAAACCACGCCAACAGAACGTGCGACATAATTAAAACGGCAAATAAAAACGACAGATAACACGCCGCATGGAAAAGCCAATGCTCGCGCTGTAATAGCAGTCGCGATAAGCGTCAGTAGCGACGGAAAAAAGCAAAAGGGACAACGTCATGAGTTCAACTAGCCGCGACCCCCAGGTCGTTGTGGAGGTACTGTCAGAAGCCCTCCCCTATATCCAGCAGTTTTCAGGTAAAACGGTTGTTGTTAAATATGGCGGCAACGCCATGACCGAAGACACCCTGATCGATTCATTCGCGCGTAACATCGTGCTAATGAAAGAGGTCGGCATTAACCCAGTCGTCGTCCATGGGGGTGGGCCACAAATTGGCAGCCTGCTGGAAAAACTGAATATCGAATCGCGCTTTGTGAACGGCATGCGAGTTACCGACTCCCAAACCATGGACGTTGTGGAGATGGTCTTGGGAGGACTGGTCAACAAAAGCATTGTTAACCTAATCAATCAAAGCGGCGGCAAGGCCATTGGCTTGACCGGTAAAGATGGCGCACAAATTCGCGCCCGCCAGTTGAAAGTAGAGCATCAAAGCCCTGAGATGACCGTGCCAGAAATCATCGATATTGGCCACGTCGGCGAAGTAGAATCCATCTCCACCGACCTCATCGAGATGCTGGCGGCCAGAGACTTCATCCCAGTAATTGCCCCCATCGGCGTTGACGACAAGGGAAACAGCTACAACATCAACGCTGACTTAGTAGCAGGCAAACTTGCCGAGGCACTGAATGCCGAAAAGCTAATGCTGCTAACCAATGTTGCTGGCCTGATGAACAGCGAAGGAGAGGTGCTAACTGGGCTAAGCACAGCTCAAGTAGACGCCTTGATTGCCGATGGCACGATTTATGGTGGTATGTTGCCAAAAATACGCTGCGCGCTGGATGCAGTAAAAGGCGGCGTCAACAGCGCCCATATTATCGATGGCCGCGTACCTCATGCCGTACTGCTGGAAATCTTTACCAATGCCGGGGTAGGCACCCTAATTACTGACGCTAGTTGATCGCGACGGAGGACTAACGTCATGAGTGACGAACAAAAACCTCGCCGCCGCGAGCAGATCTTGCAAGCCTTGGCCATTATGCTGGAAGAGGATAGCGGCAAGCGCATTACAACTGCGGCGCTTGCCCGCCAAGTGGGCGTTTCAGAAGCGGCGCTGTACCGCCATTTCCCAAGCAAAGCGCGCATGTTTGAGAGCCTGATCGACTTTATCGAAGAAAGCATCTTTGCGCGCATCACTCGCATCCTAGAAGACATCCCTGATGCAACGTCTCGCTGCGGCACCATCCTCACCCTGTTACTGGGCTTTGCCGAGAAAAACCCGGGGCTTGCCAGGGTATTGGGAGGCGATGTACTTACTGGTGAAACGGCTCGACTGCGCCAACGGGTGCATCAACTGTTCGAGCGCCTGGAAACCCAGCTAAAACAAGTACTACGAGAAGCTGAGCTGCGGGAGGGACTGCGAACTAGCATATCGCCTTCAGCAGCAGCCAATCTATTGATCGCACAGGCCGAGGGACGTATTTCTCAGTACGTGCGCAGTGACTTCAAACGTTTGCCGACAGAACACTGGGAGGACCAATGGGGGCTTCTTTCCAGCCAATTATTTCGAGAAGCCGCGCAACCGGCTTAGTTAGCCTCTGACACATCAAGCAATCAGTCACCCAATAAAAACGCCCCGCAGGCAGTGCCTTCGGGGCGTTTATTGAGCGCAGCTATCTAATTAGGCGGCGATAGCGTCGCCCATCTTCTGGCGCAGCTTTTTCATCGCATTCTTTTCAAGCTGACGAATACGCTCAGCACTAACACCATAGGCGTCGGCTAAGTCATGTAGCGTAGCTTTGTTATCTGTCAGCCAGCGACGCTGCAAGATATCCCGCGAGCGCTCATCCAGCCCTTTCAAGGCTAGCTGTAAGCGGCGCGTTGAATCTTCTTCAAAGTCGCTATCTTCTAGCTGCGTTGCCGGATCAGCGGAGGCGTCATCTAAAAAATACGCTGGGGCTTGATAGGTGCTCTCTTCGTCGTCACTCGGTGATGCGTCGAAGCCCGCATCGTAAGCCGACAAGCGACCTTCCATATCGCGCACTATCTCAGGCTTCACGTTGAGGTCTTCTGCAATCGCATTGACTTCATCGTTGTTGAGCCAGGCTAAACGCTTCTTGGCGCTACGCAGGTTAAAAAACAGCTTGCGCTGAGCTTTCGTGGTGGCAATTTTGACAATTCGCCAGTTACGCAGCACAAACTCATGAATTTCGGCTTTGATCCAGTGCACGGCAAATGACACCAAGCGAACACCCTGATTGGGGTCGAAGCGCTTGACGGCTTTCATTAAACCAACGTTACCTTCTTGAATTAGATCGGCCTGAGGCAGACCGTAACCTGAGTAACTGCGAGCAATATGCACAACAAAACGCAAGTGCGAAAGTACCAAACGCCGCGCAGCTTCTAAGTCGCTTTCATCATAAAGTCGGAAAGCAAGCTCGCGCTCTTCATCAACGCTTAGTACGGGTATGCCGTTAACCGCTCGAATATAGCCGCCCAGATCATGACCTGGAGAAAGCTGCCCCACCGGTAGAAGACTAGTGCTCATGTGCAGGTGGTCTCCCTTGTAACCTATCGTGGTTGAATTAACTCTAAGACCTTAGCCTAAGCGTAAGGTTCAATTGACCGATGCATTCACTGCATAAGACACCTAGCGGGGTGGAAATTCCCGCAAATACCCGCATAACACATATAATTAACGCGGACTTATACTAGAGAGATGGCGCGTAACCGCCAACCAAGCTCCCAGCCAGCCCAGTAGTGTACTGCAAGATAGCAGAATTGTAGAGCCTGTCATGTCTAACTGCGGCAATACGAAGTTCGCCCCATAACTTGCAGCAAGCGCTGCCACGGGCATCGACAGCCAGTGATTACCGAGCCCTAACAGTCCCAGTGCCAACAGGCCTCCGCCCACGCCGTACCAAGCTCCACTGTACAAAAAGGGTCTACGAACAAACGCATGGGTCGCGCCAATAAGCATCACCACTTCGATTTCCCTACGCCGACTCTCAACCGCAAGGCGTATCGTATTCCCCACCACTAACAAGACACCAAACCCAAACAGCACCCCTAATGCAAGGGCAACCCGACGCCCCAAATCCGCCAAATGGCGCAAGCGCTCAACCCAGGCTAAGTCCACCCGTACTTCATCAACGCCCGAAAAGGTTTCAAGGCGCAGTGCAAGCTGCTCCATGGCGGTAGGCTCAACGCTTTGCGGGTAAATGACGATACTGGTGGGGAGCGGATTATCTTCCAGCCCCATCAACGTATCGTCCAGCCCCAGCGACTGCTGGAACTCTGCCATTCCCTGCTCAGGGCTAATCAAACGTGTTTGTGCGACGTCCTCATCAGCGACAACAGCCTCCTCGATGCGCGCCGCCTGGGGGGCGTCGATGGACAGTTCCAAGTAAATAGTCAGCGTCGCACTCTCGTCCAGCTCTGCATCCAGCAGCTTGGCGCTATCCAGCGTTAACCAAAGCGCTGCTGGGAGAACCAGCGCAATGGCAATGGCCAGCATGGTGAGCAAACTACCAACAGGGTGGCGCACAAGACGATAGAGGCTATCCAGCGCCATGGCTCGGTGGTGGCGCCCCCAGGCCCGCAAACGGCTGCGAAAACGCGTTTGCTGGGAACGTGCGCCACGCCGTGCAGATGGCTCACTGGGCGTGGGCGGCTTAGCGGATTGGCGTTTGCCCTTATTAAAAGCCGCGCCGGATGGACGAGGGGTGGCAGCACGCTTCATACAGCCCCCTCATCCGCCACAAGGCGGCCATCGCGCAGGCGCAAAACTCGGTGACGTAGCCGAGCAATCAGTGCTAAGTCGTGGCTGGCAATCATTACCGTGGTGCCAATACGATTGAAGTCTTCGAACAGTGCCATAATATCGGCAGAAAGCTGCGGATCCAGGTTACCCGTAGGCTCATCGGCCAGTAATAGCGCTGGTTTGTTAACCACCGCACGAGCAATACCTACCCGCTGTTGCTCACCGCCGGAAAGCTCTACAGGCAAGGCTTTTTCACGGTGTAAAAGCCCAACTTTATCCAGCGCTGCGCGCACGCGCCGCGCCGCTTCGCGGGGCTCCAAACCTTGAATTTCCAACGGTAATGAGACATTACGAAACACACTGCGATCAAATAACAATTGGTGGTCTTGAAACACCACACCAATTTGCCGACGGTAAAACGGTACTTGGCTGGCGTGGAGCTGGGCAATATCGTGCCCAGCCACGACCACTCGGCCGCGACTGGGCTTCTCAAGGCGCATAATCAACCGCAGCAACGAGCTCTTACCCGCCCCGGAATGCCCGGTCAGGAACACCATTTCGCCTCTTGCAACGCGAAAATTCAGGTGCGCCAATGCCTCAAAGCGCCCTCCATAGCGCTTACCCACATGTTCAAAAGCGATCATGCGCGGCCATCATCCCCTTGCCGATCAAACAGCGCGTTAACGAAGTCATCTGCCTCAAAGGGGCGTAGGTCATCCAGCCCCTCGCCCACACCAATAAAGCGAATCGGTGTTTTTAGCTGCTTTGCCAATGCGAAAATAATCCCGCCTTTGGCGGTGCCATCCAGCTTAGTCAATGTAATGCCACTGATCGGCACGGCGTCGTTAAATGTGCTGGCTTGGGAAATAGCGTTCTGCCCCGTCCCAGCATCCAGCACCAGCATCACTTCATGGGGAGCTGTACTATCCAGCTTTTGCATAACGCGATGGACTTTTTTCAACTCTTCCATCAGATGGCTCTTATTGTGCAACCGCCCTGCTGTGTCAGCAATCAGTACGTCTACCCCGCGCGCTTTGGCAGCCGCGACAGCATCATAAATCACCGAAGCACTATCGGCGCCAGTGTGCTGTGCAATCACCGGCACGCTATTACGCTCGCCCCACACTTTGAGCTGCTCAACCGCCGCAGCACGGAAGGTATCACCTGCAGCAAGCATGACGCTTTTACCTTCACGCTGGAAACGCTGGGTCAGCTTGCCGATAGTTGTCGTTTTACCTACGCCGTTAACACCCACCACAAGTATGACGAAGGGTCCTTCGCTCTCTTTTTCAAAGTTTAGAGGCGTTGCTACCGGCGCAAGCATCGACGCCAACTCTTCTTGCAAACCGCGATAAAGCGCTTCTGGGTTATTCAGCTCTTTACGCGACACTCGTGCTTCAAGACGCTCAATGATCTCGCTGGTGGCTTCAATGCCAACATCCGCCATAAGCAGCTGGGTCTCAAGGTCTTCCAACAGTTCATCATCGATCTGTTTTTTACCCAAAAACAGATCAGCAATACCATCGGTTAAATTGGCACGGGTTTTACCCAGCCCAGACTTAATACGTGCGAACCAGCCTCTCTTTTCACCTTTCTCTGCCACTGGTTTCTCTTGGAGGGCAGGTTTAGGCGCAGGTGTTGTGACTGGTTCTGGTTCTGGTTCTGGTTCTGGCTCTGGCTCTGGCTCTGGCTCTGGCTCTGGCTCTGGTTCTGGTTCTGGTTCTGGCTCTGGCTCTGGCTCAGGTGCTAGCACTGATTCATTTGTCAGTGCTTTTTCGGACGCTTCTTCGACAGGTAGCGTGCTTTCCGTTGCCTGCGCAACAGCTTCTTCATTATTTGGCGAGGCCTGCTCTGTTTCATGCTCTAGCGCTGGCTCTTTGGCAACCTCTACTTCGCCATGCTCCTCTTGCGACAGCGCCTGCTGATCTTGCTGCTCCTTCTGGGAGTCGTGCTTTTTCTTACGTTTGAAAAAACCGAACATAGGTGTCATCCGACTAAATAGGTGAACATTGCGATTATCCTACCATCGCAGACCAAGACTTTGGATAAGTAGCCCGCTACAATCCGCGTTATGAAACGACAACGCTCTTCTCGCTCCTCTACATCTCGCTCATCGACGGCTCAACGCGGGCAGGTCAAGGCATCGGGCAAATTGCGCATTATCGGCGGCGACTTTCGCCGCCGCCAGCTGCCGGTGCTTGATCACCCGGGGCTAAGACCCACCCCTGACCGCGTGCGTGAAACGCTGTTTAACTGGCTCGGCCAACACCTATTTGGCAAACAGGTACTGGATCTTTTTGCCGGAACAGGGGCACTCGGCTTTGAATCACTCTCCCGAGGTGCTTCCAGCGTTACCTTTGTGGAACGCGATGCCCAGGTAGCCGCATTAATTAGCCAAAACATCATAACCCTTGGGGCTAGCAATGGCCGGGTGATTTCGGCCGATGCCCTAACGTTCCTTGGCCAATCCAGCCACCTCGCTGATCTGGTCTTTCTTGACCCACCGTTTCACCAAGGGTTAGCCGCCCCGTGCTGCTCAGCGTTAGAAGCCGGCAGCTGGCTCGCTGACGATGCCATGATCTACGTGGAAACTGAAAAGTCTCTCTCTCCAGAAGTCCCCGCCAACTGGCAGCTTTACCGAGAAACTCTCGCTGGCGAAAGTGCCGCTCGACTCTATCTTCGTAAACCCGTGTAAACTGCGCTTGCCGCAATCTTACAGCGGCGTTACGCTCGCCCAACTGAATTACTATTTTGTCCCCGTTATGGCAGGTAATGTACCTGTCGACATTACTGGAGGTAGACATGAGTCTTGAGTTATTTAACCAGTTGGAACAGAAAATCACCGACACCGTTGAAGCACTGGAGTTGATGAAGCTGGAAAACGAAGAGCTGCGTAGTGAGAACGCTCAGCTATCCCAAGAGCGAGAAGAGTGGGAACGTCGCTTACAGGGCGTACTGAGCAAGTTTGAAGGCCTTGATGACGTCAGCGCGCCTTAAAGTAGGCGCGACATCAATAGCGCATCTTCCCGCCCGGCCGCGCTCTGTGCAGCCGGGTAGTAACCTCGGCGTCGACCATCTTCATTAAACTCATAATGCTGATAAAGCCTTATCGCACGCTGGTTGCTTGCCCGCACTTCGAGTAGTAAGCGTTCGCTTTGCCACTGTCTAGCGCGGGCAACCACTTCGCCAAGCAACTTCCCGCCGACTCCCTGACCTTGCTTTTGCGGGAGCACCCCTATCGCTTGAAGCTCTGCTTCAAATGGCAAACGAACCACGATGGCATAGCCAAGCAATAGCTCACCGGCGGACACTTGGCCAAACAAGGCTTCCTGTTGCCAGTAACCAATCACCAGTGAATTAGGGTCGTCCAGTACATCGCGAAGATGCTGCGAGCTTATGCCACTGTTAGCTTGCGCTTCTAATGCCTGTAACTCAGCACTATCAGCTGTACTTAATGGGCTTATCACTGGGTGGTGACCTCAACACGCCACAGCTCCCCAAGCGCCACCAGTGCAGGCCAAAGCTTACGCTTGGCACTCGCTTGCTCGGTCAGCGTTTTCAGAGCAGGACCTTGCCAAACAGGCAGCGACAGCGTTTGGCTGCATTGCTGGCTAACCGCCATGACCCGCGCTAAGGGCGAATTATCGGGTAACTCGTCAGATCCCCACCACAATACGCGCTCTAGCCGCCATCCTTGCCTGCCAGCCGCACCAGCGATAAAGGCGGCCACCCCTTCTTGCGCTTCTTCCAGCGGCTCTTCTGGCAGGAAGGTGTTGGCCATTGGCGGCCATTTAAAGTGCGCAACCGTGGGCATCTCACCGTTCAACACGCCAGCAGCCCGCAGCATATTGCCAAGCAGTTGCTGTTCAACAGGCGTTATTTCACCCTCATGAAGACTTAACCAACGGCCTCCAATACAAACGCAGGAAAGGCTGAACGTAAGCGGCTCGACCTTGCTAACAGACTGCTTCTCCGGCGTAGAACCTTCCTGTGTAGAACTTTCCTGTTTAGAAGCAACGGAGGCGTCGGCTGGCTTACTATCAGCAACCGGTGGCTGCCCAAGCAGTGCACGCACTGCAGCGGGGGCCGAAGAGGATACCGTGCCAGCGGCCACAGGAGCGCTATCACCTTCAGGCGACTGATTACGCGGGCGCGGCGGTGAAGGTGCGTCGTCCAACAGCGCGTGAAGGCGCTCTCGCGGCGGAGTGGCAGCAGGCGCATCTTCCCATTCGCACGTCTCGGTGGGAAGCGCGTTAGGCAGCTGATATTTGGATGCCCATCCAGTGATGCCCATGGCATCCAGATACTGCCGGCGAATAACGTCTGGGGTCACTGGCCGCCGCCACGACAATTGGGCGAGTCAGGACGCTCACCGCCTCGCACCTGCCACTCTTTCGGGGTGTAAAGGTGCAGCGCCAATGCATGCACTGGGCCAGACAACTCATCAGCAAGCAGGGCGTAGATCTGCTGGTGGCGCTTCACCGGCATGATGCCCTCGAAGCTGTCACTTACCAGCGTGACTTTAAAGTGTGTCTCAGCGTTAGCTGGCACGTTATGCATATGACTTTCGTTTTCTACGTGCAGCACGTCGGGCGCTAACGCCGCTAACTTCTGCTCAATCTGTGTCTGCATCGCCATGAGTGCTTTCTCCTTCAATCAGCAACCGATCTATTGTACGCCCTTACTTGCTAACAGACGATGCCCGCCGCTCAACGAGAGCACGCTGTGCCAGTGCCACCCGGGAAAGGCTTACCACCAGCGCTAGCAGCGTAGTGCCCGCCCCCAGCCATAACGTTATCTGGACGGGTGAACCCAGCGCCAAGGCTGCCCCCACCAAGGCCACCCCAAACGATTGCCCAACGGTACGGGTGGTGCTCATCACGCCGGATACGTTGGCACTTCTTTCAAGCGGCAGGCTGCCCATCATTTCACGGTTATTAGGTGGCTGAAACAATCCAAAACCTATACCGCACAATGCGGTGCGCCACAGACTACCTGCCACACCCGTCGTTTCGTCTACTAGCGCCAACGCAACTAAACCAATAATCAGCAGCACCAAGCCTGCGCTTGAAAGTAGGCTGGGATTAATCCGATCAGCCAAACGACCTGCCAGGGGGCCAACAACCATAATCGCTAACGGCCATGGGGTGAACAGCCATGCCGTTTCCAGCGGCGAGAACCCCATTTGCTCCTGGTAAAAAAACGATAGCGCGACAAATGTTAGTCCCTGACCGATAAAGGCCAACCCTGATGCAGAAACCGCCAACGTAAAGCGTTTTTCAGCAAATATGCTTAGCGGTAGCAGTGGATAAGGTGCGTGGCGCTGGCGTTGAATAAACAGCGCACAAGCCAGCACAGCTACCACCGCCCAACCAGCGCTTTGCCACAGCGGTGCGGCGTGCCCAACCGCATCCATGGCAAGAAAGAAGCTGGCCAGCATCAGCATTGATAGAAACGCACCCAGCCTATCAAAACTACCTTGGCGTGGTTTATCTCGGGGCAATGCGCGAATGGCGAGCCACAACGAGCACACGCCAAGCGGTACATTAAGTGCAAATAGCCAGGGCCAGTCGGCAAACGAGAGGATGACGCCACTCAACGTTGGGCCTGCCGCGTAGCCACCGGCAACCACTAACGCGCTAAGCCCCAGCGCGCTCCCCAATAAGCGCGCCGGAAAGATCGCTCGATAAAGTGATGGGCCGATAGAAAGCGTGGCCGCCGCACCTAAGCCTTGTAAGGCGCGAAACACTAGCAACGTTTCTAAATTACGCGATAGCGCTGCGCCCAGCGACGCGACGACGAAGGTAGCTAGGCCGATTAAATAAAGCCGTCGCCGAGTTACCAGCTCACTGACGCCTGCAAACACAAGTAGAAACGCAGCGCATACCACCTGAAATACATTGGTGACCCACACCGCCCTAGAGGCGGGCACATTGAGGTCAGCTGCAATCGTCGGGAGGGCCAAATTAACCATAGTGGTGTCGACCACCGCCATCAGCGTACCAGTTACCAAGGCCAGCACTGCTAGCGCACGCTCAGGCCCCGGCAGGCCATCATCACCGGCTCGAGTTTCAAACAGTCGCATGGTGGTCAGTTCCTAAACGTCACCATTAAAAACAATGAAACCGGCCGGAGCCGGTTTCACAATACGCTTACATCAAGACGGCGATACGCTAGTCTTGCTCATTGTCGAGCAAAAGCGCGTCATCAACCTCGGAAATTTCAAGTGCGGTTTCGTCGTCAAGATCAATCGCAAGGTAGCTATGCTCAATGCGTAAAAAGTCTTGAAACAGTGACCAATCAAGCTTTTCTGGCCATTGGCGCTCATCCTCTTCCCAAGCACGCAGCTCGGTCTCTAGGATTTCTATATAGCGCTCACGAACAAAAGTTTCAAGCGCTTCGGGGGTATCCATCTCTGGGATAAGGTACACCGTACTTTCACGTTCGACGTCGTCCAGGGTCAGGTCGTCGTCTCCCATGGTGGGTTCGAGCGCATTGATCCAGTCCACGAAGGTCTGGGTCGGCCTGACGCTCAGGGCAGAGCGATTTAGCAGTTTCATGGGGTTCTCCTCGCCGTCGAAACGTTGATCATTATGGGTGCTAACGGATTAGTTTGCCATCGGTGCAGACGCAATATCGATTCATTCGGTAAAATGCGGAATAATTTATACTTAATAACACTAACGTTACTCATCGGCATGGCTGTTACAGTCCTACGCCGGACAGACCATTAGGATACGCTCAATGAACGCACAAACACGACTTGAAACGATTAAACAAAGCGTGGAACAGAACGAACTGAACTGGCCTACCGCTGATGTTAGCCTCGATCAAGACAACGATTCACTGGTGTTTACGCTCAAAGACTACGGCGATCTACCTGTGACTCTGACGCACTCCGACGAAGAGTGGTTGGTGATGACCGAAGTGGCCCCCACCAGCGCGGTTGAGGACATCAACACCTTCAACGATGCCTTGTTACGCTTGGGCATGGCCCTGCCATTAGTCAGCGTCGGCATCCACACCCTGGGTGATGAAGATTATTACGTGGTCTACGGCCAACTGTTTACGGATTGCAAACTTGAGGCCATCGGTGCAGAGATTGAGGCCTGCGCTCAGGCCGCACTGGAAATCGCCGAACTAATCAATTGATTGTTAAATAAATTTAGACACCAGCCAAGTACCACTCTATTGTTAGTCCCGCGCGCAAGCGTCGGATTGGTTCGCTTTAAGGAGTTACCCAATGTTACTACGCAAAATGTTTACCGCACTGCGCGGCAAAGCCACTGAAACCGGCGAAGCGATTGTCGATAGTCAGGGGATTCGTATCATGGAGCAGGAACTGCGAGACGCCAAAACGGCGATGAACAGGGCCAATGAAGAACTCACTACCATCATGGCTAGGCGCAACCTTGCCGCCAAGGAAGTGGGTACGCTGGCGGATAAAATGGCGGAGTATGAAAAAAGCGCCATGGCCGCGCTTGAGAAAGGTGAGCAGGGTCTAGCCGAAGAAGTCGCTGCAGAAATTGCCCGCCTGGAGAGCGAACACGAAATCGCTCAGGCCAATGTCGCCCAGTACGATGGCACCATCGAAGCGCTGAAGTCGACCATTGCCAAATCGAAAGGCGAAATCCGCCGCGTTGAGCAGCAAATGTCCCACGTCAAGGCCACTGAAGCCGCGCAAAAAGCACAGGCTGCTGTCGCATCTCAACATGCTGGCCAAAACGCCAGCATGAACAGTGCCGTTGCCTCTCTTGAACGTATTAAAGAGCGCCAAGCCCTGCAAGCTGAAAAGCTCAAGATTGGTGAAGCAATGCAGGCACAGGATTCCGGTGCTGACCTGGAAGCACGTCTTTCCCAGGCAGGTATCGGCAAACAGCAAACCTCGGGAAGCGATGTGCTGGCCCGCCTAAAAGCCAAACAAAATTCCGGCAGCTGAGTGCCAGTGTTAACACTACCGCCTGAACGCAAGGAAGACTGACGTCATGCCAGTGCTACAACAGCTACTGAAAGCTTTAAAAGCCTCTACGATTAACGTCAGCTGGACGTTCCTGTTGTTACTGGCGCTGGCACATATGGCAACCTCGTGGCTGCTAATGTGTCTCACCGGTGAAGAGGTCACGGGCTCACTGGCGTTGTGGCTCTATTTTTACGTCGTCACGGCGTCCACCGTGGGCTACGGTGACTTCTCGCCAACCTCGACCGCGGGGCAATTGGTTGCTGCGCTTTATCTGATTCCGGGCGGCATTTCGCTGTTTGCTGCCCTAATCGGCAAGGCGACCGTTACTGTGAGCCACTTTTGGAGGCAGCAAATGCAAGGGAAAGGCGATTACAGCGATCTCACTGGCCACACGGTAGTGCTGGGCTGGCACGGAGAAACCACTGAAAAAATCATTGATATTCTCAAAGCCGACCGGCAGCTCCCCGATGAGATCGTGCTGTGCGTGACGAAAGATATCAACAACCCACGTCCGGGTGATTTAAAGTTCATCAAAGGTGACAGCTTCGCCAACATGGAGCTTCTCAAGCGTGCTGGCATTGAAAGCGCCAGCCGCATCATCATCTACGACGACAGTGATGAGCGCGTGGCCACCGTAGCGTTGTCTGCCTATAGCTTGAAATGCCCTGACTGCCATATCGTTGCGCACTGCGAAAACCCCACAACTGCAGCTATGCTACGCAGGACTCTGCCAGGCATCGAATGCACCGAAGCCATGGCATTGGAAATGCTCGTACGTTCAGCCACTGACGCGGGCATCAGTCGAGTCGTCAACGAGCTGCTTGCCGTTAACCATGGTGCCACTCAGTACCAAACGCGGCTGCACGATATTCCCAAAGGCAGTACGTTTGGCCAATTATTCAACCAGGCCAAGCAGGCGCATAATGCCACCCTGTTGGGAGTCACCGCTGACAGCGGTGAGGCGAACATGCTCAACCCGCCCTCCACCCGTGAGCTGAATGATGGCGATGTGCTGTATTACATGGCCTATGAGCGTCTGACGTCGGCACATTTTTCATCACTGCTGACATGACACCCATCCGTTTTGTGAAGGTCCATTCCCATGTTTGGTTCACTTAAATCACTGTTTCGTGCCAACAGTAAAAACGTGCAGCAAAAGTACGCCAACGAAACCGCCCAGCGTGCTAACGGCTTGCCAACAGGTATGACACCAGACGACTTCAACGGCCTGCGGCTTGGCGGCATGGTGTCGCTCAACATGCTGTCATTGAAAGCGTTTGATAGCCTGAATTTTGATGCCAGTTGGAGCGGCGCGGCGCAAGAGATAGCCGCGGTAGGCTTGGTCGAACTCGGCCAGGGCGAGCAGCTTGCGCGCTTTTACCTGGAGAACGACACCTGGATTCAAGCCTCTGTTGCCAATGGAAAAGTGTTTGAATACAAACTGTTCGACTTCCTGTCGTCACAACACGTTTCCAACCTTGAATTGGATGGTTTGATCAATCAACCGGATAGCCAGACACCGGCTCACCCTCTCGGTCAACGCAGCTTTACGCTGGAAACAGGCGACGATATTCAGGACGACCTCAAGCACTATCAGCGCGTCTGGGGTGCTGAAACCAGTGAGTGGTCAGCGCCGGTTGTGCTTGAGGAAACAGTAACTCGTGCTAATGGCAGCGGGATCTCCCAAGTCACGCACCACTGCATGCTCTACGAACGCCATGATCAGGCGTCAGAGCGCTTCGAATATATCTTGCTAAGTGCTGAAGCCGATGAACTGGAAGGCAGCTATCAGTTAGTCACTAGCTTGGGCATCGATATCAGCGCAGTGATTATCGAAGCGCATTGATGGCCACCGGCAAGACGCTCTGATTACCTCTTACGATTCACCTCTTACGACACACGACTAAAAAAGGAAACGATAATGGGCAATATCGGTATGTACCTGGCAGGCCTGCCAGCGTTTTTCGCTTACCTGATCACCGCCGCCATACTGCTGGTGGCGTTCATGGCCGCGTACAGCAAGATCACCCCGCACCATGAATGGCAGTTGATCCAGGAAGGCAATGCCGCTGCGGCAACCGCCTTTGGCGGCGCCACCCTAGGCTTTACCATTCCGCTTTACAGCGCCATGGCTAACAGCGTGAGTTTCATTGATTTTATCGCCTGGGGCATCATCGCCTTTATCGTTCAACTTGTTACCTTCTTTGCCATCAAGCTGGTGCTGAAAAGTAAAGGACAGAGTCTTTCCGGACATATTACCGATGGCCATATGGCATACGGCATTTTCGCGGCAACCATCGCCATCGCGATTGGCCTGCTCAACGCTGCATCCATGATCTGGTAACGGGAGACACCCATGCAATCATCTAACCAGCCACCGCGCCGCAAGCGCAGCTCTCGGCTGACCCTGGCCTTGATGGGCGCTGCTGGCACAGCCGCCTTAGCCGGCTGTGGGCAGTCATCCGCGCCGCAAGACACCCTATCGGATGTCAACTTCTCTGAACCCAAAGCCTACCAGAACGTGGACGAGTGCGTGGCGGACGAGCTTTATACGCGCACCGCTTGTGAAGCAGCGTTTACCGCCGCCATTGAGGCCGTTCCGCGCTTTGACTCCTTGGAAGCTTGCGAACAGGTACACGGCGAAGGCGCCTGTGAGCCACCACCTCAGTCGGTCCAGCAGAGCCAGGGCGGCAGCTGGTTTGGGCCCGCAATGATGGGCTATATGGTCGGCAATATGATGGCCAACCGCAATGGCGCGCGGGTGCAAAGCCTGTATCAAGAGCCTGTCTACCGTACCCGTCAGAATCGCGGCGACTGGAATGCTGCCTCGGCGGCTGCGTCGTCACGGGTAGACCAGCGAAATCAGGCTTTCCGCTCATCGGTGATGCAGTCCAATCAACGTGCGACTCAACGCTCCGGGTTCGGTTCGCGCTCCAGCGCACGGGGTGGGTTTGGCTCGTAAGCTCACGCCCGTTCGCTTAACACGTTTCGTCGCACTGACTACCTGCGCCAGCAAGGAGACGCTTTATGTTGCGCGTTGCCATCACTGAACGCCCTCAATGGCGTGAACTGGCGCATCAGCTAGGGTTTCACTTCCATACCATTGAAGGGGAGCCCTACTGGACCGAGGATGCCTATTACCAGTTTACGCTGGAACAGGTCGAACAAGACATTGAAGACCCAACCGAGGCGCTACACGAAATGTGTATGGATGCCGTTGAGCGGGTCTGCCAGTCCGATGCTCTTCTCCATCAGCTGAATATTCCTGAGAGGATGTGGAGCGTCATTCGTCACTCCTGGCGCAATGGGCAGCCTCACCTCTATGGGCGCATGGATTTTGCCTATAACGGTAATGGGCCTGCCAAGCTGCTAGAGCTTAACTACGATACGCCCACCAGTATTTATGAGGCTGGCTTTTTTCAGTGGCTGTGGCTTGAGCAGGTGATCGAACAGCGCCTGCTACCTGCCCGCGCCGATCAATTCAACTCAATTCAAGAGCGCATGATTGCGGCCCTTGCCCACATTGGACAGCGCCTTGAACGCGATGCCTCAGCCCCACCGGCACTGCACTTCGCATCCATCAAAGCCCATGAAGAAGATCGCGCCACGGTCGCCTACCTACAGGACTGTGCCCTTCAGGCAGGGCTAAGTGCACCATTTATCCACATCGAAGACATTGGCTATCAACCCAACACCGAGCACGGTTGTTTCGTTGACCTGGAAAATCGGCCTATCCGTGCGCTATTCAAGCTCTACCCCTGGGAAGAAATGAGCGATGACGCTTTCGGTGAGCTTCTGCCAATGATGCAAACCCACTGGTTCGAGCCTCCGTGGAAAATCATCCTCAGCAATAAGGGCATCCTGCCGCTGCTCTGGCAGTGGAACGAAGGCCACCCTAACCTGCTACCAGCGTATTTTGACACCAGTGATGGCACATCGCTGTCACCCGGCTGGGTGCGCAAACCATTTTTCTCTCGGGAAGGTAGCAATATTGAGCTAATCACTACGGGCGGCCAGTACGAAGCCGTTGATGGCCCCTATACCGATAACCCGCGTATTCTGCAGGCCTACCACCCTCTACCGCGCTTTGGCGAACGGCATGCCCTGATCGGCAGTTGGGTAGTCGGTGACAGGGCGTGCGGCATGGGCATTCGTGAAGACGTTGGCAGAATCACCAAGGACTCCAGCTGCTTTGTGCCGCACGCAATTGTCTAAGGTATTTCAGTAGTCGAGAAGTGTTAATCGCTGGCTTCGGGGCGCATCGCTGGGAACAGCAGTACGTCCCGAATAGAGGGGCTATCGGTAAATAGCATCACCAAGCGGTCAATACCAATTCCCTCACCCGCCGTTGGCGGCAAGCCGTACTCCAACGCGCGCACGTAGTCAGCGTCAAAATACATCGCTTCCAGATCACCGGCATCTTTCTCTGCTGCCTGCTCGCGGAAGCGTTCAGCCTGATCTTCGGCGTCGTTAAGCTCCGAGAAACCGTTGGCAATTTCCCGGCCACCGACAAAGAACTCAAAACGGTCGGTCACGAAAGGATTTGCATCGTTACGGCGCGCCAGCGGGCTAACTTCTGCTGGGTATTCAGTGATGAACGTCGGCTGATCCAGCTTGTGCTCGGCGACCTCTTCGAAGATCTCGGTCTGAACTTTGCCCAGCCCCCAGCTCGGCTTCACCTTGATACCCAACTTTTCTGCAACAGCTTGCGCGGCTTCCAGTGTGTCTAGGTCCGCATCGGCGATGCCGTCGCCATGGTCAAGAATCGCCTGGCGTAGCGTCAGGCGATGGAAAGGCTGGCCGAAATCGTAGCTGGCCCCTTGATACTCGATAGTGGTGGTGCCCAGCACTTCTTGCGCCGCTGTGCGTAGCATCGCTTCGGTCATATCGAGCAAGTCGCGATAATCCGCGTAGGCCCAGTAGAACTCGACCATGGTGAACTCAGGGTTATGCCGCGTGGACAGCCCTTCGTTACGGAAGTTGCGATTGATTTCAAACACTTTCTCGAAGCCACCCACCACCAGGCGCTTAAGATAAAGCTCCGGTGCAATACGCAGGTACATATCAATATCTAGCGCATTATGGTGGGTAATAAACGGCCGTGCCGCTGCGCCGCCGGGGATCGGCTGCAGCATCGGCGTTTCAACTTCCATAAAGCCGCGGGCTTCAAAGAAACGACGCATGGAGCTGATTACCGCTGCGCGGGTCTCAAACACCTTACGCGACTGGGGGTTCATGATCAGGTCAACGTAGCGCTGGCGATAACGCGCTTCCTGGTCAGTCAGGCCATGGAACTTATCCGGCAGCGGGCGCAGACTTTTGGTAAGTAGCTGCGCTTCTACCATCATCACGTACAGGTCGCCCTTACCCGACTTATGCACGGGACCACGAGCAGCGACGATATCACCGATATCCCACCCTTTGATGTCCTCAAGCACATCAGCAGGCAAGCCTTTTTTATCCACGTAGAGCTGGATTTGGCCAGCCACATCCTGAATCACGATAAAGGGGCCACGCTTACGCATGACGCGACCTGCCACCGACGCTTGATGATCAAGCGTCTCAAGCTCCGCTTTATCCTTTTCGCCTAGCAGGTTGTGTAGCTCAACCGTGAGGCTGTCACGGCGAAAATCGTTCGGGAAAGCACTCTTACCCTGCTCAGCGGCGCGCTCACGGCGGGCTGCGAGCTTGGCACGGCGCTCAGCGATTAGGTGGTTTTCGTTATCGAGAGAAGACGCGTCTTGGTTAGCCATCGGGCACCCTGTTCATGTTCAAACGCTAAAAAAATTACAAACCCTGCTTTAGGCTAGCGACGATAAACTGATCTAAATCGCCGTCGAGCACTTTGTCGCAGTTGCTAGACTGAACGCCGGTGCGCAGATCTTTGATGCGTTGATCGTCCAGTACATACGAGCGAATTTGGCTACCCCAGCCGATATCGGCTTTAGAGTCTTCCGCTTCCTGCTTGGCCGCATTGCGCTTTTGCATTTCGTGTTCCCACAGCTTCGCTTTCAACTGCTTCATGGCGAAGTCGCGGTTGGCGTGCTGGCTGCGTTGGTTCTGACACGCCACCACAATGCCACTAGGCTCGTGGGTAATCCGCACCGCTGAGTCGGTGGTGTTAACGTGCTGGCCACCCGCACCGCTAGAGCGGTAGGTGTCTACCCGCAAGTCAGAGGGGTTAATGTCAACCTCAAAGCTGTCGTCAATTTCCGGCGATAGAAATACCGATGCAAACGAGGTGTGACGACGACCACCGGAGTCAAACGGGCTTTTACGCACTAAGCGGTGAACACCGGTTTCGGTGCGCAGCCAGCCAAACGCGTAGTCGCCTTGAATATGCAGTGATGCTGATTTGATACCGGCCACTTCGCCTGCAGAAATTTCGATAATCTCTGCTTTGAAACCGTGGCTCTCCGCCCAGCGTAAGTACATACGCAGCAGGATATTCGCCCAGTCTTGAGCTTCGGTACCGCCCGATCCAGACTGAATATCCAGATAGGCATTATTCTCGTCCATTTCACCGGAAAACATGCGGCGAAACTCAAGCTTTTCCAGTGCCGCTTGCAGACCATCGAGCTCTTTGCGCACTTCATCGACGGTGCCTTCGTCATCTTCCATTTCCGCAAGCTCAAGCAAGTCGCGGCTGTCAGCCAAGCCTTGGTCGAGCTCATCGATGGTGGCCACGATGGCTTCAAGCGATGCCCGCTCTTTACCCAGCTTTTGAGCATAGTCTGGATCGTTCCAGACATTAGGGTCTTCAAGCTCGCGGGAGACTTCTTCTAGCCGATCTTTACGTTCGGCATAGTCAAAGATACCCCCTAAGAACGTCTGTCCGCTCAGACAGGTCCTTGATCTGGTTATGTATCGGATTTGTTTCCAACATGGACGTCTCGGCTAACTTTGCGGTGGAAAAGTCGCACAGTGTAGCGAAATTGGCCGCTAACAGCCATCAACAACGGCGCTATCGAAACCCCGTATAGCTGCATGCGTAATTTCTGATGGACGCTCTCTTTCTCTCAATGCTAGTACTTAATTAGGAGGCTCTCACCTAAGTAATAGTTGTGAGTCGCAAATAACAGCATGAAAATAATAATGGAGTCATTTACATGCAAAGTTCCCGCACTCTCGCCATCCCGATGGCACTGGCGTTGACCGTTGGCATTACTGCCCCTCTTCAGGCGGATACACTCCGCATCGCCATCATGGGCGAGCCAGCCTCTCTTGATCCACATAAAATTAGTGGCACTTGGGAAAATGACGTTGTCGGCGATCTTTTTGAAGGACTTGTGACTGAAGCGGCCGACGGCACACGCATTCCCGGTGTTGCAGAGTCGTGGGAAATCTCCGATGACGGCACGGTGTACACCTTCACACTGAGAGATGACGCTAAGTGGTCTGACGGTAAACCAGTCACCGCTAATGACTTTGTTTTCGCCTTTCAGCGTATTTTAACGCCGGCCACCGCAGCTGATTATGCTTATCTGCTTTACCCAATTAAAAACGCCGCTGACGTCTATGGCGGTGAGGCCGATGTCAGCACACTGGGGGTAGAGGCCTTAGACACCAAGACCCTACAGGTAACCCTTGAGCGCTCAACGCCTTACTTCTTAGACCAACTTTCTCACTACACCGCTTACCCAGTCCCTAGTCATGTAGTCGAGACATACGGAAACGAGTGGTCTCGCCCCATTAACATGGTGTCCAACGGTGCTTTCCAGCTACAAGAGTGGCAGTCGCAAACGCGCATCACTGCAACGCGTAACCCCTACTTCCACGACGCTGATAACGTAGCGCTGGACGAAGTTGTCTATTTTCCAATCGAAGAACGCAACACGGCATTAAACCGCTTTCGAGCGGGTGAGATCCATATTGCCCGGGACTTCCCTACCCATCAGTATGACTGGCTGATGGATAACCTCCCAGAGGCTGTTCAGGTCGCTCCCTATCTCGGCATCTATTACTACGCGTTTAATGCCCGTGATGGACATGCAACGGCTGACCCACGCGTCCGAGAAGCCCTCAGTCTAGCGGTTCGTCGCGACGTCATTACCGATCAAATTCTGGGCACCGGCGAGCAACCTGCTTACAGCTTCGTTCCACCAAGCGTTAACCACTATTCAGCACCGA
The DNA here is from genome assembly GCF_013415115.1 of Vreelandella zhaodongensis. Lineage (GTDB taxonomy): Bacteria > Pseudomonadota > Gammaproteobacteria > Pseudomonadales > Halomonadaceae > Vreelandella > Vreelandella zhaodongensis. The sequence goes on along the minus strand of NZ_JACCDD010000008.1, from coordinate 79,789 downwards.
CTGCCAGCTTTACCGAGCTTTCCCAGGAGGAGCGTCTACAGCGAGCACATGAACTGCTTCAAGAGGCAGGCTACGGTCCCGATAACCCGTTAGAACTCATGCTGCGCTATAACACTAGCGAAGATCACCGCAAAGTGGCCATCGCCATTGCTGCCATGTGGAAGCCACTCGGCGTAGAGGTGGATCTCTACAACGCAGAGGTTGCGGTTCATTACTCTGACATCCGCCAGGGAGACTTTGACGTCGCTCGGGCAGGCTGGATCGGCGACTATAACGACGCCCAAAACTTTTTGAGCTTATTGGAAAGCGATGTATCGAATAACTACGGCGCTTACAGCTCGCCCGAATTTGATACTTTGATGAATGAAGCCGCCAATACCCAGGACATGGATGCTCGCGCTGAACTGATGGCCGAAGCGGAGGCTATTGCTTTAGAGGACAGTGCAACGCTGCCCATCTACTACTACGTATCGCGCAACCTAGTCAGCCCCGACCTAGTCGGCTGGGAAAGCACGATTGAAGATATCCATCGCTCACGCTGGATTCGCTTCGACCACTAATTCCCTTCTAATCGGCGCTTTATTAACCACGACTTAATGCCGTTACTTCCTCGGGCTGCGTGCCCGAGGAGCGAGGCCCAATCATGCTCAGCTATACCCTAAAACGCATACTTCAGGCGATCCCTACCCTGTGGGTCGTGATCACCCTCTCTTTCTTTTTAATGCATCTGGCTCCAGGTGGCCCTTTCGACGGCGAGCGCCAGCTTCCCCCGGAAATAGAAGCCAACCTGATGGCCTCATATGGCCTGGACAAACCCGTCTGGGAGCAGTATTTCACCTACATGGGAAACCTACTGCAAGGAGACCTTGGCCCCTCATTTAAATACAAAGACTTCTCGGTCACCGAGCTAGTTGCCCAAGGGTTTCCTGTTAGCCTTGAGCTAGGCCTATGGGCAATTAGCCTGGCGCTCCTAATAGGCATTCCTTTGGGTGTTATCGCGGCGCTAAAGCGCAACTCATCCGTTGACTATATGGTGATGGGCACAGCGCTGGCCGGCGTCGCTATCCCCAACTTTGTCATTGCTCCCATGTTGGCGCTGGTGTTCGGTGTATTTCTAGCCTGGTTACCGGTCGGCGGCTGGAATGATGGTCACTGGAAAAACCTGGTTCTTCCCGTTGTGGCGCTCTCAATTCAGCAGATTGCTTACATCGCACGGATGATGCGCGCCAGCATGATCGAAGTGCTGGGCAGCCATTTCATCCGCACAGCCCGTGCCAAGGGGCTCAGTGAGAGCGAGGTGATCTTTCGTCACGCCCTGCGTCCGGCAATGCTCCCCGTGATCTCCTATTTAGGGCCCGCCATTGCCGGCATCATTACCGGTTCGGTGGTGATTGAGCAGATCTTCGGCATTCCTGGCATTGGACGCTACTTTGTCCAAGCTGCGCTCAATCGTGACTACACCTTGGTGATGGGCACCGTGGTTTTTTATGGGGGCCTGATTGTGCTTTTTAACCTAATCGTCGACTTACTCTACTCGGCCCTGGATCCGCAGATTCGCTATGATAATGAATAACACAACACTGACAGCTCCCGCCGTCGGCAACAGTCTAGCGCGTGATGCTTGGCGACGGCTTCGCCAAAACGGTGCAGCGACAGTCAGCCTCGTGCTCCTCGCCGTCATTTCCTTAGTCTGCTTCGTGGGCCCCTGGCTAACGCCTTGGGCATTGGACGAAGTCGATTGGAACGCTTTTTTGGCGCCACCCAGCATAGAAAGCGGCCACTACGCAGGCACTGACTCTAATGGTCGTGACCTCCTGACTCGCGTTTTCTATGGGGGGCAAATTTCACTCTCCGTCGCTTTGGTTGCCACCCTTGTATCCCTGGTGATCGGTGTGCTTTACGGAGCGATTGCGGGCTACTTCGGCGGTCGCGTCGACAACCTAATGATGCGGTTTGTCGACATCATGTACTCACTGCCATTTATGTTTATGGTAATCCTGCTGATGGTGGTGTTTGGGCGCAATATACTGCTGATCTACGCGGCTATTGGTGCCGTTGAGTGGCTCGACATGTCGCGCATAGTGCGCGGACAAGTGCTCGCCTTAAAGCGCCGTGAGTTTGTTGAAGCTGCCCATGCATTAGGCGTAAGTAGCTTCAAAATCGTCACGCGCCATCTGATTCCCAATGCCATCGGACCGGTGATCATCTATGTCACCCTAACGGTGCCCAAGGTCATTTTGCTGGAAAGCTTTCTCTCTTTTCTGGGGCTAGGCGTTCAAGAACCGTTGACCAGCTGGGGTGTGCTGATTAGCGAAGGCAAAGACATGATGGAAACGGCCCCGTGGATGCTTATTGTGCCCTCTGCGTTTCTCGCTATCACACTGTTGTGCTTAAACTTTCTAGGGGACGGTCTGCGTGACGCCCTGGACCCTAAGACGCGTTAGGAAAATGCACGGAGGCTTCATGTCCCAACCACTACTGGAGTTTGACCGTTTACGAGTCGACTTCGACCTCCCCGATGGTACCGTTACCGCCGTCAACGACGTTAGCTTTACCATTTATCAGGGTGAGACACTTGCTTTAGTCGGTGAATCTGGCTCCGGCAAGTCGATCACATCAACCGCCGCCATGGGGCTGCTGCCCGAATTGGCGCGCGCCTCAGGCTGTATTCGCTGGCATGGTGGCGCTGGCGATGAAGACTTGCTATCGGTCAGCCGCCAGCGCCTGCGGGCCATCCGTGGCAATGAGATCTCGATGATCTTCCAAGAGCCCATGACATCGCTCAACCCAATGCACCGAATTGGGAGGCAAATCCGTGAAGTGCTGCATAAACACACAGCCTTGCGGGGGAGAAGCTCTCACCAGCGGGTACTTGAACTCCTCGCACAGGTAGGCATTCCGGAGCCGGAGCGCCGCATCGATAGCTATCCCCATGAGCTGTCAGGAGGCCAGCGCCAGCGGGTGATGATTGCCATGGCACTGGCCTGCGAGCCCAAACTGCTGATTGCCGACGAACCGACCACCGCCCTTGATGTCACTGTGCAGGCACAGATTCTTGCGCTCCTTAAAGACCTTCAAGCTCGCTACGGCATGGCTATTCTGTTCATCACCCACGACCTTGGTGTTGTCAGACATTTAGCAGATAGCGTTTGCGTGATGCAGCAAGGCAAAATAGTAGAAGCGGGAAAAACTGACACGCTATTTCAATCGCCCCAGCACTCTTACACCCAGATGCTTATCGCCGCCAATCCAAGCGGCCGAAAAGAAGCTGTCCCAAACTCAGCCCCCGTGCTTCTGAAAGCGCAAAACATTCATGTTCGCTTTCCTATCAAAAAGCGCCTTTTTGGCCCCAACCGCTATTTCGAAGCAGTGAAAAATATCGACCTAACACTGCGGCGAGGGCAAACCCTAGGCATTGTTGGCGAATCGGGTTCAGGAAAAACTACGTTAGGCCGTGCGCTTCTTCGGCTGGTGAAAAGTAGCGGCGATATCTGCTTCGATGACATCGACGTAGCTCGCCTTGACCGCGCTGGAATGCGGCCGCTAAGGTCGCGTATGCAGGTGGTTTTCCAAGACCCCTTTGGCTCGCTTTCACCCCGTATGACCGTAGGTGACGTTATTGGCGAAGGATTACGTGTTCACCAACCGCTGTTACGCCGAGCCGAACGCGATACCCTCGTTATCCAAGCCCTGGAGGAAGTCGCTCTAGACCCTGCCCACCGACACCGTTACCCACATGAGTTCTCGGGTGGACAGCGCCAAAGGATTGCAATCGCCCGAGCTCTGGTCGTCAAACCCGAGTTCCTGCTGCTTGACGAACCCACCTCTGCTCTAGACCGCTCGGTTCAAATGACCGTCATTCAGCTACTACGTGACTTGCAACAACGTCACGGGCTGACTTACCTGTTCATTAGCCATGACCTCGCCGTCGTGCGTGCGCTCGCTGATGAAGTGATTGTGATGCGGCAAGGTGAAATCGTCGAGCAACGTGATACTGCCTCGCTATTCAACGCTCCTCGTCAAACCTATACCCGCGAACTGATGCGCGCCGCCTTCCTGGAAAGCACCGCATAGCTGCTCACCTACTAACCAGTAGCTAGTAGCTAGTAGCTGCAACCCTGTGGGTATTGACATTGAACGAAAAAACCCGGCGTAAGCCGGGTTTATAGGTAAAACGATTAAAGCAGACAGCTTATCATCAGAAACGATAGGTAAGCTGAGCACCGAAACCATGGGCTTCGTTTTTATAGTCTGCGGAGTAGTTAGAGGTAATCGGCGGCGTTTGCTGGCCGGCAACAGTAAAGCTGTCGGTTTTGCTCTGATCAACCTGGGTGCTACGCTCGGTAAGGTACGAGTAGGCAACGTCCAGCGTCAGGTCAGGCGTAGGACTCCAGCCTGCACCAATCGAGAAAATGCGACGGTCGTCAGAGGGAATACGTACGCTACGGGTGGCATCCTGCGTCGGCGTAAAGTCCAGCGTTACCCCAGCGCGCAGTGCCAAAGCAGGCGTTAACTGGTACTCACCACCACTCGAAAACGCCCAAGCGTTCGAGTAGTTCTGCTGTTCGTTGGTAATCTCACCACGCTCAGTACCGGTGACCAAAATCTGGTCAAAGCGGCTCCAGCGTGCCCAAGAAGCACCAAACATCAACTTAAGGTTGTCGCTCATTTGCTGAGTAACCGAGAAGTTAACTGTTTCGGGCGTTGTTAAATCCAGCGCAGCTGTATCCGTTACCGTTCCGATACCCAACTGATCTAACACCGGAGAGCTTGCTGTAAAGCTACCTTCCAGATTGAAATCTACTTTTGAACGATAGGTTAGACCCAGCGTCGTTCCTGGCAGCGGCCGATACATCACCCCTAGGTTATAGCCCCAAGCTTCATCATCACCCTCAACCCGTGAATCAACCTCAGAAAGTCCCGCTGGCGTTGCCACTGGGACTTGGCGCCGTAGCTCACCATCGACACGGTTATATGTTAACCCCACACCGACACCCCACTGCTCGTTAAAGCGATAGGAGACCGTCGGCTGGGCTGTTAACACTCGGACTTCAGTGTAATTACCCTGATTACGCCCCTGGAAGCCATCTTCATATTCGGTTTTCGACCCGAAGGGAGCATAAACCCCGAAACCGAACGCCAGCTGTTCATTCACTGGGTGCGCGTAAAAAGCAAAAGGAATCAGTGTGCCTGGAACCATATCACCATCGTTAGAACCCGACACAGGTAGTGTATCCGTTGCACCGCCGGTGGCCTGCGCAATAGCGGGGCTGCTCTGAGATGCCTGAACGTTCGAGATAGAACTATTTACATTAAGATACGTTCCACCGGCCGTGATTTGAGCTCGGTCAAGAAACGACATACCCGCAGGGTTACCATAAACAATCGTTGCATCGTTTACGTTAGAACTACGTCCCGCATGGCCATACCCCTGACCACTGACGCTCTGCTCGTTGATTTGATATCCGCCTGCGTGCGCGTGACTAGCAAAAGCCACTGATGCTACTGCGGCCGCCAAGGTGAGCTTTTTAAAGTTATTATGCATAGTGGGCCTCTCTTCCCAATGATCCGATGAATATTTCCATCCACCTTCTTTATTCTAACATCCCAGTTTTCGCCCAATGACCGCTTGGGATCAAGGGCAAACGAGCGTTTTATTTTGATTTTCGCTTATACATTAGTCGCACGGCCGTTTTAAATCAGTGTTTTAGTCATTTTGACTGAGTACTCCAATGCCGCTTGACCTATGGGTTACCCATAGGTTTTACACTGACTAGCAAGGTAACCATTGCAAGATAACCATCCTAACGAGGACGCTATGGCGTTAGATGCAATGAAAGTAAGTGAGCTTGCCAGACATGGCAGTGTAACGGCTGAAACTGTTCGGCATTACACCCGTGAAGGATTACTTGCCCCCACGCGACACCCTGACAACGGGTACCAACTGTTTTCGACCACCGACCTTGAACGCCTGCACTTTATCCAACGTGCGCGCAAGCTTGGCTTTAGCGTAGCGGAAATTCGCGACATCCTGGCCCACGCCGATCAAGGGGACTCCCCTTGCCCCCTGGTGCGCGACCTTCTCATCAATCGACTGCCACAGATCCATGCACGCATCGCCGAGCTTGAAGCGCTGGCCCACCGAATGGAGCAGGCATTAGAAAGCTGGCAGGACATGCCTGACGGTACACCAGACGGCCATAGCCTGTGCCGGTTAATTGAAAGCTTTCCCGAGGAGACCCCATGCAATCACGCTCCCTGCAGCCACAAACGCTGATTCGTACCGTGCCAGGCATGAACTGTCAGGGCTGCGTGAAGCGCATGCGCGAAGCGATTCAAGCCGTAGACCCCAACGCACACGTCGTGGGCACTCCCGCTGACAAGCGTCTGGAAGTCATCAGCACGCTAGAGGATGAACCTCTCAACAGCACGCTACGCGAAGCAGGCTACCCGCCCAGTCATCTAATCAGCGAGTCTCAACCGCCTACAGATAGCGAAACTACGCATACTGCTGATAAAGCTAATGACAAGACAGCGATTGAAGAAGAGACCTCCACCAGCGTGCCTCAACAGAGGCTGCTGATTAGCGGCATGACCTGCGCAGGTTGCGTAAAAAGCGTCGAGAAGGCGTTGGCCAATACCCATGGCGTTACCACCGCCTCGGTGAATTTCGGCACCCATACCGCTCAGGTGGCGGGCAACGTTGAGCGTAACGTACTCATCGAAGCCGTAGCAGCGGCTGGCTACCGCGCCGAGCCCATTGTGGATATGCGCGAGGCCGAACGAACCCGCGAGGCACGAGAGGCCGCCACCTATCATAAGCGGCTCAAGGGCAGCGCCCTGTCGCTAGCCCTCGCCCTTCCGCTGATGCTAAGTATGTTTGTATATCACCCGCACCCCGTCGGCATAGGGCGCATTTTTTGGTTCGTTATTGGCCTGCTCACCCTGGCCATTCTGGTATTTCCGGGGCGGCACTTTTTCACCAACGCTTGGAAACAGTTTAAGCACCACCAAGCAAATATGGACACACTCGTAGCCATGGGCACCGGCACTGCCTGGCTTTACTCAATGATGGTCGTACTGTTTGCCCCTTGGCTGCCTGACGTCGCCCACGGCATCTACTTTGAAGCATCGGCCATGGTGATCGGGCTGATCCTGTTAGGCAACGCCCTTGAACTCCGCGCTCGAGGCCGCACCAGCAGCGCATTAAAGCGCCTTCTCGATCTACAGGAGAAAACGGCGCGCGTGATTCGACACGGCCAAGAGCAGGAGTTGCCCGTTGATGACGTAGTGATAGACGATCACATCCGTGTACGCCCCGGCGAGCGGCTGCCAGTCGATGGCATCGTACTCGACGGTCAAAGCTATATCGACGAATCCATGCTCACCGGTGAGCCACTGCCCGTTCACAAAACGGCTGATAATGACGTCAGCGCGGGCACGGTTAACGGAAAAGGCAGCTTAGTCTATCGCGCCACCCGCGTGGGCAGCGACACCCGCTTGGGGCGCATTACCGAGCAAGTCGCCAGCGCTCAGAACTCTCGCCCCCCAATTGGGGAGCTGGCCGACAAGGTATCGGGCATTTTTGTACCGAGCGTGATGATATTGGCAGTTTTGACGGCCCTGGCTTGGTTTAACATTGGCCCCGAACCAATCGCTATCCATATGCTGGTCGCCACCACCACGGTACTGATCATCGCCTGCCCTTGCGCATTAGGGCTGGCAACGCCGATCTCTACCATGATTGGGGTTGGCAAGGCCGCCGAGCATGGCGTGCTGGTAAGAAGCGGCGAAGCGCTGCAGACCGCCAGCCGACTAACCACCCTGGTGGTGGACAAAACTGGCACGCTAACGGAAGGCAAACCACAGGTCACCGATGCCACCTTTCTGCATGGCGATTCGTCACAGGTGCTAGCCTGGGTAGCCGCCCTGGAAAGTCGCTCGGAACACCCGTTAGCAAATGCACTAACAGCTTATGCCGAAGCGCATAACGCCCCGGCAGAAACACTGGATACGTTTGATAGCGTTACCGGCGGAGGCGTAAAAGGTAACACCCAAGCGGGCGACATACTGCTGCTGGGCAATGCCCGCCTACTGGAAGATGCTGGCGTGGATCTGACCCCAGCAGGAGAGAGCGTACGCCAGTTAGAAGCGAAAGCGCGCTCACTGGTTTACTTGGCAGCCAATGGTGAGCTTGTCGCACTCTTCGGCATCAGCGACCCGTTGCGTACTGACGCCGCTGCCGCGGTGAAACGCCTGCAAGAGAATGGATTAACCGTCGTCATGCTCACCGGTGACAATGAACACACTGCCGCCGCGGTGGCACGGGAAATCGGCATTAGCGAGTTTAAGGCAGGCATGACGCCAGATGACAAACACGCGGAAATTGAGCGTCGCCAACAGGCAGGAGAAGTTGTCGGCATGGTGGGTGATGGCATTAACGACGCCCCAGCACTAGCGCGCGCCAACGTTGGCTTTGCCATCGGCCAGGGCACCGATATCGCCATGGAGAGCGCCGGAATTACCCTAATGCGTGGCTCACTACACGGTGTGGCCACCGCCATTGAACTCAGCCGAGCGACGCTTACCAACATTAAACAGAACCTAGTCGGGGCCTTTGGCTATAACGTACTGTGCATCCCAATTGCCGCAGGCGTGCTTTATCCCTTCACCGGCATGCTGCTGTCGCCCATCATTGCCGGCATTGCGATGTCATTGTCATCCATCACCGTGGTCAGCAACGCCAACCGTTTAAGGCTTTGGACACCCACCCCACAGGAGGCCTCATCATGAGCCTATTGATCAACTTGGCAGGGGGCTGCCTTATCGCCGCTATCGTATGGTGGTTTTGGCTTAGCGCTTGATAAGAAAGTATCTCGCGAGGGAGTCGTCAATACGAATGCCCCCCTCATAGCGCTAATACAGTCGTACATCTTTCAACCAATACCAATCCGTTGGCGCTTGGCGTATCCAGGTTTCGAACAATGCATCCATTTGCTCAGAATAGTTGATAGCCTGCTCCCGACTGGTCAAACGAGGCTCCCTCGGTAACGGGGAGTGTACCGTCAACGTCATCTCAGCGCCTTGGTGCCGCGTCACGCATAACGGTAAGATTTGCGCACCTTGACTAGCAGCCAGCCTAGCGGCCATCCAACGGTTTCCCCGCGCCAATGGCTCTTTCCCAAACGCTGGTATATGTCCATTAGGCCCCGGTTCATCAGGCATGATTGACACGCTGGCTCCCTGCGACAGAGCTGTCATCAATTGCCGCATGGGCTGAGGCTGTACCGTTGAGATAAAGCGGGCATGGGGCATTATCGTCTGCCGTGCACGCATGGCCAGCGCCATACGTGCCTCGGTTTCTCTTGGCTCGTAAAGTATATATAGCGAATCCAGTGCTCGCCCCAAGAAAGCTAAACCGGTTTCCCAGTTAGCCAGGTGCGGAGTAACGATGAGGCAAGGCCCCGACAGTGACTGAATAGCCTCTGCATTGACGATATGAAATTTAGGGCTACGCACTAACCGCGGTAGAACAGGGATCTCGGCATAAACACGCCCCATCTGCTCCCCATAAGCCATCAGCAGTTCTCGGCGCTCACCGGTTTCCAGCGTTCGATCATTCAGAAACTCAAGATTGCCCACCAGGCGCTCGACCCAACGTGCCTGCCTATTCCAGGCTTTCTTGGCATAGCGCCTTCCTAATCGTGCCCCCAGGGCTGAGACAGCCGACACCGGTAGCCCCTGCATTACAGCTGCTAGCACCGCGTCACGATTAATGGCAGGTCTTGTCATTGGGTTTCCGTGGTTGCAACTTCATAGGCAGCCCCCCTTGGGGACGCAACGTAAGTCGGCACTCAATCGTCACCTGATGGTCAGGTAGCAACGTTGGCGTGAAATGTTGAGCCAATGTCGCCAAGCAGAGCACCCCCTCGTATAGTCCGAAGCGTTTTCCCAAACAAACACGGGGCCCTACACTGAAAGGGAGATAGGTAAATTTATCTGGACGAGGCACCTTGGGCAAAAAGCGCTCGGGAACAAAATGATTTGGCGCTTCCCATAATTTGCGATGCCGATGCATCAGCCATGGGGAGACGAGCAAGACAGTACCTGGGCGCACCTCACGATTACGAATCTGATCAGCACCTCGCGCTTGGCGACTTAGCATGGGCACCGGCGGATAAAGCCGCATGGCTTCCTCAAATACCGCCATTGTATAGGGCAGTTTGGCAACATCTTCGTAGCATGGCGTTCTTCCACCGAGGACGTTATCAAGCTCTTGCTGCAGCAGCGCCATAACCTCTCGATCATAATCGAGTAAGTACCAGCACCATGCCAGTGCGTTGGCGGTCGTTTCATGTCCCGCCATAAACATGACAATCGCTTCATTACGCACAGCTTTGCGCCCCATCGGGCAGCCACTGTCTTCGCTATCTTTCATAGACGCCATAAAGCTATCTACTAGGCTGTGCTGCCCCTGCCCTGATCTTTGCGTATGGCGATCAATAATTCGGTCAATAATTTCATGCACTTGTTTTGCTGAGTAACGCGTACGCGCCCTTCGCAGCGGATTGCCTAGCAAACTCAAAAAGGGCAAACCCAGCATGTTAGCCATATCCAAATGCTCAGAATGATGCTGATACTCGGTAAAACCAGCTACCACCTGCTCCGCCTCTTCGTCCGTTGTATCATCCCCAAAAATCGTTCGGCCAATAATACGCGCCGTCAAGTGAGCCATCTCGGTAAGCATATCGATGGGCGCATCCTGTGGATGCTCGGCCCATCGTTTAGCAGTCTCATCAGCCGAGGCAGTCATGATGGTACAAAAACCAGGCAACAAAGCGTTGGTTAGCGATGGAGCACATTGGCGTCGGCGCTGACGCCACAAATCGCCGTCGCTGACAAACAGCCCATCATCAAGTAAGGGAGTCAGCGCACGCCGCATTTGCGGGCTTTTGCGATCGTAGTTGTCATGCTGCTCAAGGAATACTCGGCGCACCGTATCAGGGCTGTTGCATAGCACATAATCCTGATTCAGCAGCTTCATACGCGAGGTACGTATTGAGTAGTCCTTCTCACGCCAGACAGAAAGCAAATCGTGCTGTGCTCGACGCATGCGGTGCATGATGCCTTTATTTTCTGCAACAGGCTTTACCTTGACCGGCGGCTCCAGACATTGCACTCGCTTCAATGCGTCAGCCAGCCGCTGATTATCATCTGATTGTTTTGCGGTTACTTCTGCGTTGCTTGAATCCATTATCCGCGCCCTGCTTGAGATACGCATTCCTGGAAGGCGCTTTTAAGGCCTTCCTTACTAGCCGTGTATGTTCGATATGGGCATCGGCCAGACAACATACGCGGGGCGTTTTGAGTGACCGTAACAAATAACGTGGAGGTGCCTCGCGCGCAGATACTTGACGCAGTAACACTACCGTACCCGCCTTTGCTCTAGAATTCCTGATTATCAGCCTTAATTAGAGTCTTTTAGCTAACCCCAATATAGCGCCCTGGCTTGTGGTTAAGAGCAATGATCAAGTTCAGCGTGAGCGCCCCCAGCACCGAGTAGCCCACTCGGTCTAGCGGTAGCTGGGTAAGCGCTACCAGTAAAATTAGCGCATCGATACCCAGCTGCACATAGCCTGCCCGCAGGCCGTGCTTTTCTTGCAGGTAAAGCGCCAGAATATTGATGCCCCCCAGGCTGGTACGGTGACGAAACAGCATTAGCATACCAATCCCCATCAGCGCGCCGCCCATCAACGCGGCATATAGCGATGGTACGCTGGCAAACTGCACCCAGCCTTGGGTTAGTTCGGAAAATAGCGACACAAGGCCAATAGCGGCAAAGGTACGCAGCGTAAACCCCCACCCCATCCGTTTCACCGCCAGATAGTAAAAAGGCAGGTTAATCGCGAAAAACCAAATGCCAAACCCCCACCCAGTAATGTAATTCAATAGCAGCGCCATCCCTGCAGTGCTGCCAGTAATGAGCACTGCGTGGGTATATAAGGCCACGCCTAGCGCCACAAAAAACGTACCCAACAACATCGCCATTACGTCTTCATAAGGCTGGTGCGGATCTTTGATTGGATTATCTACAGGCATGATGGCGTCCTTGATGGATGGGCAACGCATTGAGCCCAACACAACGGGGTGAATATTAACGAATGCGGGATTAGACGGGGCTGGCGTGCTCAACCATCAACTGCAATGACTCTCGACCTCGCCAGCGGTTACGATTGAGCTTATAGGCGCAGTGCAGCGTATCGCCCACGCTAAACGAGGGTAGCTCCCCAGGGGTTAGCGCTCGGAACCAAATCGCTTTGCTGGTCACCGCGCCCATAGAAAGCTCCATCATTAAGTGTGAACCTTCAGCACCTACGGGGCGTAGCGCTTCAACAATAAAGCGCCCTTCAAACAGCGGCGGGTCAAATTCACGCCCGTAAGGGCCAAGAGCTTCGACCTCGGTAAGCGTTACCAAAGACAGCTGGGCCGTGGAAAGCTCACCATCCGTCCACAGCCGTGGGTAAAGCGGCGTATCGCCCAGCTGCTCGCCAACTGCCTGTAAAAATGCAGCTTTAAAGGCCGCTAGCTGCTCTCTTGGTATGCCGACACCGGCCGCCCCACTGTGGCCGCCAAAGCGTGGTAACGCCTCGGGGGCCAGCTCAAAGGTGCGTTGCAACGCATCCCTCAGGTGCAGACCATCAATCGAGCGGCCAGAGCCGGTCAACATATTAGGCGCCGCGGCTCGGGTCAGCACCAACGCGGGGCGACCATAGGCCTGCACTAACCGTGAAGCGACAATTCCCTGTACGCCTGGGTGGCCGTCTTCTAGCAGCACCACCACCGCAGGCTCATTGGCTTCCAGCGCAGGAGCAGCAAGCGTACGTGCCTCTTCTGCCATGTCCGCCTCAATCGCCTTGCGGGACTGATTGTCCTGGTCGAGCACCTCTAGCTGGCGATTGGCGACACTGTCGCTTTCCGCCAGCATAAAGTGCAGCGCCGCGTAGGGATCATCCAGCCGCGAGCGGGCGTTAATTCTTGGCCCCATTTGGAACGCCAGCGTTTCGGCGTTAAACGGCACGCTATCTGCGCCGAGCCGCGCAGCCATGGCGCGCCAACAGGCAGCATCCATGCGATTGATCAGTGTTAACCCGTAGCTAACCACTGCACGGTTGGCTGGGCTACCGCCCAAGGAAACACAGTCCGCCACGGTGCCCAGCGCGACGTAAGAAAGCCACGGCGACAGCTTAGGTGTCGCGTCAGGCAACACACCCCATTCAACCAATACGCCACGGGCAAGCGACATCAGAAGCCACGCCACCATACACCCCGCGATGGTTTTATCGGGATAGTCACAATCACTACGCGTCGGGTTAACACAGGCGTAGGCGGAAGGCGGCGGGCCTTCCAACGGCAGCGCATGGTGGTCGCTAACCACCACATCAATACCGGCGGCTTTTAAGCGTGCAATGCGTGGCTCATCTGAACTACCGCAGTCAGCGGTAATCACCAGGGTGGGCAGCGGCTTTAAACCAAGCGTGCGCTCCACCAGCGGCAGACTAATACCATAGCCATCGTGAATACGGTGACCAATCAAACTATGTAATTTGTGTTCGGGTACGCCAAACAGCTCCGCCAACGTGCGCCGAATCACCACATGGGAGGTAATACCATCCACGTCGTAGTCGGTGAGAATGCCGATGGATTCCCTTTCTGCCACTGCCTGGGCGATACGTTCAGCGGCGCGGCGGCCATCGGCTAGTTTTTCTGGGTGCGCCAAGTAACGTAAGCTCGGCGCAACCAGCGGTGCGAGTTGCGCCGTGTAGCCCGGCAAGCGTGAGGCCAATAGCCGCGCTTGTAGCTCGCTTAAACCTTCCGCTTGGGCACGCAAATAGACAGCCTCGTCCAGTGGACGAGGCTCTAAGCGTGGCTGGTTGGCATTTTGCGTGGGTGTTGGTTCGTCGGCCATGACGCCTCAGCGCCGATTGTCAGCGACGAACTGCTGCACGGCACTCAGCTCAGCTGGCAGCACTGTGTAACGCTCTTCACGCTCCAGCAGGTCATCCATATGAGTGGGTAACGGCACGCCTTGGAAGCCCGCCTTAACCACGGCTTCAGCAAACTTCGCTGGATGCGCGGTGGCCAACGTAATGACTGGCGTTGTGGTATCCACTCGTGCGCGCTCGGCAGCGCGATAACCGGTAGCCGTATGAGGGTCAAGAATCTCCCCAGTACGGTGATGGGCTTCACGAATGACTTCCAGAATGGTCGCATCGTCAACGCTGTGGCTGGCGAATTTTTCGCGCAACTTGGCCAGCGGTGCATCAGCAAGCGCCGTAGGCTCTTGCTGGAAGCGTTCTAGCAGCGCCGCCACAGCAGCCCCATCGCGGTCGTAAGCATCAAACAGCAAACGCTCAAAGTTTGACGAAACAACAATGTCCATTGAAGGCGCAAGGGTCGCTGCCAACTCTTTCTTAGAGAAGTCGTTGGCGGCAAGCGTGCGATGCAGAATGTCGTTGGCATTGGTGGCAATAATGAACTGCTTTACCGGCAAGCCCATCTTAAACGCCATATAGCCTGCGAAGACGTTACCAAAGTTAGCCGACGGAACGCAGAAGCTCACTTCCCGCTGAGGCGCACCCAACGCAACGCCAGCAGCAATGTAATACACGATCTGCGCCATGATGCGCGCCCAGTTGATCGAGTTCACCGCCACTAAGCGCGTGCCCTTCAGGAAATCCTGATTAGCAAAGCTTGCCTTGACCATTGCTTGGGCATCATCAAAGTTGCCTTCAATCGCAATATTGAAAACGTTGTTGGCTAGCACCGAGGTCATCTGGCGGCGCTGGACTTCTGATACGCGATTATGCGGATGCAGAATAAAAATATCGAGGTTGTCGCAGTGGCGACAGCCTTCAATCGCCGCCGACCCGGTATCCCCAGACGTCGCGCCCATAATCACGGCACGCTCGCCACGCTTTTTCAGGAAGTGGTCCAGCAGGCGCCCCAGCAACTGCAGCGCGACATCTTTAAACGCCAGCGTTGGGCCGTGGAACTGCTCTAGCAAAAAGTGGCTTGCATCCAGCTGCTTCAGCGGTACAACGGCGTCATGATTGAACGTGGCGTAGGCTTCTGTTACCAAACGGCGAAAAGTGTCGTCGTCAATTTCGCCGTTTACAAACGGCTTCATGACCCGAAAAGCAATCTCAGCATAGGAAAGACCTGACATACTGGCCAGCTCTTCCTTGGAGAACTCGGGCAGTGTTTCCGGCACGTAGAGCCCGCCGTCGCTTGCCATGCCGGTTAACACAACTTCTTCGAAGGAGAGCGCGGGCGCTTGCCCGCGCGTACTGACATAACGCATGGGTTACTCTCCCTCGCTCAGGCTTTCAACGCGAATACGGGTAACAGGGCCAGCAATATCCGCCATGGACTCGATCTCACGAATAGCATCGTTCATCTGCTTCTCTTTGGTGCGGTGAGTCAGCAAAATGATCGGCACCAGCTCGCCTTCGGTAGCCTCTTTCTGGATCAGCGCCTCAATAGAGATGCCCTGCTCCGCCAGAATGGTGGCAACACGCGCCAATACACCCGGGCGGTCCACCGCCAGCAGGCGCAGATAATAGGCCGTGGTGATGTCTTCCATCGGCATAATCGGCAATTGACTTGAATCGTCGTCGATGCCGCTAAACGCTAGGTAAGGCACCCGATAGTGATGGTCGGTGGCGATATCACGGGCAACATCAAGAAGGTCGGCAACGACAGCGGAAGCCGTTGGTTCAGCACCTGCACCTGCACCGTAGTAGAGCGTTGGGCCAACCGCATCGCCCATCACAGCAATCGCATTTTTAACGCCGTGCACATTCGCCAGCAGGCGCTCTTTGGGAATCAACGTCGGGTGAACCCGCAGTTCCAGCCCTTGGTCAGTCCGTTTCGAGATGCCCAAATGCTTAATCACGTAGCCCAGGTTATCAGCTTGCTCGACGTCTTCAGCAGTAATGCGAGAAATACCTTCGGTGAAGGCTTTATCAAACTGCAGCGGCACCCCATAGGCAATTGATGCCAGAATAGTCAATTTATGAGCGGCATCGATACCTTCCACATCGAAGGTAGGGTCAGACTCTGCGTAACCTAGTGCCTGGGCTTCGGCCAACACGTCTTCAAAGGCGCGGCCTTCATCACGCATGTGAGTGAGGATGTAGTTGCCGGTGCCGTTAATGATGCCCGCAACCCACTCGATACGGTTGGCACCAAGACCTTCGCGTAGCGATTTAATCACTGGGATTCCGCCAGCAACAGCCGCTTCAAAGGCAACAATGACGCCCTTTTCATGGGCCGCTCGGAAAATTTCATTGCCATGAACAGCAATCAACGCTTTATTGGCGGTGACCACATGCTTACCGTTTTCGATGGCAGTTAGCACCAGTTCACGAGCAATATCGTAGCCACCGATCAACTCTACCAACACATCCACGTTAGGGTTGTTAGCTACCTCAAACACATCAGAGGTCGCGTTAATGCCGGTAATATCGCAGTCGGGATGAATACTGCGGTGGGCAACCTGCTCAATCACAATCGGGCGGCCCGCACGACGACTAATATCATCCGCATTACGCGTTAACACGTTGAACGTGCCGCCACCGACTGTACCTAACCCACAAATGCCTACTCTTACCGGTTTCAAAATACTTCCCCTTTCGTGATGGGCACCCTGGGTGCCACTTCTTAAATCAGTGTCTCAGCGCTATCGTTCGTCACTTCCCGTGACGTTATTCGTCTTCTAAGCCTAACATGCCAACGAGCCGGTCGGGGGGTACAAATCCCGGTACCAATTGACCATTAGGTAATACAATGGCAGGCGTGCCCTGAACCCCTAATAATTTACCTAATTCAAACTGGTCGGCAACAGGGTTATCGCAGCTTGCCGTCGTGGTCAATTCCTGCCCTTGCTTGACTTGGTTCATCGCTTCACTGCGGTTTTCTGAGCACCACACTCGCTCTAACGATGTCGCCGCGTTGCTGCCCATGCCCGCACGCGGAAATGCCATATAATGCACGGCTATATCACGTTCGTTAAGCTCTGGTATCGCTTCGTGCAAGCGCACACAGTAGGGGCAACTAGGGTCAGTGAACACCACAATCGTCGCTTTTGGCGACTTCATTCCTCTAAAGATGACGCGCTCGCTGTCCGGCACGGCGGCCAGTGCATCGGCTCTTTCTTGATTGCGTCCCTGTTCCGTCAAGTTGACTAAGCCATTATCTGTGTTTTGGTAAAGGTCTCCTATTAAAAAATGGCTGCCATCGGCATTGGAGTAAAAGGATTCCCCGTTTTCTAAGCGAACGTGGTATAGCCCGTCCATCGGCGTGGCGCTTACCTGCTCTACCGGCATTGACTGGCCGTTAACTTGTAAACTTTCCGCTAAACGTTCGGACACAGCATCCGCACTGGCAACAGCGGGCAGTAAGCCCGCCAACGCCAGCCAAGGAACACAGGATTTAGCAACTAAAGACATACGTTGATGCATTGTCTCTTCAACCTCGCGGATGATGATCGGCATGCAATTGCTCCAGGCGCGCCTGGGCAACATGCGTATAAATTTGCGTTGTAGATAGGTCGCTATGACCTAACAACAGCTGTACGACCCGCAAATTAGCACCATGATTCAATAAATGGGTCGCAAACGCGTGACGCAACGTATGAGGCGATAAGGGGCGCGTAATCCCTGCGGTGATTGCGTGGGCTTTAATGCGGTGCCAGAACGTCTGCCGAGTCATCGCTTTATCTGCTCGGCCAGGAAACAGCGCGGGACGCGTAGGATCTTGCATCAGTGCAGGACGAGCCGTTTTCAGGTAACGCTCTAGCCACTCGACAGCCTCCTCTCCCATGGGTACCAGCCGGTCTTTATCACCTTTGCCGCGCACCCGAACAACGCCTTGACGCAGGTTTACTGCATCGCCGGTCAACCCAACAAGCTCCGACACACGTAACCCACAGGCATACAGTAGCTCAAGCATCGTGCGGTCACGTACCCCCAGCGAGGTGCTGACATCGGGGGCAAGCAGTAGCCGCTCTATTTCCTCTTCTTCCAGCGTATTGGGCAAACTGGGCCGTACTTTTGGCAAGGCCACACTGGCTAACGGGTCATTAGCAATGTGCCCATAGAGCCTTGCCCAGCGATAAAAGCTACGCAGCGATGAGAGTAAGCGTGCATTACTGCGCAGTTGATAGCCCTGCTCACGGCGCGATGCTAACCACTCGCTAAAACGTTCTGGCGACGGCGTTAATAGCGTTTCTTCCACTTTTTCGAGCTGTTGCTGCCAGGCCGTTAAATCGCGACGGTAGGCCGCTAGCGTATGATCGCTTGCCCCTTGCTCAAGCCAAAGTGCATCTAAAAAGGCATCAATCACGTTCATAGGCTAACGGTCTCATGACAGTGACACACGACAAACAAAAACCCCGCCCCGCAGAGCGGTGACGGGGTCTTGGTATCCGAGCGCGAAGCGCCCGTGAAAAAGTGGCAGTTAAGCCAGCTTTTCCTTGATACGCGCTGACTTGCCGCTGCGCTCGCGCAGGTAGTACAGCTTGGCTTGACGAACGTCACCGCGACGCTTGACTTCAATAGAGTCAACCAGCGGGCTGTAGGTCTGGAAAGTACGCTCAACACCAACACCGTGAGAAATTTTACGCACGGTAAAAGCGGAGTTCAGGCCACGGTTACGCTTACCGATGACCACACCTTCAAATGCCTGCAGACGCTCACGAGTACCTTCCTTTACTTTAACCTGAACGACAATGGTGTCGCCCGGTGCAAAGGCAGGAATCTCTTTACCCATTTGCTCAGATTCGATCGCCTGGATCACCTTGTTCTTGCTGCTCATTTTCATACTCCTGAATAACGTAATGGCTTGCCACGCAGTTGTGGAAGGGGCAAACCGTGATCCCGGCGCTCGAAGCGAGCCTCGCGGGAGTCGTTATGGGTGACGCAGGTACGTAGGCTTCTAGTAGACTGCCTGCCTTATTCGTCCTGCACCGCCGCTCTGGGCTATGTAGTTTAAAACCTACTTCGCTGACAGAGCGTGTTCCTCGATAAACTCGTCTAGAAGCCGCTGTTGCTCGGCGTCCAGTGTGCGTCCTGCCAATAGATCAGGACGGCGCTGCCATGTACGGCCTAACGACTGTTTTAACCGCCAGCGCTTGATGGCCGCATGATTGCCACTTAGCAACACATCAGGTACTTGTCGCCCGTCGATTGTCTCAGGACGGGTATAGTGCGGACAGTCTAACAAGCCATCATTAAACGAGTCTTCGATAGCGGAATCCTGGTGGCCCAATACACCGGGAACCAGCCGTGCCGCCGCGTCAATTAGCACCATTGCTGGCAACTCACCGCCGCTCAGCACATAGTCACCAATTGACCACTCTTCATCAATGTCACTCTCCACCACGCGCTCATCAATGCCTTCATAGCGCCCAGCGACCACTACGAGTGGGCCTGCTGAGGCAAGCGTTTGAACTCCCTGCTGATCCAACTTACGCCCCTGGGGCGAGAGATAGATCACGGTAGGCGATTGTCCGGTCGCTTGCTCTGCTCGTTGCCGAGCATCAAAGATAGCAGCACGCAGGGTGTCTACCTTCATCAGCATGCCGGGGCCGCCGCCGTAAGGACGATCGTCCACGCTGCGGTGGCGGTCTGTGGCATAATCGCGCGGATTCCAAAACTCCAGGGCAATTCGCTGCTTCTCTACGGCCCGACCAACGACACCTTGCTGGGTAATTGCATCGAACATTTCTGGAAACAGCGATACCACGCCAATCCACATCGCGGGAGCATCCATCTGGCTGCCTTCTTCACCGTCTACTGCAGTAACGGTTGAATCAGTGACCTTGAGCTCGCTCAACAACTGCTTACTCAATCCTGTTTTCAAAACTCAGGATCCCAATTCACGACCATACGGCCATCTTCGAGACTGATTTCAACAATCACATCATCAGGCAAGAAAGGTAGCAGCCGCTCACGCTTATCGATTGCGTCGTTATCACCGCGCACCACCATGACATCGTTCGCGCCGGTTTCAAACAGGTAACTAACCTGCCCTAACCGCTCGCCTGACTGAGTGAAAACCGTTAAGCCTTCAAGCTCATGCCAGTAATACTCGTCGTCGGAAAGCGTAGGCAGTGCTTCTTTGGGCATTAAAATGTCCGTTTGCGCCAGCGCTTCGGCTGCCGTTCGATCATCAATACCTTTCAGCTGCACCACAAGACCTTTGCCTTGCCGACGTCCCTGAACAACGGTCATGCGCGTTAGGGAGTTCCCCTGGCGCACCCACCATTCGGGGTACTCTATGATGCTGTCCATAGGATTGGTGTAGGAATAGACCTTAAGCCAACCTTGGATTCCGTGAGGACTGGTTAACTTACCCAGCACCACATGAGTGTCGTCTGTATGGCTAGTTTCAAAACGCGTCATCGACGACAGCTCCAACGGTAACAATTCCAACAACAACATCAACCACTATCAAGCTCTAACAGACTTACGCCTGTTTACGCGCTTCTTTAACCAGCTCAGCAACACGGCCAGACAACTGGGCGCCTTGGCTCTGCCAGTGAGTAACGCGATCCAGATCAACGCGCAGACGCTCTTCTTGACCACGGGCAACCGGGTTAAAGAAGCCGATACGCTCGATGAAACGGCCATCACGGGCGTTACGCGAATCGGTAACAGTCAGGTGATAAAAGGGACGCTTTTTGGCGCCACCACGTGCCAAACGAATGGTAACCATACGATAACTATCCTTCGGTTGAGGTTACGAGAGTGTGGAATAGCGCAGTTCGCCAACAGAACACTCTTCATACTGTTTTCTTGGTACGGCAGACTAATCAGTGATTTTCAGCGTACCCTTAAGGTCTTCACTGGCGTGCGTCTAGGCGATGCTTGCGCATTTTTTGCCAACACCCACGCATGAAGAGGCCGCATTCTACGCAAATGCGCTCTGCTTGGAAAGCCTGACAGCCAGAAAACTCACAGGCCGTCAACCTTGCCAAGCATTTTGCAGCGCTGCCGCCAATCACTTAACGCCACGGCAGCCCGCCGGGGCCACCCATACCACCCATACCACCAGGGCCGCCAGGACCACCCGGCCCGCCGCCGCCCATCATGCCAGACATGCCACGCATCATTTTCTGCATGCCGCCTTTTTTGCCCGCCTTTTTCATCATTTTCTGCATCTGTTTATGCTGTTTCAGCAGACGATTAAGGTCAGGCACTTGCAGACCAGCCCCCGTTGCAATTCGGCGTTTGCGCGAGCCGTTGATAATATCGGGCTTACGGCGCTCTTTCGGCGTCATCGAGTTAATCAACGCTTCCAATTTGCCAAGCTCTTTCTCCGGGCCGGGGCCTTGGGCCATTTCTGCCATTTGCCCCATGCCGGGCAACTTGCCAAGCAAGCCACCCATACCGCCCATTTTCTTGAGCTGCTGAAGCTGGTCACGGAAGTCTTCCAGATCAAAACCATCACCTTTCTTGACCTTACTAGCCAACTTGGTGGCTTTGTCTTTATCAACCGTACGTTCGGCTTCTTCAATCAGCGACAGCATGTCGCCCATACCCAGGATTCGCGATGCCACGCGGTCTGGGTGGAAAGGCTCAAGAGCGTCTACTTTCTCACCCACCCCCATGAACTTGATGGGTTTGCCCGTAATATGGCGTACCGAAAGTGCCGCACCACCACGGGCGTCACCGTCGGCCTTGGTGAGAATCACCCCGGTCAGCGGTAGCGCATCGTGAAATGCTTTCGCCGTATTCACCGCATCCTGGCCGGTCATGGCATCTACCACAAACAGCGTTTCTTCCGGCGAAATGGCCTTATGCAGTGCCTGGATTTCGGCCATCATCGCTTCGTCGATGGCAAGCCGCCCAGCGGTATCGACTAATACGACATCATGGAACTGAATTTTGGCGTGCTTGATCGCCGCCGTGGCAATATCTACCGGCTTTTGATCGGAACGAGACGGAAAGAAATCAACCTGCACTTCTTTTGCCAGCGTCTCTAGCTGATCAATCGCCGCCGGACGATAAACGTCGGCAGAGACCACCAGCACTTTTTTCTTTTCACGTTCGCGCAGGTAACGCGCTAGCTTGGCAACCGAGGTGGTTTTACCCGCCCCCTGAAGGCCTGCCATCAACACGACTGCAGGTGAGCCTTTTAGGGATAGGCCTTCATTGGCTTCGCCCATAATCGCTTCCAGCTCTTGCTGGACGATTTTGACGAACTGCTGGCCTGGTGAAAGACTCTTCGAGACTTCCTGACCCACGGCGCGTTCGCGAACACGTTCAATGAACGCCTTCACTACAGGCAGCGCCACATCGGCTTCTAACAGCGCTTTACGCACTTCGCGCAGGGTGTCTTTAATATTGTCGTCAGTTAGCCGCGCTTGGCCTTTGATCGACTTCAGCGTCTGGGAAAGACGCTCACTCAGATTCTGAAACATGGGGCCTCTGCCTCCGTCGCTGTCGCCGGGAGAACTCACCGGACGAATGTGAAAATGATTATACGCGCTCGTCGCGCGAGTCTCCATGGGCGTTAGCGTTGGTTATCGATGGCTGTGCGACGCCGCTCTGATTGGTTATAGTAGAGAGTACTTAGAGTGATCGATGTTACATCACTGTTTTCATAACCTTGTTTTCACGACAACGCGCTGCTAGCGCACGGATAGCATCATGCAGGCGCTCCCTTTCGCCACGATTGCTTTTATATTTTATGTTGCCGCCGCCATTTGGCAGGGCATGACTTTATTCCGCCGCGTCCCACCTCGCCAAGGCATGGTTCGGCTACTTGGCGCTCTAGGGCTATTGCTGCATATTCCGGTGGTCGTCAAGCTGGTCGGCGCCGCCCCAGGCTTACTACCTGGGTTTACTACCAGTGCCACGCTACTCATGGCAGTTGCTGTCAATGTCGTGCTAGTGGCCAGTCTGTTTAAGCCTGTGCTTAATGCCGGCATTGTTCTTTTTCCACTAGCCGGCATCGCCTTGATTTTTGCGACGTGGTTACCAAGCCAAGGTAGCCAAAGCGGCTTAACGCCTGGCATCTTTCTGCATGCCGTCAGCTCTGCGCTGGCCTTTGCAGTGCTTGCGATAGCTGCGGTTCAAGCCATTCTTGTCGGTCTGCAAAATCAAGCGCTGCGACATCATCACATCCGTGGCATCGTACAGTCGCTTCCCCCACTGACCACCATGGAAAGAGTGCTGTTCGAATTAGTGTGGGCAGGCGTTCTGCTGCTGACACTCTCGATTATCAGCGGCCTTATTTTCCTGGATAATTTATTTGCTCAACACTTGGCACATAAAACGGTGCTTTCGCTGGGGGCGTGGGTCATTTTCACTACGCTACTGATTGGTCGGTACCGTTTTGGATGGCGCGGCATGCGCGCCGTACGCTGGACATTAGGCGGTAGTGCCTTACTGCTACTTGCGTATTTTGGCAGCAAATTTGTATTAGAAATTTTACTTAGTCGCTAAGCGTGTAAAGATAGCGATGCGGGCCTTGATATAATTAGCCTTATGCTTGATGGCCTTGACACGCCACCTTCATACTCCTACAAATCGAGCCTGATACGTCACAAAGGAACATTCGACTTGAGCGACGACTTCCCCCTGGGGTTACTGTTCGGCCTGCTAGCCATTTTGATACTGCTGTCTGCCTGTTTCTCTAGCTCTGAAACAGGCATGATGTCGATAAACCGCTATCGACTAAGTCACCAAGCTAACAGCGGTGACCGGCGCGCCAAGCGTGTCATGCGCCTTCTAACGCGTCCTGACCGCCTGATTGGCGTTATTCTGATTGGCAATAATTTCGTCAATAATCTTGCAGCATCGATTGCCACTATTATCGCTATTCACTTTTTTGGCGATGTCTCCGGTCCGGCTATCTCAACGGCTCTACTAACGATTACGATTTTGATTTTTGCAGAAGTCACGCCAAAAACTTACGCAGCCATCAAACCAGAACGCATCGCCTACCCAGCCTCACTGGGCCTGGAACCGCTGCTAAAAATCCTGTACCCGCTGGTATGGCTAGTCAACGTTATCTCTAATGGTCTGCTGCGCCTAATGGGCGTTAAGAGCGTTGAGAACGGTGGCGACAGCCTTACCCGGGACGAGTTACGCACGGTGGTTCACGAAGCAGGCACGCTTATCCCCTATCGCCACCGGGCTATGCTACTGTCAATTCTTGACCTAGAAAACGTGACGGTTAACGACATCATGGTGCCCAGGCACGAAGTTCTAGGCATTGACCTGGATGACTCCCTTGAAGACATTCTGACCCAAATCCGCACTAGCCAACATACTCGTCTACCGGTATACAAAGGCGACATCAACAACATTATCGGCATGCTGCATCTACGCAATGCGGCGCGCTTTTTATCGCGTAGCGAAGTCACCAAGGCTGCAATTGTCCAAGAAGCGCGGGAACCGTATTTCATTCCAGAATCCACACCGCTGCATACACAACTGCTGAACTTCCAAAAGCAGAAGCGGCGCATTGGTATTGTGGTTGATGAGTACGGCGACGTAGAAGGCTTAGTAACGCTAGAGGATATTCTTGAGGAGATTGTCGGGGAGTTCACCACCGATGTTTCAGAAGACGAAGAGATTCATCAGCAAGATGACGGTAGCCATGTTATCGAAGGTACTGCCAACATTCGTGAAATCAACAAAATGCTTGGCTGGCAGCTGCCCACCGATGGCCCCAAAACCCTGAATGGCTTAATCCTCGAGCACTTGGAGGCGTTTCCGGAAGGGCCCGCCTGCCTGCAGATTGGCAATACGCGGATGGAGATTTTAGAGATCCGCGACAACTTGATCACCTCTGCACGCTGCTGGCAAAAGCTGCGTCTACCTCGCCGATGAATCCTGCCAGCCCGCCTCTAGCGGTGGGCAATCTCACTATCGCCAGCCGCCTTTAGCGCCCTCACTCGGGCTTCCAGATAGCGCCTCAGGGCGACCCCTTCAATTTCCTGAGCAGTTATCGGAGGGCCAAAATGCAAGCTAACGGGCGCTCGAAAGCGAGATGGCCATTTCTTTAATGCCTTACCACCGTAGTGGGACGTCCAGGAGCCCCATAGCCCTGCCAAGCCAGCTGGCACCACCGGCACATTATCACGGGCAAGGATAGACTCAAGGCCGCGCCGGAAGGCATGAATTTCACCATCAGGCGTCAAGCGCCCTTCTGGGAACACCATGACAACATCGCCTTGACGAAGCGCGTCACTAATATCATCTAACGTGCGGCGTAGGGCGCCTGGGCTATGCCGTTCTGACTCAATGGGAATAGCACCCACAAGCTGGAACCACCACTTTAGCCAAGGGGATTCGAAAATAGGCTGATCCATTACAAATCGTAGCGGCCTGGGGCTGCCGCCGCCTAATACCAGCGCATCCATAAAACTGACATGATTACAGACCACCAGCGCTGCACCACGTTTAGGCAAGTAGCCTTGACCGTGAACGGAAAACCGGTAGCACACACGCATAACCACATAGATCACGCGACGCAGTAAGCAGCGAACCATTTTCAGCCACCATGTCACGTCACCACCTCCCGGTGGCGTAATCCCGCTAAAACAGTACTCATCAATTGATCCAACAGTTCATCGACTTTTAGCTGCTGTCCTTGCCAATAACCCAATCGCTCATTCAAGCCAAGCTGCACCAAGCCATGCACGCTTCCCCATAGAGTGCGCCCAAGACGACGCGCCTCCATATCATCAAGCGCTGGCTGATACTGTTTGAGCGATGTTTCCACTTGGGTGAACAGCGCTTCGATTAGGTCACTTTGACGCTGATCGAGCTCACCCTCCTGGGCCAGTGGGTAATCAAAGAGTAACTGCCAGCGATAGCAGTCTTGCTCTGCAAATCGCCAATAAGCGTGTGCCAACGAGCGTAGCCAGGGTTCGGGGTCGTCTTCTTCCAGGCTAGTGATGGTATGCTGCAAGCGCGCCAGCGTTTCAACGTTGACGTACTGTAATAAGTTATTAAAGCTGCCATATAGTTTAAGCAGTGTACTTGGCGCGCAGCCCACTTCTCTGGCCAGGGCACGTAGTGATAAACCATGGACTGGCTGTTTAGCCAACCATTCATCACAAGCGTGCATGACCTGCGCGTGCAGGGCATCGGGCGCATGCTGTCTAGGACGGGCCATGGCGATCTCTTCAGGTCATCGGCAAACAGGAAAGAATGCCTCACCGCGCTTTAGCGTGAGCAAGGGATACGATAGGATACATTA
The DNA here is from genome assembly GCF_013415115.1 of Vreelandella zhaodongensis. GTDB lineage: Bacteria > Pseudomonadota > Gammaproteobacteria > Pseudomonadales > Halomonadaceae > Vreelandella > Vreelandella zhaodongensis. The sequence continues at coordinate 53,509 of NZ_JACCDD010000008.1, read as the reverse complement.
TATCGAACACTGTTTTCGACACAAAAACGCGTCATTTCACGTATTGCTACATCATCCCGCCATTTTACACAATCGCCGCACCTATTTTGTACAAGGAGACTGGCATGACGGGACGCCTACACGTGCAACGCCTCACGCTATCACGCCTTGTGCCCTCGCTTAATGATGCTGAACCATTAATCGAATCGCCTAACTTAGCGCCCCGACAGCCTATCTCGGCGATACGGCTTGAGCAGGGCCGCTTACGGCTTCAATCATTATTTTGGGGGCTGACTCCTCCATGGCTCAAGGTATTAGACCACGCTCCCCACTGCGCACGCGCCGAAACATTGGGTAAACGCGCGATGTTTAACGAAGCATTTAGCGCTCGACGTTGCGTCATTCCGGTGAGCGGGTTTTATATATGGAAAGAACAGTTCCGTAGCAAACAGCCCTATTTAGTCACTCAGGTTAACCGAGGCCCCTTGCTATTGGGCGCTTTATGGTGCCGTTACCACACAACGCTGACCAGCTTTACCGACTCGACAGCGCTGATTAGCGTGCCCGCCAATGCCTGCCTTTCATCGCTGACCGACCGCCTGCCCGTAGTGATAGCGCCCGAGGCTCTGTCACGTTGGCTAGACCCCACCACCGAGCTTAGCGCTCTAAATCAACTTTTAATGCCAGCACCTTTGGAACTGTTGGGCGCTTTTCCGGTATCAAAACATGTTAATAACCCTGCCTATCAGTCATCGTCTTGCGCTCACCCAGTAGGGCCAATGCTGCGCTGGGCTGTGCCACAGGAGCCGTAATGTTGCGACCTAAAGAACCTATGTCTACTCATCTCGCTACGCGGCGGGCCATTACTGGCCTAGCGATCAGCATGAGCTGGTGTGTTGCATCCAGTACTTTTGCACACGACAACCCCGTAGCAGACGTTATCACCCCCACCATCAGTCCCTTTGATAGCCGCGACTACCGCGTATTAACCCTGGACAACGGCCTCCAAGCCTTGCTAGTGAGCGACCCCGAAGCCGATAAAGCAGCGGCCTCAATGAATGTACGTGTCGGTAGCGCCCAGGATCCTGACGACCTACAGGGCTTGGCTCACTTTTTAGAGCACATGCTGTTCCTAGGAACGGAGCCATACCCCCAGTCAGACGCGTATCAAGGCTTTATTTCCGACAATGCTGGCTCGCATAACGCCTTTACCGCACAGCAAGACACTAACTACTTTTTTGACATCGAGCCATCCGCACTGCCAGGTGCCCTGGATCGCTTCAGTGAATTCTTTCTGTCACCGCTGTTCAACGCCGACCAGTTAGAAAGCGAGCGCAATATTGTTCATTCGGAGTACATGGCTCGTATTCGTGACGAGTCACGACGTGAAAATGACGTTCTGAATCAGCTCTTAAACCCAGCTAACCCAACAACGGGTTTTGCCGTAGGTAGCCGTGAAACGCTCGCCAACCCGCCCGAGGGGGAAGCCACGCTGAGAGAGCGCGTCATCGACTTTTACCACCGCTATTACGATGCCAACGTCATGAACTTGGCAATCGTTGCCCCTCAGTCACTAGACACCCTGGAAACATGGGTGGTTGAGCGCTTTGCCGACATTCCTGATAACGGCCTCAGTGCCCCCACCATTGATGTTCCCTTAGTGGACAGAGAAACACTCCCCCGCTACATCGAGCGCCAATCGTTGCAAGACCGTCGCCAGCTGCGGTTCTACTTCCCAATTCCAGACCCCATCGATGAATACCGTACCAAGCCAACCCAGCTGATCTCTCACCTGCTAGGGGATGAGGGCGACGGTAGCCTGCTGGCAGTACTGCGCGAAGCGGGCCTTGCCGATGCACTTTCGGCGGGTGTCGGCCGCGGTGATGGCAACGAAGCACTATTTACGATATCCATCAGCTTGACCCCCAGGGGGGCCGAACGACTGGATGATATTGAGGCCACGCTGTTTGCTGCGATTGAACAGATTCGCGAAGAAGGGTTAGCGGAATGGCGTTATGAGGAGCAAAAAAACCTGAGCGAACAAGCGTTTCGCTTTCAACAACACGGCGCGCCTCAGCAAGAAGCAACTCGTTTGGCGATGAGCCTTTCTCGCTACCCAGTCGAAGATGTTCAGTATGCCCCCTATCGCATGGACGGCATGGACAGTGAACGCCAGCAGGTATATCTCGACGCCCTGACACCGGATAATATGCTGCGCTTCTACTCAGCACCGGACATTGAGAGCGACACGATTTCTCCTTGGTTTAATACCCAATGGAGAGAGCAGCTGCCAATGCAAGCTGGTCTCGCATTAGGTGGCTTAGCACTACCTGAACCGAACCCCTTTATCGCCAGCGATTTAACGCTTCATTCAGGGCAGGATGAGCGCCCCACCACCTTGGTCGAAGCCCCCACCTTTACTGCGTGGCATATGCTGGATAGCCGCTTTAACACTCCTAGCGTTGAATGGCGTGTCAGTCTGCAGCACCCGAGTGCTAGCTATTCGCCGGAAGAAGCCGTGCTCACACGCCTGCTGGCAAGCTGGTTAAATGACAGCTTAAATGAGTCGCTTTATCCTGCCTGGCTTGCTGGGCAATCGTTCAGCGCTTATGCACACGCTCGTGGCATAACACTATCGTTCTCTGGCTGGCGTGACGGTCAAACGCCACTGATTGAGCAGGCGATTGAGCAACTGAAGCACGCTGACATCTCCCCAAGCGCCTTTGAGCGTGTACGCTATCAGCTGCAACGAGAGTGGCGTAACGCGCCACAATCATCGCTTTATGGGCAGGCCAGCCGCGCCCTGGGCGAAGCCTTGCTGACGCCCCAGTGGTCTACCACAGAGCTGCTTGATGCCAGCCATCGCATGGAGCGTCAGCACTTAGAAAATTTCCGCAAACGGTTTTTAGATGCGCTTTATATCGATGCCATGGCTGTCGGCAACCTTGATGCAACCCTAGCCAAGGAGCAGGCCAGTCTAATACGAGGAGCCCTCACACCCAGGCTGACCCGAGAGGATATTCCAACCCTTCACCCCCTCGCCGTCGGTGACGACTCCGAAATACTTCACCCACACAGTACCCGTGAAGAGTCGTTGGTCTTACGCTACCTTCAGGGGCGCAATCAAACTGTCGAAGAGCAAGCTCTGATTAGCGTGTTGGCCCAGTGGCTTGATACGCCTTTTTATCAGCAGCTACGAACCGAAGAGCAGTTGGGTTATATCGTCAACGCGGGTTACTCTCCGCTACTTGAAGCACCTGGGATTGCCTTCGTTGTTCAGTCGCCGGATGTCAAAAGCGATACGATTGCCAAGCGCATGGACGCCTTTAAAGCGGCAGCAGGCGAACGCCTTGCGGCGCTAACCGATGACGAATTAGCTGCCCACCGACAAGCAGTACATGACCGTCTTCGTCAGCGCGACACCAGCCTGCAAGGCATGGCAAATCGCTATTGGCGGGCGACTGCACTACAAGAGGTGGTATTTGATCGCCGCGAACAGCTGGCAGCGCTGGTGCTAGACGTTAACGTGGAAGCATTACAGGCATTATGGCCTACACTGCAGTCACACCAACTGGACATTCGCTACGATCCAGGCGATGCACCCAGCAATATTACACCTTATCGTGATGCGCATTCGCTCTTACCGACATCCACTAGTCATTAAGCACTAGTCACCCAGTATGAAGCAGCTCAGGCATCAAATGCCTGAGCTGGCATCATCGCCTCAACGTACATTACCAACTCTTCAAGCACCTGCCGCTCATGGTCTGAAAGCGTCTGTTGATTATAGCGCTCAATTTCCCGCGCAAACGCTTTAAGGGTAAAGCCTGACAAGGCTGGATCGTTGATACGCATCCACCGATACGCCTCCCACTGCTCTCGCTCCTCGCCTTCCAGCGTGTCTGGATAACTGCGAGCACGGCAGCGAAACAACATCTCCTCCAAGCGTGGGTCTTGGAACGCGAAACGTTGCCCCACCAAATCCCAAGGATCCATCGCCAGTGCCCGCTCCATTTGCTGGCGATCAGCGGCAGAGAAAAAGCCGCCTGAATAAAGCATGAGATCAGGATCCTGAGGCACGTCTTCGTAGCCAGCGTTAAACACCTCTGCCACTTTTTGCGCCACACCACTGGACTCACGCAGGGTTTTCCAATGGCTGCGGCAAGCATTTATATCAATGCCTAGCCGCTCAACAATCGCGCCGTACTCGCCCTTACGCGGACCATCCACCTCTTTTAATGCCGTCGCCGGAAAGATCACCGGACAGCGATTAATATGAATGACTTTGAGCGGAATGCGTACCTCGCCCTCAGACAGATCCTGTTGACTGACAAATACCCGCTCACGGATTCGCTCAGCACTCATGGTCAGCAGGTCACTGGGATCCACGCTGAGGTCGTAGACAATAACGCCATTTGGATTGGTCGGATGCTCAGCCAACGGCATCACCAACGCGCTGCAGCCACGGCTGGCAGGATAGCGACGTGAAATATGTAGCAATGGCTTGGCGCTAGGCAGATCAAGCAGCTTGGCCACGGCGCGTTTGCCACGCAGACCCAGCAGATAATCAAACAACTTTTGATTACGCGCTTTTAATAAGCGTGCCAGCGCAATCGTGGCACGCACGTCGGCGACTGCATCATGAGCACCTTCATGAGCGATGCCATTGGCAGCAGTTAAGTGCTCAAGCTTGAAACTAGGCGCCCCATCGTCACGTTGCGGCCACTCGATGCCTTCGGGGCGCAGCGCATAAAACGCGCGCACCACATCGATAAGATCCCAGCGGGAGTTACCGTTTTGCCATTCACGAGCATAAGGGTCGAGCAGATTACGGTAAAACAGATGGCGAGAGACTTCATCATCAAAGCGCAAGCTGTTGTAGCCTACAACACAGGTGCCTGGCTCACTCATATAGGCCTGCACGTGCCGGGCAAATTCAGCTTCAGGAACCCCTTTACGCTGAGCTTTCTGCGGTGTAATGCCAGTAATTAGGCAAGCAGCAGGATGGGGCAGATAGTCATCGGCGGGTTTGCAATAAAGTTCGACAGGATCGCCGATTTCATTCAGCTCGGCATCCGTGCGTATTGCGGCAAACTGCGCGGGCCGATCACGACGCGGATCGGCACCAAATGTCTCATAATCATGCCAGAGAAAGCTGGCAGGGGTGGCATTGGGTGGCGCCATGAACGAGTACTCCCTAGAGCGTAGCTTCCCACCCGCGAACTGTTCAATGAACAGATCGTCAAGCGGGGCAAAAGCCCAAGACTAGCACACCCAAAGGCGCTCTCGCCGCCCCCTCAGCAAATGACCACACTCTACCGTTATGAACGTTTGTGATGATAATCAGCTTTTCGGCAGCGTAACGTTCAGCTCAAGTACCGAACAGTTATCCTCGCTATCCAATGAAATCTGAATAGCATCATCATCAACCTGTACATAACGACGGATGACTTCCAATAGTTCACGCTCAAGCAGCGGCATATAATCTGGCTGACCGCGCTGACCGCGCTGATGCGCCACGATGATTTGCAAACGCTCTTTAGCCACCGAGGCGGATTTCTTGCGCTCACGCTTCAAGAACTCCAGCAATTTCATCGCCGACTACCCCCAAACATACGGTTCAACAATCCCTTACGCTGTACTTCATGAAAGCGTAGCGGCATATCTTCGCCCAGCAGGCGAGATACAGTATCGGTGTACGCCTGTCCCGCATCGCTTGCTGCATCATGAGTAACGGGAACGCCTTGGTTCGAAGCACGCAACACCGCTTCAGACTCAGGGATGAGACCGAGCAAATCAATCGATAGAATTTCACGGATATCATCAAGGGTCAGCATATCCCCAGACGTAACGCGTGAAGGGTTATAGCGAGTAATCAGCAGGTGCTCTTTAACAGGATCCAAGCTTTGTTCGGCTCGCCGTGTCTTGGAACCAAGCAGCCCCAAAATGCGGTCAGAGTCACGCACTGAGGAAACTTCTGGATTCGTAACAACAATCGCCTCATCGGCGAAATACATAGCAAGCTGAGCACCCCGCTCAATTCCTGCCGGAGAGTCACACATGATAAAGTCAAAATCTTGTTTGAGCTGCTCCAGAATTCGCTCAACACCTTCTTGGGTCAGCGCATCTTTGTCGCGGGTTTGTGAAGCGGGAAGAATAAATAGATTTTCAACACGTTTATCACGAATGAGCGCCTGATTCAGGCCCGCCTCACCCTGAATAACGTTCACCAAGTCGTAAACGACGCGGCGTTCACACCCCATGATCAGATCAAGATTTCGTAGACCGACATCGAAATCAATGACGACCGTTTTTTTACCACGTAGGGCGAGACCTGTTGAAATAGCGGCAGCGCTAGTGGTTTTACCAACCCCCCCTTTACCGGAGGTCACTACAATAATTTTGGCCAAGAGTTACTTCCTTCTTGAAGTCGTTCATCGCGAGCGCGTTTCATGTGTCGCTCCGCGCATAACGGGAACATCAATGTCAACAACATGACACACTGTAACGTATAGCGCTTGCGACGTCGCTAGGCATTAAGCACCAACACACGCTCATGCCTTTGAATTATACCAGCGGCTTAATTTCTAGCTGCTCTTGAGCAAAATGCACCTCTGCGGCGCGACCAAGCAACTGAGAATCGATATCTTCCAAGCGCTTGTAATTACCTGCCACAGAGAGGAGCTCTGCTTCTAACTCCCGACAGTAAATACCTGACTGCGTATTGCCATGGATACCTGCTAACGCTCGGCCACGTAATGCGCCGTAAATGTGGATACTGCCTGCTGCGAGCACCTCGGCACCAGCATTCACCGCACCAATGACAATGAGATCACCCTCAGCGGCACTCACCTGCTGGCCTGAGCGCACCGTCCCTCGGAAAAGGCGCGTTGCAGCCGTACCAACTTGCTCTACCGGTTCTGGCTCTTCATTAGCGGCATCAGTGGCTGTCGAAGAATTAACGCTCTCTAATATTTTAGAGCGACCTTCTTCCACTGGCGCGAACCACCCCAATCCTAATGCCCACGCCGACTGACGCACAGGCTCAGCACCACCCCGCACGGCTACTGGCAACAATTTATGGTCACGACACACCGCGCAAATACGCTCAAGTGCCAAATGAGGTTCATCGAGTTTTTCCACGCTCAGCACAACCGGTGTATGCTGAAAGAACGCGGGGGATTGCGACAACTTGCCAGACAGCTGACACCTTATATGCTCTGGGTCAGCGCTGCTCAATTCCATGACGGTCATTGGCAGCATGCCACCCTTAAAGGTGAAGGCAATGTCGGCACTATTGGCGTTGAGGCTCATGGCCGAACTCCATGTCATGTTCAGGTAAGATAAAGGTAGCGCAATCTCGCGCCTAGTGTTGTGAAGAAGTATTAATCATCACAGCCTATTGGCAAAGCTAAGCGACAACGTCGGCAACTGCAACTATCAGACACCGGCAGTTGATTTTTTTCACGCTACGCACCTCTCTGCAGGATGATCCATGCACGGACTGTTAAGACGCCTGTTCGCACCTCGGTGGCAGCACCCTGATCCCGAGGTGCGCTTAAAGGCACTCAACCAGCTTGACCCTCAACAACCAGAACAGCAACAAGCGCTCAAGCAATTAGCACAGGATAACGACAGTGCTATTCAGCTTGCCGCCTTGCGCGCCCTCGACGACCTCCCTGGGCTTGTCGCTACTTTTCCAGAGCATCGCCAAGACGACGCATGGTTTAACGCTGTTTGTCAGTGCCTATGTGGCAAAGAGGGGCACTCCGACCTACAGCAACGACAGAACATAGTGGTCAAACTGACCGAGCCTAGGCTGCTCAACGCCATTGCGCTTCAAGGGGACAATCTCGACCTTCGTCTTTCCGCATTAGAGCAACTTACCGATGACACCGACCTTATTCACCAGGCCTGTCACAACGGTGTAGCGGCGGTTCGGCACCAAGCTGCTAAGCGAATAGAAAGCGAAGACAGTCTTAAAAAGCTGTTAAAGGAGGCGCGCCGCGACCGTCAAGTGATACGGCAAGCCCGAGAAAAGTTAACGCAGTTACGCAATGACGCTGAGTGGCTAGCTGACCAACAAGCACAGCGTGAGCAGCTACTGAAGCAGCTTGAACAACACGCCAATGCGCCATGGGAGCCGCTTTATGGTGGACGCTTTCGTCATTTAGAGCGCGAGTGGGAACGTATTAGCCATCCTCCCAGCGTGTCGCAGGAGCAGCGCTTTCACCAAGCAATGCTTAGCTGCCGGAAAACGCTTCACAATCATGAGACACAAGAGCAAGCGCGCCAGCAGAGCCTGACTCGCCGCGCGGAAGCCGAACGTACGCGCGACCAGCTGCTCGAGGGCCTTGAAGAAACGCTAGAGGGTCTAGCACATGCCAATGAGCTGACGGTTCAGGATATCGACAGCTTGCGAGCACAGCGACAGCTTTTAGGCCAACGCTGGCAATCACTTTCAGATCAACACCCTCCCAGCGACACCGCGCAACAACGCTTCAGCCAAGCGCTGTTGCGCTATGAGCAGTGTATGGACGCATGGCAGCGCTGGCAGACAATCAGCAGCGATATAGAGACCGCCTTAGCCAACCACGATCACGCTGCGATTACCGGCTACATTAAGCAATGCGCTTGGCCTAAACACCTAACGCCACCCGAGCCTCTCAAGCAAGCGACGGCGCTGTTAGCCGCCAAGGCCACCGTTAAACCTAGCTCTACCTCATCGCTTAACGCACTCAACGCAGAACTCGACAATTTTGAGCATTTGTTAGAACGCGGCGCATTTAAAAGTGCCAGCCGCTTATATCAGCGTCTTAAGCCATCCATTGACGCTCTCACTGGTGACGCCTCCAAGCCACTAAAAACGCGATTGAAACAGTTAGGCGCTCGATTAGCGGAACTACGCGACTGGCGTGGATTTGTTGCAGGCCCCAAACGCGAACAGCTTTGCGCCAGCATTGAAGCACTGGCTGACGATCAACACATGGCAGAGGTCGCCGTAGATCGCCATCATCGCCAATTGGTCAAAGAGTGGAAGTCGCTTGGCGATGCCGCTGCGAACCGCGAACAGTCGGCACGTTTTCGCGCAGCATCTGACCGTATTCACGAGCGTTTAACACCTTGGCGAGAGCAACTCAACCAAGAGCGCGAAGCCAACCTTCGCGGCCGCGAAGCGTTGTGCGAACAGCTTGAAACGCTGCTTGACCAGCCCGCAGAGGATGCCGACCCTGATGTACTGCGCGAAATCCGTGATAAGGCGCGCCATCAATGGCGTCACTACTCCCCAGTGCCTCGGGAGCAATCAGAAGCGATTGGCCGTCGTTTTGGCGCGGTGCGTCACCGTCTGCAAGCCTTAATTGACCAACGCGCAGAGCAGATTGCCACTCAAAAGCGTACGCTCATTGAGCACGTTCAAGCACTGCAAAACGAGACCGAAGAGCCCTTGGCAGCCCGCATAACACGCGCGAAACAACTTCAGCAAACGTGGCGCACGCTTGGCCGCGCACCAAAAGGTGAAGAGCAGGCGCTTTGGAAAACGTTTCGCCATACGTGCGACCAACTTTTTGCCCAGCGTGATGCACACAAACAAGAGCAAGCGGCACGCCAGCAGCAGACACTCGATAAACTCCAGACCATCATCGATGAGATGGACAGCTGGCAACCGACCCACGCCGAGGAATTAACAACGCTGGAGACATACCTCAGCCACGTTAGCCAGCTTGAGCCATTGCCACGGAACCGACGCAGCGACGGCATGCAACGACGTTTAAGCGGCATTGTGCGCGCCAAGCGTGATCGTTTAAGCCGCCTAGAAGTTGCTCACACTGTGCAGCTGTGGCATGCCGTTTTGCCACTAGTCAATGCACATATCGAGGCGGATCAGCAAGCGTTAGCTGGTGAACAACCGTTCGCTATCGATCCCAAGGAGGTCTTGGGCGAACGTCTTCCTGACATTTTTAAAGACGCTCACCAACTACGTAATCAGGCACGGTTAGCCACTTCCGTACCACTTTCAGACGATCAGCTCTCCGAGTTGGAAGACAATCTGTCTCGACTGCGGGTGCATCTGTCGCTATTAGCCTTAGGGAGTGTCAATCAACGCGATGAACCACTCAGACTGGCGATTCAAGTTGAGCGATTAAATGAAGGCATACACAAGGAGCGTAGCCGCCCTGATGAGATCATCGATATATTGGCATCACTGATGGCTTTAGGCCCTATACCTAGCGCAATGTGGCAAAAAGAAGCACAGGAGTTTGACAACTTAATGAGTCGCCTAGCGCGCGTTCCCCAGCCTTAATTCGCGGCTCCCTCAACGACAACGGGAGGCAATCAGCCTCCCGTACCTGCCCTTATATTTTAACTCTAGAGAATTTTTTATCGCTCAAGGCATTAGCCCATGAACTGGCCACCGTTAATATCAATATTGGCACCGGTGATGAAGCCAGATTCTTTGTCTGCCAAGAACGTTACCAAACGCCCAATTTCCTCCGGTGTACCGTAACGCTTCACTGGAATTGTTTCCCGAATCGCTTCTCGCACCTGCTCCGGAATTTTCATGATCATGTCGGTGGCAATATACCCAGGCGATACGGTATTGACCGTAATGCCTTTGGTTGCCGTTTCTTGTGCCAGCGACATGGTAAGTCCATGCATCCCCGCTTTGGCAGCGGCGTAGTTCACCTGACCAAACTGGCCTTTACGCCCATTAATAGACGAAATATTAATAATGCGGCCATAGCCCTGCTCCAGCATCATTTCAATGACACTGCGGCACGTGTTAAAGACGCTATTAAGGTTGGTATCGATCACTTGATGCCACTGTTCGTAGGACATCTTCTTCATGGTGCCATCACGAGTAATACCCGCGCAGTTAACTAACACGCTGATGGGCCCATATTTTTCGTGGATCTCACGAGCACCTTCTAGGCAGGCATTGTGGTCGGAAAGGTCAACACCCGATAACGCAATGTTGTCATAACCAGCGGCTTGCTGAGTTTCCAGCCAGGTTTTGGCTTTTTCGGGATTGTGATATCCCGCAACTACCAGATAACCTGCATCCGCCAATGAATGACAAATTGACGTTCCGATTCCACCAGTTCCACCAGTTACCCAGGCGACGGGGGCTTGATTGGCCATTGACTACCTCCCTGATATGACAAATGGCTTGGACGCTAAGCACTATTATGATGTCGCAAGCCACTCAAAATAAGCGCCGTAGCGCTTCAGCATTCACAGCACGTCGTATTGTTAGTTGAACGACATACTGACAGTAAGCTTTTTGTTATGCCTATTGGAAGCATAGCTTTACTCTGACAATGTTGCAGCAAGATGAAAGTCGCGATTCACACCATAACCGTTTTATGTAGGGGGTTGACATAGCGGAGAAAATGCGTAGAATACGCCACACGTTGATGCGGGGTGGAGCAGTCTGGTAGCTCGTCGGGCTCATAACCCGAAGGTCATCGGTTCAAATCCGGTCCCCGCTACCAAATATAGAAAAAGCCGTTACCGAAAGGTAGCGGCTTTTTTGTGCCTGCATTAGCGGCTTGATACTGACAGCATGGCGCTAATGCTTCAGAAACTGAATACAGGAATAGCGGGATCGCGCATCATTTCTGCCATGGGGCCTGGGGCAGCAATGCCAACGCCTTCAAGCAAGTCTTCTTCGGTGTAATCGGTGTTGGGCAAATAGATTGCGCACACATCGACACTTACGCCTTCACCTAGCAACATTTTCAACATATCTTCAGGCTTGATCTGCCCAGCTGGGTTACTGGGCGGGGTATTGACCGCTGCCTCACTGTCATAGCCATCTACCGCTAGATCACCCGCGGCGTCACACAGCAAGATATGTAAATCTGTGCCCTGCTGACGCATCGCATTGCCTAATATCATGGCCATTGATTGCGTTTGTAAGGCGTCGCTGGTGAGAATCATTAATGCTTTTTCACTCTCGGCATCGTGGTTATCTGCACTAGCCACCATCGGTAACGCTAAGGCAAACACACCGGCCATCGCTACTGTTTTATGCATCGTTATCTCCTTATCAATCCATGTAATTCGCTGCTTGAAATGCCTATCTTTTGTTATTTCGACTCATACCAAGCGGTGTCAGGATCAACGACATAGCGCCAGGGCAACCTCGGATCAAGCTACCCATCTCGCGCCACACCGCCTTCTGAGTCACCTTTCGAAAGCGTGCCCCCGTTCCAGAGCGGCACATCACTATGATCGGGGTATCGCCAGTTACTTAACCAGAAATAACAAAAAAATCTAAAGACATAACCCGACGGACTTAAGATAACTGAAAAAAACGCAGAACTACCTGCGGTGCTTTGTCACTCACCAGAAGTAGGAGACTGTTAGCTAACTGCGACGTAAAAACGCATGACTGTCTTGCTAACAGCCTTCTTCATGCCTAAACGACGCATATTGTTTCTAATCACCCAGCGCCGTCAAAGAAAGGTACCAAACGACTAACACTCAATGGCATTAACAGCCAGTCCACCCTTAGATGTTTCCTTATATTTATCAAGCATGTCTCTCCCCGTATCGCGCATGGTGCGAATCACTTTATCTAACGATATAAAGTGAGTGCCATCACCGTGCAACGCCATTTGCGCTGCATTAATGGCCTTTACCGTCGCAATGGCGTTGCGTTCAATACAGGGAATCTGAACCAGCCCACCCACTGGGTCGCAGGTTAATCCTAAGTTGTGTTCCAAGCCGATTTCGGCCGCATGCTCTACTTGCTCGGGTGTGCCCCCCATCACATCAGCTAAGCCAGCAGCCGCCATGGCGCACGCCGACCCAACCTCCCCTTGGCAGCCCACCTCTGCTCCAGATATAGAAGCATTCTTCTTGCAAAGGATGCCAATGGCACCTGCCGCTAGCAGAAAATCCACGACGTTTTTCTCGCAAGCGTTTGGCTGAAATTTCATGTAGTAGTGCAAGACGGCAGGAATAATGCCCGCTGCACCATTGGTAGGCGCCGTTACCATGCGCCCTCCCGCTGCATTTTCTTCATTAACGGCAAGGGCAAAAATATTCACCCACTCCATCGCTGAGAACGTCGATGCGATTAGGCAATCATTCTGTTCAGCCGCTTGAAGCCGCTGGTGAAGCAGCTTAGCTCTGCGCTTTACGTTCAACCCCCCCGGCAATACCCCTTCGTGGGTTAATCCATTGTCGATGCATTCACACATGACTTGCCAGATTCGCCACAGCTCATTTCTAACCTCGTCCTCCGTCCGCCATACTTTCTCATTCTCTAGCATTAAGCGGCTAATACTCAGCTGCTCTTTTTTACATAATGCCAGTAGCTCTTCGGCGGTATCGAAGTTGTAGGGAATAGTCGCCCCATCGAAATCCTCTAACGGCATATCCACCTGGGCTTGTTCAACAACAAAACCACCTCCTACCGAGTAATAGGTATTTTCATGCAGTAATTGGCCTTGAGCTGTAAAAGCAGCAAGCCGCATGGCATTAGGGTGGTGAGGCAAACTCTCTTCATGGAAATAAATATCGTGATTCCAATCAAAAGCGATTGTTTTTTGGCGTCCAAGTTCTAATAACTGACTCTCTTTAAGCGACGCAATAGATGGCCCAATAATCAAAGGATCAATCGTGTCGGGGCGCTCACCCATCAGCCCCATAATAATCGCGTGATCCGTTGCGTGCCCTACGCCCGTCGCTGACAGTGAGCCATAAAGATGAACGTCTAGATGGGCTACTTCATCAAGAAGGTCGGCGTCGCGTAGTGATGTAACATACTTAAAAGCGGCCTGCATGGGCCCGACGGTATGGGAACTGGAGGGACCTACTCCAATTTTAAAAAGGTCGAAAACACTGATAGGCATTGGAGCACCTCTTGACATATAAACAGGGGAAGATCAGGCGATGCCTGAAAATCTCAATAAATCATTTATGTGATAATAAATAAAACCAATCTATCTTTTATTGAAGATATTTTTATATTTATAAAACAATACGTTTAAGCACGACTTATCACACATAACTTCTCACATATAACAAGGGGTTGCATATCGCTCTGGAAAAAGCTTAGCAGCGACAGCAACCCAACTATAAAAGCGTGTTCGAACTGTTTGCGTTTACTAACAGTAGAATTAGGCAAAAAGCATTAGTTACCAAAAACCACCGTGCGCCCCGAGTAAAAGAACACACGACGTTCTAAATGATAGCTAATCGCTCTGGCCAGGGTGAGACACTCAATATCCCGCCCCTTGGCCACCAGATCCTCGGGATAATGGGTATGGTCGACGGGCTCGACTCCTTGAGCAATAATTGGCCCTTCATCAAGGTCATTATTAATATAATGCGCCGTTGCACCGACCAGTTTAACCCCTTTTTCGTATGCCTGATGATAAGGCTTAGCACCTTTAAAACCGGGCAGCAGAGAGTGATGGATGTTGATGGCCCGTCCAGCTAATAGTTCACACATGTCGGGGGAAAGTACCTGCATATACCTTGCCAGCACTACCAACTCTGCGTCAGTATCCGCGATGATTTTGCGTACCTGCGCTTCCTGCTCCAACTTAGTCTCAGGGCTGATGGGGAGATAGTGATATGGCAGGCCGTGCCAGGTCGCCAGCGGTTCTAAATCTGGGTGGTTTGAAATCACCGCTCTAATATCAAGCGGCAGTTGCCCAGTGCGATAACGATAGAGAAGATCATTCAGGCAGTGATCCGCTTTCGAGACGAGGATCACGGTTCCCGTTCGCTTGCCAGGCGGCGTCAGCTCGAACTGCATGTCGAACTCGCTTGCCCGCGCTGCAAAATCGGCGTGAAAGCTCTCTTCATGGAAAACATCTCGCTCTGGACGGAACTCGGCGCGAATGAAAAAGCGCCCACCGTGACGGTCATCGAAAGAGTTCAGTTCGGTGATATAGCACTGTTGCTCTTTTAAAAAGCGTGTGACGACGTCCACCGTTCCCAAACGGCTTGGGCATTGGGCGGCAAGTATCCAGGTATCACTCATTCGGCTCATAGTGCATGTATCCCTGTTCGCGACAGATGATAGCGGCCGAAACAGCGTTCCGGCCTGCCTGCTTATTGTTCTACGTTCACGCTATACTCTGCTGCTGCATCCAGTAGCCAGCGGTAGCAGTAGTCGGCAAAACTGCGCCGCACCACTAGTTCCCAACGCTCCTCGCTGGGCCGACGAAGGATGGTCGTCGCCTTAGCGAAAACCGTAGTAACGCCTTTGCCCACCGGGAAATTGCTAGGATGAACGTCGTAGATCACCGCTTTCATCAATAGCTCTCGAGCCGCCTCACCGGTAATCTCTAACGCCGTCTGCCCACCGCTGACATCACTGATGGCGTAATGGGAATTCCCTAAACGCTCCCGCAGTTGCGTCTCTAGTGGGAACTCCTCACCGCCAGGCACTATTACCAGCCACTCATCTGGGGAAAGCCACTGAATAGAACGCTCGCCGCTGGTATCCTGCACTAGCGCCTGGGGCTTGCCAGGCAAGCTAATCCCCAGCACGTCGCGCACCGCCTCGTCGAGAACGATGGCACCGCCTCGTAGGATCAGATGCCCAAGCATTGCTCGCTCGCGTAGCTGAACCCGACTTGAACTACCAGCACGTGGAGCACCGCTTTGCCGGTAGCTAAAGGCTAACGGGGACTCTACCGGGATAGCGGTATCAGTACGGGTATCGAAAGTGACCGCGTTAGACATTCTGGCGCTCTCCCTTGGGATCATAAAAAATGGTGCTGACGATTTCGGCTTCGTGAACTTGGCCGTCTGCCATGGGAAGATAGACGGTTTCGCCCATTTTCTTGAGGCCGCCTTTCACCACCGCTAAAGCAAATCCGGAGTCCAGGATCGGGCTGTAGTAGCTTGAGGTCACATGTCCCGCCATGGGCATCGGAATCGCATGCTTAGGATCAAACACAATCTGAGCCCCCTCCTCCAGCACCACCGTTGGGTCTTTGGGCCTCAGACCTACCAGCTGCTTGCGATTTTCGCGCTTGGTATCCGATCGCGTCAGGGCTCGCTTGCCAATCCATGAGAAGGGTTTGTCGTAACCTACGCACCACTGCATGCCAAGGTCTTCAGGAGTAACGGAGCCGTCGGTTTCCTGGCCAACGATGATAAAGCCCTTCTCAGCACGCAGTACGTGCATGGTCTCTGTGCCATAGGGCGTCAAGCCATACTTCTCGCCATGCTTGAACAGGGTCTGCCACACGTGCATGGCGTAGTTGGCTTGAACGTTAATCTCAAAGGTCAACTCACCGGTAAAGGAGATACGATAGACACGTGCAGGCACCCCAGCCACTTTGCCTGCTCGCCACTCCATAAACTTAAAGCTATCGCGGTCAAGATCGATATCTGTCATCTCAGCCAGCAGCTTGCGCGATTCAGGGCCAGTGATCGTCATGGTGGCCCAGTGGTCAGTTACTGAAGAGAAGTAGACATCCAGTTCTGGCCACTCGGTCTGATGCCATAACTCCAACCACTCCAAGATGGCTGCTGCGCCACCGGTGGTGGTGGTCATCAAAAAGTGATTTTCAGCAAGGCAACTGGTCACGCCATCATCGGTGACCATGCCATCATCTTTGCACATCAGGCCGTAGCGGCACTTACCAACCGCTAGCTTCTCCCACTTGTTGGTATAGATACGCGCCAGGAATTCACGCGCATCCGGCCCTTGGATATCGATTTTGCCAAGCGTTGAAGCATCGAGAATACCCACTTTCTCGCGCACCGCTAAACATTCGCGGGCTACCGCCTCGTGCATGGTCTCAGTCTTGCCATTCACCTTCTGTGGGTAGTACCAGGGACGCTTCCACTGGCCTACATCCTCAAACTCGGCGCCGCGCTCAACGTGCCATTGATGAAGAGCGGTATAGCGCTCGGGATCGAACAGATCACGGCAGTGGCGACCCACGATGGCGCCAAAGGTCACCGGCGTATAATTAGGCCGAAACACCGTGGTGCCCACCTCGGGGATGGAGCGATTCAGGCAGCGAGCTGCAATGGCCATACCATTGATATTACCCAACTTGCCTTGGTCGGTACCGAACCCCATCGCGGTATAGCGCTTAATATGCTCGATAGACTCAAAGCCTTCCCGGGTAGCCAGTTCGATGCCCGCTGCAGTGACGTCGTTCTGCAGGTCGACGAACTGCTTAGGCCCGCGCAGAGAGGGTTTCTCATGGGGCACTTGGAAAAGTGCCACCGCTGGCCCCTGCTGGAGGCGTTCAACGCTAGGCGGGTTAACCGTCGGAGCCGCGTGACCTGTGGCTGCCGCCGCCTTAATACCCGCTTCAACACCCTCGGCAAGTACGTCGCCCAACGCATAGGTGCCATTAGCGCCACCGCAGGCATGAACGCCCTTCACTAGCCCTGGCACAAAGCCCAGGATATCGTCACGCCAAGTAGGCCGCGCGCCGGTATGGGAAGCCAAGTGAATCACCGGACTATAGCCACCTGAGCTAGCAATAGTGTCGCAGGCCAACTCCTGAACTGGGCTGCTCACTTTGAAAGCCTCAATGTCGATTTTAGCGACCCGTGCGGCAGTGACTCGGTTGCTGCCTTTCGCCTCGATAACGGCACTGCCGGTGATGATCTTGATACCTTGGGCGCGGGCGGCATCGACCCAATCCCCTGCAGGCGCATCGCGGGCATCAACAACTGCCACCACCTCACAACCTGCTTCCTTCCAGTCTAAGGCGGCGCGATAACCATCGTCGTTGCTGGTGGAGAGCACCAGTTGGCGACCTGGCACGACACCATAGCGTCGAATGTAGGTAGAAACAGCGCTTGCCAATAGGTTGCCTGGAGCATCATTTCCCGCATACACCAATGGCCGCTCGTGAGCGCCTGTGGCTAGGATCACCTGACCTGCTCGTACTCGATGCATGCGCGAACGTACCGGGCGACGGCCATTGACGACAGGAGCCGTTTCGCCCAGGTGCTCAGTACGTCGCTCGTGCAGTGTCACAAAATTGTGATCGTGATAACCGTTAGCCGTGGTACGTGGCAGCAGTGTGACGTTCTCACATCCGGCTAGCTCTTCAAGCACTCGAGCAACCCACTGGTCTGCCGACGTACCATCCAGAGTTTCACGGCTACCCAGCAGTGAGCCGCCCATCTCTTCTTGCTCATCGGCAACCATTACCCGCGCACCGCCACGGGCAGCAGCCAATGCTGCAGACAAGCCAGCCGCGCCAGCGCCAATGACCAGTACATCGCAGTGTTGATGAAGGTGATCATAGCTGTCTGGATCGGCTTCCATAGGGCTGCGGCCCAGCCCCGCTGCCTTACGAATATACTTCTCGTAGGTCAGCCACATCGACGCCGGTGCCATAAACGTCTTGTAGTAGAAGCCTGGAGGCATGAACCGTCCACCCAACTTACCCACCAGCCCCATCAAGTCACGCTGCACATTAGGCCAGCCGTTGGTACTGCAGGCAGCCAACCCATCGAACAACGCCTGCTGGGTAGCGCGAACATTAGGCACCTGAGCTGCTTCGGCGCGACCCAATTGAACAATGGCATTGGGTTCTTCGGCACCTGCAGCAACAATGCCTCTGGGGCGCGAGTACTTAAAGCTACGGTTAACGATATCCACACCGTTAGCCAGTAGCGCTGACGCCAAGGTATCCCCTGGATGCCCCTGATAGTGCTGGCCGTTAAAGGTAAAGCTCAACGTGCGAGAACGATCGATTCGGCCGCCTGCCTTTAAGCGGAACACTTGTTGCTGGGACTGGCTCATGCCCGCACTCCTTCTTGATGGCTTACCGCTGCCGGTTCGCGAGGTTGCTTTTGACTGTCGGCGGTAATCGATGGCTGCTCGCCCATTTTGTAGGTCTCGAGAATTTCGTAGCTCACCGTGTGGCGTGTCACATTGAAGAATTTGCGGCAACCCACCGCATGTACCCACATTTCGTGATGTACACCTCTGGGGTTGTTGCGGAAGAACAGGTAGTTACCCCACTCTTCATCACTACACGCCTCGGGGTCTTTGGGTCGCTCAATATGCGCTTGGCCCTTGGGGTGAAACTCCTCTTCCTCACGGTGCTCGCCGCAGTAGGGGCAATAGATATAAAACATGACGGATACTCCTCTCGTATGAACCCTAGTGGGCCACGCCTGCAGCGCCGTGCTCGTCAATCAGCGCACCGCTATGGAAGCGGAACATGGAGAACGGCTCAGCGATGGGGTGCATCTCCCCCTTAGCTAAGCTGGCGGCGAACACATGACCCGATCCAGGGGTCGCTTTGAAACCACCAGTGCCCCAACCACAGTTAAAGAACAACCCCTTCACCGGTGTTTTAGAGATGATCGGACAAGCATCCGGGCAGGTATCTACAATACCGCCCCACTGACGATTCATACGCACCCGAGAGAAGATCGGGAACATCTCGACGATCGCCTGAAGAGTGTGCTCAACGGTGGGATAGCTACCGCGCTGACCATAGCCGTTATAGCCATCAATGCCAGCGCCAATCACCAAGTCGCCTTTATCGGACTGACTGATATAGCCATGCACGTGGTTGGACATCACCACAGTGTCGAGAATTGGTTTGATCGGTTCAGATACAAGAGCCTGCAACGGGTGGGACTCTAGGGGCAGCTTAAAACCGCCCATGTTGGCTAACACGCCAGAATTACCGGCAGCCACACAGCCCACTGTCTTGGCCTCGATATCGCCACGATTGGTGTGCACACCGTAGATCTGACCATCACGAATCTTGAAGCCCGTCACTTCAGTCTGCTGGAGAATATCCACCCCGAGAGCATCCGCACCACGGGCATAGCCCCATGCCACAGCATCGTGACGCGCCACACCTGCACGTGGCTGCCAGGAGGCGCCCATCACCGGGTATCGAGCACTCTTCGAGCAGTCCATGATTGGCACCAACGCCTGCACCCCCTTGGCGTCCAGCACTTCGCCGTCAATGCCGTTGAGGCGATTCGCATTAACTCGGCGTTGGATATCGCGCATATCTTGCAGGGTATGCCCTAAGTTGAGCACCCCTCGCTGAGAGAACATCACGTTATAGTTAAGGTCTTGGGAAAGCCCTTCCCACAGTTTCATGGCATGTTCGTAAAGGGCAGCCGACTCGTCCCATAAGTAGTTCGAACGCACAATGGTGGTATTGCGGGCGGTATTACCACCGCCCAACCAACCTTTCTCGATCACCGCTACATTCTTGACACCAAACTCTTTAGCCAAGTAGTAAGCTGTGGCCAAGCCATGGCCACCACCGCCGACGATAATCACGTCGTACTGCTTCTTAGGCGTGGGATTGCGCCATTGGCGCTCCCAGTTTTCATGGTGGCTCAGCGCGTGCTTAACCAGGCCGAAGCCGGAATAGCGTTGCATAGGGGCCTCCTCTCAAGCAATGGATTCGACGGCTTCAGCGACGGATTCAGCGTAGACAGGGTGCCGGGCACACACGCCGCTCACTTTGGCCAGTACCTCGGCCTCGATAGCAGCGGTATCACGTCCAGCAGCTAATACGTCTAGAATGTCGCAAATCCAGCCAGCTAACTCGCTACACTCTTGGGTATCGAAGCCCCGTGTAGTGACTGCGGGGGTACCAATACGCAGGCCAGACGTCACGAAGGGACTCTGGGGGTCGTTGGGCACCGTGTTCTTATTAACCGTGATATGCGCGCGCCCCAATGCAGCATCCGCATCCTTACCCGTGACGCCCTGCTGGATAAGCGAGACCAGGAAAAGGTGGTCATTGGTACCACCCGACACGACATCATAGCCGCGCTCCATAAACACCTCGGCCATGACCTGGGCGTTGTCAATCACCTGCTGCTGGTAGCGCACAAACTCCTGGCTCATGGCCTCCTTGAACGCCACCGCCTTTGCAGCGATAACATGCATTAATGGGCCGCCCTGTTGGCCTGGGAAGACCGCACCATTAAGCTTTTTGTAGAGCGTCTCGTCGCCATCAGCAGAGAGAATCAGGCCGCCACGGGGGCCACGCAGCGTTTTGTGGGTGGTGGTGGTGACGACATGGGCGTGAGGCAGCGGACTCGGATAAAGGTTAGCCGCCACTAAGCCGGCAACATGAGCCATATCGACCATCAGATAAGCCCCCACCTCATCCGCAATAGTGCGGAAACGACGCCAATCCACCACTCGGGAGTAGGCAGAGAAACCAGCGATAATCATTTTCGGCTGATGCTCGCGGGCCAAACGCTCAACTTCTTCGTAATCGATCTCACCGGTTTCCGGCTTGAGACCGTACTGAACGGCGTTGTAGTGCTTGCCCGAGAAATTAGGGGCTGCGCCGTGGGTTAAGTGGCCTCCGTGGGCAAGGCTCATGCCTAGAATCGTATCGCCAGGTTGAACCAACGCCATAAACACAGCCGCATTTGCCTGAGCACCGGAGTGCGGCTGCACATTGGCATAATTGGCACTAAATAAGTTGCAGGCGCGCTCAATGGCCAACGCTTCAACCTTATCAACGAACTCACAGCCACCGTAGTAGCGACGACCTGGATAGCCTTCTGCATACTTGTTGGTCAGTTGAGTGCCTTGCGCTTCCATAACAAGTTGACTGGTGTAATTTTCGGAGGCGATCAGTTCAATATGCGCTTCTTGACGTACCATTTCTTCAGCAATGGCGTCTGCAAGCAAGCTGTCGTAACTGGCCAAACGAGCATTGGGGGAAAAATTACTTTGAAGCATTACCGCCTCCTGATGAGTCACTTGTTATTAAGTGCTGGACATACTCTTTAATGCTGATAAACCAAGGTCACCATCAACCAAAGTCCCTATCAACGCGTTCTTACCGCGATACTATCGTTGGTTTCCTAGCCCAAGATACTTGCCGACGTCACCACTCGATGTATTTGCGACATAGGCATCAATTAGCCAGACTTCGTAAACAGACCATCATTGATTACCCATAAAAAAGCGCCCCAAACGGCAAAAGCCATAAAGGGCGCTTTACTGAAAATATTAAAAAATGGCTGTGCTAAAAATCGACGACAAGATCCCCTTTAGGACGACTACAGCAAGATAGAATGTAGCCCTCTTCAACATCCTCATCCGTAATCCCCCCGTTGTGCTCCATTTCCACTTCTCCCGACTTGAGCTCTACGCGACAGGTGCCACATATCCCCATTCCACATGCTTTGGGGATATGCAGACCCAACTTCGCTGCTGCTGCATGCACGGTTTCGCTGGGCTGAATGCGTACACTTTTTCCGGACGATGCAAACTCAACACTGTGCAAGTCATTGCTATCTATATTTTCAGCATCGACTTCTGCTTGCTCTGCTAGCTCACGTACATCATCACGCACGTCGACCGGCGTAGCGCCAAACGACTCTTCGTGATAATGGCTCATATCAAAGTTATGGTGCTGCAAAATACGCTTGATGGCGTTCATATAGGGAGTCGGGCCGCAACAGAAAATCTCCCTCTCCATAAAGTCCGGCACCATAAGCTCAAACAGCGGCTCGGTGAGATAACCACGGTAGCCAGCCCATGCCTCACCAATATCTTCTTTACTCTCGCAGATAATATGTAGTTTGAACTCAGGAATACGCGAAAACATATGCACCAACTCACGATGATAAATCACATCGCGGGGAGCTCGGGCACTGTGTATAAACTCAACATCGACACTGGCATTAGTATCGAAAAGCCAGCGAGTCATGGACATTAAAGGGGTAATACCAACACCGCCAGAGAGGAACAACACCTTATCGGCGGGAAAGTCGATCGAGTTAAAGTTCCCGACCGGCCCATGCACCACCAGCTCGTCGCCCACCTTTAAATTGGCATGCAACCAATTGGATACTTTTCCTCCCGGCACCTGCTTAACGGTAATCGAAAAACTGTAAGGGATAGAGGGTGAGCTTGAGATCGTATAGGAGCGCATGGTTGGCTGATGATCGATTTCAAGCTCCAAGGTCACAAACTGGCCTGGCTTGAAAAAGAACAGCACAGGCTGCTCAGCCATAAAACAGAACGTGCGTACATCCTGAGTTTCTTGAATCACCTTAACGCAACGTACCTGATGGCGACCATTGGTCCAGGTTTGGGTCGTGACCGGATTAAAAAAATTAGTTGTCATTATCGCCTCTACCTGAACAGCCTTCATCGCTCTGCATCGCCGAACCATATTTGCTATACGGCCAGCACCTTTGATGTGCATTTTGGGGACGCTTCTCTTAGCCGACTTACCTGACAGCGACGCGCACTTATCTCGTGCCACTCTTTATTGCTTAGAAACTTCTGTTTTAGTCGCCACTACGCCACCTGATGTCGCGGGCAGATAACTGGCAAGGATGTGCCTGCAACACAATCAGACACTGACTCGAACACAGCGCCAGGTTACGCAACAGAACAACAAGATAAGCAATCTTGACTAACGGCCGCCACGCAGCCCTTGAGGGGAAAGCGGAGGTTTACGAGGATACTGGTATGGAAAAAAGTGTTTCTAATAGGATGGACGACCCACTTGCTGCGGCTCGTGAGTCAACGGCTCAAATGCTGCAGGAAAGGGCGCGTACCTTTTCACTTCCGCAACCGTTTTACAACGATGCCCGCCTGTTTGCTCTGGATATGCAGGAGGTATTCGAGAAGGAGTGGTTGTTCGCAGGCATGACATGCGAAATTCCCACCAAGGGTAACTTCATCACCTTGGATATTGGTGACAACCCCATCGTTATTGTGCGCGGCAGTGAAGGCGTTATTCATGCGTTTCACAATGTTTGCCGCCATCGTGGTTCGCGTCTATGCGTAAAAGATAAGGGCAAGGTGGCAAAACTCGTCTGCCCATATCATCAGTGGACTTACGAACTTGATGGCCGATTGCTGTTTGCTGGTAGCGACATGGGCAGCGACTTCAATCTCAATCAATTTGGGCTCAAACCGGTCAACGTTCAAACAGCCGGAGGCTTCATCTTTATCAATCTGAGCGATGAGCCACCCACCATTGACGATTTGCTAGCAACCTTTGAGCATTATCTTGAGCCGTACCAAATGGATAACGTCAAGGTCGCGGCGGAATCGAGCATCGTCGAGCAAGCTAACTGGAAGCTGGTGATTGAAAACAATCGCGAGTGCTACCACTGCAACGGCGCTCATCCTGAGCTGCTTAACTCACTACAAGAGTTTGATGACACCGAAGACCCGCGTGCAACGCCCGCTTATAAAGCGCTGGTGGCACGTAAGCAAGCTGATTGGGATGCAGAACAGGTGCCCTACCAGTTAAAGCGGCTTGGCCAACGCAACCGCCTGACTCGCACGCCACTGCTGGATGGCATTGTCTCAATGACAATGGATGGCAAGCCCGGCAGCAAGAAGCTAATGGGGCGATTAACAAGCCCCGACATGGGCTCGCTGCGCATCCTTCATCTACCCAACTCATGGAACCATTTCATGGGTGACCACGCAGTGGTATTTCGCGTATTGCCGCTTGGCCCCCAGCAAACAATGGTCACCACCAAATGGCTAGTTCATAAGGATGCGGTAGAAGGTGTTGACTATGATCCAGAACAACTTCGCCGAGTATGGGATGCCACCAACGACCAGGATCGCCAGCTCGCCGAAGAGAACCAGCGAGGCATTAACTCAAAGGCTTATCAGCCTGGGCCTTATTCCGAAACCTATGAGTTCGGTGTTATCGATTTTGTCGACTGGTACGCCGCCCGCATGCTTGAGAACCTAAGCCGCGAGGCTCCAGCGCTACAGCTAGCCCAAGGCTAGCAACTCGCTCAACGCAAAACATACAATTAACTGGCCCGCTCATGCGGGCCAGTTTGTTTGGCTACTATGGTGCTTCCGAGCGACTGACGCGGCAAGCGGCATACTTGAACTCTGGAATTTTTCCGTAAGGATCCAGCGCCGAGTTAGTGAGTAAATTTGCCGCGGCTTCCCCATAACAGAAAGGCACAAACACCATCCCTTCTGGCATTCCTGGGTCAACCCTCGCTTTGAGAGTAATGGTGCCTCGCCGAGTGGCAATCGTTAGATCATCACCCGGTACCATGCCAAGCCTTACCAGTTCAGCAGGCGCCAAGCTTGCCACGGCTTCCGGCTCCAGGTCATCGAGCACTTTGGCGCGACGGGTCATTGATCCGGTATGCCAATGCTCTAACTGGCGACCAGTGGTCAGCACTGTTGGGTAGTCGTTGTCTACCGGCTCATCCGGGGGCAGCGGTCGCGTGGGTGCAAACATCGCTCGGCCACTGGCCGTCGGGAAGGCATCGCTGAAGACCACGTCTTGCCCAGGGGAGCTCTCGGCTGAGCAGGGGTAGGTGACCGACTGCTCGCGCTCCAAACGTTCCCAGGAAATATGGTCAAGGGAGGCCATGCCACGCTTCATCTCAGCAAACACATCCCGCGGATGCTGGTAGCTCCAGTTCAGGCCAAAACGTTTGGCAATTTCCTGGGTGATCCACCAGTCCGGCTTGGCCTGCCCCGGCAACGGTAACGCCGCACGCCCCATCTGCACCTGACGATTGGTGTTGGTGACAGTGCCATCTTTCTCAGGCCAAGCAGAGGCAGGCAAGATAACATCGGCGAATTGAGCGGTTTCAGTGACAAAAAGATCCTGTACTACCAGATGTTCCAGCTTGGCCAACGCGGCCCGGGCATGGGCCAGATCCGGGTCGGACATCGCCGGGTTTTCACCCTGGATATACATGCCGCGAATGGTGCCCGCAGCGATAGCATCCATAATTTCCACCACGGTGAGACCCGGCGTGGGATCCAGTTTGGTATTCCACAGCTCTTCGAAAGCACTGCGTACCTGAGCATCGCTGACCGGCTGGTAGTCCGGCATCACCATGGGAATAAGGCCGGCATCAGATGCCCCTTGAACGTTATTTTGTCCACGCAGAGGGTGCAAGCCAGTGCCAGGACGCCCGGTTTGGCCACAAGCCAGCGCCAGCGAGATCAAACAGCGGGCGTTGTCGGTGCCGTGGGTGTGTTGAGAAATTCCCATGCCCCAGAAAATCATCGCCCGCTCGGCAGTCGCATAGAGCCGCGCCACCTCGCGGATGGTCTCTGGCTCGACACCGCACAGGCCACTCATCGCTTCGGGGGTCATGTCCACCGCATGCGTTTTAAGGGCCTCAAAACCCTCGGTATGCTCGGCGATATAGGCCGTGTCATAGAGCTCTTCGCTGATGATCACATTGAGCATGGCATTAAACAGCGCCACATCCGTACCCAGTGAAAAGCGAACGCTGCGATGGGCGTAGGCATCCAACGCCTGACCACGGGGGTCGAGTATCACTATTTTGGTACCGCGCTTGGCGGCCTGTTTAAAGAAGGTGGCCGCCACCGGATGGTTTACCGCGGGGTTACAGCCGGTAAGAATCACTACGTCGGCCTGACTAGCCTGCATAAAGGAAGCCGTCACTGAGCCTGAGCCAATACACTCCATTAGCGCGGCCACCGAGCTGGCGTGACACAAGCGCGTACAGTGATCCACGTGATTGGAGCCAAAGCCGGTGCGCACCAGTTTCTGAAACAGCCACGCCTCCTCATTGGAGCACTTGGCGCTGCCAAAACCAGCTAAGGCGTCCGAGCCATGGATTGCCTTTAATTCCACAAGCCCACTGGCGGCAAAATCCAGGGCTTCATCCCAGCTCGCCTCGCGGAAGTGCGTCAAGGGGTTGGCGGGGTCGAAGTCAGGGTCGATTCCCTTTGCGACACCCTCACGACGGATCAGCGGGGTGGTGATGCGCGATGGATGGCGCGGATAGTCATAGCCGAAGCGACCTTTAACACATAGTCGGTTCTCGTTTGAAGGACCGTCGCGGCCCTCCACATAAAGGATCTTATCGTCTTTGATATGGTAGGTAAGCTGACAGCCAACCCCGCAGTAGGGACATACTGAGTCAACCTTACGGTCAGCCACAGCAGAGTCTCCGTGACCTTGCTCATCCACTAGGGTGGCAGGCATTAAAGCACCGGTGGGGCAGGCTTGAACACACTCGCCGCAAGCAACACA
Organism: Vreelandella zhaodongensis; assembly: GCF_013415115.1. Lineage (GTDB taxonomy): Bacteria > Pseudomonadota > Gammaproteobacteria > Pseudomonadales > Halomonadaceae > Vreelandella > Vreelandella zhaodongensis. Next base: position 26,549 of record NZ_JACCDD010000008.1, on the reverse strand, counting down.
GGTGCTGTCCCCCATAGGGTCGTCGAAATCAAATACGATCTTAGACGCCGCCCCACGGTGAGCCAGTCCGATAACATCGTTAACCTGCACGTCGCGACAGGCACGCACACACAGATTGCACTCAATACAGGCATCAAGGTTAACGCGCATGGCAGAGTGGCTGCTGTCTTGCTCCAGGCTACCCGCCCTAGGCGCCACATGGTGCACGGTAGCTGTCTCACGCTCTTCGCGCTTGGGCAACTTACGGCGCACCGCCGTAGCATCAATGGCCAACTGGTCGGCCATGGCCCAGAAATGGCTTGAGCTGTCGGGGCTCTCTTCCCGCTCAGGCTGGTCGACCAGCAGCATTTCCATGACCATCTTGCGGGCCGTGTGTGCACGTTCAGAGCTGGCACTATTAACCACCATACCGGGAGCCGCCTGACGCAGACAGCTTGCGGCCAAGGTGCGCTCGCCCTCGATTTCCACCATACAAGCACGGCAGTTGCCGTCGGCGCGGTAGCCGCTGGCATCCTTGAAACAGAGATGCGGAATGGTCTCGCCTGCACGCTTGGCGACTTGCCAGAGGGTTTCACCGGGGTAGGCGCTGACGTCAACGCCGTCCAGGGTCAGGGTAAAGCTTTGGTTTAAGCTCTGTTCACTCATGCTGATCTCCCTTATCCCTTGACGATAACGTTCTGGGCAGCCAGTTCACTGCGAAAATCCTTGAGCAAGCCCAATACTGGGTTAGGTGCCGCCTGACCCAGCCCGCAAATTGAGGCATCTATCATCACTTGGGAAAGCTGCGTCATAAGCCCAGCATCCCATTCATTACGTTCAAGCAGAGTGAGCATTTTTTCTGTTCCCACCCGGCACGGCGTGCATTGACCACAGGACTCATCGGCAAAGAAAGCCAGTAAGTTGGTAGCAACCCCGCGCAGATTATCCTGATCGGACAGCACGATCACCGCAGCGGAGCCGATAAAACAGCCGTGCTCCTGGAGGGTATCGAAGTCGAGAGGAATATTGGCTTTAGTGGCGGGCAGAATACCGCCAGAGGCGCCACCAGGTAGATAAGCCGCCAAGCGGTGACCTTCCGCCATGCCGCCACAATACTCGTCAATTAACTCGCTTAACGTGATGCCAGCAGGCGCCAGATAAACGCCAGGCTGCTTAACGCGCCCCGAAACCGAGAAACTGCGCAGCCCCACGCGGCCATGGCGGCCCTGACTGGAGAAAGCCTCAGCGCCGCGCTGCCAGATCATCGGAATCCAGTAGACGGTCTCGACGTTATTGACCAGCGTTGGGCGGTCAAAGAGCCCTTTCTGAGCCACAAACGGAGGACGATGGCGGGGCTTGCCTGGCTTGCCTTCCAGGGACTCAATCATCGCCGACTCTTCGCCACAGATGTAAGCACCCGCTCCGCGGCGCAGCACGATATACCCCGGCGCTACTAGGCCAGCGTCCTCAAGCTCGCCAATCGCCTCGCGCAGCACGACATGTAACGCTGGATACTCGTCACGTAGGTAGATATACAGCGCCTCAGCGTCTACCGCCCAAGCACTGACCAAGGCACCTTCAAGAAACTGGTGCGGCGCACGTTCCAGATAATAACGGTCCTTAAAGGTACCGGGTTCGCCCTCATCAGCATTAATGGCACAGTAGCGGGGACCAGCCTCCTGACGCACAAAGTGCCATTTCTTAAAAGTAGGAAAACCCGCGCCCCCTAAGCCGCGGAGGTTGGCCTGCTGCATCGCTTCCATCAATGCTTCAACCGTCACTTCCCCGCTGCGGCAGGCCTGGAGCAATGCAAAACCACCCTCGCTGCGATAGCTATCAAGTCGTTGCCAATCGATAGGTTCGGGGTGAGTGTCGTCGGCATCGATAGCTGCCTGAACTTGAGCCACATCGGCTCGACCTAAGTGGTGATGGCCGACCTCCACTACGGGCGCTGTATCGCAGCGCCCCATGCATGGCGCGCGCAACACCCGCACCTGCTCGATATCGACGTTTGCTTCCAACTGCGCTTTAAGCGCCTCAGCGCCAGCTAACTGGCAAGCCAGAGAGTCACAAACGCGGATTGTCAACGCTGGGGGCACGTCCTGATCGTCATGGATGACGTCGAAGTGAGCATAAAAGGTTGCTGTCTCATAGATCGCTGCCATAGGCAGGTTCATATAAGCCGCCAGGGCACGCAGGTCTGCCAACAACAAATGCCCTCGGGCATCCTGAAGAGCATGCAGGTGTTCGATTAATAAATCGCGTCGACGCAATGCGGCATCGTTGCGTTCATCGCCCAGCAGTTCACGCAATCCCTCAAGACGGATGGGATCGAGTTCACGGCCGCGGGGCTTGCCGCGAAAGCGGCGCTTGGGGGTCACGGTCTGGACGGTCATGGGTCACTCATTATTATCTTGATCGGCGGTATACCGAATGAACGAAGACGGCACCCCGCGGGGTGCCGTCTAGGGTCTTACTATCTATCCTGAACGATCTATTTCGATCTATCTATTTCTAACTACCTATTTCTGACTACCTGTTTCGAGCTATCTATCTCGTATCCCCTGCGGGCAGGCAGGCACTTCCGCCTTATGCAGGCACACTGCCGTGGGGATCAATGACGAATTTCTTGGCGGCTCCGCCATCGAAGTCGGCATACCCTTGGGGCGCCTGATCCAGGGTGATCATCTGTACATTTACCGCATCGGCGATCTTAACTTTACCGAATAGGATAGCTTGCATCAGCGGGCGGTGATACTTCATTACCGGGCACTGTCCGGTATGAAAACTGTGGGATTTCGCCCAGCCGAGGCCGAAGCGCATACTCAAGGCACCCTGCTTAGCGTCGTCGTCAGCGGCGCCGGGGTCTTCGGTCACATACAGACCTGGAATGCCGATCTGGCCGCCCGCGCGAGTCAGCGACATCGCCGAGTTCAGCACGGTCGCAGGCGCTTCTTTACCATGGTTGCAACCGCAGGCGTGGGCTTCGAATCCGACACAGTCAACAAAAGCATCAACTTCACGCTCGCCGAGAATCACCTCGATCTTGTCGGCCATGTCGCCGTCCTGGGTCAGGTCGATGGTCTCGCAACCAAAGCTGCGCGCCTGGGCTAAACGGTCTTCGATCATATCGCCGACAATGACACAGGCCGCACCAAGCAGCTGAGCAGAAACTGCCGCCGCCAGTCCCACAGGGCCAGCCCCCGCAATATAGACCGTGCTGCCAGGGCCAACACCGGCCGTAACGCAACCATGGAAGCCAGTGGGGAAGATATCGGAAAGCAGGGTTAAATCTTTGATCTTCTCCATCGCCTGATCGGTATCGGGGAACTTCAACAGGTTAAAGTCCGCGTAGGGAACCATCACGTATTCGGTCTGGCCACCCACCCAGCCGCCCATATCCACATAGCCATAAGCAGCTCCCGGACGAGAGGGGTTAACGTTCAAGCAGATGCCGGTTCGGCCTTCTTTACAGTTACGACAACGACCACAAGCAATATTAAATGGCACTGAGACCAAGTCACCTGGGCGGATAAACTCGACGTCGCGACCACACTCGACCACTAGGCCAGTGATTTCGTGGCCGAGCACCAGACCGGACGGTGCGGTGGTACGGCCGCGCACCATGTGCTGGTCGCTGCCGCAGATATTGGTGGTGACGACTTTGAGAATCACACCGTGATCGCATTTGCGATTGCCGATGGCGAGCTCAGGATAGGCGATCGATTCGACGGCGACTTCACCCGGCCCTTTGTAGACCACTCCGCGGTTGGCTGCATTCATGGCTAGCTCCTGTTGTTAATTGTTGTGCTTTTGATAGTGGATAGCGCTTTCCCACCCTATCCCCTCCGTGCCTAGGGACTTACCCCACAAAGGCATTCACATACCTATTCAAGACATCCCAGCCAAGACGAATAGCTGAAGGTCGCTTTCACGACACTCTCCCCCTGAAACAGGCCCAACAATTCGCTGTGTCGGTGATGCGGGCGCATCGCCGCTATCTAACAACAGCCACCAAGGACACCTAATGAAGAACAATGAAGACCCAGTTCTGTCCCCCGGACAGGACAATACTCAGATAATGGGGCTGGACTTTCATAACCCCGTATTTCCACTCTCCGCTATTGCCATTCTACTATTCATTCTTTACGCACTGGTCTACCCAGATGCCGCTAATACGCATCTAGGGCTTGCCAAAAACTGGTCAATTGAACACTTTGACTGGCTGTTTATGATTGCAGGCAATGCCTTTGTGGTGTTCTGCCTCGTGCTGATCTGCTTGCCACTCGGGCGAATTCGTTTAGGCGGCAGCGATGCCCAGCCGGAGTACTCGCGCACGTCCTGGTTCGCCATGCTATTTGCGGCGGGCATGGGTATCGGCCTAATGTTCTGGAGCGTTGCTGAGCCGGTGGCCTACTACACCAATTGGTACGGTACGCCTCTAAATGCCCCAGCAGGCACGCCAGAAGGCGTTAGTGCCGCCATGGGCGCGACCATGTTTCATTGGGGGCTGCATCCCTGGGCAATCTACGCAGTTGTCGCACTCTCGCTGGCGTTCTTTGCCTATAACAAGGGCTTGCCACTCACGCTGCGCTCCGCCTTTTATCCAATTTTAGGTGAGCATACTCGCGGCTGGGCAGGCCATATCATCGATATTCTTGCCGTGCTGGCCACTATTTTTGGACTAGCCACCTCGCTTGGCTTTGGCGCTACCCAAGCGGCAGGTGGGCTCGCTCATCTGTTCGATATACCCAACACCATCGGTACCCAGCTGGCGATTATCCTAGTCGTCACAGTGATTGCGCTGATCTCGGTTTGGCGGGGGATCGACGGGGGCGTCAAGCTGTTCTCGAATATCAATATGATCATCGCGGCAGCACTGCTTCTATTTGTTGTGGTAGCAGGGCCTACTCTTATGATTTTGATGGGCATTGGCACCACTGCACTAGACTATGCGAACCACCTGCTACCACTGTCGAACTGGATTGGCCGCGATGATGACACTTGGTATCACGGCTGGACCATCTTTTACTGGGCGTGGTGGATCTCCTGGTCTCCGTTTGTCGGCATGTTTATCGCTCGCGTATCACGTGGACGTACGGTGCGTGAGTTTCTGATCGCCGTGCTGCTGGTACCAACGCTAGTCACCCTGGTGTGGATGAGCGCCTTCGGTGGCACAGCGCTGTTTCAGGCCACAAACAGCGTAGGTGAGCTGGCCAATGGTATTGGCGACGTCTCGCTTGCCATGTTCCATATGCTGGAGCAGTTGCCTCTCACCAGCATAACGTCAACACTGGCGATTATCCTGGTACTGGTTTTCTTCATCACGTCATCGGACTCCGGCTCGCTAGTCATCGACAACATTACCGCTGGCGGCAAGACCGATGCCCCCAAGGGCCAGCGCGTGTTTTGGGCCGCACTTGAAGGCGTCATTGCTGGAGTGCTGCTGTATGGCGGAGGTAGCACCGCGCTCAGTGCGCTCCAGGCGGGCGCGGTAGCCACAGGGCTGCCCTTCACACTGGTACTGTTAATGATGTGCGTCAGTCTTTACTTAGGTCTTAATAAGGAGTGGCGACAGCTGAACGCGATACCCAAAACCGCCAAGTAATCTCCCCGCAACCACCCGCCCAACCAGCGGGCGGTTGCCCTCTTTTACCGACCAGGTACCAAGACAATGCAGTCAAATTCTTATCAGCGCGGTCTGCTCATGGTGATACTGGGCGTGGTGTTTCTCAGTTTCGACGGCCTGCTTATCCGCCTTGCCAATACAGATGGCTGGACCATCGTATTCTGGCGCGGTTTTTTGATGTTCTGCGTACTAGGAGTGCTGTGCTGCGTTGGTAGTCGGTTAGCAACGCTGAGCAGCAATCCGTTTTCATCCCTGGCCTCCGCACTGCTTCTGGGCTTAATTTCGAGCCTATTTGTGTTGGCAGTGATGAACGCCAAGGTGGCCAACGTAGTCGTGATCCTGAGCACAGCACCACTGTTTGCCGCGCTGTTTTCACGGGTCTTTTTGGGTGAAAAAGTGCCGCGGCGAACGCTGCTAGCCATTGTTATCTGCATGCTGGGCATGAGTTTGGTTTTCATGGGAGAAGGTGCTCGGGGAATGCTGGTGGGTAACCTTTATGCCTTAGCGGCAGCGGCGGCCATCGGCGGTAACCTGACCTTGCTTCGCCGCTACCCAACCATTGACCCCATGACCGTGATTGCCGGTGGTGGGTTGCTCTCGGCGGTGATTGCCCTCCCTCTGGCATCGCCGCTGGCGCTTGATGCCGAGCGCTATGGCGTACTAGCGCTAATGGGGCTGGTGCAAATGCCTTTGGCCACGGTGCTGATTAATAGCGCCACCCGCTACCTGCCTTCCACTGAGGTGGCGCTGTTTTATCTGGTCGAAACCGCACTAGGCACGCTGTGGGTGTGGTGGATGCTAAACGAGGCACCAGCGATCTCAACGCTGCTGGGCGGGGCCGTCGTCATCACGGTGCTGGTGCTACACGCCTGGATGGGGTTACACCTAGAAAGACAGCGGCTGCGGCTTTATCCAGGTTTTGTTGGCAAATAGACAGTAACAACGTAGACAACAAAAAAACCCACTACAAGGAGTGGGCTTTAAGGCTGCTAATATGCCGTGATAAAAACTTCAGCGCAGCACATCCTCTTCCTTGAGTAGCTTATAGATCGCCTCGGCGCCCTGTTCGGGGGTGACATCGGTGAGCACTTGCCCCCCCTTGCCCTCAGCTTTAGAGGCCGCCGCTTTGAAGCGATCTCTTGCTGAAGCGGATTTGATGATTTTCAGACGTTTGGGTCGCTTACGTGCGGGGCTCAAGTGCCACTGGGCCAGCTCACTGTCGGCGTCTGAGGCGGTGGGTGACACAGAGAAGGTAGCTCGACGAGCTGGGCCAAAGGCGCTCTGACGCGCCGCCGGTGCTGCTTCATCCACGCTGATGATAGCAGGCAGACGCACCTTAAGACGGCGACGCTGGCCCCGCGGCAGCGCCTGAAGAAGCGTTACCACGCCATTTTCCACTTTCTCTATCGACGCCAAGCTATTCACTAACGGCCAACCGAGATGCTCTGCCAGCGCATAGGGCAAAAGCCCAGAGCCTTCTCCGCGCTCTGCCCGGGCGCCGGTGATCACTAGCTGGGGCGAGGTAGCGGCTAAATGTTCCACCAGCGGTAGAATGGCATCGCTGCCATCAGGCTGCTCCAGCAAGGTCATAGACTCAAGCCCCATACCAACGCCTGTGGCCATACCCAAGTAACTGCGCAGGGCTACCTCGCTGTCGACATCCTGAGAACCAGCATGCAGTACGTTAATCCGGCTGCCCGGCAGTTCGGCTTCCATGGCCAGCGCAAGCTCCAGACCCCGGGCATCCTGCTCGGCGCGTCGCGCACGGCCGGTAATAGGATGGCGCCCTATGGAAACCAGCACCGTCACATCGATACCCTGTTTTTGTTGTTTTTGCTGTTGCTCAGGCTGCATCACGCTGCCCTCCTCGCTGCTGTTCTACCATGGCTACCAACGCGGCAAGAATTTGCGTGCTGTCGCCAATCACCGCCAGGTCGGCGCGTTTGATAATGTCACACCCCGGATCGAGATTGATCGCCACTACCTTGTCGCAGCGCTGAATGCCCTGTAGGTGCTGAATAGCGCCTGAAATACCCACCGCCATATATACCCGAGCGGTCACCCAAGTGCCGGTCGCACCCACCTGACGATCTCGAGCCATAAAGCCGTCGTCCACCGCAACACGCGACGCCCCTTCGGTAGCGCCCAGCACTTTCGCAGCATGGTGGAAGGCGTCCCACTGCTTGACGCCATTGCCGCCAGAGAGGATGAACTCAGCCTCGGCTAGCGCTACGCCAGCAGGATCTACCGCCACCTGCCCCAGATCTTCAATACGCGAAAGAATCGTAGGAATCTCATCGACAAGGCTTAGCGGTTCGGCAGCGTGGCGTGTCTCATCCACCGGTTCGGCGCACTCGGCCAACGCCAGGGCAACCCGCGGCAGAGGGCGCTGGATATCCAGACTTCCAGCGGCGCCACGGGCAGTGCATTGCCAGCCCAAAGGTGCCTCGTCGTCAGCTTCAATCTGCCACACACCCGTGGCAGCGCGTTCACCCAACCGTAACGCCAACCTCCGCCCCAGATCGGCTCCGCCCAGGGGAGAATCCGGCAACAGCCAGAAACGCGGCGTCATCTCACGTTCTACGGCACTTAACACCGCCAACCGTGCCTCGGGAGCAAACCCAGCGTAAAGCTCATCATCAAGATGCACAACGCGATCGATCCCGGCTTCGCCAAGCGCTTGCTTCTTAAGCTCGCCGTCCCCCTCGCCCTTATGCTCACCAAACAGGATCGCCACCACGGCGCCTGGCTGTTCGACATCGGCATCCGCCACGCGTCTGGCTAGCCCCAGCAGATCCTTATCATGGTTTGAAAGACGTCCACCGGTCAGGTCGGGCACCACGGCCACCAGGAAGGCGGGCTGATCAATGGTCACCGTGCGGCGGCTTTCCCGAGCTGCTGTGGTAGTCGCGGTGGCCTGCCCCCCTTGCTGGAGGCCACTACGATCAATCCGCTTGACACCGCTGGGGCCAATAAAACCGATGGCACGAGGGTTCTTGCGAACCACACCGTTAGGCCCCAGCCACTCGCTAGCTACTTGGACGCCCCCTATTTCCGCAAGCACACTGGCGTGGTCTGGATGAAGACGGTTCCGGGCGATCCACTCTCGACGCGGGTCGCGACGAATAATCTCACTCATAAGGCCACCTCTTCAGCAGTCGTCGCTGCAACGGTTCGACGGGATACGCCAGACACATCGTCAGCAGGACGCTCTACCAGGGCATCGGCTACCAGCTCGGCGATATCGCGCACTTCAGCGCTGGCATCCACCACGCCTTCCAGCATGGCTGTACACTGTGGGCAGCCCACCGCCACCAGCTCAGCGCCACTCTGCTGGACGTCATTCATGCGCATATCGGGAATTCGTCGCTCACCAGGAATATCAGTGATCGGTGCTCCACCGCCGCCACCGCAACAGCGCGAACGGAACCCAGAGCGCTCCATCTCGGCCACCTGGATGCCCAGTGCCTTAAGCACTCGCCGAGGGGCTTCGTATTCACCGTTATAGCGTCCCAAGTAGCATGGGTCGTGATAAGTAACGCTGCCGCCTTTCCAGGGAGCAAAGGTCAGCCGTCCGGCCTCATACAGCTCGGCAATGAAGGTGCTGTGGTGTCGAACCTGATAGTGGCCACCCAGCTCACCGTACTCGTTGCCCAGCACATGAAAACTGTGGGGGTCGCAGGTCACGATTTGCAGGAAGCGGTACTGGTCGAGCGTGGCAATATTGCGCTTCGCAAGGGTCTGGAACGTCGCCTCATCGCCCAAACGCCGTGCTACATCACCGCTGTCGCGCTCTTCAGCACCTAACGCGGCGAAGTCTACTTCGGCAGCGCGCAGCACTTTAACCAGAGCCCGTAGGGTTCGCTGGTTACGCATATCAAAGGCGCCATCACCCAACCACAACAGCACATCAACCTGCTTCAGATCGGCCATTAGCGGTAGGTTAAGATCCGCCGCCCAATTGAGTCGTGAGCCTGGGTCGAAACCGCCGGGGTTGTCGGTGGCTATCAGATTGTCGAGCACCTCAGCGCCCTTATTGGGTGTCTTGCCCCGCTCCAAGGTAAGGTGGCGGCGCATATCGACAATCGCATCCACATGCTCAATCATCATTGGGCACTCTTCGACACAGGCACGGCAGGTCGTGCACGACCAGAGAGTCTCAGCGTCAACCAACGCTTTTCCTTCTTTCATCACCACAGGCGCCACGATAGGCGTATTAGGCGCGCCTTGGTGCTCTCCCACGGGCTTACCAGGATAAGGAGAGCCGGTATAACCAGCATCGCTACCACCGGCAAAACCCACCACCATATCCTGAATCAGTTTTTTAGGATTGAGCGGTTGGCCAGCAGCAAACGCAGGGCACACCGCCTCGCAGCGACCGCACTGCACGCAGGCATCGAAGCCCAGCAGTTGATTCCAGGTAAAGTCAGCAGGCTTTTCCACGCCCAGAGGCGCCGCTTCATCCTCCAGGTTCAGCGCTTTTAGGCCCGTTGACCGGCCAGTGCCCCCTTTTTTCGTGGAAAAGCGCTCAGCACGACGGTGAAAGGCGAGATGTAAGGCACCAGCGAAGGCATGCTTCATTGGGCCGCCCCAGGTCATCCCAAAGAACATTTCCCCCAGGCCCCAGGCCACAACGCCCGCCAACACCAGCGCCAGCAGCCAACTACTGCCCCCTTCAAGTAAACCTTCGGGCAACAGACCCACCGTGGGCAGCGTGATCAGGAAGACGCCTACCGAAAATGCCATCAGGCTCTTTGGCAGACGCATCCAGGGGCCCTTGGAGAGCCGTGCAGGCGGGTTAAGCCGCCGACGCGCCACGAACAGACTACCGACGAACATAGAGGTGCTAGCAAGTAACAGCAACCCCCCTAGCAATGGTTTGGCGATACCAAGACCATGCACCAGGGTCATCAGTACGGCGGCAGCCACGAAGCCCCCGGCGGTGGCTACGTGGGTATTGGAAATCATTTTGTCGCGCCCCACGACATGGTGCAGATCCACCAAATAGCGGCGCGGCAGGGCCATCAACCCCTGGAGCAGGTTCACCCGCGAGGGGCGCCCCTGACGCCACAGGCGTATACGGCGTACAGCGCCGATTACTGCCAGGGCCAGGGCAGTAAAAATCAGTATCGGCAAGAGCGTATCGAGCATGGTACTCACCTCATCTTTCGCGGCGGGGCTGCTCCGGCGGCAGACCTCTGCGAGGGCGCTGTAAACCCATCCCTGGGCGCTACATTTGCCATCTGACCGCCATGGATGGCGGAAATGCCGTAAACGTATGGAACTGTTTTACGGCCATGGCAAATGACCCTCGCTACGGTCTACCACCGGCGCCCCGGCTCTCGCTCAGGTCAAAAGTCCTTGCAGATTCGCAGGGCGTCGTAGATGGCCGCATGGGTATTACGCGGTGCCGTGCAGTCGCCCAGGCGGAAGAGCAAAAAGCCGTCCCCTTCTTCGTTCAGACTTGGCTGAGGCTGGATGGCATAGAGCGCCTCCAGATCCACCTGCCCTTTGTTGCGGGACTGCTCTTTGAGGGCGTAATAAAGCGCCTCGTCAGGACGCACACCGTTTTCTACGACCACCTGATCAACCACTCGCTCTTCAAGGGCACCGGTGTACTCATTTTCGAGCACTGCCACGAGACCGTCGCCCTCGCGGTAGACCTTATGCAGCATCAAGTCAGAGGACATGATCACTTCTTTCTCGTACAGGCTGCGGTAGTAAGTGGGGAAGGTGGTGCCCCCCACCGCTGCACCAGGCTTGATATCGTCAGTAACGATCTCTACCTTGGCACCCTTATCAGCCAGATAGTCGGCCGCCGAGACGCCTGAGAATTCGCAGATGGCGTCATAAATCAGCACGTTTTTACCGGGTGCCACCTTGCCTGAGAGAATATCCCAAGTGCTGACCACCAGACTCTCCTCAGCATTCTCCGAGTAGCCCCACTCTGGGTGCTGGCTAAGGAAGGGTTGCCCCCCCGTGGCTAGCACCACGATATCGGGGCGTAAATCAAGCAAGGTTGCCTCATCGGCGCGAGCCCCTAGGCGCAGATCAACTTTCAGACGCGCCAACTCCAGCTGGTACCAGCGAGTGATTCCAGCGATTTGGTCGCGCTGCGGAGCCTGAGCGGCGATAGTGATCTGCCCGCCCAGGGCGTCTGCCGCCTCAAACAGGGTGACATCATGACCGCGCTCAGCAGCAACGCGAGCTGCCTCCATGCCACCGGGACCGCCACCTACCACCACGACTTTTCGCTTGGCGCCCTCGGTCTTTTCAATGATATGCGGCAGGCCCATGTATTCTCGCGAGGTGGCAGCGTTTTGAATACACAGTACATCCAAGCCCTGGTATTGGCGGTCGATGCAGTAGTTAGCGCCCACGCACTGCTTGATCTGATCAATCTGACCCATCTTGATCTTGGCGATCAGGTGAGGGTCAGCAATATGCGCCCGGGTCATGCCCACCAAGTCCACGTAGCCCCCTTCGAGAATACGCTGGGCCTGGTTGGGGTCTTTAATATTCTGGGCGTGAATCACTGGCACGTTCACCACTTCCTTGATCCCCGCCGCCAGGTGTAGAAAAGGCTCCGGTGGATAAGACATATTGGGGATAACGTTGGCGAGTGTGTTGTGAGTGTCGCAGCCAGAGCCGATGACGCCGAAAAAGTCGACCATTTTAGTGGCATCGTAATAAGCGGCGATCTGCTTCATGTCTTCATGCGAGAGGCCATCCGGGTGGAATTCATCACCACAAATGCGCATACCCACCACGAAGTCATCGCCCACTTCGGCGCGCACCGCTTTGAGTACTTCCATGCCGAAGCGCATGCGATTTTCGAAACTACCACCCCACTGGTCCTCGCGCTTGTTGACCCGCGGGCTCCAGAACTGATCAATCAGGTGCTGGTGCACGGCAGAAAGCTCAACGCCATCAAGCCCACCCTCCTTCGCTCGCCGCGCGGCCTGGGCGAAGTCGCCGATAATCCGCCAAATCTCTTCCACCTCGATAGTCTTACAGGTGGAGCGGTGTACCGGCTCGCGGATGCCAGAGGGAGACAACAGGGTCGACCAATCGAAGCCGTCCCAGCGTGAGCGGCGCCCCATATGGGTAATCTGGATCATAATCTTGCCGCCATGCTTGTGCACAGCATCCGCCAGATTCTGAAAGTGTGGAATGATGCGGTCGGTAGAAAGGTTCACCGAGCTCCACCACCCCTGGGGGCTATCGATGGACACCACTGATGATCCACCGCAAATACACAGGCCACAACCGCCCTTGGATTTTTCTTCGTAATACCTGACGTAGCGCTCAGTCGTCATACCACCGTCAGTGGCATGCACCTCGGCATGGGCGGTACTGACCACACGGTTGCGGATGGTCAGCTTGCCGATCTCGATTGGCTCAAAGATTGCGTCAAATGCCATGATTATCTCTCCTCGTACCCAGGGTTAACGGGCAGCATCGGGCAGCGGCTTGACAGCGAAGACGCCTACATCACAGCCGGGCTCGGCAGCGCTCTGCGTCTGCTCAGCGACGGTGCGCAGCGAACTACCCCGTGCAGCGAGAATTTGATCCATGGCCCCAGCAAACCAGCCAGTGAACATGTACTCGACCTTGCGCCCAACCTTGCCCAGTTGGTAAACGAAGGCGCTATGTTCTAACCGCACCAGAGCCGTGCCAGCATCGAGATCAATCTGTTCGGTAATGAAGTGGCCCCAGCCACGCTGAGAGAGGCGCAGCATGTAGTGCTCGAAGACGGCCTCGCCTTCGAGACCATGGCACTCGGCTTCTTTCTCACACCAGTGCCAGGCGCTCTTATAGCCAGCGTGATAAAGGATTTCAGCGTACTTTTCAGCGCCTAGCGCCTCTTCAACGGCCACATGGTTGTTGATAAAGAAGTGCCGTGGCACATAGAGCATCGGCAGCGCATCAGTCGTCCAGACGCCGGTTTCGCTATCGACTTCGATAGGCAGTGCGGGGGCCAGTTTGGTCACGGGTATCATCCTCTACATCATTATTCTTGGCTAAGGAGCAGGCTTATCCCATCGCTCCTATCAATCTTATGGAGCAAGCGTTTAGGCGCCCCAGACATCCTTGAGGACGCGCACCCAGTTCTCCCCCATGACCTTTCTTACCTGAGTTTCACTAAAGCCGCGTTTAAGGAGTGCCTCGGTGAGATTGGGGAACTCTCCAATGGTGCGAATTCCTTTGGGATTAATGATCTTGCCAAAGTCTGTCAAACGACGGGCGTAGCCCTTGTCATGAGTCAGCCACTCGAAGAACTCTTGACCGTGCCCTTGGGTGAAATCAGTACCAATGCCGATAGCATCTTCACCGACGATATTCATGACGTATTCGATCGCTTCGCAGTAGTCTTCGATGGTGGAGTCGATGCCCTTTTTGAGAAAAGGCGCGAACATGGTGACACCGACGAAACCACCATGCTCAGCAATAAACTTAAGTTCTTGATCGGATTTGTTGCGCGGGTGCTCTTTGAGGCCGGAGGGCAGACAGTGGGAATAGCAGACCGGCTTTTTGGATTCGAGAATTACCTCCTCTGAGGTTTTGGCACCGACATGAGAGAGATCACACATAATGCCGACTCGGTTCATTTCAGCGACGATCTCACGACCAAAGCCAGATAAGCCTCCGTCACGCTCGTAGCAGCCGGTTCCCACTAAGTTCTGGGTGTTGTAGCACATCTGGACGATGCCCACGCCCAGCTGTTTAAAGATCTCTACATAGCCGATTTGGTCTTCAAACGCATGCGCATTCTGGAAACCAAAGATAATCCCAGTTTTGCCCTCTTCTTTCGCACGCATGATGTCAGCAGTGGTGCGGACAGGGCGTACTAGGTCGCTACACTCGGCCATCAGCTGGTTCGACTTGACGATATTATCGACCGTGGCCTGAAACCCTTCCCACACCGAAACAGTGCAGTTGGCAGCGGTTAAACCACCGCGCCGCATGTCCTCAAGCAGTTCACGATTCCATTTGGCGATAATCAAGCCGTCAATGACGATAGCGTCATCGTGTAGTTCTGAGGGGGTCATAGCTAAGCTCCAACATTGATTTATGTAGCGAGCATAGCGCTGACGTTGGGTTGGGCTGCTCTTGGAAACGACGACGGAAATTCCAAAAACGTCATTGTGTCGTGAACACGACAGCTACTTGGGATCTTTTAATATTTGCAGCAGCGCGGGGGCTATAAAAAAACGTGCTACCCGATGTTGGGTAGCACGTTCTCATCACGGGTTTCGTAGAAGATATCAGTTCAACAGGGTCACGCTGGCAAAGGTAGGCTCCCCCTGAGCACACGCAAGCGCTTGCTGAGCACTTGAGGAAGGCTCGTTGGAATTGGGTTCGCTCCCCCACCGCTTGATTAGCGATGACGACTTGGCATGATTATTTCCTTGCCGGTCGTGCACACCCTGGCGCTCATTTCTTGGTGGCACACCAAAGTATTCACGGTAACACTTAGAAAAATGGGGCGTGGAAACGAAGCCACACACAGAAGCAATCTCGATGATCGATAAAGGCGTTTGCTTGAGTAATTGTCGAGCGCGCACTAAGCGCAGTTTGAGATAGTAGCGAGATGGCGAGCAGAGCAGGTAGCGTTGGAACAGGCGCTCTAACTGACGACGCGAAACATTGACATAGCGAGCAAGTTCATCGAGTTCGATCGGTTCCTCAAGATTGGATTCCATCAATGCGACGATCTCCAACAGCTTGGGCTGGGTAGTACCCAGCACGTGTTTAAGAGGAACACGCTGCTGATCCTGCTCATTGCGCACACGCTCGTAGATAAACATCTCGGAGATGCCTGCCGAAAGCTCGCGCCCATGGTCATGAGCAATCAGATTGAGCATCATATCGAGCGGCGCGGTGCCGCCAGACGCTGTGAATCGATCCCGATCAATCGAAAACAGAAAGGTCGTCAGAATAACGTTTGGGAAAGCTTCCTGCATGGAAGCCAAACACTCCCAATGGATGCTGGTCTCATAGTGATCAAGCAGCCCCGCCTGGCCTAGCGCCCAACTCCCCGTACATACCGAACCTAAACGCCTTAGTTGACGCGACTGCGACTGAAGCCAACGCACATGCTCACGGGTGACACTATGCTGAGGCCCCACCCCTCCACATACAACGACCCACTCTAGCGATAAGGGCGTGTGCATAGAGGCGTCAGGCGTCACCTGCAACCCATCACTGGCACGTACCGGCAAACCATCTTGGGTCAGGGTATACCAGCGGTACAGTTCACGGCCAGCCAGTTGATTGGCCATCCGTAAAGGGTCGATGGCTGACGCCAGGGAAATTAGCGTGAAATTATCCAACAGGAGAAAACCAAGGGTTTGAGGTTCGCCCGCACGATGGCGATTTGCTGCCAAGTCTTTTGCTTTGTCTGATGTCATCGATTTACCCTCCGTCACCCTTAGATCATCAGTTTTTCTTTTTATTAGTATAGGTGGCGCTGGCGTTTCTTAGTTTCCCATTACTGCAGTGAACACTCACTCGTGCCGGGGGTGGCATGACTCTTGAGTCGCATTTTGGCACGAATACGCCGAATAGCGACAAAACCATCTTGCAAACCTAGCGATACGTCGCAAACGCAACAGCAGAGGTCGCTCCCGAAACGTCTGATAAGTGTCACAGGTTTCGTTTCATAAGGACCGCTTATTATGATGGATACTTTATTTACCACTGTTTCCTTGAATCCTTCTCTAATTGCCTGCATATCATAACGTAATCCATTTCAAGCGATGCAGAGCTTAGCCATGTCTATTATTGACCCCCGTACCGGCAACCCGCTGACTGCGGAACCTGCTAATACCAGCAACGAAGACGCGAGTACAGCCCGCCCTTCCGTTACACCTGAAGAAGTTATCATTGAGTTAAACGCTGGCAATATTCAGCAAGTTCTCGAAGCGTCAATGCAGGTGCCAGTGCTACTGGGCTGTTATTCGCCTTCTAATACCAATGGCAGCTCGCTACTAACAGTGCTGGAAAAGCTCGCCGTTGAGTACGCGGGTGCTTTCCTACTTGGCAAACTGGATATTGAAGCCAACCCAGAAATCGCTGGCCAGTTAGGCGTGCGCTCGGCACCCGATGTTAAGCTCGTTAGCCAAGGCGGTTTGGTCGATAGCTTCCAAGGCGCATTACCTGAAAAGGAGGTACGCGAGTGGCTCAACCGCTACTTCCCAGCCCCTGGTGACGCACCGCCTAGTCCCGAAGATCAAGCCGAAGAAGCATTAGCAGCGGGCGATGCAGCTGGTGCACGAGAAATCTATCAAACCTTGATTGGCCAGTATCCAGAGTATTACGCCTACCAGATTGGTCTTGCCCGAGCCCTGGTGGCTGAAAAACGCGGCGATGAAGCCCGCAGCGTGCTCGACAACTTACCCCCCGAAGAGCGCGATGCGGCACCTGCTCGTGGGGTACGTGCCAGCATTGCGTTTAGCGAGCAGGCACTTTCTGTTGAAGAAATCGCCGCGCTGGGTGATCGCAATGACAGTGAAGCACGCTATCAGCGTGCACTACGCCATGTTGCCGATGGCCAGTACGAAACCGGCCTTGAAGGGCTGCTGGGCTTGATGAAGGATGACCGCGCCTATAACGACGACGCAGCCCGCAAAACTCTGCTGCAGGTATTCGACGCCCTAGGTGCCGACCATCCGCTAACCGTTACTTATCGGCGTAAGCTATTTGCCCTGTTGTACTAATCATTACAGTTTAGGCTTTCAGCAACATATCCATTCTTGCTAATGCCGCTTCTAGTTGAGAAGCGGTGGTACCAAAATTAAGTCGCACGAACCCCGGAGAGCCAAACGCCGCCCCATCAGAAAGCGCCACGCCCGCCCGCTCCAGTAACGCCTGAGCGGGCGAGTCACCTAGTCCCGCCTCGCGCATATCCAGCCACGCAAGGTAAGTAGATTCCGGCTCGCTCATGGTCACCCCGGGCCATAACGCTACCCGTGCTTGCAGCGTAGCGCGGTGATCACGCAATACCGCTAACAGCGCTTGACGCCAGGGTTCACCTTCGCGATAAGCTGCTTCAGCAGCAACAAGCCCCAGTACATTGCCATCCGGCAAAAAGCCTTTTGTGGCCTCAGCAAAGCGCTTACGCAGCGCAGCATCAGGGATAACGGCACAGGCACTGGTCAGCCCCGCAAGATTGAACGTTTTTGACGGCGCCCACAGCGTGATCGTTCGTTTAGCCAGTTCTGGGAACATAGCAGCCAGGGGGCGGTGATGGGTCCCCTCGTCTAACAGAAGATCACAGTGCAACTCATCAGAGACGACCCATAAGTCGTGCCGCTCAACGACCGTGGCCAACTTGGCAAGCTCATGGTCACTCCATACTCGCCCTGTTGGATTATGCGGATGGCACCACAGCAGCAGGCGGGTTTGCGGCGTTATGGCGGCCTCTAACGCGTCAATATCCAGCTGCCAAGGCTCGCCAGGGGACGTCGGCTCAGCTAACATCGCTTGCTGCGCCAACCGCCCTGTGCGTTTGGCAACGGCCAGGAAAGGTGGGTAAATCGGGGCAATCGTGAGCACTCCATCACCGGGTTCGGTTAGCGCCATCGCCGCAAAGTGCAACGCGGGCACAACCCCAGGCAGCCACTGTTGCCAGTCGGGCTGAATAGCCCAGTCGTAATGGCGGGCGCTCCACTGGCAGAGAGTTTCTGTTAACGTATCGGGCACTTCTCCATAGCCATAGACGCCATGTTCAACTCGTGCATGTAGTGCATCAATCACGGCAGGCGGTGAGCGAAAATCCATATCTGCTACCCACAACGGCAGTACGCTTGCAGCATAGCGATGCCATTTCTGCGAGGCATAATCTCCCTCGGGAGAGCGTCGCTCAACGGGCGTGGCAAAATCGAACGCCATAACTAATCTCACTTATGTTTCTCGGGAGTAAATATTGAGCATGCCGCAAGATGACTTTTATACCAAGATGCGGGCTGGGCTATCAGCGTTGTTGCGGCAGTGGCGATCACTTGGCCAGGCAGATACTAACCAGCTGGCGCTAATTTTGGCTGAAACAGCACGCGTTGCAAAATTAGGCACGCCCGAAGAGACACCAAGCGGTGCCACACTTGAGCAGTGGAGCCGCGACGAGCAGGGTGAGATGCCACTCTGGGCCCCACGCACGGCGGTGTTTTTACTCAACCAGATGCCCGCCCGCCCCACCCCACAAAGCGATGCAGAGGCCTGCGCCTGGGCTTACTGCTGGCTGCGCAACCGGTCATTTGATTCACTACAAGCCGCCCATGATGCATTACCGTCCCACTTACAAGTGCCGCTCGAACATGCTTTAGAGGCCGCTTGGCGCGACCAGCAAGGCCTACGCTTGGTTTAGCCAGCCAATCAATCGGCAAACGCGCGCTCGCTGACACGATTCCCCCCCTAAACAGCTCCTCCAAGCAGCGGCACAATAATAGTTACAGCTTAATAACAGCAAGGAAAACACCGCATGATAGATGTTCCTCTTACTTGGCAGCTGGCAAAACTAGGCCTCTCAATTGGGATGGTACTGGGTCTAGGTGCTATTGCCTTGCGTGCTAGCCCACGTATGGCCGGGCTGCTGGCGGGCTACCCATTAGGAACGGCATTGGCGCTGTTTTTTATTGGTTTAGAAATTTCCCCGCTGTTTGCAACCCAAAGCGCAGTCCATACGCTGGCGGGCTTTACCGCAACGATGGCGTTAGTTGCAGGCTATTTAATCACAGGTCGACAACCAGGGTTTAAAGGCATTGCTGGCGGTTTAGCAGGCGGTTTTATTGCATGGTTCGCGGTTAGTGCCGTGCTTGCCCAATTCAGCTTTACGCGGCTGAGCGGCACGCTGGTCACGCTCTGTGCCATCGCTGTGTTTAGTCTGTTATTTCGCCGTATTCCTGATGTAAAAAGCCCTGCCAGTCGTGCATTTTCGTTTCCCGCGCTTGCCGCGCGAGCATGCTTGGCCACCGCCATCGTTTTTGTGATTACCTGGCTCGCTCATTGGCTACCGCCAGCCTGGGCGGGCACGCTAGCGGCATTTCCTGTCACCATGCTGCCTTTCCTACTCATCCTGCATCTAAACTATGGGTTCGCACCTGCGGCAACCGTGATCAAACACTACCCAATGGGGCTTGGCTCGCTATTGAGCTATACGCTATGCGTTTCTTTGACTTACGGCACGTTAGGGCTTTTCTGGGGAACATTGGCGGGGTTCGCAACTGCAACGCTGTGGCTGCTTGGCTGGATGCAGTTCTCCACGTGGTATCAGCGTCGCACTACTTGACCAAGCGCTCGCTAGGGGTAATTCTGGACAGCGCAGATGGATAACAATAAGGATACCCCGATGTTTACCCGCATAATTGAGCCTGCTTTTTACGATACCGATGCATTAGGTCATATTAACAATACACGCTTACCCGCTTGGTTTGAGCTGGCACGTAACGACTTATTCAGGCTGTTTACGCCAGATCTCAACCCGAAACAGTGGCGCTTGATTATGGCGCGGATGGAAGTCGACTACCGTGCTGAACTGTTTTACGGCCACGACATCGAACTACGTACCTACCTGACGCGCTTAGGTACTAGCTCGTTTACCGTCACCCAGGAGGCGCGGCAGCATGGTACGCTGACCAATATGGGTCATACCGTACTGGTGCAGTACGATCATCAAGAGAAGCGTGCAGTGCCCATAGAAGGTGATTTGCGCGATGCGCTATCCACACACTTACATAGCGCGCCAACGCCTGCTTAACTCACCCCCCTACCGTTTGGCGGGGCGCTGGGAGATACCCATGGCAATCCGTTATAATCTTTGGATCGACCCTGACAATACGGCGCAGCATCGCGCCGTTGAAGCCGACCTTGAGCGCTATTTCATGGAGCGCTTTGCTGACTACCCACATATCCGCTTGTTCGGCGCAGACCCCTACGATTATGATGCCCCGTTCAATCGACTTTACGATGTGTTAATGGCGCGGGCCGCGGAATACTGTGAGCGGACATGGCGCTATGTAGCCTCGCCTGAACAGCTCAACCGCTGCTTCTTCCGTGCCGTTGGCCGCTCAAATAAGTTTGTCCAAGATGACCGAAAGTGAGACACCAACGCAATGGTAATTCGTACCGACCAAGCGCCCGACGAGCGCCAGTTAGCTATTATCACTCAACAGCTCGGGCGAGCCCCCCGCGGTATTGAAGCCGTTGCCGCTACCGATGCCAGCGGCACCCCGCTTGTACTACGCATGGCCCCCATTGTCGATGGAAAGCCATTCCCCACCCTTTACTGGCTGTGCTCGGATCTGCTCAAAATCGAGATTTCCCGCATTGAAGCGGTGGGTGTCATTAAGTCACTGGAACAACGCCTACAAGAAGAGCCAGAATTCCTAGAAGCTTACCAACAGAGCCATCGCGATTACGTGAAAGCACGCTGGGCGTATATGAGCGATGCCCAACGCGACGACGTCGCCAAGCTTGGGTATAGCGATGTTCTCACCGAGCGTGGCGTGGGCGGCATTAGTAACTGGCAACAGGTACGTTGCCTGCATACCCAATATGCACATCACCTGTGTGGTAATAATGTCATCGGACAATGGATGGATGAACACTACAACGTTCAACACTGCCTAAGCTAACGACGCATTAACAGCCTGATCATCAACCGCTCACACATAAGCGGCGGTTCTGTAATAAGGACGCCTTACCATGGCACGAATTTGTGTATATCTAGGCTCCCGAGAGGGGAACACTCCCGCTTTTCGCCAAGCAGCCAATACCCTTGGCAACGCTATTGCCTCGCGCGGACACACCCTGGTGTATGGCGGCGCGCGTATTGGTCTGATGGGAGAGCTCGCGAATGCGGCGCTGGAAGCAGGCGGCAAGGTGATTGGCGTAATGCCTGATCATCTTGTCGAGCGCGAGCAGGCACACTTTGGCTTAACTGAGCTCATACGCGTGCCAAATATGCACGAACGTAAAGCCACCATGGCCGCTAACGCTGACGCCTTTATTGCCCTACCCGGCGGCATTGGCACCTTTGAAGAGCTGTTTGAAATCTGGACTTGGGGCTATTTAGGGCTTCACGACAAACCCATGGGACTACTCGATACCGATGGCTTTTATGCCCCGCTGCTGAGCTTTCTGGATAACACCGTCAGTCATGGCTTTTTGACTCAAGCAACGCGCGATATGTTGATGGATGCGCCCACCTCTGCACAGCTATTGGACGCGCTAGAAGCACAACTGAGCTGAGAGTTCGGCTGAAAGCTCAAACGGTGTCTAGCAGGGATAGGGAGCCTCTGATTAACGTGATGAGCACAATCGTTAACCAGAGGCTTTGCAGTTTAACGCTTAGTTTGCCCGGCAAGCGCCCGTGTGCGCTGGTAGGTGAGCTGTAGCAGGCGCGCATCTTCTCCGGCGCGGTGACGATGGATACCGAGTTCTGCTATTACCGCTTCTTTTGTATCGCTCCACAGTGCCTGCTGTGCTTCGCTGAGCAAAATGCGCAAGGCTTCTAAACGAAAGCGCGGTAGCATACCCGCATGATGAAACAGCAGCGACAGCCAAGTATTATCGTAACCCCAGCTGTCGCTGTAGGCCTTGCCTAGCTCGCGCATCTCGTCATTTAACCAATGCGCCACCTGACGCACGGGATACCCTTCTTGCTGCAAGCGCTCACGGGAAATCCCGTGCAAAAGCTCTGCTTTAGGATCCCAGTGAGTCCACTCCTCCAGTGGCTGAATAAGAAACGCGCAGCAGCTACCGTCAGCACGTGCAATGCCAACTTCAATAGGGTAACTACCGCGACCGAATCCGGACGCTTCAATATCTAGCACTGTAGGTAGCGTCTCGGACACTGATTTCCTCATTTACTCTCGCAGCAGCCAGCACGGGCGCACTTTGCTATGCAGCCGCCATTTCCGTCGTTGACTGACGATCCGCTAGGCGCTGCCAATAAGCGGCCTGCTCTCCATCTACTACCAAGCCTAGCTCACCTAGGCGATAGGCGCGCGCCAACCGTTCTGCGGCCAAATAATGCCCCGATTGAGCAGCGCGTGCGTACCACGTTACCGCATAGTCCTCACGTCGCGGATACTGAACACAGCCGTGCTCATGAATTTGCGCTGCTTGATACTGAGATTTTACATCGCCTGCCTGAGCCGCTTCTAACAAGTAGCGGGCACCACGCGCCTTATCGTGAGGTGACATGCTGCGATGAAACAGCATATGCCCATAAATGGATTGAGCATTAGGATGTCCAGCCTCTGCACAACGCTTAAGCAAGCGAAGCGTTAAACGTTGTGTGCGTGGCGAACGCGGCAGTAACCAACGCGTATGAAACAGCTGTTCTGCTAGACGAAACTCTAGCCGAGTGAACAAAGATGATGCCTGCGGCATGGCAAACCACCCTGCCTATCTGTTGAGATCTTCGGCTAGCCGTCGTTCCTGCTCAGTGACCGCTAACCATACGATAAACCAGCACTATGCTGATCGATGGGCTGGCAAGCATACGCTTGCCTTCGCGTCGACTCAACCCTATTAATTTGCTGCTTTTGTAGCGCCTCGCTACCATGCCTCTCACACGCCATTATTCTCGGCGATTACCACCGTGTATCCTGAGGCAATTTCGCTTCAATTGAGGAGACGATAATGCAAACGCGCCCACTGGGTAGAACTGGAATCGAGGTCAGCCGACTCTGTTTAGGCACCATGACCTTCGGCGAACAAAATAGTGAAGCTGAAGCTCATGAACAGCTCGATCGCGCGGTTGCCTTTGGCATCAACTTTATCGACACTGCTGAAATGTATCCAGTTCCGCCAAAGGCCGAAACGCAAGGACTAACAGAGTCTTACATAGGCAGTTGGTTGAAAGCCCGTAGCGCCAGAGACGATGTCATTATTGCCACCAAAGCCGCTGGCCCTGGCTTAGACCATATCCGTGGAGGGCCCAAGATGAGTCGTGACCATCTGCATCAGGCGGTTGATACCAGCCTTGCACGGCTCAACACAGACTATATCGACCTCTACCAGCTGCACTGGCCAGACCGTAAAACCAACTTCTTTGGCCAGCTGGGTTATACCCATGAAGAGCAAGAAGACGCAACGCCGCTCGAAGAAACGCTATCAGCGCTGAAGGAACTGGTAGATGCCGGAAAAGTACGCGCTATCGGCCTTTCTAATGAAACGCCCTGGGGTGTCATGCGGATGCTGCAGTTATCAGAGCAGCTGGGGCTACCTCGGGTAGCGTCTATTCAAAATCCTTATAACTTGCTCAACCGTACATTTGAAGTCGGTCTCGCCGAGATCGCTCACCGTGAAGGCGTGGGCTTGCTCGCTTACTCGCCACTGGGCTTTGGTGTTCTGTCGGGCAAGTATCTTGATGGTGCACAACCGCCAAAAGGACGTTTGACGCTCTACGAGCGCTTTAAACGCTACACCTCGCCAGAAGCAGAAACCGCAACGCGTGCTTATGTTCAGCTTGCCAAGGAGCATGACCTAGATCCTGCCCAAATGGCACTGGCATTTGTAAATTCCCGTCGTTTCCTGACCAGCAATATTATTGGCGCCACCACGATGGATCAGCTGGAAAGTAACCTCGACAGCGAGAGTCTTAAGCTGGATGAAGACGTGCTCACCGCTATCGATGACATTCACCGTCAGATGCCTAACCCCTGCCCCTAATTGCGTTTCCCACTATCAAACCGATAGCCTCGGCCATCGCCGAGGCTTGGTATAATCGCATCCGTTATTTTCTTTTTTCTGTCACGGCATAAGGAGCACGCCATGCTGAGCGTTATTTCCCCCGCCAAAACGCTGGACTTTGAAACGCCCTCAACAACGGATAAGGTCACGCAGCCCGACTTTCTCGACCGTAGCAAACCCTTAATTGAGATTCTGCGCGATTACTCGCCGCAACAACTTAGCGATCTAATGGGCATCAGCGATAAGTTGGCAGGCCTAAACGCTGCGCGCTTTGCCGACTGGCAGCCGCCATTCACCTTGGATAACGCCAAACCGGCGGTTCAGGCCTTTCAAGGAGACGTATATACAGGGCTGGAAGCCAACACCTTTAGTGATGACGACAACCAGTTTGCTCAGCAACATCTGCGTATTCTATCCGGGCTATACGGCTTACTGCGCCCGCTAGACTTAATTCAGCCCTACCGCCTGGAGATGGGCACCAAACTGCCCAACGACGCTGGAAACGACCTTTACGCGTATTGGAAACCGACGTTAACGCAAGCGCTTAATAACGCGATTGAAGAAAGTGGCTCAAACGTGCTGGTCAACCTAGCGTCCAATGAATACTTTAAAGCGGTCGATACAAAAAAATTAGATGCGCGCGTAATAACCCCCGTGTTCAAAGACGAGAAAAACGGCTCCTTCAAAATTATCAGCTTTTACGCCAAAAAAGCCCGTGGCCTGATGAGTGCATGGATTATTCAGCAGCAAATCAACGCCCCAGACCAGCTGACAGCCTTTGACGTTGCGGGTTATCGTTTCGATAAAGCAGCATCCCAAGGAGATACGCTGGTCTTCACTCGTAAAGAAAGCGATCGCTGACACTGGTGCTGTTAGAAGAATGTCACGGGACGCGCTGAACGCGGCCTGAGGAAGCGCTGGTGAACTTCCTTAAATATCGGCGTATCGCATTGATAAAGCCACTCATAGGCGACCATGTCAGCACTGACTGCTACCGCGCCATTGGCACAAGCGCGCTCTCGGGCAAAGCGAGCCTCATCACTGCGACGGCTCGCCGTCGCTTCACTCAGCCAAAATACTTGATACCCCGCTTCTAACAAACCAAGCGCACTTTGCAACACGCAAATATGCGCCTCTGTACCGCAAATCACTATTTGCTTGGGCCCAAGTGCCGCGAGCGCTTCTGCAAATGGAGCCTCTTCCATCGCGCTAAAATGGTTCTTTTGCCAGATTTGGTGCTCGCCTAGTGCATTTAATAACACAGGTGCGGTACCACCTAGCTTCTCTGGATACTGCTCGGTTAGCCAGATGGGAACTTGCAACGCATTGGCGATACCAGCCAGCCATGCCGCTTCATCTATAGCGGCTCCTCCGCCCTCAATGACAGGCAATAAACCAGCTTGAAAATCAACAATTAATAATAGGCTTTGGTCATGGTGTAAGCGCACGTTTTCACCCTATTTTTGTCTTTATATGTAACATCAGAATAACTTACTTCCTAGCTCACACGGTAAACTAGCTACTGATTATATTCTACGTATGGCCAGTATACCCGCGCTGCGATTTGCACTATCAATGCCGTGGAGAACCCTTAGAACGCACAACAGCCGCTTGATAGCGGCTGTTTTATTCTCTGCTAACGCAGAACGCTGCGGCATCTCTAGTACTTAATTGTCAGCAGACTCTTCGATGCTCTCGCCCATTTCTTCAATGCTTTCACCGGCACTTTCCATGCTTTCATCAATACTTTCACCAGCTTCTTCCGCAGGGCCTTGATTATCACAAGCAGCCAGACCACCCACCATCATCGCCATCAGTAATGCCACTGCGAGCTTCTTGATCAACTGTGTGCTCATATCGCTTCTCCTCCTGAGATAGTGCTTATGAAATAGACTTATGAAACCGTACTCATAATCCGTGCCTTAACATACTAGATGCTGTGCATAGCTCATTCCAGCTTAACCCAGTAACCTATTGTTATTATATATATTAAAACCAGTGTTTAGAGATGAAACGTGGCGTAAACGAAGGCAAAACATCAGCATAAAAAATCCCCAAGGCGCAAAAACCCCACTCGGGGATGACGGCGCAATGACTAGGGAATGACGGTGCGATAAACACAAACAAAAAACCCAGCCGGTTGGCTGGGTTTCTTGTTTAATAAGTGCCTGACGATGACCTACTCTCGCATGGGGAGACCCCACACTACCATCGGCGCTAAGCGGTTTCACTTCTGAGT
>NZ_JACCDD010000007.1 GCF_013415115.1 Vreelandella zhaodongensis | reverse complement strand
TTTTGCTTTTTAGGGGTCTCCCCTGGACCCCGTTTGTCGGGAACAAACGGGAACCGCTTTAGCGGGCCCGAAGGGCGAGTCTCAGGATGAGACGAGTAGAGTAGCGGAGCGCCGCCCGGATCATCGTCAGGCACTTATTAAGAAAAACCCCAGCTTCATTAGAAGCTGGGGTTTTTTGTTGTTGAGCTATTGGTTATGAACTATTTGAAAAATCCCCCAGGGCGCAAGCTCTGGGGGATTTTTTATGTGTGAAAGAAAGTCACTATTTACCATTCGATTGGTTCGCCGGCCCAATCCCAAAAGCTGCCGGTTTCCTCTGGTGTGCGTTTGGAAATAACCGCCAGTAGCTGCTTGGCTACGAAGTCAGGTGTAAATAACTTTTCGCTGGGTACACGAGCCTGGAAAGGTTTCGACAGCGCTGTATCTGTGGTGCCTGGATGAAGACACAGCACGATAGACTGCTTGTTCAGTCGTGCGAGTTCGATGGAGATGGTCTTCATTAACATGTTATGCGCTGCCTTACTGGCTCGGTAACTGTACCAGCCGCCATACCCGTTATCGCCAATAGATCCAACGCGTGCCGAAAGGCTAGCGATGATGGCCGGGTGTTTGCCTTGTAGCGATGGCTTAAGTGCGGCGATCAAAAGCGCAGGCGTGGCTGCATTAATCTGCATAACATGGGCGAATGATGCTTCATCTAACTGCTCTAAACGCTTTTCAGGCTGCACATTGCGCGTGTCATCATGCAGCGTGCCAATGGTATTGAACAGCAGATGTACTGGGCTCCCATTAAGCTGTTGGCAAAGTGTTGTGCGACCCGGCTCAGTCGTTATATCAGCGGTTACCGACACCAGATTAGGGTGCGCAATAGACAGAGGCGAGCGGCTGACAGCAACAATATGGCCTACATGGGATTCAGCAAGCAGCGTTTCAATAATGGCGCGGCCAATGCCACCATTAGCACCGGTGACGACGGCGGTGTAGTCTTCGGGAAGGTGGGAAAGCATCCGTTCGGCTCCAATTGTGAATACTAGTGTTCACATTGAAGCGGCTTGTACAGGATTTGTCTATGGTTGTGCAGACATACTAAGCGGATGCGTTAATGCGGCCAGGCTGAGCATTATTACGCCCATTTGGCTTATAGAGAGTTTTTTCAGCAATTTGGCGAATGTAATCCAGCATGTCCTGATTATGCTTCATTCTAAGCGATAGCATTTGGCCTGTTAAAAGGTTCATGCGTGATACGCGCTCGCTTTTCTCGAGCAGGTTGTCCCAGGTCGTCAGGCAGTCAGCGTCATTCGCCGCTTGCTTAGCACCAAGCGCACCGTCTGGGTAACCAAGCTTTGTTTGCACGCTGCGGCGTAACGTTTCGATACGCTCCAGTTCTGCTAGCAACGATTGCTTTCTTACCGCAATAACAGTGAGGGCATCGCCATCGATATTGCCTTGAGTAAGCAGTGATTGCTCATCAGAGAGCATTATCACTAGTTCATCGAGGCGCTGTAGTTGGTCTGATAGCAGTCGTGAAAGGCCCATAGGTATGCGCTTATAAATCTTTTAAGTTGGCAATTAAGCCGTCAGCGATACGGTCAGCACGGATTTCCAGCCGTCCCTCTCGTATAGCATCGCGAATTTCTTGCACTTTTGCAGAGTCGATATCCTGAGAGCTATCCACATGCATCTGGCTAAGTTGTGTTGCCGAGCGTGTAGAGCTGTCAGCCTCGGAAGACTTACTGTCAGTGACTTTCTGTGTTTCATCACGTTGCTGCGCCTGGTTAGAGCGTAGCAACGGATTGACGTTATCAATTTTCACGTTGTTTGCCTCATCGTCAACGTTGGTGCGGCCTGCGCTGTATTACTCAGTATCGGCCTATATAGAGAGGACTTTAGGTGTTCAGTTAAAAATCTATGACCAGAGTCCCTTGGCCAACGACGCGTGCTGTCACTAACTCACGTGTGTCAAAGCGTACACGAATACGCTCTCCTTGGGCACCATCAGCGAGCGCTTCCCCTTCGCGAGAAACGCGAAAGCCAGTGCCTTGTGCAATGACGGTAACCCGCTGGCCGCGCTTTACTACCTGGGGCGCTTTCAAGTCGTGCGCCTGAAATGTGTTGCCACCACGAATATTACGTTGCGCAACCATTCCGATAATGTCGTCTTGCTGAGTAATGGCCTGCGCCGTTAAGTCACCAAGATTGCCCTCTCTCTGACTCAGCATTTCTCTGGTAATTAGCGTGCCCCTGTCGATATCTTGTCCGGCGACGACGTAGTTTCCAATGATATCAATCTGTGCCTGCATATACCTTACTTGGCGACTGGCTTCGCCACAGCGTACACCCACGGAAACGCGTCCAAGGGGTGACTGACGGGCATTTGGAAAAAATGGCTCGGGAGCGACGCAGGCGGGTAGGTGCGGAGAAGGTGGGGATATGTCAATCATCACTTCCTGGCCGAGTGCCTGAGTCTCCTGGTAAAGAAACTGCTGAACGGTATCCATCAATACTTGGTCGCTAGCCTGTGCAGGTAATGAAAAAGCAAGACTAATCAAGGATAAACGGAGCAGTTGCTTAAGTGTTGCGATGCGGCGTAAAGCAGGGCGCAGCTGATAAGACATGAAGGCGTCGCTCAATCTAAAGGAGGCAGATGATAAGCATCAGCGGTGCAGTGTAGTGCAAAAGTATCCCGTGCATCATGTGAAATGCTGGTGTAAACGGCAGCTGTTCCATGCTTTAGGCTGACGAGGCGAAGCCTATTATTCATCATCAATAATATCCATTTTATTTTGCTTCCCAGCGAACGAGGATTGGCATGATTGATCAGCTTGAATCTGCCTTTAATTATCACCAGCAGGCGCTGGGCTTGCGACAAGCTCGCCACAACGTCCTCGCTGCCAACATTGCTAACGCCGATACGCCCAACTATAAGGCGCGGGATCTCGACTTTGCCAGTGAACTTAAAAAAGCCGTTGCGGGTAGCCAGCCACAGCAGCAGCAAAATGGTGGGCTTTCGCTGTCACGTACTTCCGGCCGCCACTTGCAAGGCGAAGGCCCTGCTTGGCGTGGGGTGGGTAGCACGGAGCTGCTTTATCGCGTTCCTGACCAGCCTAGCTTGGATGGAAATACGGTTGATATGGATCGCGAGCGTACTCAGTTTGCAGACAATGCTGTTCGCTACCAAGCCGCACTGACAATTATGAACAGCCGGATTCAGGGTCTGAAAACTGCGATGCAGCCTGAATAACCACGTGGCAGGAGAAAAGTAACCTATGTCGATGTTTTCAGCCTTTGATATTGCAGGCTCTGCAATGAGTGCGCAGGCGCAGCGCATGAACGTGACTGCTAGCAATATGGCGAATGCTGACAGTATTGCGGGCCCTGATGGAGAGACCTACCGGGCTAAGCAGGTGATGTTTGAAACCCAAGCACACAATAACCGGTATGGCGTCGGTGGCGTTCGTGTCACGGAGGTGGTTGAAGATACGTCTCCGCTACGTCTGGAATATATGCCCAGCCATCCTGCAGCCGATGAAGACGGGTATGTCGCTAAGCCCAATGTTGAGCCTGTGCATGAAATGGTCAACATGATTTCGGCATCACGTTCTTACCAAGCCAACGTAGAAGTATTCAATACATCGAAACAGATGATGATGCAGACGCTGTCACTGGGTGAGGGCTAATTATGAGTACGATCGACCCGGCAATGTTGTCGAATCTAAATGGTAGTAGCGGTGCTCAGCTAAAGCCCAGCGCCTCAGATGAGCTACGCAACAGCTTTCTGACGCTACTGATTACCCAGCTACAGAATCAAGATCCGCTGAATCCGATGGAAAATGCGGAGATGACCTCCCAGATTGCTCAAATTAATACCGTCAGCGGGATTGAGGAGCTGAATAGCACCTTGAAAAACATTACCAGCCAGATGGATGCCAACCAAGCGCTGCAGGCAACTGGCTTGATTGGGCAAGGCGTGATGGTGCCTGGTAACAAGATCATGTTAGAGCAAGATGGTGAAGGCAAACCTTACACAACACCTTTTGGTATCGAGCTTGCCAAGCCAGCTAACACACTCAATGCAGTGATTGTTGGTCAGGGCGGCCAAGTGATCAAGCGCTATAACTTGGGCTCAGTGGAAGCGGGTGTGCAGTCTTTTCAGTGGGACGGTAAAAACGATCAGGGTGAAACAGTTGCCAGTGGTCGTTATACGGTTCAGCTAGAGGCCTTAGATGCTGAGGGCAAAGCGCTAGACTCAACCGCATTGAACTATGCCGTTGTTAATAGTGTGACCCCTAACGACGGTAACGGAAGTGTTCGGCTGGATTTAGGGGCTATTTACGGACAGGTTCAGCTTGATCAGGTCAAGCAGATTCTTTGAGCAACCTGTAAGTAATACGACGTTTTTACAGTAAGAACGTTTTTATGAAAAAGACGTTTTGATGAGGAAAGTATTATGTCATTTACAACGGCAGTGGCTGGTCTTAACGCACAGTCAGACAAGTTAAATTCTGCGGGTAACAACATCGCCAACTCGCAAACCGTCGGCTATAAGCGCTCTGACGTTTTGTTTGCCGATGTGTTTGCTGCCTCTCGGGGTATCGGCGTGCAGGTATCGGGTCTGCGCCAGGACTTTTCCCAGGGCAGCATCGAAAGTACCGGCCGTAACTTGGATCTGGCGATTTCCGGCGAAGGTTTTTACCGCCTTGAGCGTCCAACCGGTGAAGTAGGTTATTCGCGTAACGGCGAGTTTGGCATTACGTCCACCGGCGATATCGTCAATGGCCAGGGCGATCGCCTGATGGGTTACGGCATGGATCGCGGCGTCACTGCAGACACTGACGATCAGCAGGCCTTCCCGTTCTCAAACGTGTTGGTGGGCGGTGCCCCGCAGGCATTAAATATTCCGGTTGATGACATTCCGGCAAGGGCAACCACAGAAGTCAATGCGCTGTTAAACCTGGATGCCAGGGCCGTTAGTGGACAAGATTTAAATACGCTTGAACTCGACGGTGGAGATATCGACTATCACTTCTCCAATAACTTTACCGCCTATGACTCGTTGGGCAATGCCATTAATGTTGCTACTTACTTTGAAAGGGTAGGTAACAGCAACCAATGGAATGTGACCGCCGTCACTGACGGGGTCGAAAGAGGCAGCTTTACATTAGATTTTACCCAGAGCGGTAGACTACAAACCGATGCGAATGGCGTCGTTACCGGTGTTAACGGTGGTGCACAGAGTGCGGTTATTACTGGCATTCCCGGTGGCGTTGATGCTGAAGACCTCGAGCTTGAGCTTAAATTCGATGGCACTACTCAGTTTGCTGCTGATTCGCTGCAAAAAGAGCTAAATCAGGATGGTTTCACCTCGGGGGCACTGGCAGGCATTACAGTCACCGAAACTGGCGTTATTCAGCGTAACTTTACCAACGGTGAAACGCGCGCTGCGGGTCAGATTGCGCTAGCCAGCTTCCGTAATGAAGAAGGTCTGCAGTCGTTGGGTAACAACCTTTGGGCGGCTACCAATTCGTCCGGTTTGGAAAACCTAGGGGCACCGGGCACCGGACGCCTTGGGCAGATTCAGGCCGAAGCCGTGGAAGCGTCTAACGTCGATTTGGCTCGTGAGCTGGTAGATACCATCGTGGCGCAGCGCGCTTACCAGGCTAACTCTAACACCATCAGCACCCAGGATGAGCTACTGCAAACCATTATTAATCTGTAGTGGTTATCGTTTGTAGTGATCGTGGCGTGATGGGCTAAGGAGTCAGTTGTGGATCGCATGTTATACACCGCCATGAGCGGCGCTAAACACACCATGGATCAGCAGGCTGTGGTGAGCAACAACCTGTCAAATGTGTCCACGGCGGGCTTTCGTGCTCAGCTGCAAGCTGCGCGTGCGGTGCCAGTGCAGGGGGATGGCTTGCTCGACACGCGGGTATCAGCGGTGGCGACCACCCCGGGCACTGATTTCTCGCAGGGCCCTATTGAACGCACTGGCCGAACCCTCGATATCGCGATGCAGGATGATGCCTGGATGGCGGTGCTAGGCGAGGACGGCACTGAGGCGTACACCCGGCGAGGTGATCTGCAGCTGGACAGTGATGGCGTGCTGCTCAGTGTTGGGCGTCCGGTGATGGGCGAAGGTGGGCCTATTGCCTTGCCCCAAGGCGCACAGATATCGATTGGTGCAGATGGCACTATCAGCGCTATTCCTCAAGGTGAGGGACCAGCCGCGCTGGTGGATGTCGGTCGCATTAAGCTAGTGACGCCGGATCAGCAAGCACTAATACGTGGGGACGACGGTCTATTTCGCGGGCCGCTAAATGATGATGGCGTGGCTGGAGCCCTACCGGCTGATGATGATGCCCGTATTGTCAGCGGGGCGCTGGAAGGCAGCAACGTCAGTGCAGTGGATGCCATGGTATCTATGATTGATGTTGCCCGCCGTTACGATATGCAAATGAAAATGCTCAGTACCGCTGATGAAAATGCTCAACGGGCAAACAGTATTTTATCTATTCAAGGCTGATAGCAGTCTGTCAGTTGAGGGAACACGACAATGATTAAATCCTTGTGGACCGCCAAGACGGGGCTGGAGGCACAGCAAACCAAGCTGGACGTGCTGTCAAATAACTTGGCGAACGTGAGTACGAATGGTTTTAAGCGCTCACGTCCTGTATTTGAAGACCTGCTTTATCAGAATATGCGCCAACCAGGTGCGCAAAACAATATTCAGGATCGTCTGCCTTCCGGTATGCAAATAGGTACCGGTGTACGTGCGGTTGCCACTGAGCGCCTGCATACCCAGGGTGGCCTTGAAGAAACAGGCAACTCCCGCGATCTGGCGATTAATGGCGAAGGTTTTTTCCAGGTGTTATTGCCTGATGGCACCGTTGGCTACACCCGTGACGGTAGTTTTCAGCTCAATGAAAACGGTCAAATGGTAACGGCCAATGGCTATCCATTAGAGCCCGCCATTTTTGTACCTGCTAACGCGCTTTCTGTCGCCATTGGCGAAGATGGCACGGTCAGCGTGCGCCAGCCTGGTATCGCCCAGGATGCTGACATTGGCCAGATTAACGTTGCATCGTTTATCAATCCGGCAGGGTTAGAAAGTGTTGGCGGTAACCTGTACCTGGAAACCGGTGCCTCCGGTGCGCCGAACCAAGATGTGCCTGGTAACAACGGGGCAGGCAGGCTGTTTCAAGGCTTTGTGGAAACCTCCAACGTTAATGTTGTTGAGGAAATGGTCAATATGATCCAAACCCAGCGCGCTTATGAAATTAACAGCCGTGCGGTGTCTACCAGCGACGAAATGCTAGCGCGTTTGAGCCAGCTCTAACGTTATTAATGAAAAGGGCTTACTAACAGGTCGTCTTATGCAGGATCTAAACGCTATTTCACGTCGCCTTACGTTAGTTGGCCTCGCACTATTTATGTTGCTGGCGGCAGGGTGCGCACAAATTCCCCGCGCTTCAGTGGTGGGTGAGCAAGAGCAAATAAATATTGTTGACCGCCCACCCCCCATTGCGAATGGCTCTATTTATCAAGCTCGCCGTGGCTATCAGCCGCTGTTTGAAGACCGGCGCCCCCGGGCCATTGGTGATATTTTGACCATTGTGCTTGATGAGGAGGTCAGTGCCAGTAAAAACTCCCAGTCCAACGCCAACCGCTCAGGCAGTGCCAGTCTAGAGCTTGCACAATTGCCAGACGTATTGGATGCGCTGGCAGATTATGGATTTGATGTATCCGGTGCGAGTGATTTTGCCGGTGGTGGCGGCTCTCAGGCCAATAACAGCTTTACGGGCACGATTACGGTATCGGTGTTAGAGGTAATGAATAACGGCAACTTGCGGGTACGCGGCGAGAAACAAATAGCCATTAACCAAGGAACGGAGTTTATCCGCTTTTCTGGCGTCGTTAACCCTCGCACGATTACGGCGCAAAACTCCGTGCCTTCTACCCAAGTGGCAGATGCCCGCATTGAGTACGTTGGTGATGGTTACATCAACGAAGCGCAGCATATGGGCTGGCTACAGCGCTTTTTCCTAAATGTATCGCCGTTTTAGGCGTGCGACACGGCTCGTCAATAGAGAGTTACCATGGCTATGCAGTTAAACGGTTATCGGAGCGCCAAGCGTTGGCTACGTTATGTAGCCATATTAGTGGTCGGCTGCTTACTTGCTCAGCCTGCTGCTGCTGCAGAGCGAGTGCGTGAACTGGCAAGTTTTGCAGGGGTTCGCGACAACCAATTGGTCGGCTACGGCTTGGTGGTCGGGTTAGACAGTACCGGTGACCAAACCACTCAGGCGCCGTTTACCAGCCAAAGTTTGACTAACATGCTCTCGCAGTTAGGCGTAACCGTTCCGGCGGGCACCAATTTACAGCTTCGTAACGTCGCCGCTGTTATGGTCACGGCTGATTTACCGCCGTTTTCGCGCCCCGGTCAGCGCTTGGATATTGTTGTCTCCTCTATTGCCAACGCCCGAAGCCTACGCGGCGGAACCCTACTAATGACGCCATTAAAGGGAGCCGATGGAGATACCTATGCCATCGCCCAGGGCAATATGTTGGTGGGTGGCGCAGGTGCACAAGCGGGGGGGAGCAGTGTCCAGATCAACCAGCAAGCCTCTGGGCGCATTCCTAACGGCGCGCTGGTGGAACGGGAAGTGCCATTAAACCTTGGCGGAAACGGCGGACGATTAGAGCTACAGCTTAACGAGTCAGATTTTGGCACGGTTCAGCGCATGGTAACGGCGATTAATAATGAGTTTGGTCAATCGGTAGCTTATGCGCGTAACGGCCGTGTGATCGCGCTGGATGGCCCCATGGACGAAAACGCCCGTGTGAACTTTATGGCGCGAGTGGAAAGCGTTCGCGTGACACCAATGGATGCTCCTGCGCGGGTTGTCTTGAATGCACGCACGGGCTCGGTGGTGATGAACAGTGCGGTTACGCTACGCCAGGCAGCCGTCGCCCACGGTAACCTTTCTATTATGATCGATACCCAATTTGGGGTAAGCCAGCCGGCACCTTTTGGCGAAGGCGAAACGGTGGTAGTGCCCGATACAGATATTGAAATTGAGCAGCAAGAAGCCTTCCTGCAAATAGTAGAAGGGGCTCAACTCAACGAAGTGGTCAATGCACTTAATGCCTTGGGAGCTACCCCCCAAGACCTAATGTCCATTCTTGAAGCGCTGAAGGCATCTGGTTCGCTTCGTGCAGAGCTTGAGGTTATCTGATGAGCATCGGGGATATGACAAGCCAGTTTGCGCTGGATATGGGTGGATTTCAGCGGTTGCAGCATAACGCTCGTATTGATCCAGAGGCTGGAGTACATGGGGCTGCACAGCAGTTTGAAGCGCTCTTTGTGCAGATGATGATGAAAAGTATGCGCGATGCCATTCCTACTTCAGACTTGATGAGTAGCTCCACTACGGATACCTACCAACAAATGCTGGATCAGCAGTGGTCGCAAGTGATCTCATCTAAAGGCATCGGGTTGGCGGATATGCTGGTGGAGCAGCTGCAGCGCCAGGGGGCTGTTGGTAACCAAGCTAATAACGCCGACCAAGAACTACAGGCGCTGATAGCTGGTATTCCCCGTGGAACACCACGGGTGCTGGATGACGCTTTACCGTCAGATGATGCTGGACGCTCCCCAGCCCACGGTGATGCGCGGTTCTTGTCTGAGCTAGAGACGATCAGGCAACAACCGGCTGTTGCTGAACCGAATGACACTAACACTGATGTCGCTACTGCATCGCCGACCTTTAACAGCCGCGCGCCGGATCATGTACAGCGCTTTTTGACCACCTTAGCAGCGCCTGCTCAGGCGGCTAGCAACGCCACCGGTGTACCGGCAGAGCTTATTTTGGCCCAGGCAGCGCTGGAAACAGGCTGGGGGCGGCATGAAATTACCACCCAGAACGGTGGTAATAGCCATAACCTGTTTGGCATTAAAGCAGGCAGCCATTGGCAGGGTAAAACCACCGATGTTGTCACCCATGAATACATTAATGGGCGTCGCACACAGGTCGTGGACGCTTTCCGTGTCTATGATTCGTTCGAGCACGCATTTACCGACTACGCTAATTTAATTGGCAACAATCCTCGCTATGCCGGTGTGGTACAAGCAGGCAATGCGGAGCAGGCTGCTCGTGAGCTACAGCGGGGTGGTTATGCGACGGACCCACAGTATGCCGATAAGTTGGTGGCCGTGATGAACACCATGGGGCCGCTTAATCTCGGCCGCGATTTTCTAGCAGATTCACGCTAAGGCGTGACTCAAGTTTTTCTGCGCACTGCCGATAGATATTCTATCGGCCTAAGGAATTGACCATGAGCATGTTTTCAATCGGCTTAAGCGGCCTTAATGCGGCGCAGAATGCCCTTAGTACCACCAGCAATAATATCAGTAACGTTTATACGCCTGGGTATAATCGTGAGCTGACTCAGCTTGGCCAAGGAGCTGTTGGGGGCGGCGTTAAAGTTAATAGTATCGAGCGCCAGTTCAATACGTATGTCTCGAGCCAGCTTAACAACGCCAAGACTCAATCCAGCGCGCTGGCCACATACAACAATCAAGTCAGCCAAATTGATAACTTGCTCGCGGATCGAGAAGCGGGCTTGGCGCCGTTAATGCAGTCGTTTTTCTCATCGCTGGAAGACTTGGCTAGTACGCCAGCGGATCCTGCCGCTCGCCAAGGGGTTGTCGGCACAGCCAATACGCTTAGCGCCCAATTCCGTTCCTTCGACGGTTATCTGCAAGATATGCAGAGCAATATTAATAGCCAGATCAACGACGAAGTTACCCAGATAAATAACACGACGGAACAAATTGCCGGTCTAAATCGCGAAATTGCGCTTGCTCGTGCGCGTAGTGGCGAGGCGCCCAATAGCCTGTTAAACCAGCGAGACCATTTGGTTTCTGAGCTAAATGAGCGCATGGATATGCGGTTAAATATCCAGGATGGGAAAACCTATAACCTTAGTTTGCCGAACGGCCAGCCGTTAGTGACGGGTACCAGTGCGTTTAAGTTGGAAGCCATGAAGTCGGAGGCCGACCCCCAGCGTACCGTGGTGGGCTACCGAGATGGTCAAGGCAGCGTGACTCAACTGAAAGAGTCAACGATTAAAGGCGGTGCGTTGGGCGGTTTGATGACGTTCCGTTCAGAAACCCTGGATAAAACGCAGAACCAAATTGGCCAGCTGGCGGTTTCGCTCTCAGTGGCGTTTAACGAGCAACACAAGCAGGGCGTCGATCTGAATGGCGAGCAAGGTGGCGACTTTTTTACCGTGCGTTCTCCCCAGACGTTTGGTCATGAGAATAACAGCGGTACGGCGGTCATTGAGTCTGCCGAGTTTGATACCGACACAATCAACCAGCTTCGTGCGACGGATTACACCGTTCGCTTTGAGGGCGGTATGCCAACCGTCACGCGCAATGATAACGGTGCGGTGGTAGAAGGTGCTGACTGGGACGCAGGAACTGGCGCCCTGACGTTTGGCGGCGTGGCACTCACCATTAGTGGCACGCCTGATGATGGTGACCGTTTTGAAGTGCAGCCCGTACGTCGTGGTGCTAGCGATATGGATGTCACGATCAATGAGCTGGATCGTATCGCGGCGGGTAAGCCAATGAATCCTGAAGACGCCCCGGCAGACTGGGTAGCGACAGGCGCTGGCGACAACCGCAATGCACTGGCCTTACAGGATCTACAGCAAAAAACCGTCGTAGGTGGTAGCGCATCGGTGAGTGGCGCGTATGGTGTGATTGTCAGCGATGTAGGTAACCGTACCAATATTACCCAGGTGAATTTAGATGCCCGCCAAGGATTAACCGATCAATTGAAAGCGGTGCAGCAGTCTGAGTCGGGCGTCAATCTTGATGAAGAAGCGGCTAACCTGATTCGTTATCAGCAGTATTACCAAGCGAATGCGCGTGTGATTGATGCCGCGGGTGCGATTATGGACACCATCTTAAATCTACGGAATTAATAAGGAGCTTAGGCGATGCGTATCAGTACGGTCACCATGTTTGAGCAGAGCACGGCTTCTATTAACCGTCAGCAAAGCGATTTCTTAAAAGTTAGCCAACAAATTGCTAGCGGCCGTCGCGTGGTTAATCCTTCCGATGATCCGCAGGCAGCATCACGTGCCGTGGGCGTCGATCAATCCAAGGCGATGAACCAACAGTTTGCAGATGCACGGGTCTCGGCGCGAAATTCACTGTCGCAAACAGAGAGCATCCTTAATAGTGTCAGCGATGCGGTGACCAGTGCAAAAACGCTACTGGTCCAAGCCTCTAGCGACACGTTGAGTGATGTTGACCGTGAGTCCATTGCCAGCGAGCTAAAAGGTATCTATGAAACGATGCTGGGTCAGGCGAATGCCACCGATGGCAATGGACGCCATTTATTCGGTGGTTATAAAGATAACGCCCCGCCGTTTGTTAAATCAGCAGACGGCAATGTGGAATATAACGGTGATAACAGTGTTCGCCAGCAGCGTGTCGATGCTTCCCGCCTGATGCCTGTTGCTGAAAATGGCGCCACTGTTTTTCAGGGCGTTCCCAGCGGTGCAGGATATATCGCTAGTGCCAATGCAGAGAACCAGGGGAACGTTACCTTCAGCGGTCCGCAGCTGACGGATGTGAATGACCCAGGCTATGGCGACAGTTACCGTGTCGTGTTCCAGGAGGATGCAACACTCGATAGCGGTGTCAGCTATCAAGTGCAGCGTTTTAGTGAAGGTGCGTGGCAGGAAAACGCCGATGATTTAGTGGCTAGTGGCGAATATGTCGGCGAAGGCCAGCAGCTCAATTTTGGTGGGGTTAATGTCACACTAACTGGTAACGCTGAGCCAGATGACCAAATTTTGCTCGCCCGGCCGGGCAGTGAGCAGCGTGACGCTGATCTGTTTCGTACGATGGAAGTAGCTATCAGCGCATTAGAAATGCCCGCCCAGAATGCAACAGAAAAGGCCGCGTTACGTAACACGCTCAACACATCGATGCGTGAACTTGATAATGCTCTCGATAACGTACTGACAGTGCGTGCTTCGGCGGGCGCGCGACTCAATGAGCTAGATGTGGTTGATGCGGTCGGTAATAACCGAATGCTCAACTATGAACAGACGCTCTCTGACTTGGTCGATTTAGACTACGCGTCTGCGATCTCGGAATATAGCTTGCGCCAAGTAGGCTTACAGGCGGCTCAGAAAGCCTTTGTGGATATCAAGAGTATGTCGCTGTTTGACTATATGTAAGCACGGCGGTAAACGTTTTAGTTCAAGGGAGCCATGGTCTCGATCAAGCTTTGTATGAAGGCCAGGCTCTGACTAAAGAGTTGCTGCAAAAAGCGCCCAATATCGGTCATTAATACCATGAGTAGCGTGAGGCCGACGGTTAACGACGTAGGAAAGCCGATATTAAATACCGTAAGCTGCGGTGCCGAACGGTTAAGGATGCCCAGCGATAAGTTGATGATTAGCAATGCACCCACCACCGGCAGTGCAAGCAGCATTCCTGACGCGAAGATCGTTCCCGCATAGCGTGCCAGTAGCTCAAACGCATTAGGGTTTAAGGCACCTATGCCAATGGGTAGTGTTTCAAAACTCATTACCAGTGCTTCAAGCACCATTAGGTGGCCGTTCAGAGCGAGAAACATCAACAGCGTAATCATATAAAGTATGCGTGATAGCACCATAATGTTGGTACCGCTCGACGTATCGAAAAAACTGGCAAATGCCAGCCCCATCTGTAAGCCAATAAACTCCCCTGCGGCCTGTACTACTGCGAACATGATATGCATGACCAGGCCGATAGCCACGCCAATTAGCAGCTGCTCCACCATAATGCCCAGGCCTGCCCACGACATAATGGGCACGTTAGGCATGGCAGGCAAAATAGGGGCAATAACAACGGTAACTAACGCTGCCAACCCAACTTTCGCCTGGTTAGGTATGCTGGCGTGTCCCCACAGCGGGGATGCCGCCATGAAGGCGGTAATGCGAGCAAATGGCCACAGGAAGGCGATTAACCACCCTTGTAGCTGGGCAAACGTCACTTCTATCATCGGGTTACATCACCATGTTAGGGATGTTGGTAAAAAGGCGATGGGTGAAGTCTGTGATCAAACTCAGTAACCATGGGCCAGCGAGTACCAGTACAGCAAACACAGCCAATATTTTGGGGATAAACGTCAGCGTCATTTCGTTTATCTGGGTTGCGGCCTGGAACAAGCTAATGAGAAGGCCGGTAAACAGAGCCGCCAGCAACATTGGGCCGGCAAGAAAAAGCGTTACACGCATGCCTTGATAAGCAATGCTCATCACCATTTCCGGGGTCATGGTTACTCCTGGTCGTCGGTTGTGACGCTTAAATCATGTAAAAGCTTTCTGCTAACGAGCCAATAATCAACTGCCAGCCGTCTACCAAGATAAACAGCATGAGCTTAAAGGGCAGTGAAATGGTGATGGGGGGAACCATCATCATCCCCAATGCCATGAGCGTGCTGGCGACCACTAAGTCGATAATCAAAAAGGGAATAAAAATAGTAAAGCCAATTTGGAACGCTGTTTTTAGCTCACTGGTGACAAACGCAGGCAGTAAGACCCGCATAGGTAGATCTTCAGGTCCTTGCATGGGTCCAACGTCTGCTAGGCGAACAAACAGCGCTAAATCGGGTTCGCGGGTTTGTGCCAGCATGAATTCCCGAAACGGCTCCTGAGCAAGCAGTAAAAACTCTTCGAAATTGATGGCGTCATTGGTTAGTGGCACCCACGCAGAGTCATACACCTGGCTTAACACAGGCGACATAATAAAAAATGTCAGAAATAAGGCGATACCCAGTAATACCTGGTTGGGCGGTGTGGCCTGTGTGCCCATGGCCGTTCTGAGCAAGCTCAACACGATGATAATGCGCGTAAAGCTGGTCATCATCAGCAGCATCGCTGGCAGGAAGGCCAGTGAGCTTAAGAACAACAGCGTTTGTAAAGAGACTGACCACTGCTGGCCACCATCTTCAAGCGGTTGGGAAATTAGCCCAGGCAACTGCTGAGCATGCGCGGGTAGAGCGACGAAACAGCAGGCAATGACGGCAAGCATCAGCCACCAACGCCGCCCATCAGGCCAAGCAAAATACATCTCGAATCTCATGGTGTGTGGTTTGAATCAGAGGCGCCAGAGCCTTGGCCATCGCGTTTACGGCTGCTGGCAAGTGCATTAGCCAACCGCTGAGAAAACCGTGAAGACGTTTCAGGCGCTGGGGGCGGAGAAGGGCGGTTAGCAGGGGCTGGCCGTTCATGCAGCTTTGTGATTCGCCCACCGCTAACGCCAACCACTAACCAGGTATCTTCAATTTCAACCACCACGATTCGCTCACGGCTGCCCACGGCCGTATTGCCAACAATGCGCAAGTGAGCGCCATGA
Source organism: Vreelandella zhaodongensis (assembly GCF_013415115.1). GTDB lineage: Bacteria > Pseudomonadota > Gammaproteobacteria > Pseudomonadales > Halomonadaceae > Vreelandella > Vreelandella zhaodongensis. The sequence continues at coordinate 278,519 of NZ_JACCDD010000007.1, read as the reverse complement.
TGATGACGAGCGGTCTGCCAGCGTTTTAGCACGGCGGTGCATAGCAAAATAATCGCAATAACAAGCGCGAGCGCTGCTGCAGTTTTACCCAGTGCCGCCATGCCAATCAACGCGTCTCCGCTGCCGCTCAGGGCATCAAAGGACGTGCCCGATGTAGAAGACGTTGCGACGCTCATCGGTTCAGTTTATGAATACGCTCAGAGGGCGTAATAATCTCGGTGATTCGAATGCCATATTTATCTTCAACCACCACAACTTCCCCCTGGGCGATTAAATAGCCATTGATCAAGATGTCCATAGGCTCGCCAGCGAGGCCTTCAAGCTCAATCACGGAGCCCTGGGCAAGCTCAAGCAGCTGCTTGATCGTCAGCTTTGTACGCCCTAATTCCACGGTCAGTTTGACCGGGATATCCATAATCATTTCAAGATCACGAGATTCAGCGTTGCTGCTGTCAGGGCTTAACGGGCGAAAAACTTCGTCGCTTGCAGGTTTTGCGACAGGTGCTTCAGGCTCGGGCTCACTGTCCGCATCTGGCTGCTCCGAGGCTTCTTGCTCTGCCATGGCCGCGGCCCAAGGATCTTCCTCGTCGGTGGCATCGGCGCTAGCGTTGGGTTCTTCTTGTTCAGACATGGCGTCCGCCCAATCGTCATCAGAGATGTTTTGATCGGGTTTATTTGGATCAGTCATGCTTTGGGTTCCTTGGCTTTCTGTCGCGTTGAACCTTTAATAAAGTCCTTTGACGATAGGTTATTCATAGCGGCATGGTCGATCATACGGATAACACGTAGGGCGCGTTGCTGCCGTTGGCTGCCGTACTCACACTCCATCACCGGCACGCCGTCCACGCGAGTGGTAATCGTTTTCGGAATATCCATGGGTAGCACATCGCCTTTTTTAAGCCCCATCACGTGGGCAATGCGACTGGGTATTTGGGCAAATTCTGCAACGAGCTCAACTTCAGACTGACGCAACTCCGTGGCCATGCGCCGCGACCAAGTACCGTCGTAGTCATGGTTGCTGTCGTTGATGGGGTTCGCCAGCAAATCCCTTAGCGGCTCAATCATGGCGTAGGGCATACAGATTTGAAAATTGCTCGACAGGTTACCCACTTCAATATTGAACTTGGTATTCACCACGATCTCGTTGGGCGAATTGGTGATGTTGGCAAACTTGGACTGCACTTCAGAGCGTAAAAAATGAACCTCTAAAGGATGAACAACTTTCCATGCCTCTTGATAGGCATCAATGGCTAAGTTGAGCAAACGCTGGATGATGCGCTGCTCTGTGTTGGTGAATTCGCGACCATCTGATTTCGTCACAAAGCGACCGTCGCCACCAAACAGGTTATCGACCACCATAAAAACAAGGTTGGGTGGAAATACCACCAATGCTGATCCGCGTAGCGGTTTCATTGACACGATATTCAGGTTGGTGGGAACCGGAACATTACGCGAAAATTCGCTAAAGCTTTGGTACCGCACCGACTCAACGGTGATGTCTGCACTGCGTCGAATTAAATTGAACAAGCCATTGCGGAAGTAACGTGCAAAACGCTCGTTGATAAAGTCCAGGGCATGTAAGCGCTCGCGTATTACCCGATGTTGCGTCGAGGGGTCATAGGGGCGAATGCGCGATTCATCCTTAGAGGGAGATGGTGTGTCAGTTGGCTCATCATCTCCACTAACGCCTTTTAGTAAGGCATCAATTTCTTCCTGGGACAGTAGATCGTCCTGCGACATGAACGGCTCCAGTTCCCGGGGTTATTGCACAATGAATTCGGTAAACAGCACTTCCCTTAAATCCAGGGGAGGCTGATTTTCTGTCAGAGGAACGCTTAAACGATTAATAATCGCCTGGGCCAGCTCTTCTTTACCTTCTACAGACGTTAGCTCGTTGGCTTGTTTACCCGATAGTAGAATCAGTAAACGGCTACGCACTTGGGGCATATGCTCTTCAATAATCGCCTTACTCTGCTCGTTACCTACTCGCAACGTAATCCCGGTATAGAGTAAGCGGGAGCCATAGCGATCATCCGCCAAGTTGACAGTAAACGGGTCAATGCGTGTGAAAACAGGCGACACGCGCTCAACAGTTTGCCGTGCTTCGCCATCCACAGCGCTTGCGTCTCGCTGGTCAAGTACTAAGTAGATCGCTGCTGCTGCACCTGCTGACGACAGGAGCACCAACACAATCATTATCCAAAGCAGTTTTTTAGATCCGCCGCTTGCTTCTGCCATTTGTTGTTCCCATGATTTTCACCCATAACACTTGCCAAGCATTATGCCTAACGCTGTTACAGGTGATGAAATGAACAAGCTCACTGGATGAGCTTATCTTTTGGTTTAGTTACACAATGCTGAGGCTGCCAATGTTGCTTTGCGCGGTGTTAGCACCCGGTTTATGCATAGATATCCACACGTCCATCTGGCGTCTCTTGGCTATTTTCCTCTACAGGTGAAGGGGCGCTGTCGTTGCCCTGCTCACCCTTTTGATTGCCAGCATTCTTGCCAGGCATCTGCTGGGCAAAGGATTGCTCGTTAGGGTTTTGTTGCTCACCGACAGAGGTGTCATCTAACGAAATACCTTGTTCAGCCAGCGCTTCCCGTAGCTGAGGAATCGCTTGTTCAATCACTTGGCGAACAGCGGCATGAGACGATAGGAAGTGAGCCTGGGCGCCTTGCTCTGTCACTTTTAGGGTGATCGATAGCGGCCCTAGCTCGGCAGGGTGTAACTGCATTTTTACCTGATGCTCACCGCCACGCTGGGCAAACTGAATAAGCTGTTGTCCAAGCTGAGAAGGCCAGGCAGGACTAGTGACCGGTGTATTTAAGGTCGTTGCCGTTAAGCTATTGGGGGCTGCGGGCTGCTGGGAGGCTAACGATACAGGTATGGGCTGCTCACTACCTTTGTTCGCACTGCTATTGGCATCGACTTCCGCGAGTAAGCCAGCCATCGCTTCAGTGCCTGGGGTAGGCGTTGGCGCGAGTGCCGTATTCAGCGGAGAAAGTGCATGCATGCCTGGTTGGTGAGCTAACGGTTGGGCCACCATAGTTTCCTGAGACGTTGCCGTTGCCGTTGCTGATGCCGAGACGTTAGCGGCTGATGACTCTACCGGCAACGCGTTAATGGCCGACGGTGTTGGGCGCGTCTGAGTCGCTTGCTGTGCTTGTGCTGCCAGCTGTGATGCTTCAGCTACCCGTTCGCCGGTGAGTGTTGGCTGCCCATCCCGGGGAGCAGCGCTCGCCAGGGTTTCTTGCCGCGCAACGGTTGCGCCATCGGCAGGTAGCGGCGGCGCTATGGGGGCAGAATCACGGCTTGGCGCAGTCGGTGCCTGTGGAGTTGGCTGAGGCGCTTGCGTGTTCAGCGGCGGTGTCTGGGCTGTCGGCTGTGAGGCTGCTGTTACCCGCTCGCCGGTGAGTGTTGGCTGCCCATCCCGGGAAGCAGCGCTCGCCAGGGTTTCTTGCCGCGCAACGGGAGCGCCATCGGCAGGTAGTGGCGGCGCTATGGGGGCAGAATCACGGCTTGGCGCAGTCGGTGCCTGTGGAGTTGGCTGAGACGCTTGCGTGTTCAGCGGCGGTGTCTGGGCTGTCGGCTGTGAGGTTGCTGTTACCCGCTCGCCGGTGAGTGTTGGCTGCCCGTCCCGGGGAGCAGCGCTCGCCAGGGTTTCTTGCCGCGCAACGGTTGCGCCATCGGCAGGTAGCGACGGCGCTACGAGCGCTGAGTCACGGTTTGGCGCAGCCGGTGCCTGTGGAGTTGGCTGAAGCGCTGGTGTATTCAGCGGCGGTGTCTGGGCTGTCGGCTGTGAGGCTGCTGTTACCCGTTCGCCGGTGAGTGTTGGCTGCCCATCCCGGGGAGCAGCGCTCGCCAGGGTTTCTTGCCGCGCAACGGTTGCGCCATCGGCAGGTAGCGACGGCGCTACGAGCGCTGAGTCACGGTTTGGCGCAGCCGGTGCCTGTGGAGTTGGCTGAGGCGCTTGTGTGTTCAGCGGCAGTGTCTGGGCTGTCGGCTGTGAGGCTGCTGTTACCCGTTCGCTGGTGAGTGTTGGCTGCCCATCCCGAGGGGCAGCGCTCGCCAGGGTTTCTTGCCGCGCAACGGTTGTTCCATCGGCAGGCAACGGCGGTGCTATGGGCGCTGAGTCACGGCTTGGCGCAGTTGGTGCCTGTGGAGTTGGCTGAGGCGCTGGTGTGTTCAGCGGCGGTGTCTGGGCTGCTGGCTGTGAGGCTGCTGTTACCCGTTCGCTGGTGAGTGTTGGCTGCCCATCCCGAGGGGCAGCGCTTGCCGGGATTTCTTGCCGAGCAACGGCTGAACTATCGGTAGGTAGCGGCGGCGCTACGGGCGCAGAGTCACGGCTTGGCGTGTTGGCCGGTGCCTGTGTTGTCAGCTGTGATGCTTCAGCGACTCGTTCACCAGTGAGTGCTGGCTGTACGTCACGCGGGGTGGTGTTAACAGCGTTTTCTTGCAGCGTGACGCTGGGGTTATTGGTAGCTAACGGTAACGCGGCGGATGTAGAGCTGCTGTTTGGTGCGGGAGTCGGTGTCTGGGAAATAGAGAACGACTGAGGCTGCACTGAGGGATCCTGTGCCTTCACTGGCTGACGCGAGACGGGTGTAGAGGCAGTGGTTTCATTGCTGTTTTCAGTACTATTTTCAGTACTATTTCCAGCGCTATCCAACAACCTTGCTGACATCGGTAGTGTTGTTCGCGCAAGGAAAGAGGCTGGAGAAGAAGAGACATTATCTGCAGACAGTCTGCTATCGAGAGATGTTTGGCCGGTGGTGGTAGCACCTTGGCTGGGAGCTGAAACAGGCGCTGCGCTGGCAGTCTCGTTACCCTGAGCGGCTGGCGCCACAGAATAAGAGGCGATCAAGGCTAAACGTGAAGCGACTTCTGCAATAGCGGCATTGAGTGGCGTTGTCTCGGCCCCCTTGCTGGTATCTGACGAAGCAGTTTGCTCAGGGGGGGGGAGCGGTTGGCTTGACCTTTCCAGCCCCATGTCTCGTGTTTGGCTGGAGGTGAAAGTCCCTGCGCTGACCGGACGTGACGTGCCCGAGGCTTCATGCCAAGCATGGTTGTCTTGCATGCCCGCTGTCGGGGCTTGCTCAACCGCCTGCCGCGGAGCTTTTACGCTATCGCGTACGTTCTCCGGAGCTCTCTCACGTCCGTTCTCGTGCATGTTCTCACGAATGCTCTCTAGTGCTTCCGCATCTAGCTCAATATCGAGAGATGCCAACTGCTCAGTAACAGCACTGAGCACATCCGTTGGTACGCCATCTGCCTGCACGCTAGTTGGCAAACGTGACTGTTGGGTGACTGCTTGTGTAAGCGCCTCAAAAAAAACGCCTGGCGCCGCGCGTGGAGAGCCAGAGGCAGGGGAGTGGGTTGACGATGAAGTCCCTTGTCCCTGATGCATTGATAGCAATAGCTCAATAGTCATAGATGCGGCTCCTCGGCACGGCGCTAATGCGCTTTATCAGGCGATTGGCGGGCCAAACGGTTGGTCACAAAGTCATCATTTGTTTTCTGCTCGTGACGTTCTTGGCGGCGATGCTCTTCGGATAAGCGCCGAGATGTCAGCGTATCGTAAGAGGAGAGCTTGCGCTGTTCTTGTTGCCAGTGCTGTTGGCTTTGCTGGACGCGTTTTTGCTGAGCCAGCAGTGCTTGTCGCGCTCGGCTGAGCGCTGCATCCAGTGACGCCAGAAATTGTTGATAGTTGTACATCGTGGCAGGGTCGATGCCATCGCGCATCGCCTGTTGTAAACGTTCAGCATATTCTGCGCGATAGCGATTGAGTGACTGTAGCTGCGCTTCGGTTTGCTGCTGTGTTTGGCGATCCTCGGCCAGTAATTTCCCTGCTTTATCCCGAGCCTCTCGGGCTAAGCCTGTCAACGTATCGAGCTGCGAATGACTCATTATTAGCCTCCCACGACTGCGTGCAGTGCCTGGCACGATGTTTCGAGCGTTGCACACTCATCAATGTTTTGCTGAAGAAACCGTTCCAACGTCGGAAAGCGGTTCACCGCTTCGTCCAGTCTTGGGTCGTGCCCTGGGCTGTAAGCCCCTACGCTGATAAGGTCACGATTGCGCTGATAGCGTGAAAAAAGTTGTTTAAAGGTGCGGGCTTCTTGAAGCTGCTCAGGAGAGCTAATGGCGGTCATCGCACGGCTGATCGAGGCTTCAATATCAATGGCGGGATAGTGACCCGCTTCAGCAAGTGAGCGAGAGAGCACAATATGACCATCAAGAATGGCCCGTGCTGAATCGGCAATCGGGTCTTGCTGGTCATCACCCTCGGTTAGCACAGTATAAAAAGCGGTGATTGAGCCGCCGCCGCGCTCAGCATTTCCAGCGCGCTCAACAAGCCCTGGCAGTTTGGCGAACACGGAAGGTGGATAGCCTTTGGTGGCTGGGGGCTCACCAATGGCGAGTGCAATCTCTCGTTGTGCCATGGCGTAGCGGGTGAGCGAATCCATAATCAGCAACACATTACGCCCCGCATCCCGAAACCCTTCAGCAAGCCGCGTGGCGTAGGCTGCGCCTTGAAGACGTTGCAGCGGTGATGTGTCCGCGGGGGCTGCCACCACCACCGCACGTCGGCGGCCTTCCGGCCCTAAAATGTTATCAATGAAATCCTGTACTTCTCGGCCACGCTCGCCGATGAGACCCACTACGATGACATCCGCCTGGGTATAGCGGGCCATCATGCCCAGCAGTACTGACTTACCTACCCCTGAGCCTGCAAAAAGCCCCATACGCTGGCCGCGCCCAACGCTCAGCAGGGCGTTGATCGCACGAATGCCGACATCAATTTGTTCATCGATAGGGGCGCGAGATAATGGATTAAGCAGCGTTGCATTGAGGGTCGCTCTGGGGGCGTCTTCAATGCTTTCGCGATCATCCAGCGGATTGCCGTTACCATCCAGCACACGCCCGAGTAAATCATCGCCAATGGGAAAGCGCCGCGCACTATGGCCATTGCCATCACTAAGGGGCGACACTCTGGCGCCGGGCATCAAACCTGAAACCTCTTCTAACGGCATCAGAAACAGCTTGTCGCCAGAAAAGCCGACGACTTCAGCCTCTGCATGTTTATCGCTGTCGTTTAAACGTCCATCCGCGCCTGGCAGTTCGATACGACACGCGCTACCCACCGCCACACGTAACCCAACGACCTCAATGACCATACCGGTAGCGCGAATGACGCGACCACTGGTGCGGTAATGAGGTAACCGACTGACGCGCTGCGTTGTACGATGCAGTGCTTTACGCCAGTGGTGGAGGTGAGGGCAAGTCGCGTCGCTCATTGGATTACCTGTCTCAGCAACGTGGGCATTAACGTTGGCGTTGGCATTGGCTAAAAAGTGGGTTGGGTATCACTGCCGTGATGGCGTTTACGTAATTGGGCAACCACAGACTGCCAGCGGCTTTCAAAGGTAGCGTCTAGCTCGCCTTGAGCGCTGGTAACACGACATCCGCCACGAGCCAGCTGATCATCCGGTTGAAGGGACCAGCTGGCTGCTTTTAGCTCGCTGCCGAGATGCTCTTTTACCAGCGCATGATCTTGAGGGTTAAGCCAAAGGCGTTGCTGGCCTACCAGCGGTGGCTCGGTGTGGAGAAGCTCACGGACGATCTCAAGAATTTGCTCAGGCCGTTCTTGTAGTGCATCGGCGGCTAACTGTTTGCCAGTAGCCAGTGCGAGTTCGGCAAGATCATGCGCCACCGTTTCATCAATACGCTCTAGCGAATCCGAAAACTGCTTTGCAAGGGAGTGAAGAGGCTCTAGGGTTTGGCGTACACGCTTTTCGAGCTCTTCATCTGCCTGGGCGCGTCCTTCGCTAAGGCCCTGTTCAAGCCCTTCTTGATGACCGCGAGTTAAGCCAGCCTGATAGCCAGCTTCCTCTGCTTCTTGACGGATTCGCTCATAAAGCGCTTGGCGCTCCTGCTCTTCACGCTGGTGTGCTTGCTCAGCAGCTTTTTTCGCCGCTGCTACTTTGCGCTGCTGAGCGGAGAGGGCAGGCATTCCATTTTGCGGTGGATTGCTCGGCTGTTCGCTTAGCTCATCCATCTGCCAGCGCCGCCAGCTGCCATGCCGGTCAAACTCCGGTGTGTGGGGCTTAGACATACTCATCATCCCCGCCAGCTAAGACAATTTCGCCAGAGTCAGCCAGCCGGCGCACCACCTGCAAAATAGCTTTCTGTTCGGTTTCTACTTGTGAAACGCGAATGGGGCCGCGGGCCTCCATGTCTTCGCGAACCAGATCCGCTGCCCGCTGCGACATATTGCGCAAAAATTTGTCGACTAATGCCTCTTGAGCGCCTTTGAGGGCCACCACCAGAGAGTTGGTTTCGACTTCTTGAAGCACCATCTGAATCGCACGATTGTCGAGGTCGAGTAGGTTCTCGAACAGGAACATTTCGTCGATAATTTTTTGAGCCAAATCTTCGCTGTGGGAGCGAACCGTTTCGATGGCCACTTCTTCCTGAGAGGAGTTCATCAGGTTGAGAATCTCGGCCGCCGTTCTCACGCCGCCCATCTTGCTGCGCTTGAGGTTTTGACCATCCAGCATACTGGTCAGTACTTCGGTTAGTTCTTGCAAGGCGGCGGGCTGAACGCCGCTGAAGGTTGCTATCCGCAACACCACATCGTTACGTAGCTTCTCTTCAAACAGCTCAAGAATATCGGCCGCCTGGTGCCGATCCAGGTGAACCAAAATGGTGGCGATAATCTGCGGATGCTCATCGCGGATCAGCTCAGACACCATGGATGCTTCCATGAGATTCAGTGCATCAATGCCCGAGTTGCCACCCGTGGTTTCAAGAATATCTTCAATGAGGCTCGTCGCACGTTCGCTTCCCAGTGCTTTGGTGAGTACCGAACGAATATGCTCACTGGAGTTGAGGTTAAGCGCCACAAACTCCTCGGTTTCCTGATGAAACGCTTCCAGCACCGCTTTCATGTCTTCATGCGAGACTTGATGTAAGCGGGCCATTTCCATACTGATGTCCTGTACTTCACTGGCGCTGAGGTACTTGAACACCTCTGCGGCGCTATCTTCGTCCAGTGCAAGCAGGAGAATGGCGCTTTTGCGTGCACCACTCATCTCGGCAATTGGGCTACTCATTGGTGTTCATCCAGCTGCGGATAATCATCGCGACCATGCGGGGGTCTTCCTGTGCCATTTCACGCAGGTCGTTCAGATTGTGTTCATAGAGCGAGGTTTTACGCCGACGTTTGGGCTTATTGCTGTACGTGTCCTCACCTTCAGTAGGCTGAGCGCTCTCTTGCTCATCTTCCTCGCCCTCGCCCCCTACGCTGGCGCTAAACGTACTGCTGGGCATGGCCGCTGCTACAACCGGTGGTTGGGTGTAACGCTTGATCAGCGGTCGTAAAATCAGCAGGTAAAGCAGCAATGTAGCGATAGCCACGAGTAAGTAGCGCCCGAGCGAAGATGCCATAGACAATGTTTCAGGCTGTCGCCACCAGGCGATTTCCGAAATACTTTCATCGACGCTGGCGAAGGGTGTGTTCACGACTTCTACTTCGTCGCCACGTACTTGAGAAAAGCCCATGGCCTGTTGCACCAGGCGCTCAAGCTGGGCAACTTCTTCCGGACTCAGAGCAACTTGCTCGGCTTCGCCTTCTTCATTAATGACACGGCGAAAGTTCACAACGACCGCTGCTGACAAGCGCTCTACCTGGCCAAGGCGGTGTTGAATGTGCTCTATGCTGCGATCAACTTCATAGTTAACCACGTCTTCTTGGCGAAGATTCTGCAGGGCGTTATCCGGTAGGTCGGCGCCATTGTCAGCGTCAGCCTGGTTGATAGGTGAAGGCGCTGCTCCTGGTGGGGTGTTGCTTAAAGCGCCAGGAATGCCGGTTGCCAGCGGATCTTCACCATCGTATGACAGACTCAGTTGGCGACTACGCACGGCAGATTCGTTAGGTGCCTGGTTCGGTGCATAACGCTCTGAGGTTTGTTCGCGGCGTGAAAAATCAATCTGTGCGGCTACCTGGGCGCGCACGTTGTCGCTCCCCAGAATAGGCGAGAGGATATTTTCAATCCGGCGCTGATAGGAGCGCTCTACTTCGGCAATGTAAGCTAGCTGTGAACCATCCAGGTCGTTGCCTTGGGATGCTTTTGCTGAAAGCAGGCGACCGTTTTGATCTACAATGGTGACGTCTTCCGGTGACAGTTCAGGCACGCTGCTGGAGACCATGTGCACGATAGCGCTGACCTGGCCATCACCCAGAACACGTCCTGGCAGCATGGTCAGTATCACCGATGCCTTGGCTGGCTCGCGGTCACGAATAAAGACCGAGGGCTTAGCCATGGAAAGGTGTACGCGCACTCTTTCGACGGGACCAAGCGATTCGATCGAACGGGCTAGTTCACCCTCAAGGCCCCGCTGAAAGTTAACCTGCTCGGCAAACTGGCTGATACCGAAGGCTTGATTCTCCATCAATTCAAAGCCCAGATTGCCGCCACGCGGCAGCCCTTGCTCAGCAAGTTGTAACCTTAATGTGTGGACTTGATCGCTAGGGACTAATAGCGCTTGGCCACCCGCGCCAAACTGGTAAGGCACGCCGCGGCTGTCCAGCTCAGCGATGATGCGCCCACCATCAGCTTCGTTCAAATTGCTGTAGAGAACCCGATAATCAGGGCTGCTCGCCCACATAAAGAGTGCTGCAATGATCGCAACAGAAGCGGCTGCTGCGATCAGCAGCACCACTAACGGGTTACTGCGTAGCTGTTTTAACGTGCGTTCCACCGGTGATGTGCTTTTGGGATCATTTTCTGCTGTTCCGCTGCGGGGTGCATTTTGTGTCGTGTTGTTCTGACGGCCTGCCGTAGCACCAGTTTCGCTCATGCGTGCCTCCATAAGGGCAGGCAAAACTGATGACGGCTAAGGCGCATCACCAAAGAAGGCATAGGCTAATATCCGTCAATCGCGGTTATCCGCTAAAAAGATGAAGCGGAATTGTGATGGACGCCATTATCCTGGGGCGAGTCGAGCATAAATGAACGAACAGGTTGGCTTTTGGTGCGTATTTGTTCGTATGAGCTCTTTGCAACCAGTGGTAGGCTTTTAGTATTACTTCACCTTCCTTCGGATGAGGCGTGCTTATGAGTTCACCTGCCATACAGTCAGCACTGCAGCAAATGCAGGGGTTAGCTGCTCAGGCAGCACAGTCCAGTGCAGTACAACCTATAAAAGGTGAGCATATTGCGACAGCGGCTGGTCAGGGTGGTTTTGGCAGTGAGCTACAGGCCTCTATTCAGCGTATCAATCGCCTGCAGCAGGCAGCCAACACAAAATCAATGGCCTTCCAGGCTGGCGACCCTAACATTGAGCTAAATGACGTGATGGTCGATATGCAGAAAGCCAGCGTTGCTTTTCAGATGGGGCTGCAGGTTCGTAATCGGTTGGTAACGGCGTATCGCGATGTGATGAACATGCAGGTATAGGTGATACCGAGGGAGCGCAAAGAAGGAGTGATCGCAAACCGTGTCGAGGCGATCTCTCCTAACGTTTTTTTATGCTTCTAAAGAAATGATCCGCCCTTGTAGCTCCTCCAGCCGCTCTGCAATTAGCAGCACTTCTTCACCGGGTATTTGGCGAATGACATCACCGGTTTCGCGGTCGATCACCTTGGTAATGATGCGCGAAGATTGCTCGCTTATTGCAAACTCCAGTCCGCGTGGTCTTAGTGTCTCGTTGATACGCTGCACCGGCTCTATCAGTGACTCCTTGGTCACCACGGGAGACTCCGCTGTTTGGCTTCCTCTTACGTTTAATGCATCGAGCTTACCTTCAAGCTGCTGACGCGGAGAAGTGGCTGGTTGTGAGATGGCTAGCGCTATCGAAGTAATTTCGTCAGTGAACAACGGGCCCATAGAAAGTGATCCTTTAAAAGTAAGCCGAGGCTTTGCAGCAAAAAGGTAGAGAGGCCATCAAGTGAGTCGCTATGGGCCTCTTCTAAAGACTATCGGCAGGCGTGGCCAAAACTTTACTTTCCGCATGGCTCGTCCATCGGGTTCAGTGCCGCCTCATTTGCTGTCGTCGATGAAATAGGTGGTAAGGCCTTTAATAGGCGTACGGCGGCTGAGAGGCTTCTGGTATGCTCAGCCGCTTTGTGGTGGGTGCGTATAGCGCGGCGTAATAACAACATGGTAGTGAGCGAGACGAGAATGTCAGTCCAACAAGACGAGTACGAGAGTGTTACCAGTCCTACGGCGGTGAGCGCTTTTTTGGACACAATGATTGAGGGGGGCGGGGTTTCGCTTTGTTTGGCATCCGGTCAAGCGCGCCCAGAACCCATTGTGTTAATGGAGCAGCACGCTGGGAAGGCCTTGGTGATGGACTTATCCTCGGTCGACCACCTGCTAAGCCGCTTACAGCAAGGTGAGCGGTTTTTTTTGCGTGGTCAGTCCCAGGGTAAGGTTGTACGCACGCCACTACTCTCTCTGACGGAAACGCGTCGCGCTGGAGGACGGTTTTTATGCTGCAGTGACTACCCTGCAACGCTTGACGTTCTTCAGCGCCGCGAATCGTTTCGTGCGGAGCTGCGTTTGGGAATGGCCGTGCCAGCATCAATATCAGGTGAGAGTGGCAAGGGTGTTTTGGGTGAGCTGCGAGACCTGTCGCAAGATGGCTGCCAAATAGAGTTGCCGCCGACCGCCAGTGGTGTGCTGGCTGACGCTCACATGCCGCTTCTGCTTGCCTTTACGTTTCCAGATGGCACCTATTTTGAAGTGCAGGGGATGCCACGCCACCAAAAAACCGATCCTGAACGGCACTTGCTACGTGTGGGCTTCCGTTTTACGAGCTGCACGTCCGAGCAAGAACGGCAAATTTGGTACTTTGTCTGTGAAATAGAGCGCGAAGCCGCTCGCTATAACAAAGAAGAGCAGGATGATCGTCAACCGTCACCGCTGTTTGAACAGCCGGGTAAACGTGCGACAGGAAGTGAGCATGTGGGGCGGCGAGATATCAGAAGATACGCAACGCCAATGGCTAGGCGTCTAGTGAAAATAGCGGCTTACCTAGATGCGCAGTTGCTGCTACTGCAACAGGGTAGCGACATTGACTCCCGTCAGCTGTCACGCAATGCGGATCGTCTTTTGCTGTTGCACGAGGAGGATCGCGAAGCGCTATTGTTCGCAACGCGCTGCCTATCACCTGAGCCGCTCTTGGTGCGTCATGGGATTGGCGTGGCGGTTCACTTGCTTGATCTGGTGGGTGCCAATATGCCCCGTGACGTTCGAAAGGCGATCGTTGCGAGTGGGTTAGTGCATGATCTTGGTAAAGCGCTGGTACCACAAATACTGTTCAAAGCGCCGCATTTCGAAGCAACTCACCGGCAGGCAATGAGTGAGCATGTATCGTTGCTGCTAGATCGCCTTCAGCACTGTCACTGGCTATCAGCGACGGTTGCTCAGGCGGTTATTGGTGGCATTAATGAGCGGCTGGATGGCAGCGGTTACCCAGAAGGCTTAACGGGTGAAGATATTAACGAGCTGGCCAAGGCGAGCGCAGTGGTTGATGTTGTGGAAGCGATGCGGCGCGATCGGGTGGATCGGCCTGCGAAAACGGCTCAGCAAATTTATCGCCACTTGTTTAGTCACCCGCATCAGTTTGATGCGCGGTGGATCAAACGCTACGTCGAGCATTTTAAGTCTCTTCCGGTGGGCTCGTTGGCATACTTTTCCAGCAATCAGATGGCCTGGATTGTGCGGCTTGATGAGCATGGGGCGCCTGCAGAAGTAACGCTTGCTCATCAGGCTGAGCCGCTGGTACGTGAGACGTTGGGGACGACATTAAGCGGCGATATCCTTGAAAAACTAGGTAAGCCAACCCGTGAAGTGGCGGTCTCAACATAGCTCATTAGCGGTATGGCAGGTGGGTGCATTTTTCTCATCGAAAAGTAAGCCAAACGTTAAAGTCTATTTGTGAGACGCCGATATAACTTTATAGCTGAGCTAATACGCTCGTTTCTGAATAATCAATGGCTCGGTAGTAAACGATGTATACCGGCCGTGTTGTTCGCATTAATAAAAGGAGTGCCCGCTTATGACATACTCTCGCGGTGGCGCCGCTTATGGACGTGGTGCCAAGGCTTATGCCCGCGTTGGCGTGGAAAGCGGCGTCATGTCAGCTGACCCCCACCAGCTTATTGTGATGCTGTTTGATGGTGCCCAAGCGGCCATTCGCGCAGCACGTATTCATATGCAGGCTGGCCATACGGCCGAAAAGGGAAAGTCGATATCTAAAGCGTTGGATATTATCAATAACGGTTTGGTTGCAGCGTTAGACCAAGAGAAAGGCGGAGATATTGCAGAACGCCTTGCATCACTTTACGACTATATTACCCGCTTATTGTTGGCCGCTAATCTTCGTAATGATGAAGATAGTCTTAATCAAGCAGAGCAATTGCTTGAAGATATCGCCTCTGCATGGCGTGAAATCGGTCAACAGCAAAGTGCGTGAGGCAAAGCATGTCGGCTTCTGAAATGGCTCGTGAAAATGCTCAGCAGGCGCTTATTGATGCGTACGCTAAGTTACTCGCCTGTGTTGCTCAAATGCACGAGCTCGCGAATGCAGAGCAGTGGGCAGAGCTTATCGAGCAACGTACTCACTACGTCATGTCGGTTGAAGCCCTGCGTAAGCACGATATCGAAGTGGTGCTTGATGCTGCTGCCGAGAAGCGTAAAGCAGAGCTGCTTGAAAGTATTCTAGAGCACGATGTTGAAATTCGCCGCCGTTTGGTCGCCAGACGGGATGAGTTAGGTAAGCTGATCGGCGTTTCCCAACGCCAGCGTGACCTGCATCGTGCCTACGCTCCCCAGCAAGGTGAAACAGCGTTTTTCGATGCGAGAAGCGACACCGACACTGATGCCAATCAAGGGAAGGGAGTGACGTGAGTGGTATCACGCCACTGATTGATACGCTCATGCACCAAGTGCTTGGGCGTCAGGGTGAGTTGTCTCAGCGCCCGCTGAATGCTCCCGTGCAACCTGTTCCTCCTGGCGAGGGACCCCGCGCACTGCATGGGGATTCAAGCCTTGATGGTCGCCCACTTCCTTCGCCGTTAGGCGATCTTAGGCGGCTGCCGTCGTCGCTGGGTGGTCAGCGCCCCCCTTTTTTGGGAGAAAACACCAATACAGCAACGGGGTCGACCCAGATTCACTTTAGCCCGGCTGCCCGCTCCATTGCCGATGTACTGCTACGGTTTCCTGCTCCCCCTGCGGTGATACGTCCCCAAGCGCCGTTGATGGGAATGCATGAAGCGCCTTCTGCTTCAACATTGGGAAGTCGGCTGGAAAGCAGTGTTCGTGATAGCGGTTTGTTTTACGAAGCGCATTTAAAACGCTGGTTCCACGGAGAGGCCTCTCGCCAACAGCTATTGCGAGAACCACAAATGCAGGCAGGCCCAAGGCCTTTGCTGCCGGCCAGTATCGCGACGTTTGTAACGCCGCCGCTTGCACCTAGTGCTGTGTTGAGTGCCGCTAATACAAACGTCGCCATATTGCCAAACTCGCTGCTTGTGCCGGTTGCAAGTGATCAAACAGTATTTGCGCGCCCTTCTGCACTCACGCCAGAGAGCACTCTGCCAGTCAGTGCGCAGAGTGATATGGCAAGTGCACGTGTGTTGGAGGATAGCTCGATAGTTCGTGGCGGTCGTGAAATCGTCCATGAAAGCTTGCAGAGCCTAGTGCGTCAGCAACTCGACATGCTAGTAATGCCTGTTATTCGCTGGGAAGGTGATGTTTGGGCGGGGATTTTCATGGCATTAGTGATTCATATGCCGCCCCGAGAAGAGGAGCGAGAAGACGCTCAGAAGGAGGCGGGTGCCGAGGGTGACTGGCGTTCGGACATGCAGCTCGATGTGCCTAATCTAGGGGCATTTAGTGCATCACTCAGGCTTCACCATTCGGTATTAAGCATTGATTTTACAACGAATACTGCATCGACGTACCAGTCTCTGGAACAGGGGCTTGGGCGTTTAGAAAATCGCCTGCAGGCGTTAGATTTTCGCAGTGTTCAGGTGAAAGCGCACTATGCCACCTTGGAGAGTCATGATGGCTACCTCGGATGAGCATCGCCGCCAAGCAGTTGCGCTTGCTTATCAGGATAAAGCGCAAGCACCGCGTGTGGTGGCAAAGGGTTACGGTGAGTTGGCGGAACGTATTATGGCAGAGGCTCAGCGCCAAGGAATTTATGTGCACGATGCGCCTGAACTTGTGGCACTGCTAATGCAGCTAGATCTCGATGATGAGATTCCCACGAGTTTATATCAGGTTGTTGCAGAGCTGCTTGTATGGGTATTTGAGTTATCCGAAGAAAGGTTAACTCCGCGTCAAGAGCGTCGGTAGCCAATACAAATGTTGTATGCAACCATGTGTCGAGCAAATTGTTAAAAAACTTTAAGGCGTCCGTATAAAGCCATAATTAAACGCCCATGTCGTTCGATGGAACACTATGAGTCAAACAAGCTTTCTCGATGAAATTCAGGAAATTAACTTAGCGTATTTACTCCTGGCACAGCGCCTGCTGGCAGAAGACCGTGAGGCGGCCATGTTTCGCTTAAAAGTAGACAGCGAGCTTGCCGACCTGATTGTGTCTCTTAACGCTAGGCAGCTGACGAAGTTGGCTCGCAACAATCAGTTGATATGCCGACTGAGCCAAACGAGCGCCCAGCAGCTACGCAAATTAACCGAAAACCCAAGAGACCAAGGGTTGTCGGGGCTGCATGCATCGCTGCTATCGGCGTGCGAGGAGTTTGAAACACTAGCTTTAGGAGAGACGGAGTGAGCCAGAAGAGCTTGGTTGATGAAATGCACCAAGTACAGCTGGCCATAGAGCTGATAGAGCTAGGTGCACGTTTACAGGTGCTGGAGACCGAGACGGAGCTCAGTCGCACGCGACTAATAAAGTTGTACAAGGAAGTGAGAGGGATGTCGCCTCCCAAGGGGATGTTGCCCTTTTCAGCGGACTGGTTCGTGACATGGCTGCCGAACGTACATTCATCGCTGTTTTATAACATTTACAACAGCATACAACAAAACACTCGCTGCGAGCGTATTGATGCTTTTGTAAAAGCCTATCGGCTTTATGAAGAGCAGATAAATCTAGAAGGCGTTGAGCCGGTGCTGGGGTTAACCCGTGCGTGGACATTAGTGAGGTTTTTTGAAAGTGACCTGCTGCAACTCAATACGTGTAACCGTTGCGAAGGACACTTTGTCGCCCACGCTCATAGCCCAACCCGTGATTATGTTTGCGGTATTTGCCAACCCCCTTCCAGGGCAGGAAAAACGCGCAAGGCGCAGTGTTGATAGATAAACAATCACGCACGTTGTGGGTAGGCATATACCTAATGAAATGTGTCTTTAGCGCATAGATAGCACTAAAAGTCGCCGGTACTTTTTCATTAAAAACAGCCTTCTTCTGAGTATGCTATGGCTTAGAAACGCGTGGGGCGAGGCTTTCCTGTGTCTTCTGATGAAGTGATGGAAGACGTTCCGTTGATTTAAAAACTGATATCGCAAGGATACTGTTTGTGCTGATTCTCCTAGGTTATGTCGTCGTATTACTGTGCGTGTTTGGCGGCTATGTGCTGGCAGGTGGCAGTTTAGGCCCTCTGTACCAACCCCTGGAGCTGCTAATTATTGGCGGTGCAGGCGTTGGCGCTTTCATCGCCGCGAACAACGGTAAAGCGATTAAAGCCACGTTTAAAATATTGCCCAGGCTCAAACGCACCAAAAAATACAATAAAGCCCTGTATATGGAGTTAATGGCGCTGCAGTACAAGATTCTCTCCAAAGTGCGCCGTGAGGGTATGTTGGGAATTGAGCGCGACATTGATAATCCCCAGGAAAGCCCGCTGTTTCAAGAGCATCCCACGGTGCTTGCAGACCCTCATATTATGGATTTCTTAACCGATTATCTTCGATTGATGGTGAGCGGTGGCATGGAGCCGATGGAAATCGATGAGTTAATGCTTCACGAAATCGAAGTCTTTGAGCAAGAAGCCCATATTCCCATTGATGCGATTGCCAAAGTCGGTGATGCCATGCCTGCGTTCGGTATCGTGGCCGCAGTAATGGGGGTTATTAAAGCACTGACGTATGCAGATGCCAGCCCTGATCAAATGGGACAAATGATCGCGATGGCGTTAGTGGGTACTTTTCTGGGGATTTTGATGGGCTATGGATTTATTAGCCCCATCGCAAGCTATGCGGATCGGCAAGCGAAAGAAGCAGAAAAAATGCTGCAGTGTATCCGAGTCACGCTGCTGGCTAGCCTACATGGCTATGCGCCCCAGTTAGCCGTTGAGTTTGGTCGTAAAGCATTACACAGCACCGAGCGTCCCAGTTTTTCAGAGCTTGAAGAGTATGTTCGCGACGCTAAAAAGGGCGGTACTGCATGAGTAAGGGGGGCGATAAGCGTCCGATTGTTATTCGGCGCAAAAAAGTGGTGCATGCCCACCATGGGGGCGCTTGGAAAATAGCTCTTGCTGACTTTATGACCGCCCTGATGGCACTGTTTTTGGTGATGTGGATTTTAAGTGTTTCCGATGAGGAAACGCGCCGCAGTGTTGCTGAGTATTTCAGCACCCCCTTAATCACCGCGGTCACGGGAGGAGAACGGTCAGGCAGTACCCGAGTGATTCCTGGAGGGGGGCCAGACCCTGCCCATATCGACGGCGAGCGCGCCCGTGTTGATGTGCTGCAGCATAGCCGCCCCAGTGCTCAAGAGCGCCGCTTTTTCAATGACCTGCAGGAGCGTATTGAGCGCGCCATCGAGCAAGACCCTGAGTTACGTCAGCTGCGTAGCCAAATGCGCTTTGATCTAACCCGCGAAGGGCTACGCATTCAGCTATTGGATACCGCCCAGCGTCCAATGTTTGAGCTGGGTAGCGACCAGGTCGCTCCTTATATGCGCAATCTGCTTCGCACGATGGCACCGCTGCTCAATGAGTTACCTAATGATTTAAGCATTAGTGGCCATACTGACGGCGTGCCTTTTGCAGGTGGGTATCGTGGCTATAGCAACTGGGAGCTTTCCAATGATCGGGCTAATGCCTCTCGGCGTGAATTAGTGGCGGGTGGGCTTGATCCGGATCAACTGCTGCGCGTATCGGGCTTTGCTGACCGTGCCATGCTGCCTGACACTATGCCGACAGATCCTATTAATCGCCGCATTGAACTCGTTGTTTTATTGCCAGAAATTGCCGAGGCGATTCGTAACCCAGGGGTGATGGAGCCTGATAGCCCACTGCCCGATGACGATGCGTCTGAAGAGGCATTGCCCCAACGCATGGAACAGGGCGATGACAACGAATGAGCTGGGCTGATAACAACACTATGACGTGGAGCGGTGCATGGATATAGCGGATTTTTTTGACACCTTTTTTGAAGAGGCTGAAGAGCTGCTGGCCGATATGGAGCAGCACCTGCTGGAACTGGATGTCGATGATCCGGATAGCGAGCAGCTAAACGCTATTTTCCGCGCAGCCCATTCTATTAAGGGAGGGGCGGGCACCTTCGGCTTTAGCGTGCTGCAAAAAACCACGCATATCTTTGAAAACCTATTGGACCATGCCCGCAAAGGTGAATTGACCCTGCGAGCCGACCTCGTTGATACCTTTTTAGAGGCAAAAGACATCATGCATGAGCAACTCGATGCCTATCGCAACGAGGAAGAGCCGAACCAGGAAGCTTACGAACGCATTTGCCAAACACTGCAAAAGATAGCGCTGGAAGAAATTGGGCAGACGTTGGATGCGCCGGTGGCACCGGCGCCGTTGATTGAACAAACATCGTCAGCTAGCTCTGAGGCCACGGAAGCTGCCCCGCAAAGCGAGCGCCAACTCATGGTGGCGCTGCTGAACGTGAGTGAAAAAGATCGCACGTTGCTGGTTGAAGAGCTGGAGCAACTGGGCAATGTCCAGTCGCATTCGGGGGATGAAAAGCGTTATGAAGTCATCGTGACGGGTGACGTCAGTGGTGATGATATCGAAGCGGTGATGTGCTTCATTATTGAGCCTGAGCAGATCGAAATTAGCGTGACAGACGTTGATCAAGCTGCCAACGCTAATCTTGCGTTAGACCCACCAGCAGACGAAGCCGTTGATGAGGTAGTGCCCCCAGAGTCTGCCAAACCTGCCAGCAGTGCACCAACGCCCCAAAAGCCAGCCAAGCCAGCGGCTAAAAAAGCGGCTCCTGAGTCCTCCTCAATCCGTGTGTCGGTAGACAAAGTCGACCAAATTATCAATTTGGTCGGTGAGCTGATCATCACTCAGTCGATGCTGGATCAAACGGTCAGCGATCTTGGTGATCAGTCTGTTGGCAACAGCTCCTTACAAAATGGCATGAGCCTGCTTCAGCGTAACGCGCGGGATCTTCAGGAAGCGGTGATGTCGATCCGTATGATTCCAATGGAGTTTGTGTTTAGCCGCTTTCCCCGCGTTGTGCGCGATACTGCCGGTAAATTGAACAAAGAAATTGAGCTGGTCACTGAAGGTAAATCCACTGAACTGGACAAAAGTTTGGTTGAGCGTATTACCGACCCGCTAACGCACCTGGTGCGTAACAGCTTAGACCACGGGATTGAGATGCCTGACGAGCGAGAGGCGTTAGGCAAGCCCCGGATTGGCAAGCTGGTGCTATCGGCACGTCATCAGGGTGGCAACATTCTGATAGAAGTTCGTGACGACGGTGCCGGTATGGACCGCGACCGGCTGTTGGCAAAAGCGCGTGAAAACGGCTTGAACGTTTCCGACAACATGCCCGACGAAGATGTCTTCCAGCTGATTTTTGCGCCGGGTTTCTCCACGGCAAAAGAAGTCACCGATGTCTCTGGCCGTGGTGTCGGCATGGATGTCGTGAAGCGGAATATTCAAGGCATGGGAGGCCGGGTTGAAATTCAATCTAAGAAAGGTGAGGGCACCAACACGCGTATTGTGTTGCCGTTAACCCTCGCCATTCTTGATGGTATGTCTATCAAAGTGGGTGGTGAAACCTTTATTTTGCCGCTTTCCACGGTGCTTGAGTCGTTACAGCCTGCCAAAGGCGATATGTATGCCATGGCGGGAGATGATGTGGTGCTTAAGGTGCGCGATGAATACCTTCCTGTTATCGCTATCCATGAAGTTCTCGATGTCGAAAATGCCATTACCGACCCGACCAAAAGTATTGCCGTGATTGTTCAGGGCGAAGGCCGTCGCTATGCCATGTTGGTCGATGAGTTGATTGGCCAGCAGCAGGTGGTTGTAAAGAACTTAGAAGATAATTATCGCAAAGTGCCGGGTGTTTCGGCGGCCACTATCCTGGGTGATGGTAGCGTTGCGCTAATTCTAGATATTACAGGTTTACACCGGTTAAGCCGTGCCAAGAAAGAAGCCGGAAAGCAGGTGAATTATCCACATCTCTCTTATTACCAGGAGGCTGAGCCGTCATGAGCCAAGCAAACAATGGAGCGGTTCTGTCCGCCGCAGAAGCGGATAATCGCGAATTCTTGGTGTTCTCTTTGGGGGAAGAAGAGTACGCCATCGATATTCTTAAGGTTCAGGAAATACGCGGATACGAAAATGTTACTCGGATTGCCAATGCACCAGACTTTATTAAAGGGGTGACCAATCTGCGCGGCGTCATTGTGCCTATTGTTGATCTGCGCATTAAGTTCCACCTAGACAGTGTGGAGTACGGCGGCCAAACGGTAGTTATTGTCGTTAATGTGGCCGACCGCGTGGTTGGTATCGTGGTGGATGGCGTGTCCGATGTTATGACGTTGACACCCGATCAAATCAAGCCAGCGCCTGAATTTGGCGTCACGCTCTCCTCTGATTTCTTGAGCGGGCTAGGGAGCCTCGAAGATCGCATGCTGGTGTTAGTGGATATCGATAAGCTGCTGACCAGCGAAGAAATGGCACTCGTCGACAGCACTAGCAACCGCTAACCCTATTACTGCCCGGCACAGGGAGCGTGCCTTCCGTAAGCCAAAAAACAGCCCTCTGGTGCAACGGATAGCGCCTGCCGATACGGTTGTGTTTGGAGTAATGCGTGTGACACCGCTAATGCGTCAAGTGATGAGCAATATGACCGTACGTCTGAGCTGGGGGCTGGTACTGGCCACCTTTTCAATCTTGGTGGTGGTGGCCTGTGGCATAGGGCTTTATGCACTCCACCATGGCGCAGCCATTGTGCAGGCGTCGAATGATCTACAGGTGCAGCAAGCGGCATTCGGCGATTTTGCTGCCCGTATTCGTTGGGTGTTAATTGGCGTTGTCATCATGACCGGATTAACGGTGACGGTGGTGATCTGGGGCGTGAGCGTTAATGTACTGCGTCCCCTGGATCGCTTAGTAGGTTACTTCGAGAAAATGGCTCAGGGCGATTTGAGCCAGCAGATTACCTCTCCCGGCAATAATGAAATTGGCAGACTCTATAGCGCGATGGCGCATATGCAGTCTTCGCTGTCTGAGACTGTCGGTGTGGTTCGTCAAAGCGGCGCGTCGATTTTTGAGCGTTCTCAGCATATCGCCAGTGGCAATAATGACCTCTCTTCACGAACCGAGCAGCAAGCCTCTTCCCTGGAAGAGACGGCCTCCAGCATGGAGCAGTTGGCCTCTACCGTGGGGCACAATGCAGACAATGCGCTACAAGCCAGCCAGCTCGCCAATGAGGTAACGCTAACCGCCAGACGCAGTGGCGAAGAAGTGTCCAACATTGTTGAAACCATGCAAGACATCAGCGCGAGCTCCCACCAGGTCGCCGAGATTATTACGGTCATCGATAACATTGCCTTTCAAACCAACATTCTTGCCTTGAATGCGTCGGTAGAGGCCGCCCGCGCTGGCGAGCATGGCAAAGGGTTTGCCGTGGTAGCGCAAGAAGTTCGCAGTCTCGCTAGCCGCAGTGCCAATGCCGCCAAAGAAATTCGCACCCTGATTGATGCATCGCTTGGCAAAGTCGACGCAGGTACCCAGCGGGTGAACCACGCGGGACAAACCATGCAGGATCTTGTCGCTGCCGTTCAACGGGTCAACGATATTATGGATGAGATCGCAGCCGCTTCTGAAGAACAAAGCAATGGCATTGGTCAGGTGAATCAAGCGGTGGCCCAAATGGATCAGGTCGTGCAGCAAAATGCTCAGCTGGTTCAGCAGGCAGCACGCAGTGCCAATGAGTTAGAGAGCGAAGCGGCGCGCTTGAGAGAGGCTGTCGAGCGCTTTCATGTTGGGCCTAGTCATGGGCTGACGAGTAATCCCGTATCTCGCCACGCATTGCAGCCTCGTGCCCTTCAGCAAGTGCCTGCCGTCCCAGCTACGGCGGCCAAAAAAACACCTGCTCGTAACACGGCAGTCGATGAGTGGGAAGCGTTTTAAGTCGTGCGGTTTAGGCTCATTACTTCCTCGGCTTTAATACTAAAAATAAGGTATGCGGATGCGTAATAACCAGCCAGTCACTCAGCGTGAAGTTGAACTCCAGAGTGATGATTTCCTCGTTTCGCGTACGGATCTTAAAGGGCGCATTACCTATGCAAACCCTGCCTTTATCCAGATAAGTGGTTTCCAGCATGAAGAGCTGATAGGCGCGCCGCATAACCTGATTCGGCACCCAGATATGCCGCCAGTGGCATTTGAAAACCTGTGGCAGACCGTGAAAAGCGGTGAAACATGGCGAGGGCTGGTTAAAAACCGTTGTAAAAATGGTGACCACTACTGGGTAAGTGCCAGCGTTACACCCATTGTTGAGGAAGACCAAGTAGTGGGGTACGCCTCTGTCAGGGTGCAGGCATCTAGAGAGGCGATTGCGCAAGCGGAGCAAGCCTACGCTGAAATTCGTGAAGGACGCAACAAGCAGCTTTATCTAGACAAGGGGAAGCTACGCAAGAAAGGCCTTGCCCAGCGCTTAAAGCGGATACGGCTTGATACCATTCGCGCTAAATTGGTTGGCATGATTGTGGTGGCAGGTGCGCTGCTGTTGGTAAGTGGTGGCCTTGGGCTGTATGGCATCAACGTATCGGGCGAGCGCCTTACGGCGCTTAACAATGATGGGCTGGGTGATGTCATTCGCCTGCAACAGATTGATCAAACCATCGCGCAAACCCGCCAAGCCATGATTGAGCCAGAACGTATGGAGCTGATTCAACAGCGCTTCGAGATGGGTGAAATGGTTGCTGACAGTGCCGCGACGATCGAGTCCGTCTGGCAGCAGTACTACTCTCGTGAGGTTAACGTCTCAACACTTGCCACCTCGTTCAATGAGCGGTTACAGGCGTTTTTAGACAATGGCATGTTGCGAGCATCAACCGTTCTACAGGCCGAAGATACGTATGAAGTGTTTGTCGGCTTGGATGCAATTACGAGCGTGATGAATAACGAAGGGCGTGAGCTCTCTTCCATGGTGAATCAGCTGATCGCTCAGAAACAAGCCGCCGCGGAATCCATGGCTGTTGATGCTGAGCGAGGTCAGGCCCGTATGCTCAGTGCCCAGGCTGTTGTACTGGGGAGTGGCTTGTTGGCGCTTATCCTATTGGGAGCTATTACGTTACGCTCGATTGTTCGACCGCTGAAGAGCGCATCACGTTTTACCTTGCAAATAGCGGGTGGAAACCTAGCCGCCAAAGTGCCCCCCCACCAGCGTGATGAAGTCGGTCTGCTGATGGAGTCGCTGAATACCATGCGTAAAAGTTTGAGTAGCATTATCAGTGATGTAAAAGGCGGCATTAATGTGGTCACGCCCGCCGCCCAAGATATTGCCAGTGGTAACGAAGCGTTGTCCTCGCGTACCGAGCAGCAGGCGGCGTCGCTACAGCAAACGGCCTCCAGCATGGAAGAAATGACCACAACCGTGCGACAAAACAGTGATAACGCTCAAGAAGCTCGCCGCCTTGCCGATAATAATGCTAAGCAGGTGACGCAGACTGGGGAACTCATGTCGCAGTTAGTCGAGAATATGCAGCGAATTACCCAAAGCTCGCAAAAAATGACTGACATCATCAACGTGATTGACTCGATTGCTTTCCAAACCAATATCCTGGCACTCAATGCGTCAGTTGAAGCCGCTAGGGCAGGTGAGCATGGTCGCGGTTTTGCGGTGGTTGCCGAAGAAGTCCGTAATCTAGCAGGTCGTAGTGCAAGCGCTTCTAAAGAGATTCGCGGGCTAATAGACGGCTCTAATCTAGAAATAAATGCTGGCGCTGGACTGGTCAAAAAAGCGGAAGAAGCGATAGGCGAGGTTGCCGATGCTGCGCGAAATGTCACTCAGATTATGCACGATATTTCGTCAGCGTCTGAAGAGCAGAGTCATGGTATTGCGGAAGTCAACCAAGCTGTGGCGGAAATGGATCAAGCAACCCAACAAAATGCCGTACGTGTTCAGGAAACAGCACGTGCCGCGGTGGCATTAGAGCAGCAAGCGGGCTTATTGGCACTGTCTGTTGAAGCGTTCCGCTTGAGCAATCATAGCGCCCCCCATGCATCCGGCTCTGCACTTAATACCTATCGCGGCAGTGCGACTCAGCTCCTTGAAAGCCCGAGTAAACTGCCTACGTCGCCAACAAAGCGGCCGCTGGCCTCTGTAGAGGAGTGGGAAGAATTTTGATCGACCAACGCGAGCGGGGAGCTGAGGCCAGCCAGTGGGCATCAGGGGGGCAGATCGAGCGCGACCTTGTGCTAACGGACGCTGACTTTTCACGCATAAGAGAGCTGATTTACCTGCGCGCCGGAATAGTGCTTGCTGAACATAAACGTGAAATGGTTTACAGCCGTTTAGCGAAGCGGCTGCGCCACCACGGTATCACGCGTTTCACCGACTACCTATCGCGACTGGAGCGTCAGCCAGATGCTAAAGAGTGGGAGGCATTTACCAATGCCTTAACCACCAACCTTACGGCGTTTTTTCGCGAGGCCCACCACTTTCCACTGTTAGCCGAGCACATCAAGCAAAAACAAACGCCCGTCACTATCTGGTGCTCTGCGGCCTCGACGGGTGAAGAGCCTTATTCCATTGCGATGACGCTGCTCGAGACGCTAGGACCAAAAGCCGCGCAAGCCAAGGTAGTAGCAACCGATATTGATACGGACGCGCTGAGCAAAGCGCGCGCCGGTATTTATCCGCTTGAACAAGTGCGCAAATTAGACGATTCGCGGGTAAAGCGGTTTTTCCAAAAAGGCACCGGTGGTCACGCAGGCCTAGCGCGGGTGCGTCCAGAAGTATCGGCCCTGGTGGAGTTTGTACCGCTAAATTTGTTGGCACCCCAGTGGTCGGTAAAAGGCCCTTTTGATGCCGTTTTTTGTCGCAACATAATGATTTATTTCGATAAAGATACTCAGGCCAAGATTCTCAAGCGGTTTGCCCCGTTGATGAAGCCAGATGCCCTGCTGTTTGCTGGCCACTCGGAAAATTTCTCGTACATCAGTGATGCATTCAAGCTGCGTGGGCAGACGGTCTATACCCTCGCAAAAAAATAAATCGGTTTCGTGGGTTTGGCACTTCTGGGGGCGTTCGCCCAATCGGAGTGGGTCGGCACACAGGTGTTTACCGTATAAAGGAGGCGTGCTGTGAACGCAGCCAAAATCAAAGTGTTGTGTGTCGATGATTCGGCGCTGATTCGTGACTTATTGACTGAAATAATCAATTCACAGCCAGACATGGAAGTCGTCGCCGTTGCGCCAGACCCCATTGCAGCCAGAGATCTGATTAAACAACACAACCCTGATGTGCTAACGCTAGACGTAGAAATGCCGCGGATGGATGGCCTCGATTTCCTGGAGCGGCTAATGCGGCTACGCCCCATGCCAGTGCTTATGGTGTCATCGCTTACTCAGAGTGGTTCAGAAATCACCCTGCGAGCGTTGGAGCTGGGCGCGTTAGATTTTGTGGCCAAGCCTAGCCTAGGTATTCGTAGCGGCATGATGGAGTATGCGGCTGAAATTACCGATAAGCTGCGTGCCGCCGCGCGTTCGCGCCCGCGTCAGGCGCGTCATAAAAATGCGCCGCCGCCCACTCAATTGAAAGCCCCCATGGTGTCCAGTGAAAAGCTGATTATCATTGGCGCTTCTACTGGCGGCACAGAGGCGATTCGGTCAGTGCTAGAACCACTGCCGGCGAATGCTCCAGCGATTTTGATTACGCAGCACATGCCTGGTGGCTTTACGCGTTCCTTTGCCGAACGGCTAGATCGGCTGTGCCGTATTAGCGTAAAAGAGGCCGCCGATGGCGAGCGTGTTTTGCCAGGGCACGCCTATATTGCCCCAGGTGACCAGCACCTTGAGCTTGCCCGCAGCGGTGCCAACTATGTGGCGCGCCTGAATGATGGTCCGCCGGTCAACCGTCACCGGCCTTCTGTTGATGTGCTGTTTCATTCTGCCTCAAAACATGCTGGTAAAAATGCCATTGGGGTGATTTTGACTGGGATGGGTAAGGACGGCGCAGCAGGGCTATTAGAGATGCGTCAAGCAGGCGCTGCCACCATTGCACAAAACGAAGAAACCTGTGTGGTGTTTGGCATGCCCAGAGAGGCCATCGCGATGGGGGGGGCGGTTGATGTGGTGGCGTTAGAAGACATCCCGTCACGTTTGATGGCATTAATTGCCGCTTCAGGACGTGCACAGCGGGTATAACAACCCCATAACAACGTAAGGGGAACAAAAGAAATGACACGCTCACTGCGGCACATCAGTATTCACTCTGCGGTTATCATCGCGCTCACCAGTTTTGTCATGCTGATCTTGGTGTTAGCAGGTATCAGTTTCATGTCAGACCGTAATGCGCAGGCCAACCTATCGACTTACAGCTTGATTAGTAACGATCAACTTAACGAGATTAATCGGGCAGACTCGCTGCTTAATCAAGCGATGCTAGCGATGGAAACGGCTTCCAATTTCTTAATGGTAGGCCAAACCCGTCAGTCTAATGAACAGGTTGACATTGCTCTGGATCGTATCGAGCGTGCAGAGCAGCGCTTTGAGCAGTTTGTTGCCACGCCACGCACTGATCAGGGCGATGCATTGGGTGATGCGCTGATCGCAGACTTTCGCGAGGTAATGGACTTAGTTAAGCAGCAGCACGTGACGTTTGAAACGATGGATATCAATACGTTTAATCGTTTGCGAGAGGAGCTGGTTGACCCGCTGAGTCACCTAGCAAGCAGTACCACCGCCTTTGTTCAGTATGGTTTTCAGCGTGTCGAACGCATCCGTAGCGACGCCGACGCTCAAGGCAATGTGTTTATGTGGATCAATGCACTCGCCGTTGCGGTTGCGTTGCTCGTGACGCTACTTATTTATGGTGCCTTGCGTCGCACTGTGATTGCACCTTTAAATGATGCGGTCAGGCGTTTGGATAAAATTGCCCAAGCAGACTTGACTGAGCCAGTACCCGAATCGGGTCACAATGAAGTGGGCCGGCTGTTTACGGCGATGGCCGTTATGCAGCAAAACCTGACAGCGACAGTGGCTCGCGTACGAGAAGGTAGCGGTGAAATACATCACGGCACGCGAGAGATTGCGAGTGGTAATGCGGATTTGTCATCACGTACCGAACAGCAGGCTGCTTCCATTGAAGAAACGGCTGCCAGCATGGAACAGATGACGGCAACGGTTAAACAAAATGCCGATAATGCGCGTCAGGCAAGTACGCTGGCAGCGGACGCCTCGACTACTGCCGAGCAAGGTGGCCAGGTGGTGGAGCAGGTCGTGCAAACCATGCACGGAATTTCGACCAGCTCTCAGAAAGTGGCAGACATCACCAGTGTGATTGACTCTATCGCTTTTCAAACCAATATTTTGGCTCTCAATGCTTCGGTAGAAGCGGCACGTGCTGGCGAGCAAGGGCGTGGGTTTGCCGTCGTGGCGGGAGAAGTTCGCAACCTCGCCAGTCGCAGTGCTGATGCAGCTAAAGAAATTAAAACGCTGATTGATGCGTCCGTTACACAGATCAAACAAGGTTCTACGCTAGTAGAACAGGCGGGTGCGACCATGACCAATGTTGTCACCGCTGTGCGTCGAGTAACCGATATTATGGATGAAATTTCGGCGGCTTCTCAGGAGCAAAGTGATGGTATTGAGCAGGTCAGCCAAGCGGTAGGGCAAATGGATGAAGTGACGCAGCAGAACGCGGCGCTGGTTCAGCAAGCATCAGCAGCGGCGATGTCGCTAGAAGAACAAGCCAACCGGTTAGAAGAAGCGGTAGCGGTATTTAAGTTACTTGGCGTACAGGATCAACAGCGCCAAGCCTTACCAGCCCACAGCCAGCCTGCTGTTGGGCTGGCCGCGAAACCTGCTGCTACCATGCCGGTTGCGCGCCGAACACCAGAACACAGCCACCATGACGAGTGGGAAGCGTTCTAATCTTGACCTCTGACTGAATGACCAGTCACCTTAATCGCTGTTTATAAGCACCTGTTTTTTTTAAAACATATTAAATAAGAGGATGACCAATGGCCGATAAGAACATGAGTTTTTTGGTAGTTGACGACTTTCCCACTATGCGTCGGATCGTTCGCAGCTTGTTAAAAGAGTTGGGTTTTACCAACGTAGATGAAGCAGAAGATGGTCAAGATGCTCTGAACAAACTGCGGGCGGGCAACTTTGAATTCGTCGTGTCTGATTGGAACATGCCTAACCTTGACGGCCTGGAAATGCTCAAAGAGATTCGCCAAGACGATGCATTGAAAGGCTTGCCAGTATTGATGGTGACCGCAGAAGCCAAAAAAGAGAACATTATTGCTGCTGCGCAAGCAGGGGCTAACGGTTATGTTGTCAAGCCGTTTACTGCCGCCACCCTTGAAGAAAAACTCAACAAAATCTTCGAGAAAATGAGCAAATGAAGCGGCTGCGCTTAAATGCTCGGTTAACGAGGAGGCACCCCTATGAGTCAGCATGAGCAGAACGCTACTCAACTGTCCGAGGAAGCGGCTGAGGACTTGATCTTTCGCATCGGCAAACTGACCCGCATGTTGCGCGACAATATGCGAGAGCTAGGCTTGGACAAAGAGATCGAGAAAGCGGCGGAAGCGATTCCTGATGCACGTGATCGGCTGCACTACGTGGCAACCATGACCGAGCAAGCTGCAGATCGTGCGTTAAATGCCATTGATCGCGCGCAACCGTTACAAGACCAGCTTTCTGACCGTGCTGAGGCATTGGATAAGCGTTGGGCTGAATGGTTTGAAGCTCCCAAAGAGCTGGATGATGCCAAAGCGTTAGTCAAAGAAACACGCACCTACTTAAGCGACGTACCGACTATCGCAGCAGCGACTAACAAAGAGCTGCTAGATATTATGATGGCCCAGGATTTTCAGGATCTTACTGGTCAAGTCATCAAAAAAATGATGGATGTTATTCGAGAGATCGAGCATCAGTTGGTGCAGGTGTTAATCGATAATGTGCCGGGCGCGCAAGCCAGAGAGTCGATGCAGCGCAAGGCGGAAGATCAGTGGAAAAACGAAAACGCTCGTCGCAATGAAGAGCTGTTAAATGGTCCTCAGGTCAAAGGTAATTCCCCAGATATTGTCACCGGTCAGGATCAGGTAGATGACTTATTGGACGAATTAGGCTTTTAATGCGTTGTTATTAAGCCATTGTAAAAAACCGTATCTGGCAATATAGGTGTTTTGTTCAGCCGTCCTTTGGGGCGGCTGACTTTATGGTAAGCCACGCAAGACACCGCCGGATGGCCGCATGGCAGAGAACGATAGCGATCAGGAAAAGACAGAAGAAGCCACCCCTCGGCGCTTGGAGAAAGCCCGTGAGGAAGGGCAGGTTCCCCGATCCCGAGAGCTGTCGACCTTTTTGTTGCTACTGGGTGGTGTAATTGGGCTGTGGAGCATGGGGCAAATGCTCTATGACCAGCTGGGTATGGTGATGGAGCAGGCGTTTTTATTTGAACGCCGCCAAGTGATGGAAAGTACCCCCATGCTGGTGAATGCGCTGGACCTAGGCCAGCGCACTCTGTTTGTCATGCTGCCGCTTTTTTTGCTGTTGTCGGTCATTGCCCTTGTAGCGCCAGCGCTGCTTGGCGGCTGGTTGGTATCAGCAAAGTCGATGCAGCCTAAGTTATCGAAGCTAAACCCTGTGAAAGGCCTGAAACGCATTTTCTCGACGCAGGCATTAATTGAACTGTCGAAAGCGATTGCGAAATCAGTTCTGGTCGGCGGCATTGCCGCGTCGTTTATCTATGCCAACGTTGGCAAGTTTTTGGGGCTAATGGACCAGCCCATCCAGCAAGCATTAGCGACTGCCTTGAATATGTCAGCGCTAGCCGCAGGCTTGATCGTTTTATCGTTAGTTGTGGTTATTCTGATTGATGTGCCTTTTCAGCTTTGGAGCAACGCTAAAAAGCTACGTATGAGCAAGGAAGAGGTAAAACGAGAGCATAAAGAGTCTGAAGGCGATCCCCATGTAAAAGGCCGTATTCGTCAGCAGCAGCAGGCGATGGCACGGGGGCGCATGATGAACAAAGTGCCCGAAGCAGACGTGATTATCACCAACCCGACTCACTATGCGGTGGCTCTGATGTATCAAGAGGGCAGCATGGGAGCTCCCAAACTGGTGGCCAAAGGAGCCGATGCCGTCGCTGCGCGTATTCGCGAAATAGGGCTGGAAGCTGGTGTGCCAAGGTTGGAGGCTGCTCCCTTGGCGCGAGCGCTTTACCACCACGTAGACTTAGACGCTGAAGTACCCGCAGACCTGTATACCGCCGTGGCCGAAGTCATGGCATGGGCCTACCGCCTGAAGCAAGTTGCACAACAAGGAGGCGAGGTGCCCCCCACCCCAGATAATTTATCCGTTCCCCCTGAAATGGAACGCCCCAACCGCCATGCCGATGGTAGTGAGGCGCAACCATGAAAGGTTTAAGCCAACTGATCAATCAGCGCGACTGGATGGGCGACGTGCGCATGAAGCTGCTGGCTGGGCCGGTGCTGATATTGATGATTTTGGGCATGATGATACTGCCCTTACCGCCCTTTGTTCTTGATTTGCTCTTCACCTTCAATATCGCGCTGGCCATTATGGTCCTGTTGGTCAGCATGTTTGCAGAGAAGCCGCTCGATTTTGCGGCTTTTCCTGCTGTGTTGCTGTTCACCACCCTGCTGCGACTATCGCTCAATGTGGCCTCGACCCGAGTTGTCTTGATGGAAGGGCATCAGGGTGGGGACGCCGCAGGTAAGGTCATCGAAGCGTTTGGTACCTTCCTGGTGGGCGGTAATTTTGCGGTTGGCTTAGTGGTCTTTTTGATACTGGTCATCATCAATTTCATGGTAATCACGAAAGGTGCCGGGCGGATCGCGGAAGTTGGCGCGCGCTTCGTATTGGATGCGATGCCGGGTAAGCAGATGGCGATCGATGCGGACCTAAACGCAGGCTTGATTGGCGAAGAAGACGCCAAAAAACGCCGTGCAGAGGTAGCTCAGGAAGCAGATTTTTACGGCTCTATGGATGGCGCCAGTAAGTTTGTACGCGGTGATGCCATGGCCGGCTTGGTCATCATGGTGGTCAATATTATTGGTGGGTTATTGATTGGCATGATGCAGCACAACATGGGCTTTTCTGATGCTGCACGCACCTATACATTGCTGACCATTGGTGATGGCCTGGTGGCTCAGATACCTGCCCTCGTCATTTCAACCGCCGCAGGTGTGACGGTTTCTCGGGTAAATACCGAGCAGGACGTTGGTCAGCAAATGATCAGCCAGCTGTTTGTTAACCCTCAGGTCATGATACTGGCTGCGATGGTCATGGGCCTGCTAGGCATGGTGCCAGGCATGCCCAACTTGGTTTTCCTGATTTTTACCGCACTGCTGGCAGGCTTGGCCTGGTACCTGATACGCCAAAAAGAGCAGGCATTGTTAAAAGAAGAGGTGTTAGCGGCACCGCCGCCTCAACAAGAGTCGCCAGAGGCGAGTTGGGAGGATGTGCAACTGGTGGATACCTTGGGCCTTGAGGTTGGGCATCGGCTTATTCCCTTGGTGGACTCCCGCCAAAAAGGCGAGCTTCTGAGCCGCATTAAAAGCGTACGTAAGAAGTTTGCTCAAGAGGTAGGCTTTCTGCCGCCAGTGGTGCATATCAGAGATAACCTTGAGCTGCCTCCTAACACCTACGTGCTCTCTATGAAGGGTGCCGAAATTGGACGTGCAGAAGCGCAGCCAGGGAAGTGGTTGGCGATAGACCCAGGCCAGGTATCGGGAGAGCTACAGGGTACGCCAACACAAGACCCTGCTTTCGGCTTACCTGCTGTTTGGATTGATGCCAATCAGCGCGAGCATGCTCAGGTGTACGGCTATACCGTGGTGGATGCGAGTACGGTGATTGCTACCCACTTAAACCACCTGCTACACCGTCATTCGCCTGAAATGCTGGGGCGTCAAGAAGTGCAGAAATTGCTTGATAAGCTGGGCGACGACCAAAAGTCGCTGGTCGAGGAAGTGGTGCCGAAGGCTATTTCACTCACTGTGCTGCAGCGTATTTTGCAAAACCTGCTGGATGAAGATGTCTCGATTCGTGATATGCGCACCGTGCTGGATACGTTGGCCGAGTACGCAGGGCAGCAGCAAGATCCTAACGAACTAACCGCGTTGGTGCGTATTGCCCTGGGCCGCGCTATTACGCAGCAGTGGTTTGCAGGCCAAGATACCTTGCAAGTGATGGGGCTCGACGCACAGCTAGAGCAAGTGCTCCTGCAAGCGATGAATGGTAACGGTGCCATGGAACCTGGTTTGGCAGACACGCTAATGAACCAAGCACAGCAAGCGCTAGAGCGTCACGAGGCCAGTGGGGAAGCGCCTGTTCTTGTGGTTCAGCACTCCTTACGTCCCGTACTGTCGCGCTTTTTACGCCGCCGGGTACGCCATTTAGTGGTGATGTCTCAGGCGGAGATTCCTGATGACCGGACATTACGGGTCACGACGCTAGTGGGCGGAAGGCAGTGACGTTTATACACAACGCCTGTGGGAACCACTCAAACAGAGGCAAGAGTAGCGTATGAGCGTTAGAAGATTTGTTGGTGCAAACAGTCGCGACGTCATGCGCCAAGTGCGCGAAGCATTGGGCGATGACGCTTTAATTGTCGCCAATCGCCGCACGGAAGGTGGTGTTGAAATACTCGCGATGGCGGATGAGGCGGTAGACCACTTTGAGCCTTCTCCCACCTGGCCAGCGCCTCCAAGTCCTACCGCATTTTCGCAGCCTGACTCAGATCCACTACAGACAATGAGTGAGCGTCTGCTGCGAGAGATGCAAGAGATGAGGCAGCTATTATCCACGCAGCCCGTCACAGCCCCCGCCTCATCAGACGCTGTTATGTCAGCACGTATGCGGCAATGGCTGCTTGGCGCTGGCTTTAGTGAAGAGCTAAGCGATGAGGTGCTGGCAGGACTGCCAACATCGCTAGCGGAGCAGGATACTGACAGCGACGATGTGATGACGTGGCTCCGCGAGCAGTTAATGGCCCGCTTGCCCGTGCTTACAGAAGAAGCCGGTTTTTTTGATCAAGCTGGCATTGTGGCGCTGGTTGGCCCGACAGGGGTAGGGAAAACCACGACCACAGCAAAGCTGGCGGCGCGTTTCGTGATGCGCCACGGCACACGCCCCGTGGCCCTTGTCACCACCGATAGCTTTCGTATCGGCGCCCACGAGCAGCTACGCATTTATGCCCGACTGCTTGATACCCCAATGTATGCCTTGGACGCCGAGCAGCCTATTGATGAGCTAGTTGGACGATTGCAGGGTAAACAGTGGGTGATTATCGACACCGTCGGTATGAGTCAGCGTGACCAGCGGGTTATCGAGCAAATCGCTCATTTACAAGGCGGACAAGCCACCGTGCGGCTGGTGCTGCTGCTGAACGCTGCCAGTCAGCCTGAAACCTTAGAAGAAGTGGTACTGCGTTATCGCCAAGCGGCACGTGCTGCGGGCGCAGAGCTGAATGACTGCATTATTACCAAGCAAGATGAGGCAGGTCGCTTAGCTCCCGTGCTAGATATTGTCATGCGACACGGCTTGCGGGTGCTATTTGGATCCCATGGCCAGCGTGTGCCCGAAGACATGACGGTAGCAGATCCTGCTGGGTTAATTAATCAGGCTCTGAACACGCCATCTACTAAAGGGCGGAGTTTTGTCGAGACACCGCCTGCGCCTGCCTCAGTAGGCCTGCCACGTTGGTCTCGGGACGTACTGGGCCAAGGGCGACGCCTGACCTCGGTGCTAAGGCAGCTGCGGGAGCGGATAGTCGGGTTCTCCGCGTTGGAGTCAGTCTGGGATCTCGCTTCCCTGCCCGTTGTACTGCAAGACGAGCGGCTCGATGCCGTATTAGCCAGCGGGTCATGTGCTGGGAAAGGGCTGGGGGTTGCCTGGGCGCCACGCCGAAACGAGCGTGGCTGTGATTGGCCGATGCCTGACATTGGACTTGATGCAGATGGTGGCTGGCTTGCATTGCCAAGCTTGCAGCATCGCCAGCCCGCGGGCTGGCAATCGCGCATGTCAGCCCAAGGCGTCACGTTAGGTGCAGTGGTTCACTTATTGCCTGCATTGCCAGACCCAGCCACGTTAGCGTGGTTAGAAGCCCAACACCTGACCTGGGTCACACTTGTGTCTGCCGGTCAGCGGGTACACTGGCAAGCCGAGCGTTATGCCTTACGCCAACTGTTCACTGATAGCTCGCTGACGCAACACGTTGGCGTACGTTTTCGTGGCCAATCGCTGCAGCTTTGGAACACCCATAAGCAGGTGGAAGATGCCGCTGGCAATCTTCTATTGGCATGGGTTGGGGAGATCCGTGACCCTGAAAATGGTAAATGCATTGCTCGCCGCTACTGGTTAACGCCTGCTCGATTAGGCGCAGACGTGCTTTCGCTTTTGGTTATTCAGCTACAAAGCGAAGGTTTATCCAGCTTAACCAAGCGCGCGTGGCAGCAGTTGAAAGAAGCAGACGGTGGCGAGGTAAGCACGGAAGTGCGTCTATTAATGGCGAGCGGTGTGGCAGCGGCTGCCGGGCACTTGGATGTGGCGAATGATGAGACAGCCGTAGCGCTGCGTACCGACTTGCTACGGTTATTGGGCACGACGCGTAAGCGACGTGACACCGCCATGTTAGATGCCCTTGTCCACGCGTTTATGGCGCGTGACGCTATTCGCCAATTAAGCAGTGTGAGCCGAGAGGGGCTGACATGAGCGCCCAGGATCAAGCCGCTGGCCTTCGTAAATGGGCAGATTTGCAGCGCCAGCAGCGCCAAGCGACAGCAGAAGACAATGCTCTTACGGATGACACCGTTGCTCAGGTGATGCCTGCTGCGGTGGAAGAGCATTCCACTGTTGTGCCTCAAAGACCGCTGATGGTGATAGGTCTGCCTAACAGCGGTGAGCAGCAAGTAGCTAAAGTAAAAGGGCGGTTAGCCCAGTGGTCGGTATTAGGCCGTCGCTGGGCTGGCGACCCGGATGATTGGGATATTCACATTGTGAATGTTAATGCAGACAACCTTGCTCAGCTTAAACATCGCTATTCGCGATGGGCGCTATGGATTAATAGCGATGCTGAAGCATTTGGGCCCATGTACCGCGCGTTGCGACATCTCCGAGAGAACGGCGGTCCGCAGCAGTTGCTAGCGCTGCATGAGCCGCACTTGCCGCGTCGGGGGCTGCTCGAGAACTTGCAAGAGGCGGCAGCCCGTTATCTGGAAATAGAGCTTTTGCTGCTTGCGCGTTAATACCAGCCTGGCATTAACGTAATCGCGTTTTAACAGGGTCTAGGGATAACAATGCGCCTACTCTTTTATGCTTTTTATGCGAGGTGGAATCGCGTCAACAAGCACCGCTTGCACGAGCGTCCGCTTAAAGGCCACGGGGAGCCAGTAAGGCTAACCGCAGGTGCTTTCATCCTAACGACATTGAATAAAAGCGTTCTGATTTTCGCGTTGAGTACCTTAATGGGTGCCGCTCATGCGGCCGTTGGCAGCTGGAGCACTCAGCTACCCAGTGTGTTAGTGGCCATGAGTGATCGAGCGAGCTCTAGCCAGCCTATTGTTCCACCGGCAATGGCCGATGTGGGAGATGCCACAATAGGTCGTATCTATTGGCGCTACCAAGTCCCAGTTGGTGTGCCAATGAATGCCTGGTTATGCCACTCTGAACAGTGTGTTCCCTTACCCACAATGCGTGGCGCCACGTCAGCATTGGCCGGTAAGCAAATTGATGGTCCGATGCACTTTCGTTTCGCACTAGCATCGGGCCAGCGCCCGGTGCGGGTGCAGGAGCTACAAGTGATTGTGAACTACCAGTGAAGAGCATTTAGCCGCGAGGCGTAAGGATGTATACAGCACAAGGCAGGATCAAACAGAGCGAGCTGTTAACTCAATACATGCCACTGGTGAGGCGTCAGGCCTTAACGCTGCAGGTAAGACTGCCCGCGAGTATTGAGTTAGATGACCTTATCCAGGCCGGTATGGTGGGCTTGCTAGAAGCGCTTGGGCGTTTCGATGCGTCACAAGGCGCAACGTTTGCTACCTTCGCAAGCCAGCGTATTCGCGGC
Organism: Vreelandella zhaodongensis; assembly: GCF_013415115.1. Classification (GTDB taxonomy): domain Bacteria; phylum Pseudomonadota; class Gammaproteobacteria; order Pseudomonadales; family Halomonadaceae; genus Vreelandella; species Vreelandella zhaodongensis. The sequence goes on along the minus strand of NZ_JACCDD010000007.1, from coordinate 240,989 downwards.
GCTATGATGGATGAACTGCGCACGCGTGATTGGTTACCTCGCAGCGTGCGCCGCTCCGCTAGAGCCGTAGATGACGCGGTGCGTCGCCTTGAGCAGCGGTTGGGGCGGGCCCCGGAGGAGAGCGAGATTGCGCGGGATTTAGATATGCCGCTCAATGAGTATCAGCAATTGCTTAACGATACAAACAGCGGCCAGCTGTTACCGTTTGAAGAGCTCGTCGCGGATGGGGGTGAGCCTGCTAAGGCAGACGCTAACAACCTGCCTTTTGATCAACTATTAGACCAGCAGCAGCGACAATCGCTGATTGACGCGATCGAAGCGTTGCCTGAGCGAGAAAAATTGCTGATGGCGCTGTATTACCAAGAAGAAATGAACCTTAAAGAGGTGGGGGCGGTGCTTGGGGTGACGGAATCCCGTGTGTCTCAGCTGCACAGTCAAGCGATCAGCAGGCTTCGTGCCCGCCTATATGACGCCACCTAACGCCACTATTAACCACCCATAACCGGCGAGGAGCCGTTGATGAACCCATCTACGTTGATCGGTATTTTTGCCAGCATGCTGTTGCTGGTAAGCGTGCTGTTCTTTACTGCAGAGTCGCCAGAAAGCTTTCTCAATTTACCAGGGCTCGCCATTGTGGTGACTGGTACTTTGGCCGCCACCTTCATTAGCTACCCGCTTAAAGAAGTACTCCGCGTGGTGCGCTTGGTGGGCCTGGTGTTTCGGCGCGAAAATACCTATGTGCGGGATGATATTAACGAGCTTGTTTCGATGTCACGGCTGTGGTTTAAGGGCGATGTCAGGGCGGTTGAAAAGGCGCTAGAGCACACCCGTAATCCCTTTTTGCGCACGGGGATTCAACTGGTGATTGCTAATACGAAAGAAGACGAAATTTTCGACATGTTGCGCTGGCGCATTGCACGACTAAAAGCGCGGGAGCATGCTGAGGCGCAGATCTTTCGTACCATGGCTACCTACGCACCAGCGTTCGGCATGATCGGCACGCTAGTAGGTCTGGTCAATATGCTAGAGGTAATGGATGCCGGTGATCTAGATGTCATTGGCCCGCGGATGGCAGTCGCTCTGCTGACAACGTTCTACGGTATTCTACTCGCCAACCTGGTGTTTAAGCCTATCGCAGTCAAGCTAGAGCGGCGTACAGAAGAGCGGCTCATCACCATGAACATGGTGCTGGAAGGTATCTCATTAATCACCAAGCGTCGTCTGCCTTCATTTATTGAAGAAACGCTCAACTCCTTTATTGTTAACTATCATGATGAAATTCGCGATACCGCTGTAAAACCGCGTTCCACGGCTAGCCCAGCGGCAAAAGGATAGCGCTATGCTCGATCGGGATTCACGGCATGCGCTGGAGCTGCCCGCAGCGTCGGTAGAAGGGGATGAAAGCTGGCTGACGAGCTACCTGGATGTGTTAACGCTGTTAATCACGCTGTTTGTGTTGCTATTGGCATTGACGCCTCCCGGGGGCGGGGAGGCGTTTGACAGTGACCGAATGCGCTCGGCAAGTTCGATTACCTCGCTTCCGCTGGCCAGCTTGGCGACAGGTATTCATCCCCAGCATAGCGGGCTGCAGCCACGGATGGCTGATCTCAATATCCCCGGGGTAAGCGTCTCTCAAGGGCAAGATGGTGTTACGCTGCGTATAGATGATAGCCTGCTGTTCCCCAGTGGTGATGCCGTACTAACGCCCCAGGGGCAAGATGTGTTAGAAAGCCTTTTTGCTGTGCTAGATACCTTTGATGGTCAGATTTCGGTAGAAGGGCATACGGATAGTCTCCCGATTGCCACATCAAGGTTCCCGTCGAATTGGGAGCTTTCGGTAGGACGTGCCATTGCTGTTGTCCGCTACCTTGAGCGCCAAGGAGTGGCTATTTCACGCATGCGGGCAGTCGGTTATGCCGATACCCAACCCATGGAAAGTAACGCAACGTCGGAAGGGCGAGCCGCCAACCGGCGCGTTGAACTGTTGTTAAGGCAACAGGCTGAGGGGTAAAAAGCTTTCTTGAGGCTAACTCTGTGTCGAAGCATCACTCGCTACTACAGTCGTTCGGTGCATTACTGGTACTCGATGCAGACAGTCGACGCATACAAGCGATCAGTAGCAATGTCGCGGTAATGCTGGGCGTGAGCGCCCCCGAGGAGGGGCGCTTCCCAATGCTATCTAGCGTTCTGGGGAAGCGCTTAAGCCAGCGCGTACGCTACGAGCTGCAGGGGCAGCAGCGGCTGCCGGGCCCGCTCACCTTTAAATGCCCAACCCGCTCCAATCGCTTTCAGCTACATGCCTACCGAGCAGGCGCACATGTGCTGGTTGAGATAGAGCCACTCAACACCTTAGGTAAGCAGCGTCTGCTCGGCACGGTAAACGAGCGCCTGATGCGTTTAGCGGAAGCGACTCATCAAGAAGAGTTGCTTGATTATCTTGTGATGGCAGTACAAGAGTTAACCGGCCATGACCGCGTGTCTGTTTGCCATTTCGATAGTGATTGGCATGGCTTGATCGTAGCCGAATCGCTCTCTGCTAGCAGTGTTAAGCCGAGCGGTGAGTTGCCATTAGGTCGCTTACCCGCCTTGCTAGGGCAGCGCTTTCCCGCCAAGGACTTTCCGATTGCGCTGCGGCGTGCCTACGAACGCCATCCGGTGCGGCTTATCCAAGATGTTGCGGCAACTTGTGAGGACTTACAGCCAAGGGATGTGGCAGTCGATGTGAGCGCCTGCTTTTTGCGCGCGCCGGCCCCTGAAAGGCAGCTGTATTTGCAGCGCCTTGGTGTGCGTGGTGCGTTAAGCGTAGCCATGCAGGGAGATGCCGGTCTCTGGGGGCTATTATACTGCCACTCGGCGACAGCTCATCCTGTGACGCCACCCGTGCGTGATGCGGTGCGAACCTTGGTGCAAATGGCGACACAGAGGCTGTTGCTGCTGAGAGCCCGCCAAGAAGCACGCTACTTGCAACGTGTGCAAGACAGTCTTGTGCTTTCAAGCAATAATCGCTTAAAACCACAGAACCCCTACCAGCTGTTTACTCAACATGCCGATACATGGCAATCGCTCTTTCGCGCCCATGGCGTTGCGCTGTGGGTGAAAGGAAGCGTGTACCAATCAGGCAATACGCCTAAGCCAGAGGCGATCAGCCAGTTCGTCACACGGATTGAAAAGGCACATATCCATAGCGGACCATGGTGTACCCAGGAGACCACCAAAGAGCCGTTAACCTCTTCTTTGGGCATGTTAGAGCACAGTGGTGTGCTGGCAATCCCGCTGCCGACGAGTCCGACTCAGCGCAGTTGGCTGATATTTTTTCGCCCTGAGCAAGTAGAAACGCTCTACTGGGCGATGCAGCCGTCTTCATCACCCCTACACCCCTTGATGTTATCGCCTTCTGCCGCGTGGTGTGAGGAAGTTACCGGCAAGAGTGAAGCATGGCAGCGAGTTGAGCGTTTAGCGGCGATGGACTTAGGGGAAGATTTAACGCTGGCGATTTCTGCTTACGAAATCAGCACGCTTAATATGCACCTTGAGCGCGAGCGTAAAGCGCTGGCAGACGCCAATCAGCGGTTAGAACAGCTGGCGCATTTCGACCCGCTTACCCAGGTGTGGAACCGTTATCGTATCGAGCAGGCCATCGATGCACAGCTGGTGGCAGCGCAGCGATACGGAGCTGCTTTCGCGCTGTTACTCTTTGATGTCGACCACTTTAAACAAATTAATGACACCCTCGGTCACAGTGTGGGCGATGACGTATTGGTCTCTCTAGCGCGCTTAGTGGAGAACTCGCTGCGTGGCTGTGATCACTTAGGGCGCTGGGGCGGTGAAGAGTTTGTGGTGTTGGCAACTCACTCCAACATGGAAGCCGCAGAGGGGCTTGCTGAGCGCTTACGCAGCCTAGTGGCCACACTTTATGTTAATGGTCTGGATCAGCCGATGACCGTCAGCATCGGCGTGGCCGTATGGCAACACGGTGACAGCTGTAAAACCCTCATAGCGCGGGCGGACACGGCGATGTATCAAGCTAAGCGTAACGGGCGAAATCGCGTTGAAATCGCCGCGAAAAGCGCACCGTGAAGCGATACAGCGCTTTATGACTCTGCGAGGCACAAGCGTTGCATGCGCGCGATTGCCTCATCTGCACCTGCAAGACTAAAGGTCATATACCAAGGGTCATTATCCTGTTGGTCAAAACCGAGAAACAGCTGCTCACCCTGGCTCATTTGATCCATTAACGTCGGCAGGTCGTTCAGATAGAAGTGTGCATAAAACCCGTCATCGCCACGCTCGGTAATGAATTCGGCCATGGTGTCGATAATAGGCGTGTCATCTACCCGAATCCTGGTGGGGACTAAGTTAACCGCGCGACTTTCGCCTTGCTGTTCTCTTAGCGTTACTCGCATTTCCAGCCAGGGCAAGTCGCAAACACCCTGAGTCGCGTTAAGGCTTAGCGTGGCATCGGAATAACTGTGGGTTTCCACGGCGCGAAAATGCCGTTCATCCCCCAGCGACAGCGTCATCGACTGCCAGTGGTCATGGGGCTGTGTCGCATCAACATTGAACGTGGCCGCCAGGCCAGGCAACGCAGTGCTGAACAGTGCGGCACTGAAGGCCGCTAAAGATAAACGCTTTACGTTAGGCATAAAAGACACCGCGCAAGAAAATTAATAGCCTATCGCTTGTTGAAGATAAGCAAAAGGGTAACGCGCTGATTTTCCTATATGTAGTAGTCTTTAACAATAAAAAGGCCGCATATAGTGTGAAGTCAAGTCTATACTTCATATCCGCAGGACGTATAATCGCAGCGTTTTGAGCGCTATATTCACCCCGTTGTGAAGGAGTTTCGCGACATGAGCACCGCAACAAAGGCTATGCAGACCTCGAATGACGTCCCACTACAGGTTCCTTCAAAAGATATCTGGGATGCTAAATATCGGTTAAAAGATCGCCATAGCCAACCTGTTGATCAGGATGTGGGTGCTACCTTTGAACGTGTCGCGCGAGCGCTGGCGGCGGTCGAAGGCGACAAAGCGAAGGAATGGCTGCCTAAATTCCGCTGGGCCATGGAAAACGGCGCTATCCCCGCTGGACGAATCCTTTCCAACGCGGGTGCTGAAGCGTATAAGCCTGCGGTTAGTCTGATTAACTGCACAGTGTCCCGCACTATCCGCGACTCTATGCGCGATATTCTCGACTCAGTCGTTGATGCTGGCATGACGCTGAAATCGGGTGCGGGTATTGGCTACGATTTTTCGACGCTGCGCCATAAGGGCGCGTTTGTGTTTGGTGCTGGCGCGGGCACCAATGGGCCGCTGGCGTTTATGGATATCTACGACAAGATGTGCTTTACCGTAGCATCTGCCGGTGGCCGTCGAGGCGCCCAGATGGGCACCTTCGATGTTGGCCATCCGGATGTTCGCGAGTTTATCCAAGCTAAGCGGGAGGCCGGTCGTCTTCGCCAGTTCAACCTTAGCCTGTTGATTACCGATGAATTTATGGAAGCAGTGAAGCATAACGCTGATTGGCCGCTGGCGTTTCCATTGCACCCTGGTGAAAAAGACGATGTAAAAGCGGGCGATTTGATTTACCGCGACTGGCCTGTCATGGAAGAGGGCTATACGGTAGATAACGAAGGTCGCGTAGCCTGCCGTGTGGTTGAAGTGATTAAAGCCCGTGAGCTGTGGGACACTATTATGTCCTCGACTTACGACTACGCCGAACCTGGGTTTATTCTGATTGATCAGGTCAATCGCATGAACAATAACTGGTTCTGCGAAGATATCCGCGCGACCAACCCGTGTGGTGAGCAGCCGCTGCCGCCTGAAGGTGCCTGTCTGCTGGGATCGGTCAACCTGACTCAGTTTGTCATCGAGCCGTTCAGCGATAAGCCGCGCTTTGATTGGGAACGCTATCGCAAGGTTGTGGCAATCTTCACACGTATGTTGGATAACGTCGTGGAAATTGCTGGCCTGCCACTACCTCAGCAGCAGCGTGAGATTGAAGCCAAGCGCCGCCATGGCATGGGCTTTTTGGGACTGGGTTCAACGCTGACCATGCTTAAAATTCCCTATGGCTCCCAAGCGTCGCTGGCCTTCACCGAGGAGGTAAGCCGTCACCTCGCCCTGGAAGGCTGGAAGCAAGCGCTAGAACTGTCTAAAGAGAAAGGCATGGCGCCTGTGCTTGAGCAAGAGCACACGATTACGCCTAAGATGATGCGCGAGCGCCCCCAGCTAGCCGCCGATGGCTATGAAGTGGGCGATAAAGTGCCTGGACGTATTCTGCATGCCCGCTACAGCCAGTACATGGCGAAAGTTGCCGAGTTAGACCCTGAGCTGGTCACACAACTGGCAGAGCATGGCGCACGCTTCACCCACCATAGCTCTATTGCGCCCACCGGTACGATTTCGCTGTCGATGGGTAATAATGCGTCTAACGGCATTGAACCATCGTTCTCGCATCGTTATTTCCGCAATATCATTCAATCGGGCAAGAAAACCAAAGAGCAAGTTGAGGTTGTCTCGTTCGAGTTAGCCGCTTATCGTCACTTTATTGCCGCCGATGCGGTGGAAAGCGATTTGCCCGACTACTTTATTACCGCAGACTCGGTGACGCCTGAACAGCATGTGGCCGTGCAGGCTGCCGCGCAGCAGTGGATCGACTCGGCAATCTCCAAAACAGTCAACGTGCCGACGGAGTTCCCGTTCGAGAAATTTCAGGATCTTTACCTACAAGCCTATGAGAGCCGCCTGAAAGGCTGCACCACGTTCCGCTTCAATCCAGAGGCGTTCCAGGGCGTACTGGTACGTGAAGATGATTTGAAAAACACCACCTACGTGTTTGAGCTGGAAAATGGCGAAACCTTAGAGCTGACCGGCGATGAAACGGTGGTTTACGACGGTGAAGAGCATAACGCCGCCAACCTGTTTGATGCCTTAAAAGAGGGCACCTACGGCAAATGGTAAGGGCGGGCTACGCCTTGCTAAGAACATCGCCCGACACCTTTTGCTAAGTGGAGAACACCATGGCTGTAGAAATTACCTCAAAAATCGTTGGTTACCGTATCAAGCAACAGGAGCAGGCAGCGCCTGCCCCTGAACTTCCGGAAGAAGACCCGCTGACGGTCAGGATTCCCTCACGCCCAGAAGGAACGCTAGAAGCGGTATCCGAAAAGATCTCATACGTTGGTGCGGAAGGTCGCAAAAAAGTCTATCTGCTGGTCTCTTTTATGCCCGTGGAAGGCGTAGTCGGTGGTCGGCGTGTGGTTATTGAGCGACCGGTTGAGTTCTTTTTTCCGTCAGGACAGCTCTCCAGCGAGCATCAGTGGATTACGGCTACCATGCGTAGCCTTTCCCTGGCAGCGCGTGGGGGCTATGTCACCCAAGCGGTGGCTGACCTGCGCAAAGTCGCTTGGGATAAAGGGTTAGTGCGCTGTGGTATGAATCGCTGGAACAAGCCAATGTTCCACGATTCTGAAGTGGCGGCGATAGCCTGGTCGATCCAGCAAATTCTCTATCGGCGTGGTTTCTTGGACCAGGATGGCAACCAAGTACCGGTAGAAATGCTGGTAGAGCGCTATGCGCACCGCATGCAGCATGGCCATGCTTGGCAACCACCGGTCGACGAGCCAGACACTAGCCCAGTGGCTGGCGCTGTTGAGCCGATTGGCGGAGCCACTGAGCAAGAAAACACCGCAAAAAAGCCTGAAGGCAGTGGCCCGGCAACCGTGGGCAACTGTCCTGAATGTCGCGGTGAGCTCATCATGATGGATGGCTGCCCCACCTGCTATGCAGGCTGCGGCTGGTCTAAGTGCGGCTAAGCCAGATAAACCCACTAAAACGCTAACGAACAACGCCGCGTGGTCTAGAGAGCCACGCGGCGTTGCTTGTTTTGAGAACAAAAAGTTTTAAGAGCAAAAAACCTGCCGTTGATTCAGACGCTAAGGCTCAGGCGCTAATAAGCAGCGGCCTAACGTTATCGGTTAGGTAGCAGTCGTCGAATTCACCTTCAGTGGCTAAAGCCTTTAAATCGGGAATAGTGACGTGATGGCGATCACGGAAGACTAAGCCATCTTCACTCAATGCACTAAAGGTTCGGCTCACATGAACAGGGCTTAAGCCTAGAATATCGGCTAACTGTTCTTGAGAAAGTGGCAGGCGGAACTGGCCGCTGATGTCATGGTTGGTTTGGCGTAAGCGTAAGTACATCTCATGAAGAAAATGGGACATTTTTTGTCTAGCGCTACGCCGCGCTAAGTTAACCAGCCGTTCGGTTAACAGGGCTTGTTGGCGACTGCCAATAGCAAACATCACCGAGGTAAGTGTCAGTGACTGGCGAAACAGCTCTAGCATGCGCTTATGGGGGAAATGGCAGACCACGCCGTCTGTAATCATGCGTACGTTTTCCAACCGCTTGGAGAATGCAAACTCCCGCAAACCGATAATATCGCCAGGCAAAAACACTTCCAGAATTTGCCGGTCGCCGTTTTCTAGATGTCGGTAGGAGTAAGCCCAGCCACTGCGCAAGGTGCAAAACTCATTCGCGGGTGCGTCAACTGCCCACAGTAGTGCCCCTGCTTTGATATCAGTAGGGCTCTCTTCCAACTCGTTTAATAGCGCTTTTTCTTCTTCGGTTAGCGAGCAGTAGTGACTGAAGTGGCTAATAATGCAGCTTTTATCCTGATCCACAGCTTCCTTCTCCTAAAAGGTTAGCAACGATTAACAGGCCGCGTTGTTGATTAATATAAACGTTAATCAATATAAACAGAGCCGACCTATGTTGCTTGGTCTTTTCTTCTTTCTTGCCGTCCTTGGGTGGGGGAGGCGTATCGCAGCTATTTCCCAGGGTGGGTAAACCCCACCCTGGGAGTGGCTCTAGGCGGTTCTTTTGGCACGATTACCGCGTTTTAACAATGGTGCCAGGAAGTGACCGGTATGGGACACGCTCTGCTTGGTAATGTGTTCAGGAGTGCCTTCGGCAATAATCTGCCCGCCGCCAGAGCCACCTTCCGGGCCGAGATCGATAATCCAGTCAGCGGTTTTGATGACATCCAGGTTGTGCTCAATCACCACAATGGTATTACCGTGGTCACGCAGGCGGTGCAGTACTGTGAGTAGCTGACGGATATCTTCAAAATGTAGGCCAGTGGTGGGCTCATCCAGGATATAAAGCGTTTTTCCGGTATCACGCTTGGCCAGCTCGCGGGCCAGTTTGACCCGTTGCGCCTCTCCACCTGAAAGCGTGGTGGCACTCTGGCCCAGGCGAATATAGGAGAGGCCCACGTCCAGCAGGGTTTGCAAACGACGGGCAATGGCGGGTACTGGGCTGAAGAATTCCAGTGCGTCCTCTACGGTCATGGCCAGCACTTCGTGGATCGTTTTGCCTTTATAGTGGATATCGAGTGTTTCGCGGTTGTAGCGCTTGCCTTTACACACATCGCAGGGCACATAAATATCCGGCAGGAAGTGCATCTCTACCTTGATCATGCCTTCGCCCTGGCACGCTTCGCAGCGTCCCCCTTTAACGTTAAAACTGAAGCGGCCGGGTTTGTAGCCCCGCGAACGCGCTTCCTGAGTGCCGGCGAATAACTCACGAATCGGTGTGAAGATGCCGGTATAGGTGGCGGGGTTGGAGCGCGGCGTACGGCCAATGGGGCTCTGGTCGATATCGATCACTTTATCGAGCAGGTCAAGGCCTTCTATGTGTTGATAAGGTGCCGGAGTGAGCGTGGTGGCGCGATTTAACTCACGGGCGGCGATGGGCATCAGGGTGCCGTTAATCAGCGTTGATTTCCCTGAACCTGACACACCTGTGACCGCGATAAACAGCCCCAGCGGCAGCGTCAGTGTGACGTCTTGCAGATTGTTGCCGGTGGCTCCTCGCAACACCAGCTGTTTTTCAGGGTTCCCTGGAATTCGATAGGGAGGGACGGCGATTTCCCGTGTTCCCGATAAGTATTGGCCGGTCAGCGAATTGGGGTTATCCATCACGTCCTGGGGCGTGCCCTGAGCGACGATTTCACCGCCATGGACCCCTGCACCTGGGCCGATATCCAGAACATGGTCCGCCGCGCGAATTGCGTCTTCGTCATGTTCGACGACGATGACCGTATTGCCTAAATCCCGCAGGCGCTCCAAGGTTTTCAGCAGCCGGTCATTATCCCGCTGGTGAAGGCCGATAGAGGGCTCGTCAAGAATATACATGACCCCCACTAGCCCAGCGCCGATTTGGCTGGCGAGGCGAATACGCTGGGCTTCACCGCCTGAGAGTGTGTCAGCGCTGCGTTCAAGGTTTAAATAGTCCAACCCCACATTGACCAGAAACTCTAGACGGGCATGAATTTCGTTAACGATCTTATCGGCAATTTCGCCTTTGCGGCCCGGCAGGGAGAGCTCAGCAAAGTAGCGCCACGCTTCACCGATAGGCAAATGCACAATATCGGCAATGTTATGGTCATCGACAAACACATGGCGTGACTCTTTGCGTAGCCGTGAGCCGCCACAGGTGGCACAGGGCTGTACGGCGATATACTTAGCCAGATCGTCACGCACCATGTTGGATTCAGTTTCACGATAGCGACGTTGCATGTTGGGTAGTACGCCTTCAAAGGCGTGTTCGCGCGTCACCTTGCGGCCACGGTCACCCACATACACAAAGGGAATCTGTTCGCTGCCACTACCGTTTAAAATAATTTCACGCTCATGGCTGGCAAGCTCATTCCACGGCGTTTCAAGCTCAAACTGATAATGCTTGGCGAGCGCCTGCAGTTGGGTGAAGTAATAAATGTTGCGCCGATCCCAGCCTTTAATGACGCCTTCCGCTAGCGATAACTCAGGGTGGCTAATCAGCTTTTCTGGATCAAAATACTGTTGAACGCCCAAGCCGTCACAGGTGGGGCAGGCGCCGGCTGGGTTGTTGAACGAAAACATCCGCGGCTCAAGCTCAGAGAGCGAATAGCCGCATACCGGACAGGCAAAGCGGGCAGAAAAAACAAGGTCTTCCTGCTCGCCGTCCATAAAGTGGATCATCGCCGTACCGTCGGCGAGGTTGATCGCAGTTTCAAATGACTCTGCCAACCGCTGGGCGATATCGTCACGCACCTTAAAGCGGTCAACCACGACGCTAATATCGTGCTTTTTACGTTTATCCAGCGGTGCAATATCGTCAAGCTCTAGCACCTGGCCATCAATCTGAACCCTGACGAAGCCTTGTGCCCGTAGCTCTGCCAATAGCTGAAGATGTTCCCCTTTGCGGCCTTTCACCACCGGCGCTAGCAGCATTAACTTGGTGCCTTCGGCCAAGTTCATGACTTGGTCGACCATCTGGGAAATGGTTTGCGCTTCCAGTTCTTCACCGTGCTCTGGGCAACGCGGCGTGCCTGCGCGTGCGAACAGTAGGCGTAGATAATCGTAAATCTCGGTAATTGTGCCGACGGTAGAGCGAGGGTTGTGGGAAGTCGATTTCTGCTCAATAGAGATCGCAGGCGAAAGCCCCTCGATGTGATCCACATCGGGCTTTTCCATCATCGAAAGGAACTGGCGCGCATAGGTGGAAAGCGACTCCACATAGCGGCGCTGCCCCTCGGCGTAGAGCGTATCAAACGCCAGCGACGATTTGCCCGAGCCAGAAAGGCCGGTAATCACGATAAGTTTGTCGCGAGGCAGCTCCACATCGATCTGCTTGAGGTTGTGGGTGCGGGCACCCCTGACCAGAATGCTGTCCATCAACACCTCGAATCGCGTGGCAAAAGTGTAATTATACGTTTCTTGTACCCCTAACGGCAAAGCTCCATGCAGCGATACGCCAATACTTGGCGTTTCCAGCGTGGTGACAAAGCGCTAGAATGTTCGGTTCTCTCGGGCTGTTCGGCCCATCTCTTTGTACACAAGGGTATTATGCGCAAGGTTTCCGCACTGCTGCTGGCCACTGAACGCCGTGCAATCAGCGGCTTAGCCGGGCTTTATGCGTCACGTATGCTCGGTTTGTTTATGGTGCTGCCGGTGTTGGCACTTTATGCCGACACCTTACATGGCTCCACTCCACTGTTGATTGGCGTCGCACTTGGCATTTATGGGCTGACTCAGGCAACACTGCAGATACCATTTGGCATGCTGTCGGATCGAATTGGCCGTAAGCGAGTGATTGCCATGGGCTTGCTGATCTTTGCCTTAGGCAGTGTGGTTGCTGCGATGGCGGACTCGATCGGTGGCGTAATTCTGGGACGCGCATTACAGGGCAGTGGGGCGGTCGCCGCGGCGATTATGGCACTCTTAGCAGATCAAACCCGTGAGCAGGTACGCACGGTAGCGATGGCCACGATTGGGCTATCCATTGGTGTGTCGTTTGCGATTGCCATGGTGGTCGGCCCCTGGCTGGCAGCCTGGGCAGGGCTGGCGGGCGTTTTTTGGTTCACCGCGTTATTAACGCTGGTTGGCCTTGTCGTGCTGTGGCGCTGGGTGCCGCCCGCGCCACGCCGCTTGCGCCATCGCGATGTAGGTATGGATCGCCAGCAGTTCAAACGCGTGATTACACGCCCGGATTTATGGCGGCTAGACCTATCGATTTTTGTTTTGCACTTGGTGCTAATGGCGATCTTTGTTGCCGTCCCGTTCCGGCTATTAAATGCTGGGGTTGCTATCGAGTATCACGGGCTTGCCTATCTGGCCATTATGGCACTGTCGTTTATCGCCATGGTGCCGTTAGTCATCGTGGCGGAGAAGCGCCAGCGCATGAAATTAATGTGCCTGCTGGCGATTGGTGCTATTGCAGTGAGCCTCAGTGGTCTTGGGCTGCCGCTGTCCCAAGGTAATTGGCTGTTCATGTGGCTATTTGTTTTTTTTACAGGATTTAACTTGCTCGAAGCCACGCTGCCATCAATGCTCAGTAAGTTAGCCCCCGCGGGTGCCAAAGGCACTGCGATGGGAGTTTACTCGACCAGCCAGTTCTTAGGCGCATTTTTGGGAGGAACGCTGGGTGGTCTGTTGGCCAGTGTTTGGGGGCTCAATGCGGTGTTTATCGGCTGTGCGGTGCTGGCGTTGTTGTGGTGGATGGCGATGTGGCGCATGCCATCACCACCGCAGCTTTCGAGTGAAGTCGTGGCACTTCACGATACTCAGCCCGATGCATTAGAGCTGTTGATGGAGCATCTTGCCGATGTGGTTGGCGTAGAGGACGTCATGGTCGTGCCAGAAGAGCGCTTGGTGTATTTAAAAGTAAATCGCAAAGAGCTCGACCAGGCAGCATTGTCTAGATTGATTTCACCACCTAAGCCCTAATATGCATCAGCCTTACTACCTATTAGCTGCGTGGCGTTCAGCCCCCCAGCCATCGTATCAGTGATACCCTGAGTGTCACTGGTACTGTTATATGACCGATTATTGAAAGGAGCGAGCTATGGCGCGCGGTATTAACAAAGTTATTTTGATTGGCAATCTTGGCCAAGACCCTGAAGTACGGTTTACGCCCTCGGGAACGGCGGTAGCCAACTTGAACCTGGCGACATCTGACACCTGGATGGATCGTCAGAGCGGGCAGCGCCAAGAGCGCACCGAATGGCACCGCATTGTGCTGTTCAATAAAACCGCCGAGATTGCCCAGCAGTACTTGAAAAAGGGCTCTAAGGTTTACATTGAAGGACGTTTACAAACCCGTAAGTGGCAAGACCAAAATGGTCAGGATCGTTACAGCACAGAAATTGTTGCTAATGATATGCAAATGTTAGATAGCCGTGGCGGCGACTTCCAGGGTGGCGGTGCTCCCCAAGGTGGTTACGCGCAAAACAACCCTGCGCAAGGTGCCCCAGGCCAGCAACCAGCGCCACAGCAGCCCGCCCCTCAGAGCCATCAGGGTAGCGGTATGCCTCAGCAGGGTGGTTATCCTCCCCAAGGGGGGGCGCCTCAAAGTAACTATGGCGGCGCGCCTCAGCCTGCTCGTGGGCCACAGCAAAACCAGCCAGCCCCCGCTAATCAAAACAGTAACTACGGAGCGCCAGATCCTGGCAACTTCGATGATTTTGATGACGAGATCCCGTTCTAATCAGCATCTTTGAAATTGGGCGGGTGATAACTAAAAACGTTATTTGAGGTAGTGCTGTTGAGCCGTGATACCAAGAAGTGGTGCATTATGCACCACTTCTTGGTCACTTGAGTACTGCAACGGTTTAGGAGCCAGTCATTTCCTGCACACGCTGCATTAATTCAGGGTTTGTCTGAATGGCTTGGCCGATAGCGTTGAATGTATCTACATCCAGACCGTTATCTTCAACAGCATCAATCATTTTTTCATTGGCTTCTTCTTGAATAGCCTGCTGAGCGGTTTCGTCTTCAGTGGTGTGAAGCTGTTGGGTGTATTCTTGTGATAACGAGACGACTTCTTCTGATGCGTTGGCGAATTGCTGAAGCTGCTGATTAGAAACTTCGATAGGTGGAGCGGCAGCTTGTGTTGCTGCATTTGCGGCACCCTCTTGCTGGGCGTTAGCACTGACCGACGCCAGAAGGCCAAGGCTTAGTAACATAGCGGCAACAATAGTGGTCTTCGTTTTCATCGATTACTCCAATAGTAGATTTTAAAGTCGCTTAATATGTGCGCCCCCCTGTGACGGTGATAAAAACCTTCCGTTCACCATGAAATATGATCAAGTGTTAACGAGTGATTTTGGGTTGGGTTATACCGATGCGAGGGGCAATATATTTGCGCAATAACGCTCATTGTCTTCTACACGGCATGTGCCGATTCGTCCGTTAACGTTTAGAATGGTTAGCTGTAGACGATCGAAAATCGTAAGCGTGGCGACGACACGCCAGAGGAGAGAAGCCTTCGTGAAGTTGCTGATACTAGATGCAGGGCACTGTTTGAGTTTGGCATTAGCCCAAGAAGCCAGTCGTCGGACTGATACTGAACTTGTTATCGAACAAGGTAGTACAGTTACGTCAGCTCAGCTCGAGGCGATAACACCTGATGCGGTGATTATCCCTCCGTTGGCGCATCCGCTGAGCATGGCGCCTGCCGACGTAACGGCACATGCCGATGCAGTCGATATCTGCATGGATGCTTGCCAGGCCCAAGGTATTGCATTGGTGTGGTGTGTTTCGGATCAGCTTTACGAAGATGGGTTTGAGATACCGATTGATGAGCACGTAGTCCCTGCTCCAAGAGATGAGAGTCTTCGGCGCTTGGTGCAAACGGGGGATCGTATTCGCGCGGAATATGACCGGCACTTGATTGTTCGGTTGGGTCCTTTGTTCGCGCTTGAAGGCAGCCATGCATGGCTAAATGAGATCATTGATAGTTTGATGATAGGGCAGCCAGCACGTGCGGCCGAAGACGTGATTTTTTGCCCGACATCAGCTGATGCTGTTGCAATGGCCTTAATTGGCATGTTGCAGCAGCAGGTCTGTGGCGCCGATGCGTGGGGCGCCTATCATTTGGCGGGGACCGAGCCCGTCAGTGCCTTTACATTTACCTCCATGGTGCGCACGCAGTTGGCGACGCATTTAGAGGGGCGCGGTGAAGACGTGGTGCTTGGCGATGTACAGGCACTGAATCACCACCATGATGCCAAGCTGCGTCGGGTATTAAATTGCCGCCGCGTGCTTGATGTGTTTGGTGTACATCAAAAACCGTGGCGGCTTGAGGTGGGGCGTATGTTAGATGCGTGGTGTTTGGCCCGTGATCAACAGCAAGGTGAAGGGACAGGAGAGTTGGCTTGATCAATCTGGTTCGCAGCTTGGTTTTTTACGCGGGTTATTTTACTGCCATGCTGTTAATTGGCATATTGTTTTTACCAATTGCGCCGTTCTTACCATTGGCTGCCCGCTATCGGTTGTTGAACCTGTACAACTACTTTTTGATGATGTGGTTTAAGGTAGCCTGCGGTGTGCAGTACGACATTCAAGGTCAGGAAAACATCCCTTCTGGCCCCTGTGTGATCCAGGCGAACCACCAGTGCGAGTGGGAAACGGTGTTTCTGCAGGTGATGAAACCGCCGGTTTGTACGGTGTTAAAGCAGGAAC
Source organism: Vreelandella zhaodongensis (assembly GCF_013415115.1). Taxonomy (GTDB): domain Bacteria; phylum Pseudomonadota; class Gammaproteobacteria; order Pseudomonadales; family Halomonadaceae; genus Vreelandella; species Vreelandella zhaodongensis. The sequence goes on along the minus strand of NZ_JACCDD010000007.1, from coordinate 224,982 downwards.
TATTACATATTCCGGTTTTTGGCTGGGGGTTGCGCTTGTTGCGGCCCATCAGTCTGGATCGCTCAAAACCCGCCCGTGCTATGAAGCAGGTGTTGACGCAAGGCGTTGCGCGCTTGGGTACTGGGCTGTCAGTGCTTATTTTTCCAGAGGGAACCCGTGTCGACCCGGGCATTCGTAAGCGCTATAACAAGAGTGGTAGCGTGGTGGCCTGCCGAGCAGGCGTGCCGGTACTGCCAGTGGCGCATAATGCCGGTGAGCGCTGGCCTGGGCGTCACTGGGTAAAGCGCCCTGGCGTGCTGCGGGTGCGCATTGGTGCGCCTATTGAAACCGCAGGCCGCACCCCAGACGAAGTGCTGGTGGATGTAGAAGCCTGGATTGAAGGGCAGCTGCAAGAGATTTCAGAGGTGCCTCGTCGAGCGAACTGAAAGATGGTGCTGTGCGCAGGATAGGCGACCGCATTGAAGCCCCAATAGAGCCTGAGTAGCCTTCTTTTACTTCGACCAGTTGATGACCAGCTCAATCAAATTATGCAGCGCTGGGGAGTCGCTTTCTTTGCGCCAAGCAAACCAAAGTGGCATATCACATACATCGAGTTCAGGTAACGTCAGCACGCGGATACCTGGCAACGGGTGATGGCAGGCATCACTGGGCAGTATGGCGCTGCCCAAACCGGCCGCCACCATACTTAGGATAGTAATGTTGTCAGCGCCATACTGCACTACCCGTGGGTTAAAACCGAGTCGTTGGAAATGCTCTTGGATGTAGTCGTAGTAGATGGGGGATGCACTGCGAAAGCCACGAATAAAGTCTTCTTCCTCTAATTCCGCTAGACACTGGGGTGGATTGTCAGCCCAGCCAGATCCCTCTGGCACTGCTAGTACTAAGTGATCGAGATGGATCAGCTGGGTACCGAGGCCTGGATTGGTTGTCTCGCCTAGATAGAGGATACCAGCGTCTAGGCGCCCCTGCCGTAACCACTCGAGTTGAGACCCAGAAAGTAAGGGAGATATTTCGAAAGTAACCCGTGGAAATCGTTTGCGATAATCTCCCAAGAGCGCGGCGACCTGGGGGAGCCACAGGTGCATCATCGTTACCCCAAGGCTGACCTTTCCGATGGCCCCTTGGCCAATGGCTGAGAGGCGTGCTTTGAGTTTTTCGCGCCGATCGAGGAGCTCCAGAGCCTCTTCATAAAGCACCTGGCCTGCCACTGTTAGCCGCATGCCACGCGCATGGCGGTTGAAGAGCTGCGTTGCTAGGTTCTCCTCCAGCAGGCGAATCTGTCGCGTTAAGGCTGGTTGGGCAACATGTACGCGCTGGCTTGCCGCCGATAACGAGCCGGATTCCACAACCGCGATAAAGTAGCGTAACTGGCGGAATTCCATAGCGGCTCCTTGATGACTTAAAAAGCAAATCTGCACATATCATTTCGGTATGACTGCTATCTAATACATATATTTTTCCTATTGCAATCCATAAAACATACTCTCAGGGGAGTGGACGGTGTGCCTCGTCGTGCCCCGTTCACTAGTAGACTACCTAGTAATGACTCCCTAGCAAGAGTGAGGATCCTAATGAGTCATCCTAATCACGCCAACGCACTTAAGGTGATGATCAGTGAGCAGGTTGAGCGCAACTATGCAGAGATAGCTGATTTATACCGCACCTTGCACCGCTATCCAGAGTTGCCGTTTCGTGAATATGCCACTAGTGCTCGTTTGGCCGAGGCTTTGGAAGCGTTGGGGTATGACGTGACGCGTGGGGTGGGGGGAACAGGAGTGGTCGCACTGATGCGGCAAGGGAGTGGCCCCACGGTGATGCTACGTGGAGATATGGATGCTCTGCCTATCCAGGAGCAGACGGGTCTTGAATATGCCAGCCAAGAGACAGTGGAGGCCGCGGCAGGAGAGTGTGTCCCAGTTATGCATGCTTGCGGCCATGATTTGCATAGCAGTTGCCTGGTGGGCGCGGCGGCTATTATGGCATCGCTACGCAACTCCTGGCGCGGTGTATTGATGCTGGTTTGCCAGCCAGCTGAAGAGGTTCTGGGGGGCGCCAAAGCCATGCTGTCGGATGGGCTCTACGAGCGCTTCCCGCGTCCAGACATCATCCTGGGACAGCACAACACGCCTGCTTTGGCGGGTACAGTTGGGCACGCTTCCGGGCGAACTATGTCCGCTTCCACCTCTCTGGCTGTCACCATTCACGGCACTGGTGGGCATGCCGCTAAACCTGCCCAGGCGGTTGATCCCGTGGTAATTGCAGCTTATGTGGTGACTCGTCTGCAAACCATTGTTGCCAGAGAGATATCGCCTTCAGATGCCATAGTTGTCACGGTCGGTAAACTGCAGGCTGGCACCCAGAGCAATATTATTCCTGACCGGGCTGAGCTGGAAATCAATGTGCGTAGTTTCGACGATCATCTGCATGCCGATGTTTTAGCGTCGATTCGCCGCATTGTGCGTTGTGAATGTGAAGCGAGTGGCACTCCACAGCCGCCCGAGTTCCGTGTGTTAGCGAACACCATCACGCTCAATAATGACGTTGCGCACACGGCCAAGGTGCGCCATGCCCACGCCGACTATTTCGGTGACGAGGCGCTCTTTATTCGGCCGCCGATTAGCGGTAGTGAGGATTTCCCCTATTTTGGTGATGCTCGTGCAGGAGGGTTCGATGGTGACGATATCCCTTACGTGTACTGGTTTATTGGTTCTACGGCAGAAGAGCAATGGCGCAACGCTCCGGGAGACAGCCGTAAGGAGAAGCTTCGTCATCTACCGATGCCCCATTCGCCCTACTATGCGCCGGGTCAGGCAGCAACCATTAAGGCCGGCATGGCAGCGTTAACCACGGCTGCTCTGGCTTACTTGAGCGCAACGGATGCTTAGCCGCTCCGCGGTACCTTTTCCATTCTGGTAGTGGGGGGAGGCTTTAGTTATGGAGTGACGGGTAATCCACCGTCATGGCACTGATCCCACAACGGTGGGAAGGAAAAATTGCACCCTAGAACAATGACAAGTAAGCCACAAGGCTTAAGGAGATTGCATGTTATCGCTCAAGACTCGGCTATCTGCCGTTGCACTGCCTCTTTATCTGCTCCTGGCGCCATTCACTCAGGCTAGTGAAGAGGCCCCGCTACCCAAAACGTTAGCTTGGACTGCCTATCCGACCAACTCCAGCAGCTATGCCCAAGTGGTGGCTATCGGGAGTATGTTGCAGTCGAATCATAGTGTTTCGGTACGCATTTTACCCGCCGATAATGATGTTTTGCGCATGACACCATTAAAGTCAGGCCGCGTTGATCTTTGTTCTTGCGGCATCGCGAGTTACTTTGGTGCCGAAGGGGTATTAATGTTCGCCGATGCTAACTGGGGGCCGCAGCCAATCCGTGTACTGGCTGCCTCCTCCGGGGGGTTCGGTTTAGCGATGGCGACAGCGGGGGACCTTGGCGTGGAGACGCCAGCTGATTTAGCAGGTAAGCGAATCGCCTATATTCGTGGTGATGACGCAGTAAACAAAGGTACCGAGGCTATGTTGGCGTACGGCGGCTTAACCTGGAATGATGTCGAACGTATCGACTTTCCCGGTCATTCTCGAGCGTTTGATGCGATTATCGCCGGACAAGCTGATGCCACTTTCTCTAGTACGTTGGCGCCGCCTGCGGTGAGACTTGCCAGCAGTCCACGGGGCATTACTTGGCCGGTGCTCGATCCCCAGGAGCAGGAGGCCTGGGAGCGTGTTAAGGCCGTAGCGCCCTATTTTTCACCTCATCAGGTCACCGCTGCCGCAGGGGATGATGTCTCCGCTGATCGCCCCATGGATAGTGCAGCCTACCCCTATCCCATTCTAGTGGCTAACGCTGATTTCGACGATGCGGTGGCCTATCGCCTAGTTCAGGCGATGCAAGATCATTTAGATGAATACCAAGATGCTGCTCCGGGCGCCGACGGCTATGCATTGGAAAAGCAGAAGCTTGCCTGGGTCATTCCTCTACATGATGGTGTCGTTGACCACTATCGTGACATAGGTGTTTGGAACGACGAATTGCAGGCACATCAGGAATATCTTGTTGAGCGCCAGAACACGCTGCTGTCTACGTGGAACCATTTTATGGACGGCGAGACGCCTGAGGATCGTGATGAGTTCAGGAACGCGTGGATGCAGGCTCGTGCCGAAGGGCTGCGCAGCGCGGGCTATGACCCTGTTTTTGAGTGAAGCTTGTGTGATCCCAGAGCATCAATGGGATCCGCTTTATTGCGCCTAATTGCCGCTATGGACTTTGTCATGAACAACTCACACCCAGAAGGCAACGGAGGTGACCAGGAGCAAGTTTCTCAGATTCGACGTTTGCCCCGATCACTACGCTGGTTGCCGAGCACGATTAGTATTTTACTGATCCTGTTAACCCTAGATTACCTCTTCAACCTAGGGGGACCGCTAACGGATATTGAGACACGGTTCTTTTATGCCGTAGTTGCTCTGTTACTGCCGTTAGTCTTTTTGCTTTGGCCTGTGACTGCGTGTGGGTTGCTGCGCTCGGTGCCCTGGTACGACTATGCCCTTAGCCTGTTAGCCTTCTTGACGATCGGCTACTTCGTTTGGAACGCCGATGTCCTGCTCATTCGCGGTTGGGCTTATGACGCACCTTCCTTTGCTATATGGATGAGTTATCTCTTTTGGCTATTAGTTATTGAAGCAACGCGCCGAGCCAACGGGTTGGTAGTTGCTGCGATTGTTACCGTATTTTCCTGCTATCCCTTGGTGGCTGACATTATGCCTGGCCCGATACAGGCTTTTCCCTCGACCCTGGAGCAAGCGGCTACTTATCACACCATGAGTGCAGAAAGCATTATGGGGTTACCGCTACAATCGTTTGTGAGCTTAGCGATCGGTTTTCTAATTTTCGGTGTAGCACTGCAGAAAACAGGCGGCGGTGCTTTTTTTATCAATCTTGCCTTCGCCGTGTTTGGTCACGTGCGTGGCGGGCCGGCGAAAGTGTCTATATTTGCTAGCGGATTGATGGGCTCCATGAGTGGTAGTGTTATCACTAACGTGTTGACTACTGGTGTGTTGTCAATTCCTGCTATGCGTCGGACTGGCATGAGCCGCTCCTTCGCCGGTGGCGTTGAGGCCTGCGCTTCTACGGGTGGCGTATTAATGCCTCCAGTGATGGGGGCTACCGCGTTTGTTATGGCTATGTTCCTCGATGTTTCCTACGCTGCAGTGGCTCTCGCGGCGGCTATACCATCGTTGCTTTACTTCCTAGGGTTATTTATTCAGATCGATGCTTACGCTGCACGACATGGCATCCAAGGGTTGCCTCGCGAAGAGCTTCCCTCGGTGAAGAAAACGCTGCGCGAAGGGTGGTATTACATTTTTGTCTTTGGGTTGCTGATATGGATGCTGTTGGTGATGCAGCGTGAGGCACTCGCGCCTTTCTATGCCACTGCTCTGTTGCTCGTGCTTAACCAGTTCTCCTCCATCCATTGCTGGGGCTGGCAGGATGCAGTCGATACGCTTAATGCCGCTGCCAAGTTGTTCTCTGAACTGATGGCCGTTTTGGCAGGTGTTGGTATGCTAATTGGTGCTCTGTCGATGACTGGGCTGTCGGGTACTATCGCCAATGATTTCATTCATTTGGCTGGTGGCAGTGTGCCTATGCTATTGATTATGGGGGCGATAACTAGCTTTGTGCTGGGCATCGGTATGACGGTCACCGCCGCTTATATCTTCCTCGCCGTGGCCTTGGCCCCAGCCTTGATACAAGGTGGCCTGAATCCATTGGCGGTTCACCTCTTCATCCTTTACTGGGGAATGCTTAGTTTCATTACTCCACCGGTGGCGCTGGGTGCCTTTGCCGCGGCTAGTGTGGCTGGTGCTAAATCGATGGCCACCGGTCTGCAGGCGATGCGGCTTGGCAGTGTGATCTATTTCATTCCCTTCCTATTTGTGCTTAGTCCGGCGCTGATACTGGAAGGTGGCCCCCTTAAAATAGTAAGTGTCTTTGTCCAATCGGTCGTTGGCATTGTGCTCTTTGCATCTGGCATGCAAGGTTATATGGTCGGTGTGGGGCGCCTTGGCATTGACACGCTATCGGTGGTTGCGACCCGAGCGCTACTATTATTGGCAGGCCTTTTGGCGGCTTTGCCTGGTGGAGGTGTCATTCCGCTTTCTCAGCTTGAGATGGGAGGGGGGGCACTGTCTGCGCTAATTATCGCTATCGTAATAGCACGTTGGAGTCAGCGCCAAGCAGCGCGACAAACAGTTTAGTTGGTAACGATTGGGCAAGCGTATGAGTGACTAACGCTAAATAATTCGCCCCGCTATGCGGGGCGAATAGTGTATTACTGCTGCCGCGTTCGGCAACGTGTCTGTTGAGCGCCGGTAATATCACTCGCTAAAGCGCTGAAACACCAAGCAAGCGTTTGTACCGCCAAAACCAAAGCTGTTGGAGAGCACGCGTTCGATGGTGACATCATCACGCCGCTCTTTAACAATGTCGAAGCCATCTGCTTGTTCATCGAGATGTTCAATATTCGCTGAGGCGGCGACGAAGTCATTGTGCATCATCAGCAGCGAATAGATCGCTTCCTGTACACCGGTGGCCCCTAACGAGTGACCGGTAAGCGATTTGGTGGAGCTCATGGCAGGGGTTGAGTTGCCAAAGACTTCACGGATTGCTTTCAGCTCTGCGACATCGCCCACCGGCGTGGACGTACCATGGGTATTGATGTAATCAATACTGCCCTGCACAGTGGCCATGGCTTGACGCATACAGCGTGTAGCGCCTTCACCGGAAGGGGCGACCATATCGTGACCGTCTGAGGTGGCGCCGTAGCCCACCAGCTCGCCGTATATTTTGGCGCCACGGGCTTTTGCATGCTCGAGTTCTTCAAGCACTAGCATGCCACCGCCGCCAGCGATGACGAAACCGTCGCGAGCTTGGTCATAGGGACGAGACGCTTTTTCCGGCGTATCGTTGTAATGGGTCGAAAGCGCACCCATCGCATCGAACAAACACGAAAGCGTCCAGTGCTCTTCTTCACCGCCACCGGCAAACACGACATCCTGTTTACCCAGCTGGATTTGCTCCATGGCACTGCCGATACAGTGAGCCGATGTCGCACAGGCTGACGAGATGGAGTAGTTGACGCCTTTGATTTTGAACGGTGTGGCCAAGCATGCCGATACGGTGCTACCCATGGTGCGGGTAACGCGGTACGGACCAACACGGCGCAGGCCTTTCTCGCGCATAACGTCAGCGGCTTCCACTTGATTCGCGCTAGAGGCTCCACCGGATCCGGCAATCAGCCCTGTCCGTTCGTTGGAGACCTGTTCCTCAGTAAGCCCAGCATCTTCAATCGCTTGTGCCATAGACACATACGCATAGGCAGCTGCATCACCCATAAAGCGGCGCAGCTTGCGATCAATCAGTGTATCAAGGTCGATGTCGACGCTACCCGCTACATGGCTACGGAAGCCGCGTTCGGCGTACTCTTCCTTAAAACGAATACCGCTGCGCCCGTTTTGGAGCGCGTCTAAGACCTGTTGCTGGTCGTTGCCTAAGCACGACACGATGCCAAGGCCGGTGACTACCACTCGTCGCATGGGAGCCTCCTGTTAGAAATTCGCAGTGGAGGTGAATAGGCCAACGCGCAGGTCATTAGCCTGGTATATATCGCGCCCGTCGACGGATACGGTGCCGTCGGCGATACCTAGGATAAGCCGACGGGTAATAATGCGCTTCACATTAATGTGATACGTCACTTTTTTCGCGTCGGGCAAAATTTGGCCGCTGAATTTTACGTCGCCACAGCCTAGTGCGCGCCCACGACCGGGGTGGCCAAGCCAACCCAAGTAGAAGCCCACCAGTTGCCACATGGCATCTAACCCTAAACAGCCGGGCATGACTGGGTCACCGGGAAAGTGGCAGTCAAAGAACCACAGGTCTGGGGTGATGTCCAGTTCGGCGATCAACTCGCCTTTGCCATGCTCACCACCCTCTTCATGAATGTGCATGATGCGATCAAGCATCAGCATGTTAGGAGCCGGAAGCTGTGCGTTTCCAGGGCCGAATAGCTCGCCGCGCGAGCAGGCCAGCAGTTCTTCGCGATCAAAGGAATGTTGCTTGGTCACTGAATCGTTCCGAGTATCAAAATGGTTGTTGGGTCTAGTCTACTTCCCGAAACCGCTGAATGCACGTCGCAGGGCATTTATCGTGTATTTCTACAGCTTTTTTATGAAGTGCCGATAGTGCTTACTAGCCCTCAATTATTTCAAAAGTAGCGAATTTGCACACTAAATGCTCTATTGACGTAATATGGCGTGTTTAAGTTTTTTGTTGAGTGGCAGATGCTATGCCTGTTATCCATGCCCTATTAGGCTCATATATAGGACACACTTAATCACCATGTGGCTGCCTGTTTCTCTTAATCGTCCGCTGGTGTGGATGGCATTGATGGCGTTGCCCGCCTGTGTGTGGGTGCCCGATACGGCGTTACGCATGGTGGCGGCCAGCTTAGTCGCTTTAGGTTTGTGGGATGCGTGGCATCAAGTACGCCAACAACATTTGCGGCTGCGCCTCTCGCAAAATGCCATTGGCCTAGCGGGTGACGCTATTGTCATCAGCGACGTACATAACCGTGTGTTGACGGTTAATCCTGCCTTTACACAAATTACCGGTTACGAAAGCCAAGAAATGATTGGCCGAAAGCTCGAAACCCTGGCGGCGGCGCGTCACGATAAAGCGTTTTATCAGACGTTCTGGAGCACGTTGAAGGCCACTGGGCGTTGGGAAGGCGAAATGTGGAACCGTCGTAAACACGGCGATGAGTATCCCGAATGGCTTAAAGTCCGCGCGGTTACCGACAAGCGTGGCAAAATTACCCATTTCATTAGCCTGTTTACCGATATTTCCGCCCAAAAAACACGCGAGCGTGATTTACGCCGCATTGGCTATGAAGACCCGCTAACGGGGTTGCCAAACCGGCGACGTTTACACGATCTGATGTCCTCCCGGCTACGCCATCTGCGTGCAGGTGAAAGTTTAGATATGGCGTTGATTGATATCGATGGGCTTAAATCGGTTAATGATAGTTTAGGCGTTGAGCAAGGTGACCGTTTACTGGCGCGTTTCGCGCAACGTTTAGCAGGGTATATGGCTGGCAGTGTGGTGGGTAGGCTGGGCGGCGATGAGTTTTTGGTAATACGTACGACCACGTTTGATGATCACGACAAATGGGTGGCGACGCTTCGTGAGCACATGAGCCGGCCGTTTGAAATTAAAGATCAATCGCTGCGTTTGGGGCTAACCATTGGTAGCTGCCGCGCGCCTGAGGATGGGAGTGATTCTGGTGTGCTTTTTCAGCGGTTGGAGTCTGCGCTCTATAGCGCTAAACGCTTGGGACGCAATCATAGTCAGCGATTTCGTCCCGCGCTGGATAAGCAGGACAATCCCCAGCTCGCCTTGGTGAGCGATTTGCGGGCAGCGCTAATATCAGGCGACCAGCTAGAGCTACACTTCCAAACGCAGCATCACCCAGGAACTGGCGATTTAGTGGGTATGGAAGCGCTGCTGCGCTGGCGTCATCCTCAGGACGGCATGATTTCGCCAGGTGATTTTATTCCGCTGGCTGAACGTCATGGTTTAATGTCCGAGCTCGGTAGCTGGGTCATCGAAAAAGCCTGTGCCCAGCAAGCGCATTGGCAACATAGTGGGATGCCGGACGTGACAGTGTGGATCAATATTTCTGCGCTGCAGCTTTTCCAGGGAGATCTGGAAACGCAGTTGGCTAGCTGTTTGGAACGCTACCAGTTAAAGCCCGCGCAAATTGGCTTAGAACTGACTGAATCCGTCTTATTGGACGAGCGGGCAGGGGACATGGGGCCTCGATTACAGGCGCTGCGTACCCAGGGCTATGCGATTGCGATTGATGACTTTGGGACAGGTTACTCATCGCTTGGTTATTTGAAGCGGCTGCCGGTGGATAAAATAAAGCTGGATCGCGCGTTTATCCGTGAACTACCCAATGATCAAGTAGATGCCGCGATTGTTACGGCGGTGTTGGCGATGGCAGAGGGCATGGGGCTTGAGGTCGTGGCCGAGGGCGTAGAAACCGAGGCGCAATGCCAGTTTTTGATCAATGCTGGCTGTACATTAGTGCAAGGTTTCTATTTTGCCAGACCCATGCCGGCAGTTGAGCTTGAAAAGAAGTGGGCTCCACTGCCGCTGGCCGAAGACGTGTCTTAACGAATGATGGGCTTCATGGCTTGATGTGTGGCATAGCGGCTAATGCCAAAACATAGTGTGGCCCAAATCACCGCTTGGGTGGGCAGTAGCCACGGTGCCAAGCTAACACCGGTGATGGCTGCACCGCTAAAATAAGACAGCGGCCCGCTGATGGCGCCGCAAATCGCCGCAATAATCGGGTACCGCCACAGCCAGGCAAGCGAGTGGAACACCAGTGTGGCAAACAGCGGCCACAGCATCCAAAGCCAGAGTGGTAGCAGGCCGGCTACCAAGGGCTGCTCACCGAAGTCGAAACCTCCCACCACATATAGGCCGCCGTCCAGCGCCAACCCAAGTAGCGCGAACACACCAATAAAGCGCCACTCCCCTGGCCTAGCGCAGCGCCAGAAATGCCAACTGAGTAATACACTTCCTGCAATGGCGGCCACCCATGACCCGCCGAATACGCATAGCAACCAGCCCGCTTCGAAGCGCAGGGCATTAAACAGTAAACGTTGCCAGCGCGGGGTGACCACTTATAGTGCGCCGGTGAGTGGTTCGGGTTTGGCAGCTGGCTTTGCCAGCAATAGGTGGCATGTGCCTATAGAGCGCTCGATAAAGCCGCCTTCGCAATAGCACAAATAGTAGCGCCACATGCGAATAAACCGTTCGTCGTAGCCCTGCTGCCTGACTTGCTCCAGGTTGGCTTCAAAGCGATGCCGCCACTCGCGCAGTGTGCGGGCATAGTGCTGGCCGATTTCATCGAGAGCGACTACGTTGAGCGACGTTTTGCGCATAACGCTGGTTAGCATGGCATGGTGGGAAGGTAAAAAGCCGCCAGGGAAAATGTAGCGCTTAATAAAGTCCATATCCCGTTTGGCTTCTTCAAACCGTTGGTCACGGATAGTGATGGCTTGTAGCATGGCTTGACCATCATCGGTGAGCAGGCTGTCGACCTTCTCAAGGTAGGTATTCAAATATTGGTGCCCCACCGCTTCGATCATCTCAACAGAAATCAGTCGATCATAACGCCCGGTTAGCTCACGATAATCTTGCTTAAGCAGGGTGATTTTATCGTCGAGCCCCTCTTCTTGAATTCGGCGAGCAGTATGCGCGTACTGTTCTTCAGAAATGGTCGTGGTGGTCACACGGCAACCGCGGGTCTTGGCGGCGTGAATTGCCAAGCCACCCCAGCCAGTACCAATTTCCAACAAGTTGTGTTCCGGCCGGACATCCAGCCTTTCCAGCATGATGTCGAGTTTATAAGTGGATGCCTCTTCTAAGCTGGCTTCCGGGCGGGGAAATACAGCACTTGAATACATCCAGTGGCGTTGATCAAGAAACGTGGCAAACAGGTCATTGCCAATATCGTAGTGCGCGGAGATATTGCGCTTTGAACCGGAAAGCGTGTTACGTTGAAAACGGTAGGCGGCACCCAGCAGCCAGCGGGTAAATCGCGCACTGCCGTTCTCCATTTTACCGTTCACGTGGTCAAGGTTGGCCGCAAACAGGCGCACCAGTGCCACCAAATCATCAGCGTCCCAATCGCCATCCATATAGGATTCAGCGGCGCCTACCGTGCCGCCAAACGCGAGCCGTTTCCAGGCGCGGGAGTGACGAATGACAACGGTCACTTGAAGCGCACCTTCCTGGCCGAGGTGGTGGCACTGATTGCCTTCAATTAAGGTAATACGACCGCCTTGGAAAGCGTCAAGCTGAGCCATTAGGCGCGGCTTCAACCAGCGGGTAAAGCGGTCCTGGTTAACCGGCTGAATCTCGTGAGGCGTTGGACGCAGGGTTGTCATTTTGAAGTCTCCTTGCGCTTAGGGTGGTTATAAACGGGGATGCGCTTAAGCCAAAGCCTGAGCGCTTCAAAATGGATACCCGCGACTGTTTTCATGCTCATCCAAGGCTGTCGTGCAAGGGTCGCTAAGAGCACTCTCCGTGTGGCAGGGGCGGCTTCTAAGGTTAGCGTGGCGTCAAAGTGGCGTTGCCCACTCTGCCAATTTTCCATATGCAGATAGAGCTGATCGCCAGGGGGGGTAAATTTCCAGCGATAGGTCATTTCCATTGGGTTAAACGGTGATACATGCATGGCCTTATCAAAACGTGCCTGATGGCTATGGCGATTCGTATCGACCTGGCAGGCATAGCAGACACGCTCCTTCCAAGGCATATTAGTGACTTCGCCAAGCACGGCTGCCAATCTGCCTAAATGGTCATAGGCGTAATACATCGAAACAGGATTGAAAACGGTTCCGAAGGTGCGTAACTGGGTAAGCATGCAAATTTTTCCCTCCGGAGCGCTGCCTAACTGACGGATCAGCTCTTCACGAACGGCGGTGCGAAGCGGTCGGTCGGTGGGGGCAAGGTAGTCTTCACGACGAAAGCGAGCTAACGCTGGCCCCCGGGCGCTAAAGCCGGGAACACCGTCAAATAAGGTGGGCAACTCATCCAGGTCGATCCATGCCATCCACACGCGATAACTAAATGCGTGCTCTTTAGGTGTGAAGCGACGGTGGCGCAGGGTACCGCGATAAATACGCGAGCGAGGCGAGGCAATCATCCTAGCCCCTCCCCAACGTTATTAGCGGGCATAAGGTCATGAGCCGGTAGTGCCGTAGGCGTCGTTGGCGGCGTTGCTGCTTCATCACAACCTAGTGCTTGAGCAACCCGTAGTGCACTCCATACCCCATCCTCGTGAAAACCATTGCGCCAATAAGCGCCGCAGAAGTGGGTGCGGCGAGCAACCGAAGATATTTCGTGATGGCGCATTTGCGCAGCCTGACCTTTCAGGGTGAACTGGGGATGGGCATAGCTATAACGTCCGAGCACTTTAGAGGGGGCAATGCTGTTTGAGTCGTTAAGCGTGACGCAAAAGGTAGTGTCGGTATCTTCTAATCGCTGCAGAATATTCATGTCGTAAGTGACAGACACCCGCTCTTCTGACCCGCGTCCATCGAGCCGGTAGTTCCAACTGGCCCAGGCGCGCTGCCGTCGAGGAAGTAACGATGTGTCGGTATGCAGCACTACCTCGTTATCTTGATAAGGCATGGCGGCGAGAATGTCTTGCTCAGCGGGTGTCGGGTCACCGAGCATTGCGAGCGCCTGATCGGCGTGGCAAGCCAGCACTACATGATCAAATCGTTGTGTACCTTGTGCGGTCGTAATCATCACGCCTGTGGCGTTTCGCTCAATGCGCGTCACGGGCGCATTAAGGTGAATGCGCGTCGCGTAAGGCGCTGTCATGCTGGGAATGTAACGTTTCGAACCGCCAACTAAGGTGTACCACTGAGGGCGGTGGTTCACGGACAGTAACCCGTGGTTGCGGAAAAAACGCACAAAAAACGTCAGCGGGAAGGCGCGTAGGTCACCGATGCTAGCGGACCAAATCGCTGCTCCCATAGGCAGCAGGTAGCGACGTTGGAAAGCGTCACCATAACCATTCTGATCAAGGTACTCGCCTAGCGTCATGTTGCTGGGAAGGCGTTTGCTTTCTAAGTCAGCCGTTGCTTGTTTGTTGAAGCGTAAAATATCGCGTAACAAGCGATAAAAAGCGGGGCTGAGCAAATTACGCCGCTGGGCAAACAGTGAGCCTAGCGTATGGCCGTTATACTCAAAATCTACCTCGGTTTCATGCACCGAAAAACTCATTTCAGTGGCTTGGCTGGGCACCCCGAGGGTTTCTAGCAGGCGCCGGAAGTGAGGGTAAGTCCAGTCATTGAAAACAATAAAGCCCGTGTCGATGGCGTAGGGCTTACCCTCGACTTCCACGTCCATCGTCGCGGTGTGCCCTCCAAGACGACTCTCTGCTTCAAACAGGGTCACTTCATGCTGGGAAGATAAGTACCAACCGGCCGCCATGCCGCTAATGCCGCTGCCGATAATCGCGATGCGCTGTGAAGCCATGCTGCTCATTGTTGTACCTCTTGGCGCCTTGTCATGCGTAGGCCGATGTGGCGACGCAGCGCAGGCGGTAAAATTCCCAAGCATTTCATGAGATAAGTAAAACGGCGTGGAAAATGAATATCCAAGCGTCCTTTGACAAGGCCCGAAATGATCGCATCGGCTGCTTGATCGGCTGTGACTTGCATGGGCATCGGGAAATCGTTGAGATCGGTCAGCGGTGTTTTCACAAAACCAGGATGAATCAAACTGACATCAATACCCTCTTGATCAAGGTCGAGGCGTAATGACTCTAAAAAGTAGCTGATAGCTGCTTTTGAAGCGCCGTAGGCTTCGGCACGGGGCAGCGGTAAATAAACGGAGGCGCTGGAGGTAGCGGCTAGGCGCGCAGGCTTGCCCTCTTTGCGGGCGGCTCTTAGCAATGGTAAGGCTGCGTCAACGCCATAAAGGGTGCCGAAAACGTTAGGGGTGAACACGCGCTCTATCAGATCCATATCAAAGTGCTGAGCATCAAGATATTCACAGGTACCTGCATTGAACAAGGCAATATCTAGTGCGCCGAGCCATAGGTTGATCTGTTCACCTGCGGCCAGCACGGCCTGGCGATCGCTGATATCGAGGGGCAGTGAATACGCATTGGAGTGGCCGGCACATAGAGCATCCAGTGCCTCCTGGTTGCGAGCGCTAAGCACAATGTGGTGACCTTGGGCGATGAGCTTTTTGGCAAGTGCTTCACCGATGCCTGATGTAGCACCTGTTAACCAAATGCGTTGGGGCGTTTTCCATGAGCTCATCCTGCTTCTCCTATAGCTGTAGCGTCCTGTCAGCACGCGACCTAGCTGCGAATAGATGGTCAGCTAACACGCCGCTTTAACCAGCGTATGACGCGTCCCATTAACGGTAAGTGTTCATATAACATTGCCCCAGCATCGAAGTAGTCACGGTGCCGCGATACTCTTCCATCGTCTGCAAACGTTAATGCACTACACCCCTCTACGCTGATGAGCTGACCATTGGCCAAACGTGGATGCACGAACGCCATTGTCCACGTGACAAACGCCTGATTGGCCTGCTGTTGCCGCGTGTGATAAGTAAACTGGCAGTGCTCAACATTCTCGTACATGGAGGCAAAGTAGCTCTCTAGCGCGTTTCGCCCTTCAATGTGATGCAGTGGATCGTTGAAAACAATGTCGTCAGTATATACCTCGTATAGCTTTTCTGTACAGGTGTTGTCTAGTTTATTGAAGAAGGCGCAAAAATTCTCCAAAGCATGGTCGTTAGGCATCACTGAGTCCTGTGGTGGTTAAGAAAAGTGAGAAGGGGTTAGGTGAAGTGACGGTGGCAGGCAGATTAGCATCGCCGCAGCGCAGACGATGCAAAGGAGAAGGGAATTATTTAGAGAGCGCTTTAAAAGCATCCAAGGCGCGCTGGCGCGCTGCTCTGTGATCAACGATAGGTGCCGGATAATCAATCGGGTTGAGCATATCCTGGGGTGGTGCATGGCGTGCTTTGGCAGGCAGTGGCTCAAGCGCTGGCAGCCAATGGGCAATAAATTCGCCATCTGGATCAAAGCGCGTTGACTGAGTCGTGGGGTTAAAAATACGAAAATAGGGGGCTGCATCCGTGCCGGTTGAAGCTGCCCATTGCCAGCCACCATTGTTGGCACAAAATTCACCATCTATTAAATGACGCATAAAAAATGCTTCACCACGCCGCCAGTCAATCAGCAGGTGCTTGCTTAAAAACATCGCCGTGATCATGCGCAGCCGGTTGTGCATCCAGCCAGTTGACACCAGTTGACGCATCGCCGCGTCTACGATGGGGTAGCCGGTGCGCCCCTCGCACCAAGCTTGGAAGCCCTCATCGTCGTCACGCCAGTTAAGCTGCTTGGTGTGCGCTTGAAAAGGTTGGTAACGGCACACCTGGGAAAAGCCCACGGCTACGTGCTGATAAAACTCACGCCAAACAAGTTCATTCACCCACGTGGTCAGCCCTGCATCACCGTCGGCAAGGTGGCCAGCGTTTTCGCTCATTACTGCTTGAAGGCATTGGCGATAGGAGATCATGCCTAGTGCCAGGTAGGGCGAAAGTTCGCTGGTGCCGCGCACCTTCGGGAAGTCTCGCTGCTGCTTGTAGTGCCGTCCACGAAAACGTAAAAAGCGTTCGAGATTGTCACTCGCAGCGTTTTCTCCCGCAGGCCACAGGCGTTCATTAACCGGTTCGCTATCCAGCGATGGACGTGTGGGGAGGGGGTCGCTATCGATATCCAGCGGAGCTTGCACGCCAGGGGTATCACGCAAAGCAAGTTGCTCGGCCGTCACCTGCTTATGCCAGGCTTTCGAAAACGGTGTGAAGACACCGTAGTAGTCGCCTTTTCCTGTCAACAGGCTGCCAGGAGCGAAGGCAACCGCGTCGTGGTGGCCTTGAGCGGTTATCCCTTCTCGCTTGAACGCATCAAGCACCGCCTGATCGCGGTGTTGCTCGTTCAGTGCATATTCATAGTTGAAATGGAGCTGGCTAATGGGGTGCTCGCGGGCGATATCCAGTAATACCTGAGCTGCTTCATCATAGTGATCAATATCGCGATGCAAGAGCGGAATGTTTAGCCCGTTAAGTGACTCTTTAACCGCAGCCACGCCCCGCGCCCAGAAATCGAGTTTGTTGGCGCCATGACCATGATTGCACCACTGCGCCACACTGCGTAAAAAAACAGCCACTACCGGCCCTTTAGCAGCGGCAGCAGCGAGCGCGGAGTTATCGTGAATGCGTAAGTCGCTACGCAACCAAACGAGCTGCAAAGTCATGCTATGTCCTTACTCGCTGTTGTCTATATACCTGACGCCTTAAAGAATACCTGACTCGCGAAGCAGTGGGCGAAGGCGCGCGATAGCTTGTGGAAGGTCATCGCCTAACAGATGCACAGGTCCTTCGCGCAGGTCGTTTTCCCTGAGGCGTGCGACTTCGCCACATACGCCAATGGGTACATTCAATGCCTCTGCTGCCTGGGGCAGCATGTGGCGAATGTAGTCATCACTCTCCAGCTGGCCGCTAGAGAGCAGTACCATGGAGGAGTGCAGCCGAGATACCGCCTGAGACAGGTCATCAAGTGCCAGTGGGTGGTCAAACATCTGGACGCGATAGCCCTGCTCGCTGGCCATTAGCGCGCACATTAATACCCATAGTGGCCCAGGATCATCGGGCATTGCACTGAGCAGGATCAGTGGTCCGCGTGTCGCCTGGTTCGCATAATGCAGGCGGATGCCCACCTGGCTGCGTAAGAAGGCTTCAAAGGTGCGCCGTACAAAGTCATTAGGTTGGTCTGCCCACTTGGCTTCCAGCGATAGAACCACTGGCTGCCAAAGTTCATTGATCGCCACGCTCAAGGGGTACAGCGCTAAGCTTTGGTGATACAACGTCTCTAATTTAGGCAGGTCAACGGCTTCAATGGCTGCTTGGATCTGCTGGCGCTGACTTACCCAGTCACCTGCATCTGGCGTTGGCGTTTCTACGGTTTCCGGTTGGTCAAGCAGGTCAGCGACCTGGCTGACCGGCACGCCACGGTTCAGCCACTGTAAAATGCGCTCAATACGAGTGATGTCGTCTTGGGCATATAAACGATGGCCTTTTGGGGTGCGCTGTGGGCGAATTAGACCGTAGCGACGCTCCCAGGCGCGCAGGGTGACCGAGTTCACACCCGTTAGGCGGGAAACTTCCCTGATTGGATAGAGCGGGGTATCGGGTGGGTGGGTCGCCTTGTTGCTCATGGGCGCCATTGCCTCTTGGTTGCCTGCAGCGCTAGCTACAGGGGTCTGTCAATAAGTACCGTGGCGTTGTGTGTCTGCGCCTGGCCGGCGTTTTGCCACATAATCGGATAGCTATTAATCGTGTAGATAGCGTCACGCTATTATAGGCACCTTTGTACAACTTGTGGCTTCAGGGTACAACCTTTCCTGTACGTGCGGAAAAGTTTAATTTTATTTCATATTTTCAGTTGGCTAACCTAATAGGGCCTTTCCTAACTCATCGCCGGATAGCCAAGCATCTTCTACGCGGCTACCTCTGAAGTTGTCGCCGCACAATGCTAATCCGCTCGGGCTGTATAAGTATGACTGTTCGCCTGCCCTTGCAGGTTGAGCATAGCGCCAGCGATGTGCGCCAAGTTCAATGACGTTCGGAAGCTTTGTGTGTTCGGGCAGCAACGACATAAATGCTTCCAGTAACTGTTGGACAACACGTTCGCTGTCACTCTCAATATGTACATCGCTCCAGTCCAGCTGAGCAATCAAACTAATGCTTTCTGGCTGATGTTCACGCCCAGGCTTAGTGTGGTTGCGTGACGCCAGTCGAAGCACGGGATGCTGTGTATGAACGGTGTGCCACGCTGAGGCCACTTGCTCCAATGGCGGGAGTGGATCCTCGAAAATAACCCAACCTGCCCAGCACCCCCGTTGAGGGTGTGCTGTACAGGCAGCCGCCAGTGTTGGTTCCCACGCTGATAATAATGCGTTGGCCTGGGGCGGCGGGGCGCTAATCACCACTGCGTCAAAAGGCCCATGAATGGTGTCCTGGCTATCGTGTAGCTGCCAGCCAGCTGCCGTTTTCGCTAATGCAGTAATATGGGTTTCAAGGGTAATGCTGGCATTGGGTAGGGCGTTAAGCGTCTCTGCTAGATAACGGGTTAGTGCGCTCATGCGTGGCGCACCGGTATAGCGTGTTTGGCCATCATTGTGTGTTTGCCAGCCAGATGCGCTAGCCTGATAACGAGACGTTGGCCAGGGAGCAACACAGCCAGCGGCCTGCCACTCTGCTACTTTTCTGGCAAATCGCTCATCGCGTACGGTGAACGCTTGAGCCCCTAAATCTAATGTCGCTGCAGGTCGACGTTTGCTCGACATTCGGCCACCAGGACCACGCGATTTATCGAACAGTTTAACGTCGACAGCATGGCTGGCAAGCTGGTGACCGCAGGCAAGCCCAGACAGTCCGGCGCCAATGATGGCCACGGTTGAGGATTGGGTGAGTCGGTGAGGCTCGTTCGGCAAGGTAGCCATGGGTTTTCGCAACCACGTTAATGAACACATTATGAAATAGGAAAACTCGAATTGTAGCACTTTTGTATAGATGTCGTACAATAAGGTGGTGTGCAATGCGCTGGCGCAGTTGGAGCGACTCGTTATTTTTCGTGACGCGGTCAGGTAATTCCTCTTTTTACTAGCTAGGCCATAGGAGTAACACCATGCGGGTATTAATAACGGGAGGCAGCGGTTTTGTAGGCCAGCAGCTTTGCCAGCAGCTGATTGCTCTTGGGCATGATGTACAGGTGGTTTCTCGTGCGCCTCATCAAGTGCGTGGCAGGCTTCCAAAGGGCTGCGATATTCGCGATAGCGCCCAGGCATTTATTGACTCTCCGCCTGATGCGTTGGTGAATTTAGCCGGTGAGTCGATTGCTGCCAAGCGCTGGAGCGATAGTCAAAAAGAGGAGTTGGTTCGCTCACGGGTAACGAGCACTCAACAACTGGTCGCGCTGTGCGAGCTGCTGGAGGAGAACGGTCAGCCGTTGCCTAAGGTGATGGTAAGTGGCTCTGCGATGGGCTATTACGGCGACCAGGGCAAGACAGTGGTGGACGAGGCAACGCCGCCTAACGATGAGTTTGCTCACCGGCTCTGCGCCGAGTGGGAAGCCGCCGCTAAACCCATTGAAGCGATGGGTATTCGTTTAGTGATATTGCGTATCGGCTTAGTACTGGAGGCGGGTGGAGGGACGCTACAGAAGATGTTGCCGCCGTTTAAACTTGGGCTGGGTGGGCGTTTCGGTAGTGGCGAGCAGTTTATGCCCTGGATACATCGTGATGACCTAGTTGCCGCGATTGTATTTTTGCTCAACGAGTCGGCATTGACCGGTGTGTTTAATGGCAGTGCACCGCACCCGGTGACGAATGCTGAGTTCACGAAAACGTTGGCTAAGCAGCTTCATCGTCCGGCAATTTTTCCCGTGCCCGCCTTTGTTTTAAAAGCGGGCTTTGGAGAAATGTCGCAACTGCTGCTGACGGGGGCTGATATGCGCCCCGCCCGCCTGATCGAGGCCGGGTTTGCTTTTCAGTACCCGACACTGGATAAGGCGTTAGCGGCGATTGTCTAGCATTCAAACGCTAGGCATTCGGGTCGACAGTGATAATGACCCGCACTGAGTCAAGCCGCAGGCGGGTATTTTCAATTGCATCACTCAGCGCCTGGCGCTCTTGTTTTAGCGCTGCCAACTCTTCACTGCGTACGGCGGGGTTGTGCTCTGCGAGAGCGGTTAAGCGTGCGAGTTCTGCATCCAGCTGTGCTCGCATACGTGTTTCAGCGCTCTCTACAATACTGGGTAACTCCCGTTCGGCTTCGCCTTCACCCTGAAGGAGCAGTTCGCGCAGCTGATCGTGGCGGCTTTTAATCAAGTCCCGCGCCAGCGACTTGTTCACCTTTTGCAGATTTTTGCCTAGGCCGGTGAAGGATATTTTGCTCGTCAGGTTTGCCCCTGACTCGTCAAGCAGCACGCGCACCGCCGTGGGTGGCAAGAAGCGGTTAAGGTGTAGCGATTTAGGCGCAGGGCAGTGGGTGCGGAACACCAGCTCTGCCATTAAGCGGCCACTGGGTATCGCTGGGTGGCGCAGTAGCGCAAGCGCTGTGTTGCCCATGGTGCCATCTAAGATGCGCTCCATCATTTCGCGTAATAGCGGATGCTCCCAGGAGAGCCTCTGAATATCGTCGCGGGCAAGCGCTAGCGAACGGCTGTAAGTGGCCGAAAAACCCTCTTCCCCTTTTACTAGCCCTGGTAGACCGTCAATCATGTGCTGGCTGGGCTGCAGATAGAGCAGGCCATTGCCAATGTCTTGGCTATCTACGCCAAAAATGTCCAGGGCGCGCTCTGTAAAGCGTGGTAACGCGGGGTCTTCATCCAGCTCACGTACTGCGTCAATGACCTGCTGAGCACGGGCAGGGCGGCAGGCGTTTAGCTCCAGCAGACGATTGCGTCCCGCATCTCGTTCGGCCAGTTTGGCGGTAAACATTTCGCGGGTCTCATCGATGATTTCATCGAGCATTTCATCGTCGAGCAACGCATCAGCTAGGGCATCGCCAAAGGCGTCATACAGGTCGCTGCCAATGCCATGGGGTGCGCTGAAGGCATCCATGCCTTCGTGGTACCAACGCAGCAGACGTTCGCCGGGGCTGCCGGTAAAGGTCGGCACGTGAAGTTCAATGGCATGACGCTGGCCAATTCGGTCTAGGCGGCCAATGCGCTGCTCCAGCTGGTCGGGGTGCTGGGGCATATCAAACATCACCAGGTGGCGACAGAACTGGAAGTTACGGCCTTCTGAACCGATTTCAGAACACACCAGCACTTGGCAGCCATCCTCTTCATCGGCAAATGCCGCGGCGGCACGGTCACGCTCGACGAGGGAGAGCCCTTCATGGAATACCGGTGCATGGTAGCCGCCCAGCACACGAAGCCCTTCTGCCAGCCCTTCAGCGGTCTCTTTATGGTGGGCAATGATCAACACTTTGTCGTTGGCAAAGCCGTTTTCGCTATCGTCGCTGAGTTTATCCAGTAGCCAGTTAACCCGCGGGTCGATGTGCCACCAAGACTCAGTGTTAAGTGGATCATTGCTGAGCTCGCGGTACATCGCGTCTGGGTAAATCAGCACATCTGGATGATCCATGCCGGTTTCAATCAGTAACTCGTCCAGGTAATCATCGTCGCGCTCTAGGCGGCGCAGGACGCGACGGTACGCTGAGGGGAGTTCGAGGCCGGAAAGGTGCAGGTGGCGCTCTGGAAAGCCACCTACGTGCCGTCGGCTGTTGCGGAACATGACGCGCCCCGTGCCGTGGCGATCGAGCAGCGCGTCGCGCAACTGGGCGCGTGCGGTATCCTGCTGCTCGTTGTTGGCTTCAGGGTTGCATAAGGTCGCCAGCAGCGCTTGGCTATCGCGGTCATCGGCGACAGTTTCGACACGTTGGCGCGCCTCGGGTGTGTTGGGCAATTCATCCAACGCATCAATGGCGCTGGCCACGGCGATGTAGTGGTGCTCTTCCTCTTTAAAGCGCTCAATATCGTGGTAACGCTCGGCGTCTAGCAAACGCAGGCGAGCGAAATGGCTCTCAACACCCATCTGCTCTGGCGTAGCAGTCAGCAGCAATAAGCCAGGAATATCAGCAGCAAGCTGCTCAACGCACTGATAGCCTGGGCCGCTGCCATCAGGGCTCCAGTCGAGGTGATGGGCTTCATCGACGATGAGTAGGTCGAAATGGCTGGCTAAGGCCTGTTCCTGGCGATGCGCGTTGGCGAACAGCCAGCCTTGGCTGGCGAGCACTAGCTGAGCGCTTTCAAACGGGTTGGCGCTGCCGTGGGCGAGACTTTGCTGCTCATCTAGCAAGCTTACCTTGAGTGAGAAACGGCGTAAAAGTTCGACCAGCCACTGGTGGGTCAGGCTATCAGGTACCAGAATCAGCGCGCGCTCGACGCGGCCTGCCAGTAATAGGCGGTGCAAAATTAGCCCGGCCTCGATGGTTTTACCCAGCCCGACTTCGTCTGCAAGCAGGACGCGGGGGGCATGGCGACCTGCCACTTCATCGGCGATATATAGCTGATGAGGAATCAGATCAATCCGAGGCCCGGCAAATCCTAAGGCGCTGTGCTGCTCAATCCGTTGATAGTGGTGCAAGGTGCGAAAGCGCAGATCAAACCAATCGTTACGGTCAACCTGGCCGGTCAGCAATCGGTCGCGGGCCTGATCAAACTGCATGGTGTCGGCAAGCTTGGCCTCGGGAAGCTCGCGCGAATTACCGTCGCTATCTTCGCCAATATACGTGATCAGGCCGCCAGACTCTTTACTGTCATCAACGATGATCTGCCAGCCATCGGCAGAGAGCACGCGGTCGCCGCTGCCGAACATGACGCGGGTTAATGGCGCTTGGCGTGTGTTGTAAGTACGTGTTTCCTGGCTGGCACTGAACAAAATGGTAACGCTACGGGCGTCGCAGTTAAGCACGGTGCCGAGCCCAAGCTCAGCTTCGCCGTCGCTAATCCAGCGCTGGCCGGGAGAAAAATCGCTCATGATGCCTCGAGGAAGTCTACAGAAACAGGTTGTATACCACCGGGGCGGGTCTCCGGTGGTAACAGGGCGGGGGATTCTAACGCAAAGCAGCGGGGGTATTAAGGTCTATCGTGGTCAATCTTCCAGCCAGCGTTCAAGTTGGGCGCGTGTCAGCTCGCCCACATGCACATCCAACGTGTTGCCCTGGCGGTCAAATAGCACCGTGGTGGGCAGGCCTGGGGCTTTAAATTGAGCCGAGAGGGTTTGGCTTGGGTCGAGCAGCGCATAACGAAAATCCAGGGCTTGCGCATCGAGGTAACGCACAATCGGCAATAGGTCTTCACCCTGATTGGCGATGACTACGCTTACCCCTTCACGCTTTGCCGCTTCTTCGAGCAAAGGCATTTCGCGTAGACAGGGTGGGCACCAAGTGGCCCATAAGTTCACAATAATAAGGTCGCCACTTTCAGCCAATGAGGGCAGGTGAACATCATTGCCGTCAATATCCTCCAAGGTCACCTCCGGCAGGGAGTTAACGGCAAAGTCATTGCCCAGAGGGGCGAGGGTCACTAATACCAGCCACAGGCTAGCAGCCCCAATGACCATGGCGAGACCACCAATCATTGCCAGCAGTCGCTTGCGTAGCGCCCATGCAGTCCACATCAATCCAGCAATTAAGCCGCCTAACGCGTTATAGCCTGGCTGCCAGACCTTCAGCACATCCAGTGGTTCAATACTGTAGCTTTCCCAGTTGAGTACGACATACACGGTACGAGCGCCTAGTAGCCATATCACTAACAGCCAGTTGAACCAGCGGCTATGCTGCGCAGCAGGCAGCCCAAGCAGATAGCGACTGGCAAACAGCAGTAGCAGTGCGCAGCCGAAAGCATAAAGCCGAGGGGTAGAGAGTAATAGCGGGCCAAGGGCAATGGCGTTCATAGTCTTCCCGATAAGCGGTTACACTGGTAGACCTTATCATGCACGTTGACGATAACGGAGATGTCTATGCCCCAATCTGCCTTTGATATGCTGCGAGCGCTGGCCATTGGTTCCCAGGCACTGGGACTGACGCTGATTATAACCTTGGAAACCGTCCTTGGAGACGAGGCTCGCCCATGGCAGGGGGTAGTGCTGGCGGTCATGGTGGCGTCGGCGCTCATTATTGCACTGGTGCGGCTATATCGAAATAAACGTTTACAGAAACATATCGCTGAACGCAGGCGCGCTGTTGAAGACGAGGAGGAACGTTAGAAAGCGTTGCTTGTGTTTTCGGCATTACGGTTCCAGATTAAGAGGAGTCCCGCGCTTGACCGTCGGGGCACTTAACATACTGGGAGCGACAAATAATATGATTAACAAGCGCGTATTAGCCACTGCTGTTGCGGCTTCATCACTTGCATTGGCAGGGATGGCTCAGGCGGAGGTCAAAGTTGGCTTCTTGGGCGGCTTCACTGGCGGAATTGAAAGCCTGACGCCACCCATTTTTGAAGGTGCCCAGCTTGCGGTGGCGCAGGTCAATGAACAAGGCGGTATCCTTGGTGGGCAGACATTAGTAATGCCGTCAGGGGATACCACGTGCTCGGATGCATCCGCTGCGTCTAACGCCGCTGACCGCATGGTGAACTCTGAGCAAGTCACAGCGATTGTCGGTGCACTGTGTACTGGGGCGACGATCGCTGCTGCCAATAATGCGGCGATTCCTGGTGGTGTCTTGATGGTTTCACCAGCCTCAACTGCCCCCGCGGTTTCTGAGCTGGATGATAATGATTTGGTGTTCCGTACGGTGCCGTCAGATGCCTTCCAGGGGGAAATGCTGGCTAAGTTGCTGCTCGATAAAGGCATCGACTTTGTTGCGGTTACCTACGTGAACAACGACTACGGCCGTGGTCTATCGGATGCCTTTAGTGAAGCGTTTGAAGCGGGTGGCGGGGAAGTAGCAGAGAACCTCGCACATGAAGATAACCGCGCCGACTATCGCTCTGAACTGGGTTCGCTGTCCTCCAGCGGAGCTGACACACTCGTCGTATTGGCGTATGCCGATACCTCTGGCCAAACAGTACTGCGCCAAGCCTACGAAAGCGGCATGTTTACCCAGTATGTGGGAGCCGATGGTATGGTTGGGGATAGCCTGGTCGAGGCCATAGGTGCTGATGTACTGGACGGCATGATCGCTACACGCCCTGGCAGCCCTGACTTGCCGGGTACCGACATATTCAACGAAGCGGCTGAAGCGGCAGGTATTGACCCTAGCGCAGTATTTGCCGCTCAGGCCTACGATGCTGCCTTCCTGGTAGCGCTGGCCATTGAGCAAAACGGCAGTGCCGAGCGTGAAGGGCTCTCTGAAGCGTTACGCAGTGTGTCCAGCGCGCCGGGCGAAATCATACTGCCGGGTGAGTGGGAAAAAGCGGTTGAGTTGATTGCGGCAGGCACTGAGATCAACTACGAAGGAGCCTCGGGTTCCCACGAGTTTGATGAAAACGGTGACGTGCCTGGTGTGGTCGTCGAAATGGTGGTGGAAAACGGCTCTTTTGTCAGTAAAGGCCTGGTTGAACTGTAAGGTAACGGATAGCACTGGGGGCAACGCGTCGCTGGTGTCAGGTTGATGTTTGTGATTGACCAAAATGCCCCAGGCCATTGATTGGCCTGGGGCATTTTTTGTTAGAGGCAATGTATCAATGTTAGCCGTGGGTTTTGATTTTCTCAGGCAGTAGTCCTTTAGGGGCAAAACGCAGCACGAGGGTGATGAGCAAACCAATCACAAATACCCTTGCTTGGAGTGCTCGGCTTTCTAGATTGCGCGGCGGCTCCCAGCCAAACCAGCCTTCACCAATAAAGACCGCCATGTGCATGACCGCCAGGGCTAGAGGCTCCGACATAATCCAGATGATATAGACTGCGACCGCCCCAAAAATGGTGCCAAGGTTATTGCCTGGGCCACCTAAAATCACCATGACCAGCACCAGAAAGGTGTGATTGAGAGGCAGGTAGCCTTGAGGGTCGAACAGGCTGTTAAAGGTGCCCAGCATGCCGCCGCCAAGGCCCATCAAAATGCAGCCTAATACGAAAATCTCCAAGCGCCGCTTGTTAATATCTTTACCCATTGCCGCTGACGAGACTTCATTGTCACGGATAGCGCGAACCATCCGCCCCCAGGGAGCGTGGTAAGCGCGATGTAGCAGAAAGAAAATAACCGCGATGACCACGGCAGTCACAGAAAGATACACCGCTCTAGCAAGAGTAAAGCCTAACTCTGAAGGGCCAGGCGTTGGCCAGGGCAGCGGTGACACCGTAGCAGTGCCACGGGTTAGCCAGTCGGAGTTCTTCAAAAACGCCTTGATGATCTCGGCGATACCTAAGGTGGCAATGGCGAGATAGTCGCTGCGCAGCCCAAGGCATATGTGGCCGATAAAGTAGCCAACACCACCTGCCAGGGCGCCACCCACTATCCAGCCTACCCAAGCAGGAAGGCCAAAACCGCCCACAAAGCCAGCTTGGGACTGGATTTGGCTGGTCACATCGCGAAGCAGGCTAATCACCACTAAGTAAAGGACTACCGCGAGCACAATCGCGATCAGGGTGCGGAGCTTTTTGGGGACACCCAACCGATCTAGTTTGGTAGCGGCGACCACAACCAGCGTGGCGGCTACGCCGTAAAGCAATACTCGGCCCAGTTCGCTGGGTAGCTCGGTGCCCCAGAATGCGTCGTTCACAGGCACGCTAAACAGCATGGCGCAGAAGCCGCCCAGTGCGACAAAGCCCATGACCCCCGCGTTAAACTGACCGGCATAGCCCCACTGGATGGTTAGACCCAGGGCCAGAATGGCGTAACAAGCGGCCTCTACCAGCATGCGTGTGCTGTAGGCTGCCCCCATCACTGCGTAAACGGCTAGTATGGCAGCTAATAGAGCGCCAAACAGAACCAGCTCTCGCAGTGGGAAACGCCGTTCAGGAGTGGCATCTTGGGGGGTGTAGTCTGGGTTGCGGGTTTTTGTGGACTGGTTCATTAGATCACCTTGCCCTTGAACAGGCCGGTAGGGCGCCACACCAGGATGGCTACCAAGATAAAGAACGGCACCACAATCTTATACTCGGTGCCCACAAAGGCGAGGTTCGAGGGAAGTTCCAGCCAAGCAGGGAAGCTGTCGCGGAAAGGGCGCAGCAGCACGCTCCAGTTAAACACCGCCAGGGTTTCCGCAAAGCCCACCACAAACCCGCCGGCGATGGCTCCATAAGGGTGGCCCACCCCGCCGACAATGGCAGCCGCGAAGATGGGTAGCAGCAGGAAGAAACTGAGATCAGGCTTGAACGTCACGTCGAGTGAAAGCAAGGTACCTGCAATTGCCGCCAAGCCACCTGCAATCACCCAGGTCACCGCCACAATGGTGTTGGTGTTAATGCCAGAAGCCTGGGCAAGCTCGGGGTTGTCCGACATGGCGCGCATCGCTTTACCCAGCCGCGAGCGGTTAAGAAATAGGTGCAGTGCCACCACCGCCACCAAGGTAATCACAAACAGATAGATTTGTGGTTCGGTAATCACAATGGGCGCACGTACGCCTTCAAAGGGCAGCGCAATGCGAAAGATCTCTTTGCGGTCGTCGACATACAGGCTTTGCCCGCTTGTACCCGCAAATAAGCGAATAAGCCCTTGGAGCATCAGCGTGACGCCCAGCGAACCAATCACCATCACGATCGGCTTAACGCCGTGAGCGCGCAGTGGCTTGTAAAACGCCTTATCAACCCCCACTGCCAGGGCTGCTGTTAGGAGCATCGCCAGCGGCAGCATCACTAAGGCCGTTGGCACGCCGATGCTGGCACCCGCCGCGGGAAAGGCCGTCGTGAGCAGTAGTACCATAAAGGCACCAAAGGTCATCATGTCGGCGTGGGCAAAGTGGGCAAAGCGCATAATGCTGAAAATAAGCGTGACGCCAATGGCACCAATGGCATAAATAGAGCCAGTGACGCTGCCTGCAATCACCACGTTATTGATAAAAAAGACCAGTTCGTTCACGTGTTTCTCTCCCAGGCTAGCCGCCTAAAAAGCTTTTAGCGACGTCGGGGTCGGCAAGCAAAGCAGCCCCAGTGTCAGTAAAGCGGTTCTGACCCGCCGCCAGTACAAAGCCTTTGTCGGCAATCGCCAAGGCCTGCTTAGCATTCTGTTCGACCATTAAAATCCCTACGCCGGCAGCGTTGATCTTTTTGACGCGGTCGAAAATCTCGTTCATGTAGAGAGGCGATAGCCCAGCGGTGGGTTCATCAAGTAGCAGCAAGCTGGGCTCGGCCATTAGCGCGCGTCCCATTGCCACCATTTGACGCTGGCCGCCGGACAGTTCGCCTGCTGGCTGGTGGCGCTTTTCAACGAGAGGGGGAAAGAAGTCGTAGACCTGCTCTAGCATACGCTTCACGTTTTGAGGTTTAAGGTAGGCGCCCATCTCCAGGTTTTCTTTAACAGACAGACTGGGGAAAACGTTTTTTTCTTGGGGCACAAAGCCCATGCCACGTTCCACCAGCTGGTTGGGTGGCAGGTTATGAATCGGCTGACCGTTAAGTAGAATGTCACCCTGGTTGACGGTGAGCAGGCCAAATATGGCTTTTAGCATGGTGGATTTGCCTGCGCCATTAGGGCCGACAATTACGCCAACTTCATCGGCATACAGAGTCATATTGACCCCGTTGAGAATATTCATACTGCCATAGCCGCCGTGCACATCGCGTGCCTCAAGCAGTGGCTGGGGGGGAGAAGATGACGGTGTAGATGGCATAAACGCGTCTCAGCAGTGTCGCCCTAGGCTGGCCCTATGGCGAACGTGTTATTGTGGCTTTTTATAGTGCACGTTGTGCGTCATCAGGCTGCATCGGTTCCGAAGTAAGCTTCGATGACGGCTGGGTTGTTTTGTATTTCTTCTATGTGGCCTTCTACCATCACGCTGCCCTGGGCTAGCACAATAACCGGGTCGCACAGCCGAGCGATCATGTCCATATCATGCTCAATCACCAGGAAGGTATAGCCCATTTCACGGTTTAGGCGCTCAATATTGCCCATTAAGTCGCCTAACAGCGTGCGGTTCACACCAGCGGCAATTTCATCCAGTAACACGACTTTGGCGTCGGTCATCATGGTGCGACCAAGTTCTAGCAGTTTTTTCTGGCCGCCAGACAGGTTGCCTGCCAGCTCGTTACGCACATGGTGCAGGCCGACAAACTCAATGACTTCCAAGGCGCGCTGGCGCACGTCAGCTTCCTGGTTGCGCACTAATCCAGGTTTGAACCAGGTGTTGAATAGATTTTCTCCGGCTTGGTTGGGGGGCACCATCATTAAGTTTTCCAACGCGCTCATTTGGCTGAACTCGTGGGCAATCTGAAAGGTGCGCAGCAACCCCTTATGAAAACGCTGGTCGGCGCTTAGCGACGTAATGTCTTCACCGTCTAACAATATGCGGCCACTGTCTGGCGTGAGCGCGCCTGCAATCAGGTTGAACAGGGTTGATTTACCGGCCCCGTTGGGGCCAATCATGCCGGTGATAGCGCCTTTTTCGACGCGTATTGAGCAGTCATTGATGACCTGCAGTCCGCCAAAGGCTTTGTTTACCTGCTGTACCTCGATAAGGGGAGTCATCGTGTCCTCGCGTCGCAGGCGGCATCAATGCCGCCTGCGTTGTTAGTATTATTTTAGGGTGTGGCTTTACGTAGCCGTTGGCTAAACGCAAATGCCCCTACAATGAGCAGTGCACCAAGGGCGGGGATGATATAGCCCTCTACCTGAGGAATGGTGCGCAAGAACACAAATGACACCGCCGCAGGACCCACAAAGCGCACTAAGAAGCGCCAGGTTTTAAACCACGTAAGGTTAGTGCCAAGCTCTTTCATGACTTCGCTTTGGGTGAGGGCCCAGCCGGCAAACAGGGCAATTAGCAGGCCACCCAACGGCATAAATATATTGGTTAAGAGTTCAATAAAGTCGAAGGCACTGCGACCAAACAGCGTATGGAAAATCGTCCCTTCCGCCCAGATATTGAAGCTCACTACGGTGAGCAGCCCCATCGCCCAAGCGGCAACGACCATAATAGTGACCGCTTGAGGGCGCGTCATATCAAAGCGCTCTACCAGGAAGGCGGCGACCGGCTCGATGAGTGAGATAGACGAGCTTACGGCGGCACCCAGCACCAGGATAAAGAAGACCCCGCCCACGAGTGCGCCAAACGGCATATCGGAAAACGCCAGCGGCAGTGTGACAAACATCAGCCCAGGGCCTTGGCCGGTTTCAAGTCCGGCACCAAATACCAGCGAAAATATCGCCAGCCCCGCTACCATAGCGACAGCAGTATCCACAAACGCCACCGAGATAGCGGTGCGAGTGAGCGACGCTTCACTGGACATATAGGCACCGTAGGCCATGATAGCGCCCATTCCCAGGCTCAGCGTAAAGAAGGATTGTCCCATTGCCTGGAGCCAGCCTTCCAGGCTTAGGTCGCCAATGTTGAAGGTAAACAAGAAGCTCGCGGCTGCCCCTAGATCACCGTTGATAATGCCGTAAATAAGTACCACGATCAGGATCGCAAACAGGGCTGGCATCATAATGCGTAAGCCCGTTTCGATGCCTCTGTGAATGCCCATGCCGACAATCAATGCAGACCCAGCGATAAACAGCGTGTGGTAGAGCGTCATTAGCCCTGGAGATGCCAGCAGTGCATCAAAGCTTGCGCCAATGGTTTGCGCATCCGCACCGACGAGAGAGCCGGTCAGCATTAGCCAGGTGTAATGCAGTGCCCAGCCAGCAATCACTGAGTAGAAACTTAAAATCAAAAAGGCGGAGGCTGCGCCGAGCCAGCCGATAGATTCCCAGGCGCGGGAGGTTTTGTGGGTCCTGGTCAAATGCCGCATGCCCATAATAGGGCTTTGGCGGCTAGTACGCCCGAGCATGGTTTCGGCAATCAGCATGGGAATGCCGACGGCAAAAATTGTCAGTGCGTAGACCAAGATAAATGCCCCACCCCCGTTTTCTCCAGTGAGGTAGGGGAAGCGCCAGAGATTGCCCAAGCCGACGGCAGAGCCAACCGCCGCGAGCAAAAACGTGCCTTTGTGAGTCCAGACGTTATGACCGCTCATGTGAAGGAGTGTCCATGTGTGGGTGTCAGGCCAAGGGGAGGAATCCAAACACCTGTATGAATTGCAGGATGTCAGCGATCCGTAGGCGCGCTGAAGTTGCTATTACTTTGCGATAGAACGGCCGTGCTTTCCAGCCTGCTAGCGTTTAGGGTGCGTTAATGCAGCTGCTTGGCGTTAGGCAGGAAAAGGGGGAGAGGAAATTTACCGGGGAAAAATTGCTTTAAAAAAGAGAAGCCCGCGCAGTGGCGGGCTTCTTAGCGCTTTCTGAAGGTTGCTTAATCTTTCTTAAGCTTACTTCTTGCTGGAGCGCTTACGCTCGTTTTCGGTCAGGTGCTTCTTGCGCAAACGAATGTGGCTGGGGGTGACTTCAACCAGCTCATCTGAATCCAGGAATTCAATGGCTTGCTCAAGGGTAAACTTGATCGGCGGTGTCAGCACGATGTTTTCATCGTTACCTGTTGAACGCATGTTATCGAGCTTTTTGCCCTTGGTCGGGTTAACTACCATGTCATTCGCACGGTTGTTAATGCCGATCAGCATGCCTTCGTATACTTCGGTGGCATGATCGATAATCAGCTTGCCGCGTTCTTGCAGAGCGTAAAGCGCATACGCCAGGGCTTTGCCGCCTACCATTGAGACCAAGACGCCATTGCGACGCTCGATAGACGCATCGGGCTTCAGCGGGCCGTAATGATCAAAGCGGCTGGTGAGGATGCCGGTACCAGAGGTCAAGGTTAAGAACTGACCACGGAAACCGATCAAGCCACGGGCTGGAATGATGAAGTCCAAACGAACGCGGCCTTTGCCGTCTGGGTTCATGTTGGTCAGCTCGCCTTTACGGTAGCCAAGCTCTTCCATGATCGAGCCTTGGTGCTGCTCTTCACAGTCGATAATGACTTCTTCGTAGGGTTCTTGCTTAACGCCGTCGATCTCTTTAATGATGACTTCTGGGCGGCCAACCGCCAGCTCGAAGCCTTCTCGACGCATGGTCTCAATCAATACCGACAGGTGCAGCTCACCACGGCCAGAAACCTTGAACTTCTCAGGGGTTTCGCCCTGTTCAACGCGAAGCGCCACGTTGTGTATCAGCTCTTGTTCCAGGCGGTCTTTAATATTACGGCTGGTGACGAATTTGCCTTCTTTACCGGCGAACGGCGAGTCGTTGACCTGGAAGGTCATAGAGACGGTCGGTTCATCCACGGACAGTGGCGGTAAAGCCTCAATGGCGGCCGGATCACACAGCGTATCGGAGATGGATAGATCTTCAATGCCGGTAATGCAGACGATATCGCCAGCGGTAGCCTCAGTGGTCTGAACGCGCTCAAGACCCATGTGCGTCATTACCTGACCGATCTTGCCCTTACGGGTAGAGCCATCAACGCTGATCACTGAGATTTGCTGGTTCGGCTTCACCGAGCCACGCTTAATGCGGCCAAGGCCGATGACGCCGACGTAGCTGTTGTAATCCAGCGCAGAGATTTGCATCTGGAAAGGGCCATTGATCTCAACGGCGGGCGGCTCAACGATATCGACAATCGCTTGGAACATGGGATCCATGTTGTCAGCCAGCTCTTCGGGATCCATACCAGCAATGCCGTTTAGCGCCGAGCAATAGATGATCGGGAAATCGAGCTGGTCGTCAGAAGCCCCAAGGTTGTCAAACAGATCAAAAATCTGGTCGATAACCCAGTCAGGACGGGCGCCGGGGCGGTCGATTTTGTTGACCACCACAATCGGCTTTAGGCCCTGGGCAAAGGCTTTCTGGGTAACGAAGCGAGTTTGCGGCATAGGGCCGTCAACCGCATCTACCAGCAGTAGAACCGAGTCCACCATGGACATAACCCGCTCAACTTCGCCACCGAAGTCAGCGTGTCCAGGGGTATCCACGATGTTGATGTGGTAATCCTTACCATTGCCATCTTTCCACTGAATAGCAGTGTTTTTGGCCAGAATGGTAATGCCACGCTCTTTTTCCTGGTCGTTGGAGTCCATCACGCGCTCTTGACCTTCGGCCTTACGGTCAAGCGTGCCAGACTGGCTCAACAGTTTGTCTACCAGGGTGGTTTTGCCATGGTCAACGTGAGCGATGATGGCAATGTTGCGAAGATTATCAATTGAAGGGGTGGTGCTCATAGGTAAGCTCTATCGATTAGATTGGCACCTATGGATACATTTTCTGGAGTCCCTAGGCGCGGTTAGGGAAAATGGGCGAGCATTGTACCTACTAAGCTGCTGGCGGGATAGTTTCTTTGCATGTTCGAAATGTAGTTAGCGTTTTTTATCAGCATAATATAAGCATAACAAATACATAGCGCCCTCTGGATTGTGAAATTCGAGGGCGCTTTATCAACCTATATGCAGTTCGTTGGGTTAGTCGTCAGACGGTACGCCACCCATGCGTTCTAGCAGTTCGCGGTAGTTTTCTGACTGCGAGTAAAGCATTTCGGTTGCCTGCTCTTCGCCGCGGAAATGCACGGGCATCAGTATCCGTTCTTCGGTAATTTCGATAAAGCGTTCATCTTGGGTTGCCGCTTCGAGTGCTTCGGCGAGTCGTTCGACATGGCTATCAGGTGTGTTTTTGGGAACCACTACGACACGAAAGTCTGACGTATCAATGTCATAGCCAGCTTCCATAACGGTGGGGGCATCGGGGTAGGCGAATAAGCGTTCGCCGTCCATGCTCAGAAGGACGGGCATTTCGCCTGTATCTGCATAGCCAGAGTGTGTGCCGCCACTGTAGGCGAAGTCAACGTCACCTGAAAGGATCAGGGGGGCCATGCCGCCGCCGCCAGCCGTTGGGACAATGCGCAGATCAAGTCCTTCTTGCTCCATAATGTACTCGATGACGAGCCTGTCCAGTGCATGCTGGGTGGCGTAGCTGGTGCCGGGGTTTTCTCGAGCATACTCGATCAAGTCTTCCCAGCTATCGCCGAAGGGGCGGTTTTCGCCGGTTACCAGGGCGTGTTGCACGGTCGTAATACTGGCAACGTAGCGGAAGTCGTCTAGCGTAAAGTTCGTATCATGGGCATGGGGAGCAAAGGTAAGCGTGCCGTTAGTGCCCGCATAGACAAAGGTATGGCCTTCATCCTGGTTATGCATTAAACGCGCTAGGGAAACTGCTCCTCCGGCACCGGGTTGATTAACGACATTCACAGGCTGGCCAAGGTTATCGGCTAGGACATTAGCAAGTACCCGTGCCTGAATGTCTGTGCTGCCGCCTGGTGCAAAACCGACCACCAGTGTCAGTGGGCCAGAAGGAAATTGGCTGTCAGCCTGGGCGGTGAGGCTCATCGTAAGTGCAAGTGTTGCAGTAGCAAGTATTTTCTTATTTAACATCCTGCTTTCCCTAATTGTTAATAGATACGAAATTAATGGCGTAACCAAGCGCTTCATGACGATGAAATGTTACTTGATAGCCTGATCCTTATAGTAGACATAAAGTCTAAAAAGGCGACCCTTTAAACTGGGGTTGACTTCGACGCTTAAAATAAGAATGAAATTTCCGTGCTTTCCGACACTTTTATATATCCGGTAAGATTGGTTTTTTTTGGTAGGGCAAGCACATGACCATCGGTAACCTGATGCGTTTGTTAAGCGACGGCGAGGTTCATTCCGGTGAACAGTTGGGCGA
This sequence comes from Vreelandella zhaodongensis, assembly GCF_013415115.1. GTDB lineage: Bacteria > Pseudomonadota > Gammaproteobacteria > Pseudomonadales > Halomonadaceae > Vreelandella > Vreelandella zhaodongensis. The sequence goes on along the minus strand of NZ_JACCDD010000007.1, from coordinate 190,043 downwards.
AGCGCTAGGCGTTTCTCGGGCCGCCGTATGGAAGCAGCTGAAAAAACTAGACGCGTTGGGCGTAGAGTTGGTTGCTGTTAAAGGTCGGGGCTATCGGCTTGCTTATCCGCTAGAGCCTCTTGATGGGGCAAAAATTGTAGAGCGTTTGCCTGCGAGTGCCCGTCATTTACTAGCAAGACTCTTCATAGAAGACCAGTTGCCCTCTAGTAATGGGTATCTACGCGAGCGCTTTACTCAGGGTGCAGGGCATGGCGAGGTATGTTTTGCCGAGCTGCAAACCGCAGGCCGAGGTCGTCGCGGTCGTGTGTGGTCTACCCCTTGGGGGCAAAGTCTGATGCTCTCGCTTGGCTGGCGTTTTGAATCTGGGGTAAATGCCCTGGAGGGGTTAAGTCTTGCGGTGGGTGTGGTCGTTGCCCAAGTGCTGGAGCAGTATGGTGTTGCCCCCAAGCTTAAGTGGCCGAACGATATTTTGCTGGCTGAGCAGGGCGATGAGCTTGGTAAGTTGGCAGGCATCTTGATTGAAGTCACAGGAGATGCTGCTGGCCCATGCGAAGTGGTTATCGGTATCGGCATGAATCTATCGCTGCCTGAAAGCCTGCGTGCCAGCATAGGTCAGCCGGTGGCGGCGCTGTTCGATGCCAAGGCGGGGATCTCTCGTAATCAGTTAGCCGCTGATATGGTGTCTGGGTTGTTGGTTATGCTAGCGGGTTTCGAGAGTGAAGGGTTCGTTCGCTGGCGAGACGAGTGGAATAATCGCCATGCTTACGCAGGGTTGCCGATTCGTATTATCCAAGGGGAGCGCTCAAGCGACGCGGTGGCAGGAGAAGTAGATGAGAGTGGTAACCTTTGGGTTACTGAAAATGATCACTCGCGACGCCTCTCAGGCGGTGAGATCAGCGTACGCAGGCGCCTATGATTTTGGATTTGGATATCGGCAACACGCTATCAAAATGGCGACTAAAAGATGCCGACAGTAGTGAAATACGTTCGCGGGGAGCCGTTTGGACACGAGAAGAGTGGCGGCCAGGTGCAGATATTCCTGATCTAGATGTCGTAGAGGCTGTGCGTATTTCCAGCGTTGCTAGAGCTGCCGTGCTAGAGGAAACCGTTGCCTTGCTGCGTCGCCAAGTTCGTCAGGTATATGTGGCACGCTCTACGCCCGAAGCGCTGGGTGTTGTTAATGGGTATGAAGAGCCCGGGCGATTAGGTGTAGATCGCTGGATGGGAGCGCTGGCAGGCTATCAGTTGGCAGGAGGCTGCTGCGCCGTGGATTGTGGTAGCGCCATTACCATTGACTTTGTGCTGCCGGGCGGCGTTCATCTTGGGGGCTTTATTGTGCCTGGGCTGCGTCTTATGAAAGAGAGTCTTAAGCTTGGCACTCGCAACGTAGCCATTGATCCGGAAAGTGAATCAGATGCTTTGTTAGAGCCGGGGAGGCGCACGGTAGATGCTGTGAATCACGGTATCTATATGGCGGCGGTCAGCGCGATTAATCGCATTTATAGTGAGGTGTGTGACCAGCAGGGCGTGGCTTTGCCAGTGATGCTAACGGGCGGCGATGCCAGGGTGGTTTCTCGTGGGGTGCAAGTGCCCCATGCCGTATGGCCGGATATGGTGTACGGCGGCCTGGAAGCTAGTTTCCCGCTAACCTTTGCCGAGCGAGCTGGGAAAATGTCCGGTGCGCCACGGGTGCCAGAACCTGTGTCCTTAGAAAAAATTCGCGCAGGTCTTGCATTCTCAATGTTGCTTTGACAGAATGCAGCGCGTTCCAAGACGTAAGCCACGTGGAAGTGGCGAAGCACAAGCTTCTATAAATAAAGAGTTTATAAGCTTGACACCGTGTTGGAGGCTGGCATAATGTGCCGCCACAGCTGGAGAGGTTCCCGAGTGGCCAAAGGGAGCAGACTGTAAATCTGCCGCGAAAGCTTCGAAGGTTCGAATCCTTCCCTCTCCACCAGATTTAATGAGCAGTGATTTAATCATTGTTTGAGAATGAAAAGCCGGTAAGCGGGCATTAGCTACTGTATCTCGTGCAACGGATTGTCATTCTTTAGGCAAGTTCGGCGGGCGTAGTTCAATGGTAGAACCTCAGCCTTCCAAGCTGATGGTGCGGGTTCGATTCCCGCCGCCCGCTCCAGTTTTGTGTGTTTGGCTCATGTAGCTCAGGGGTAGAGCACACCCTTGGTAAGGGTGAGGTCGACGGTTCAATTCCGTCCATGAGCTCCATATTGCGAGAAAGGCGAGCGAAGCTCGCTTTTTTTGTCTTTACTTGCCGGGTTTGGTGGTAAGTGAGGGGTAGGGTTGTCAGGCGGGGTATTCTCCGCTATCATGGCGCCCGCTGTTGCGTAGGTGTATTTGCTTACGCATATGACGATACAGGCCAGTAGCTCAATTGGCAGAGCAGCGGTCTCCAAAACCGCAGGTTGGGGGTTCGATTCCCTCCTGGCCTGCCAACCTTCCCCAGGTTGGTATGTCTTTTTCTAGAATTCCTTTGTCGCTCGCTGCACCCTTAGGAGTCTCGTTTTTATGAAGCCTAGTTCCGTAAAACATGGCGCAGAGGTGCAACAGTCGCGCCGTGACGGGCTCAAGTGGTCGGTGGTTGTGGCGCTGCTTACTGTTGCCGTCGTTGGTAATACCTATTTCGCCGATATTGGCCTGCTCTACCGCGTGTTAGGTGTGGTGGTGTTGTGTGCGGTTGCGGGTTTGATCGCGCTGACCACCACTAAAGGTCGCGATTTAGTAGAGCTTGCCGTAAGCGCCAGGAAAGAGATTCAGCGCGTTGTATGGCCGACTCGCCCCGAAACCATTCAGACCACCGCGATTGTGCTGGTGGCAGTGTTGGTGGTGGGTTTGATGCTGTGGTTGATTGATACTCTTCTTGGCTGGGCGATGTCCGGCGTCATTGGTTAGGAGCTTTCATGTCCAAACGTTGGTACGTCGTCCACGCTTATTCCGGCTTTGAAAAGCATGTCATGCGCTCGCTTATCGAGCGTGTGAAGATGTACGGCATGGAAGATCGCTTTGGCGAAATCTTGGTGCCGACGGAAGAAGTGGTTGAGATGCGTGACGGTAAGCGCCGTAAGAGTGAGCGCAAATTCTATCCCGGCTATGTATTGGTCGAGATGGAGATGGCCGATGAGACTTGGCATCTTGTCAATGAAACACCTCGCGTAATGGGGTTTATCGGCGGCACAAAAGAGAAGCCAGCAGCAATTACCTCGCGTGAAGCGGACGCCATTTTACGCCGTGTGAAAGATGGTACCGACAAGCCGCGGCCTAAAACCATGTTTGAACCAGGTCAATCGGTTCGCGTTGTTGATGGTCCGTTCGCTGACTTTAATGGCGTGGTTGAAGAAGTGAATTACGATAAGAGCCGTTTGCAGGTCAGTGTGCTGATCTTCGGGCGTGCGACGCCTGTGGAGCTTGAGTTCTCCCAGGTGGAAAAAGAGTAAGGTAAATACGTGGCGGGGTGGTGTGCGTAGCACGCCATCCTTGCATTATGTGAGGCAGTTTAGCGCTGCTTTATGTGTACCGGGGAGCCGTAAGGCGCTATCACCCAACTGGAGTATTTAGCATGGCCAAGAAAGTACAGGCTTACATCAAACTGCAGGTTGCTGCAGGTAAAGCCAACCCAAGTCCGCCCGTCGGCCCCGCGCTGGGTCAGCACGGCGTGAATATCATGGAATTCTGTAAGGCGTTCAACGCAGCGACTCAAGAAATTGAGCCTGGTCTGCCGACGCCTGTCGTGATCACTGTCTACTCTGACCGTAGCTTCACGTTCGTCACCAAGACGCCGCCTGCTGCCGTACTGCTGAAAAAAGCAGCGGGCATCAAGTCCGGTTCTGGTGAGCCGAACAAGAAGAAAGTGGGTACCGTGACGCGCGAGCAGCTCGAAGAGATCGCTAAAACCAAAGAGCCAGACATGACGGCTTCTGATCTCGATGCCGCGGTGCGTACCATCGCTGGCAGTGCTCGTAGCATGGGCCTAAACGTGGAGGGTCTCTGATCATGGCTAAACTAACTAAGCGTGCGAAAGTTATTCGCGAGAAAGTAGACCCGAACAAAGCTTACTCTCTTGAAGAAGCGGTTGCGCTGCTCGCTGAGCTGTCTACCGTTAAATTCAAAGAGTCCTTGGATGTGGCGATTAACCTTGGTGTTGATCCGCGTAAATCTGACCAAGTTGTACGTGGCGCTACTGTTATGCCTAACGGTACTGGCAAAGACGTACGCGTAGCGGTCTTCACCCAGGGTGCCAACGCCGATGCTGCGAAAGAAGCAGGCGCTGACATCGTTGGTATGGAAGAGCTGGCTGAGCAGGTCAAGAAAGGCGTAATGGATTTTGACGTCGTGATCGCCTCGCCGGACGCTATGCGTGTTGTTGGTCAGCTGGGTCAGATTCTTGGTCCACGCGGCCTGATGCCGAACCCGAAAGTTGGCACCGTAACGCCTGATGTGGCGACTGCGGTTAAGAATGCCAAAGCAGGCCAGGTTCGTTTCCGTACCGACAAGAACGGCATTATCCATACAACGCTGGGTAAAGCTGATTTTGAAGCATCCGCTGTTCAGGGTAACCTGGAAGCACTGGTTGCTGACCTTAAGAGGCTCAAGCCGAGCTCTTCTAAAGGTATCTACTTTAAGAAAGTCACCCTGTCCACCACCATGGGTCCAGGCTTGACTATCGACCACTCTGCGTTGGTATAAGCAGGTAGTCATAAGCGTTTAAGTAAGAACCGAGCAAGAACTTTGCGGTCCCCTGTTGAAGCATTCGCCAAGCAGGGCACCGTCAAAGACCGCAGGTGCCGCGCCTTGTTTGTTTGAGAGTGCGGCTTAATCGCCCTAAAGCGCCTGCGCAGATGGTGTGGCCGCCAGCTGGTTAAGGCTTTTTAGCTAAACCGCTTTCTGGTGAGCACCATCCCCTAAGGCTTCCGGTGCCGTTGTTTACAGCCTGGAAGAGATGGTAACCACCGGAGCCTGTTGTGGGTTCCGGCACGAAGGAGTGATCACTGTGCCACTAGCACTTGAAGGCAAGAAAGCGATTGTTGCCGAGGTCAGTGAAGCGGCCAAGGGCGCACTCTCCGTCGTAGTTGCCGATTCTCGCGGCGTTACAGTCGGTAAGATGACCGACCTGCGCAAGCAAGCGCGCGAGAATGGCGTCCAGCTGCGTGTTGTTCGCAACACCCTGGCGCGCCGCGCCCTCGAAGGTACTCAGTGGGAGTGCCTGAACGAGAGCTTTGTTGGTCCTACTCTGCTGGCTTTCTCTACCGAGCATCCGGGCGCTGCCGCTCGTTTGTTCAAAGAGTTCGCGAAGCAAGATCAGAACTTCGAAGTGAAGGCGCTGGCCTACGAAGGTGAGCTGATTCCGGCTGCTGACATCGATCGTCTAGCAACCCTACCGACTTACGACGAAGCAATTGCCAAGTTGATGTCGGTAATGAAAGAAGCCTCCGCTGGCAAGCTGGTTCGTACACTGGCCGCTCTGCGCGACCAGAAGCAAGAAGAAGCTGCATAAGCAGGTCTTTTTGCAAGCAGTCTGCGCTGCATAAGCAGGGCGCTGCTCGAACCATGCAATGAATCCTGAGCACTCGGTAAACCGAGGCTCCCGCAAAGTTAGGAATGAGACAATGGCACTGACCAAAGACGATATCATCAATGCTGTAGCCGACATGTCCGTAATGGAAGTTGTCGAGCTGATCGAAGCGATGGAAGAGAAGTTCGGCGTATCTGCAGCAGCAGCCGTTATGGCTGGTCCGGCTGCAGGCGGCGAAGCAGCTGCTGAAGAGCAGACTGAATTTGATCTGGTACTGACTTCTGCTGGTGACAAGAAAGTTAACGTCATCAAAGCAGTTCGCGAAATCACCGGTCTTGGCCTGAAAGAAGCCAAGGGTGCGGTTGACGGCGCGCCGGCTACCATCAAAGAAGCAATGTCTAAAGAAGACGCTGAAGCAGCTAAAACCAAGCTGGAAGAAGCGGGCGCAAGCGTCGAGCTCAAGTAATCCTTGTGCTGATGGCTTTACGCGCTGCGTAAGCTTCCACGGCTGGCGGCGGGCTTATCCCGCTGCCGGCCTTTTTCTGTTGTATCATGCTGTCCTGCAGCGCTACAGCAGAAAGGCTGCGGTAAAAAGCAGCAAAACAGTAAGACCGTTGTTGTGAAGCGTAAGTTGTGAAGCGTAAGTTGTGAAGCGCGAGTGACAGTGAATGATAGCGAAGCGCTCGCAGCACTACTGTAACACTGTTATCTATCAAGATTTTTGACGGCGAGCTACCGATTTAGGAGCTTGCTGTCTGCGTCTGAAACGCCCGCGGGGCAGATGACCACGCATCGGTCACCCATGGTGAACAAGCTGGGGAATACAGATGGCTTACTCATATACTGAGAAAAAACGCATCCGCAAGGATTTCGGCAAACTGCCCCAAGTGATGGATGTGCCTTACTTGCTGGCCATCCAGCTTGATTCCTACTACGACTTTCTCCAGCAGGATCGTTCGCCCGACGAGCGCCACGAGGTTGGCCTGCACGCGGCGTTTAAGTCCGTGTTTCCGATCGAGAGCTTCTCCGGCAATGCGGCATTGGAGTATGTCAGCTACCGTTTCGGCACGCCGGCGTTCGATGTGAAGGAGTGTCAGCTGCGTGGCGTGACCTACTCCGCCCCGCTGCGCGTCAAAGTTCGCTTGATCATCTATGATCGCGACTCGTCGAACAAGGCAATCAAGGATATTAAAGAGCAGGAAGTTTACATGGGGGAAATCCCCCTGATGACCGAGAACGGTACCTTTGTTATCAATGGTACTGAGCGGGTTATCGTTTCCCAGCTCCATCGCTCGCCTGGTGTGTTCTTTGACCACGATAAAGGCAAGAGTCACTCCTCTGGTAAGCTGCTCTACTCTGCACGAGTGATTCCTTACCGTGGCTCCTGGCTGGACTTCGAATTCGATCCCAAAGACAACGTCTTTGTACGTATCGACCGTCGCCGGAAACTGCCTGCGTCGGTACTGATGCGTGCCTTGGGAATGAGCACCGAAGAGATTCTTGAAGAGTTCTTCGAAACCAGCAAGTTCCACATTGATAAGTCGGGCTTCTCAGTGGAGCTCGTGCCGTCACGCCTGCGTGGTGAGACTGCCACCTTCGACATCAAAGATGGCGAGGGCGGTATTATTGTTGAGGAAGGGCGTCGTATTACCCAGAAGCATATTCGTCAGCTTGAGAAAGCAGGCCTTGAGCGTCTGGAAGTGCCAATGGAATACCTATTTGGCAAAACGCTGGCAAAAGATCAGATTGACACCAAAACAGGTGAGCTGATCTGTCCGTGTAACAGTGAAATCACACCCGAGTTGCTAGAGCGCATGGCACAAGGTGGGATCACTGACATTGAAACGCTTTACACCAACGACCTCGATTGCGGTTCGTTTATTTCCGATACGCTGAAGTTGGATACCACGGCGTCTGCGCTTGAGGCGCTGGTGGAAATTTATCGCATGATGCGTCCTGGCGAGCCACCCACTAAGGATGCTGCCGAGACGCTGTTTAACAACTTGTTCTTCAGTGAAGACCGCTACGACCTGTCGGGCGTCGGTCGGATGAAGTTCAACCGTCGTCTGCGTCGCGATACTGACACAGGGTCTGGCGTTCTGGATCGCAAAGACATCCTTGATGTACTGCGCGAGTTGATCAATATCCGTAACGGCTTCGGCGACGTTGACGATATCGATCACCTGGGCAACCGTCGTATTCGCTGTGTAGGCGAAATGGCTGAAAACCAGTTCCGCGTGGGCTTGGTGCGTGTAGAGCGTGCGGTGAAAGAGCGCCTTTCCATGGCGGAAAGTGAAGGTCTGATGCCCCAAGACTTGATCAACGCCAAGCCGGTTGCGGCAGCGGTGAAAGAGTTCTTCGGTTCCAGCCAGCTATCCCAGTTCATGGATCAGAATAACCCGCTTTCTGAGGTTACCCACAAGCGTCGTGTGTCTGCACTCGGCCCAGGTGGTTTGACCCGTGAGCGTGCTGGCTTCGAAGTGCGCGACGTACACGCCACGCACTATGGCCGTCTGTGCCCAATCGAAACGCCGGAAGGCCCGAACATCGGCCTGATCAACTCTTTGGCGACGTACAGCCATACCAACAGCTACGGCTTCCTCGAAACGCCTTACCGTAAGGTGAACGCTGGCCAGGTGACCGACGATATCGTCCACCTGTCGGCGATCGAGGAGGGTGACTTCGTTATTGCCCAGGCGTCGGCAGCTGTTGATGAATCCAACAAGCTGAGCGATGACTTGGTTCAGGTGCGTCACCGTGGTGAAACCACGTTTATGCGTCCTGAGCAGGTCACCTTGATGGACGTGTCTCCGCGCCAGGTTGTTTCAGTAGCGGCCGCATTGATTCCGTTCCTTGAGCACGATGATGCTAACCGCGCCTTGATGGGTGCGAACATGCAGCGTCAGGCCGTACCAACCTTGCGCGCTGACAAGCCGCTGGTGGGTACCGGTATGGAGCGCTTCGTTGCTCGTGACTCCGGTGTGTGCGCCGTGGCTCGTCGTGGTGGTGTGATCGACTCTGTTGACGCACGTCGTGTGGTGGTGCGGGTACATGAAGATGAAATCATCGGCGGTGAAGCTGGTGTTGATATCTACAACCTGACCAAGTACACCCGTTCAAACCAGAACACCTGTATGAACCAGCGCCCCATCGTGCGTCCTGGTGACAACGTAGCCCGTGGCGACATTCTTGCCGACGGCCCATCTGTTGATATGGGTGATCTGGCACTGGGCCAGAACATGCGCATCGCGTTCATGCCCTGGAATGGTTACAACTTCGAGGACTCCATCCTGCTGTCTGAGCGGGTGGTACAAGAAGACCGCTTCACCACGATTCATATCCAAGAGCTGACCTGTGTGTCTCGCGACACCAAGTTGGGGCCGGAAGAGATTACTGCCGATATTCCCAACGTTGGCGAATCTGCGCTGGGCAAATTGGATGAGTCAGGCGTTGTCTATATCGGTGCCGAGGTTGGCCCTGGCGATATTCTGGTCGGTAAGGTAACGCCGAAAGGTGAAACCCAGCTGACGCCGGAAGAGAAGCTGCTTCGTGCGATTTTCGGTGAAAAGGCGTCTGACGTTAAAGACACCTCGCTGCGCGCGCCGACCGGTATGAAAGGCACGGTTATCGACGTTCAGGTATTTACCCGTGACGGCGTTGAAAAAGATACCCGCGCTCTCGCCATCGAGCAGATGCAGTTGGACGAGGTGCGTAAAGACCTTCAGGAAACCTACCGGATTGCTGAAGACGCTACTTTTGAGCGTCTGAAGCGTACCCTGGAAGGGCAGGCGGTTAACGGTGGCCCGCAGCTGACGAAAGGCGACGTGCTCGACGAGGCATATCTGGACGAGTTGCCGCGCCAGCAGTGGTTCAAACTGCGCATGCAGGATGAGGCCTTTAACGAATTGCTGGCCCAGGCGGATGAGCAGTTAGAGAACCGCCGTAAAGAGATGGACGAGCGCTTTGAAGATAAGAAGCGCAAGTTGACCCAGGGCGACGATCTCGCGCCGGGCGTTCTCAAAATCGTCAAAGTTTACATGGCGGTCAAGCGTCGTATTCAGCCAGGCGACAAGATGGCAGGCCGTCACGGTAACAAAGGTGTTATCTCGGCGATCATGCCCATCGAAGATATGCCGTTCGACGAGAAGGGCGAGCCGGTTGATGTGGTGCTGAACCCGCTGGGCGTTCCGTCGCGCATGAACGTTGGTCAGATCTTGGAAACCCACCTGGGGATGGCTGCGCGTGGCTTAGGCATGAAGATCGATGCCATGCTGCGTGACGCCCGTGGCCAGCAGATTGCTGAAATTCGCGACTTCCTGGGTCAGATATACAACACGCCAGGTACCCGTGTCGAAGACATTGATTCGCTGAGTGATGAAGAGATCATCGCGCTGGCGAAAAATCTCAAGGGCGGTGTACCCATGGCAACGCCGGTATTTGATGGTGCTAAAGAGCACGAAATCAAACACCTGCTGAAGCTGGCTGACATCCCTGAGTCTGGCCAAATGACGCTGTATGATGGTCGTACTGGCGAATCGTTTGACCGCCCAGTTACCGTCGGCTACATGTACATGCTCAAGCTGAACCACTTGGTAGACGATAAGATGCACGCGCGTTCTACTGGTTCTTACTCGCTTGTGACTCAGCAGCCGCTGGGTGGTAAGGCGCAGTTCGGTGGTCAGCGTTTTGGTGAGATGGAAGTGTGGGCGCTGGAAGCTTACGGTGCCGCGTATACGCTGCAAGAGATGCTCACCGTCAAGTCGGATGACGTCGAAGGTCGCACCAAGATGTATAAAAACATCGTGGATGGCGACCACACCATGCAGGCAGGCATGCCGGAATCCTTCAATGTACTCGTGAAGGAAATCCGCTCGCTGGGCATCGATATCGAGTTAGAGAGCTAGGAGCCGTCCCATGAAAGATTTGGTGAAAGTACTCAAATCGCAATCTCAGTCCGAAGAGTTTGACGCGATCAAGATTACCCTGGCGTCGCCGGACATGATTCGCTCCTGGTCGTTCGGCGAGGTGAAGAAGCCTGAGACCATCAACTACCGTACCTTTAAGCCGGAGCGGGATGGTCTGTTCTGCGCCAAGATTTTCGGCCCGGTCAAAGACTACGAGTGCTTGTGCGGCAAGTATAAGCGCATGAAGCACCGCGGCATTATTTGTGAGAAGTGTGGCGTCGAAGTCACCAAGGCTGCCGTGCGCCGTGAGCGCATGGGTCACATCGAACTGGCGTCGCCGGTTGCTCACATTTGGTTTTTGAAGTCGCTGCCGTCGCGTATTGGCATGTTCCTCGATATGACCCTGCGTGATATCGAGCGTGTGCTGTACTTCGAGAGCTTTGTCGTTATCGATCCCGGTATGACCACGCTGGAGCGTGGTCAGCTACTCAACGACGAACAGTATTTTGAAGCGCTAGAAGAGTTCGGCGATGACTTCGATGCCCGCATGGGTGCTGAAGCTGTCCAAGAACTGCTGAAAGATATCGATCTGGAAGAAGAGATTAATCATCTGCGTGAAGAAATTCCGCAGACCAACTCTGAGACCAAGATCAAGAAGCTTTCTAAGCGCCTCAAGCTGCTGGAAGCGTTCTACCACTCCGGCAATGCGCCGGCGTGGATGGTCATGGAAGTGCTGCCTGTGCTGCCACCGGATCTCCGTCCGTTGGTACCGCTAGACGGTGGCCGCTTCGCGACCTCAGATTTGAACGACCTTTACCGTCGTGTCATTAACCGTAACAACCGCTTGAAGCGTCTGCTCGACCTCAATGCGCCGGACATTATCGTGCGCAACGAGAAGCGTATGCTGCAAGAGGCGGTTGATGCGCTGCTCGATAACGGTCGTCGTGGCCGTGCTATCACAGGCTCTAACAAGCGTCCCCTGAAATCCCTTGCCGACATGATCAAGGGTAAGCAAGGTCGTTTCCGTCAGAACTTGCTAGGTAAGCGCGTTGACTACTCAGGCCGCTCGGTTATCACCGTTGGTCCGACCCTGCGTCTACACCAGTGTGGTTTGCCGAAGAAAATGGCGCTTGAGCTGTTCAAGCCGTTTATCTACTCCAAGCTGCAGTCGTTAGGCTACGCGTCTACGATTAAAGCGGCGAAGAAAATGGTTGAGCGCGAACTGCCGGAGGTGTGGGACATCCTTGCTGATGTTATCCGCGAACATCCGGTACTGCTTAACCGTGCGCCGACGCTTCACCGCCTTGGTATTCAAGCGTTTGAGCCGCTGTTGATCGAAGGTAAGGCGATCCAGCTGCACCCGCTGGTGTGTGCCGCCTACAACGCCGACTTCGACGGTGACCAGATGGCGGTACACGTACCGCTGACCCTGGAAGCCCAGCTTGAAGCGCGTGCGCTGATGATGGCCACCAATAACGTACTGTCGCCAGCCAACGGCGAGCCGATTATCGTGCCGTCCCAAGACGTTGTTCTGGGTCTGTATTACATGACCCGCGAAAAGATCAACGCCAAAGGCGAGGGCATGGTGTTCTCTGACCTCAACGAGGTAGAGCGTGCTTTCGGTACCCAATCGGTGTCGTTACATGCCCGTGTGAAAGTTCGTCTGGACGAAGTGGATGTCGAAGAAGAGAGCGGCGAGCGCAGCTTCCACCGTCGCATCTACGACACCACAGTTGGTCGTGCGCTACTGTTCCGCATTCTGCCCGAAGGCGTGCCGTTCTCGCTAATCGACCAGCCGATGAAGAAGAAGGCGATCTCCAGCCTGATCAACGAGGTATACCGTCGTGCTGGCCTGAAGCCCACGGTTATCTTTGCTGATCAGCTGATGTATACCGGTTTCCGTTTGGCAACATGGTCGGGTGCATCGATCGGGGTTAACGACTTCGTTATTCCTGACGCGAAAACCGAGATTGTTGACGCTGCGGAAGCAGAAGTGAAAGAGATCGAAGACCAGTTCTCTTCTGGCCTGGTAACTGCCGGTGAGAAGTACAACAAGGTTATCGATATCTGGTCGAAGGCCAACGATAAAGTCGCCAAAGCGATGATGGTGGGTATCTCTAAAGAGACCGTTGTCGACCGCGAAGGTAACGAAGTCGAGCAAGACTCGTTCAATAGCGTCTTCATCATGGCGGACTCCGGGGCGCGTGGTTCTGCCGCTCAGATTCGTCAGCTGGCAGGTATGCGTGGTCTGATGGCTAAGCCGGATGGCTCGATCATCGAAACGCCGATCGTTGCCAACTTCCGTGAAGGTCTGAACGTACTTCAGTACTTCATCTCGACCCACGGTGCCCGTAAAGGTCTGGCGGATACGGCCCTGAAAACGGCTAACTCTGGTTACCTGACTCGTCGTCTGGTTGACGTTGCTCAGGACTTGGTCATCACAGAGACCGACTGTGGCACCGAAAACGGCTTGACGCTGCATCCGATTATCGAGGGTGGCGACATTATTGTACCGCTGTCCCAGCGCGTACTTGGCCGTGTTGTTGCTCAGGATGTGGTAGATCCAGGCACGGATGAAGTTCTGATCCCGCGTGGCACCCTGCTAGATGAGAAATGGTGTGCAGAGCTGGATACCATGGGTGTGGACGAGATCATTGTACGCTCGACCATTACTTGTGACACGGCTCACGGTGTTTGTTCATCCTGTTATGGTCGTGACTTGGCCCGTGGCCACCAGGTGAATATCGGTGAATCTGTCGGCGTTATCGCTGCTCAGTCTATCGGTGAGCCGGGTACCCAGCTGACCATGCGTACCTTCCACATCGGTGGTGCGGCCTCGCGCTCATCGGCAGTGGACAGTGTTCAGGTCAAGCATGGCGGTAAAGTGCGCCTGCACAACATCAAGCATGTAGAGCGTGCTGACGGTAAATTGGTAGTGGTATCCCGTTCCAGCGCCCTGGCGGTAGCTGATGATCATGGTCGTGAGCGTGAGTACTACAAGCTGCCCTACGGTGCCGAGCTTTCCGTACGTGATGGCGACGTGGTTGATGGTGGCGCGATTGTTGCGAAGTGGGATCCGCACACTCACCCCGTTATCGCTGAAGTAGAAGGTAAAGCGCAATTCATCGATCTTGACGAAGGTGTCACCATGCACCGTACCGTCGATGAGATGACGGGCTTGTCTTCTATTGAGGTGATTGAGTCGGCAGCACGCCCGATGGCAGGACGCGATAAGCGCCCGATGGTCATGTTGCAAGATGCCTCTGGTGAGTACGTCTCAGTCTCAGGCTCTAACACCCCGGTACAGTACCTGTTACCAGGTAACTCCATTATTTCAGCAGATGATGGTGCCACGATCGGTGTGGGTGAAGTTGTTGCGCGTATCCCAGTAGAGGCCTCGGGTAACAAAGACATCACCGGTGGTCTGCCGCGGGTTGCTGACTTGTTTGAAGCACGTAAGCCGAAAGAGTCTGCCATCCTGGCTGAAATCAGTGGTGTTATCAGCTTCGGCAAAGAGACCAAGGGTAAACGTCGTTTGACGATCACGCCGGAGTCTGGCGACCCGTTTGAAGCGCTGATCCCGAAATGGCGTCAGATTGCTGTCTTCGAAGGTGAAGCCGTCGAAAAGGGTGAAGTGATTTCGGATGGTCCAAGCAATCCTCACGATATCCTGCGTTTGTTGGGCGTGGCGGAGTTGGCCAAGTACATCACCGCCGAAGTTCAGGACGTTTATCGTCTGCAGGGTGTAGGCATCAACGATAAGCATATTGAGGTTATCGTACGCCAGATGCTGCGTAAGGTGGAGATCACCGACTCGGGTGACTCTGACTTCATTACCGGCGATCAGGCGGAGCTTGTGCGTGTGCTTGAGCAGAACGCGCGGCTTGAAAAAGAGAATAAATTCCCAGCCAAGTATCAGCGTTTGTTGCTGGGTATTACCAAGGCCAGCTTGGCCACTGAGTCGTTCATTTCGGCGGCGTCGTTCCAGGAAACGACACGCGTATTGACCGAAGCAGCGGTGACCGGCAAGCGCGACTATCTGCGCGGCCTGAAAGAAAACGTGGTGGTTGGACGTCTGATTCCGGCAGGTACCGGTCTGACTCACCACGCAGAGCGTCGTCGCAAGCGCGAAGACGTTGAGCGTCTGTTCAACCCATCGGCTACCGAAGTTGAGCAGGAGCTTGGTGCTCAGTTAACCGCCCTTGATTCAGACGACGAGCTGTAATCGACGGTAAGGAAAACGAGTAACAACGAGTCGCTGGCCCTTATGGCTCAGTCTTGCTGGTTAAACCGCCAGCAAGACTTGACGTCACCTAGGGTCAGCCTTTAGAATGCGCAGCCTTTAACAGTGGGGTGGGTGCGCCCGCATCCGCTGCCCGTATTTGTTGAAAGGCCAGGCAACCATTGGAGTCAGCTAAACACCATGGCAACGATTAATCAGCTAGTGCGCAAGCCGCGCAAGCGCCCCGTCACTAAGAGTGACGTACCTGCGCTACAGGCATGCCCGCAGAAGCGCGGCGTATGTACGCGCGTTTATACTACTACCCCTAAGAAGCCGAACTCGGCCCTGCGTAAGGTTTGCCGTGTGCGCCTTACCAACGGTTTCGAAGTGTCTTCTTACATCGGTGGTGAAGGTCACAACCTGCAAGAGCACTCTGTTGTTCTGATTCGCGGCGGTCGTGTAAAGGATTTGCCAGGTGTGCGTTATCACACCGTTCGTGGCGCCCTTGATACGTCTGGCGTACAGAACCGTAAGCAGGGTCGTTCTAAGTACGGTACCAAGCGTCCGAAGTCCTAAGGCGTCTTGTTCCAGCGTCTTAAGGCGCTGGCGTTGTTACCTTAATACGAATATGACGGTCTGATAAGAGTAAGGTCGGGCGGCGCTATTAGCGCAACTGGTCCCGAGTTTACCTGAAGGATCCTTAATTGAGGGCTTATCATGCCTAGAAGAAGAGTTGTAGCTAAACGCGAAATCCTGCCGGATCCTAAGTTCGGAAGTGAGCGTCTGGCGAAGTTCATGAACCACCTGATGGTCAGCGGCAAGAAGTCCATAGCTGAGCGCATCGTCTACGGTGCGTTGGACAAGGTTGCCGAGCGTAGTAATGAAGAGCCGCTGGAAATCTTCGACAAAGCGCTGGAAACCATCCAGCCGATGGTCGAAGTAAAGTCGCGCCGCGTTGGTGGTGCGACCTATCAGGTGCCGGTCGAAGTTCGTCCTTCGCGTCGCCAAGCCCTAGCAATGCGCTGGTTGGTGGATGCTGCGCGTCGCCGCGGTGAAAAAACGATGGTTCAGCGCCTGGCAGGTGAAATGCTGGATGCCGCTGAAGGCAAAGGCTCGGCCGTTAAGAAGCGTGAAGATGTGCACCGTATGGCAGAAGCCAACAAGGCCTTCTCTCACTATCGTTTCTAAACTCGGCGTTTCTAAGTCAGTGTTGCTTTTTACTGGTTGTGCTGCGTTAAAGATTTTTTTCGCCGTGTTGCAACACGCCGCCGCTATCGTTGTCGATGGCGGCAGTGGCATACGTAAAATGAACATTGATGAATTAACGAGCATCGCCAACTAACGGGAGCTTCACCGTGGCACGCAAGACTCCACTTAATCGTTATCGCAATATTGGTATTGTTGCACACGTTGACGCGGGTAAAACCACGACAACAGAGCGCGTACTGTTCTATACCGGCCTTTCCCATAAAGTGGGTGAGGTACATGACGGTGCTGCGACGACAGACTGGATGGAACAAGAGCAGGAGCGTGGTATTACTATCACCTCTGCTGCTGTTACCACCTTCTGGCAAGGTATGAATAAGCAGTTTGACGAACATCGTATCAATATCATTGATACGCCTGGGCACGTTGACTTCACTATCGAAGTTGAGCGTTCTCTGCGTGTCCTTGATGGTGCCGTCGTTGTGCTGTGTGGCTCTTCCGGTGTTCAGCCGCAGACCGAAACCGTTTGGCGTCAGGCCAATAAGTATGAAGTTCCGCGTATGGTTTTCGTCAATAAGATGGATCGTACCGGCGCTGACTTCTTTATGGTGGTTGACCAGCTTAAAGAGCGCTTGGGAGCTAACGCTGTGCCGATCCAGATCAACTGGGGCACAGAGGAAGATTTCAAAGGCGTGATCGACTTGATCCAGATGAAAGCCATCCTGTGGGATGAGGCGAGTCTGGGCATGGCGTATGAGCTTGTTGATATTCCGGCTGAGCTGCAAGAGACTGCTGAAACTTATCGTGAGCAAATGATCGAAGCCGCTGCCGAAGGCTCTGAAGAGCTGATGGACAAGTACTTGGAAGGCGGTGAGCTGTCGACTGAGGAAATCAAGGCCGGTCTTCGTGCGCGTACGTTAGCGAACGACATTGTTCTGGTTACCTGTGGTTCTGCATTTAAGAACAAAGGTGTTCAGGCGGTGCTTGATGGCATTATCGAATACATGCCTTCGCCGACTGAAGTTAAGGCGATCGAGGGTGAGCTTGACGATAAAGACGGTACCGTAGCGACTCGTGAAGCTGATGACAGTGCTCCGTTTGCGGCGTTGGCGTTTAAAATCGCTACCGATCCCTTCGTTGGTACCTTGACCTTTATCCGTGTTTATTCGGGCGTTCTAAAATCTGGTGACGGTGTTTATAACTCCGTTAAGCAGAAGAAAGAGCGTGTTGGTCGTATCGTTCAGATGCACGCTAACTCACGCGAAGAAATTAAAGAGATTTTGGCAGGTGATATCGCGGCGTGTATCGGTCTGAAAGACGTCACCACGGGTGACACCCTGTGCGACATCGATAACAAAATTGTTCTCGAGCGCATGGAGTTCCCGGATCCGGTTATCTCGGTAGCTGTAGAGCCGAAGTCGAAAGCTGATCAGGAAAAGATGGGTGTTGCACTGGGTAAATTGGCCCAGGAAGATCCCTCGTTCCAGGTTAAAACCGACGAAGAGACTGGCCAGACCATCATCTCTGGTATGGGTGAGCTGCACCTGGACATTATCGTTGACCGTATGCGTCGCGAGTTCAAGGTTGAAGCAAACATCGGTAAGCCTCAGGTCGCCTATCGTGAAACGATTCGCGGTAGCGTCGAGCAGGAAGGTAAGTTCGTACGTCAGTCGGGTGGTCGTGGTCAGTATGGTCACGTCTGGCTGCGTATTGAGCCGCTGGTAGCAGCAGAAAAGGGTGAAGGCGAAGGCGAGATTTTCTTCAAGTTCAACTCTGAAATCGTGGGTGGTGCAGTTCCCAAGGAATACGTACCTGCGGTTGAGAAGGGTGCCTATGAGCAGCTGAAAAACGGTGTCATCGCGGGTTACCCGATGATTGACGTTAAAGTAACGCTGTTTGATGGCTCCTTCCATGACGTGGACTCTAACGAGACTGCGTTCAAGATTGCTTCTTCTATGGCAGTGAAAGAAGGTGCCAGGAAGGCCAAGGCCGTGCTGCTGGAGCCGGTGATGAAGGTCGAAATCGTGACCCCCGAAGAGTTTATGGGTGACGTCATGGGCGACCTGAGCCGTCGTCGCGGTCTGGTGCAGGGCATGGATGACTCCTCTTCTGGTAAAGTCATTCGTGCAACGGTGCCACTGGGTGAGATGTTCGGTTACGCAACCGATCTGCGCTCACAAACCCAGGGCCGCGCGAGCTACTCTATGGAGTTCGCGAAGTACGAGGAGGCGCCCTCCAGCGTCGTTGAAGCCGTCATCAATCAAAACGGTTAACCGTTAGCTAACGTAAAGAGGTTATAGCAGTGGCTAAGGAAAAATTTGAACGTTCCAAACCGCACGTCAACGTCGGCACCATCGGTCACGTCGACCACGGTAAAACGACTCTGACAGCGGCCCTGACCCGCGTGTCTGCTGAGGTTTTCGGCGGCGACTGGCGTGAATTTGATACCATCGATAACGCTCCTGAAGAGCGCGAGCGCGGTATCACCATCGCTACGTCACACGTTGAGTACCAGTCTGAAGAGCGTCACTACGCGCACGTTGACTGCCCAGGACACGCTGACTACGTCAAGAACATGATTACCGGTGCTGCCCAGATGGATGGCGCAATTCTGGTATGTTCTGCCGCAGACGGCCCCATGCCGCAGACGCGTGAGCACATCCTGCTTTCTCGCCAGGTTGGCGTTCCTTACATCGTTGTGTTCCTGAACAAAGCGGACATGGTCGATGACGAAGAACTGCTTGAGCTGGTCGAGATGGAAGTTCGCGAGCTTCTCGACGAGTACGACTTCCCGGGTGACGACACGCCGATCATCACTGGTTCTGCGCTGATGGCGCTGAACGGTGAAGATGAGAACGGCATGGGTACTACTGCTGTTGCGAATCTGATCAAAGCTCTGGATGAGTACATCCCTGAGCCGGAGCGTGCTATCGACCAGCCGTTCCTGATGCCGATCGAAGACGTGTTCTCTATCTCTGGCCGCGGTACTGTTGTTACCGGTCGTGTAGAGCGCGGTATCGTAAAAGCGGGCGAAGAAGTGGAAATCGTGGGTATCCGCGACACCACTAAAACCATCGTTACCGGTGTTGAAATGTTCCGTAAGCTGCTCGACGAAGGTCGTGCAGGTGAGAACGTTGGCGCCCTGCTGCGTGGTACTAAGCGTGATGACGTCGAGCGTGGCCAGGTTCTGGCTAAGCCGGGCACCATCAACCCGCACACTACCTTCGAAGCTGAAGTATACGTGCTGTCCAAAGAAGAAGGTGGTCGTCACACGCCTTTCTTCAAGGGCTACCGTCCGCAGTTCTACTTCCGTACCACTGATGTAACCGGTACTTGTGAACTGCCAGAAGGCGTTGAAATGGTAATGCCGGGCGACAACGTTAAGATGGTTGTTACCCTGATCGCTCCGATCGCTATGGACGACGGTCTGCGCTTCGCTATTCGCGAAGGTGGTCGTACCGTTGGTGCTGGCGTTGTGGCCAAGATTGTCAAGTAAGCAGTTTGCTTGATTGATCAAGGGGGCTCTTGTGAGCCCCCTTTTCTGCGCACCAATAGCAAATGTTTGACATGGGCTTTTGGCGTGCCTATAATGCGCATCCTTTGAATGCGTGGGTAGACGGCTCGCGCCGTCGACATCCATTGGAGTTTAGGGCAAATGCAGAACCAAAAGATTCGCATTCGGTTGAAAGCGTTCGACCATCGCCTGATTGACCAGTCTACTGCGGAGATTGTTGAAACCGCTAAGCGTACTGGTGCTCAGGTTCGTGGACCGATCCCGCTGCCGACCAACCGCGAGCGCTATACCATTCTGATTTCACCGCACGTCAACAAAGATGCGCGTGATCAGTATGAGATTCGTACTCACAAGCGTGTGCTCGACATTGTTGAGCCAACTGAGAAAACTGTTGATGCGTTGATGAAGCTCGATCTCGCCGCTGGCGTAGACGTGCAAATCAAGCTCGACTAATTACACTAGACACTTCGCGGCCCAGCGCTCATTAATTTATTTTCAGGGTGAGCAGCAGCCGCCGCGCCGTGAGGCGCCACACAATGTGCTAGTGGAATGCTCTGGAAAGGGCAGCCATAGCGGGTGATAGCCCCGTACACTATAGGAGACTGAGTATGACTATCGGTTTAGTCGGTAAAAAAGCCGGGATGACCCGTGTCTTTACCGAAGATGGCGCTTCCGTGCCCGTGACCGTTATTGAAGTTGATCCTAACCGTGTAACACGCGTTAAGACCCTCGAGTCTGACGGTTACGCAGCGGTTCAGGTCACTACAGGTTCTCGTAAAGCCAAACACCTCACCAAAGCGCAAGCTGGTCAGTTTGCCAAGGCGGGTGTTGAGGCTGGTCGTTCACTGATGGAATTCCGCCTTGCAGAAGGTGAAGAAGCTCCAGAAGTGGGTGGCGAACTCACCGTATCCCTCTTCGAAGCTGGTCAAATGATCGACGTGACTGGCACCTCTAAGGGTAAAGGCTTCCAGGGTGCTGTTAAGCGCTGGAATTTCCGTACCCAAGACAACACGCATGGTAACTCCCTGTCGCACCGCGCGCCGGGTTCTATCGGCATGTGTCAGACCCCGGGTCGTGTATTCAAAGGCAAAAAAATGGCCGGTCAAATGGGTAATGCCCGTTGCACCGTACAGAGCCTTGAGATCGTCCGTGTCGACGCCGAGCGTAACCTGCTGCTGATCAAAGGTGCTGTTCCGGGCGCGACCGGTAGCGATGTTATCGTTCGCAGCGCCGTGAAAGCTGGCTGAAGGGGATAATTACCAATGAATCTGAATCTTGCTGCAGGCACGGGTACCGTTGAAGTAGCCGACGCCACTTTTGGCAAAGAATTCAACGAAGCGCTGGTTCACCAGGTGGTAACCGCCTATTTGGCTGGTGGCCGTCAAGGTACTCGCGCTCAAAAGAACCGTTCCGACGTACGTGGTGGTGGTAAGAAACCGTGGCGTCAGAAGGGTACCGGTCGTGCACGTGCCGGTACTATTCGCTCTCCGTTATGGCGCAGCGGCGGCGTAACTTTCGCGGCCCGTCCCCAGGACCACAGCCAGAAAGTTAACCGCAAAATGTACCGTGCGGCGATGCGTTCCATCCTGTCTGAGCTGGTACGTCAAGAACGCCTAGTCGTTGTTGAAGAGTTCAGCGTTGAAGCGCCGAAGACCAAGCAGGTAGCTGCCAAGCTGAAAGAGCTCAACATTGAGAAAGTGTTGATCGTCACTGAAGAACTAGACGAGAAGCTCTATTTGGCCGCACGCAACCTTCCCCACGTCGATGTGGTGGATGTCGCTGCAGCTGACCCGGTGAGCCTAGTTGCCTTTGATAAGGTTCTGGTCACCGTCTCCGCCCTGCGTAAATTCGAGGAGAAGCTGGCATGAACCAGGAGCGCGTATTTAAGGTTCTGCTTGGACCGCACGTGACCGAAAAGGCCGCGATGGCAGCCGAGCGCAACCAGTACGTTTTTAAAGTGGCATCTGATGCTACCAAGCCCGAGATCAAGAAAGCCGTTGAAGCACTATTCGGCAAGAAGGTCGGCAGCGTTCAAGTTTTGAACGTGAAGGGTAAAACTAAGCGTACTGCTCACGGCGTTGGCCTGCGTAAGGGTTACCGCAAAGCGTATGTGACCCTGGCTGCGGGTGAAACGCTCGAAGACTTCTCTGGCGCCGAATAAGGGCAGGAGTACGGATAATGGCAATCGTCAAGACCAAACCCACATCCGCCGGTCGTCGCCACGTCGTTAAGATCGTTGGTGAGGAACTGTACAAAGGCCGTGCTTATGCACCGCTTTTGGAAAAGCAGTCCAAGTCCGGTGGCCGTAACAACTACGGTCGCATCACCACCCGCCACGTGGGCGGTGGTCATCGTCACCACTATCGGTTGATCGACTTCAAACGCACCAAAGATGGCATTCCTGCCACTGTTGAGCGTCTGGAGCACGACCCGAACCGCAGTGCGCACATTGCGCTGCTGAAATACGCTGATGGCGAGCGTCGTTACATCATTGCACCGAAAGGTGTCAGCGCGGGTGACGTGCTGGAATCTGGTGTTAACGCGCCCATCAAGAAAGGTAATGCTTTGCCGCTGCGCAACATCCCGCTTGGTTCTACCGTTCACGGTATCGAACTGAAGCCGGGTAAAGGCGCGCAGATTGCTCGCAGTGCCGGTACTAGCGCCCAGTTGGTCGCTCGTGAAGGTAATTACGCTACCTTGCGTCTTCGCTCTGGCGAAATGCGTAAAGTGTTAGCGGAATGCCGCGCGACTCTGGGTGAGGTGAGCAACTCTGAGCACAGCCTGCGTCAACTTGGCAAGGCCGGTGCGAAGCGCTGGAGAGGCGTGCGTCCGACTGTTCGCGGTGTCGCGATGAACCCAGTCGATCACCCGCACGGTGGTGGCGAAGGCCGCACCAGTGGTGGTCGTCACCCGGTATCCCCATGGGGCGTGCCGACTAAGGGTCACAAGACGCGTAAGAACAAGCGCACCGACAAGCTGATCATTCGTCGTCGTAATAAGACGCGTTGATCTAAATTGCCAAGACATTAAGAGGTAACGGCTGTGCCACGTTCACTAAAGAAAGGTCCCTTCATTGACCTTCATCTTTTGAAGAAGGTAGAGGCTGCAGTGGAGAAGAACGATCGCAAACCGATCAAGACTTGGTCGCGTCGTTCTATGATCCTGCCAAACATGGTAGGCCTCACAATCGCTGTCCATAACGGTCGCCAACACGTCCCGGTGCATGTCTCCGAGGAAATGGTTGGTCACAAGCTGGGCGAATTCGCTGCTACTCGCACTTATCGCGGGCATGCGGCGGACAAAAAAGCCAAACGGTAAGCCAGAGAGGATTGAGAGATGGAAGTCACAGCTAAGCTGCGTGGCGCTCGTTTATCCGCCCAGAAGGCCCGTTTGGTGGCTGACCAGGTGCGCGGTAAACCGGTCGCCGAAGCACTCGACCTGCTGACCTTCTCACCGAAGAAGGCTGCCAAGCTGGTTAAGAAAGTGCTGCAGTCCGCCATTGCAAACGCGGAAGAAAATAACGGCATGGATATCGACGAGCTGCGTGTCTCGACCATCTGCGTCGATGAGGGCATGACGCTCAAGCGTATCAAGCCGCGTGCCAAAGGGCGTGCGGATCGTATCTTGAAGCGCACCTGCCACATCACCGTCAAGGTAGCCGAGAAGTAGGAGTCGACCAGATGGGTCAGAAAGTCAATCCAACAGGCATTCGACTGGGCATCGTCAAAGACCATGCTTCTGTCTGGTATGCCGAGCGCGGCGCATATGCCGATAAGCTCAATAATGATCTCGAAGTGCGCAGCTTCCTGGAAGAGCGTTTAAAAAACGCTTCCTTAAGCCGCATTCACATCGAGCGTCCGGCTAACAATGCCCGCATCACCATTCACACTGCCCGTCCGGGTATCGTGATTGGCAAAAAAGGTGAAGATGTCGACCGTTTACGTCGCGATCTCACCGAGATGATGGGTGTTCCGGTTCATGTGAACATCGAAGAAGTTCGCAAGCCGGAGCTGGATGCCAAGCTAGTCGCTGCTAACGTAGCGGGTCAGCTTGAGCGTCGCGTCATGTTCCGTCGTGCTATGAAGCGCGCGGTACAGAACGCAATGCGTCTTGGCGCTGGCGGCATCAAGATTCAGCTGTCAGGTCGTCTGGGTGGTGCCGAAATCGCACGTACCGAATGGTACCGCGAAGGTCGCGTTCCGTTGCACACGTTGCGTGCGGATATCGACTACGCCACTTACGAAGCTCACACCACCTACGGCGTCATCGGCGTCAAAGTGTGGATCTTCAAGGGCGAAATCCTCGGTGGTATCGAGGAAGTACGTGCCAAGGCTAAGCAACAGCAGCCTGCCGGCAACGCGCCCAAGAAGAAAGGTTCCAGGTAAGGGGAGAGCGAGTCGATGTTACAGCCCAAGCGTATGAAATTCCGCAAGATGATGAAAGGCCGCAACCGTGGCCTGGCGCATCGCGGAAGCAAGATCAGCTTCGGGGAGTACGGTCTCAAAGCAACCGGTCGTGGCCGCATCACTGCGCGTCAGATCGAAGCCGGCCGTCGTGCGATCACACGTCACGTTAAACGTGGCGGTAAAATTTGGATCCGCGTTTTCCCTGATAAGCCGATTTCCAAGAAGCCGCTCGAAGTTCGTATGGGTAAAGGTAAAGGTTCCGTTGAGTACTGGGTAGCCCAGATCCAACCGGGTCGGGTCCTGTACGAAATTGAAGGTGTATCCGAAGAGCTGGCCCGTGAAGCATTTGAGTTGGCCGCACAGAAGATGCCCTTGTCCACCACCTTTGCTAAACGGACGGTGATGTGATGAAAGCCCAGGAAATTCGTGAAAAGTCCGTAGGAGAGCTGCAAGAGCAACTCCTCGAGCTACTCCGCGAGCAGTTTAACCTGCGCATGCAGAAGGCCACTGGCCAACTGAGCCAGACTCATCTGCTCAAGCAGGTCCGCCGGGATATCGCCCGTGTGAAGACTATGCTCAACGAGAAGGCAGGTGAATAAGATGGCCGAAGAGAAAAAAACACGTACGCTCACCGGCAAGGTGGTGAGCGATAAGATGGATAAGTCCATCGTCGTAATGATCGAGCGTCGTGAGCGTCACCCGATCTACGGAAAATACGTCAAGCGCTCCACCAAGCTGCACGCCCATGATGAGGCGAACCAGGCTAAGGCAGGCGATACGGTTTCCATTCAGGAGTGCCGTCCGCTTTCCAAGAAGAAAGCTTGGACGCTGGTCGAGGTGGTCGAGCAAGCGAAGGGTTAATCCCTTTGCCTGTTCAACCAGTGCAGTCAGATTAGGTTTGGAGAAAACCGATGATTCAGACTCAGACAATGCTGGATGTCGCCGACAACAGCGGAGCGCGCCGGGTGCAATGCATCAAGGTGTTAGGCGGTTCACACCGTCGCTACGCTCGCGTTGGTGACGTCATTAAGGTAACGGTGAAGGAAGCGATTCCGCGCGGTAAGGTCAAAAAAGGCCAAGTGCTGAAAGCGGTAGTCGTTCGCACCCGTAGTGGCGTCCGTCGTAGTGACGGTTCGCTGATCCGTTTCGATGGAAATGCGGCGGTTTTGTTGAATAACACCAACGAACAGCCGATCGGCACGCGTATCTTCGGGCCGGTAACTCGTGAACTTCGTAATGAGAAGTTCATGAAGATCATTTCCCTAGCGCCTGAAGTGCTGTAAGGAGCGAGGCGGATATGCAAAAGATCAAACGTGACGATGAAGTCATCGTCATCGCCGGGAAGGATAAAGGCAAGCGCGGCACCGTTAAGCGGGTACTAGAAAACCGTTTCGTGGTGTCCGGTGTGAATATGATTAAACGTCACACCAAGCCTAATCCCATGGCGGGTAATCAGGGCGGTATCGTCGAGCGTGAGGCTCCGATTCACGCGTCCAACGTAGCCATCTTCAATTCGGAGACCGGTAAGGCGGATCGCGTCGGCTTCCAAGTTAAGGAAGACGGTACCAAGGTACGTATCTACAAGTCGACGCAGACGCAGATCGACGCCTAACGCGAGTCGGGTAGCAAAATGGCGAACTTGAAAGAACGTTATCAAAACGAGGTTGTAGCTAAACTGAAAGAAGAGTTCAGCTACGCCAACGTAATGCAGGTACCCCGGATCACGAAAGTGACTCTGAACATGGGTATCGGCGAAGCGGTCAGCGATAAAAAGTTGATCGACAATGCCATCGGTGACCTGGAGAAGCTCTCCGGTCAAAAGCCGCTGGTGACCAAGGCACGCAAGTCCATCGCGGGCTTCAAGGTGCGTGAAGGTTGGCCGATCGGTGTCAAAGTCACACTGCGCTCAGCGCGTATGTGGGACTTCTTGGACCGCCTGGTGAACATTGCGATTCCCCGCGTGCGTGACTTCCGTGGTCTCAATCCGAAGTCTTTTGACGGTCGCGGCAACTATTCTATGGGTGTGCGTGAGCAGATCATCTTCCCAGAGATCGAGTATGATAAGATCGATCGTATCCGGGGGCTGGACGTCACTATCACTACTACCGCCAACACCGACGAGGAAGGTCGTGCGCTATTAGCGGCACTGAACTTCCCGTTTAAGAAATAAGGGTTGGATCATGGCTAAGAAAAGTATGATAGAGCGTGAGCTCAAGCGTACTCAGCTAGTCGAGAAGTATGCGGCTAAGCGTGCAGAGCTCAAGAAAATCATCTCGGACGTGAACGCTTCTGAAGAAGATCGTTTCGAGGCGACGCTGAAGCTGCAGCAACTGCCGCGCGACTCAAGCCCGGTGCGCCAGCGTAATCGCTGCCGCGTCACTGGCCGTCCGCACGGTTTTTACAACAAGTTCGGCCTCGGCCGTAACAAGCTGCGTGAAGCCGCCATGCGTGGCGACGTCCCTGGTCTGAAAAAGTCCAGCTGGTAACGCTACGTAGAATCATCAGGAGCGCACATTAAATGAGCATGCAAGACACTCTGGCGGATATGTTTACCCGTATCCGCAATGCGCAGATGGCCACCAAGGAGACGGCTACCATGCCGTCCTCCAAGCTGAAAGTTGAAGTGGCCCGAGTGCTAAAGCAAGAAGGCTATATTGCCGACTTTACGGTGGCTGAAGGCGTTAAACCCGAGCTGACCGTTACTCTCAAGTACTTTGAGGGTAAGCCGGTTATTGAGCACATTCAGCGGGTTTCCAAGCCGTCTCTGCGCCAGTATAAAGGCAAAGACAACCTGCCTAAGGTCGCCGATGGTCTGGGTATCGCGATTGTCACCACCTCTAATGGTGTCATGACCGATCGTGCCGCGCGCCAAGCAGGCGTCGGTGGCGAAGTCATCTGCACCGTATTCTAGGAGGCTGGAATGTCCCGCATAGCGAAATATCCGGTTAACGTGCCTGCCGGTGTCGAGATCAAAATCGACGCTGGCCAGCTGACCGCCAAAGGCGGCCAAGGCACGCTGTCTATGCCCATTCACCAAGATGTTGTGATTGGACAAGAAGATGGTCAGCTGACCTTCGCCCCGAGCGAATCTGCCAAGAGCTGGGCTATGGCCGGTACTACCCGCGCCTTGGTTCAGAACCTGGTAACGGGCGTATCTGAGGGTTTCACAAAAACTCTCGAAATTGTTGGCGTCGGTTATCGTGCCCAAGCTAAGGGCCAGACGCTCAATCTTTCACTGGGCTTCTCGCACCCGGTCGACTATGAACTGCCTAAGGGTGTCTCAGCGGAAACGCCGAAGAACACCGTGATCGTGCTGAAAAGCGCGGACAAGCAGATGCTCGGTCAGTGCGCCGCGGAAATCCGCGCCTTCCGTCCGCCAGAGCCGTATAAAGGCAAGGGTGTACGGTACGCCGACGAGCAGGTGCGTCGCAAAGAAGCCAAGAAGAAGTAAGGCAGGGTTATGAACGCGAAGAAAGAATCTCGTCTCCGTCGTGCCCGCCGTGCTCGCGCCAAGATCCGCGAGCTGGGCGTGTATCGCCTGTGCGTCAACCGTACCCCGCGTCACATCTACGCGCAGATTATCTCGCCGGATGGTGGCAAAGTGCTAGCCAGTGCTTCTACGCTGGACAAAGCACTGCGCGAGGGTGCGACTGGTAATTCAGATGCCGCCTCTAAGGTGGGTGCTCTGATTGCTGAACGCGCTAAAGAAGCAGGCATCACCCAGGTGGCCTTCGACCGTGCTGGCTTTAAGTATCACGGCCGCGTCAAGGCTCTGGCCGACGCCGCTCGTGAAGGCGGCCTGGAATTCTAAAGGGTTTTACGATGGCGAAGAACGAACAGCAAAGCGGTGATCTGCAAGAGAAGTTAGTGCAGGTTAACCGCGTCGCCAAGGTGGTCAAAGGTGGTCGTATTTTCGGCTTCACCGCGCTGACCGTCGTTGGTGATGGTAAAGGTCGTGTCGGTTTTGGTCGTGGCAAGGCGCGTGAAGTGCCGGTTGCGATTCAAAAAGCGATGGACCAAGCTCGTCGCAACATGGTCAAGGTGAACCTTGCTGGCCATACGCTGCAGTATCCGGTGAAAGCGCGTCACGGTGCTTCTAAGGTTTACATGCAGCCGGCTTCAGAAGGTACCGGAATCATCGCTGGTGGTGCTATGCGCTCTGTATTAGAGCTTGCTGGCGTCCACGATGTACTGGCCAAGTGCTACGGTTCCACCAACCCGGTTAACGTGGTTCGAGCGACTGTTAAAGGTCTCTCCGCCATGCAAGCACCGGAAGACATTGCCGCTAAACGCGGTCTGTCTGTCGAAGCGATCACGGGGTAAGGCACCATGGCAGCAACGATCAAGGTTACCCAGATCCGCAGCACCATCGGCGTTTTACCCAAGCACAAGGCTACTATGAAGGGCCTGGGTCTGCGTCGCATCGGTCATACGGTTGAACTGGAAGACACCCCTGCCGTACGCGGCATGATCCACAAGGTAAACTACCTTGTGCGCGTTGAGGGAGAGTAATCCATGAAACTCAATACCCTGAGTCCCGCACCGGGCTCCAAACACGCTGCAAAGCGCGTTGGTCGTGGTATCGGCTCCGGTCTAGGTAAGACCGGTGGCCGTGGTCACAAAGGTCAGAAATCTCGCAGTGGCGGCAGCGTCAAGCCTGGTTTCGAAGGCGGTCAGATGCCGCTACAGCGTCGTTTGCCGAAGTTCGGCTTTACGTCTGCTAAGTCGCTGGTATCTGAAGAAGTACGCCTGGCTGAGCTTGCCAAGGTTGCTGGTGACGAAGTCACCATGGAAACGTTGAAGCAAGCCAACGTGCTGAAGGATGCAACGCTACACGCGAAAATCATCCTTTCTGGCGAACTGAACAAGGCGGTTACCGTTCGCGGTATCAAGGTCACCAAAGGTGCCCGTGAAGCGATCGAAGCCGCCGGCGGCAAGGTAGAGGACTAAATGGCCAAGTCAGGAAACATGCCGGCGATGGGCAGCGGTCTGGGTGAACTGTGGGCGCGTTTGCGCTTCGTGCTCCTCGCCATCGTGGTGTACCGTATTGGTGCCCACATTCCCGTTCCCGGTATCAATCCTGACCAGCTTGCTGCCTTGTTTAGGGAGCAACAGGGCACCATCCTAGGCATGTTTAACATGTTCTCGGGTGGCGCTCTGGAGCGTATGAGTGTCCTCGCCCTGGGTATTATGCCCTACATCTCGGCGTCGATTATCATGCAGCTCATGACTGCAGTCTCCCCTCATCTTGAGCAGCTCAAGAAAGAGGGTGAGGCTGGCCGCCGCAAGATTAGCCAGTACACCCGCTACGGCACGGTGCTACTGGCGTTTATCCAGGCTACCGGCATGTCCGTCGGTCTGGCTAGCCAAGGCATCGCTTACAGCGCTGACTTCAGCTTCTATTTCACCGCTATCATTACGTTTGTATCTGGTGCGGTGTTTATGATGTGGCTAGGTGAGCAGATCACCGAGAAAGGTATCGGCAATGGTATTTCGTTGCTGATCTTTGCGGGGATTGTCGCTGGGCTGCCCAGTGCCGTGGGGCAAGCATTTGAGCTTGCTCGCAATGAAGGGGCCTGGAATGTTCTTCCGCTGTTAGCGCTGTCAGTGCTAGGTGTTGCCACCGTGGCATTTGTGGTGTTCATCGAGCGCGGCCAACGCCGCTTGAAGGTGAATTACCCACGGCGACAGGTTGGTAACAAGATGTATGCAGGCCAAAGTAGCTACCTGCCCTTAAAAGTGAATATGGCTGGCGTTATACCAGCAATTTTTGCCTCCAGTATCCTGCTTTTCCCGGCCTCTATTGGTCAGTGGGTGGGCGCTGGTGAAGGAATGGAGTGGCTGCAGCGTGCATCACAAGCGTTAGGCCCTGGTCAACCGCTTTACATCTTGCTTTTTGGCGCGGCGGTGGTATTCTTTTGCTTCTTTTACACAGCGCTGGTCTTCAACCCAAAGGATGTGGCTGACAATCTTAAAAAGTCAGGCGCCTTCCTGCCGGGCATTCGCCCCGGCGAGCAGACCGCTCGCTATATCGATAAAGTAATGACACGTCTTACTTTATTCGGTGCCTTGTATATCACTGCGGTTTCCTTGATGCCCCAGTTCTTGATCGTTGCATGGAACGTGCCGTTCTTCTTCGGTGGTACGTCGCTTCTGATCGTAGTAGTGGTCATCATGGACTTCATGGCCCAGGTGCAGTCGCATCTCATGTCGCATCAATATGACTCAGTGATGAAGAAGTCCAACCTGAAAGGCTACGGTAGCGGCGGCATCATGCGCTGAGGCGCCACCCAATTTATTGGCGCGCCGCGAGCCGTTTTTGGAGAAAGAACGATGAAAGTTCGAGCTTCCGTAAAGAAGATGTGCCGTAACTGTAAGATCATTCGTCGCAATGGCGCTGTCCGCGTCATTTGCATCGAACCGCGGCACAAGCAGCGCCAGGGTTAATCCTGGGTTGTTTTAAGCGGGTGCCGGCATACCCCTTGCCTTAGGGCTTAGAAAGGGGTATGCTGTTGCGCCTTTTGTAGATGAATAAACGAGCAAGCCGCTCAAATTTCGGAGTAAGCTGATGGCCCGTATTGCAGGCGTCAATATCCCGGACAACAAGCATGCGGCGATCTCGCTGACCTATATCTTCGGGATTGGCCGTACTCGCGCTCAGCACCTTTGTGCTGCTGCCGGTATCGCGCCTACTACCAAGATCCAGGATCTATCTAGCGACGAGCTGGATACCCTGCGTTCTGAAGTTGGTAAGTACACCGTAGAAGGCGACCTTCGTCGTGATGTCACGCTTAACATTAAGCGTCTCATGGACTTAGGCTGCTACCGTGGTCTGCGTCATCGTCGTAGTCTTCCGCTGCGTGGTCAGCGGACTAAGACTAATGCGCGTACCCGTAAGGGCCCGCGTAAGCCGATCCGCAAATAACACGCACGTTCTGGCGTAAAGACAGGAATAGACATCAACATGGCTAACCCGCGTAGTAACCGTAAAAAGGTTAAAAAGCAGGTAGTGGACGCCGTAGCGCATATCCACGCCTCTTTTAACAACACGATCGTGACGATCACAGACCGCCAGGGCAACGCTCTTTCTTGGGCGACAGCCGGTGGTTCGGGTTTTCGTGGTTCTCGCAAGAGCACCCCGTTCGCTGCTCAAGTAGCAAGCGAGCGTGCAGCGACTGCTGCAGCCGAGTATGGTGTGAAAAACGTAGACGTGCTGGTCAAAGGCCCCGGTCCCGGCCGTGAATCCGCCGTGCGCGCTCTAAATGCCGCCGGCTTCCGCGTGCAAAGCATCATTGACGCGACGCCCATTCCCCATAATGGCTGCCGTCCGCCTAAGAAACGCCGCGTTTAAGGAGACAGATTCATGGCTCGTTATATTGGACCGAAGTGCAAACTGTCTCGTCGTGAAGGCACCGACCTCTTTTTAAAGAGTGGTGTGACTCCCTTCGAGAAAAAGTGTAAATCCGAGCAAATTCCGGGTGTACACGGCCAGCGTCGTCAGCGTCTTTCCGACTACGGCTTGCAGCTTCGTGAGAAGCAGAAAGTACGCCGTATGTATGGCGTACTCGAAAAGCAGTTCCGCAACTACTACAAAGAAGCCGCTCGCCTGAAAGGTGCGACTGGTGAAGTATTGTTGCAGTTGCTCGAATCCCGACTGGACAACGTCGTCTACCGCATGGGCTTCGGCTCGACTCGCTCTGAAGCGCGTCAGCTGGTCAGCCACAAGGCGATTTCCGTGAACGGTCGCACCGTTAACGTTGCTTCTTACCAAGTGAAGCCCGGTGACGTGGTATCTGTTCGCGAGAAGGCGAAGAACCAAGCTCGTATTCAAAGCGCGTTGACCATTGCGGCCAACCGTGGCGACATTGCTTGGATCGAAATCGACGCCAAGAAGATGGAAGGCACTTTCAAGGCTCTGCCTGAACGCGGTGACCTGACTGCCGACATCAACGAAAACCTGATCGTCGAGCTGTACTCCAAGTAAGCAGTTTGATTTACATTTCTGCTTCTTGAGACCTGGGCGGGGTAGCAAAGCTAACCGCCCAGATGCTCTTGAGTATTGTGCTCTAGAGTACTCAGTATCCGTTTGGCAGCCTGAAAGGTGTTCATATGCAGCGTTCAGTGACAGAGTTTCTTCGCCCTCGCGACATCAAGGTCGAAGAAATCAGCGCACATCATGCCAAAATCGTTCTCGAACCGTTCGAGCGCGGCTTTGGTCACACCCTGGGGAATGCACTTCGTCGCATTCTGCTTTCGTCCATGCCCGGCGCTGCCGTGGTAGAGGCTGAAATTGCCGGTGTAGAGCACGAATACAGTGCACTCGAAGGGGTGCAGGAAGATGTCATTGAAATCCTCCTGAACTTGAAAGATGTTGCGATCAAGATGCACAGCCGCGATGAGGCGGTGCTCTCGCTGAACAAGCAGGGCCCAGCCGTCGTCACCGCTGGCGACATTGCGCTTGATCATAGTGTCGAAATCGTCAACCCGGACCACGTCATTGCACACGTCAATGAAGGTGCCGAGCTGAAAATTCAGCTTAAGGTAGCGCTGGGTCGTGGTTACGAACCGGCTGACGCCCGTGGCTCTGATGAAGAGACTCGTGCTATTGGCCGCCTGCAGCTGGATGCCACCTTCAGCCCCGTCCGCCGTGTTTCTTACTCGGTTGAGGCCGCTCGTGTTGAGCAGCGCACCGACCTCGATAAGCTAATTATCGATCTGGAAACCGACGGCACCTTGGATCCGGAAGAGGCTATCCGTCGCAGTGCGACCATTCTGCAAGAGCAGCTGGCCGCCTTCGTCGACCTTGAAGCTGACAAAGAGCAAGAAGTCGAAGAGGAAGAGGATCTCGTTGATCCGATCCTATTGCGCCCCGTAGACGATCTTGAGTTGACTGTCCGCAGCGCTAACTGCCTAAAAGCCGAGAATATCTACTACATCGGTGATCTGATTCAGCGCACAGAAGTTGAGCTGTTGAAGACTCCGAATCTCGGTAAAAAGTCTTTGAATGAAATCAAAGATGTATTGGCGGCGCGTGGCTTGTCCCTAGGTATGCGGCTGGAAAATTGGCCGCCCGCTAGCCTGAAGGACGACAAGGCCTCCGCGTGAGTGTCGACTCGAGTCCCAGTTTGGTAAGGAATTACAACCATGCGTCATCGTAAGAGTGGTCGTCATCTGAATCGCACCAGCTCGCACCGTCAGGCCATGTTTAAAAACATGTCTGTCTCGCTGGTCGAACATGAAGTTATCAAGACAACCCTGCCTAAGGCTAAAGAACTGCGTCGTGTTATCGAGCCGCTGATCACTTTAGCCAAGCAGGACAGCGTTGCAAACCGTCGTTTAGCATTTTCCCGTACGCGCTCTAAAGAAGCCGTCGGCAAATTGTTTAACGAGCTGGGTCCGCGTTACGCCGAGCGTCCGGGTGGTTACATCCGTATTCTCAAGTGCGGTTTCCGCACAGGCGACAACGCACCCATGGCGTTCGTTGAGTTGGTCGATCGTCCGGTTGTTGAAGAAGCGGCAGCAGAAGAGTAAGTATTTGCTTCGCCTCTTGGCATAATGAAAGCCGACCCTTGATGGGTCGGTTTTTTTTTGCCTATCCGAATGACTCATAACGTATATATACTCATCATTGATATCTTATTCAGCGTATTGTCGTGCTAGTCTTGAAGCTGAGCTCCGTTTAACAGGGCTAATAGCTGATAGTGTGGCACCACTAAGAACAAGCAAGGGGCATGTATGACAACCAGGGGAATGTATTCAACGTTGGTCACGCGTTGGTGGTTTTCGTTATCGATACTGACGCTGCTTTTTGGGGTGGTGACGAGTGCCCAGGCGAATCCGCGCTATGCGGGCATTGTTGTCGACCTTGATAACGGGGAAGTGCTGTATGCTGAAAATGCAGACGAGCGCCGTTATCCCGCGTCGCTCACCAAAATGATGACGCTTTATTTGACGTTTGAAGCGCTGGAAAATGGTCGTTTACGTCTTGATCAGCCACTACCAGTATCTCGAAAAGCAGCGGCGGCCCCTGCCATCAAGCTATGGCTGCAGGAAGGTAGCACGATCCCTGTAGACAGTGCTATCCGAGCCTTGGCAGTACGTTCTGCTAATGATGTCGCTGTCGTGGTTGCCGAAGCGTTAGGTGGAAGTGAGCAGCGCTTTGGGGAGTTAATGACTGCCAAAGCCCGTGAGCTGGGTATGCACTCGACGACCTTCCGCAATGCCTCTGGTTTGCCTGATGGGCAGCAGGTCACCACGGCACGTGACATGGTGACGCTATCCGTCAGAGTGATGCAGGATTTCCCCCAGTATTATCACTACTTCGGTCTCCAGGAGTTTACTTACCGTGGAACCACCCACGCAAGCCATAACCGGCTAGTACGTAACTATCCAGGCGCTGATGGTCTTAAAACAGGCTTTATCCGTGCGTCAGGCTTTAACGTAGCAACGACCGCCAATCGCAACGGTCGCCGCTTGGTCGGTATCGTCATGGGCGGCTTTAGCGGCGCGTCGCGTGATGCTCACATGGCGGATCTGCTGGACCGTAGCTTTGCCAGAGCGTCACTGCGTGACCAGCGTAGCTGGCTTGCCAACACTAATTTCTCTAGCGACTTTATGACGTTTTCGGGCTCACCGCAGCCTGTGCGTCAACCGGTATCACCGCAACCAGCGCCTAGCCGCCCGATGGTAGCGAGCGTGGCGGCAACAGCGCCGACTACCACGCCCGCCGCTCGGGTCGAAGAGCAACTTGTCCGCGCCAGGAATGAGGCTGCAAATGCCCCCGCCGCCACTGCACCAGACCCGGTGCAAGCCTTCATTGCCCAGGAACGTGAGTTAGCTTCGACGTCGTCAGCATCCTCGACAGCCGCTTCTGTTCCAGGCTGGGGGATTCAGGTCGGTGCATTTAGTCAGGCGTCACAGGCGGAGCAGTTGGCCCAGCAGGCTGCTCGGCAGTTGCCCCATGAAGTCGGTGGCCGTGTTGCTATCGATACGCTAGAGGGGCCGACAAAGGTATTTCGTGCCCGTGTAGTGGCGTTGGATGAACCGAGAGCCAGGCGCGCCTGTAGAACCTTAAAAGCGCAGGGTATGGAGTGTATGGTGGTCAACGCAAGCTTATAGCGTTACTTAAGACTAACGACCTACCCCGCCAATATTGCCCCATTGGCGGGGTTTTTATTAGTGAAGGAGAGCGCCGTGACAACGTCGTTAAAAGGCATACTCTGCATGTGTTTGGGTGTCTTGTTCTTAGCGCTTGGCGATGCGGTAGCGAAGTGGCTTGGAGAAGTGCACTCGCCGCTGCAGATTATTTTTTTCCGAACGTTAGTGTCATTGCCGCTCATCGCATTGTTGGCCTATTTCGCCGGCGGGCTACGAAAGTTGCGCACCAAGCGTCCTGGTGTGCATCTGTTAAGGGGACTGATCTATACCGCCACGATGGTGTGTTTTGTATGGGGGCTCACGTTGCTGCCGCTCGCCGAGGCCACGGCGATTGCCTTTGTGGCGCCACTGTTTGTGACGCTGCTGTCGGTACCCTTGCTAGGTGAACGTATTGCCCCTCCTGTATTAATCGCATCGATTGCTGGCTTTGTAGGGGTATTGGTTGTGGTTCGCCCCGGAGGGGATGCGTTCCAGTTAGGTACGCTAACGCTGTTGGGAGCCGCCTTTTTTTATGCGCTCATGATGATTACCGCGCGGCGCTATGGCGCCCGGGAGCATCTGTGGGCGATGGTGTTTTACATGACGTTAGTGCCATTTGTCATCACTGCGATCAGCTTACCCTGGGTATGGCAGACGCCAGAGCCCTGGCACTGGCTTGGGTTTTTGGCTGCCGGTGTGTTAGGCATTGGAGCGACCGCGTTTATTACCCTGGCCTTCCGTTTCGCGCCTGCGGCGATTGCCGCGCCATTTGATTACACGGCGATGCTCTGGGCAGTACTACTAGGCTGGTGGTTCTGGGGAGAACTGCCTGATCTATGGGTATGGGTGGGTAGTGCGCTGATTATGGGCAGCGGGTTAGCGATTGCCTACCATGACCGCCGCACGACGCTGAAACCCCGCCCAACGGCGTGAAACGCTGCTGTTATTAATAGGCGTATGTCGTCAATAGATGCCTGTGATCGTTACTTTTTGATCTGGGTCAGCAAAGTAGGCGGCTGAGCAAGACAGAGTGTGTGAGCTGGTTATAATCCGGCACGTTCAACACCGCGCACTTGCGCCATCGTCCTGATAACGGTGACTGTCTATGCAAGCTCCCGAATTACTCTCGCCTGCGGGTACCTTTAAAAATATGCGTTACGCGTTTGCCTATGGGGCAGACGCGGTCTACGCGGGTCAGCCGCGCTATTCACTTCGAGTGCGTAATAACGATTTTAAGATCGATAATTTGCACCGTGGTATTGAGTACGCTCATGCGCGAGGCAAGAAGTTCTATGTTGCTTCCAACATTGCCCCGCACAACAGCAAGTTGAAAACCTATCTTCGGGATATGGAACCGGTGATTGAGGCCGGTCCTGATGCGCTGATTATGTCAGACCCCGGTTTGATTATGATGATTCGCGATCGCTGGCCAGATCAAGAAATCCACCTGTCGGTGCAGTCCAATGTAGTGAATTGGGCTGCCGCACAATTCTGGCAGCGCCAGGGCATCAGTCGTATCATTTTGTCTCGGGAGCTATCCCTTGAAGAGATTGGCGAAATACGTGCCCAGTGCCCCAGTTTAGAGATCGAAACCTTCGTTCATGGTGCGCTATGCATTGCCTACTCTGGACGCTGCCTGCTATCGGGCTATTTCAACCACCGCGACCCCAACCAAGGCACCTGCACCAATGCATGCCGTTGGAAATACAACACCATAGCAGCTACCCAGGATGATACGGGCGACCTGATACCGGCCCAACAGGGTGGTGACACGGCGGGAGCCGATCAGGACGAACTCTCGGCGCTGATTGAAGACGTCACTCGCCCTGGCAAGCTGATGCCTGTGTATGAAGATGAACACGGCACCTACATTATGAATTCCAAGGATTTGCGTGCAGTACAGCACGTGGCTCGCCTGACAGAAATGGGGGTGGCATCGCTCAAGATCGAAGGGCGGACAAAATCCCATTACTACGTTGCACGAACCGCACAGGTTTACCGCCGTGCAATTGATGACGCCGTTGCAGGCCGTCCTTTTAACATGGGGCTTATGGATGAGCTGGAGAACTTAGCCAACAGAGGGTATACCGAAGGCTTCTATCGTCGTCATGTGCACGATGAGTTTCAAAGTTATGAGCAGGGTAGCTCCATTGGTGTGCACCAACAGTTTGTTGGTGAAGTGTTGGGCTACGATCCCATTCGTGGCTGGTTGGACATTGAGGTTAAAAATCGCTTTGAAGTGGGCGATAGCATGGAGCTCATGCTGCCAAATGGCAATCACCGCTTCGTGCTTGAACACATGGAGAACGTGCGCGGCGAAGCCCAGCGCGCTGCACCTGGCTCGGGGCATCGGGTACGCCTCCCGGTGCCAGGTGTCAGCATTAGCCCTGAGCAGATTGAGTTTGCGCTTTTAATGCGCGATCTTAAGCCAGCAGGCTCTATTGCGGCTGTTCAGCTCGGTGTTCCTGTTGCTTAACGCGTGCTTAAGAGCAAGAGCGGTTGTTAATAACGGCCCGAAAAAAAGGCCTGTGCTGCCAGGCGTGGGTCTGGCTGACCGCAGATAGCCGAGATAACTGCTATGCCGCTTGCCCCAGCGGTTTTCACCTGGGCAGTGTGTTCAGCTTTTAGCCCACCAATGGCGACACTGGGAAGTTGGCAAACGCTGGCAAGCCGTGCCAGCCCGTCAAAGCCAATTGGCTGGGCGTGGTCTTGTTTACTGCCAGTCGCAAATACAGGGCCTAAACCGACGTAATCAAGCAGCTCGACGGGCGCGCCCTGTAGCTGGTCAAGTGTATTAATCGAAAGCCCGATAATGGCGTGCTGGCCTAGTGCATGTCGTGCTTCTTGAACGGCCATATCGCTTTGGCCGACATGTAAGCCATCGGCTTGGCTGGCTAACGCCACGTTCAAACGATCATTAATGATCAGCGGCACGCCACTGCCTGCCAGCATCGCTTTGAGACGTTTGGCCTGGGCGATCATATGTTCATCACTGGCGTGTTTATCTCGCAGCTGCACCATCGTAATGCCGCCTTGTATGGCGGCCTCAACCGTTTTTTCAATGCCCAGAGGGTCGCACAGTGCTGTATCGGTCACCAAATATAGAGAAAGATCAAACGGCATGCACCGCCTCCAGCTGAAAGGATAGGGAGATCATCGCGGGGAAATACTATCCTTGGCTCAGGCCAGTCTGTAAAGCCTGGCGTTTTACAAGCAACTGTCAGCGGAAAGAGATACGTGTGCCGTAGGTGAGCATTTCATCAGGCGTCATCGCCTTGCCCTCGACGCCAATCATTTCATCGCCACATTGGTCGGCAAAAGTAAGCACGCCATGGGTAAAGCCCAACTGACCAAGCGTATCGCGGATTTCACCGGTGCCTAAAAATGTACTGACGTGGCCTTCATTGTTACACAAATCAGATACGCCGTTGGCGTGATGAAAGCGAACCTTGTAAATGCCGTCCATCGACTCGACCTCTATAATCGGTGAAAAGCCATTGTGTATGGCATGAGCCAGTTGTTTTAATGTTAGGCGGTCGCCAAGGGTCATATCAATTGCAGTCATGACAAACTCCGTTTGGGTGCCATCAACGAGGCATCGCCTGTCTGTAAAGGCGTTGGTTCTGTAAAGGTGTTGATATAGTAGTGTAGAGGGTTTGCGTAGGGTTTCCAGGGGGGAAGAGTGGTTGAGTCTTAATGAACTGCGTCCAACGCATGCTGCTGAAGTGTTCTCAGCGGAATCACTTCCAGCGTTTTTGCATTGGTGCCGGAAAGCAGAACCGGTGGGGCTAACCCTACCTGGGCAGCCTCCTGCCAGCGATGGGCGCACAAACACCAGCGGTCCCCAGGTATTAGGCCGGGGAAGCCATAGTCAGGGCGCGGTGTTACAAGATCGTTTCCTTGAGCGCGGGAAAACGCCAAAAACGCTTCGGTGACCATCGCACATACCGAGTGAATGCCCACATCATCAGGACCAAGACGGCAAAACCCATCGCGATAAAAACCGGTTTTAGGGTCATGGCAGCAAGGGGTTAAGGGCTCACCCAGGACATTAAGATCGCGAGACATACAGCCTCCCTTTTATCACGGCTAGAATTATTCGGGCATCGCCCTGACGAAGCAGTCATCAGGTTGCATAAGCACCATGACTAAACATAGTGGCTACAAGCAGTTTAAAGCCTTGTACAAAGTAATCCGTTCGTCAAAGTTATTGCGTGAAATAAGCGCCACGTCCAGTGTGTTGTTAGAATGCTGAACACTTTTGTGAAGATTGTAGTAAGCACATTTTTAAAAACATTTTTAAGCACTTTTATTGTCACTACTAGGAGAGTTGCATGTCGTTTAAAGGTGAACAGCACCCAGGCGTTGCGCCTGCTGCGCCGCAAACTCAAGGGTTTCGCTTAAACCACACCATGCTGCGGGTAAAAGACCCAGAGCGTGCCCTGGCGTTTTACTCCCAGGTATTTGGCATGCAGGTATTACGCCGGTTGGATTTTGAAGAAATGCAGTTTTCGCTCTACTTCCTGGCCAACCTAGAAGAAAGCGATAATGTGCCGGAAGAGGTCTCGGCCCGAACTACCTGGACATTTAGCCAAAAAGGCCTGCTGGAGCTGACCCATAACTGGGGCACCGAACACCAACAAGATTTCGCCTACCATGACGGTAACGCGCAACCCCAAGGGTTTGGTCATATCTGCTTCAGCGTGCCTGATTTGGAAGCCGCCCAGGCGTGGTTTGATGCGCACGACGTAACCTTCGTCAAACGTGCGGATCAGGGCAAAATGAAGGATGTCATTTTCGTTAAAGACACAGATGGCTACTGGATTGAAGTCATTCAAGCAGACCGCATGGCGGCCATGGGCGACTAATATGGCCCATTTGCTATTTCGGCTTCGCCATGTCACGGATGAAGAAGCACTGGAAGTGCGTCAACTGTTAGACGAGGGCGGCTTTGATGTGTATGAAACCCAGGCGGGCTTTTTCCGCCTGGGCGTTGATGCTATTTGGTTGCGTAACCCCCATCAGCGTGAGGCAGCGGAAGCTGCCCTGGCAGCGTATCAGGCCGAGCGCCAAGCGAAGGCACGCCAAGAGCATGACGAAGCTGTCGCTCGGGGTGACGCGCCAACGCTGTGGCGGCGACTGGTGGCGAACCCTCTGCAAGTGATACTTGTGATGGTGGCTGTGACCTTGATTGTGCTGTTAACCCTACTGCCATTTCTTGGCTTAATTGGCTGATAGGTGTCCGCGTTTAAGGTACAGCCGCACGCCTTCGCTACCTGCGCGTAGCGTAAGCGCTGTACCCGGAGGGTAGCGGCACCAACTGCCTTGAGGGTATTCCGTACCCTCATCGACTACTGACCCTTTCAGGACAAAGAACTCTAGCCCACCGTTAAGCAAAGGGTACGGAACGACTGTATCAGCTTCCCAGCGTTCTAAGCTGACCCGTTCAGGGCCATACCGTTCTGAACTATAGGTGTGCAGCATTTTATACGTAATGCCAGGACGGCGGTCCGGCTGCCAAGGCAAGCGGTGGGCAGGTACGGCCAGCTGCAGAATATCGTTTTCCTCAAACTGGTGTAGCTTGACCAGGATAAGCGCGCCTTCTTCGCCTATATGTGGCGTATGCCCCGTACCAATAGGGTTGCGTAGGTAGCTGCCTGCTGAGTAACGGCCATGCTCATCAGCAAACACACCTTCAAGCACCAAGATCTCTTCACCGCCGCCATGGGTGTGCCGGCTGAACTGGCTGTTAGGCGCGTAGCGCACTAGGCTCGTCGCCCTGGCGACTTCATCGCCAATGCGGTCAAACATCATGCGTTCAACGCCAGCGCTGGGAGAGTCTACCCAACGATACTGATCCGGTGTAACACAGGCAAAGTGGCTAAAGTCGGCGTTTAGGCGCATGGTGTTGGCTCTTTGCAGTGGTAAAAAACGACACGGTGGTGCCAAGTCTCCCCATCCCCAAAGCAAAATGCAATGCAAAAAAATACCGCCCGGGGGCGGTATTCAAAAGTTCACATTTGCACTTAGTGATTGTGACCATGATGGTCGTGGTCGTGGTCGTGGTCGTGGTCGTGGTCGTGGTCATCGTGGCCCGGTTTGGCCAAGGCAGCATGTAGCACGCTAGCGTTATGGCGCATCATGCCTAGGTAAGTGCTTGCTTCGCCTTCGCTCGCTAGCGCATCAGCATACAGCGTCCCAGCAATTGGCAGCCCAGTCTCTTCCGCTAACTGATTAATGATGGACTGGTTCGTCATGTTCTCGTGGAACAGCGCCTGCACGTTTTCCTGATGAATCACATCCACCAATGCCGCCATACGAGCACCGCTAGGGTCGGCTTCAGTAGAAAGGCCGACTGGCGACAGGAAGTTGACTCCATAAGCGTTTGAGAAATAACCAAACGAGTCATGGCCGGTAATCACGCTAGCAGAGGCGGGTATTTCGCCGATGAGCGCGCGGATCTCCGCATCTACTTTGGCCATTTCAGCTAAATAACGCTCTGCGTTGGCCTGGTAGCTTTCGGCGTTATCGCTGTCGGCTTCAATCAAACCATCGCGGATATTGGCCACATATACTCTTGCCTGCTGCATATCCTGCCAAGCGTGGGGGTCATCATCGCCGTGTTCGTGATCGTGGTGCCCATGGCCATGGTCGTCATGCCCGTGGTCATGGTCATCGTGCCCGTGGTCATGGTCATCGTGTCCGTGGTCATGGTCATGGTCATTGTGCCCGTGGTCATGGTCGTCATGCCCATGGTCATGGCCATTGTGCCCGTGGTCATGGTCGTCATGCCCGTGGTCATGGTCATCATGCCCGTGGTCATGGTCGTCATGCCCAGCATACTCCAGGGCATTAATACCATCCGTGGCGGTGACCAAAATGCCAGAGTAATCGCTGGCCTCAATCAGACGTTCCATCCAGCCTTCAAATAGTAGCCCGTTGAAGACCACAACGTCCGCACCCGCTAATGCACGGGCATCGCCAGGGCTTGGCGAGTAAACGTGAGCATCGCCATCGGGGCCGACCAGCGAGGTAACGTTAACGTGCTCGCCACCGACATTTTCGACCATATCGGCCAAAATCGAAAAACTGGTAACAACGTTAACCCGTTCGTTAGCAATAGCCGCAGGTAGTGCCAGCATGGCAGAGACACCGACAAGCCAGCGCGAGGAAGAGGAAAGCGACATACAACACTCCTTACCATTTAAGTCATAAAACGTGATGGCACCTATTCAAGCGCAAGCGGCGTTGTTTTACGCCGCAGCTTAGCGGCTAAGCTGTGGTAGCGGCCGAACAGTGCCGACAGTAGATAGCCCACCCCAGCCAGCAAAATAATGCTGGGCCCAGAGGGAATATCCAGGTGAAACGAGAGCAGCAAACCGCCTGTGCTCGCGATCATTGCCAACACAATGGCAATGCCGATCAAGCCCTCAAGGCGCTTGCTCCAAAAACGTGCTGACGTTGCGGGTAGCATCATCAAGCCAACCGCCATCAGCGTGCCTAACGTTTGAAATCCAGCGGTTAAGTTAAGCACCAAAAGCCCTAAAAAGACGCTGTGCACCCAACCACTGCGGCGGCTTTGCCCACGCAAAAATAAAGGGTCTAAACACTCCACCACCAGCGCACGGAAAATAATCGCCAGGATAATGACAATCAGTGTGCTGATAGAGGCAATCAGCAGCAGCGCAGTGGAGTTAATCGCCAAAATCGAGCCAAACAGCACATGGGTGAGGTCCACACTGCTACCACCTATCGAAATCAGCATGACCCCTGCCGCCAGCGAGATAATAAAAAAGCTCGCCATGGCGGCATCTTCCCGTTGGCCACCCATTTTTGACACCGCCCCCGCCAAGAGAGCGACCAGCAGGCCAAACAGAACGCCGCCAACACTCATGATGGGTAGCGAAAAGCCCGCCAGCAGAAAACCAAGTGCCACGCCCGGCAAAATAGCGTGGGCCATCGCATCGCCAATCAGGCTCATACCACGCAGCACCAGAAATACTCCCAGCGGCGGAGCGGCCAGTGAAAGGGCTAAGCCTCCTACCACGGCACGACGCATAAAGCCATAGTCGAAGGGCGCTAAAAACCACGCATCAAGCAGTGCCAGCATGGCGCCCTCCAATGGTAAAGGGCACGATCTGCGCCGATGCATGATGCTGATGGTTAAGTGCGCTGGGGGCTAACCATCGGCCACGGCCACCGTTCAGCATTAACACCTCATCGGCCAAGCGGCGAAGGTGATCCATGTCGTGTAGCACCACGATCAGGGTCATGCCGTCATCCGCCATCTGGCGAAAAATGGGAATTAGTACATCGACGGTTTCGCTATCGACATTCGCGAATGGTTCATCTAACAGCAGCAGAGCCGCCTCTTGCATCAGCGTGCGGCCAATCAGCGCCCGCTGGCGCTGGCCACCGGAAAGCTCACCCAAAGGCCGGTGCGCTAAATGCGAAATGCCCAAGCGCGCCATGATGTCGCGACCTTTACGGTAATGTGCTGCGCAGTAGCCCTTCAGAGCACCGTGGCTTGGCCAACTGCCTGTCATTACCAACTCTTCAACGCTCATCGGAAAGGTCAGGTCTAACGCCAGCTGCTGGGGCAGCCACGCACGGCGTGCTTTATCGACAGTGCAGACCACTTCACCACTGGTAGGCCGAAGCTCACCCATAATGGCTTGAATCAACGTGCTTTTACCGGCCCCATTGGCACCAATCAGCGCCGTAATGGCCCCCGGCTTTATGTCACCATCCACGTGCTCCAGCACCGTGCGCCCACCCTGGGCAAGGTGTAGATCATGCAACTGAAGGCGCGAAAGTGAACGCTCACTCATAGCGGCCACCCGCTTGCCCACACAACCAATCCCCACAATGCTAGCAATGGTAGCGTTACCAGCCCCAGTCGCTTGGCAACAGACAGCGACATCAGCGAAAAATGGCAAGGACCTTCCTTGTTATGGCGATGCATACGCTCACTCATTGAGTGCCCTCACAACGAATAAATAAGTTATAACATAACATTAGGTGAAACCAAAAAAGAGGCGATATTTTACGCGCTCAAACGGTGCTGACAATGTTAAATCGTACTCGCACCGCTAAGCGCGCAAATCAATGGCTGGCAGCATATC
This sequence comes from Vreelandella zhaodongensis, assembly GCF_013415115.1. Classification (GTDB taxonomy): domain Bacteria; phylum Pseudomonadota; class Gammaproteobacteria; order Pseudomonadales; family Halomonadaceae; genus Vreelandella; species Vreelandella zhaodongensis. The sequence continues at coordinate 146,003 of NZ_JACCDD010000007.1, read as the reverse complement.
GCCACATAAAGCAACGACAACACGGCTAGTAGCGCCATGTAGCGCCGATTTGCTGGGGTGAGACAAGCAGGGCGTACTCACCGTTCAAAGAGACAGGACCCACCGAGAGACGAGCCGGTTGAAAACGGTTAATCGCGCGAGATGCCTGGTTGGGTTGCGTCCAAATTTGCAGTTCGTTGATCAACATGCCGGTGGCAAAGTTCACCGCACCATCTCGTCCGCGGCCATCGGCGGCAATCACTGCCCCGGCAAGGCTATTCACCACTAGCGAGCCAAATCGCGCGTCCAGACCGCGCCGCGCTCTCTCCTCCTGGGCAAGCTGTAAGCCGAGCGCCTGTACGCCGCTTAGCTCACCGCGCGCTTTCAAACGCTCATACTCAACCAATGCCGCCTGATGTGGCTGGCGGTCGAGCAGCATGCCACCCAACGCCAAGGCGGATTTCACCACACCCACCCGCGCATCAAAGCGGTCATCGCGGCTACTTGCCTCACTCGATTGATAAGCGTCAATGGCAAGGCTTGCCGCATAAATCCCCGTCCACCCCGCATCCCACCAAGCCGCATGTTGCGCCCCATTTTCGAATACCTCGTCATACGTAGACCAATCGGTAGACGTTGGGGCTTGTGCCTGAGCCTGTGTTGAAAAGGCAAGCAGCGCCAGAGCGAAAGCCACCAGCGCAGAGCGTGAAAGACGAATACACCGCATGAGAAAACACCGAATCGTAGGAGGAGTAGTGCCTAGCGTAGCATGTCGCTAGCAACGGGTAAGCGTGGAATCGACGTGACCTAAGTATGACGAAGATCAATGGAGTTGAAGGGGGAAGGGTGGTTAGATGGAGCGATAGATAACGGCGCAGGGAGTGCCTAATGAGTCGGTTTAGCCGTATTTACAAAATCCATGAACTTCTTCGCGCCGCGCATTATCCCGTTCCCATGCGTGTGTTTATGGACGAATTGGAAGCCAGCCGGAATACCGTCACCCGTGATTTTGAGTTTCTTAGGGATACGCTGAGCGCGCCTTTGGAGTATTGCCGAGAATACAATGGTCACCGTTATAACCCTGACGCACCGGTATTTGAACTGCCGGGGTTCTGGATGACACCAGCAGAACTGCACGCGCTTCTGGCTTGTGAGCATCTTCTGGAAAATGTTCAGCTCGGTCTCATTTCCCCCCATCTAAACCCTCTCAAGAAAAAAATACAGCAGTTGCTGGGTGCGTCAGGGCACGATGCCGAGCAAATAAGTGAGCGCATACGAATTCAACCTATCCAAAACCGCATTTCAAAAAACAGAGTGTTTGATCCTGTGGCTCAGGCCACCTTGGCAGGGCACTGCCTTGAGTTTAGTTACCAGTCTAGAAGTGACACGGGCGACTCTCAGAGTCGATGTGTTCATCCACAGCGTTTGCTTCATTACCGCTCGAATTGGTATTTGTTGGCGTACTGTGAACGTGCATGGGCATTGCGACTGTTCTCTTTGGACAGAATATCAAATATTTGCATAACAGAAGCAGAGTGCCACCGGTTGAGTAGTTCGGAGCTTGATACGTTTGCGCTTGCTGGGTTCGGGATTTTCGGTGGTAAGCCAAGAGATATTGCACACCTACGATTTTCTGAGCATGCCGCTAAGTGGGTAGCTGAAGAAAAGTGGCACCCTGAGCAAGAAAGCCAATGGCAGGCTGACGGCTATCATCTAAAAGTTCCGTATGCCGATGACCGAGAATTAGTGATGGAAATTCTGCGCTATGGGGCCGAAGTGGAGGTGCTAGAACCTACTGAGCTTCGAGGCGAAGTAGCTTCTCGAGTTAAGAAAATGCAAAAAATTTACTGTTAACTTTTTCAGTGATGCGCTGAGTGAGGCAGTAAGTGTTATAGGGTGAAAGCTAGGCACTTGGCAGGCTGGCGTTTCATTACAAATAAGGGGCATCATGCTCAGGAAAAAAAGTAAAAGCGTTTCATCAATTGAAGTGAAGCCCTATGCGGCATGCCCCGCTAAATCATTTACTGCATCCAGTGGCTGTATTCGACCGGGTCGAAGCGTTGAAAGTCATTGTCAAATTGTAGGTGAAGTGGCGAAAGAGCTGATTCACCGCTTTCCTCTGCAAGGGATTTTTCCTAAAGGGTCGGCTTATCTTGCTGCGACCCACGATATCGGTAAAGTTTCACCAACTTTTTTTAATAAAATCATGCGTGCCTGCTCGCTGGAGAGGGTGCCAAATGCCAATCCTGATCTGGAAAGAGCGTGGGGCGGGCATGCTGGAGTCAGCCAAGCCACTGCCAAAGCAATGGGGGCCCCAGAATACGTACCAGAAATTCTGGGCCAGCATCATGGTTTTTCCCCAAATCTCGCTGGCAAGCGAGCGGACGCGGAGGTTTTCGGTGGCACTTTATGGCAAAAGGAGCGTGAAAAACTCGCAAAAAACCTGAGTGAGTCGCTAGACGAAGACTGGCCACAGATTGAGTCAGTTGCTCAAGCGCGCTTGCTGGCAGGGTTAACCTCTGTGGCCGACTGGATTGGATCTGGCCATCACTTTGAAGACCCAGAAGCCCCCTGGGAAGAAAAAATCACTCAAGCTCTGGATGACGCGGGGTTCGTGCCGGTTTCCTACCAACAAAACCTTTCTTTCGAGCAGGTGTTTGGGTTTGCACCACGATTGGCACAATCAACATTGATTGAGCAAGCCAGTCGGCCTGGCGTTTACGTCTTTGAAGCCCCCATGGGATTAGGGAAAACTGAAGCTGCGTTGTATGCCGCCTACAAAATGCTGGCCAATGGTCAAGCAAGTGGCATCTATTTCGCGCTGCCAACGCAACTAACTTCTAACAAGATATTTGAACGTTTTCAGGGCTTTTTGGCATCTGTGCTGGCAGACGAATGCCACCACCGCTCGCTTTTACTGCATGCTAATGCTTGGCTGTTTGATACTGAACTGGGCGAAGAAGGCCGTCCTGGTGGTGCATGGTTTAATCAAAGCAAGCGAGGGCTTTTAGCACCTTTTGCGGTGGGCACTATAGATCAGGCTTTGATGGCAGCGATGAACGTTAAGCATGGTTTTGTCAGGGCTTTTGGTTTGGCAGGCAAGGTTGTCATTCTTGATGAGATACACACCTATGATGCCTATACAAGTACGTTGCTGGATGCACTGGTCAGTTTGCTACGTGAACTACATTGCACCGTCATTATTCTTAGTGCCACGCTCAATCAGGAACGTCGCCAAGGTTTATTGAAACGTTCTGTTACATCAATAGGTTACCCGCTAATAACAGCTAGCCACAATGAAGAAAATATGGCGCAGGAAGTTAGTGTGCCAGCTGGTAAAAGTAGCCGGGTCGAGATCGTTATAAAACCAGATGAAGCCACCGCAATTGAGCATGTACTGCTTTGTGCAGAGCAAGGTCAGCAGGTTCTGTGGATCGAAAATACCGTCAAAGATGCACAACAGCGTTACTTGGACATTGCCGCCCGTGCTGCCGACTTAGGGGTTGCTTGTGGTCTTTTGCATTCTCGCTTTACGGCCAATGACCGACAGCAGATCGAAGATAAATGGGTCAGTCTTTTTGGCAAGTCCGGCTGGCAAGATAGACAGAAACAAGGGCGCATTTTGGTCGGTACGCAGGTGTTAGAACAGTCGCTGGATATTGATGCGGACTTCATGGTGACCCGCTTCGCGCCTACTGACATGTTGCTGCAACGCCTGGGCCGTTTGTGGCGGCATAGTGAGACACCGCGCTGCAGCGAAGCAAAACCAAAGGTTTGGGTGTTGGCACCCGCGCTGGATGCAGCCATCGAAGCACCGGAAACTCATTTTGGCGCCAGCGCTTACGTTTATAGCCCTTATGTACTTTGCCGTAGCCTTGAAGTCTGGCAGGACATTAAACACGTCAATCTACCGAAAGATATTCGTGGTTTGATTGAACGTACCTATTGTAGCCGAACAGAAAAGAATGCCTCGATGAGCCGCTGGTTGAGAGACTTGGAAGAGGGTAACCGTCACCGCAAAGGGCTCAATGCCTTGCGTCAGCTAGCGCGAATAGGGCTTTCGGAAGGTGGTAACACTCTGCCAGAAAGCAAGGCGCAGACACGCTACAGCGAGTCGGAAAGTTATGAGGTGCTGCTGCTAAAGGCAATGACCCGAAATCGTACGGGAGATACAGCAACATTGACATTATTGAACGGTGAACAGTTAGAGCTCCCCCTACAGCGTCATAAGCTGACGAAGCCTGAATGGCGTCAGCGGACGGCAGTACTGATGCGTCAGATTGTTAATGTGCCGCAAGGCGATAAACCTAATGCTCTGTCCATGGCGACCCTCAAAAGTTTCGGCTTGGGGCACTGTTTTTATCTGGGCAACCCCGATTGGCCAGAAGATGAAAGCCTTTTGCGCGTAGCGTTGGTGGATGCGTCCGACCGTCTTCAGGGTGTTGAGCATAATGATGTTCACGACAAGCATGCCCTGGAATACCGCGATGATCTTGGGTACAGGGTCATCAAGAACAGGGGGAAATAGATGATGGAATGCCGTTTTAATCTGATCGATGAGCCGTGGATACCTGTGGCGGATTATGGCCGTGTCAGCCTGCGGCAAATATTCAGCAACGCCGAATACAGAAGCCTGGGTGGCAACCCAGTTCAGAAAATTGCCCTGCTTAAACTGCTTCTAGCGATTGCCCAAGCAGCGGCAACGCCTAAAGATGAAGCTGAGTGGAAAGCCTTAGGCGCACAAGGGCTGGCCGAGCGCTGTTTGTCATACCTGGATAAATGGCATGACCGTTTCTACCTGTATGGAGACAAACCGTTTCTGCAGATGCCTGCGATTAAGTCCGCCAGAGTCCAGTCTTACGGTGCGGTGTTGCCAGAAGTTTCAACAGGCAACACGACGGTTTTAAGCCAGCAACAGGTGCAAAAACATCTGGATGATAGTGAAAGAGCACTGTTGTTGCTAACGCTAATGGGGTTTGCACTATCCGGTAAAAAAACTGACAACAGTGTTGTGTTAACAGAAGGTTACGCAGGAAAGAAAAATGATAAAGGTAAGCCTTCTACAGGAAAGCCGGGGCCTTCTGTCGGACATATGGGATTCCTACATAGTTTTTTAATTGGTAGTGATATTCCAAAAACGCTCTGGCTGAATTTGTTCACACGTAGACAGCTTGAGGAAATGAATAGCTATCCCGACGGAGTTGGTATTGCACCGTGGGAACAAATGCCTGAAGGCGAAGATTGTGAGCATGCAAAACAGCTTAAGCGTGCCTTAATGGGTAGGTTAATCCCTGTTTGCCGGTTCTGCTTTCTTACTGAAGATGGAATTCATTATTCTGAGGGTGTTTCGCACCCTGGATATAAAGAGGGAGGGGTGGATCCCAGCACGGCCGTCAATTACTCGGGCAAAGAGCTTAAGGCGCTGTGGGTAGACCCCGAAAAAAGGCCTTGGCGAGAACTGACATCTTTACTTGGTTTTTTTGGCCAATCGGACTCACAGGGTTTTCAAAGCTGGCAATTACGCAACGGCTTAGGGCGAGCGCAAGAAAAGACAAATGCGTTTGCTATCTGGTCAGGGGGATTACGGGTAAGTAGCAATGCCGGTGAGCAATATGCTTCGGGAAGCAATGATTTTGTCGAGTCGCAAGTCTGGTTGGATAGCAGCATTTTGGGTGACATATGGTTCAGCCAGCTTAAAAAGGAAATGGATGCCATCAATGACCTTGCCAAAAACCTTTATGGCCGGGTTCAGGGGTTCTACAAGGAGCAGACGGTAGATGGTAGCAAAGTTGCGCCGCTAGCCACTCGCCATTTCTGGCAACTTTGTGAACGGGATTTTCAGGACTTGGTTGATCAGTGCGACCAAACCGAACAAGCCGCAAATGACAGGCACAAGCTGCGGCGACGTTTTGCAGGCTACGTACATCAAGCCTATGACCAATATTGTCCCCGGGAGACCGCCAGGCAGTTGGATGCCTGGGCCAAATGCCGCCCCAATAACAGCAAATACCTGAAGCAGGAGGCTTAAGCATCATGCAAGAAGCACAAGCAACGCCACCACCCAACAAGCCCCAAAGCAGCGATGAAAAATTCGTCGATACCGTGATTGCCCATTGCCTCAAGGATAAAGGCCTGGCTGCCCGCTTACGTCGGGCGGATAACCCCGCGATGGAGTACCAGAGCTGGGAATTACTGGGTTCGCTGAGCTATCTCGGTATAGACCTTGAAGTGGATTATAAACGTATCCCCTATGTCACTGTGGCTTCAGCTATTGCGAAAGCTAAAGCTGAGCGTAACGGCACGCTTTCTCTAGGTCGAGCCATTGCAGCTTGCTATGAAGATGGCAGAGACAGCGCTCAGGCCAAGGCACGTTTGCGCCGTTTATTAGCAAGCAGTGAATTAGCCGAGGTGTGTCGGCTGCTGCGTCCTGTATTGACCCTAATTGACAGCAAGGTAGGGCAACCGGTGGATTACATCCGATTGCTACGTCAGCTGCGTTTTTTTGGCCATAGGACCAAAGCCCAATGGGCCCAGGAGTTTTATGGTCAGTCTGCACCTGTCGACAAACAGGAGGCAGCAACATGAGTATGGTGGCCAGTGCACTCCATTTGGATCGCCGCTCGGTCAAGGCGCTGCGTATCACCGACGCTTACTCACTGCACAGAGTGATCTACAGCCTATATGACGACGTACGCGATGAAGCAGACAAAGTAGCCAGTAAAGCCAGCGGCATTCTCTACGCCGATCAGGGTGGCGACTTTCGAGGCCGCAAGATCCTGATGTTATCCAATCGAGCGCCAAAGACAAGTGTGGATGGCCAATATGGAAAAGTGCTGAGCAAGCCGATTTCGGAAAGCTTTCTGGAGCATGATCAGTACCGCTTCAAGGTTATCGTCAACCCAACCCGTCGAGATAGTGCAAGCCGTAAGCTGTTTGCCGTGCGCGGACGAGACGACGTCGCACAATGGTTTACTGAGCGAGCTACTAAAAGCTGGGGGTTTGACGTTTCTCCCCAGCACTTGCAAGTCGACAAAATAGAAGTGCTGCAGTTTAAGGACAAGCATCAACGGCAAGTCACCATTGGCCAGGCGCATGTTCAGGGGCTGTTACGAGTTACTGACAAACAACAGTTTACGCATAGCTTTATGCAGGGGATTGGTCGCGCCCGTGCTTACGGCTGTGGCCTTCTTCAAATCGTACCTATTACTGAAAACCCTTTTGCATAAATTCAAGGAAACTGCCATGACTAACGCTTATACCAGTACCCGTATTGAATACCACATTCTTCAATCCTTTCCGGTGACTTGTTTGAATAGGGATGACGTGGGGGCTCCCAAGTCAGCGATTGTCGGTGGCGTGCCGCGCGCGCGCGTAAGCTCGCAATGCTGGAAGCGACAAGTGCGGTTAGCCATGCAAGAGCTGGGCGTCAAGCTTGGCATTCGTACAAAAAAAGCATCAGAAATTTTTATTAAAGCGTGCAGTGAAGCGGGTGCCAGTGAAGAACAGGCTGCTGCGTGCGGCACTAAAATTGCCACTCAACTGACTGATGATACGTTGTTATTTGTCAGCGAGACGGAGGCTGCGGCATTTGCAGCTTATGCTGCAGAAAAGGAATTTGACGATAGCAAAATTAAGGATAAGGAACTTGCTAAAGTGGCTAAGAAGGCACTAAACCCTGCTGAAGATTCACTTGATATTGCCTTATTCGGCCGTATGGTAGCGAAAGCCGCAGGGATGAATGTTGAAGCCGCGGCGGCTTTTTCGCATGCAATTTCGACGCATAAAGTCAGTAACGAAGTAGAGTTTTTTACCGCACTGGATGACCTTCAGGAGGAGCCTGGCTCTGCGCATATGGGTAGCCTGGAGTTCAACTCAGCGACTTACTATCGCTATATCAGTCTGGATCTAGGCCAATTGGCCCAGACTATGGGAGAGACTGACCTCAAGGAAGCCGTTGAAGCTTTCACTAAAGCATTGTTTTTAGCCGTGCCCAATGCTCGGCAGACTACCCAGTCCGGTGCCAGCCACTGGGATTTTGCCCGCGTGATGGTAAGGCGAGGGCAGCGCCTGCAGGTACCGTTTGAAACGCCGGTTAGCAAGGCGCGTGAAGGCGGCTATCTCCAAGCTAGCATTGATAGACTGAAAACCGAGCTGGATAAAAAAGAGAAGCTGGCGGGTTCGCTGTTTGGAAAACAGGGGTCCTACGACTGGGGCGAAAATGAAGATTACAGCGTTGATAGTTTGATAAGTGATTTGCAAAGCCATATCGCCGCTAACCCAGCGCAGTGAGGTCAGGCATGAATGATCCTTATCTGCTGCTGTGGTTGGAGGCCCCGCTTCAGTCATGGGGCCATGATTCAAAATTCGGGCGCCGGGATAGCCTTGATTTCCCCACCAAGTCTGGCGTGATAGGCCTGCTTTGCTGTGCACGGGGGGCTGGTGGTAAGCAGGCAGACTGGTTAGCCCGCTGGGCGGAAAGAGACATGCAGGTGCAGGCCTATGTGCCTGCAGGCAAGCAGGGAGAAGCGCTGCCGCGCCAGCCGCTGATGCGGGACTTTCACATGGTAGGCAGCGGCTATGATGATCAAGATCCGTGGCAAAACCTGCTTATTCCAAAAACGAGCGAAGGCAAAAAGGCAGTGGGTGGAGGCTCCAAAATGACCTATCGCTATTATCTGCAGGATATGGCATTTGCCGTTGCCTTGCAGGGGGCGCACGAAGAGTTAGCCGAGCTCGAAGCGGCATTACAGAATCCTGTATGGGATCTGTACCTTGGTCGCAAGAATTGTGTGCCGACCGAGTTTATTGTGCAGGGTATTCATGCAGACGAGGAACAGGCCATGGATAAGGCTCGGCAGCTTGCTACATCAAAAAACCGTTTACCAATATTCAAAGTGCTGCAAGGTGAGTATGAAGGAGAGGTATTGACCCTTAATGATGTCCCCGTACAGTTTGGTGAGCACAAGTTATACCGTGATCGCCGTGTAACTGTCTTAACAGAGGGCTAGGCATGGCTGCGGGACAACGCCTGTTCGTCAAAGTCACACGCGACTCTCTTCCTCAGGTAAAGGATAAATATCCATTTCTCTATCTAGAGCGAGGCAGGCTAGAAATAGACGACAGCAGCATCAAATGGATTGACTCAGAAAATAACGTCGTGCCGTTGCCGGTGGCAACACTCAACGCTTTGCTGTTAGGCCCTGGCACCAGCATTACGCATGATGCAGTAAAAACGGCAGTCGCGGCGAATTGTTCTGTGTGTTGGGTAGGAGAAGATAGCTTGTTGTTTTACGCGGCAGGCTTTTTACCGACAGCAGATACTCGCAACCTTAAGCAACAAATAGAGCTGTCTGCTAATCCAGCTAAGTCTGTAGAAGTCGCGCGTCGCATGTTTGCTCGCCGTTTTCCTGATGCAGATCTGGAAGGCAAAAGTCTCAAAGAAATGATGGGCATGGAGGGGCATCGTGTTCGCTCACTTTACCAAACTAAAGCGGAGCAATACCAAGTAGGTTGGAAAGGGCGCAAGTTTGTACCAGGAAAATTCGAAACCAGCGATGTAACCAATCAAGTATTGACGGCTAGTAACGCTGCGCTCTACGGCATCCTATGCTCAGCAGTTCATAGCATGGGCTATTCACCACATATCGGGTTTATCCACTCGGGTAGCCCATTGCCGTTTGTTTATGATTTAGCCGACCTTTATAAGGAACATTTATGTATAGATTTAGCGTTCATGCTAACGCGAGACATGGCCGGTCGTTACAACAAGCAAAAGGTATCTGCAGCCTTTCGTGAGCGAGTCATTGAAATGGATCTCCTCGTACGGTTGGCAGATGACATACAAGACATACTGGGGGTGAGCCGTGCTCGTGGTCGTCGCAAATGATTTGCCACCCGCTGTACGTGGACGAATGAAGCTCTGGTTTGTTGAACCACGGGCTAATGTATTTGTGTCGGGAGTCAAAGACTCGGTTGCTAAAACAGTGGTCGACTACCTGTATCAGCATTGCCCGCCTGAATCTGGCGTGGTTATTTTTCGTTCCTTACCTAAGCCTCCGGGATATGAAGTTCGAACGGTTGGGCCCACACGAAAAGCATTAACAGAAATCAGTGGACTGCAGTTAGTTATTGAAACACTGAAAAACCAATAAACCCTATATCTTGTGTTTAACAGGGGGATCTTTAACAATATACTGGTGTCTTCCCCACGCCCGTGGGGGTGTTTCTAAGCCGTGCGATGAGTGGAGCGGCTATACTGAGTCTTCCCCACGCCCGTGGGGGTGTTTCTTCACTATGCGCTGGCCGTTTAGTCGTAAAATTGTCTTCCCCACGCCCGTGGGGGTGTTTCTATCGGCTTACGTGCGTTTTCAGGGCCGGATTGGTCTTCCCCACGCCCGTGGGGGTGTTTCTCTCGCCAAGCGTCCGACTCGCTGACGAAGAGGGTCTTCCCCACGCCCGTGGGGGTGTTTCCACCGAGGGGCAAAGCTGATAGCGGGTAAATGCGTCTTCCCCACGCCCGTGGGGGTGTTTCTGGCAGGCTTCACGCAATGGCGCTATTTCTTCTGTCTTCCCCACGCCCGTGGGGGTGTTTCCAGGGTTATCCCGCCAACGGTTACATACACCGTGTCTTCCCCACGCCCGTGGGGGTGTTTCTGATGCGGTTTCCTGATGGCCCAGGTCAGTACGGTCTTCCCCACGCCCGTGGGGGTGTTTCTAAAGCGTTTGTTAGCACTGATTTAGACACAGGGTCTTCCCCACGCCCGTGGGGGTGTTTCCACACACACACACACACACACACACACGTCTTCCCCACGCCCGTGGGGGTGTTTCTTAGCTATCAGCGTGCTGCTTTTCATATCCACGGTCTTCCCCACGCCCGTGGGGGTGTTTCCATGCTGACGCTACCCGATAGTTTAGCGGCGTTGTCTTCCCCACGCCCGTGGGGGTGTTTCTCCATCTTTACTGCAGGAACCAAGATATGGCGCGTCTTCCCCACGCCCGTGGGGGTGTTTCCATTACGTCGACCCTTTTACGGTGGTCATAGTCGTCTTCCCCACGCCCGTGGGGGTGTTTCCATTACATGGTGCGCACTCAAGATGTAGACCGTGTCTTCCCCACGCCCGTGGGGGTGTTTCCATTTGGTCGTTACAGCGTCGCGCTTTACATGTGTCTTCCCCACGCCCGTGGGGGTGTTTCTTTTGCCGAAAAAGTACCGTAAAGGTACCAAAGGTCTTCCCCACGCCCGTGGGGGTGTTTCTCCTTTAACTTTAAAACTAAAGAATCTCGTTGAGTCTTCCCCACGCCCGTGGGGGTGTTTCCCAGCACATACGGCCGACGCTCGTTTTGCATCGGTCTTCCCCACGCCCGTGGGGGTGTTTCCGGGCTGAGCATCTGGATCGATGGCGAGCGTAAGTCTTCCCCACGCCCGTGGGGGTGTTTCTTACTAAGCGCGGCCCGCTGTGGCGGTCGTGGTGTCTTCCCCACGCCCGTGGGGGTGTTTCTATTGGCAGAATATTTAATGACGTATGATATACGTCTTCCCCACGCCCGTGGGGGTGTTTCTATGGGGTATTCGCATCATCCCGCATTAGTAGAGTCTTCCCCACGCCCGTGGGGGTGTTTCTGTATGGGACGTAGCGCAAGCGTCAGCAATGACGTCTTCCCCACGCCCGTGGGGGTGTTTCTGTTATTGGCGTCATAGTCATATGCTCAGGTACGTCTTCCCCACGCCCGTGGGGGTGTTTCCCAGTGCGCCCTGACGATTATCAGGAAGCAGGCGTCTTCCCCACGCCCGTGGGGGTGTTTCTACATCGAGATGATGCTGTGCGTTGCGCTCGGGGTCTTCCCCACGCCCGTGGGGGTGTTTCCCACTTTCTTACGAATTAGCGTGTTTAACGTCTGTCTTCCCCACGCCCGTGGGGGTGTTTCCCCCATCGGGAGTAACGATCCCCGCGACCGCGACGTCTTCCCCACGCCCGTGGGGGTGTTTCTCGTGAATCAGCGGCGTACATGAATCACGTTATGTCTTCCCCACGCCCGTGGGGGTGTTTCTGCCATATCAACGAGCTCTTCCGCATCCGCATTGTCTTCCCCACGCCCGTGGGGGTGTTTCCGCGGCACTCCACCGTTTCGACCACGCCGGTAAGTCTTCCCCACGCCCGTGGGGGTGTTTCCTCGACGGATTTATGTTCCATAGTTTAACAACCGTCTTCCCCACGCCCGTGGGGGTGTTTCCAGATGAATGCATTGACTGCATAGCGCCCGCAAGTCTTCCCCACGCCCGTGGGGGTGTTTCTAGGCTTCCAAAAAGCGTCATCTTTTGTTTCGGGTCTTCCCCACGCCCGTGGGGGTGTTTCTACCCAGAATTTCAGCTGTTTGAAGGCTGGTTCGTCTTCCCCACGCCCGTGGGGGTGTTTCTCAACGTTGTTCGCGTTTCGGCGCGTGAATGCAGTCTTCCCCACGCCCGTGGGGGTGTTTCTAGGGTTGTCTTCGAGCTCAAAGTGACCTCTCGGTCTTCCCCACGCCCGTGGGGGTGTTTCTGTTTCCGGTTTTGCTGGTGCTCTCGCATCGCTGTCTTCCCCACGCCCGTGGGGGTGTTTCTAATTCCAAAGCGTGCATTGCGGTGAAAGTTGCGTCTTCCCCACGCCCGTGGGGGTGTTTCCGCGTCAGCACCGACGGCGTCCTGGCGCGCCATGTCTTCCCCACGCCCGTGGGGGTGTTTCCTTTACCTTCGCCGCATTCGGCCGTGAAAATCCGTCTTCCCCACGCCCGTGGGGGTGTTTCCAACTCCTCTAGACTCATAGCACTCAGTTCTTGGTCTTCCCCACGCCCGTGGGGGTGTTTCCGCCACTAGCCAAGGGCTGGCCGTGCTGCGTCGGTCTTCCCCACGCCCGTGGGGGTGTTTCCAGCTTCATCAGCTGGGAAACCGTCGCGGATAAGTCTTCCCCACGCCCGTGGGGGTGTTTCCATGCTAGCAACTCTTGCTCGCTCGCCTGCTGAGTCTTCCCCACGCCCGTGGGGGTGTTTCTCACGGGCTGTTTGATTAGCGACAAAGTGTATAGTCTTCCCCACGCCCGTGGGGGTGTTTCCGCGCATCTCCACCGCATTAGCGGGGGCTGTGAGTCTTCCCCACGCCCGTGGGGGTGTTTCCCACTCGTTATCCGCGGCGTTACTGCTGAAGGTGTCTTCCCCACGCCCGTGGGGGTGTTTCTGGGCCGGTGGCTTTGTTGATGGCCTGTAGGGTGTCTTCCCCACGCCCGTGGGGGTGTTTCTGGCAGGCATGCAAAGCTCTGGCTGGGATGACGGTCTTCCCCACGCCCGTGGGGGTGTTTCTATGCTCGCTCTCACTCACTGAAATGCGGCGATGTCTTCCCCACGCCCGTGGGGGTGTTTCCGACCCGGACTTTTCCGGGGCCGTGATCGAGATGTCTTCCCCACGCCCGTGGGGGTGTTTCCATGAGGTTTTCTAGCGGCGGCACTGGGGTGTAGTCTTCCCCACGCCCGTGGGGGTGTTTCTTCATCCGGTGCGGCATGCCCGCCGCTTCTGCTGTCTTCCCCACGCCCGTGGGGGTGTTTCCTGCTGGATGATGCAACGCTACTGGATCGCGTAGTCTTCCCCACGCCCGTGGGGGTGTTTCCAACCAACCCCTCTTCGGAGGGGTTATATCCATGTCTTCCCCACGCCCGTGGGGGTGTTTCCAACCAACCCCTCTTCGGAGGGGTTATATCCATGTCTTCCCCACGCCCGTGGGGGTGTTTCCAACCAACCCCTCTTCGGAGGGGTTATATCCATGTCTTCCCCACGCCCGTGGGGGTGTTTCCTCCAAACCGCTGAGGCACTTAACGTCAATCAAGTCTTCCCCACGCCCGTGGGGGTGTTTCCTAAATCTGAGACGGTTACAAAAAAAGTAAACGGTCTTCCCCACGCCCGTGGGGGTGTTTCTCACCAAAGACCTGTCGTGGGATCTACAAGATCGTCTTCCCCACGCCCGTGGGGGTGTTTCTTATGACTGTCGCCGCTATCGTTGAAGATGAGTGTCTTCCCCACGCCCGTGGGGGTGTTTCTAGCCCTGGCTCTGTATGAAAACTCGATAGATTGTCTTCCCCACGCCCGTGGGGGTGTTTCCAGCAAAAACCTCGATGTGCTTATGCACACTGAGTCTTCCCCACGCCCGTGGGGGTGTTTCTGGATTAGAAGGGCAGCGTAGCCGTGTAGCGCTGTCTTCCCCACGCCCGTGGGGGTGTTTCTCTTACCTTCATTATGGCGGTCGCGGTATTACGGTCTTCCCCACGCCCGTGGGGGTGTTTCCACCGGTGCCAAAGGCTTGGAGCTGACGTTTGAGTCTTCCCCACGCCCGTGGGGGTGTTTCTACTTTGCAGCCTAAAGTATGAGTCTTGCCTCGGTCTTCCCCACGCCCGTGGGGGTGTTTCTCTGATGTTCGAGCACGCACGTGCGATGGTTGCGTCTTCCCCACGCCCGTGGGGGTGTTTCTGACAGACCAGGAGGGTAGAGGCCTGTCTGAGTGTCTTCCCCACGCCCGTGGGGGTGTTTCCACCGAAGGTGGCCACCAACAAGCAGCACACACGTCTTCCCCACGCCCGTGGGGTGCTTCTTTCCTACACACGTTGGCGGTGATGGCTTACATCGCTGCTGCTTTATTTCTGAGACCATAACAACTGTCGCCTTGTTGCACCCGTGGCGGTTTCCGCTTCGCCAGAATTCTGCGATGGCAGTCGCCCCCAGCTAGTTTATGGCTGGGGGCTTTTGTTTATGCGTGGGTGAGCTTTTCTAGTGCGGCGTTGGCGAGAAACGCGGAGCGACTTTTGATGCCGTGAGCGGTGACGTAGTTGTCGATTTGGCGAATGACATGCCCTGGCAGGGTGACATTCACTTTTTCGGTTTTGCCCAGGTAGGGAGTGACATCGATGTCGATAATGCCCCATCCCCAGCCTTCAAACTCGGGGTTTTTCCGGTGTTCTGCGATGCTTCGAGGCATGGGAATGTCCTTGCCTTCATTAGCCAACTCTTCTAGTTGAATGTGTGCAACCTCAACCGCCAATTGATAGGCCTGTTCGGTGGTATCGCCTGCCGTTATCGCCCCAGGAATATCAGGAATTACGATGCCGGTGGCATATTGGTCGTCGCCCCATTCAATCGCAATTGGATATTGCATAGTGCGGCCCTCCTATGTGGTTTAACTGCTGGGCTACTTTAGCCCGGCGAGTTTCCTGATACTGTTTAGCGTACCCTTGGGTACGTCCTTTTTCGGGTGTGGCACTGGTACGCTGCCGGATTTTGTGGGGTGCTTGAATATGTGGTGACTCCCGCTAACCCGATCAAGGTACCACCCATCCGCCTCGATCTCTTTGATAATGTCTCTGCTTTTCACCCCCTGCCCCTTGTTTGCCCTTGATGATTTAAATATAACTCCGGGGTTATCTTTTATCAATTATTTTTATAACTCTAGGCGCATCTTTTTTGGCTAGGGGCGTTTCGGGTTTCTAACTCCAACGCAGTGGTGTAGCTGGTGTCGGTGAGGTTGTGGGTTACCTCGGTGATGACCCATGGGGTGGCGTCGATTTGGGGTTTCCAGCCAATGCATTGGGTGGGCGTCGGGGAATACGTTGGGGTCGCCTACCGCTTGGGTAATGCTGAAAAAGGCGACGCCGGGTTGCAAGCGTTGCCATTCTGCTTAGGCGGCTTCCAGTGCTTCGATTTCGCTGGCGTAGGTGTGGCGTAGCTGCTGGGCGTTGTCAGGCTCGCCGACGGTGACCGTGAGGCGTTCGGCTTGCATGCCGCGGCGGTCGTTCAACGTGAGTGATGACAACCGGGCACGAAACGTAGTTTTCCCCACGTCCGTGAGGGCTGCTGATAGGTAGCTCAGCGTTCAACCGCTGTGAGTACTCTCTCAGTGCCGGTGCATTCTCTCTGTATTGCTTCAATTGTTAAATATAGTGAGGACGAGAGTGTTCCAAAATAAAACTGTTTTAACATGGCTTTTACCGTGTGTTTCGGTGGTTGCCATCTAGAGGATATTGCGTCGTGGAAAATTTTTTTGAGCAATTTGGGGCTTACGTTCCCTTGATCATCAATGCACTGAAAGCATTGTTGGTGTTGATTGTAGGCTGGATTGTCGCAGGGTTAGTCAGCAGCTTAGTGCGTAAACGGGTGAATGCGATACCACGTATAGACCCAACGCTGGGCAACTTCCTTGCAGCTTTGGTGAAGTGGGGCATTCTACTGGTTGTATTGATTACGGTACTCGGCCTGTTTGGTATTCATGCCACTTCACTGGTTGCAGTGTTGGGGGCTGCCACGCTGGCTATTGGCCTGGCGTTGCAGGGTACGCTCAGTGATCTAGCGGCGGGGTTTATGCTGATCATGTTTCGCCCTTACAAGCTGGGTCAGTTTGTGGATATTGGGGGCACATCCGGTACGGTTAAGGATCTCAATCTGTTCGTGACCGAATTAGTGACGCCTGACAACGTGCAAATTATTGTGCCTAATGGGCAGGCTTGGGGGGCTATTATCACCAATTTCTCTCATCACTCGACGCGACGTGTTGATCTTGAGTTCGGGATTGGTTATGACGATGATGCAGATCAGGCCATGACGATCATCAGGGGCTTGGCCGAGGCTGATAGCCGTATTCATGGTGATCCCGAACCTTGGATAAAAGTCACTAACCTTGGTGCTAGTAGTGTGGACCTTACCGTTCGGCTTTGGGTCGATGCCGCGGATTATTGGGATGTGAAGTTTGATATGACGAAAGTCGTCAAAGAAGCCTTTGATAAGCAAGGTGTTTCAATACCTTACCCGCATTCGGTAGAAATTCATAAAGCGGGGTAAATTTGTTCGTTGATATATTTTGGCAAGTCGCGCCCTTCAAAGGCGCGCCCTGTTAGGTTAATGCGCCGAGCAAGGCGTTCCGTACCCCCTATGACTCAAACGATGATCACGCAGTAAGGGAAATCAGTTGAGTTAACATCGCTTTCGCGGCCGTGGTTACCTCTCTTTCTCGTCTTCTTTCCAGTGTTCCATGGCACGTTTGTCGTCAGGTAGCCTGACGATATCACCTAAGGAGAGTTTGAAGTGCGTTTCGTGGTGGTGGCCGTGGATATCAAGAATGGCGGCGACGCTGCCGATACTGACGGCATCATCTTCGCGGTAGGCTTCTACTTTTACCCGCACAATGCGGCCTTGGTAACGGGCAGAAATAATGGCGCCTGGGTAAGGGGGCATGTGGTCGGGGTCATGTTTGAAATACTCTGCCACGCTGGCGCTACCGGGTTCGTCCCATTCAATGTGTTGATGCATCGTTGGTCTCCTTATGCTGACGAAATCAGCTAGCGTAAAACTTCAGTGTAGTGTGCATTGTTTTGATATTGCCAACGTTATTCTGACGAGCTGGTGGCGGGCGGTTCGATATGTTGAAACATGAAGTTAAGAGCGGCGGGTAGGCTTGCTCTCCATACGCGCCACGTGTGGCCGCCTGGATAAAGGTCAAGACGTACATCGCTTGGTTGAATCTTCTCCATGGTTTGGCGCAGCAGGCGGGCGTGGAATTCAGCATCGTAGACATCGCTTCGTCCTGCGCTGATATACAGAGGCACAGGATACATTTCGCGTGTGCCTGTTGGGCGTGGCGTGACGTTCAGCCGGTAGTCTTCAAGATGAGCGGTGTAGTTAAGTGCCTTCCAACGCTCGCGATCAAACTCGCCTTGTTCATTTAAAAACGCTGGGTGGCGGCGGGCGGATGAGTTGGCGGGTGGTTCAGGCACGTAGCTGGCTGGGCTGAGGGCGGCTGCCGCGGCAAACATGTCTGGCCGTTCTAAGGCAAAGTTAAGCGCGCCATAGCCACCGGCAGACAGCCCTGCAACGCCGCGCAGCTGGCGTTCACTGCCTACGTTATAGGCGCTTTCAATATGGGGCAGTAGGTCGTCAAAAAAGGCGCTGCGTGCTGGCTCGTTGTAGCCATCTACCCACCAGCTTCGGCTTCCAGGCATAACAAAAACGGTCGGTGGCAAGTGGCCTGCTGCGATTAAGCGGTCGGCAACTTGGGGGAGGTTGCCGCGTGAGACCCAGTCTCGCTCATTACCAAACGAGCCATGAAGTAGATAGACAACAGGGTAGGGTGTGGACGCATCTGCATCATAGCCGTCGGGCAAGTACACGCTGTAGGGGTAATGATGACGTAATGTGGGCGAGAAAAACTGTTGATAGAAAACATCGCTTGCCAGGACGTGGCTGCTTAATAACAGCCCGCCAATCAGGCTCGCCATCCGTTTCATTAATGAGGTGACATGTTTTATCTGGTGTGTCACGAACACGGAGCCTCCGGGAATTTAATGGCGCTATCACAGTCGGACAACGCAGAACGAGTCGCTGTTCATTCGGTTAAGCGTAGCAGCTAATAGCTTAGGGATAAGGCTTAGAGATAAGGCTTTAAGAGAGGGCTGATGCAGAAAATCGAGGAAATTTATTGGTTGCGCGCTTACGGCTGTGTGGCCGTTTTTTTATTTCATTGGCTGGATCATCTAAACCAACGGGTCGACAACGTGATCACCGATCTGATGCGGCTTCCGTTGGTGCTGGGTACGCCGACATTTTTATTTATTTCGGTGTTTGTATTTGCCGTTCGCTACGAAAAGCAGGTTCCTCCAGGGTTTCTTCTTCAGCGTGTTAAATACGTCATGCTGCCTTATTTCGTATACGGGTTTATTTACTCCACGGCAGAGTGGTTGCGGCTTGCGTACACCGATGAACCGGTGGGCTTCTTCAGCAATGCAACCGGCTACTTTATTTATGCAGGTTGGCATGGGTATTTTTTGATCATTGCGATGCAGTTCTACGCGGCCTATTGGTGTTATACCCGTTGGCAGCTGTGGCGGTTTAATCCTGTGCCGTGGCTCTGGGTGGGGTGCTTGGTGAGCATGGCATATTGGGGGTTGGCGTATTGGTTTGAAGTTGAGCCGCCAGGGTATTTGCTTTGGATTGCGCCCTTGGGGTGGATATATCTGTTTTTTCTGGCCTTGGTGTTGGTTCGCTACTATTCGCTAATCCCTCAAGTGAATCAGGTTGATCAACCCAGGTGGATGCAACGGCTATCGAAACCGTATGGGTTAATAGGTTTCGTGGGGTTGATTGTTGCCGCTACGTTTGCAGGATGGTTAGCCTTTTCTTCAAAAGAAGTCTGGGTGATACCCTTTTTTGTGTTGTTCACGCTGTGGCTCATGCGCTATTTGAACGGACGCAAGGCTCCACGTTGGGTGCGTTATATCAATGCGTACTCGTTCGGAATTTATCTGGCTCATCCGATGTTTTTTGCGATCACCGATGCGGTTGTTGGGCCTGACACGCTCCCACTGGTGGTGTACGCAACGCTGCTGATAGCGGTCGGTGGGATTGGCTCTGTGGTATTGAATAACGTCGTAAATACCACTACGACAGGGGCTATGCTGTTTGGGAAGCGATTAAATGTCTAGCGTGTGGGCGTAGTGCGGGGTGGTTCAGGTGACGTGTTATTTGTTGGCGAGTCGTGAGAAAGGCGCAGTGCTTCAAGGTTGAACGTTTGTAATCGCGTAGGGCATGCATAAAGGCGCTGCAGTAAGTCAGAGAGTGCGGCCACTTCGTCTAGCTCTGGGTCTAAGCCTCCTAAGCATTCTAACCAAGCGCGTCGGATCGCAATATAAGGAGGCCTGGCAACGCCTGACCCTAGAAAACATTGGAGTAAGCGTTCGGATATACGCGGTGGTTCGCTACCAATTAAAAAAGCATCCAGCGTGCATGTCTCTAACTGAGGGTAAAATAAGCCCCAAAACTTAGCCTCAAGCGGCTGTTGTTGCATCGCAATTAGCAGCCAATCCGCTTGGCTGACATAGGCCGCCTGATTAATTCGTGCACCTAATGGCAAAGAGGGCGTAATGAGGCAATGGACTTGGTAGCGTTGCTCCATATACGAGAGGCGTGGGTCAACCGTCGTACCGGTAACGATGACGGGCGGTGTGAGGTCTGCTAAACCCGTTTGGCGAATGGCGCGAAGGTGACGCGGTAGAAGGGCACCTGTGACAGACGCATCAACAATAAAGCAGACCGTGCCCATGTTTACGACTTCCTTTGTTATGAAACCTGTCGGTTTGTAACTGATTGTAGGTGTTAGTTTCTTTTTGTCGCAAGATAAAGTTTTCTGTAGATAGCAAAGAGGCGTCGTCACCAAAGGTTAGCATTATATGCACTGTATTGGTGCTGATGGGGTTTTTGGTGGTCACTGTTGGTGCATTTCTGTAGCTGGTGTCGCATTTTTAAATGAATTTTTGGTGTGCAGAAAACGTAATGCCACATGAAGAAGCATCATTTTTTATATTTTAGGCATTAAGAAACAATGACTTGTTGTTTTTTTAAGCCATAATGGTGCAGGGTTGGCATGTTCTATGCTTTGTATTTAGTAGCGGCTAGCGGGTCGTAGGCAGACGCCTGTCGGCGTGCTACAACAATAGCCGGTTTGTCGAATAACACTTTTATCGGTAGCTTACTGTTACAAGCTTTAAGCCACGTTCATACCGGAGGACACTATGTCAGCCAAGACTCTCGCGCTAATCGAAGAACATGATGTTAAATGGGTAGACCTGCGTTTCACCGACACGCGCGGTAAAGAGCAGCACGTCACCGTACCGGCACGGGACGTGGACGAAGAGTTTTTCGAAAATGGTCAGATGTTCGATGGTTCCTCTATCGAGGGCTGGAAAGGCATCAACGAATCCGACATGATTCTTCGCCCTGAAGATGGTACTGGTTTCCTTGACCCCTTCACCGAAGACGCTACCTTGATCCTGCGCTGCGACATCATCGAGCCTGCCACCATGCAGGGCTATGACCGCGACCCGCGTTCCATTGCCAAGCGTGCAGAAGCCTATCTGCAGTCTACCGGTCTGGGCGACACCGCTTTCTTTGGCCCTGAGCCTGAGTTCTTCATTTTCGACGAAGTTCATTGGAAATCTGACATCCAGGGCTCCATGTACAAAATCACGTCTGACGAAGGCGCCTGGGCAACTGACAGCATTGTGGATGGCGGCAACTTAGGTCACCGTCCGCGTGTTAAAGGTGGCTACTTCCCTGTGCCTCCAGTAGATAGCTTCCACGATATTCGTGGTGCGATGTGTAATACCCTGGAAGCGATTGGCCAGACCGTGGAAGTTCACCACCACGAAGTTTCCAACGCAGGTCAGAACGAAATCGGCGTTAAATTCAACACGCTGGTGAAGAAGGCTGACGAAGTTCAGGAAATGAAATACGTGATCCACAACGTGGCTCACGCTTATGGCAAAACCGCTACTTTCATGCCGAAGCCGCTAGTAGGCGATAACGGCTCTGGTATGCACGTACACCAGTCGTTCTGGAAAGATGGTCAGAACCAGT
Organism: Vreelandella zhaodongensis; assembly: GCF_013415115.1. Classification (GTDB taxonomy): domain Bacteria; phylum Pseudomonadota; class Gammaproteobacteria; order Pseudomonadales; family Halomonadaceae; genus Vreelandella; species Vreelandella zhaodongensis. Next base: position 124,609 of record NZ_JACCDD010000007.1, on the reverse strand, counting down.
TCGCGGGTGACGAGTACGCGGGTCTTTCTGAAATGGCGCTTTACTACATTGGCGGTGTGATCAAGCACGCTCGTGCTCTGAACGCTTTCACCAACGCATCTACTAACTCGTACAAGCGTTTGGTACCAGGCTTTGAGGCGCCGGTTATGCTGGCCTACAGCGCTCGTAACCGTTCTGCGTCTATCCGTATTCCGTACACGGCCAGCCCGAAAGGCAAGCGTGTAGAAACGCGCTTCCCTGATCCGACGGCCAACCCGTACTTGGCATTCTCCGCCATGTTAATGGCGGGCATTGATGGCATTAAAAACAAGATTCATCCTGGCGATGCCATGGATAAGAACTTGTACGACCTGCCGCCAGAAGAGGGTAAGTCAGTACCGACCGTTGCCAACAGCCTGGACCAGGCGTTGGAAGCACTCGATGCAGACCGCGCGTTCTTAACCGAAGGTGGCGTGTTCACCGACGAAATGATCGATGCTTACATCGACCTCAAGATGGAAGAAGTGGAGCGTATTCGCATGACCACTCATCCGATTGAGTTTGATATGTACTATAGCTGCTAAGGCCGGTTGTTAAGAACGACTGCTAAGATCACCCACGGGTGTGATTGGCTCAAAACCCCGCTTCGGCGGGGTTTTTTTATACAAGCGGATAGCGAGCTGATGGTTGATGTGTTGCTTGCACTATAATGGTGCGTAATGGGCGAGGTTATGTCGTAGGCTGCGCTATAAAGGCTCGTATTGTCTGCTTCTTCTGCCCTTAAGCCGTGCAAATAGCCGGTTATGCTTAATTGGCGCGCTTTTTGCAATTCCTCTTCTGAATGTTAACAACGCTATCTTTTAGAGCATCGCTTCAGGACACGCCATGTACCAGCGCTTACTTGAACATCTCACCACCGCAGTCTTGCTGCTTGACGGTGAACTCCGCGTTCGCTGGATGAATCCAGCAGCGGAAGCGTTGCTGGCAGTGAGCTTTAGCCGTGTGCAGGGTATTAGTTTAGACACGCTGTTAGGGGGGGATGAGAGTATTGATGATGTCCTCGCCAAGGCGCGGGATGCCTTTCATCCCTATACCCAGCGCGAAGCGCGTATTACGCCGCTGAACAGTGAGCCATTAACGGTGGATTACACCGTGACGCCTCTCTCTGCCGAGGAACTATTGCTAGAAGTAGAGCCCCGCGATCGGTTGATGCAGATTTCCCGCGAAGAAGCGCTGACCACTCGTCAGGAAACCATCAAAGTGCTGGCGCGGGGGTTGGCCCATGAAGTTAAAAATCCCCTCGGCGGGATTCGCGGCGCCGCCCAGTTACTAGAGCGCGATCTGGATGACCCAGCACTGCGTGAGTTCACCCATATTATTGTGGAAGAGGTCGACCGCTTAAGTGACTTAGTCGATTCCATGTTAGGCCCCAATCGTATTGTTAAACACGAACCGGTCAATATTCATAAGGTATTAGAGCGGGTGCGAGCGCTGCTGATTGCCGAGCATCCCCAGGTTGAAATTCGCCGTGATTATGACCCGAGTTTGCCGGACCTTTCAGGCGACGAGTCACAAATGATTCAGGCCTTATTGAATGTGGCGCGCAACGCGGTGCAGGCCATGAGCGATGCAGGAACACCATCGCCTGCATTGACGCTACGTACCCGTGCACGTCGCCAATTTACGTTGGGTGCTGAACGTCACCGATTAGTTAGCGAGGTGGGGGTGATTGATAACGGCCCTGGTATACCTGAAACGTTACGTGAAACGCTTTTCTATCCCATGGTTTCTGGGCGCGCTGAAGGTAGCGGCCTGGGGCTATCGATTGCTCAGTCGATTTTGCACCAACATCAAGGATTGATCGAATGCGACTCACGCCCTGGACGTACCGAATTTCGTTTACTGATTCCATTGGTTATTAATTTCACCGGAGAAGCGTCATGACTGAAGCGACACAAACCGATGTTGCACGAGTGGTTATTGTCGATGATGACCGCGCCATCCGTTGGGTGTTAGAGCGGGCGTTGGCACAGCCAGACCTGGATGTTGAGTGTATTGAGCGTGCGGATACGGCGCTGGAGCGATTGTTAGAAAATCCACCGGATGTGTTGGTGACTGACATTCGTATGCCCGGCATTGATGGGTTGGATTTAATGTCGCGGGTACGAGATGCGCACCCTGACCTGCCGGTGATTGTGATGACCGCGCACTCGGATCTCGATAGCGCCGTGGCGTCTTACCAAGGGGGCGCATTTGAATACCTGCCTAAACCCTTTGATGTGGACGAAGCGTTAGCGCTGGTGCGACGTGCGGTGGCCCATGCCAGGGAGCGTCAGCGCCCTGTCAGCGTGCCTGAAGGGTTGAGCGCAGAGATTATTGGTGAAGCACCTGCCATGCAGGAAGTGTTTCGCGCCATCGGGCGACTTTCTCACTCCCACATCACGGTGTTGATTAACGGTGAGTCAGGTACGGGTAAGGAGCGTGTTGCTCAGGCGCTGCATCAGCATAGCCCACGGGCAGGTAAGCCGTTTATTGCGCTGAACATGGCGGCGATTCCCCGTGACTTGATTGAGTCGGAGCTGTTCGGCCATGAGAAGGGCGCGTTTACCGGAGCGGCGCAACAGCGCCAGGGGCGCTTTGAGCAGGCTAACGGCGGGACGCTATTTCTGGATGAAATTGGTGATATGCCCGCTGAAACGCAAACGCGCTTGCTACGCGTGTTAGCCGACGGTGAGTTCTATCGCGTTGGCGGCCATACCCCTGTGAAAGTCGATGTGCGTATTATTGCGGCTACCCACCAGAACCTGGAGTCGTTAGTTGACGATGGCCGGTTTCGGGAGGACTTGTTCCACCGCTTAAACGTGATTCGCGTTCATCTGCCGCGCCTTTCCGAACGCCGAGAAGATATTCCACGTTTAACGCGTCATTTCTTGGCGGAAGCAGCCAAAGAGCTGACCACTGATATCAAGGTGTTAACGCCCGAAGCAGAAGCGCACCTTACCCGCCTGCCTTGGCCGGGCAATGTTCGTCAATTAGAAAATATTTGCCGTTGGTTAACGGTAATGGCTTCTGGTCGCGAAATTCTCATTGAGGACTTACCCCCGGAGCTTCGCTCGGTCAGTGCTTCTGAAAGTAGTGTTCATGGCGATTGGCGTTCGGCGTTTAGGGACTGGGCTGACCATGCGTTGGCGGAAGGTCATACACACTTATTAGAAGAAGCTGTGCCTGACTTTGAGCGTATTCTGATTGAAACGGCGCTGAAGCATACTGGTGGTCGTAAAGGGGAAGCCGCTGAGTTACTCGGCTGGGGGCGTAATACGCTTACCCGTAAATTGAAAACGCTGCTGCCTGCGTTGGCAGACGATTAACACGGTTTTTAATTAACACGATTGTGTGTTGCTGACCCTCAATAAAAATCGCCCGCTGTTGCGGGCGATTTTTTAGCAACTTTTCAGCCACTATCTGTTTAGTCGTCAGCGCCAGGTATACCACCAAGGGCTTCAATCAGCGCTTTGTAGCTTTCGGTTTGTTCGGTCAGGGTTTGAGTGACTTCGTCTTCGGTCATATAGACCACAGGCATCAAAATGCGCTCTTCGGTAATTTCGATAAAGCGCTCATCCTGTGTCGCCGCTTTCAGGGCTTCTGCCAGGCGCTCTACGTGGGCATCCGGGGTATTTTTCGGCACCATCACAGAGCGGATTTCAGCAGGGTTGATGTCGTAGCCCGCTTCTTTCAGCGTAGGAGCGTCAGGGAAAGCCACCAGACGATCTTCTGCTAAGCTCACCAATACCGGCATTTCGCCAGATTCAGCATAGCCAGAGTGCGTGCCTCCGCTGTAAGCGAAGTCCACATCGCCCGAGAGAATCAATGGAGCCATGCCTGCGCCACCGGCGGTGGGTACGATGCGTAAATCAAGCCCTTCCTGCTGTGCGATGTACTCAATGATCATACGATCCAGAGCGGTCTGGGTCGCGTAGCTGGTGCCTGGGTTTTCACGTGCATACTCTACCAGCGCTTCCCAGCTGTCGCCGAAGGGGCGTCCTTCGCCAGTGACAATGGCTGACTGGCCTAGCGTTACACCAGCGACGTAACGGAAGTCATCTAGCTGGTAGGCGGTTTCAGTGGCCAACGGTCCATAGGTGATCGTCATGGAAGTACCAAAGGCAAAGGTATAGCCTTCGTCGTTGTTATTGGCGAGACGCGTTAGAGCCACGCCACCCCCAGCACCGGGCTGGTTAACAACATTGACCGGCTGTCCCAGCTCTTCTTCTAATACATTCGCCAGCACGCGGGCTTGAATGTCTGTGCTTCCACCTGCGCCAAAGCCAACCACTAAGGTAAGCGGTTTGCTTGGGAAATCATTCGCCTGAGCGGCACTCATGCCGACCGCCAGGGCTGCAGAAATGAGGGCTGAGCTAAGTAATGTTTTTTTCATAGTGTCGTTTCCTCGGTGGTTTTTTCTTAGATGTTTTTCTTAGGTGTTATGCCTAAATGTTGTTCAGAGTGAATGAACAATGCTACGTCATGATGCCATTGAGCGGCGGCGCAGCTGATGGCGTCGAAAGCTGCTCCACAAAAGGTGCAGCACCATCAGGCCTGTCGCGACAACAAAGAACAGCGCGATGGGCCGCTGAAGTAAAATACTGATTTCTCCTCCCGAAAGAATAACGGCCTGGCGCAGATTCATTTCCAACATCGGGGTCACAATGAAGGCGACCAGGAAGGTGACAAATGAGTAGTCGTGCTTTTTAAGGAAGTACCCAAAGATAGCGAAACCAAATACCGTTAACAGGCCAAAGGTGCCGTAGCCTTGAACCTGAATGCCCGCTAAGCAGAAGAAGATAACCACTGGAATGACAATGTTTTGCGGCACATTGGTCACTTTGGCGAAGATACGTAAGCCGTACCATCCGACGGCCAGCATGAGAAGGCTGGCAACCACCATCCCTGCAAAAATAGTAAACAGCATTTGCGGGTGGTCGCGCAGCATCAGTGGGCCAACCTGAATGCCGTGGATCATAAATGCCCCGACTAACAGCGCGGCGGAAACGCTACCTGGGATGCCTAAGCCGAACAGTGGGATATAGCTTGCGGGAATGACCGCGTTATCGGCGGCTTCAGCGGCGGCAATTCCGTTGGGGTTGCCTTTACCATAGCTGTCAGGGTCTTTGGCGCCTCGTTTGGCTAAGCCGTAGGCCATAAACGAGCCAACCGATGGGCCTAGGCCAGGTAGTGCGCCGACAAATGCACCTACTCCAGTGCTTTTAAAAATGGTCGGGAGCGTACTCTTGAACTCCTTATAGGAGAGATCATCATTGGGGTCGTTGCCCAGGCGAACAGAGCTGCCGCCTTTGACGCGTCGGTACTCGTCTAACTGCACAAACATTTCAGACAGCGCGAGCGTGCCGATGACTAGAGGAAGGATGGGGACGCCCTCCATTAATTCTGCAAAGCCAAAGGTGAAGCGCATGGCACCTGTTTCTGGGTCGAGACCGACCGTTCCTAGAATGACCCCCATGCCGCCTGCTGCCATCCCTTTTAAGAAAGAGCCACCCGCCATGCCGGCAATAAACACAAGCGCAAAAATAAGAATGGCAGCGAGTTCGTAAGGCCCAAATTTTAGAGCAATGGATGCAAACGGAATGACAACAACGATAAGTAGCAACGTCGCCAGTAAGTCGCCAATCACAGACGCCAACAGGCCGACTTTAAGTGCTTTACGCGGTTGGCCGTTTTTGGCCATGGGATAACCGTCTAAGCAAGTGGCAGCAGAGGAGGGTTCCCCAGGCGTGTTAAGCAATATAGCCGAGACAGCACTGCCTGCCGCCGTACCTTTGGAAAGGCCAATAAGGAAGGCAATCGCCGCGTATGCTGACATGTAAAACGTTAGTGGAATGGCAATGGCAATGGCAACAGAGCGATTCAATCCAGGGATAACACCTACTAAATAACCAAGCAGCACGCCGCCCAAGATAACGCTGATAGAGTGAAGCGTGAGGGCGTCGCCAAACGCGCCGGTAATTGCGCTAAGTTCAGGCATGTTAAACGACTCCTATGCGCATCAGGTGGACGGTTAAGACATAAAGTGCGGTGGTGGGGATGGCTGCGGTCAGCAGCACCACATACCAGCGTCGCTCGCCTAGTAGCGCAACAAGAGTGCCCAGAATAAAAGGAGCCAGCCAGGTGAGAGGCAAGAACGTGGCCAGAAGAATAAAGAATAAAACGTATAAAAAAGGCCAGGTTTGATGCCAGGCATCTGTTAACGGTGGTAGCTGGAAAAGCGAAGCGCGCTGTTTTTTGAGCTGTATAAAGCTAGCGACAGCAAGAGTGGCGGCGCACAGCAGCATGACCCAGGCGCCTAGTGTTGCAAGCCTTTGAGGGTGCATGCCAAACGCCATGCCAGACCCTCCGTAACGAGGAATGAGCCATGCAAGCAACCAGCAGGAGAGTAGCGTTACTCCCAAACCGGACCACAGGTTTTTGCGCTGCATTTGAGTTTCAGGCGTCATAGGCGTTTCTTGTTGGAGTTGGATGAAGACATCACCCTATGAGTCGGCTGTTCGTTAATCAATGAGTAATATCACGTTTTTCAACGAGACAATCAACGGTTGAACATGTTGTATATACATTGGCTATAGACGGCAAGCAGACGGGGATCGGAAATAAAAGCAATACAATATAGCTATTTGTTTTATCTATATTCCGCTGGGATTTTTGTTCGTGGCAGTGAGTTTGCGAAGGCACCAGTAAACGATGTCGGTCATTTAAGGCGAGGACTTAAAAAGTACCAAACGACTCCAGCTCATTATTAACGCTGTTTTCCTCGGCCAGCGGGTTCAGTATAAAGACGGCATCTGCTGCATCGGGGTCGGGTGTTTCGCACGCAGTTGGCTCCCAGGGAAGTAGGCTGAATGTACGATCAACACCTAACCCATTCAGCTGGTGCGCTACGCCATCGTCATAAAGCACATGGCCTAAACCCATAAGACCAATGATCAAGGTGCCGTCGTCAGAGGCATCAGCAAGGGCTTTGGCCATGGCGATGTCCCAGCTAAGCTGAGCCTGGGTAAAACGGTCGAACATTTCTGGGTTATCACCCATATCATGCTGGTCAAATGCTTCTTTTAAGCGTTCTTCGTAAGCGTCGCTAGGCGGTTGTGGGGCAGGAATATCGTGTCGCTGTTCAGCAGGTACGTTGGAAAAACCTTCGCTTACCAAGCGCTGACGAAGCGCAGGCGAAATATTTAACGCCACAAGGGGGATTTGCTGAACGCGAGCAAAGTGAAGAATAGGTAAGTAGAGTGTGGCATCGAATCCCCAGCTCTCATTCCAGCGTGTCTGCTCAAGCAGCTCATCTTCTGTTAAACGGCCAGCGACCCAGTCGTCGAGTGCCGACTGCGCGCGTCGGGGCAGCATTTCTAACCCGATGACCATATCGTCACGTAGGGCGTGAAGCCCTGCTAAGGTGTGCAGCTGCCAACGATGGTGCTCAACAGCATCGTGTTGTTCGCCCAAGAGAACGACCTGATGTGTTGCCGCTTGCGCTAGAATACTGCTGTTTGGTACCACCTGGTGTGACTGCCACCACTGCCCTGGGGCTGGGCAGTCAGCATTAGCCATCGACGGTAGCAAGCTGCAAGCAAGGACAGCGGCAGACGTTGAGCGACGTCCCATAGGTTTTTCCTAACCTTCTCCAGCTTTTAAGCGATTAATTTCAGTCAGGATGGCTTCTGCTTCTTCGGTCAGTGTGGCGTTCGCCCGCATATCGCCATTGCGTGATGCTTCCATCGCCGCTTGCAGTTTACGCTCGTAATCTTGCTGAAGTTTCTTGGTGGGGTTGCGCTTGAATAGTCCAAACATGAGTATCTCCCTCTGTTGTGTACACCATTTGTATAGCTTTGCTTGGCGTATGTCGACTATTTGTTGTAACACTTCGTCACTGAGCGCATTAGTGAGTGTGCGGCTGTGCTGCGGACTGATGCAAGAAACGTTCGAAGTCGATGAGAATAGTCTCAAGACTGTTATGTAGGCGGTGGTCATCATCAACCATACGCAGTGATAGTCGCTGTTGGTGAGCATGCTCAATCACTGGGCCAGGGGGGACCACGTCATCGCGCCATCCGTGAATAATATGCGTGTGCTTTGCTTGAAGTGTCAGCGAGGTTTGCGGGTAGTCGGGCAGACCAAGCGCGGGGGCTAATAAAAAGCAGCCTAATACAGGCTGTTGTGCGCTGACGGCTGCACTCAACCAGCCGCCTAAACTTGAGCCAGCTAGCACGCAGTTCGTCAACGTGTCGTTGCGGTCGGCGATGGTAGTGAGTAAGTGGTGTAAGCGCCGCTGAGGCTCATCGATGCCGCGATAATCCATGACCACGGGTTCGCAGTCATCCAGCGTTTCTGCGACTCCTTTAAGCGCTTGTACTTTTAAGGCGCCTGGGCCGCTCTCCAGCCCGTGAGAAAGATAAACTGTCATCATCGTCATTAGCCACCTGCCGATCGCTGAATAGCTTCGCCGCCTCGTTCGATATCTTCACCTGCGCCGCGGATAGTATTGCAGCCGCTGATCAGCAATAGTGTGACTACCATGATTAAACAGCGAGCAATGACGCGTTTCATGAGATGACTCCATATATCGAGTTGCCCAGGCCAGCCAGGGTGATTAGGTATGCTTTTGTAAAAATAATCGCTGTTGCCGCTAGCTGCCACAGGTTTCAGAGCTGTTTGGTCTAATTGGCCATGCATTTTTGTCGCATGTGCCAGTTCGATACAGGCAATCTGCTGTGAGTGGCTAAAAAGTGTTAATTTTTTTTCATTATAAGTATTTGTTAAATAATGTTTTTTTGATTAATCTAGAGCTTTGGTCTACTATCTGCAAAATATTAGTTAGTCGCCTACGCCACGGTATCAATTTTAAAGCCGACAGTTTTGAAAACCATCTTATTTAATAGCGTGAGCAGGCTAATAGGGTATTGAAGGAGGGCATGGAGCCTCAAAAGCGAAAGGATTCGAAAGGACATTTAGCCTGCTCACCCTTATCAGTGTAAGGAAGCGCTGATCATCAAGGCAAAGGAATGGTAACGATGCAAAATGACCATCCCGTGAAAGCGGGGTGGTTTTTTTGCGTTAACTCATTATCTTCAACGTATTGATTTTGCTTTTATTTTAGGCTGTTTTGCTTTTCTTGCCGCTCCTCTGCACAGCGTTTGTACAGATGAGCGCGGCTTTTTGGGCTATCCTCTGGTGTGAACCTATCTTCAGCGGTTATAAAACGTCAACGCAGTGGCCGCACACTTTCAGGGAAAAGCGTTATGGCGATGGTGCTAATGCTATGTATGTTTGTGCTATTTCTAGGGTTCTCGGGGTTTGGGCTGTACATGATGTTTAAAACATCGTTTATGGTGACGGCAGAAGACCAAGAAGATATGCCGCCCGATATGTGAGATGTAGACGATTGATCCCCACTTCTTCTAGAAACGCCCGCGCTTGCGGGCGTTTCTTCTCCATATGCATTTGATCGATGACGGCGATACTTCATCATCTTTTTAGAGCCCCGTGCTTCAAAAATTAAACAAAGTAAACTTGTCTTTGCTTCGCTGTATACCTCAAGACGCTATGTTATAAGGGTGGCCCACATCGCTGTGCTGTTGTGCCTGCTCGCTGATCTTTAGGTAAGTATTTATGTCTCAGAAACCACCCAACCCCACTCCTGCGTCTACTAAATCGTTATGCAATATTCGCCTGGATCTTAGTGATTTGCGTGCCACGTTGGGGGCAAGGGGGCGACTGGTGGAGCCAACGATTACCTGTAAGGTCAAGATAACCGGCAACATGGTGCGCGCTGAGGTGCTGCATACACGATTGCGCCGCTTGGTGCCCACGCTGTGGCCCAGCCAGCCGATTATGGAAGCCCCGGCTGAGGTTTGGCCGCAGCACTTCATCGCCGCTAACGCACCTGTGACGTTAGCGCAGGAATCGTCAGGTAATGAAACCAAGCATGACGCTATCTGGGCACTGGGGGAGTGGCTGGTTGCCTTGACGGTTGCCTTGCAGCGCACTGCCTATGAGTCGACTTATCAGGGGCAGGTATTGGCCGTTGAGAAGAATACGGTTTTGATAGCCCTGCCTTGGATGCGCTTAAGGACGGCTAAAGACGCTTTGCGTTGGGCGGCACAACACTTAATTGCTTGGTCGGCTAGTGGCCAGCCTGCGGATGCCGAGCCGTGGCATGATGACTTCAAGCGGTGGTTAAATAACGCCCAACGAGGTGGCAATAATATCATTACCCAAGGTTTTATCATGGCAGCACGGCAGCGTCAGTTGCCGGTGACTCGGCTGTCACCTGATGCCTTTCAATTAGGCTGGGGGAGTGCTCAGATGCACTGGGAGGGGTCTTGCTTCCAGGATTCCATGGTGGCTGGGCGAATGGCCAACTTTAAGCACCTTTCCACCCAGCGGCTTGAGCAGGTGGGGATACCGGTGCCAAGTACCTACGTGGTCACCACCCAAGAGGCGGCCGAACAATCTGCCGAGACGTTGGGGTATCCGGTTGTGGTGAAACCCCTGAATAATGATCGTGGCGAGGGTGTTTTTTCTAACTTATATAGCTCGGCTGAACTGGTTAGTGCTTTTAAAAAAGCGACTGAGTTTAGTCAGAACATTATTGTTCAGCGCCATGTACAGGGTGAGGATTACCGCCTGCTTGTCGTCAATGGGAAATGCATGGTGGTGACACGTCGCGACCCGGCAGCGTTGATTGGAGACGGTGAACATACGATCAAGGAGTTGGTGGATATCGCCAATCAAGATCCGCGACGAGGTGACTCAAGCCGCAGCTATCTGATTAAGTTAGCGCTGGATGATATCTCCCTTGACGTGCTGGCCCAGCAAGGTTTTGAGGTGGATGCCATTCCGGCAAGCGGCGAGAAAGTTCTCTTGCGCCAGATCGCCAACTTTTCTACTGGTGGCACGGTAGAGGATGTGACGGAGCGGGTACATCCAGATAATGCCCTGCTGGCCGTTCGTGCTGCTCGTGCCATTGGCTTAAGTATTGCGGGCGTAGACTTACTGATTTCGGATATCGAGCGCTCATGGCGCGAGGTGGATGGACATATCATTGAAGTTAACGGCGGCCCAGGGTTGCGTTTGCATTGGCTGGGTAATCCGACGCGGGATCTTAACGGCGAAATTCTTGACCAAAGTCTCGGCAAACATCAGCTAAGAATTCCTACCGCTGCGGTACTGGGGGTGACCCACGATGGTTGGGAAAATCCCGCCGCGCGAATCTGCCGGATGCTACATCATCTGTTTGTTGCTAATGATGGCTGCCCTGGCACTACAACATCACAAGGTGTTTTCATCAACAGTGAGCAAATCAGCGCTAAAAGTGCTATCGCTTCTGGAAAAGTGCCCGCAGCGCTATGTGATGCCACTGTAGATACCGCATTTTTTGAGCTTTGGCCGAGATTACTGGACAAATACGGCCACTTTTGCGATCGCTATGACGTGCTGGCGTTATACGAAATGGACGCATTACTCAGCAACGATGTGACAGACTGCCTGGCTCGTGCTGGTCATTCAGCGGTGATCAATGCAGATTCAGAGGACGTGCTGGCGTTGTGCAAATATGTACCCGCAGGTTGCCAATCGGTGTTGGTGTCCATGGCCGCGGACAACCCTGCGCTAGTGGCTCATCGTGCAAAAGGAGGCGAGGGGCTTACCATTGCGCTGCACCAGGGGGGGCGCTGGATAGTGGCATGTCAAGGTAGCCACGAGAAGCCGCTGTTGTCGGTCAATGTGCTGGGCTATCTCAGCGATGCCTTGGGAGAAACTGGTTTGCGTGAAGCAATGTTTGCGTTAGCGATTGCCCATGCTCATGGCATGCGTTGGGAAAATCTGATCATGCCGATGGTCTCTTTTCCACTTGAAGCGGCGTTAACCCATCAGCATAAGGCTCAGTAGTGCAAACCCATAGCCCATTGCTGCGCCAGCAATCACATCGCTAATGTAGTGCAGCCCAAGTCCTACCCGTGAAATTGCGATCAACAAGCTCAGGGGAAGCACAATGGGCAATAGCCATGGGGTGTGGGCGGCTACCAACACGCTAAACATCACTGCGTGCATCGTATGACCACTGGGAAAACTATAGCGGTCACGGGCAGGCTCGCCACAGTGGACGCCACCTAGGTAGGTGATAAACGGGCGTTCACGACAAAGCCGAGTTTTTACCAATTTATAGATAGCCACCGCGACCAGAGCAATAGCGCTGTACTGCATGATGCGCCAAGCGCCATTAGGCTGTAACCAAGGCTGAGCGGCTATTAATAACACCCACACAGGCCAATCCCCCAGCTTGCTGGCCGTTTGCAGTGTCAGCCGCCATGGGCGGTAAAGCGTAAAGTGTGTTACCCGCTGACAAAGCTGCCATTCCAGTACATCAAGACGATCGAATACGGCAAGCGGACGTGGCATGGTGGGCCTCCTGGGCATGGTGTAAATAGCTTGAAAACTGCTCTGCAATACCCGACCAGCTCTGTTCCAGAGCGCGTAAACGAGCAACTCTTCCTAACCGTGCGTAGTCAGCGGGGTGCTGGCATAGCGTCACGGCTGCCTGCTGAAAGGTATGCGAGTCGCCGGGAGGAACGGTAATGCCATTGTGCCCGCTTTGAATCAGTTCAGCGCTGGCGGCATGGCGATAGGCCACTACCGCGAGCCCGCTGGCCATGGCCTCAGTTACCACATTCCCCCATGTTTCCGACAGTGAAGGAAAAATAAACATATCGGCACTGGCGTAGTGGCGTGCTAACTCCTGTCTGTTCACAAAGCCCGTGAAATGGGCATCAGGTAGCGCTTTTTCTAACTGGGCTCGACTGGGGCCGTCGCCAACGATGACTTGTGCTATATCAGGACGCACATCGCGCATGGCTTGCAGCGTTTCTTGTAGCAGCGCTAAATTCTTTTCGGGCGCTAAGCGACCCACATACAGTGCAACGGGCTGATGCTCGCTAACCCCCCAGCGCTTGCGCAGTGCGTCATCGCGCAGTGCGGGTGAAAACTGTTCACCATCAATTCCACGTGAAAGCACCTGAACACCCTTAATTCCCTGGTGGCGCAACGCTTTTGCCTGCTGCTGGGTGGGCACAAGGGTCAGGTCGCAACCGTTATGGAAGTAGCGCAAATAGCGGCGGGTGGCTGCCGATAGCCAGGAAACGCCATAGTCGTGGCAATAGTGGTCGAAATTCGTATGCCAGCCTGCCACCAAGGGGATGTTCAGCTGGCGCGCCGCCTGCCGAGCTGCCCAGCCTAGAGGCCCCTGCGTTGCCAGATAAATTGTATCCGGCCGCTGCTGTTGCCAAAAACGACGTAGCCTGACAGGCCTGGCAAGGCCAATATGCACATCGCTATAACCGGGTAGTGCATAGCGCCGTACCTGAAGCTCTTGAACCGCGTAGGCGGCGCTGCCAGGCACTTTGGGGGCTGGGCGGATAACATCCACTGTTATGTCCAGCTGCTGTAGTTCACGGCATAACCTATTCAAGGTATGGACGACGCCGTTGATCTCTGGTGACCATGTTTCGCTAACGATACAAAGCCGCATGAGCGATTCATCCCTTTATCACGTTTCAGGTCACTATGCGTGGTTAGCATGACACTGCTAAGACAGCACGGTGAACAGGGGATGACAGGCGGCGAATTCCTTTACGTTGGTATTTGACCTACACACTGAATTCAGTTTCGCTAGGTAGCTGTATTGGCACTCATTAGGGAGATTTCCATGACATCTACTGTTGTCATCACTGGCGCTAACCGAGGGATAGGCCTTGCATTAGCCGAGCAGTATCATCAGGCCGGTTGGCGGGTGATCGGTGTTTGCCGTGAGTCATCGGATGCTTTGCAGGTGGCAGCGGAGCGCATCATCGAAGGCATTGATGTGACACAGCCAGCAAGCGTCGCTGCATTGGCCAGTGCATTGCAGGGCGAATCCCTGGATGTGCTGATCAATAATGCGGGGCTTTTGCAGGATGAGTCACTGGGGCAGCTGGATTTTGACAGCATTCGAACGCAGATGGAGATCAACGCCTACTCGCCGCTGCGGGTCTGTGAAGCGCTGTTGCCGTTGCTGAAAAAGGGCAGCAAAATTGCCAACATCACCAGCCGAATGGGCTCTATTGCGGATAACGATTCCGGCGGGCGTTACGGCTACCGCGCTTCCAAGGCAGCCCTTAATGCGTTTGGAAAATCGCTGGCGATGGATCTTAAACCGCAAGGCATTGCCGTGGCCCAGCTACATCCAGGCTATGTCCAAACCCGTATGGTTAACTTTGGTGGCCATATTTCACCCCAAGAAGCTGCGGCTGGCATCGTGGCACGCATTGAGGCGTTAACGCTCGAAAATAGCGGTAGCTTCTGGCACTCCAATGGTGAACGACTACCCTGGTAGTGAGCTTCTATTCTGAAAGTTTCTTAGCCACTGACGCTTGGCGTTTTTTCTCACGGCGTCGTTGTTTGGCTAAGGCATTGCTGTTCGCCAGTTCCACTAGGTAGGCAATTTCTTCATCGCTAAGCGGCGGACGTGGTTGGTTTGTCATTATTGTCACCATTTTGTCAGGCCTTTATGGCACGCTAACGGTGAACCATGACATCAATATGAAAGGAGTCATCAAGATGCGTTTTAATCGCTGTGGTATTGCGCTAGGGACAGCCTTCCTAGTCACCGCTTCCCCCGCGTTTGCAGATAATTACACACTCACTCTTTTTCATACCAATGACTTACATGGGCGAACCGACCAATACCCACAGCTGGTTACCACGCTGAAAGAAGCGCGTGCTAGCTATGGCGAAGGGCTGTTGCTTGAGGCTGGGGATATTTTCTCCGGCACGCTTTATTTTAACGAGTTTCAGGGGCAGGACGCGCTGGAATTCATGAATGTGATGGGGTACGACGCTTTTGTGCCCGGCAATCATGAGTTTGATTTGGGTGACCCTGAAACAGGGCATCAAGCGTTAGCCGCGTTTTTTGCAGGCGCCGAGTTTCCTATTTTGGGCGCCAACCTGGATTTCTCGGCGGCGCCTGAGTTTGCTGACATGCTCGGTGAGTCGATTAGCGCCGACCCGCAGGCGGGGATGCTCTATGACGGGATTATTGTTAAGCATCAAGGCGAGAAAATCGGCATTTTTGGGCTAAGTACGCAGGATAGTGAAACCATCTCTAGCCCTGGCCAAATTACGATCAGCGATTATCGCCAAGCGGCTGAGGCCATGGTGGCAAGTTTTGAAGAGCAAGGCGTTAATAAGATTATTGCCCTGACTCACCTTGGCTACGATAGCGACCCCAGCGTGGGCAACGACCTTCTGCTCGCTCAGCACGTGGCGGGCATTGATATCATCATTGGCGGCCACAGCCATACCCGCGTGTCGCCGCCTACGCTAATGACTGAAAATCATGCAGGAGAGCCCCAAGCACCAACAGTCATTGGGCAGGCGGGTGAGTATGGTCAGCACTTAGGTGTTATGCAGGTGACGTTTGATGCCGACGGCGTAGTGCAGGAAGTGTCGGGAGAACTGTTAGCCACGGATGAGCGTGATGCAGAGCCCGCAGCGTTAGAAAAACTGGCACCTTACACGGCGGCGATTGAAGAATTACGCGATACCCAGGTCGGCGCCACGGTAATGTCGGCACTGCCCAATCCACGCCATGGGAGCGGCGACTCACGAAGCGTGCGTGCTGATGAAACTGCACTGGGAAATTTAGTCACCGATGCTCAGCTGTCGGCTGCGCGCAAAGTAGCGCCGGAAACGGTAATGGCGATCCAAAACAGCGGCGGCATCCGTGAGGCGATGAGCGCTGGCGATGTCTCCGTGGGCGACTTGATCGCCGTTCAGCCATTTGGCAATCGTTTGACGCTGCTCGATGTTACCGGCGCTGAGTTGTTGGAAACTTTTGAAATCGCATTAGCCAATGCCCCCGATGAGAACGGCGGGTTTTTACAAGTATCGACAGGCGTTGAGCTGGTGTATGACAGCCGAGAGCCAGTCGGAGAGCGCGTGGTCAGCTTGAAGATAGCGCGGGAAGATACTGCCATGCAGGCCATTGACCCAGAGCACACTTACACGGTCGCGACCAACAACTTTACGGCGACCGGTGGCGATAGCCACGCAGTGTTAGGCGCCGCTTATGAAGATGGTCGTAACACTATCGTTGGTAACACCGATTGGGAAATGCTGCGTGACTACATGGTGTCGCTTGGGGAGGTAACCTACCAAGTGGAAGGACGGATAGTAGATCTTGCTGAAAGAGACTAAGTGAAATGAAGCTCCTGGAAAGACGTCTTTGCAACGAAGAGCCTTCGGGCCGTTTCTACTAAGGAACCTCTGATTAACTATTGCGCTTGACCATACTGCGTTAAAAATCGCCTCGTGCGCGAGTCCGATCAAAATGCTCATTTACACCCCGTAAACTGCGCTTTTTCGTTGATTTTTGCCTTGTCTGGTCTGCGCTCATCACATTAATCAGAGGTTCCCTAAGTGAAACGGCCCAGCGTACTTACATATTAATGATGCTTTCAAAGCCGCCAAAGATGAGCCGCTTGCCATCAAACGGCATCGGGTTAACGTCCATTTGTAAACGTGGGTCTTCCATGACTTTTGGCATAGCGTCATCACGCACCGCTTTGGACGGCCACTCTAGCCATGAAAAAATAATGCTTTCGTCATCTTTGCGCTTAACCGCCATGGAGAATGAGGTGACCTCTCCTTCGGGGACATCGTCTTCCCAGCACTCTACCACTCGCAGTGCGCCGTACTCTTTGAACACCTCGGCGGCGGCGCGGGCATGCTCAATAAACTGGCTCTTATTAGCGGTTGGCACAGCAGCGACGAAGCCATCTACATAGGCGGTGTTAGTGTTGTTCATGATATTTCTCCAGCGTCTGCTTTGGGTGGGAGTTCTCGAACGGGGCGTACTTCAATGCTGCCAAACCGAGCAGGCGGGATGCGGCTAGCGAGCTGCAGCGCCTCATTCAAGTCGTGGGCTTCCAGTAAGTAGAAACCGGCCAATTGCTCTTTGGTTTCGGCAAAGGGGCCGTCGGAGACCAATGTCTCGCCATCACGAACTCGGACGGTGGTGGCGGTCTCTGTCGGTTGTAATGGCTGCCCAGCGAGGTAGTTGCCGCTGGCGCTCAAGCGCTCGACCCCAGCGATACACTCCTGGTTGAGGTCGTGCCACTCCTGTTCACTCATGGCGTTGATGATTTGCTCTTGGTAATACACCAGTGCAACGTATTTCATGGGGCATCTCCTTCAGTTGCCAGCGGGCAGTGGTTATCTGATGCAACGTTAATCATCCACTGAATGCCAAAGCGATCAGTTGCCATGCCGAAACCTGATGACCAGAAGGTAGCTTCGAACGGCATAATGATCTTTCCTCCGTCTGCTAGCCGGGCAAAGGTGGTGGCGGCCTGGTCGATATCCTGATACTCCAGCTGTACCTGTACACCTTGAGGTGCGGTATATGTTTCAGTTGCCATATCGGCACCCATCAAGCGCCGACCACGCAGATTAAGCGAGGCATGGATAATGCGATCATGGAGAGCGGGCGGTGTGTGTTCGGCGGCAGGCGTTTCAGCGTAGGTCAGCAGGCACTCCAAATGACCACCGGTCACATCGGCATAAAACGCCATGGCTTCCCGGCAGGTGCCGGGAAAGCCAACGTAAACGTTCATGGCATCCGGAATGCGAGCGTGGTGACGATGCTGCTCCAGGCCATCGCCGGGCTCAAAATCTTCCAGCGAGAAGTAACGCCGTAGCTCAAGAGTGACTTTGCCGTCGGCGTCCATGGTAGGCCACTGCTTTGCCCACTCAATGGCATCCTTAAGGGAAGGGGCTTCCAGTACGCTGTAGCCAGCAATGCGCTCACTGGCTGGAGACAAAGGCCCTGGAATAATGGTGGGAGCACCATTATCAAAATGGATCAGGCACCCATCGCTGGTTGGGCGTAAGCCATTGCCGCTGACCAGCACCCCAGCTTGAATCATGCGTGCGTTATAGTCGGCCATGGCCGATAGCATGCTTTGGGACGGTAGCGTGCCATTTTCAGTATTGCTGTCGGCACGGCGTATTAGCATGAATTTCATTGAGAGCCTCCTGGGTAGTTCAGGGTAGTTACTCTCACTAGTCGTTTGGCGGGGCTTTAAATCGACATGGCGTTATTATTTTTTTATGCCGATTGCTCTAGGTCGTTTAATCGCTTTAGCAGAAAACGTTTCTCAGGATCCAACGTGGTCAGTAGCAGTGCCTGTTGGTAGGCGCTGCAAGCGTCATCTTGCTTACCCAGGCGGCGCAGTAAATCTGCTTGCGCCGCATAAAATAAATGGTAGCGGGCCATTTGCGGGTGATGGGCTAAGTCGTCGAGAAGCTGCAGGCCGGTTGTCGGGTCGCCATTCATGGCAATGGCTACTGCGCGGTTGAGTGCCAAAATGGGGGAGTCATTGCGACGACATAGGGCGTCGTAGAGTCTTACGATTCGCCCCCAGTCGGTCTGTTCGGCGCTGCTAGCCTGGGAGTGTTCGGCGGCAATTGACGCTTGGAGTGTGTAATACCCAGTTGGAGTAAGTGCCAATGCTTGCTCAAGCCATTTTATGCCACTACGAATGTCCTCTTGGTGCCATAAGTCTCTGTCTTGTTCGTCCAGGGTGACTAAGTCACCAGCGCTATCTTGGCGGGCATCGCGGCGGGCATCATTAAGTCGCATCAGTGCCATTAACCCAAATACCTCGCCTTTGGGCAGCAGCGCCGCTAATGCCTCACCAAGGCGGATGGCTTCCTTCGTCAAGCTGACATCGACGACATGGGAGCCCATGCTGCGTGAGTAGCCTTCGTTAAACACTAAATAAATAACCTGGAGTACATCCGGCAGGCGTTCAGGAAGCGCTTCCTGGTCAGGCACAGCATAAGGTATGCGGGCATCACGAATTTTGCGTTTAGCACGCACGATGCGCTGCGCCAGTGTCGAAGGTTTCATAAGTAGCGCGCTGGCCACCTGCTCGGTGGTAAGACCACACATTTCCCGCAGAGTGAGGGCTATGCGTGCTTCCATGCTTAAGCTTGGGTGGCAGCAGGTGAACAACAGTCGTAGTGCATCGTCTTGAATAGTTGCGGGTTCGAGATCCAGCGCATCGTCGGTGGGGAGCAGAAGATGGGCTCGGCGACGTGCCGTACTAAGCTGACGAATCTGATTAACTCCGCAATGGTAGCCAGTACGAATCAGCCATGCCTGTGGGTTATCGGGTATTCCGTTCAAAGGCCATTGCTGAACCGCCGCCACAAAGGCATCCTGCATTGCTTCTTCGGCAAGCTCGAAATCTCCTAATAGGCGGATCAGTGTGGCCTGTACGCGCCGGGAATGTTCACGGTATAGGGTGTCGAGGCGATAACGCTCTTTATCCATAGGCTACCAACTCAACTACCGGTGCGCTTTCGGGTGGTACTATTAAAAGGGTGAAGCGCATCGCGGGTCACATAGAAGCGTAGCGTTTCACCTTCACGCACGGGTGGTTGGCCTGCTGTGCGAATCACCGTGGGCTGCTCGCTGCTAGCTAGGTTGACGTAAAGATGGCTCTCCGCCCCGGCAGCTTCGAAGAGCATTAATGTCCCTTCAATCGTCAAATATGGCATATCTGGCGGGGTGAGGTGCATATCATCAGGGCGAACGCCCACGGTATCGGTGCCTTCGGGTAAATTAGTTAGCACACCGCCACTTTTTTGGTCGTGTAGATATTCCAGCGGCAGCATGTTCATGGCCGGTGAGCCAATAAATTCCGCTACGAACATCGTAGCCGGGCGGGCGAATATCTCCATTGGCGTGCCCACCTGCTCAATTTCCCCAGCGTTTAATACCACCAAACGGTCACCAAGGGTCATTGCTTCCAATTGATCGTGGGTGACGTAAAGGCTGGTGGTTTTTAGGCGGCGCTGCAGCTGTTTGATCTCTACCCGCATCTGCACGCGCAGTTTGGCGTCGAGGTTGGAAAGCGGTTCATCGAATAAGAAAGCGGCGGGCTCGCGCACTAGGGCCCGCCCCATGGCCACGCGCTGGCGCTGGCCGCCGGACAGTTGGCGTGGCTTGCGCTGCAAAAAATCTTCAATTTCAAGCATTTTAGCAGCGGTATTAACGCGACTCTCAATATCGTCTTTTTTAAAGCCACGGTTTTTCAAACCATAGGCTAGGTTGTTGTATACCGTCATGTGTGGGTAGAGCGCATAGTTTTGGAACACCATGGCGATATCGCGTTCGGCAGGCTCCAAGTGATTGACCACCTTGTCACCAATTTTTAGTGTGCCATCGGTGATGGTTTCAAGCCCAGCGACCATGCGCAGCAGGGTGGATTTTCCGCAACCGGATGGTCCAACGAGGACAACAAATTCACCATCTTCGATGGCTAAATCAATGCCTCTCACTGCATCGACGTTGCCACTGTAGGTTTTCTTGAGCCTTTCCAAGGTAATACTGGCCATCTTATTTCTCCGTCTCGGTCAGGCCTTTCACAAACAAGCGTTGCATGAAGAGTACGACTAGCACTGGAGGCAGAGCCGCCATGACGACAGCAGCCATTACCAAATGCCACTGGGGGTCGCCATCGGCGGCGGTGGTCATGCGTTGGATGCCCATCACAATGGTGTAGTAGTCGGGGTCAGTGGTGATCAGTAGTGGCCAGAGATACTGGTTCCAGCCGTAGATAAACATGATCACAAATAGCGCCGCGATATTGGTAATGGAAAGTGGCATTAAGATGTCTTTAAAAAACTTCAGCGGGCCTGCGCCATCCACCCGTGCCGCCTCTAACATCTCTTCCGGTACCGTCATAAAGAACTGACGAAATAGGAACGTCGCCGTTGCCGACGCAATCAGTGGTATTGAAAGTCCCGCGAAGCTGTTGAGCATCTTCAGGTCTGCCACGACTTGAAAAGTGGGAATAATACGCACCTCCACCGGTAGCATCAGGGTGATAAAAATGATCCAAAAAAAGAACATCCGGAAGCGGAAGCGGAAGTAAACAATCGCAAACGCTGATAGCAGCGAAATTGACAGTTTGCCTATGGTAATTGCCATCGCCATTACAAAACTGTTCCACAGCATCTGCCCAGCCGGTGGTGCGCCAGCCCGAGAAAGGCCTGTATTCCACATGGCTTTGTAGTTATCGATGGCATGTGGGCCTGGCAATAGGGGCAGTGTGCCGCGCAAAAACTCTCCCGGCCCATGAGTCGAGGCGACAATTGCGATGTATACCGGGAAAACCACTAGCGCGACGCCAATGATTAGGATGGTATGGGCAAACACATTGGCCCAGGGGCGGTTTTCAACCATCACAAGGCTCTCTGGTTAGTAAGTGTCTGGAAAATCGGCATTAGTAATTTACTCGTCGTTCAATAAAGCGGAACTGCACCACGGTGAGCAGAATCACAATGACCATCAAAATGACCGACTGAGCGGCTGAAGAGCCTAGGTTAAGGCCAATAAAACCGTCGGCGTAAACCTTATAGACCAGAGTGTTGGTGGCTTGTGATGGGCCGCCTTGGGTTGTGGCGTGGATAATGCCGAAGGTGTCGAACATGGCGTAGACCACGTTGACGACCATTAGGAAGAAGGTGGTGGGCGTTAGTAGCGGGAACACAATGGTCCAGAAGCGTTTCATTGGGCTAGCGCCGTCAATGGCCGCCGCTTCGATAAGTGACTGAGGAATAGATTGCATACCGGCTAAAAAAAACAAGAAGTTGTAGGAGATCTGTTTCCAGGCAGCCGCTAATACCACCAGTAGCATTGCATCATTTCCCGAGGTTCGATGGTTCCAGTTGTAGCCGACCATATCCAGCAGATAGGGCACGATGCCAATGGAGGGATTAAAGATAAACCACCACAATACCCCAGCAATGGCGGGGGCGATGGCGTAGGGCCATACCAGTAGCGTGGTGTAAGTGCTGCGTGAGCGAATCATACGGTTAACGGTGCTGGCCAACAGCAGCGCCACTGACATAGAAATCAGCGTAGTACCTACGGCGAAGACAGCAGTCACCGATAGCGAGTTGAGATAGTCCCCATCACGGAACAGTCGGGCAAAGTTTTCCAACCCAACAAAAGTCGTACGCAGGCCGAATGCATCCTCGCGAAGCAATGACTGGTACATTGCTTTGCCGGCCGGCCAAATAAAGAAGATTAGCGTAATAATGACCTGGGGAGCCAACAGGGCATAGGGCAAAAAACGCCCTGGGAAGGTCATGCGTTTGGTCTGCATTGAAGCTCACCTTACAACAAACGAATGCGCCGCCTACCGATCAGTAGACGGCGAAAGGTTTTTTGGTTTATTGGTTAGCGGCTTCGAAATCGCGCAATAAGTTGTTGCCTCGACGGACAGCATCGTCAGATGCTTTCTGCCCATCCTTGCGGCCACTCATCACGGCTTCCATCTCTTCAGAAATGATGTCGCGAATCTGTACGAAGTTACCAAAGCGCAGACCCTTCGAGTTTTCGGTTGGCTCGTTTAGCGTCATTTGCTTGATGGAGGTATCAGCACCTGGGTTCTCGTCGTAATAACCCTGCTCTGCGCTTAGGTCCCAGGCCGCCTGGGTAATGGGCAGGTAGCCGGTCTTTTGGTGCCACTCAGCTTGCACCTCGGGCTGCGAGAGATACTCGAAGAAGGCGGCAACGGCCTCGTACTCTTCATCGCTGTGGCCTTGCAGTGCCCATAGGGTAGCGCCACCAATAATCGAGTTCTGCGGCGCGCCGTCTACGTCAGCGTAGTAGGGCAGCATACCAAAGCCAACCTCAAAGTCTGCGTTAGCGGCAATATCTGCCCGCGAAGCGGAAGAGCCGAAGAAAATGGCGCAATCTCCAGAATAGAACATTGGTAACGCATCATCACCAGGGCCAGGGCCACCCCAACGATATAGGCCCTCTTCTTGCCACGCTTTTAGATTATCCCAGTGGCGGGCTACGTGTTCGTTGTTGAAGTTCAGTTCGGTTTCTAGGCCCCCGAAGCCATTCTCCAGTGTGCCCAAGGGCAGGTTATGCATGGCCGAGAAGTTTTCCAGCATCACCCAGCTTGGCCATGAGGAAGTAAAACCACATCGAGCCGCGCCTGCCTCAGTCATTTGAGTTGCGTACTCAGCCATTTCTTCCCAGGTTTGCGGTGGCTGCTCTGGGTCTAACCCTGCTTCCTCAAACACATCGCGGTTGTAATACATAATTGGCGTTGAGGAGTTGAACGGAAACGATAGTAGATTGCCGTTGGCATCGGTGTAGTAACCAACCACGGCGGGTAGGAAGTCCTCGCGATCAAACGCACGACCGTGTTCTTCCATGAGTTGATAAACAGGGTAAACAGCGCCAGCTGCATTCATCATGGTGCCGGTGCCGACTTCAAACACTTGCAAAATATGCGGCTGCTCACCGGCGCGGAAGGCTGCAATGGCACCGGTCATCGTTTCGGTATAGTTGCCGCGGTAGCTGGGTGTCACGCGGTAGTCTTCCTGTGAGGCGTTAAAATCCTCGGTCATCTGCTCAAGAATTTCACCAAGCTGGCCGCCCATGGCATGCCACCAATTTACGTTGGTTGCAGAGTGAGCGGAAAGGCTGAACGTGGCGGTAGCCACACCGAGGGCAAGCGCGTGCAGCGTGAAACGTGACATAACAGCTCCTTGTGGGTCGTGCGCAGTACGTTTGTTAAGTTTTTGGGTGCACTGAACAATAGAAAGTGTAGATGACGTTTTCATGAATGCACGATGAACTTGACGTGACGGTTAACGTAATGTTGCCAGCAAGCCCGTCAAGTAGGAAAAGGCGAATGGCGGTGATAGGGTGTTATTAAGAGACTAACTAACGAGAGCAGTATGACTGACGCGACTACGTTACTGGCGAAGCTGGTGTCGTTTGATACCACCTCCAGCGAATCAAATTTGGCCTTGATTGAATTTGTTGAGCGCTATTTGGAAAAGTACGGCGTATCTTCAGAGCGGGTGATGAGCCCCTGTGGCACCAAGGCCAACCTGGTTGCTCGGGTTGGTCCTGATGTGCCTGGCGGCGTGATGCTTTCTGGGCATACCGATGTGGTGCCCGTGGCTGGTCAGCCATGGTCGAGCGACCCGTT
The DNA here is from genome assembly GCF_013415115.1 of Vreelandella zhaodongensis. GTDB lineage: Bacteria > Pseudomonadota > Gammaproteobacteria > Pseudomonadales > Halomonadaceae > Vreelandella > Vreelandella zhaodongensis. The sequence goes on along the minus strand of NZ_JACCDD010000007.1, from coordinate 100,496 downwards.
TACTCTACGCGAGGGTGAAGATGGCCGTCTTTACGGGCGTGGCACCTGTGATATGAAAGGCTTTATTGCCTGTGCGTTGGCCATGGTGCCTACCTGGGTCAATGCATCGCTGAAGCAGCCTATCTATTTCGGGTTTTCGTACGACGAAGAAATTGGCTGTGTGGGGGCCCCCAGTCTTATTAAGCGCTTCTACGAGCACTACTCCACCACTGCCCATGTGATTGTTGGTGAACCTACCGACATGCAGCCAGTGGTCGCCCAAAAAGGCGCGACGAATTTGCGCACCACCGTGATTGGGCGAGAGGCCCACAGTAGCCAAGTGAATCAAGGAACGTCAGCCATCCACGTTGCGGCAAGGCTGGTCACGTTTATTGAAGACACCATGGCGGCATTGGTGGAAGAGGGCCGAGTCGACAATGCCTTTAATGTGCCTCATACCAGCCTGCATGTTGGCAAAATAAAGGGCGGCACGGCGATCAATATTATGGCGCGGGAGTGCCAGTTCGAGTGGGAAATTCGCCACCTGCCCACGGAGTCATTTGACGAGATTTACGCGCGTTATCAGGCGTTTTGTGAGCAGCTAACTGCTGAGTTACAGGCTAAAGGCAAGCAGGTTGAGATTGTTACGGAACCCTTAAACGTCACGGTGCCGGGGCTTGCCGACCGCGATAACGATCAGGTACTTCGCTTAGCCAAAGACCACCTGCCACACGCCTGCTGTCATCATGCGGTGGCTTACGCCACCGAGGCAGGGCAGTTCCAAGGCCAGGGGCTGCAAACCATTATTTTAGGACCGGGCAGTATCGCTCAGGCGCATCAACCCGATGAGTATATTGAAACGGCTCAACTGCATGAGTGCACGGCGTTTATGCAGCGATTAGGACAGGCGTTAGAAACACCCTTTTCGGGTTGATGACTGCTAAGTAGCACTTAAGAAATAACACGTGATAAATAGCACGCAATAAAAAACACCCGCCAATGGTTAAACGGGCGGGTGTTTTTCTGAAACGTTTCTATGGTGCTTATTGCAATTAATGCTGATGTTGCTCTTCGTAAAGCTCTGCTTTCACGTGGCGCATCACATCTTCGCAGGCCTGTTGGCGGGCAAGTTGGGTCAGCAGCCGCTGAGTCACCTCAAACCCTTTCCCCAAACAGGTATCAACTTCGTCTCGGCTTACGTGCGGAGAGACGTTGTAGTCGATTTTTACCGTACGGCCACCGCCCTCTAGTCGGTCGGCGATTTGTCTAAGCCGCCACGCGATTCGCTCTTTCCAGGTTGCTGATTCTACCGCGCCTTCGTTTACGCTAAACGTGCACTGCCATTCGGGTTTGTAAACCTTCATAGGAGAACCTCCACTGCGTTTGGAAAGAATGATCGATCGTGTTACGTACTCCGTCTGTCTGATGATGTAGCTCTGGTACTATACCTAACTCTGTGCCAATACCGAAACAAAACGTATACCAAGTCTATAAACCAAAGAATACAGAGCCTTCAATATGACGCTTTCAACGCCAGTCTCACCGTCAGGCAACTGCCCGTGTGGCAGTGGTGCTGCATTCACGGCGTGTTGCCAGCCTTATCACCAAGGTGCAACGGCACCTACGCCGGAAGCGCTAATGCGTTCACGTTATACGGCATTTGCGTTGAATAGCCGCGATTACCTACTTGCCACTTGGCATGCGTCAACGCGGCCAGCACAGCTACCGCCCGACCCAGACTCCCAATGGAAATCGCTCACGATTGTTGCCGCGCCGTCCGCAAAAGAGGGGCAGGGCACGGTACATTTTTTAGCCTACTTTCGTGAACAAAACCGCTGGCATGTGCTGGAAGAAAGCTCGCGGTTTGTGTTTGAAGATGGGCGCTGGTGGTATGTGGATGGCGTGCCGACTATTGAGCGCCTCAAGCCACGGCGAAACGAACGCTGCCTATGTGGCAGCGGTCGAAAAATAAAGAGTTGTTGCGGTGAGTAGTATCAATACCGATACCCAATGGTACCTCTACTTGCTTGAGTGCAAACGCGGCACCTATGTGGGGATTACCAATAACCTAGCGAAACGTTACCAAGCGCACTGCGACGGTAAGGGTGCACGCTATACCCGAGCCAACCCGCCGCTGGCACTGCTCGGCGCGCAACCTTTCGCAGATCGCGCCGAGGCCAGCCGCGCTGAATATGCGCTGAAGCGTCAAACGCCAAGTCGAAAACGTCAATGGGCCACTCAGTGGCCCATTCACGGCTTTTCCGATCCAGCGCTGGATACGTAAGCTACGCTGGGTCGATCTACCGAACCACCGTCACGGTACACGCTGCCTGGCGCACAACATTTAAGGCGGTGGAGCCTTCCACAACATGAATATCGTAGTGCTCGTCGCCAATTTTCTTACGAATATCCTCCTTGCCATCGAGCACGCTGGCCAGCAGGGCATCGCTGCGGGGGTGAGCTCGGCTGAAGGCGCTACGCGCATAGTCGGCGAGATACACGTCTCTTATGCGTGGGTCTCCTGGTTGTCTGCTATGCGCGCCCAGCGATGGATGAACAGGGCATAGGTGGTCAGCACGTGGCGGATCGAGTCGATGTTGACGCACTCATCTACGCCGTGAATGCGCTGGGCAATCGGGCCATAGCAGGTGCCGTTGATCTCACCGGAAACGTGGAAGGCCCTCAGGTCAGTGGTGCAGGTGGATAGATAGTGGGCAGGTGGTTCGCCGAGCAGTGCTTCGTGGCACTCCGAGAGAAGCCGGATGCCCGGGGTATCGAGATCGACCACATGCCCTTCGGAACGAAAGCCGTGGAAGCTGATCGTGGGTGGCGGTGTGGCGTCGTCAAGCTCGGCGTGGCGGGCCATCAGGGTGTCGCGGACCCGCTGCATGGCCTCCTCTGGTGACATGCCAGGCGGAAAACCAACACGGCCTTCAAGAATGGCATGGGCCGGTACGCTGGAGGCCCAGTTGCCTGCATCCACGCGGCCAACGCTAAGGTTGAACGGGTGAGGGTGGTCGACGTACAGCGCAGGCCGGGGAAGCTCGTTCATTTCGGCTTCCAGCGCCTTCAACGCGGGCAGGTATTCCTGCAGGGATTCAATCGCATTGCGCCCGGCGCTGGGGTCAAGCACATGGGCGGGCACGCCATCCAGGCGCATCCGGAACCACAGCACACCCACTTGGCCAGCGTAGATCTGAGCGCCGAAAGGTTCCGGTATCAGTACGAAATCGCCGCTAAAACCTTGATGCAGGCAGGCCAGCGCACCGTTGCCGGTGCATTCTTCTTCAATTACGGTTTGTAGGGTGAGCGGAAAGTTGATCTCTACCCCCGCCTGACGCACGGCCTCAACTGCCATTACCATGGCAGCAATGCCCGCTTTCATGTCCCCTGCGCCACGGCCATACAGCCAGCCATCTTTTTGCCAGGGTTCCCAGGGGGGGCGGGTCCACATATCGACAGGCTCGGCAGGTACTACATCGAGGTGGCCGTTGAACACTAAATGTGATCCTGGCGCGCCGGGGTTAAGGTCTGAAATGACATTGTAGCGGCCAGTGCTGGGCCATTCGGCGGGAGCACGATGGGGGTGCTCCTCAAAGCCGGGGGCATCCAATGGCACGCGGGTCACTGGTAGGCCCAGGCGTTCAAGGTGGCGCTCCATGGTGTCCAGCGCGCCCCGTTCCTGGCCGAGGACGCTATAGCCCCGCACCAGATCACTAGTCAGCTCCAGGGTGTCGTCCATCAAGGCATTGCAGCAGGCAATGATGCGTTGTTCGGTGGCGTCAAGCATCAGAATCTCCCTAAACGTGACTCATCGACCAACAGGCTTTCTTATTTGGCCTACGACGATGTGTCCCTTTGGCTGATAATAGTCAGGAGCTATGCTATAGCATGCTGGCGACTAGCCCGAACAGTGCAGCGACGCTAATGAATTACTAACGTTAAAAAATCATTTCGATCGATTAGCAGGTATAGTAGAGGCATAGGACGTTACGTCTTGGATTAGCCAGTAAACGGCGACGATAGCAGTAAGATGACAGTTATCTCAAAATCGGGCAATCTAACGGCCCTTTTAGCAAGTTCTAATGGGCAAAGCCCATTAAATTTCCATCACCATTCAGCATGGAGTGCAGTGTGGCAGTTTACGGCGGTATTCAGGCGCATGAATTGGAGCGTTGGTTAAATGCATTAACCAACGCAGCCTATGATCGACGCTGCCCACTTTCCAAAGTGCACGGCGGCAACGCACGTGCCCGCACTGCTCGCCAGGACTTGCTGCATCTCGCCCACGCTTTTCGTAGCGGCGAACGTATTCGCGATGACGTGGCCGCGGGCTTAAGCCGTTGGTGCCAGCATTATCTGACAGAAGCGGAATGGTATGTGCTAGTGGGGGGCCGCAAGCCCGTTGCGCAATCAAAGGCGTCATCTCCTGCTGCCGATGACGATGCGCTGGACGTACTTTATCAACACCGGGTGGGTTAACCTGCTCCATCAAGCACTGTTACAATGGATAAATGAACAGTGCTCCTGTCGCGTCAGCGACCGCTTCCTTAGATGACCCTTTCTATTACCTGACGAATTTTCGTTATGTACTGGCGTGGGTAGAAGCCCGCCACTACGACCTATTAAGTGCTTCCGAACGCGACGCTATTAGTCATTTTGAAACGTTACCCCAAGCCTCCCAAGCGCTATTGGTGCGCATGGTGATGCGCAAAGGTGAGCTGTTTCGCCTGGACAAACTGACCTATGCGGAAATCGGTGATTCCGAGCAAGCCTTAGAACCATTGGTAGCGCTTGGTTGGGTAGATAACGCACCGCAGTTAAACAGCCGCGAGCTCTTTCGCCTCTTGCGGCTGAGTGAGCTGCGTCAGGCATTGGTAGGTGAAATCACCAACGCAGGCCTAGCGCGCAACAGCACTAAAGGTGCGCTTCAAACGGCACTGGAAGCGTCGCTACAGGCGTCCGCCCCTCTTCAACAGTGGTGGCCAACGGCGACGACGCAAATTGTGCGGCTAACGGTAATGGCGCTTTGCGACCGCCTACGGCTGATGTTTTTCGGCAATCTGCGCCAGGACTGGGCAGAGTTCGTGCTGACGGAACTGGGCCTACAGCGCTTTGAGCAGGTACCGCTTACTGTGGAGTCGCGCGCGTTCCAAAGCCGCTCTGACGTGACTACTTACTTAACGCTTCACCGCTTGCGCGAACGCTTGGACGACGGCGAGCCGCCCCAGGCGTTTTCCACACAGGTGCCACCTGCTTCCAGCAACCGTTGGCTAGCCTCTCGGCGGGCGCGGCTATTGCTTGCCATTGGCCGCGCGGCCGAGCGTGGCGGTGACGCAGAGTTAGCGTTAACACTTTATGCCGATGCCAATAACAGCGATGCGCGTATTCGCAGGTTGCGCGTGTTAGAGCGTTTGGGCCGTTATTCAGATGCTTATGAACTCACAGTCAGCGCGCTGGACGCGCAGCCAAATGAAGGCGAAATCCAAGCGCTCATGCGGCTGTTACCGCGCTTGGCACGCAAATTATCCCAACAGGTTGAGCGCTTGGCACGGTCTGATCAACAAGTTGCCCAAGCGCCTACCTATGTGCTTCATTTACCTGGCCCTCAGCCAGTCGAGCGTGCCGTTGCTGACTACATGGCGACCCCTAACGCGCCGGTGTATTACGTTGAAAATGGCCTGCTGACGGGGCTGTTTGGCTTACTGCTTTGGCCGGCCATTTTTAAACCGCTGCCAGGGGCGTTTTTTCACCCGTTTCACAGCGGGCCTGCGGATTTACACCGCGAGGATTTTGTCCCTCAGCGCCAGGCCGATATCGACGCCTGCCTGGCCCAGCTGGATGACGGCCGCTATCAGGACACGATCCTTCGCACGTGGCACGCCAAACAGGGCATCGCATCGCCCTTTGTTCACTGGGGAATTGTCAGTGAAGAGCTGCTAACGCTTGCTCTCAGGTGTTTGCCACCTGCCCATTTGCGTGCCTGTTTTATGCGGCTATTAGATGATCTTAAGCATAACCGTGCAGGTCTACCTGACCTGATTCAGTTGATGCCGGATGCACCGCCCGGCGAACCACGCTACAAAATGATAGAAGTGAAAGGGCCTGGGGATCGTTTGCAAGATAACCAGCGCCGTTGGATCGACTTCTTTTGCCGCCATGGCATGCCCATTGAGGTGTGCCATGTACGCTGGCAGCCAGCATCTGAAGCACAAGGGCCTGAACCAGAAGGGCCTGGACGAGAAGATGCCGAATGAGCCGTTACCGGATAGCGGTGCGCACGCTGTGTGATTTCACTGCACGGGAGGGCGACCTTGACCAGGGGGGATTCGCAGCCCCGAGGATGAAGGGGGTGTGATATTAATGGACGACGGTTTTGCCCAGACCAAGGTGCGCGCATTGCTGCCACGCTGGCGGAGGCTAAGCAACCACTCATCTTCTTAAAGGCCATGCACGAGCAATGACGGATTTACTCTGGTACCAGTACCTTCTCATTGGGCTTATTTTTGCCTGGAGCGGCTTTGTTCGCACCAGCCTTGGTTTTGGTGGCGCCGTGCTGGCGCTGCCTTTTCTGCTGCTGGTGGTAAACGAGCCGTTGGTTTTCCTGCCAATTGTGGCCATTCATCTGCTGATTTTTTCCAGCTGGATTGCCTGGAATGGCCATCGCCAAGTGCAAAAAGCAGGCGTGGGAAGTACATCGCCGGAAAGTAATATCGATTGGGGCTATTTAACCAAAGCTCTGAAAATCATGATCGTGCCCAAGTTGATCGGGGTGGTGGGGCTGTTAACGCTGCCCACACAGATCATGACCAACATCATTTTCGGCATTGTGATCATTTACGCCATTGGCTATGTGCTGAATAGGCCATTTAGAAGTAATAACAAATACGTGGATGTTGTGCTGCTTGCTCTCGGTGGCTATGTCAGCGGCACCTCGTTGATTGGCGCACCGCTAATTGTCGCGGTGTTCGCCACTCACGTTGCTAAAGAGCAGCTGCGCGATACCATGTTCGTGCTGTGGTTTATCCTGGTGGTGATCAAAATGGCGTCGTTCATCATCGCCGGGGTCGACCTCCAACTAGTTCATCAACTATGGCTACTGCCCTGCGCATTTATCGGTCATTTGCTAGGCGAAAAAGCCCACCGCTACATGTTAAAGGCGGACACTGGGCTGTTCTTCCGTGTGCTGGGTGCCGTGTTGATTTTGGTCAGCATGGTGGGGCTGATCTACCCGCCAGGGTAGGGGGGCAGTTGCATGTGAGAAGAGTTGGGCAAAATGTTAAGTACACTGGCCCGAAGCGTAGACGCGTTTCGAGCGTTTCAGCATACTCTCTAGCAGTGTGTTCAGCCTTTTTGTTACGGAGCGTTTATGTTTAATCGCCAAGAGTGGGCGTCATTGCTGGGTATCTATGGGCTGGGTGCGTTCTTGTATGCGCTATTGTTAACGCCAGGATTTACGCCAACAGGGGTGACGGCAGGGTTAGGCTTTATGTTCATGGGGTTGGTATTGGGGCTGTGTGGCGCGGTCATTGGGCGCCGCAGTGGTCGTGCCACGGTGGGTATCGTAGCGGGTTACCTTCTTTTCATTGCGCTGGTAACAACAAACTACTGGCTTTCAGCGTCAGGTTAGTGAGTGCTCACCCAACAACGCCCAACAAAAAAACGGCCACTTGCTGTATTAGCTAAGTGGCCGTTTTTTGAATTCTTTGGTCGGAATAGCAGGATTCGAACCTACGACCTCTGCCTCCCGAAGGCAGCGCTCTACCAAGCTGAGCTATATTCCGAATATTGTTGCAACGATGCTATTAAAAGCGTGCTAAGCAGTGCTTAACAGTTCCCAACAATCGAGGGAGCGAATCATACGCAGGCGAAGGGTTTTTTTCAAGTCCCTTTTTACGCGCTGGCGTGCTTTGTCAGGCAAGTTTTATGCTTTGCGATCAACCGCTAACCGAGCAATGTTAGCCATGCTGTCGCGGTAGGGGCTGGGTGGCAGAGCATCAAGTTCAGCCAGGGCTTTATCGGCCATCTCAACGGCGCGTGCGCGGGTGTATTCCAGCGCGCCGGTGGCGCTGATAATTTCAAGCACGTCGTCGAGCTGTTCCAGCCCGCCCTTGCGAATCACTTGGCGAATTAGCTTGGCTTGTTCTGGTGTGCCACGTTCCATGGCATGAATCAGCGGCAGAGTCGGTTTACCTTCTGCCAGGTCGTCGCCGACATTTTTGCCCATGGCCTCGGCGTCGCCTTGGTAATCCAGCAGGTCGTCGATGAGCTGGAAGGCGAGGCCTAAATAGCGGCCGTAATACTGCAGGGCCCGCTCTTGCTCAGCGGTGGCATCGGCAAGCACAGCACCGCTGTGGGAGGCGGCTTCAAACAGCATCGCTGTTTTACCTTGAATGGTTTCAAAGTAATCCGCTTCAGAAATGCTGGGGTTACCGATATTGGTGAGCTGCAGTACTTCGCCTTCGGCAATGACGCAGGTCGCGCCGGACAGAATCGCCATAATGCGCATCGATCCTACGTCCACCATCATTTGAAACGAACGCGAATAGAGGAAGTCACCTACCAAGACGGATGGTGCGTTGCCCCAGGCATCGTTGGCGGTTTTTTTGCCACGCCGCATGTGCGATTCATCGACCACATCGTCGTGCAGCAGCGTGGAGGTGTGCATAAATTCGATCAGCGTGGCCAGGGTGATGTGTTTGTCGCCTTCATAGCCCAGTGACCGGGCGGCCAGCAGCACGAGTAAAGGGCGCAGGCGCTTGCCGCCACTTTCAATAATATATTGGCCGATGGTTTCTACCAGCGGCACCTTGGAATTCAGCTGCGCGACAATGGTGCGGTTTACGGCGTCAAAGTCATCGGCCACCACGGCGTGCAGCGGTGAAGGCGTTGGGCTGGCAGGCGGGGTTTGAGAGACGTTGGCTGTCATGGGTTCCGTTCATCGCGGGAGGTGGGATAGTGGGGGTCATGCTATGGGGCTGTCTGTGAGGCGTCAAGGTAGCGATAGACGTTTGTGGTGCGATGTGTGATTGACAACGCCCTGTAGTCTTGTGGTAGACAGCGATAGTCGCTATAATTCGCGACCCACTCATCATGCTCCCTGTCAGATGGCTGCCAAAAGGGGCGCCACTCGCAGCAGGTCGATAAGAGCGGAAGGCGATGAGCGTTGGTTACGCGGGGCGTAATCGGCATTAACGACAAGTCCGGAGAGCGACATGTACGCAGTTATTAAAAGCGGTGGCAAACAGTACCGCGTTCAAGAAGGTCAAACCCTCAAACTCGAAAAAATCGAAGTCGCTACCGGCGAAACGATTGAGTTTGATGAAGTGCTGTTGGTTGCAGACGGCGATGACGTCAACGTTGGCGCTCCTTTAGTCAGCGGTGCCAAAGTGTCCGCTGAAATCGTTTCCCACGGCCGTGGCGATAAAGTAACGATCATCAAGTTCCGTCGCCGGAAGCACAGCATGAAGCGTCAGGGCCACCGTCAGTGGTTCACTGAAGTCAAAATTACCGGAATTTCTGCGTAAGCAGTCGATTCCCTTAAGGAGGATTTTGCAATGGCACATAAAAAGGCAGCCGGCTCCACGCGTAACGGTCGCGATTCCGAGTCCAAACGCTTAGGTGTAAAACTCTTCGGTGGCCAAGCAGCCAGCGCGGGTAGCATCATTGTTCGTCAGCGTGGCACTCGTTTCCACGCAGGCACTGGCGTTGGCCTGGGCCGTGATCACACGCTGTTCGCTTTGAACGACGGCTTCGTGAAGTTCGAGACTAAAGGTCCGAACAACCGTAAATTCGTTAGCATCGTTTCTGCCTAAGCAACATTTGTTGCGCAGAACGAAGATGACGAAATAAAAGCCCCGCCATGGCGGGGCTTTTTTGTCTTTTCGATCCCTTTTGCCTGTTATTAATGGGCGGGATATTGCAGTTAGGGCGGCGGAAGCGGCCGGGAGAATCCAATGCAGTTCGTCGATGAAGCCTCGATTATTGTTGAGGCAGGTAAAGGCGGCAATGGCTGTCTGAGCTTTCGCCGCGAAAAATATGTGCCCAAAGGTGGCCCCGATGGTGGCGATGGTGGCCATGGTGGCAGCGTCTACCTGATTGGTGACGATTCACTGAATACCTTGATTGATTTCAAGTTTCAGCGTTTTTACAAAGCTGAAAACGGCCAGGGTGGCATGGGCCGCCAGATGAGCGGTAAAGCCGGTGAAGACCTGCACGTCAAAGTGCCAGTGGGCACCACGGTGATTGATGAAGATACCCTTGAGGTAATCGCTGATGTCACCGATATCGGTCAGGTGGTATTAGTGGCCGAAGGTGGTCGTCGTGGGCTGGGCAATATTCACTTTAAATCCTCGACCAACCGAGCGCCGCGCCGCACCACGCCGGGCACCGAAGGTGACCGCCGCAACCTGCGTCTGGAAATGAAGGTAATGGCTGATGTCGGCCTGCTGGGCATGCCGAATGCGGGCAAGTCGACGCTGATTCGTTCGGTATCCGCGGCCAAGCCCAAAGTGGCGAACTATCCGTTCACTACCCTGGTGCCTAACTTGGGTGTTGTGAAGCTGGGTATGCACGAGCACTTTGTGATGGCCGATGTGCCAGGGTTGATTGAAGGTGCCTCTGATGGCGCGGGCCTGGGGCTGCGTTTCTTGAAACACCTTACTCGTACACGTCTGCTGTTCCACGTGGTGGATGTGGCGCCGTTTGACGAGTCGGACCCAGTGGAAGCGGCGCAAGCGATTATTCACGAGCTAGGTCAGTTCTCACCGGCACTTTCTGAGCGGCCGCGCTGGCTAGTGCTGAATAAGTTTGATCTGCTGCCGGAAGATGAGCGCGAAGCCCGCGCCCAGGCGATTATCCAAGCGCTGAACTGGGATGGCCCGGTATTCCGTATCTCTGCCATCAGCAGCGAGGGCACCGACAAGCTGGTACAGGCAGCGTATCGCTGGCTGACTGAGCAGCAGCGCCTGGAAAATGAAGATGAAGAAGCCCATGCCCGCGAGCAGGAAATGCGCCGCCGCATGGAAGAGGAGTCGGTGGCCCGTACTGAAGCGCGTCTTGGCCGTCGCCGTAAGCGTGATGACGATGAAGATGACGACGACTTTGACGATGATGATTACGATGTCGAGGTAGAGTACGCCCCATAACCGATCCGTCGGTCGAATGGGAAGCGTCAGCGGGGTTAGCGGAATGGCTTGGGAGAGTCGCGACGTGGAAAGCAATGAGCAGTTGCCCGGCCGTGAGGCGTTAAGTAACGCCCGCCGGGTGGTGGTTAAAATTGGTAGCGCGCTGCTCACCAACGATGGTCGTGGCTTGGATGAGTCGGCCATTGGTGGTTGGGTCGACCAGATTGCTACACTGCATCAGCAGGGCAAAGAGGTCGTGCTGGTATCCTCGGGGGCCGTGGCGGCCGGCATGGTGCGCCTGGGGTGGCAAGCGCGCCCCAGTGCTGTTCATGAGCTTCAGGCTGCCGCAGCGGTAGGTCAGAACGGCCTTACCCAGTGCTACGAGCAGCATTTTGCTCGCCACGGCATGTTAACGGCTCAGATTCTGCTCACCCACGATGACCTTTCCAACCGCAAGCGTTACCTGAATGCGTTGTCGGCGCTGCGCACTTTGGTTGGGATGCGCGTGGTACCGGTAATCAATGAAAACGATACCGTCGTCACCGACGAGATTCGCTTTGGCGATAACGACACGCTCGGTGCGCTAGTTGCCAACCTGTTAGAAGCCGATGCGCTGCTGCTGCTCACTGATCAGGAAGGGCTGTTTGACGCTGATCCTCGCCACGACCCCAGCGCTCAGATGATTGCTGAAGGCCGTGCCGATGATCCGCGTTTAGCCGCTGTCGCAGGCAGTGGTGGTGCCTTAGGTCGCGGCGGCATGAGCACCAAAATACGCGCTGCACAGCTGGCTGCCCGTTCTGGGGCGGTCACCGTGATTGCCAGCGGTCGCCAGCCGGACGTTATTTCCCGCATCATGGCAGGCGAGATGCTGGGAACCTTGTTGCGGCCAGACCAAGCGCCAATCGCTGCTCGCAAGCGCTGGCTGGCTGGCCAGTTGCAGGTGCGTGGCACCTTGGTGCTGGATGCCGGGGCCGTGAACGTACTGCGTGGCAAAGGCTCTAGTCTGTTGGCGGTGGGCGTGCGTGAAGTGCAGGGCAGCTTTAAGCGCGGTGATATGGTGCTGTGTGTGGATGAGCAGGGTGTACGCGTGGCTAAAGGGTTGGTTAACTACGGCGCGGATGAAGCCCGCCAATTAGCGGGCCAGCCGAGCCACCAGATTGAAGCAATCCTGGGTTACGTGGAGGCTCACGAGCTAATCCATCGCGATAACTTGGTGGTTGTCTAACGAGGTGGTTGTTTAACCGCGAGCACGAGGCGGGAGCGGCACTTGGCGTGGCCAGTCATTGGGGACAATGATAAGGCGCTCCATTTGCTGCTCCTTTGTGTCTGTTTTTATTTCTGCCTCTGGGTCGTAGAGCATCACCTGCTGTGGTCCGTAGCGGTCAATCAGCGGCCTCACTATAGCCATCTCTTTGTTGGCTGGCTGAAAAGCAGACTGCTGGGGAGGCGCCAGCCAGTGAGGTTTCTCTAGCCACGCCATGTGTAGTAACTCACTTCTTTCGGCCGCAAGCGTCGGCCAATCGTTTAAATAACACCACATGCCGCGCCGATGATTGGCTGTTGCCCCTATAGGCGGCGGCATTGCCGTGTGCCAGGGATAAAACAGCACGCCGGGCATGGCTAGGCGCTGAATCAGCGGATGATTGGGTGGTGGGGCGGGGCCTATATCTCTGGGTGCTAGCCACTGAGAGATGGCCGCTTGCGCGGTGGCGGTGCTCGACATCGGCAGTTGATGATGGCGCAGGTGGCTGCATTTCAGCGCTAGACTGTCTAGCCCGCCAGGGCCAATCCAGCGGCTTTGGCTGGTGGCATCTCCTGGCCCTTCTGTTAACCCTAGATAGAACTTAATTGCCACTTCCAAATGGATGGGGGTGGGATTGTCCCGCGTTCGGTAGAGCATATCCAGCTCGCCCAGAGTATTGCGCTTATGCGTGATTTTTATGTTGCTAGCAAGCAGCCGGGTGTTGGGCGCGTTGTCGAGTAGCAGGTGCCATAGCCTCTCGTGGTAGTGCCCCATGCGGGTAGCGCGCTTGCCATCCAGAGCGCTCATCTTTGACGCAAGTCGCGCTAGCCACTCATCAACGCCTTCCGACAAACCAAGCTCCTGGCATGTTGGCCTGCCGCCACTGGGCATGGGCGGTGGTAATTCAATGACGTCAGGTGTCATGAGTAGCCAAGCTAAGTCGCGCGCAGTTTGAGAGCTGAGGCAGCCAGGCTGCTTCTCATGTGTGGGGCTATCCATCATTAAAACTGCCTGTGCGTCATTGCAATACATACGCGGCCAAGAGTACAGCGGCCACGAGCAGCACCAATACCAGTACGCCTGCGTATTTTGCATAGTTGTGCAGCATAAACCCCCCTAAACGATGTCGAAGCGGTCGGAGAAAATATTCGTGGGGGCGACGCCTTGGGCAATTAATCCCTGTTCGGCGCTGTCCATCATAGGGTCTGGCCCGCAAATAAAGTAGTCGCGCTGGCCAGTGTCCTGGGGCAAGCTGCGAGCCAGCAGGCTCTGGTCGACGTAACCCACTTCCCCTTCCCAGCCGTCGTGGGGGTCTGAAATAACATGAATCAGCGTCAGGTTAAGGTGTTTCGCTAAGTCGTCCAGGGTGTCACGGAAGGTGGCTTCCTGCCAGGTGGGGTTGGCATAAATCAGCCAGATCGGTTGGCGGTCTTGCTGGTCGCGGAAGGTGTACAGCATGCTCATAAAGGGGGTAATGCCGATGCCGCCGGCGATCATCACCAGCCCAGAGGAGTTATTGGAGCGAGGAGTAAAGGCACCAAAAGGACCCTCTATAAATGCCAGGGTATTGGTGGTGACGTTGGGTAATTGCCGAGTAAAGTCACCCAGGCGCTTAGCGCTGAAGGTTATCCGGCCACTGTTGGCAGCGCTTGATGAGAGTGAAAAGGGGTGTTGTTGCAGCGACCAAGGGGTATCGCCCAGGGTTATCCAGAGAAACTGTCCAGGCTGGAAAGCGAAGCGGTGCGCGCCAGTGGATTCAAGTGTCAATGTGGTGGTGTCACCGCGCTCAAGCGTTGTGTTTACCACGCGCCAGGGATGGCGGCGCATACGCCACGGCCTTAACAGGCGAGTTTCTAACACTAAACTGGCGGGCAGCAGAATTAGCAGCGCCAAGCCAGCCGATGTGACTATGCCTTCTGTGTAGCGCTGAGCCATTAAGGCGTGTCCCAATCCTCCAAACACGATAAACAGCGCTAAGCCGCCATGCATCAGCCGCCACCGCTCGTAGGACAGCCCAAAACGTTTTCGCCAAAGTGAGCTGATAATCAGAATAACGCTGGCGCCCAGCAGTGCCATCAACATCAAAGCGCGCAGCGTTTCATCCCGTGGATCAACAAAGTGGAGTAATGAAGGGTGGGCAATAAACAACGCAACGGGATGGGCAATGACCAGGAAAAGCGCTCCGATACCGACCTGACGATGAAACTGTAATACGTTATCAAACCCCACCGGATGGGCAAACCAAGCATGCCGACCTGATACTAATGCCTGCAGCGCCATAATGCTTAGTGCCAGTGCGCCGAGCAAAACGGCCGTCTCACCAAGCCAGCTGCGTGGAGCAGGCGGGGAGAGCAGTAACCAGCCTATTGGCAGTAGTGCAAGCAAGCAGTAGAGGCTGCCCCATCCTAGGGCGCTGCGTGTTATTGGGCTCACTATGGTCTCCCTAGGCATCCATGCGTATAACCTAAGTGTGAGAAAAAACAGCGATTTCGCAAGTAAAAGCGCTTATTCATATCCAACTGCTACGCTTAGACAGTGCTAAATTCCTTGTTAGCAGACGCTGACGCCTACCCAGCAGAAGGAGAGTGCTACATGGCCAATGCGAAACTGAAAAAGCAGAAAACAAAGCGTAAATCGTCCAAGGTACGCGCGCCTCAAGCTGAACAAAAAGCTCCCCAAGCATTAACGCCCGATACAGGGGCGGCGCTGTTTGAGGATGCTCGCTCGCGGCTGGAGGCCGTGTTCGAGGCGTTGGCTATTCACCCCGACGCTCAGGCTCGCCTGATGCAGCCCAGCCTGTCGCTGCAGGTCAGTGTGCCGATACGCATGGATGATGGTCGCCTGAAGGTGTTTCCTGCTTGGCGAGTGCAGTACGACACCAGCTTAGGGCCCGCCAAAGGCGGCGTGCGTTTTCATACGGAGGTGAACCAACATGAAGTCACCACGCTAAGTTTCTGGATGGCAGTGAAGTGTGCGGTTGTCAACTTACCCTATGGTGGCGGAAAAGGTGGCGTCCAGGTGGACGCCAAGGCGCTTTCGTCACTTGAGCGAGAGCGCTTAGCTCGGGGGTATATCCGTGCCATTACCGATATTATGGGGCCTGACAGGGACATTCCCGCACCGGATGTAAACACCGACGCCACGGTAATGGGCTGGATGATTGATGAGTATGAACACATCGTACGTGCCCAAGCGCCTGCCGCCATTACCGGTAAGCCTCTTTCACTGGGCGGCTCGCCTGGCAGGGTAGAAGCGACTGGGCGCGGCGCATTAAAAGTGCTGGATTTGTGGGCTGAGCGCGAAGAGCGTAAACCCGAAGAAACCACGATTGCCGTGCAGGGGTTTGGCAACGCTGCTTATCATTTTGCTCGGCTAGCGAGTGAGCGAGGCTACAAAGTCGTCGCGGTCTCAGACTCAAGCGGTGCTATTTACAACGCTGATGGGCTAAATGTGGACGCTGCGAAGCAGGATAAAAACAAACATGGTTCGCTATCCAAGTGCAAACAAGGCAAGCCGTTGGCAGGTGATAAGCTGCTGTCGCTTGAGGTAGATGTGTTGGCGTTAGCGGCGCTAGAGAATCAGATCCACTGCGATAACGTTGATGATGTGCAGGCGGGGGCGATTCTTGAAATTGCCAATGGGCCGCTGACCTGTGATGCAGACTCTGCGTTAGCCAAGCGCGAGATTCCCGTACTACCTGATGTCTTGGTCAATACCGGCGGGGTCATTGTTAGCTATTTTGAGTGGCTGCAAAATCGTGCGGGCGAAAAGTGGCGCGAAGAGGATGTTAATCAACGCCTTGACTGCCTACTAGGTGAGCAGGCTCAAAGCGTACTGGCGCGGGCTGAGCAAGAGCAGGTCACTTATCGTCAAGCCGCTTACCGTCAGGGGATAGAGCGCATTGCCGAAGCCATTATGGCGCGGGGAAACTGCCAGGATTGTCGCTAACGTCTTCATTAGCCCACGCTCATCAATGCCGCTCGCTCAACATTGGCCATGCCTTTAGCCTGTGTGCTGCCTTAGGGGTGGCAGTGTCACATCTATGTCACTGATATGTCATGGGGTTGTCATAGGAGTGACCTGTGCCTGTCATGCAGGCTTGGCAGCATAGCGTCATCTTTGAACAGCCCACTTAGGTGATGTATGCAGCCCCTCCGTCTTTCTAACTCGCTTCCTCGCACCTTGATGAGTGCCGCCGTTGCAAGCGCGTTTGCGTTGGCAGCGGTTAACGCCTCCGCCGATCTCTCTTCGCGCTACGTAGACAACGATGGCGATATGGTTGCCGATGCGCCGACTGATGAGTCTCAGTGGGTCGACCCGAACACCTTAGTTTTTGCCTATACGCCCGTTGAAGACCCTGCTGTCTATGCGGATGTATGGTCCGGTTTTCTGGAGCATTTAAGTGAAGCAACCGGTAAGCGTGTGCAGTTCTTCCCAGTGCAGTCGAATGCTGCCCAGCAGGAGGCGCTGCGTGCAGGTCGTCTGCATGTTGCGGGTTTCAACACCGGTGGTGTGCCGGTTGCTGTGAACTGTGGTGGCTTCCGTCCCTTTGCCATTATGGCGGGTGAAGATGGCAGCTATGGCTATGAGATGGAAATTATCACTTACCCTGGTAGCGGTATTGAGTCCGTGGAAGATCTTGAGGGTCGCCAGCTGGCGTTTACCTCAGAGACCTCTAACTCTGGTTTCCGTGCCCCCTCTGCGTTGCTGCGTTCTGAGTACGGTTTAGAGGCAGGCGAGGATTTTGAAACGGCGTTTTCTGGCTCCCACGACAACTCCATTTTAGGGGTTGTGAATAAAGATTACGAAGCCGCCGCCATTGCCAACTCGGTGTCCAATCGAATGATCTCTCGCGGTGTGGTAAGCGAAGGCGATTACGAGATTATCTATACCTCGGAAACGTTCCCCACTACGGCTTACGGCGTGGCTCACAACTTAACGCCTGAGCTTGCCCAGCAAATTCAAGATGCGTTCTTCAGCTACGACTGGGAAGGCACTGCCCTTGAGGCTGAGTTTGCCAATTCCGGTGAAGCACAGTTTATCCCGATTACCTATGCAGAGCATTGGTCTGTGATCCGCACCATTGCCGATGCCAACGGCGTGACTTACGACTGCGATTAACCCTTTGGTAGCTGTGTAACCCCATCGGCCAGGAGGGCAACCTTCTGGCCGAACCGTTATGAAGATGAGGTAAACCCATGTTGACACTTACCGGCGTTGGCAAACGTTACCCAACCGGGGATCGTGCGCTCACTGATATCGAACTGTCACTTCCCAAAGGTCAGGTCATGGCGCTGATTGGGCCGTCTGGGGCGGGTAAGAGCACCCTGATTCGCTGTGTAAATCGCTTGGTGGAGCCCACCCAAGGCAGCATTCGGCTGGAAGACGCCGAACTGACGACGCTGTCGGGCAATCGTTTACGCCAAGCGCGCCGCTCCATGGGGATGATCTTTCAGGAATACGCCTTGGTGGATCGTTTAACCGTGATGGAGAACGTGTTGTCGGGTCAGTTGGGCTATGTAGGGTTCTGGCGTAGTTTTCTGCGTCGTTACCCTCAGGAAGCCGTGGCTGAGGCGTTTCGGCTACTTGAACGGGTCGGTCTTCCCCATGCCATCGATAAGCGCGCCGATGCGCTATCTGGCGGCCAGCGCCAGCGGGTAGGGATAGCCCGTGCGCTGCTACAAAGCCCCAAATTGCTACTGGTCGACGAGCCCACCGCTAGCCTTGACCCGAAAACATCGCGGCAAATCATGCGACTGATTCGTGAGCTATGCGCCGAACGAGAGCTCGCGGCAATTATTAATATTCACGATGTGGCGCTGGCGAAGCAGTTTGCCGACCGTATTGTCGGGCTACGGGCTGGGGAGATCGTCTTTGATGGTAAGCCCTGCGAGCTAACCAGCGAGATTCTTACCACGATATACGGTGAAGAGGACTGGGATACGTCGCCCGAGTCTGCTGAGAGTGATGATGTCCAAACGGTGGGCGATACATTCACTAGCCAACCCTATGCTGCCCACACGCAGCGGCCGTTGGCCAGTGTCGCCAGTGGAGGCGCGCTATGAGCGGTGTTGATACGCTGGCGCGTCAGCAGGGTGCTCGCCAAGGATACTGGCGGCGGCTACCGCTGATTGATAATCCGCGTGTGCGCTGGGGGTTGGTACTGGGCGGAGTCGTGTACCTGGTACTTGCATTAGCGTCTGTCGAAGTGAATTGGGCGCGTGTGGCGGAAGGCTCTGGACGCGCACTGAATTTTCTTGGGGCATTTTTGCAGCCCGACTTTGTTAGTCGTCAAAACGACATTATGGCGGGCCTGCTGGAAAGCCTCACCATGACGTTAACCTCTACGGTGATTGGCGTGTTGTTGGCGATTCCGGTGGGGTTGGGGGCCGCGCGAAATATCTCTCCATTGCCAATCTACACGGTATGCCGCGCCATTATTGCCGTCTCGCGCACCTTTCAGGAAATTATCATCGCCATTCTGTTTGTGGTGATGTTCGGCTTTGGGCCGTTTGCCGGGATGCTGACCTTGGCGTTTGCCACCATTGGCTTTATGGCAAAGCTGCTGGCAGAAGATATTGAAGATCTCGACTGGCGGCAGGTAGAAGCCGTACGCGCCACCGGGGCGAGCTGGTGGCAAACCATGAACCATGCCATTCAGCCCCAGGTAATGCCGCGCTTAATTGGCCTGTCTATGTACCGGCTGGATATCAACTTTCGTGAGTCATCGGTGATTGGCATTGTCGGTGCGGGTGGAATTGGCGCTACCCTCAACACCTCACTTAGCCGTTACGAGTACGGTACCTCCGCCGCCATCCTGTTAATTATCATCGCAATTGTACTGATGAGTGAGTACGCCTCCAGCTACGTTCGTCGCTGGACGCAATAGCCCCACGCCGCTTGTCTTTAAGAGGAAACGCTATGCCAGTTTCAACCACTCCCCAGGGTGCGCCGCTGTGGCAGCGGCGCACTACCCGCGCCCAGTGGCTGCAGTACGCCGCCTGGCTTTTAGGTATCAGTCTATTTCTGCTGTGCTGGAAAGTGATTTCTGATAACACCATGTGGGTGTTTGTTGAAGATGCGGGTCGCCAAGGTAGTGATCTGATAAGCCGTATGATGCCGCCGCGTTGGGAGTATGCCAGCGTGCTATGGAAACCCATGTGGGATACGCTGAACATCGCTACGTTAGGCACCGTGCTGGGTATTGCCATGGCATTTCCCGTGGCATTTTTAGCCGCTCGCAACACCACGCCGCACCCGTTGGTACGCAGCCTGGCGCTCACCGTTATCGTCTCATCACGCTCAATCAACTCGCTGATCTGGGCCATGCTGCTGGTCACTATTCTTGGCCCTGGGGTATTGGCGGGCATTATCGCTATTGCACTGCGCTCAATTGGCTTTGTGGGAAAATTGCTTTATGAAGCCATTGAAGAGATTCACCCCACCCCCGTTGAAGCGATTAGCGCCACCGGCGCCAGCCGCCTGCAGGTGATGAACTACGGTGTGCTGCCCCAGGTCATGCCAGCTTTCGCGGGTATCAGCGTGTATCGCTGGGACATCAATATTCGTGAGTCTACCGTGCTAGGCCTGGTTGGCGCTGGCGGTATCGGCTTGCAGCTTAACGCTTCGATTAACAGCCTCGCCTGGAACCAGGTTAGCGTTATCTTTGTGATGATTTTTGCCACGGTATTGGTCTCTGAGTGGGTCTCTGCCCGCGTGCGCCACGCCATTATCTAGCCAGACAGCCAGGGTAAGGAGCGACCATGCGTTTCCCAAATGCCACGATTACGACCATCGATATTATGCGCCACGGTGAACCAGTAGGCGGGCGCATGCTGCGTGGTAGTACCGACCATCCACTCAGCGAAGCTGGCTGGCAGCAGGTCTCCGATGCCGTGATGCAACATAGCGTGGAAGGACGGATGCCTTATGATGCCGTTCTCAGTTCACCGCTGCTGCGCTGCCGTGAATTTGCGCTTTGGCTAGGCGAAGAGTTCGACCTGCCGGTACAGGTTGAGGATGACCTGGCTGAGCTTCACTTGGGGCGCTGGGAAGGCAAAACTCATGCACAAGTGTTTGCTGAAGAGGGTAGTGAGCAGATGAACGCATTTTGGTACAACCCCTCCCAGGCAGCTCCCCCCGAAGGGGAAACACTGGAGGCATTGGATGCTCGGGTCAGTGACGTCTGGCGGCGGCTGTTGGTAAACCCACCAGGTAAGCATGTGCTGGTGGTAGCCCATCTTTTCGTATGTAACGCATTGCTGCGTCAAGTGCTGGGGCAGCCGCTCAGTAATGGCTTAGTCATGGATTTGCCCTATGCCGCGATGAGCCGCCTACGCCATGAGCGCCATGCGCTGGGAGAAACCACCTTTGTTGAGTGGATCGGGGGTTAGTAACACACATGAATCAGTAGCGAGACTGACGCTCATAGGCCATGATAAAGGCATTGCTAACGCGCTGAGCCGGAGTGTTCTATGCCGTTTACCCGCCTTTTCCCACTGTTGACGATGCTTACCCTGCTCATGTTGTTAGCAGGGTGCGCTAGCAAAGACATAACCACATCGCCTGCCCCAAGCTCTCAAGCGGGAATATCGTTGGAACGTGCGCTGATTCTGTCTCATGCTCAACAAGCGATAGGGACTCCCTACCGTCTCGGTGGCAACGCACCGGGAGGCCTCGACTGCTCTGGCTTGGTGGAAATGACCTATCGCGCCGCAGGTATTCGCGTACCGCGAACCGCTGACGCCCAGTTTCGCGGACTACCCCAAGTGGATGTTCCCCGCCCAGGAGACCTGCTGTTCTTCGGCGCTGGTGGCAAAGCCACCCATGTGGGGATTTACCGCGGTAACCGGCAGATGATCCACGCCCCTGGTAGTGGTCGTGCTGTGGTCAGCGTACCGTTGGATATTGACTACTGGAATCAGCGCTTTTTAGGAGCGGCTGGGCCTGCTCCATAAGTCTTTGAAACTATTTGAATTAGGCAACCTTGTCACTAGGTTGCCCAAGCATTTCGCCAGCGTCACGCGCTGTGTTCATCTCACTTCGCTCGCGGGCGGCTTCCAGCCTGGCTTCCAATAAATATTGCCTAGCCTGAGCTGCCACTTGTAGATCTTTTGAAGAAGGGTCGGCAGGCGCTAGTGCCGCAGCAATGACGGTTTGCATTTTTTCGATAGTGGCCGCTGGGTCGCCTGGCACTGGGCCGTAATCAATAGGTACCTCGCCTGCAACCGCATAGCGCTTACCATCGGGCCCGACTTCGTAGTCATAGCTAGCGGCCCCCGTGTACTGGCCGCCTACCGTTTGGTGGGCCATTTCATGTTGGCGTACGGCGCGGTCTGTCTGCTTAAGCTGCTCTAGGTACTGAATCTCGTCGGTCGTTAGCGGTGTGCCGTCTGGGCGAGTGGGGCCGACAGGTTCGTTGTTTGCTGAAGAATCCGTCTCTTCACTTGCTTGTACAGGCGCCTCATATGAATGAGCACGCTGTCCCTCGGTGTTCACCGGGTTAGCATAGGTGTTGCTGACCGTGGGCTGTGGCCACGAGGAGGGTGTAGAAGCAGAAAAAGGGGGCAGTGTGGAGAGATCCATAAGTTATTACCGAAGGATAAGTCGTTTACGTTAGCATAGAGCATCCATAAGCGAATCGCAGCACGTAGCGGTTGATTCAGGTGGATCGACTCAGAACGATTGTCTCAGGTACCTTCGGTTTATCACTCCTATGCCAACTATCGATGTGATTATTCATCTTTCGAAAAATGAGTGCCTAGCCCATTACGAAGGGCGTTATTCCAACGTGCGCACACGCAGTGTTGATGGCCGCTGGGTTATTTTTCCTGCTGAGGCGTTACGCCGCGTGGTGGGACAAGACGGTGTGAATGGCGTGTTTCGATTGGAGTTTTCCGAGCAAGGCCGCTTTGTCAGCATTCAGCCGCTCTTAAGGGCTTAGTCTCTCAAGTGCTCCATTTGCCATATGCACCATTGTTATGCAGCGATAACGTGTCATGACCTCTTTTATTCCGTGATACCTGAGTTATAAAGCTCAGAATGCGTGAGTAATCGCACCTTGCTACCACATGGCATCATCATTGCTTGTATAATGTGGACGCAGCTTTTGGGTTTACCCACCTGAAAGCGTACAGCTTGCTTACCCGGCAAACAGCTGTGACCACATTAGGAGATATATCATGTCTGCCTCACCTGTCACATTAATGGTCGCTCGTCGAGTGGCGAGTGGCCGTTATCACGATTTTAATCGCTGGTTGAACGAGGGCCGCGACTTGGCGGCTGATTTTCCTGGTTATCTTGGTTCAGGTGTTTTGGCACCGCCCAAGGACGATGACGAATATCAGATTATTTTCCGCTTTAGCTGCAGTGATACGTTAAACGCGTGGGAGCATTCGGCTTCACGAAATGCCTGGCTACAGCGCGGTAAAGGGCTTTATAACGCTCCGCATGAACATCGCGCGACTGGATTAGATGCTTGGTTCCAAACGAGTTCTGGTACAGCCCCGCCGCGTTGGAAACAAGCAGTTGCTGTGTGGCTCGCCTTTTTTCCGATTTCACTCGTGTTTCAATGGGTGTTTGGCAACGCGTTAGCCGATTGGCCGATGTTTCCACGCGTGCTAGCCAGCACGTTGATGCTGACGCCTGTGATGGTCTTTGTATTTATTCCACTGTCAATGCGTTTATTAGCCCCCTGGCTAGCGGGAAAGTGGTCACTATTAGACATAGTGGCTCGCTGGCGACATGAGCACAGGACGTAATATAGGCGCGCGTTTAAAGTTTGATCAATAAGACAAATGATTCTTAAGCTTCTCCATGGGGGGTAACGCTGCAATAGTGCTAAGCTAAATACGCTTGCAGTAAAAGGATAACTGACAGTGGCGCAACACTAGCGTACCAAGTCGCCCCATGGAGTCGTTATGATCCGCGTTCATCATTTGGAAAAATCACGCTCTCACCGCATTTTATGGCTGCTGGAAACACTGGGTGTTGATTACGATATTGAGGTTTATCAACGAGATGCTAAAACCCAGCAAGCCCCTGAATCATTAAAAAAAGTCCACCCGTTGGGTAAGTCTCCTGTCATTAGTGATGGTGAACTGACCGTAGCAGAGTCAGGGGCAATTATTGATTATCTCGTCAGCCGTTATGGCGAAGGAAAAATGCAGCCCTCTGCTAATGAGCGTAGCGAGTGGATCAATTATCGCTATTGGTTGCACTATGCAGAAGGCTCATTAATGCCGCTGTTGGTGATGGGGTTGGTATTTAGTCAGATACCTAAGCAGTCGCCATGGTTGATTAAGCCTCTGGCAAAAGGCATTAGCTCAACGGTGCAGCAGCGTTTCATTAATCCCCAACTAAAGCAGCATTTAGAACTGATTGAAGCACATCTAACCGAACGAGGTAATTTTGCGGGTGTTTGGCCTAGTGGTGCCGATATACAAATGAGTTTTCCGTTACAAGCCATCGCTGCAACGCAGTCGCTTGCATCTTATACTGCTATTGCTGCCTTCGTGGCGCGTATCGAAAACGACCCTGCGTGGCAGCGGGTTGTTGAGCGTGCTGGCCCTCTTACCATGCCGGGCGGGTAGGTTTAGTTATGGCGCAGATGCTGACATCTACGAGTACTCACTCATCTGCCTCACGAAAGAGAGTTTTTCGCGATATAACTCGTTTGGTTTTTAGGGCGAGCTTAGTTGGCGGGTGGTTAATGCCAACGCACTTGCTGGCGGAAACGTTGACGATAGGGGTATATCACAACCCTCCGAAGCTTTTTGCCGATGATCAGGGGCAGCCAAGAGGGATGCTGGGCGATCTGTTACAGGCAATCGCCAAAGAAGAGCAGTGGCAATTGACCAGCTTTCAATGTGAGTTTCAGCACTGCCTTAGCCTGTTAGAGCAAGGGGCAATAGACCTATTGCCTGATGTTGCCTGGAGCGAAGAGCGTGCACAGCGCTTGTCCTTCCACGAAGAGCCTGTGATGCATAGCTGGTCGCAACTTTACCAGCGCGAGGATATTGAGGTTGACGCTATTTTTGACCTTGAGCAGCATCGTATTGCTGTCGTGGAAGGGTCTGTCCAACAAAGTTATTTAGCTGCGGTGACTAACCGGTTTGACATCACCGTAACATGGCTTTCAGTAAGTAGTTTTGCGGAAGGTTTTCAGTCCGTTGCCAACGGTGAAGCGGATTTGGTCGCCGCTAATCATCTGTTCGGTGACTGGCGAGCGGATGATTATGGCTTACATGAAACGTCTGTTATCTTTCAGCCCGCTCGGCTTTTCTATGCGGCGTCACCTATGCTGTCTGAGGAGATACTCGAGCGCATTGATGACACCCTTATTCGTTGGAAGCAGGACAACGACTCTATTTATTTTGATACATTACGAGCCTGGAAAGGTCAGTCAAGCTCATCTCAGTTAATACCTCTATGGCTATGGTGGAGTATTAGTGCACTTTGTCTTCTGCTGGTTTTAGCATTGGGCGCTAATGTACTACTTAAGCGTCGGGTATCCATCAATCGAGAGCAGTTAAATACTAATGAAGCACTGCTAACGACTATTCTCGATAGTGTTGATGCCTATATTTATATTAAGTCGCCTTCACTTAAATATCGTTACGTAAATCGTCGCATAAGTGAGTTGTTTAATCGGCCAGCCGAAGACATTATTGGGAAGTGTGACGATGATTTCTTAGATGCCACCAGCGCTGCTGCCATCAAAAAAATTGACCAAAATGTTTTAAACTCTGGAAAGAAGGTCACTATCGAAGAACATAGCGTTCTTCAGGGTGAAAAGCAGATGCGCACCTTTCTTTCAATTAAGATGCCGCTCACGATGACGTCAGGCGAAAAACCGTGCTTGTGTGGAATTTCCACAGAGCTCACTGAGTATCTTGAAATGCAATCAAGAACGCACCGCCTAGCGTTTTATGATGCATTAACAGGTCTGCCAAATCGTCGTCTTTTAATGGAGTCTTTAGCAGAACTTACCAAAAAAGACAGTAGCATAATAGCTTTAAGTGCCATATTTATCATCGATTTAGATGGTTTTAGATTAGTGAATGATATACAAGGTCATGAAAGTGGCGATCAGCTATTGATCAATGTAGCGGATCTGCTACAGCGACAACTGCCAGAGGAAGCTACTGTCGCGCGCTTCAGTAGTGATGAGTTTGTTGTGTTACTAACCGTAGTGGGTGAGCAGCCGGAGGAAGCAGCATTAGGCGCTGAGCGCATTGCTCGACAGCTCTTGGAGGGGATCTCTACGCTGCGAGCTGATCGAGCTTTGCCAATTAGTGCCAGTATAGGCATTTCACTATTTAATGGATCGGGGCAAAGTATGAACAGCGTGTTGCAGCAGGCGGATCTAGCGCTGCAGCAAGCAAAAACAGCAGGGGGTAATACGCTGCGATTCTTTAATATGGACATGCAAACCAGCGTGCTTGAGCGAGCCAGTCTGGAGGAAGATTTACACCAAGCATTAGCGCATAACGAGCTGGCGCTGCATTACCAAGTTCAGGTAGATCACCAAGGCGTTACTACAGGCGTTGAAGCACTCTTACGCTGGTATCACCCCCAGCGAGGCTGGGTTCCACCAGGCACCTTTATTCCAATCGCAGAAGAGAACGGGCTCATCATCCCCATTGGTTATTGGGTGCTCAGATTAGCCTGCGAACAATTGGCAAAATGGTCACGCCAGCCAACATATTCCGCGCTGACTATTTCAGTTAACGTGAGTTCAGTGCAGTTTCAGCAGCCTGATTTTGTCCGTGAAGTAGAGGAGTTGTTGGCGCAGACCCAAGCGCCAGCCAACCGCTTGGTATTGGAAGTGACGGAAAGCCTGCTGATGAGTGAACCGACGCGGGTACGTAACACCATGTTGAAGCTACGTGCCCAAGGTGTTCGTTTTGCGTTAGATGATTTTGGCACTGGTTATTCATCGCTAAGCTACTTAAAGCGGCTGCCGTTAGATGAGTTGAAGATCGACCAATCGTTTGTGCGTGAGTTGTTGACTGATAAAACGGATGCAGCGATTGTGGACACCACGATTTTGCTGGCGGTAAGCCTTGGCTTAACTGTCGTGGCTGAAGGCGTCGAGAAAAAAGAGCAATTAGATTGGTTGAAGGGCCATGGCTGCTACCGTTACCAAGGGTACCTATTTGGGAGGCCAACGCCCATTGAGTACTTATTCGAAGTGTATTAGTGACTGAGCGCAAGCAGCTTGCTGCCTGCGCTCAGGATAAATGGCAGCTTAGTTAAATTATATTAGCCAAACTGGGTGAAACTGCTGGCATTGAGCCACATATGCACCAGAATACTGGCAATGTAGCCCAGAAAAATGACCGGTGACCAGCGTAAGTGACCCATGAAGGTATAAGCACCGCGCGCTTGCCCCATAACCGCCACTCCGGCTGCTGAACCAATCGAAAGCAGACTACCGCCCACGCCAGCGGTTAGCGTAATGAGCAGCCAGTGTCCGTGGGACATCTCCGGCTGCATGGTTAAAACAGCGAACATGACGGGGATGTTATCCACCACAGCGGAAACAACGCCAAGCACGATATTGGCCCACGTAGCGTTCCAGCCAACGTAAAGCGCCTCAGACAGCAGCCCAAGATAGCCCATAAACCCCAGGCCTCCCACGCACATGACGACACCGTAGAAAAACAGTAGCGTGTCCCACTCTGCCCGTGCAACGCGGTTAAAAACGTCAAACGGCACGACACTGCCCAGCTGTTCAAGCTTCCTATTATCGCCCCGGCGGCTGTAGCGTTCACGCTTGCGTTCAATGGAGCGGGGAAGGCTGCGCCGTAGGTAGTAGCCGAAAAACTGCAGATAACCTAACCCCGTCATCATGCCTAAAACAGGCGGTAAGTGCAGGAGTGTGTGGCACATGACGGCAGTCGTAATCGTGAGTAGAAAGAGCGCGATAATGCGACGGGCGCCGCGCTTTAGCCAAACGTCCTCATAAACGCTGCTTGGCTTCTGATCTTTAATAAATGCGCTCATGATGATGGCAGGTATCAAGAAGTTAACCAAAGACGGCAAGAATAGAATAAAGAACTCTTGGAATTGGATAAGTCCTGCCTGCCACACCATTAGCGTGGTGATATCGCCAAACGGACTAAAAGCACCGCCAGCGTTAGCGGCTACTACGATGTTAACGCAGGCAAGATTAATAAAGCGCTGATCGCCCTCGGCCACTTTTGTGACCACGGCACACATGAGCAGTGCTGTTGTTAAGTTATCCGCAATCGGTGAGAGCAAAAAGGCGAGCCCCCCCGTTAGCCAGAATAGTTTGCGGTAGTTAAAACCCTTGCGCAGCATCCAGGAGCGTAGTGCGTCAAACACCCGACGCTCTTCCATGGCATTGATATACGTCATGGCCACTAGCAGGAACAGCATTAGCTCGGTGAACTCCAACAGCGTCACGCGAAACGCATGTTCCGACGTTTCCGACATGCCGTTTTGGACATACACCCAGCCAATGAGTCCCCAAATAATGCCAGCGGCCACAAGTACAGGCTTGGATTTTCGCATATGGATTTTTTCTTCAGCCATAACGAGGGCATAAGCCAAGATAAAGACGGCGACTGCAAAAAAACCAACGGCTGAAGAAGTTAAATCAATATCGCCGGTGACAGCGAAGGCGGCAGGGCTAACGCAGAGTAGCAAGGCCGCTGACAAAAAAAGCCAGCAACGAGAAACTCGTCGCTGGCCAGGTTCGTCGTGCAACGTCAACATGGTATGTTTTTCCTTATAAGCATCGGAAGGGAAGGGAAATTAGCGCGCTAATTCTAACAAGCTATTTTGCAGTGCAATATGGAATTAAACCGAATGAAAACCGCCAATAATCCGCCCATTAAGTCTTTTTTTAGAAGCTATTATTTTAGTTAATGCTAATTTTTTAAAAACGGAGTAGGCGATACGTTACGGGTAGGACGCTGATGCAACTAGTTAAGGCTACTCAACATCTAGAGGCTGTACAGCTGCATGCGCCAGCGTGATATGTTAGTAACGCCGAGCAGGCAGCTTGGCACTTGCTTTCTCTAATAAAAATGAGGCCGCATAGTCGGCCACTGGACACGTTAAGGAACTTATATGCTTTGCTCAATTCGCCCCCTGCGTCGCACGTTAGGTGTAACGGCCGCTGCGCTAGCCCTTGCCGCTTCTGCAATGACAGCACAAGCAGAAACACGAGTAACTTATAAATCAGCATCGGCAGGAACCGCCTATTACCAGATGGGCGTTGAACTCTCTGAGGCAGTACGCCAGGGTACTGACGATGCCATTATCCTGACGTTAGAAGAGAGTCAGGGCTCGGTGCAGAATGTTATGGAGGTAATGGCCCGGCAAGGTAATTATGTATTCACTACGCCGCCTGCCTTAGTCGAGCAAGCAATGGCAGGGGAAGGGCCTTTTGCCGAGCGTCAGCATCCTCGCTTCCAAGAAATTCGCGGTCTATTTCCTATCCCCTCAATCACCATGCATTTTGTGATCGCTGGCGATGACGGCGTGACTGATATGGCTGCGTTGGAAGGTAAGCACATCTTAATCGGCCGCGGCACCTTTGGTGCTCGGGAAGCCACTCGATACCTAGAGTTGTTTGGGTTGGAAGAGCAAGTACGTATTGCTGATGCATCCATTGGGAGTGGGCCGGATGCATTAAAAAATGGCCAAATTGATGCTTTTGTGACGGCTAGCTCTTTCCCAACACCTAACGTTATTGAAACGGCTGCCAGCATGCCGATCACCCTGGTCAGCTTTAGCGATGAGCAGATAGCGCAAACAGGTGCTGCTCGCCAGACGATTCCTGGCGGCACGTACCCAGGTGTGGAGCAGGATGTACAAACCACGTCACTACCCGTCATCGCTTATACAACCACACAAATGGCTGACGATACCGCGTATACCTTAACCAAAACCTTCTGGGAGCGCCGCGATACTATGGCGGAAGAAACGGCTTGGTGGAGCAGTATCACGCCAGACATGCTGAGTAATATGACGGGTACGCTGCACCCAGGTGCGCTGCGTTATTATGAAGAAGCGGGAGTCGATGTGCCTGACGATCTTCGATAAAGGCTGCCTTAGCAGTGCTTTTTGGTATTGGTGATACGCAACGGTCTGTAGGCCGTTGCGTTGTTTTATAGGGATAGGCAACTCGGCATGCATGCTCTTTCTTCGTCTCAGACGGCTGATAACGCGATACCTAATGCGACGGCATCTCCTGGTTGGATTGTGTTAGGTGTCATTAGTGTTGGGTTTCATTTAGGGCTTATTTTTTATGGTTTAACGCCCGCCCTGGTGAGCAGGCCATTGCATATGGCGTTACTGCTGCCTTGGGTGCTGATTTATATGGCCAAAACCCCTTTTCAGCGTATTAGCGGCTGGGGGTTAACGCTGTTGGGGATCGCTGCTTGCGCCTACATCGCGTTTAACGAAGCAGCACTTGCGAATCAGTATGGCTTTATTGATACCCATCTACAGATGGCGATTGGGCTTTTCCTAATCATGCTTGCCCTGGAGGCAGCAAGGCGTGCGATAGGTTGGCCACTGCCATCGGTTGCGCTACTGGCGCTTTTTTATGGGGCTTTCGGGCAGTATGTGCCGGGGGCTTTTGGTCACCCAGGTTTGCCGCTGCAAAGCATGGTGGGGTCATTGACGATTGCGGAAGGGGGACTATGGGGCTCGCTGACCGGGGTAAGCGTCGGTGTCGTTGCCATTTTCGTTATTTTTGGCGCGGTGCTCAATGCCGGTGAGGCTGGCCAAGGCTTTATGAACTTGGCCAGTGCGGTTGCTGGGCGTTTAACCGGTGGTGCGGCGAAGGTATCGGTGATTTCGTCGGCGCTGATGGGGTCAATCTCAGGTTCCGCTTCGGCGAATGTAGCCTCTACTGGGGCAATTACGATTCCTTCTATGGTGCGTTTGCGCTACCCGCGTTCCTTTGCTGGCGCGGTAGAGGCAGTGGCGTCTTCAGGCGGGCAAATAATGCCACCGCTGATGGGAGCTGGGGCGTTTGTCATGGTCGAGCTGACCGGTACGCCCTACACCCAGATCATGGCAGCAGCGACGCTGCCCGCCGTGCTCTATTTTTTAACGGTATGGGTGGGGATTAACGCTTATGCGACTCACCATGACCTGAAGCCGGTAGATGCCAGTGAGCGTCCTAGTGCCAAGGAAGTGCTTATTACATCGCTGTTTTTTGCGGTGCCGTTCGTACTGCTGTTGGAGCGGATCTTTCATGGTGGGTATACGCCTCAGTATGCAGCAAGCATCGCAATTTTCGCAGGGGTCGTATTGTTACTATTTGACGTAACACTTCGTTTTTCACTGCCCAATTTTGCGAACCGTCTAGCAGAAGCGGTTGTTACTGCTGGGCGGCAAATTGCGGTCATTGGCTCGATTATTATTTGTGCGTCACTCGTCATTGGTGTGCTTTCGTTAACTGGCCTTGGCGTAAAGATCACGTCGGGCATCTTAGCGTTCTCAAATGACCTACTATGGCCCGCATTGCTTTTAACCGCACTTGCCTGCCTGATTTTGGGAATGGAAGTACCGACAACCGCAGCCTATGTGATTTGTGTGTCGGTGGCGGGGCCAGCGCTAATATCACTCGGACTAGAGCCGTTGCTGGCGCACCTGTTTGTGTTTTGGTACGCGCTGCTTTCAACGATTACGCCGCCTGTCTGTGGCGGGGTGTTTATCGCGGCTGGAATGGTGGGGGAAAATTGGCTGAAGGTAGCGCTTAAAGCCATGGCCCTTGGGATAGGACTGTACATTATTCCGCTGGCGATGGTCGCGAACCCAGAGGTTATCCGGCTTGCTTTTAATCCAACGGGCGCTCTGCTCGATGGATTAAAAATAGCCGCTGGATTAACGGCTATTTCGTTTGGCGTCATTGCCCGTAAAGCCATTTGGTTTCGCGTAATATTAGTGGTGGCGGGCGCGGCTGTTATCTTTCTCGTTTAATGGCGCATGGTTTAAAAGCAACGGCGACGTGGCCGGTAACGGGGTGGTGGAATACACCACCCAGGTATCTAGCGCAGGCCCCAGCGACTGCACCAGCTTCAGCTGCTCAGGTGCTTGAATCGCTATCTCTTCAGCGCAAATGCCTGCCTCAAAGGTACCCGCTAGCAAACCTTCTGCCACTGCAACCGTCGTGGGTGCCTCGATAATGTTGCCAAAGCCGCTTAAATCCGCGTAGTGGCGGGTAGCTGGTTGAATAGCTACGTGGCGGGGTGTGGCAATGCTGCGCTGGGCAACTAACGCCAGAGGCTTACTACCTGCAATAAAGACATCGACCGGATAGGCGCGGTGCATATAGTAGCCTACGCAATCGCTGTGGGAAAAGTGGGCGCTGCACTGGAGCACGTGGCTCACTTGGCCCTCAATCAGCGCTTCAAACGCCTCTTCAAACTGTTCGAAAAGATGAAGGTTCGTGGATGGCTGACCATGCTTCGCTAAATAGCGCAGGGTGATTAATTCATGATTGTTGCCGCTAGGACCAAGGGTAGCAATCTGCACAGCTAATTCCTCAGAAGATTGTAAAACTTAACGCAAGGTAGGCTGCATAGCCGCCCAGTAGGGCTGCGCCTTCCCAGCGAGAAAGCCGCATTCCCGTATAGAGAAACAGTAGCAATACGCCTGCTGCACCCAGCATTACCCATTGGTCAAACTGACTTACTCGCTCGGCAATAGGCAGGGGCTGTAGAAAAGCTGATATGCCCAGAATGCCCAAAAGGTTGAAAATGTTGCTGCCCAGAATATTTCCGACTGCAACATCGGCGTGGCGGCGAAGCGCCGCAATCACTGAAACCGCCATTTCGGGTAACGAAGTGCCCACCGCGACAATCGTTAGGCCAATCACTGCTTCGGAAATACCCATGGCTTGGGCTAAGCCAATGGCGCCATAAAGTAAGAGCTGTGAGCCACCGATCAACATAGCAAGCCCCACAATAAGCGCCATAACTGTCATGGCTGTTGAGCTTGGAATGGCAGTGAGCTCCTCTGCTTCTGCGCTGTGCATTTCCGTCGCTGGAAGTGGCTGATTGCGTTCAGTGCGATATGCCCAAATAAGATAAGCCGTTAACGCGGCTAGCAATATTGCCGCATCCCAGCGTCCCAGGGCGCCACTCCAAGCCAGAACAATAAATAGCAGACTAGCACCGACGACCACAACACCGTCGCGTCTTAGTGCTAGCGGCTGTACGGACATGGGGAAAATGACCGCGCAAAGGCCAAGAATTAGCAGTATGTTGCCAATGTTACTACCCACAATATTGCCAATGGCAATATCTGGCTGCTGGCGAATGGCTGCATCAATGGAAACCACCAGCTCGGGGAAAGATGTACCAAAGCCAACGACTACGAGGCCTGTTAACAGCGGAGATATCCCCATTCGTTTAGCACCGGCGACAGCGCCACGGATGAGAGCTTCGCCCCCCAGCGTTAATAGTACGATACCAACGAGTAAACTTATTCCATACAGCATGCTATCTACTCTCTTCTGGTGTTCACTTGGGCGTTATCCCAACCGTAAGCTACAAACATTAGCGGGGCTCTCTGGGTCTGCAAGTCAATTTATCAAAGTCCTATCCCCGCAAGGGAAACGTCGGGTAAGCGTTCAATAGAGTATCTAATTCGTTACACACAAAACGTGGTTCAATCCAGTGGCTTAGGTGGTCGTGAACATAATGCAAGAAACGCTGGGCCGACTGGGGCAGGCGCTGATCGTTACGCACGATAAATTGCCAGTGACTTTCAATAGGCAGTCCCTGAACGGGTAAAACCACCAGATCAGGATGCTCATGAGGCAAAACGTGCTCTGATAACACAGCAACGCCCATATTGGCGGCAACGCCTACACGAATTGCCTCGTTGCTGGCCATCTGTAGTGTTTTCTGCATTGTCAGGCCATGCTCTTGGAGCCAGCTTTCCAGCAGCATACGCGTGGCGGAGCCTGGTTCTCGCAGGAGTAAGCGTTCACTTAACAACTGCTCCATCGTCATGGTTGAGTGCTGTGCGAGAGGGTGGTCTGCGGCGGCAATAGCGACTAGGGGATTCCGCATAAAGCGCGCGGCGACCGCATGGGCGAGTGCAGGTGGATGACTAAATACGTATAAGTCGTCTTCCTGGCGCTCAAAGCGTGCCAATACCTGGCGGCGATTACCAATATGTACCGTGACGTCCACGTCTGGGAACGCTTGGCTAAAAGGGCCTAGTAGGCGTGGCAGCACGTATTGGGCGGTATTCACAAGGGCGATGCTAAAGCGACCTTTGCTGCCGTGCTGTAAATCACTTAGCTGATCAGCGAAATCATCAAAGCGCCCCAGTACGTCGCGGCTGGCTTGATACAACGCTTGGCCAGTGGCCGTCATTGTTAATCGTTGAGCATGGTGCTCCAGCAAAGGGCTGCCTACCGCTTCGCTGAGACGTTTAAGCTGTTGTGACACCGTTGGCTGTGTCAGGTGAAGCTGGCGTGCGGCTTCGCTGATAGAGCCGCAGCGAACGGTGGTCACGTATACCTGTAATAATCTAAATGTTAGATGGCGAATATTCACTGTAGTGCAGGCTCCCAAGCAAAGTAATAAGCAGTGTGAATAGATAATTATCTATGCTTTTCTTTGTATATATTATTAGTTATCTCGTGACACCGCTCGCAGAATGCAGCCTCTGTTAACTTTTCGGGAGCTGCTGTGATGCCAGATATTGTGGTGATGTTTTTCCTATTAGGACTCATTGCAGGGGCGGTGAAGTCAGACCTGCAGGTTCCCAAAGCCACTTACGACACCCTTAGTCTGTTGTTGATGTTAACCATTGGCTTGAAAGGGGGGATGGCGCTGCACGGCAACATACATTGGGGGCTGGTGCCAGAGTTGTTAGGAGTCGCGCTGTTGTCAGCGTTCATACCACTGATGCTGATGCCAGTGCTGCGGCGTTGGGTGCGCCTTTCCGCCGCTGATAGCGCGAGTATTGCCGCTCATTATGGCTCGGTGAGTGCAGGTACCTTTGCGGTCGCTCTGGCGTATGTTGAGGCTCGACAATTGGTGGTGGGCAGTGAAGTGACGCTTTATCTCGTTGCTATGGAATTACCCGCGATTATGGTGGCGATTGCACTCTTTAGGCGCTACCAAGGGGCGGCTGTCAAAGAAAGCACTAGCAAGCTCTGGCATGAAACGTTAACTAACCGAGGTGTCATTCTGCTGGCAGGCGGCGTGGTGATTGGCACGCTCTACGGCCCCTTTCAAGGAGATGAAGTTACGACGCTGTTTACCGGTGCATTTAAAGGCGTATTA
Organism: Vreelandella zhaodongensis; assembly: GCF_013415115.1. Taxonomy (GTDB): domain Bacteria; phylum Pseudomonadota; class Gammaproteobacteria; order Pseudomonadales; family Halomonadaceae; genus Vreelandella; species Vreelandella zhaodongensis. Next base: position 65,853 of record NZ_JACCDD010000007.1, on the reverse strand, counting down.
GCGTTATTTCTGTTGGAAATGGGGCTAACTGCAGCACAAACCTTACGCCCAATGCCGTGGCACCATTGGCGTCTGGTAACGTTCGCGCTGATCACGCCGCTCGTACTGTCATTGCTAGGCATTGCTGTTGGTGTGGCGCTGGGGCTGCCGGTTGGTTCTGTCGTGATTCTTGCTGCGTTGGCGGCCAGTGCCTCTTATATTGCTGCGCCCGCAGCCATGCGTGCTGCTATTCCGCAAGCCAACATTGGTCTTGCCATGCTGGCAGCGTTAGGCATTAGCTTTCCTCTCAATGTCATGCTGGGTATACCGCTTTACCATCTATTGATCGAACGCTTAATAGGTTAACGATATTGCATGTAACGGTACGATCTTAATGGGGCTCCGTTCGTTACAAGCTTAAAATAGTCAGTGGTTATCGAAAACAGCGGAGCTGGCGTCAGCTCCGCTTGCAACCGAAATGTTCGTTTACGATGGTTCGACCTTTGCTTGGTCGCGGGCCAACTCTTCCTGCTTGGTCCACTTACGATAAAGTACCGTGACCCAGGTAGAATTCAGCACGATAAACAAGGAGTACATGACGGGAATCAGTAGAATCAACTGCTGTGTTTCGCCGCTAAAGGTCATGATGACAATTAACGCGGCCAGAGGACCGTTTTGGATACCAGTTTCAAGAGACACTGTCCGTGCTTTCTGTGGGTTCAACTTAAGAATGCGCGAGAACAAGTAGCCAAATAAGAAGCCAACCAGTCCCAGTAGGATAACCGCGGCATACACTTGCCAGCTGGTTTCCATCAGTAGGCGCCAGTTACGCGGTGCCCATGTAACGACCAGGAACACAATCACTACGGCGCCGAGTACTCCTCCCATCAACTCGATCACTGCGCCAATATTGGCGTTTTTACGCCGTAACCACATGCCCAGTAGCGTCGGGATTAACAATACAAATAACAAGCGTGCAATCTGATCTGGTGGAATACGGAAGGCATCATCAATACCTTGGGTGTAAAACTCCATCCACAACGGCACCAGTATAAAGCCTGCCAGTGTTGAGCAGATGGTCATCATGATGCTGAGACTGAGCAAGCTCCGGGAAAAATACGCAAAAATGTTGGATGTTGTGCCGCCGGGCATACAGCCCATTAATACTAAGCCGACCGTTTGCTCAACCGTTAGATTGAGTAGGCGCGCTAAGGCAAAGGCAATAAATGGCATCAGCAAGTATTGTGATGAAAAGCCAACGCCGATGGCCTGGGGGTGGCGCATGGAGAGCTTGAAGTCCTTAAAGGTCAGCGAGGCTCCCATGCCGAACATAATGATCACCATCATGATCGACAATAAACTTTCTTCCAATGGACTTAACATAGTGCTTTAACTCCGTGGCCAAGTACTTATTGTTGTTTAGCCGCTGCTTGATTGCTCAGCACGGTGGCGCGAACTTCTTTACGCAACACCTTCCCGACCGGGGTTTTCGGTAACTCATCCCAGAACACCACCTTCTTTGGCGCCTTGTAGGATGCCAGCTCTGTTTTACAGTGCTGAATGATATCTTGTGCGGTTAGCCCCTGTTCGCGCAGGACAACATAGGCATGCACCGCCTCGCCCGTTTGCTCGTCTGGTACGCCGATAACCGCAGACTCTTGTACTTGCGGCAAGCGCGCAATGCTGTCTTCTACTTCGTTCGGATAGACGTTAAAACCGCTGACCAAAATCATGTCTTTCTTGCGGTCTACAATATGGAAATGCCCATCTTCCGACATGGTTCCGATATCGCCGGTGTACAACCAGCCGTCTTTCAAAGCCTTCGCCGTCTCTTCAGAGTTATTCCAATAACCTTTCATGATTTGCGGGCCGCGTGCGATGATCTCCCCAGGCTCACCCAGTGGTACCGTTACGCCCTGTTCATCGACGATGCGCACCTCCGTAGACGGCGCAGGAATGCCGATGCTATTAGCTCGCTCATGTCCAATTGGGTTAAAGCAGATGACCGGCGAGCTTTCGGTCAGGCCGTAGCCTTCCGCAATCGGCGAGCCGACCACGCTGCGCCAGCGATCTGCTACTGACTTGTGCAGGGCGGTGCCGCCAGCCATAGCCACTTTCATGCTCTTTGGCGGGTACACCGTAAACCACTCTTCGTTCAGCAAGGCATTGAACAGCGTGTTAACACCCGATATCCAGGAGATCGGGTAGTTATCAAAAGCCCGTTGGCAGTTTTGAATAGGTCGGGGGCTTGGCACCAGAACGTTGTGCGCCCCTTTGTTATAAAACGCTAACAAATTCACTGTGAACGCGAATATGTGATAGATCGGTAGCGCGGTGAGAACGCACTCTTTACCGGTCTCTATATGACTACCGACAACTGAGTCAACCTGCTCCAGGTTGCTTAGCAGGTTGCCGTGGATCAGCTCAGCCCCTTTACTTACGCCGGTGGTGCCTCCCGTATATTGCAACAGGGCGGTGTCTTCACGTGTGAGATCCTGCCAGTAACTCGCCACATCAATCCCCTGTTCGGCCTGGATGGTTTTGCCGGTTTGAATGGCGTGACTGAGTAGGGTGGCATTAAGTGAGTGTTTGGGAATGGCTTTATTCCAGTACGTCAGCACCGCATTCAATACGCTGCGAACCACCGGCGAAAACCACTGGGAGACGGAGGTTATTACGACGTGCTTGATTGGCGTGTTGTGCAGAATATCTTCCAGCTTATCGGCAAACATATCCATGATCACCAGCGCTTGTGCGCCCGCGTCATTGAACTGATGCTCCATTTCTCGGCGAGTGTACAGTGGGTTCACATTGACCAGCACACAGCCCGCTTTCAGGATGCCAAAAATTGCCACCGGCAGGGCCAGACAGTTCGGCATTTGCACTGCCACTCGGGTGCCTTTTTTAAGGCTCAACGTTTCGCGCAGGTAAATCGCAAACGCATCGGACAGCTCATCTGCTTGCTGGTAAGTGAGCTGACCGTTCATGCCGTTTGGCATGCAGGTCGTAAAGGCAGTGTTGGGTCCAAAATTGTTCGCCGCCGCCACTAGCATTGCGGGGATACTGGGGAAACGGTGTTCCTGCGCTTGGGCTGAGCCTTTTATGGCGTTTTGTGCCGTGTCATAAAATTGTGTCCACGGCGCACTGTCATAAAGATGATCATTCGACATGCACGTTCTCTCAAGTAAAGTCCCTTTCGAAGAAAGTTACCGTTGTTGTTATAAGTGTCTAACTTGAAGATGGTTAAGAGGTGGCTAGCAGCGAAGCTATGGCTCTTTTATTCAGACAACCCCTTTAATTGAGTTTATCGGAGTTTTCTACCCATCACTGCTATGAATTTACGCGGGATTTAAACGAGCCTTGTACGGTGTTTTGGGAAATCAGCCGATACTCGATGAGCGGAACCTCACCGGTGATTATGTTGTGGGATTGAATAGGGCAAGCACTCGCCGCCGATGAATGTAGGGTGGCGAGCACGGTTTCCTTTGCCGGGTACTCAGGTGAAGAAAACAAAAAAAGCACCCGTAGGTGCTTGATTTGTATAGTAAGGTGGTGGAGGCGGCGGGAATTGAACCCGCGTCCGCCAGCACTCGCCTATTGGCTCTACATGCTTAGATTTCGTCATTTGCTTTAATGTGACTGACTCCGACGATCAGGATTCAGCCACACGAGCCTTCTAAAGTTTAACGGTTGATGAGAAGACACCAACAACCGCGGTCCTATCAGCTTTAGCTCGTATCCCCTTAGCGATGAATAGGCACATCACCTTGGGGCCAGACAAGAAGCTAACAGTTTAAGCTGCTAGCGCGCCTTGAGCGTAGTTTTCGTCATTTGCGACTATTTTTCGTGATGTGGGATTTACGAGATACATCACGCTCTCGGCATGCACCGCAAGGGTTGTCACCGGCGTCGAAACCATGTCGCCCCCTTATTACAGGTGAGTATTCTAACGTGCTCACACTCCAATGACCAGCTATGCCTTGTTATGTTCCCGCATAATCCGGCCTTTTTGACGGCTCCAGTCGCGATCTTTTTCGGTGGCGCGTTTATCGTGCAGCTGCTTACCGGTCACCAGTGCGAGTTCACACTTCACTTTGTTGCGTTTCCAGTAGAGCTTAAGGGGCACGCAGGTATGCCCTTTGTCTTGAGTGATCGAAAAGATTTTGGCGATCTCTTTACGATGCAATAGCAGCTTACGAGTGCGCGTAGGGTCGGCGATCTCGTGGGTGCTTGCCGTGTTCAGGGGCATGATATGGCTGCCCAGTAAGAAAGCCTCGCCGTGGCGAACCAAAATATAGGTGTCGGTGAGCTGCGCTTTACCAGCGCGTAGACTTTTTACTTCCCAGCCAGCGAGTACCAGGCCTGCCTCGAAGGTTTCGTTAATATGGTACTCAAATCGAGCCTTCTTGTTTTGGGCAATAACGCTGCTGCTGGAGCCCTTACTGTTACCTTTCTTAGTGGCCATGGAACCTCATCATTGATCTGTCAGTAGCACCCCCTTCGTTATGTGGGGAGGCGTGATACCATTCAAGGTCTACAAAAATGTTTCCCATGATACGCTTTGGGCACTGTGAAGTCAGCGGAGAGGTCAATGCCAACCGTTAATCGTACCGCCTTGGTGCGGCACACCCCCCAACAAATGTTCGATTTGGTCAACGACTTCGAACGCTATCCCGAGTTCTTGCCAGGGTGTCGCCGAGCGAGTTTGTTACAGCGCGATGACGAACACCTGATTGGCGAGATGACCCTTGGGCGTGCGGGCGTCGAGCAAACCATCACCACTCGTAACGACTTGTACGCACCGGAACGGATTGAGCTTTCGCTAGTGAAAGGTCCGTTTAAACAGCTGAAAGGGCGCTGGCTGTTTATTCCTATGGGAGAAGATGCTTGCAAAGTAAGCTTGGAAATGGAGTTCGTGTTCGCCAACCGATTGCTCGGTATGGCCTTTGGTAAACTATTCCAGCAAATTGCAGGGCAGCTTGTCGATGCCTTCACGAAGCGCGCCAACGAACTATATGGCCGCTGATGCGTTTACTGTCGAGGTGGCTTTTGCACTTCCTCATAAACAGCGATTGGTAGCCGTTGAGGTGCATAAAGACACCACTGCGCGTCAGGCGGTCGCGTTGGCGAACCTTTCGAGCCTGTTTCCCGAAATACCCAGTACTACGTTTGAGCAGGCACCGCTGGGTATTTTTGGCAAGGCGTTACGCCATCCGGAAAGCACAACGCTGCGAGCTGGCGATCGCATCGAAGTGTATCGTCCGCTGCAAATCGATCCAAAAGCCGCTCGCCTGGAGCGTGCCAAGCGCCAGGCAAGCGGTTAATCGCCTTAGTCGGTCATGATGACTGACTGGCTTTCTTGGGCATTGTCTGACGTAGGTGCTGTTTGAGCAGGTGCGCCGCCCGTTGGTGCCTGCTGGGCAGGCGCGCCTCCCACCGGTGCTTGCTGAGTTGGGGTGCCTGGTGATTGCTGTGTGGGCGTTGGCATCGCATCTAGCGGATCAGCGCCTTCGACTGCTGGGCCTGGGCCGCTCTCGGTGCTGACGGGTAGGTCGCCGGATAAATCGCCTTCTTGTGCAACGTTGATCAAACGCCCCATGTCGTCAAAGGTCAACGTCACTCGCCGCTGCTCGACACCCGCATAGGCTTTGTCGAGACGGTAGACGTAGTCCCACTGGCGTGTGTCGAAAGGTGCCTCGAGCAGTGGGCGTCCCATCACATAAGTGACTTGCTGCTGCGTCATTCCGGGCTGTAACTGGCTGACCATATCCTGGGTCACCAGGTTGCCCTGGGGGATGTCGCGCTTGTAAACGCCAACGTAACTACAGCCACTAACAACGGTCAGGGCAACGGAAAGAGTAATGATACGAGTCAATTTTTGCATTTGAGCCTGTTCTTCACTATCGTGGTTTCGGTCGATCATACCCGACCTAACCTGTTACTGCGAAGAGCAACCATGGCCGATCAGAACCATGAACTACGCAAAGCCGGGCTGAAAGTGACCCTGCCGCGCGTCAAGATCCTGCAGATTCTCGAAAATGCTTCGGGTCAACACCACCTTAGCGCAGAAGAAGTGTATAAAACACTGATTGATGCGGGCGAGGATGTTGGCTTGGCTACCGTTTACCGCGTGCTGACTCAGTTTGAATCAGCAGGCTTGGTGATCCGTCATAATTTTGATGGTGGCCACGCGGTATTCGAGATGACTCAAGAAGAACACCATGACCATATGGTGTGTTTGGAGAGCGGTGAAATCATCGAGTTTGTTGATGACATCATCGAGCGTCGCCAGCAAGAGATTGCTGAAGAGCACGGCTACGAGCTAGTGGACCATGCCTTGGTGCTTTACGTACGCCCCCGTGGGTCGGATGTAACGCGCCAGGATAGTGGCCCCACAAATAAGAAATAGTCTGTCGCGCTCTACAAAACACCCCCTGAGTACGAGTGAATGTTCACTGGTGCTCAGGGGGTGTTTTGCTTAAGGATGTTGCTAAATGGGTGCTTTTTGGCAGCTCAGTGTGGTGGGCGCTGACTGGCGTGCAGCATTTCGCGGGCGTGGGCGAGTGTTTGGTCTGAGAGCGTCACGCCACCAAGCATGCGGGCGAGTTCGCTAATGCGCCCCTGTTCATCCAGCAGTGCCATATGGGTAAGTGTGCTATCTCGTTTGGCGCGTTTTTCGATATGCAGGTGTTGGTGCGCCTGGGCGGCGACCTGGGGGAGGTGAGTGACCGTCATTACCTGACCGTTTTCACCGAGCTTACGCAGCAGTTGGCCAACGATTTCGGCTGTTGCTCCCGAGATACCCACATCGACTTCATCGAATACCAGGCTTGGAATCGTTGAGTGTGAGGCCGCGACGACTTGTATGGCGAGACTGATGCGCGACAGTTCGCCACCCGATGCAACTTTGGTGAGCGGTCTAGCGGGCTGGCCGGGGTTGGCGCTAATCAGAAATTGGACGTGGTCCAGGCCTTCCGCTGTAGGTGTCTCACGAGGCGTGACCGCGACCTCAAAGCGAGCTTTTCCCATCGCTAGGAACGCCAACTGTTGTTGTACATCTTTACCCAAGCGTGCTGCGGCTTTTTGTCGCGCCTCGCTTAGTTGCTTAGCATCACTGCGGTAGCGTTCGCGGCAGTCGACGACTTGGTTGCTTAATGATTCCAAATCGTCGTCGCTGGCTTCCAGCTGAGCTACTTCCTGGCTTAGCTGGGCGTGGAGTGCGCAAATCTCTTCCGGGGCAACGTGGTGCTTGCGGGCAATACGGTGGACATCGCCCAGCCGTTCTTCCACCCAAGCCAAGCGTTCAGGATCAAGTTCGGTAGTGCTGGCAAGGCGACTAAGCTCGCTGGAGGCTTCCTCTACTTGAATGCGCGCATCGCTAAGCATGGCCAAGGTATTGGCTAACGTGCCTTTATCGCTGCCAGGCAGGGCGCTTAAATGGGTATAGGCTTGGTTTAGCAGCGACAGAGCGCCACCTTCATCGCTCGCGCAGCAGTCGGCGGCAAACTGGGTTTCACGCAGCGTCTCTTCCGCATGGGCGAGGGTATGCTGCTCTTCTTCTAGCGTTTGCAGCTCACCCTCTGCCAATCCCAGTTGATCTAATTCTTCTACTTGGTAGCGCAGCAGTTGCCGCTTTGCCTCAACTTCACTGCCTTCTTCGCTGAGTTTTTTTAATCGCCGCCGGGCGCTGCGCCACTCGCGGAAGGTTTCGGCCAACTGCTGGCTACGCTCACGTAGCCCGGCATAATCATCTAGCAGGGCGAGGTGGGTTTCTTCACGCATGAGTGCCTGATGAGCATGCTGTCCATGGATTTGAATCAGCTGTTCGCCGAGCGATTTTAGGTCAGCGATGGTGGCAGGGTGGCCATTGATCCAGGCTTTAGAGCGACCGCTAGCGGTGACTACTCGACGCAGTAAGCACTCTTCCGCAGGTAGCTCGCGGGCAGTAAGCCACTCAGCAGCGGCGGGCAAGCGTTGAATGTCAAAGCGGGCGGAAAGGTCAGTGCGTTCACAACCGTGGCGCACGCTGCCTGCATCGGCGCGTTCACCCAGGCATAAGCCAAGGGCGCCGAGCAAAATCGATTTGCCAGCCCCAGTTTCCCCGGTAATAGCAGTCATTCCGTGAGTTAAGTCGAGCTCAAGGCGGTCAACGATAGCGTAGTCTTGGATCGCTAGCTGCGTAAGCATAGGGCCTCCTGAGGCGGTGCGGCACAGAAGCTGGATACTTGTCCAATGGTTGTTGTTTTATACAGTAGTCGATAACTCACTTCAATGCCCCTCTTGAGATGGCTTTTATGACCCCCATATAGCGTTCATACGTGGTTAATACTCTCTACTTAACCAAGGTGGATGTTGACGCCACCGTTGCATATTTCAGGAGCAAAGCATGGCAAAAGAGTCGCAAACCCCATTGGAAGACGAGCTGGCCCGCCAAGAGCAAGAGGCAGAAGTCTCCGAGCAGTCCGCTGAAGAGCGCTTGGTAGAAGATGAGCTAGACGGGTTGATTAACGATGAAGCGGTACTAGAAGGCAGCGTAGGTAATCCTGAAGCCGATATGCTAGCCGCCCAGGTAGAAGAGCTTGAACAGAGCTTGGCGGAAGCTAAAGATCAAGCGCTGCGGGCTGCGGCCGAAGCACAGAATGTGCGCCGCCGGGCCGAACAAGAGGCTGAAAAAGCGCGTAAGTTTGCCTTAGAGAAATTTGTTAAAGATCTACTGCCCGTGGTTGATAGCTTGGAAAAAGCGCTTGAGAGCATGCAGGAAGGCGCATCTGACGCCCACCGTGAAGGCGTCTCCATGACCTTGAAAATGCAGTTGGACGCACTCACTAAGTCTGGCGTTGAAAGCATTGAGCCCCAGGGCGAGCCTTTTGACCCTCAAGTTCATGAAGCAATGGCCATGGTGCCGAACCCCGAGCTTGAACCCAATACCGTCATGGAAGTGATGCAGAAGGGGTACTTGTTGAACGGCCGCCTTGTTCGCCCGGCGATGGTTATCGTCAGTCAAAAAGCGAATTAACAAAAAGGTAGGCTTAGAGCAGAAAAAAACCTTGAAATGCTGCAAGCGGCCCCCAGATAAAGGGCAACCCGCGGATAACTCCGCAGCATTTCTAAAAACTACTTTTCTGAAGGCGGTCTTTTCAAAAGATGACGCTTCTAAGAATTAGTTTTTAAGAATTAGTTTTAAAAAATTACATTTTTAGTTTAGTAACAACCGAATTCGAGGTTCTCGCTATGGGACGCATTATTGGTATCGATCTGGGCACCACCAACTCTTGTGTGGCCGTGCTCGATGGTGACAGCGCTAAAGTCATTGAAAACGCTGAAGGTGGCCGCACCACGCCTTCTATCATCGCCTACACAGACGATGGTGAAACACTGGTTGGTCAGGCGGCTAAGCGCCAGGCGGTGACTAACCCTGAAAACACGCTTTACGCAATCAAGCGCCTGATCGGCCGTCGCTTCAAAGACGACGTTGTACAAAAAGACATCAAAATGGTGCCGTACAAAATCGCCGCAGCCGACAACGGTGATGCTTGGGTGGAAGTAAAAGGCAAAAAAATGGCACCACCGCAGGTCAGCGCGGAAGTGCTAAAGAAAATGAAGAAAACCGCCGAAGACTATCTTGGCGAAGCAGTAACAGAAGCGGTTATCACTGTACCTGCCTACTTCAACGATAGTCAGCGTCAGGCCACCAAAGATGCGGGTCGTATTGCCGGCTTGGATGTTAAGCGCATCATTAACGAGCCAACCGCAGCGGCGCTTGCTTACGGTATGGACAAATCCCGTGGTGACAAAACCATTGCGGTATACGACTTGGGTGGCGGTACTTTCGATATTTCTATCATCGAAGTAGCCGACGTTGACGGCGAAACCCAGTTTGAAGTGTTGGCCACTAACGGTGACACCTTCTTGGGCGGTGAAGACTTCGACCTGGCGTTGATTAACTACTTAGTTGACCAGTTCAAAACCGATAGCGGAATTGACCTGTCTGGCGACAACCTCGCGATGCAGCGTCTGAAAGAAGCCGCCGAGAAAGCCAAGATTGAGCTTTCCAGCGCCCAGCAGACCGATGTGAATCTGCCGTACATTACCGCTGACAACACTGGCCCGAAACACCTTAACGTGAAGGTGACGCGTGCTAAGCTGGAGTCGCTAGTTGAAGATCTGGTACAGCGCTCGCTTGAGCCTTGCAAAGTTGCATTGAAAGACGCTGGTTTGTCTGCGTCTGAAATCGACGAAGTGATTCTGGTCGGTGGTCAGACACGTATGCCAATGGTGCAGAAGAAAGCGGCTGACTTCTTCGGCAAAGAAGCACGTAAAGATGTAAACCCTGATGAAGCGGTTGCTGTTGGTGCGGCGATTCAGGGCGGTGTTCTCGGCGGTGATGTCAAAGATGTGCTGCTGCTGGACGTAACGCCGCTAACTTTAGGTATCGAAACCCTGGGTGGCGTAATGACGCCGCTGATCGACAAAAACACCACCATCCCCACGAAGAAGACGCAAACCTTCTCCACGGCGGATGACAACCAGACGGCGGTGACGATTCACGTCGTGCAGGGTGAGCGTAAACAGGTATCCCAGAATAAGTCGCTTGGACGTTTCGATCTCGCTGATATTCCTACGGCGCCGCGCGGTGTGCCGCAAATCGAAGTGGCCTTCGATCTGGATGCCAACGGCATTTTGAACGTGTCGGCGAAAGACAAAGCCACTGGCAAAGAGCAGTCCATTGTCATTAAAGCGTCCAGCGGTCTTTCTGATGAAGAGATCGAGCAAATGGTACGCGACGCGGAAGCTCACGCTGACGAGGACAAAAAGTTCGAAGCGCTTGTACAGCTGCGTAACCAAGCAGACGGCATGATTCACGCCACGCGCAAAACTGTACAGGAAGCGGGCGATAAAGCGACCGATGACGAGAAACAAGCCATCGAGACTGCTATCAGCGAGCTGGAAGAAGCGGTGAAGACTGACGATCCGGACAACATCCAGCAGAAACTGGATGCGCTGACCGAAGTGTCTGGCCAGTTAGCACAAAAAATGTACGCCGAGCAGGCAGAAGCCGCTCAGCAGGCGGACGGCGAAGGTGCTGAAAATGCCAGCGCCAAGCCGGAGGAAGATGTGGTTGATGCTGAGTACGAAGAAGTCAACGACGACCAGAAAAAGCAATAACCCACCTCTTTCTGCTAAGGAATGCGGTGACGCGGGAGGCAACTCCCGCGTTGCTGTTTCCGTAGCAGAGACGCCTAATTAAGTGCGTAGCTAACCAGGAGGCGTAGGACCCATGTCCAAACGCGATTATTACGAAGTCCTGGGTGTCGAAAAAGGGGCCGATCAGAAAGAGATCAAAAAGGCCTACCGCCGCTTGGCGCAAAAATTCCACCCTGATCGAAACCCGGACGATAACACTGCAGCGGAGAAATTCCGCGAGGTGTCTGAAGCGTACGAAGTCTTAAGCGATGGCGAAAAACGCGCAGCGTATGACCAGTTTGGTCATGCCGGTGTTGACGGTCAGGGCGGTGGCTTTGGCGGCGGTGGTTTCGGCGGCGGTGGCGCTGGTGACTTTAGCGACATCTTCGGCGATGTGTTTGGCGACATTTTCGGTGGCGGCGGTGGCCGTCGTCGTGGCCCTAATGCCCCCGCTCGTGGCTCTGATCTGCGCTACAACCTAGAGCTTGATCTGGAAAGTGCCGTTGCGGGCACTACCGTAGATATTCGCGTGCCTCGTCACATTGAGTGTGACCGCTGCGATGGTGAAGGCGCCGAGCCAGGCACCAGTAAAGTGACGTGTCCCACCTGTCATGGTCACGGTCAGGTGCGTATGCAGCAGGGCTTCTTTGCTGTGCAGCAGACCTGTCCGACCTGTCATGGCACCGGTGTGCAGATTAAAGTGCCGTGCCACAAATGTAATGGCGAAGGTCGCGTGCGGGAAACGCGTACGCTTTCTGTGAAGATTCCGCCGGGTGTTGATACAGGTGACCGGATTCGCCTGAATGGCGAAGGCGAAAGTGGTATTAATGGTGGTCCGCCTGGTGACTTGTACGTCCAAGTGTCTATCAAGCCGCACCACATCTTCCAGCGCGAAGGCAAGCACTTGCAGTGTGACGTGCCAATCAACTTTGTTGATGCTGCCCTGGGTGGCGAGTTGGAAGTACCCACGCTTGATGGTCGCGTGAAGCTAAAGATTCCGCCGGAAACCCAAACCGGCAAGCTTTTCAGGCTACGCGGCAAAGGCGTGAAGCCGGTACGCGGCGGCGCAGCGGGTGACCTGTTGTGTAAGGTGGTACTGGAAACGCCGGTCAACCTTAACGACGAGCAGAAAGACCTACTACGCCAGCTGCAAAAAAGCTTCGATGGTAGTAACAGCCATAGTCACTCGCCGAAGAAGACAGGGTTCTTCGACAGCGTGAAGAAGTTTTTTGAAGAGATGAAGCCGTAACGGCGATTTTCTTCGCGTCACATCAGCGCCCCAGCACCTTCAAGTGCTGGGGCGTTTTTGTAGGTTACGTATTGCCAAAGCACTGAGTTGCTTGGTGTAAAATAGCTAGCGTGATGGGCCTATCGTTTGCTGGCTATTCGATACCCTTTTAAAAAGTGGATTATTTGCACGCAAGGACGAGGGCAAATGCTAGCGGATGAGGCATCTCGCCCTGGGTGGGGCATTGGGCTACGGGGTCTTTCCGGCGTGTGGTTCAGGGTTGCAAGTGGGCGTTTCGATGAACAGAAACATGTTGTTGCAAGGAATTCTTATTTCTTACTTTGCGGTTTCTATTGTGAGAATTACGCTAGTAAGAGCTAACTTGCTAACTTTATGGAGAAAACACGATGCCTTTATCCCGTGCCGAAATCGTAACGCCTTCTGGCGAGCGCTTGATCAATCGCTTGTGCAAGCACTGGGCGCATAAGCTTGAGGTCGAGCATAACGAGCAGGATGCCAAAATTGTATTTACCAACGGCACCTGCCTAATGCATGTCGAAGCGGGACGATTGTTGGTGTCCATCGAAACGCTTGAAGAGGAACACCTAGACCAATTGGAGGGCGTGGTGGAAAGTCACCTCGTGCGTATGGCCAAAGACGAGCCGCTAGAAATCGTTTGGGAAAACTAATTGGGATGGTACGCGCGGCTACCTTTAGCCCCGCATCACTAAGGGGGGTCTGTTATAATCGCGGTCACTTTTTATCCTTGGTTTTTTTAAATCACGTTTGATGCCGAACGACGCACGCGCAGGAGTTTTCATGACCCGAATTGCCATTGTAGGCGTAGCTGGCCGTATGGGCCGCACATTAGTAAATGCGGTAGATCAGCAGGCGGATGCCTCGCTAGCAGGCGGTATTGTTGAGCCGGGTAGTTCTTTGGCAGGTACTGATATCGGTGAGCTGGCAGGTGTTGGCAAGCGTGGTGTAGTGGCGGTAGATTCTCTCGACGAGATTGTGGGCGACTTCGACGTGTTGATCGATTTCACCGCGCCGCAGGTAACCTTGGCAAATTTGGCGTTCTGCGCCGAGCACGGCAAGCGCATTGTGATTGGCACCACAGGGATGAGCGATGACGAATTGGCCGAGCTGGATAGTTACCGCGATAAAGTCGCTATGGTGTTCGCGCCCAACATGAGCGTCGGCGTTAACCTTACCCTCAAGTTACTTGAGACGGCTGCAAAAGCCCTCGGCGATGAAGGCTACGATATTGAAGTCATCGAAGCGCACCATCGTCATAAAGTGGATGCGCCTTCCGGCACGGCGATAAAGATGGGTGAAGTGGTCGCAGAGAGCATCGGCCGCACGCTAAAAGAGCATGGCGTCTATGAACGGGTAGGTCAGTGTGGTCCGCGCACCGACAAAGAGATCGGCTTTGCCACCGTGCGCGCTGGCGACATTGTTGGCGAACACACAGTGATGTTTGCCACCGAAGGCGAGCGTATCGAAATTACCCATAAAGCCTCCAGCCGTATGACCTTTGCTAAAGGCGCGGTTCGCGCTGCACGCTGGGTCGCTGGCAAAGCGCATGGCCGTTACGATATGCAGGATGTGTTAGAGCTAAGCTGACTCGCAGCCAGGGCTATCCCTGGCACTTTCTTGGCAACAAAGGCCTAGCCTAAGGTCGATAAATCCTGTAACATTCCAAAAATTTTGGCCCAGTGGCTGCAAAAAAGCAGCAAAATATCTGCAGCGAACGAATCTCTGTAGGGTAAGCACCGCGCTTGTTGCACTGGCCTTAGGTAAGAGAATAGTCAGCTAAACGCTGCACCATGGCCATTAGCCACGGAAGAGAACAACAAGCGGGATGAAACCGGTTTTTTACTATCGGCTTCGTCCCGCTTTTTTACGACCCGACGTTTGCACGCAAACGCCGACAAACCGGATCGCCGAGCCTGCGCCCACAGGCTCCCACCAGCATGGGAGAACTTGTCTTGAATAACCCCGCATTGAGCAAACCCGCGATATTGGCCCTGGAAGATGGCAGTGTGTTTCACGGAACTGCTATTGGCGCGGATGGAGTCACAAGCGGTGAGGTGGTGTTCAATACAGCCATGACCGGCTACCAGGAAATCCTCACTGATCCTTCTTACACCCGCCAAATCGTCACGCTGACCTATCCCCATATCGGCAATACCGGCATTAATTCCGAAGATGTGGAGTCCGCGTCTATTGCGGCAGCGGGCTTGGTAATTCGTGATCTCCCTTTGTTGGCCAGCAGTTTCCGCTCTGAGCAAACACTCTCTGATTATCTGAAAAGCCAAAATGTGCTGGGCATTGCGGATATCGATACTCGCCGTTTAACGCGCATTCTGCGTGATAAAGGGGCGCAAAATGGCGCGATTCTGGCGGGCGCAGAAGCAGAGGGCGATGATGCGGTAGATCGGGCACTGGCGGCGGCGAAGGCGTTTCCTGGATTGAAGGGGATGGATTTGGCCAAGGAAGTCTCGTGCAAAGAGGCTTACGAATGGACGCAAGGCGAGTGGGCCCTGGGCGAGGGTTACGCTGATACTACGAAAGGTGAGCGTCCTTACCACGTGGTGGCGTACGACTTCGGTGTGAAATTTAACATCTTGCGTATGCTGGCCGCGCGCGGCTGCCGGTTGACGGTTGTACCGGCACAAACGCCTGCTGCTGACGTGCTGGCAATGAGCCCGGATGGTGTCTTTTTGGCTAATGGTCCGGGTGACCCCGAGCCTTGTGATTATGCCATTAAGGCGATTCAAGAAGTGCTGGAAACCAACACGCCGGTATTTGGCATTTGCCTTGGTCACCAATTGCTGGCGCTGGCCTCGGGTGCCAAAACTATCAAGATGGGCCACGGCCACCACGGCGCCAACCACCCGGTGCAAGATTTAGCGTCCGGCACGGTAATGATTACCAGCCAAAACCACGGCTTTGCTGCCGATGAGGCGACTCTTCCGGCTAACGTGCGGGCCACGCACCGTTCGCTGTTTGATGGCACGCTCCAAGGGATTGAGCTTACTGACCGCCCGGCGTTTAGCTTCCAGGGGCACCCGGAAGCCAGCCCCGGCCCGCGCGATGTGGCGCCGCTGTTTGATCGCTTTATTGCCATGATGCAGGCACGCCGCTAACGCTGCCCTTAATGGCCGCCATGTAACGCCGTTTTTTGTCGCTCATCGTCACCTATTTTGCGGGAACCGTTATGCCTAAGCGTACCGATATCAACAGCATTCTTATCATTGGCGCTGGCCCGATTGTCATCGGCCAGGCCTGCGAATTTGACTACTCTGGCGCCCAGGCGTGTAAAGCACTGCGCGAGGAGGGTTACCGAGTTATTTTGGTTAACTCCAACCCGGCCACCATCATGACCGACCCAGCCATGGCCGATGCAACGTACATCGAGCCGATTACCTGGCAGGCGGTTGAGAAGATTATTGAGGCCGAGCGCCCGGACGCGATTCTGCCCACCATGGGTGGCCAGACAGCGCTGAACTGTGCGCTTGACCTTGAAAAGCATGGTGTGCTGGAGAAATACAGCGTCGAGATGATTGGTGCCAACGCCGATGCGATTAACATGGCTGAAGATCGCGACCTGTTCGATCAAGCTATGAAGCGTATTGGTTTGGAGTGCCCGAAAGCGAAAGTGGCGCACACCATGGACGAGGCCTGGGAAATTCAGGCTGAATTAGGCTTCCCGACCATTATTCGTCCTTCTTACACCATGGGCGGCTCCGGCGGCGGCGTGGCGTATAACAAAGAAGAGTTCGAGGAGATCTGTACGCGTGGTTTCGAGCTTTCCAACAACCACGAGCTGTTGATTGATGAGTCGCTGCTGGGTTGGAAAGAGTACGAAATGGAAGTGGTGCGGGATAAGAATGACAACTGCATCATTGTCTGTGCGATTGAAAACTTCGATCCGATGGGCGTTCACACCGGTGACTCGATTACCGTCGCGCCAGCGCAAACGCTGACCGACAAAGAGTACCAGATCATGCGTGACGCTAGCCTGGCGGTACTGCGCGAGATTGGTGTAGAAACCGGCGGCTCCAACGTACAGTTTGGTATGGACCCAAAAACTGGTCGCCTAGTGGTCATCGAGATGAACCCGCGGGTATCGCGCTCGTCGGCGCTGGCATCTAAGGCCACTGGCTTCCCGATTGCTAAAATCGCTGCCAAGCTGGCAGTAGGTTATACCCTGGATGAGCTGCAAAACGATATTACCGGTGGCCGCACGCCCGCGTCGTTTGAGCCATCAATCGATTATGTCGTCACTAAGATTCCGCGCTTTACCTTCGAGAAATTCCCCCAGGCAAACGACCGCCTGACCACCCAGATGAAGTCAGTTGGCGAAGTGATGGCGATTGGCCGTACGTTCCAAGAGTCGCTGCAGAAAGCGCTGCGCGGTCTGGAAACCGGTAACGATGGCCTTGATCCGATCATCACCGATTTCACGCCAGACAACATGGCTATCATCCAGGGCGAGCTTCAGGCCGCTGGTGCCGAGCGTATTTTCTATGTGGCTGACGCCATGCGTTCTGGAATGAGTGTTGATGAGGTATTTGCGCTCACTAATATTGACCCTTGGTTCCTGGTGCAGTTGGAAGACCTGGTGCTGACCGAGAATGCCGTCGCCAAGCGCGCCCTGGTTGACCTCTCTGCCCGTGAGCTTTACCTGCTTAAGCGCAAGGGCTTCGGTGATGCACGGTTGGCCAAGCTGTTGGGTGTGTCGGAAAAAGAGTTCCGCAAAACGCGTCAGGCAGCGGGCATTCGTCCGGTTTATAAACGTGTCGACACCTGTGCTGCGGAATTTGCCTCTGATACCGCTTACATGTACTCCACCTATGAAGAGGAGTGCGAGGCGGATGTGTCGGATCGTCAGAAAATTATGGTATTGGGTGGTGGCCCGAACCGTATCGGTCAAGGCATCGAGTTCGATTACTGCTGTGTTCATGCTGCCTTCGCGATGCGCGATGACGGCTATGAAACCATCATGGTCAATTGCAACCCGGAAACCGTTTCTACCGACTACGACACCTCTGATCGTCTCTACTTTGAGCCGGTAACGCTGGAAGATGTGTTGGAAATTGCCGATAAAGAGAAGCCGGTAGGCGTGATTGTGCAGTTCGGTGGTCAAACGCCGTTGAAGCTTGCCCGTGAGCTAGAGGCAGCAGGCGTGCCGATTATTGGTACCACGCCGGACGCCATCGACCGCGCTGAAGACCGCGAGCGCTTCCAGGTGATGATCGACAAGCTAGGCTTGAAGCAGCCGCCCAACGCCACCGCTCGCAGCTTTGAAGAGGCATTTTCCAAGGCAGAGGCCATTGGCTACCCGCTGGTGGTGCGCCCTAGCTACGTACTGGGTGGTCGTGCGATGGAGATTGTTTATGATGCCTCCGAGCTTGAAAACTACATGACCAATGCGGTGAAGGTGTCTAACGACTCCCCCGTCTTGCTTGACCACTTCTTAAGCGCGGCGATCGAGATTGATATCGACGCCGTATCTGACGGTCAGCAGGTGGTGATTGGCGGCATTATGCAGCACGTTGAGCAGGCGGGGGTTCACTCTGGTGATTCCGCCTGTGCGCTGCCACCTTACTCGCTGCCTGCCGATGTGCAGGATGAAATGCGCGAGCAGGTCAAGAAAATGGCCGTCGAGCTTGGTGTTAAAGGTCTGATGAACGTGCAGTTGGCGTGGCAGGATGGCGAGATCTATGTCATCGAGGTTAACCCCCGTGCTTCGCGCACCGTGCCGTTTGTGTCTAAGTGCATCGGCACCTCGTTGGCGCAGATTGCGGCGCGCTGCATGGCGGGTAAAACACTGGCCGAGCAGGGCTTTGAGCGCGAAATTATCCCGCACTTCTATAGCGTCAAAGAGGCGGTGTTCCCGTTCAACAAGTTCCAGGGTGTTGACCCGATTCTGTCGCCGGAGATGAAGTCGACGGGTGAGGTGATGGGCTCTGGAGAGACCTTTGCAGAAGCCTTCTTTAAGGCGCAGTTGGGTGCTGGCGAAGCCATTCCAGCGTTGAGTGGCGACCGTAAAGCGTTCCTTTCTGTGCGTGAGCCTGACAAGCAGGGGATTATCGAAGTGGCACGTTCTCTGCTAACATTGGGCTTCACATTATGTGCAACGCGCGGAACGGCAGCGGCACTTGAAGCTGCTGGACTGGACGTGGAGCACGTCAATAAAGTCTACGAAGGCCGTCCCCATATCGTCGATCTGCTGAAGAACGACGAAATCGCCTACATCGTGAACACAACTGAAGGTCGTCAGGCTATTAACGACTCTTCAATTATTCGCCGTACTGCTCTCGCGCGCAAGGTGCCCTATGCGACCACCTTGGCGGGTGCTAATGCTGTTTGCATGGCGCTTGAGTACGGTAGGGAGATTACGGTGCGGCGCCTTCAGGATCTGCATGCAGGAGCAAGTCAATGAACAAGGTCCCGATGACGGTAGCGGGAGAAAAAAGTCTTCGCGAAGAGCTTAATCACTTGAAGGGCGAAGCCCGTCCTCAAGTCATTGCTGCTATTGCTGAAGCGCGTGAACATGGTGATCTCAAAGAGAACGCCGAGTACCACGCCGCTCGCGAGCAGCAAGGGTTTATTGAAGGCCGTATTCAGGAAATTGAAAGTAAGCTTTCAGGCGCTCAGGTAATTGACGTCACCAAACTGCCCAAAACCGGCAAAGTGATTTTTGGTGTCACCGTGTCGTTGCTAAACCTGGATAGTGACGCCAGCGTTACTTACCGCATCGTTGGTGAAGATGAAGCCAACATCAAAGAGGGGCGTATATCCGTGACCTCTCCCATTGCCCGCGCGATGATTGGTAAAGAAGAGGGCGACGTAGTCGTTGTTAAAACGCCCGGCGGCGATGTTGAGTACGAAATTGAGAGTGTTGAGCATCTCTGATTTATCGCTGTGAAGCGGGGTGTGGGCGTCTTTATCGCGCTCGCACCCTGTTGCCTTAGTTGGCGGCACACTAAAAGGCCCGCGATGTAACCACCGCGGGCCTTTTAGATTCACGTTTATTCAAGTGCCACGTTTGGGTTAATGCCGCCCGTGATGGTTCTCAAAGCGTGTGATGTTGGAAAGCTTGGGGTTTACCTTTGGATTGCGGCGATAGAGTAGCGCCATTTTACCAATGGTTTGCACCAGCTCGGCGTTACTGTCGGCAATCAGCTCGTTGAGCATAGCAGCACGATCATCACGCTCTGGCAGGGCAAGTTTTACTTTGATTAGCTCGTGGTCATTGAGCGCGCGGCTGAGTTCTGCGAGCAGGTTTTCGGAGACGCCGTTCTCAGAAACGGTGACCACCGGGTTAAGGTGGTGGCCAATGCTACGAAATGCTTTCTTTTGTGCCTGTGACAAGCTCATGGTATCTTGCGGTATCCCAGTTAGCGCTTAACGCTCCATCTTACGGTGAAATGCCGCTAAGTGAAAGCAATCGCGTGAATGCGCCCATCTTCTATTCCAGTGTTAGATGCCTACATGCAGCAAAAGCCCCCAAGCCGTAAACATTCAGTAAGTAAGACCAGCAATAACTGGAAGAAGGAGCATTTTGACGATCAGTACGTCAAGCAGAGCTGGCAGGATGGCTATCGCTCCCGTGCAAGCTATAAGTTGCTTGAGTTAGATGAAAAAGATAAGTTATTCCGCCCTGGCATGACGGTGATTGACCTAGGGGCTGCGCCTGGCGGATGGAGTCAAATTGCCGCAGACAAGGTGGGGCCTGAAGGGGTCGTGATAGCGTCAGACATATTAGAGATGGATGCCCTGGCAGGCGTAGACTTCATCCAAGGTGATTTTACTGAAGAAAGTGTACTTAATGCGATTCTAGAGCGCCTAGGAAATCGCCAAGTAGACCTTGTGATGTCAGACATGGCCCCCAATATGAGTGGTATGGCGGCGATTGATCAGCCTCAGGCAATGTATCTTGTAGAATTAGCACTTGAGCTCGCTCGAGAAACGCTACCCCCTGGCGGGCGCTTTCTGGCTAAAGTTTTTCAAGGCGAAGGGTTTGATACCTACTTGAAAGAGCTCCGTAGTAGTTTTGACCGTGTCGTGACTCGCAAGCCGGATGCTTCGAGGGCGCGCTCACGGGAAGTCTATTTTCTAGCGGAAGGGTTTCGTGGATAACGAAATGCGACCCTGTGCTAGCAAGTAATAGCAAAGATTTATCACCACGATTGCCAGACAGGCAGTCGTAAGGTGTGTCACATTATGCACATTGGACGAGCGTGACACAGATGGCCCAAAGCCGAATGTGCTTTGGCAATGGTTGAACGTTAAGCTCTAGTGTAAGGTCTGAGTATTAACGGTTAACTGACGGATTCTTGTAATGAGGGTAGCCCCTTGAACGATATGGCGAAGAACCTGATTCTGTGGTTGGTCATCGCGGCCGTTCTACTGACAGTGTTCAATAATTTCAGTACGGAAAGCGCACCACAAGCAACAAACTACTCTCAGTTTGTGCAACAGGTGCAAAATCAGCAGATACGCAGCGTCACCATTGATGGCTTTACCATCACCGGTGAGCGTACGGATGGTTCTCAGTTTCAGACTATTCGTCCTGCCGCCGAAGATCCTAAGCTGATCGATGATCTGTTAAGCAACAACGTAACAGTGATAGGCAAAGAGCCGGAGCAACAAAGTATCTGGACACGTTTGCTGATTGCGAGCTTCCCGATTCTGCTAATCCTGGCCATATTTATGTTCTTTATGCGCCAAATGCAGGGTGGAGCTGGCGGCGGTAAAGGCGGCCCGATGAGCTTCGGTAAATCCAAAGCTAAGCTGCTTTCTCAGGATCAGATTAAGACCACTTTCGCTGATGTCGCAGGTTGTGATGAAGCGAAGGAAGAAGTAGAAGAGCTGGTTGATTTCCTGCGTGATCCTACTAAATTCCAGCGCTTGGGTGGCACGATCCCGCGCGGTGTCTTGATGGTAGGCCCGCCTGGTACAGGTAAAACGTTGCTGGCCAAGTCCATTGCGGGCGAAGCGAAGGTGCCGTTTTTCTCTATCTCAGGTTCAGACTTCGTGGAGATGTTTGTCGGGGTTGGTGCTTCCCGTGTGCGCGACATGTTTGAGCAGGCCAAGAAGCAAGCGCCTTGTATCATCTTTATCGATGAAATCGATGCCGTTGGCCGCTCGCGCGGTGCTGGTATGGGCGGCGGCAACGATGAGCGTGAGCAAACACTCAACCAGTTACTGGTAGAGATGGATGGCTTCGAAGCTAACGAAGGCGTTATCGTTATTGCAGCAACTAACCGCCCTGACGTTCTCGATCCTGCCTTGTTGCGTCCGGGGCGTTTTGACCGTCAAGTAACGGTTGGCCTGCCGGATATTCGTGGCCGTGAACACATTTTGGGGGTTCACCTTCGCAAAGTGCCGCTGGCCGATGATGTTAAGCCGCAGTTGATTGCGCGCGGTACGCCAGGCTTCTCGGGTGCGGATCTGGCGAACTTGGTAAACGAGGCTGCGCTGTTTGCAGCCCGTCGTAACAAGCGCTTGGTTGCCATGGAAGAGCTGGAGCTTGCTAAAGACAAGATCATGATGGGCGCTGAGCGCAAATCGATGGTCATGACTGATAAAGAGAAGCTCAACACGGCATATCACGAATCAGGTCACGCCATTATTGGCTTAGTAGCGCCAGAGCATGATCCTGTGTACAAAGTGACGATCATCCCGCGTGGTCGTGCGCTAGGCGTCACGATGTTCCTGCCAGAAGAAGACCGTTACAGCCTGTCGCGCCAGCAAATTCTCAGCCAAATTTGCTCGCTGTTTGGTGGTCGTATTGCTGAAGAGATGACGTTGGGCGCTAACGGTGTGACCACCGGTGCCTCAAACGATATTAAGCGCGCTACTGAGCTTGCCCATAACATGGTCGCCAAGTGGGGGCTGTCGAGTGAAATGGGGCCGATCATGTACGATGAGGATGAGTCTCATCAGTTCCTTGGCGGTCCTGGTCAAAGTGGCGGTAAGCTGAAGTCTGGTGAAACCACCTCGCGTCTAGATAAAGAAGTGCGCAAGATCATCGACGAATGTTACGAGCAAGCGCGTCAGATTTTGGAAGATAATCGTGACAAGTTGGACGCTATGGCCGAAGCATTGATGAAGTACGAAACCATCGATGCCGACCAGTTGAAAGATATCATGGAAGGGCGCGAGCCACGTCCGCCAGAAGGTTGGAACGACGGTGATTCATCTGGTGGTGGTACGCACGCTAACGATGACAAGCCTGAAGTAAAGACTGAAGAGAAGTCGGATGACACACCTCCTGGTGCTTCAGGCGATGATAGTGAAGAAGATGACGATGAGCCTCGTCGCCGTCCTTCTGATCCGTTAGGCGGTCCCGCTGGGTCGTAACTTGTTGGTTTTAATTAGCTAGTTTGTGTGAATAAAGCGCCTTTTAAGGCGCTTTATTCGTTTATAGACGATTCCAGAAAGCTACGTATATGCGTAATGGCTCGTGCAGCAGCGTTTAAGAGGACGTTTGACGATTTAATTGTTGTTCACTTAAGTTAGTAGGGTAACTAAAAATACAAATGAATAAACCTACTTGGTCAGTGACCTTAGGGAGAGAAAATGAGTACAGCAATCACAGAGCGTCTAATAGGCGCTTTGGGCGTGCCGCAGATCTCAGGACGAGTGCTGGCAGTGGCACTGGGGGTGAGCGTGTTTGCTACCCAGGCTCAGGCACAAGAACAAGAACTTTTGCCTTCGATTACGCTTACAACGACGACTGAGTCTTACGATCCAATCCGCTATGAGGCGGCTTTTATTGTCGCTGAGCGCTGGAGAGAGTTGGGGCTAGATGTCACGGTAGCGCCGACGGAATTTAGTACTGCGCTTGAGCGCTTCTATGATCAGCAAGATTTTGACGCGACGATTCTTGGTTGGAGTGGTCGTACAGATCGCTTGGATCCGCAATTTTTCCTGAGCACGTTGGATTCTCGTCAGTCTTCGCCAGGTGGCAATAACCCTGGTGGTTATAATAACCCTGAGTTTGACGCCCTCTTCGATCAACAGTCGCAAGCCTTCGACCCAGAAGAGCGCCAGCAACTGGTCATGGAGATGCAGGAACTCTATAAACCCGATGCGCCGTTGATCGTGCTTTTCTTCCGCGATGAGGTAGTGGCCTACAACCATGACGCCTTCGAAGGTTTTGAGCCGATGGCCGGTGAGGGGCTGTACAGCGAATGGGGGCCAATGGAAGCTGTCCCGGTAGGCGAGCGCAGCACCCTGCGTATCGGTGGGCCGCAGGAGCCAGACAACCTTAACCCACTGGCATCCACCTCAGTATGGGGCTGGAAATGGATGCGCCTCTACTATGATCGTTTAGTACGTCTGTCCGCTGATGTAGAGCCACTCCCTTGGGCGGCTGAGAAGGTAGAGCAAGTTGACGACACCACGATTGAGGTGACGCTTCGGGAAGGCATGACGTTTCACGATGGCGAGCCAGTAACGGCCAGTGACGTTGCCTTTACCTGGAACTACTACCTTGAGCAGGATTACAGCTACTTCAACTCCTACCTAGCGGCGTTAGAGCGGGCGGAGGTAGTCGATGAGCTGACGATTCACTTCCACCTAAAAGAGCCATCTGCTTCCTTCGCAAGCATTTCTTTATCACAGATTCCCATTCTGCCCGAGCATATCTGGTCTGAGATAGACGATGCGTCTACGCTGAGCCCCAGCGAGACACCCACGGTTGGCTCTGGGCCCTTCCAGTTCGAGCGTTTTGACCGGGGGGAGTTCATGGCCATCAGTAAGTTCGATGAGCACTTCTATGCTGACAACATCGCGGTTGATGGTGTGGAGTTCATCATCTATGCCGATATGGAAGGTGTCTACACAGGCTTGCAGACTGGCGAAATCGATGTGACAGCTTGGCGCATGGAGCCTGGTCAGATTAGCTTGGCTGAAAGCCAGGATCACCTCACCGTGGTCAATGTACCCGACTTTGGATACTTCCATTTAACCTTCAATTTACGTCGACCGCCGTTTGATGACCGCGCTGTACGTCGCGCTCTGACCATGGCTAGTGATCGTGAGCGCATGGTCAATGTGCTGCTCGATGGCCGTGGCGAAGTCGGATCGAGTGTGATTGCGCCGGTTAACACCTTCTGGCATGACGCCTTTATCGAGCGTTTTGAGTTTGATATGGATGCGGCGCGTGCCGAGCTGGAAGAGGCCGGTTACTCCTGGGACGAGGATGGTCGTCTGATGCGCTAAGCGCTTTGGGTACATCCTTCCTTAATATAGGTGCCACCACCCTGCACGCCCACAAGGCTGTGCAGGGTGAACGGCCGTTCACAGCGAGTCCGTCATGTCATCACGTAGCAGTTATCTGATACGCCGTGTTCTGCACGGTTTTATGGCGCTGTTTATCATCGCCACGTTGTTATTCTTTCTCTTCCGCTTAGGGTTACCTGACCCCACCGCAGCGCTTATTACTGAGGGGCTAAACCCCGAGGAGCGTGAGCGCATACGCGCCAGCTTTGGTCTTGATCGACCAATCTGGGAGCAATACTTGATCTACTTAGCCAATATTTTGCAGGGAGATTTTGGCTACTCCTTTCACTATCGTGCCCCTGTTGCAGACATCATCTGGGAGCGGCTAGGAAACACCATGGTGCTGATGCTGCCTGCGATTGTGCTGGCTTATGCTGTCGGTGCGCCATTAGGTGCCTGGCTCTCTTGGCGTCGTGGTAGCAAGGTAGATACCAGCGGTATTTTTGTCGGCTTGATGTTCCGTTCTGCGCCAATGTTTTGGACAGGAATGATCGCTATCTTGGTCTTTGGCATTGGGCTTGGCTGGTTACCTACCAGTGGGATGCGCACGCTGCCCTACGAAGCGTCGGGGTTTTTTGACAAGATATTTACCCTCGACTTCCTGCATCACCTGATCCTGCCAGCGCTGGTGGTAGCTCTCTACTATTTAGGGTCGCCGCTACTGATTATGCGCAACACCATGCTGGAAGTTTATGGCGAAGACTTTATCGAAATGGCGCGTGCTAAAGGTTTGCCAGAACGCCGCATTCTCTATGCTCATGCTGCTCGTAATGCGTTGTTGCCAGTGGTCACCCAGTTAGCGGTGACGATTGGCTTGGCGGCGGGTGGTCAAGTGGTCGTCGAGGTGGTCTTTTCGTGGCCTGGGTTGGGGCGAGAAATCCTCAATTCGGTGCGTACCTCTGATTTCCCTCTTGCCCAAGCCAGTTTCCTAGTGATGGCCGCTTTCGTGGTCACTCTTAATCTGCTGGTCGACATTCTTTACACCATGTTGGATCCAAGGGTGAGCTTCAAATGAACCGATCTCGATTTCTGAAAAGTGCTCAGGAGCCTGTAAAGGCCATCCTGGGCGATCGGCTGGCGCTCGTGGGTCTCTTCGTGCTGCTGTCGATTATCGCTATGGCGCTATTTGCGCCGTTTCTATCCACCCATGAGCCGCTGGCGGTTAACGAGCGCGAGGAGGGCTCGCTGTTCATGCGTAGCGTCGACGGTGACCAAGTACATTGGTTGGCATCTTCACCGCTCGGCGAAGTCACCCTTAATGCTGCCGACTACCGTGATGGGCTAGGCATGGCAGTAGGCCGCGACGGTGTGGTGTGGCGCTATGCGGGTGATGGTTGGTCGCCTCTCGATACACCTATCACCACGACGCTTAACGCTGTCAATATTCGTGAAGACGGTGCAACCCTGGTGGCTGGCGCTCAAGGTACGGTGGCGCTGTGGAGCCCAGACGACACCTGGCAGACTTTTGAGATGCCCGAACCGCTAAGTGTCAATGACATCGCCTGGCGCGATGACAACACAGCACTGTTGGTGGGCGGTGGCGAAACGGTCTGGCTATTGAACTTGGTCAGCGGAGAGGTGACATCGTTGGAGAGCCCAGTGGGTCGCGGCTTCGAACTCAATTCGGTGGCGCTGGACACAGACGGAAGCGCCTGGCTGGTCGGCGACCGTGGTATAGCGCTCCGCCTTGACCCCCAGGACGATAGCCTGAGCCTGGAGAGGCTGCCCGGCAATCGTGAACTCAATCATATCCATATTGCGGATAGCGGGGCGGGGCTGATTGTTGGCGAGCGGGGAACCTTGCTGGTACGTGAGGGTGCCCAGGCTCGCTGGCAGAGCCAGAGTGCTCCGGACTCCCGCGCCATGCGCGCTGGTTGGATAACCGACGAGGGCCATGCGTTCGCGGTGGGCCGCAGCGGTATTGTCTTCGAGCGTGAACCAGGAGGCGAATGGCAGCTGGTGCCCAGTGACGAAGAGCGCCACTTAAGGGCATTAATGGTCACCGAAGATAGCTTCTTTGCTATCGGCTCCGATCGGTTTGTGAATCGCTTGGCACCGCCGAGCGGTGAGCACTGGTTTGGTACCGATCACCTGGGGCGCGACCTATTTAGCCAGAACATCCACGGCTCTCAGATTGCTCTGCTGGTAGGTTTTTTGGGTGCGGCGTTGGTCGTTTTGATTGGTGCCAATGTTGGGTTAGTGGCTGGGTACTTCCGTGGCCGAACTGAGACAGTGTTAATGCGCACAGTGGATGTCATGTACGGTATCCCCTTCGAGCCTTTTGCGCTCATTTTAGTGCTGCTGTTTGAGCCTAGTCTTTTCATTGTGATTCTTGCGGTGTCGCTGCTTACTTGGCGAACTGTCGCGCGGCTGATCCGCTCCCAGGTGCTGAGTCTGCGTGAAAGGCCTTTTGTGAAAGCGGCGCGTGTGGCAGGGGCGTCCGATCTGCGCATTATGTATCTGCATATCTTCCCCAACGTGATGCCGCTGGTATTCCTTGAGCTGGCAATTATTGTTGGCGTATCGATTATTGCGGAAGCCACGCTGTCCTTCTTGGGGCTAGGGCCGCCGCAGTCGATCTCCTGGGGTGGTATTTTACATAACGCCCGCTTATCTGGTGCCTGGCGCGACGCGTGGTGGTGGAATCTACCGCCAGGTCTACTGATTATGATCACAGTGCTCTCTGTGTTTTTCATCTCTCGCTCGCTCGAGTTAGTCGCTAATCCACGATTGAGGGCACGTCGATGACCACAAAACCACTATTGACCATCGATGACCTGGCCATTCACTACCAAACAGGGGCCGGCCCGGTGCAGGCCGTCGATGGCGTAAGCTTTGATCTGGCACCTGGTGAAGCCCTGGGGCTGGTGGGTGAGTCGGGGTGTGGTAAAACCACCGCCGCCAAGGCGATGCTGCGCCTATTGCCACCGAATGGCCTAGTGCCCAAAGGGCGGATTGATTTTGCGGGCCGGGATCTGTTGAATCTCGACCCCGAGGCCATGCGCAAGGTGCGTTGGGATGAGATTGCCTGGATCTCTCAGGCCGCTATGAATGCCCTGGACCCAGTTTATACTGTGGGTGACCAGATTCTTGAGGCCATGAGCGCGCACCGCAAGATTAACCGCAAAGAAGCCTGGGCTCACGCCGAGCAGTTATTCCGTGATGTCGGGATTGACCCTGGACGGCTTTCTGCCTATCCACACGAAATGAGTGGTGGTATGAAGCAGCGTGCCGTGATTGCCATGGCACTAGCACTGGACCCTCAGCTGATCGTGGCGGATGAGCCAACGACGGCACTGGACGTGGTGACTCAAGCGCAGATTTTATCTCGCCTGACGAAGCTACGCCGTGAGCGCGGCTTGGCGCTGATCTTTATTACCCACGACATCTCCGTGGTCGTTCAGACCTGTGACCGAGTGGCGGTGATGTATGGGGGGCACATTATGGAGACAGGGCCGGTACGAGAGGTATTTGCGTCACCTTTTCATCCCTACACCATGGGGCTGACAAATGCCTTTCCTACATTGGAGGGGGCGCAGAAAGAGTTGATCTCGATTCCGGGTAGCCCACCAGATTTGCTCAACCCGCCTGCGGGCTGTCGCTTTGCTGAGCGCTGCCCGTTTGCCACCCAGCACTGCAGCGAGGAAACCCCGGTGTTAACGCATGTAGGAGAGGGGCGGCAGGCTGCTTGCCATTACCCTGAGCAGGCGTCGGAGTTTCGTCAGCAGGCGGCCAAGAATGATACTTGGCAAATCGCCGGTGAGCGTCTAGGCGAACAGGTGCAGGGCGCGGGTAGTCTTGAACGGCGTATGAGCGAGATACCGCTGCTTGAAGTGCAGGGGTTAAAGAAGCACTTTCCCGTGGAGCAGGGCTTTTTTGAAGGCTTTGGTCGCAAGCGCCAAGAGCGCAAGGTGCATGCCGTTGATGATATCGACTTCGAGCTACGTGAAGGCGAAATCCTAGGGCTTGCGGGTGAATCTGGGTCAGGTAAAACGACCGCGGGTGAGATGCTGGTTCGTCTCCAGGATGCCACCGCAGGCGAAATTCGTTTTGATGGTAAGAACATCGCAACGCTAAAAGGGAGTGAGCTGAAAGCCTTCCGGCGCAGCGCCCAGATGATCTTTCAGGACCCGTACCAAACGCTTAATCCGCGTTTTACAATCTACGATATTGTCGCCGAGCCGCTGATTATTCATAAGCTTGCCGAGGGTGACGAGTTAGAAAAACGTGTGGTTGAGTCGCTGGAGCGCGCGGGTCTAAAGCCGGCTAGTGCCTATCAGGAACGCTTCCCCCACGAACTCTCTGGCGGGCAGCGGCAGCGGGTAGCCATTGCGCGAGGCATTGTCCTGGAGCCGCGCTTTATGGTGGCCGACGAACCGGTCTCAATGCTGGATGTGTCGATTCGAGCCGGGGTGCTCAACCTGATGCGGCGCTTCCGCAATGAACTGGGAATTTCATTTGTCTACGTTAGCCATGACTTGCCCACGATTCGTTATGTGGCGGATCGAACGGCCATCATGTACCTCGGTGAAATCGTAGAAGTAGGCCCTACGGATACACTGATTCGTGAGCGTAAACACCCCTACACACAATTGTTGCTGGACGCTAGTCCTGAGCCAGACCCCTCGGTATTCAAAGCCCCGCTAGAGAGTGCCGGTGAGATTCCAAGCGCCGTAGAACCGCCAAATGGCTGCCATTTTCATACGCGCTGCCCCAAAGCGATGCCCTGCTGTGGCTGGGAGGGACGTGATGTGGCAACGGCAATGAGTGAGTGGCGCATTCGAGGAGGTGAGCTTCACCAGTTGGCGGGTGTCAGTGTGACAGGGTTGTCGGCCCAGTTGGCGCTGACGGAAGAGGCCACGGAAGCCGCCGCGCGTGATGAGTTACAGGCGGTGCTTTCGGCCAAGCATGCCTCTCTTTGGGAGGCGGCGCGAGTCGATGCGCAAGACAGGTGCCTGCTTGTACAGTTCGATGCTCAACAATCGCCAACGCGGCAGTTGATTGCCAAGGAGCATGAGGTGGCTTGCTACCTTTATGACCCACCTTAGAGGTGACGTAATCGTGCTAGCAGTTTCTCTAGTCGCATCGTTGCAGGCGCCCCATTACGGGGCGCCTTTTTGTTATGCTGTGTATAAATTAAGCCGTCATGTTTTCTTTTTTATCAGGCCGCAACATGAAACCGATCGATGAATTTTCACCCTCATTGCGGGACGCGGATAGCGCATTTCATTTGCGTTGTGGACGTCACTCGCTAGATCTCTCGTTCCCCAGGGTAATGGGTATCCTCAATGTTACCCCTGACTCTTTTTCTGATGGTGGGCAGCATATTGGGCTGGATAGCGCGCTGCGTCATGCTGAGCGTATGCTGGCTGAAGGTGCCGCAATGATCGATGTGGGGGGGGAATCGACTCGCCCTGGTGCCAGCCCTGTGTCTGCGCAAGAGGAGTTAGATCGCGTGGCGCCCGTGATTGAGGCGTTGGTGCGCGAATTGGATGCGCTTGTTTCGGTCGACACCAGTAGTCCTGAGGTGATGCGAGAAGCATGCGCGTTAGGTGCTGGTATGATTAATGATGTGCGCGCGCTCGAGCGCGAAGGCGCACTTGGTGCAGCGGCCAACAGTGGTTTGCCGGTGTGTTTGATGCATCGGCAGGGGGAGCCGCAAGATATGCAGCAGTCGCCCAGTTACGACCAGCCAGTAGAAAATGCTGTTGCCGCTTACCTGGCAGAGCGTGTGGCAGCTTGTGACGCAGCGGGACTTCGTCGCCACCGTTTGCTTATCGATCCTGGTTTTGGCTTTGGTAAAACCATAGAGCACAATTTGCGCTTACTGAAATATATGGATGCTTTACAAGCGCTAGAGCTTCCGTTATTGGTTGGTATGTCGCGCAAAAGCATGATAGGTAAAGTGCTTGGCCGCCCTGTAGAAGAGCGTTTGTCAGGCGGGCTGGCGTTGGCGGCCATGGCCGTAGAGCGCGGTGCGAATATTTTGCGTGTCCATGATGTTGGCCCTACGGTAGATGCCGTTAATATGGCCTGGGCGGTGCTTCAAGAAGGCTGTGAAACGCCAATGAATAAGGAAATCACTTCATGACAAGACGTTATTTTGGTACTGATGGTATTCGTGGCACAGTGGGTCAATCGCCGATTACCGCTGATTTTATGCTCAAGCTTGGGTGGGCAGCAGGTCAGGTGCTGCGCCGTGAAAAAGGCCGTACACGGGTTCTGATTGGTAAAGACACACGGATCTCAGGCTATATGTTTGAGTCCGCGCTTGAGGCAGGTCTTTCCGCCGCAGGCGTTGATGTTTCGCTTTTGGGGCCAATGCCGACCCCGGGCATTGCTTATTTAACCCGCACCTTTCGGGCAGACGCCGGTATTGTTATCTCGGCGTCTCATAACGCTTTTGACGATAATGGCATTAAGTTCTTTTCTGCTGAGGGCAAAAAGCTACCCGATGAAATTGAGGATCGTATCGAGGCGATGCTCGATGCGCCGCTGACCACGGCCAGCGCCGCTCAGTTGGGTAAGGCAACACGTATTGATGATGCGGCTGGGCGCTATATAGAATTTTGTAAGTCCACACTGCCTGATCGCTTGAGTCTGCATGGGTTAAAAGTTGTACTGGATTGTGCCCATGGAGCGACCTATCACATTGCGCCTAACGTTTTTCGTGAGCTGGGTGCTGATGTTAGCGTTATTGGTGCGGCCCCAGACGGGTTAAATATCAACCACCACGTAGGCTCTACTCATCCGGCCGCGCTACGTGCGGCAGTAATTCAGCAGGGTGCTGATCTAGGCATTGCCTTTGATGGTGATGGTGATCGGGTTCTGTTGGTAGATGCCGATGGCCGAGAGGTAGATGGCGACGATATTTTATATTTGATTGCCAGAGACCGTCATGAGCGCGGTCTGCTGCAGGGTGGCGTCGTCGGTACGTTGATGAGTAACTTTGGTCTTGCCATGGCGCTAGAAAGGCTGGGGATTCCTTTTCAGCGCGCCAAGGTAGGTGATCGCTTTGTGATGGAAATGATGGCTGCCAATGGCTGGGAGCTGGGTGGTGAATCGTCAGGCCATATTGTTTGTGGGCATGTTCAAACGACGGGTGATGGCGTTGTGTCAGCGTTGCAGGTATTGGCGCTGATGGTGCGTGAGCGAAAGCCGCTACTTACGTTGCTCAAAGGTCTGGAAAAAGTGCCGCAGTCATTAATTAATGTAAGGTTGCCTGCAGGTACGAATGCTAAGGACGTGATGGGGGCTCAGCCACTACAAGAAGCGGTCGCAGCACTTGAAGCAGAGCTGGGTGATCAGGGGCGCGTTCTGCTTCGTCCATCAGGTACCGAGCCGCTTATTCGTGTGATGGTCGAGGGTCGCGCCCACCTCGATGTGGATCGCTTAGCCAGTAAACTTGCGGAGCAGGTAAAAGAGCTGCTTGGCTAGTCTGTCTAATAAAGCGGCTTGCAAATGACGTTGTGTATATCACAGCGGTTGTCTTGACAAGGCCGCTCCTATACCATTTCGCTCCACCTTGAGTGAGGATAATCGATGCGTACGCCATTAATTGCCGGTAACTGGAAGATGAACGGTTCCGCAGCGTTGATTGAAGCATTTGGAGACGCCTTCGAGGCGGCTAAGCTGCCTGCTAATGTTGATGTTGTGGTGATTCCGCCGTTTCCCTATTTGGAAGCTGCACGCAATGCCTTCCAAAACACGCCGCTGCAGTTGGGGGCGCAAACGCTCAATCCGCAACACTCGGGCGCACACACGGGCGAAATTAGTGGGCGTATGCTTAAAGAGTTTGGTGTGTCCTATGTGTTGGCAGGTCACTCCGAGCGTCGTCAGCTTTATCAAGAACGTGATGAGCAGGTGTTTGACCGTTTGGTAGCGGCTCTTGATGTTGGCCTAACGCCTATTCTTTGCGTTGGCGAAACCCTAGAAGAGCGAGATGCGGGCAGCACCATGGATGTCGTGCTTCGTCAGGTGGGGTATGCGATGGCGCGCTTAGAGCCAGCGCAACGATTGAAGGTGGTCATTGCCTATGAGCCCGTATGGGCAATTGGTACGGGGCGAACCGCTACTCCTGAGCAGGCCCAGGAAGTCATGGCTGGTATTCGTGCCTACCAAGCAGGGTTTGATAAAACGCTGGCCGAACAGCTTAAGCTGCTTTACGGCGGCAGTATGAATGCAAGCAATGCGGCTGAGCTACTCGCCCAGCCGGATATCGACGGCGGTTTAGTGGGCGGTGCTTCGCTCAAAACCGATGAATTTTACGCCATTTGTCAGTCAGCAGGATAATTCCATGCAAGTTGCAATTCTTATGGTTCACGTGGTGATTGCGGTCGCCTTGGTTGTGCTCATTCTGCTACAGCAGGGGAAAGGAGCCGATGCAGGTGCTGCCTTTGGTGGCGGCGCATCGCAAACGGTCTTTGGGTCGCGGGGCAGCGGTAATTTTTTATCCCGTACGACAGCATTTTTGGCGGCGAGCTTTTTCGTTACCTCAATGGCGTTAGCGTACTTTGCAACCCAGGCGGGCCAAGCCCCAGAAGCAGGTATCCCAGACTCTCTCCTTATCGAGCAGCAGCGCAACATTCCAACGCTTGACGACAGTCCTGCAAGTATGGATAATACCGCGCCAGTGCTAGAGGAAAGCAGCGAGTAACATATTGATGTCGCTTCCTTTAGTCTCCCCTGATGCCGAAGTGGTGGAATTGGTAGACACGCTATCTTGAGGGGGTAGTGACCGTATGGTCGTGCGGGTTCAAGTCCCGCCTTCGGCACCATCTGTTTCGCTGGCTCGCCAGCTTCCCAGAGTTTTAGCCAAAGAAGCTTTTGTAAAAGAAAGTAGGGGTTGGCACCTGAGACGAAAAAAGAGTCCTTGACTAAAGTGGTTCAAGTGTCTATTATCGTCGACCTAGATTGATGCGGGGTGGAGCAGTCTGGTAGCTCGTCGGGCTCATAACCCGAAGGTCATCGGTTCAAATCCGGTCCCCGCTACCATCTTCTAGTAGCATGAAAGTGATTGAATATACCGTTGTTTCCTATATTCATCCAGCGATACGCTCGCAGCATGTTGCTAAAGTGGTATTACAGGTTTCTTTCGAAAAGCCCCTTCCTGTGAAGGGGCTTTTTGTTAGTAGCTTTTCGCGAGCCAAGAGTGTCTCAAGAGCGGATGTCTTCCGAGTTGCCAGAGACACATTTCCGGGTAACGCCAATCAGCCACCTAGCTTTTCACTCAACTCCTGGCCAGGTGCCTGATGCAACGGCTATAGGAGCTTTGTCTGTGGCCACAAAACACGCTGCGCTTCACGCGCTGATTGAACCTGTCGTAGCCGCCATGGGGTTTGAACTGTGGGGTGTCGACCATATTTCCCAGGGCAAGCATTCGCGGCTGGTGATCTATATCGAACGCGAAAGCGGCGTCAGCGTGGAAGACTGCGCTGATATTAGTCGCCAAGTCAGTGCCATCATGGACGTCGAAGACCCCATTCCCGGTGAATACCGACTGGAAGTTTCATCGCCCGGCATGGCGCGCCCCTTATATACCCTGGATCACTTTATTCGTTATCAAGGCCATCATGTTGCGCTCAAGTTGCGCACGGCTTTTGACGGACGGCGTAAGTACCAAGGTCTTCTCGCTGGTGTTGAAGGGGATGAAGTACTGCTACAACTGGATGGCGAAGAGTACTGCTTTCCTATTGAAAGCATCGATTCTGCGCATGTTGTCCCGCAGTTCGACGAATAAACGGGTGGCGCCTTCCGGCAGGCTGCCGGGATGATGCACAAAAGGACAGGTTTTCTGGCGAGGCAAACGCATGAGTAAAGAAATTTTAATGGTCGTGGACGCGATCTCTAACGAAAAAGGCGTCCCCCGCGATGTTATTTTTGAAGCGGTAGAAGCCGCATTGGCGAGCGCATCACGTAAGCGCTTTGATCAAGAAGAAGCCAACGTGCGCGTGCATATTGATCGTCGTACTGGCGATTATGACACGTTTCGTTATTGGACCGTGGTCGAAGACGACGAATTCGAAACGCCAGATTACGAAATTAAAGAGACCATTGCCGAGCAGCGTGATCCGCCGCTTAAGCTTGGCGATGTGGTTGAGCACAAAATTGAAAACGCTGTGTTTGGCCGTATTGCTGCGCAAACGGCAAAGCAGGTCATCGTCCAAAAGGTGCGTGAAGCCGAACGTGCTGAAGTCGTTCGTCAGTACGCCGACCGTGAAGGCGAATTGGTTGCGGGTATTGTCAAAAAGACGACACGTGATGGCCTGATCATTGACCTAGGTGAAAACGCCGAAGCGTTCTTGCCGCGTAACGAAATGATCCACGGTGAGCGCTACCGTATGAATGAGCGGGTACGCGCATTGTTGGTGAAGGTTGATCCAGAGGCGCGCGGTGCACAGCTACAGCTGTCACGTACCTGTCCTGAGTTCATCATTGAACTGTTCAAAATTGAAGTGCCGGAAATTGCCGAACAGCTAATTGAAATTAAAGGCGCGGCGCGCGATCCGGGCTCACGGGCCAAAATCGCCGTTAAGACCAACGACCGCCGTATTGACCCTGTTGGGGCATGTGTCGGTATGCGTGGGTCTCGCGTGCAGGCGGTGTCGTCAGAGCTGCAGAATGAGCGTGTTGATATCGTGCTGTGGGACGACAACCCCGCTCAGTTGGTGATTAATGCCATGGCTCCTGCCGATGTGGCGTCTATCCTAGTTGACGAAGATGCTCATGCAATGGACGTCGCCGTTGCTCAGGATAATCTGGCTCAGGCCATTGGCCGTAGTGGTCAGAACGTGCGCTTGGCCTCTGAGCTAACCGGCTGGCGTATCAACGTGATGACTGAAGATGAAGCTGAGTCTAAGCGTGAGCAGGAAATTGATAGCCTGGTGGATTCCTTCGTTCAGCACCTAGAAGTGGACGAAGATGTTGCCCGCCTATTAGTAGAAGAAGGGTTTACCACCCTGGAAGAAGTTGCCTACGTGCCGCTGGAAGAAATGCTCGAAATCGAAGAGTTCGATGAAGATTTGGTGGAAGAGCTGCGTGCACGAGCGAAAGACGAGCTGCTGACGATGGCTATTGCCTCGGAGGAAGCGCTAGATGGTGCTCAGCCAGCACAAGACTTGCTGGATATGGACGGTATGGAGCGCCACCTGGCCTTCATTCTGGCTAGCCGGGGCATTGTCACCATGG
This sequence comes from Vreelandella zhaodongensis, assembly GCF_013415115.1. Taxonomy (GTDB): domain Bacteria; phylum Pseudomonadota; class Gammaproteobacteria; order Pseudomonadales; family Halomonadaceae; genus Vreelandella; species Vreelandella zhaodongensis. The sequence continues at coordinate 29,969 of NZ_JACCDD010000007.1, read as the reverse complement.
AAGATCTCGCCGAGCAGTCTGTCGACGATCTGGTCGATATCGAGGAGTTGGACGAAGCGCGCGCAGCGGCACTGATCATGACTGCCCGTGCGCCCTGGTTTGAAGACGATGGCGTATCGGATTCGAACACACAGTAAACAGGTCACGGGCTGAGGAGGGTCACTATGTCAGATATGACAGTTAAAGATTTTGCAGTAAAGGTGGGCCGTGATGTGCCCCGCCTATTGGAACAGATGAAAGATGCTGGTTTAAAGCACGCGTCAGAAGGCGACGCAGTGTCTGAAGAAGACAAACAAATATTGCTCAGCTTTTTGAAGAAAAGCCATGGCGGCGGTGACAGTGATGCAAGCAAAAACCGCATCACACTGACCCGCAAAACCCGTAGCCGTATTAAAACCGGCGAACGTGGTAAAACCATCGAAGTGCAGGTGCGCAAGAAGAAAACGTACGTCAAGAGTGCTGAAGACGAAAAGCCGAAAGCTCCTGAGCCCAAGCATTCGGGTCCACGTCAGCTGGTAGGCGACATGGCGGAAGCGGAAGCCGAGCGTAAAGCTCGTGATGTCCGCGAAGCAGAAGAGAAGGTTGCGGCGGCGAAAGCGAAAGCGGCAGAAGACGCTGCACGCAAAGCTGAGGAAGAAAAAGCCAAGGCAAAAGCGGCTGAAGTGCCGAATATTGCCGTGCCTGAACTTCAGATCGACGACACACCGGCTCCTGACGACTTACCGCCTGCACCACCGAAAGAAGGCCGTACTGATCGTCGTACCGCGCCGCCTAAAAAAGCAGCGGCGAAGAAGAAAGGCCGTAATGACGATGAGGACCGTGGCGATCGCGAAGAGCGTAAACGCGGTGGCGGCGGTAAGAAAGTGAAGCGTGCCGAACGCCGTGGTGGTCGCCGTGGTGGTGCCAACCAGAGTGGCAACGGCAAGCACGCTTTCCAGAAGCCGACTCAGCCGATCGTGCGTGAAGTGTCGATCCCTGAGTCGATCAGCGTTGCTGATCTGGCCGACAAAATGTCGATCAAGGCCAATGAAGTGATTAAGGCCATGTTCAACATGGGCGCGGCAGTGACCATCAACCAAACGATTGACCAGGATACAGCGGCGATCGTAGCGGAAGAGATGGGCCACAAGGTCAAACTGGTGAAAGATGATGCGCTGGAAACGGAAATGCTGGAAGGCATCTCCTATGAAGGCGAAGAGATCACCCGTTCACCGGTCGTCACCGTAATGGGTCACGTTGACCACGGTAAAACATCGTTGCTGGATTACATCCGTCGCGCCAAAGTCGCCACTGGCGAAGCGGGCGGTATTACCCAGCACATCGGTGCTTACCACGTGGAAGACAACCACGGCGGTGTTACCTTCCTGGATACCCCCGGCCACGCGGCGTTTACCGCGATGCGTGCCCGTGGTGCTAAAGCGACAGACGTCGTTATCCTGGTCGTTGCTGCGGACGACGGCGTGATGCCCCAGACCATTGAGGCTATCGAGCACTCCAAAGCTGCTGAAGTACCCATGGTGGTGGCGGTGAACAAGATCGACAAGCAGGGCATCGATCTGGATCGTATTAAGAACGAGCTTTCTCAGCACGGCGTGATCTCCGAAGAGTGGGGTGGCGATACTCAGTTTGTGCATGTCTCCGCACATACCGGCGAAGGTATCGAAGAGCTGCTGGAAGCCATTCAGCTAGTGTCTGAAGTACTTGAACTAACGGCGGTGCCCTCGGCGCCCGGTAAAGGTGTTGTTGTCGAATCGCGTCTTGATAAAGGCCGCGGTCCGGTAGCCACTGTACTCGTACAAAACGGAACGCTGAAGAAAGGCGATATCGTTCTGGCTGGCCTGCATTATGGTCGCGTTCGTGCACTTACCAACGAACTGGGCAAGCAAGTGGACACCGCTGGCCCCGCGATGCCGGTAGAAATCCAAGGTTTGGATGGTACGCCGGATGCGGGTGATGACTTCATGGTTGTCGCCGACGAGAAGAAAGCACGTGAAGTGGCTAACTTCCGTCAAGGTAAATACCGCGAAGTACGCCTGGCGCGTCAGCAGAAGGCCAAGCTGGAGAACATGTTCAGCCAGATGGGCCAAGATGAAGTGGCCAAGGTCAACATTGTTCTGAAAGCCGACGTTCAAGGTTCGCTGGAAGCGATCAAAGGTGCCTTGGAAGAACTCTCCACGGGTGAAGTTGAAGTTGCCGTGGTCTCCTCGGGTGTTGGTGGTATCACTGGTACCGATGCCAACTTGGCGCTTGCTTCTGAAGCGATTGTTGTCGGCTTCAACGTCCGTGCTGACGCTGCTGCTCGTGAAATCATCGAACGTGAAGGTCTGGATCTGCGCTACTACAGCGTCATCTACCAGCTGATCGATGAGGTCAAGCAGGCGATGAGCGGTATGCTTGCTCCCGAGTGGAAAGAAGAGATCGTGGGCGTGGCCGAAGTGCGCGACGTATTCCGTGCGCCGAAAATTGGTGCGGTGGCTGGTTGTATGGTTGTCGAAGGCACCGTATCGCGCAGCAAGCGTATCCGCGTACTGCGTGACAACGTGGTGATTTACGAAGGTGAGCTCGAATCGCTACGCCGCTTCAAAGATGATGTTCAAGAAGTGCGTAACGGTATGGAGTGTGGCATCGGCGTGAAGAACTACAACGATGTTCAGGTCAACGACAAGATCGAAGTCTTCGACCAAGTGAAGGTCGAGCGCAGCCTGTAAGGCCGCGAGGAGCAATCATGCGCGAATTTAAGCGTACCGACCGAGTAGCTGACCAGCTCCAAAAGGAGCTGGCGGTACTGATCCAACGCGAAGTGAAAGACCCGCGTTTGGGGATGATTACGGTAAGCGGTGCAACCGTCAGCCGTGATCTTGGCTACGCCGATATCTATGTCACTTTATTGGGTGAGCAAGATCCCGCGCGTATCAAGGAAAATCTACAAGTGCTAAAGCGCGCTGCAGGTTTTCTAAGAAGCCAAATTGCCAAACGTATTAAGCTGCGTCACGTACCCGAACTACGCTTTCATTACGATGAAAGCGTCGTGCGCGGCCAGCACCTCTCATCATTGATTGAGGAAGCGGTATCAACTGACCGCGCTCGTCAGCAGGATGATGAGGAGGGTAGCGAAAACGAAAATGGTGAGGGGACGCGTTAATGGCACGTCGCCGCCGTGGATTACCGGTTAACGGCGTACTGCTGCTGGATAAGCCGAAGGGCATTTCCAGCAACCATGCGCTGCAGCGTGTGCGTCGTTTGTTTGAGGCGCAAAAAGCCGGTCATACTGGCACGCTGGATCCCATGGCAACAGGTTTGTTACCGATTTGCCTGGGTGAAGCTACTAAGTTTTCCGCGCACCTGCTGGAAGCCGACAAGATGTATCACACCCGCGTAGAGCTGGGTGTGATCACCGACACCGGCGATGCTGAGGGCACGGTGATTGAGCAGCGCAAGGTCCCTAGCTTAACGGCCGAGGATGTTGAGTCAGTCTTAACCGGCTTTCGCGGCGAGATCGATCAAGTGCCGCCAATGTATTCGGCATTGAAGCACCAGGGGAAAAAGCTCTATGAGCTGGCCCGCGAAGGTAAGCACGTTGAGCGTGCAGCGCGGCGAGTAAGCGTGTATGATGCGCGGCTGCTTGCCTTCGAGGGCACAGCTTTCGAACTTGAGGTCAGCTGTAGCAAAGGCACGTACATTCGTACCTTGGCTGAAGATATTGGCCAGGCGTTAGGTTGTGGTGCCCACATTAGCCAGTTAAGGAGACTCAAAACGGGACCTTTTAGCGGCGACAGTATGTGGACACTGGAAGGCCTTGAGGCACTGGCAAGTCAAGCCAACCGTGAGGCTGAACTGATGCCCGCGGATGTGCTGGTCGATCATTTGCCCGCGCTGACGGTGGATGAAACGGCTTATGGGCGTCTTGCTCATGGTCAGTCGGCGAGCTTAACGATCGGTGCGCTCGCGCCCGATACGCTGGCAAGACTTTATTACGCTGAGACGTTTATCGGCCTTGGCGTTGTAAAAAGTGCCCAGGAAGTGGCACCTAAGCGATTGTTAAGTACCGTCGCTATCTCGTAAAACGTTGCAAGGATGTAGCGATTTGCGCGAAAATTGTACGTGAAGATAGTTGCATGAGACTGCAAATATGCGTGGTCTCACCCATTCAATTTTAGGCATATTGCTTACTGGAGAGACAGATGGCATTAACCGCTGAGAAGAAGGCCGAGATCGTCAACGAATACGGCCGCGGCGATAACGATACCGGTTCCCCTGAAGTTCAGGTTGCACTGCTAAGCGCCAACATTAATGGCCTGCAGGACCACTTCAAAACCAACAAGCAGGATCACCACTCTCGTCGTGGTCTGATCCGCATGGTAAACCAGCGTCGTAAGCTGTTGGATTACCTGAAGCGCAAAGATTTTGAACGCTATCAGTCTCTGATTCAGCGTTTAGGCCTGCGTCGTTAATCGTTAACGGCAACGATCAAAAACGGGCAGCCCCTTGTGGGCTGCCCGTTTTTTTGTTTCTGGTAGCCGTATGACGCTACAGCGCCTAGAATGGTGGCGAGTCAAAACGACCCAAGCGAAAAGACAAGTAGATATTAATGTTAAAGGAAGTCGCCGTGAATCCGGTAAAAAAAACGTTTCAATACGGTCGTAGCACCGTCACCCTAGAAACTGGGCGTATCGCTCGCCAAGCCACGGGCGCCGTTATGGTGACCATGGATGAAACCGTTGTATTGTGTACGGTTGTGGCGAAAAAAGAAGCGAATCCAAACCAGCCTTTCTTCCCGCTCTCAGTACATTATCAAGAGAAAACCTACGCAGTGGGCAAGATCCCTGGTGGCTTCTTTAAGCGCGAAGGGCGTCCTACAGAGAAAGAAACCCTTACCTCGCGTTTGATTGATCGTCCGATCCGTCCGCTATTTCCTAAAGGGTTTATGAACGAAGTGCAGGTGATCTGTACTGTTCTGTCGACTGACCGTAATCATGACCCCGATATCGCAGCCCTATTGGGCACCTCAGCAGCGCTGGGTATTGCCGGTGTGCCGTTTAACGGCCCGATTGGCGCGGCACGTGTGGGCTTTAATGAAGAGCAGGGCTACTTCCTAAACCCAACGGTTGAAGAGCTGACTACCTCAGAGCTAGACATGGTGGTTGCCGGTACCGAAAACGCCGTGTTGATGGTGGAGTCGGAAGCTCAGGAGCTGCTTGAAGATGAAATGCTGGGTGCCGTGCTGTTTGGTCATCAGGAAATGCAGGTAGCTGTTAGCGCGATTAAAGAGCTGGTCGCGGAAGCTGGCAAACCGCGCTGGGATTGGCAGCCAGCTCAAGAAAATGTAGCGCTGAAAACCGCCATGGCCGATGCCTTTGAAGCCAAGGTAGGCGATGCTTATCGCATTACTGACAAAATGGCTCGTCAAGATGCGCTGTCAGCGCTGAAAGATGAAGCGGTTGCACAGTTGGCCGCCGCTGAAGGCGAAGAAGTAGAAGGTAAGTTCAGCAAAGATGACGTGAAAGGTGCCTTTGCTGGCCTTGAAAAGCGCGTTGTACGCTCTCGTGTCGTCAAAGGCGAGCCTCGTATTGATGGCCGCGACAACGCCACTGTGCGTCCTCTGGCGATTGAGGTGGGCGTACTGCCTAAGACACACGGTTCGGCAGTGTTTACCCGTGGAGAAACCCAGGCCATTGCCATTGCTACTTTGGGCACTCTGCGTGACTCGCAGCTGATCGAGTCTCTGGAAGGCGAGCGTAAAGACCGCTTTATGCTGCACTACAACTTCCCTCCCTACTGCGTTGGTGAAGCAGGCTTTATGGGTGGTCCAAAGCGTCGCGAGATTGGCCATGGCCGTCTAGCTCGCCGTGGCGTTCAAGCGATGCTGCCGTCAGAAGACGTTTTCCCCTATACCATCCGTGTGGTATCGGAAATCACTGAATCTAACGGTTCTAGCTCCATGGCGTCGGTATGTGGTTCCTCGCTTGCACTGATGGATGCTGGTGTACCATTAAAAGCACCGGTGGCAGGCATTGCCATGGGCTTGGTGAAAGATGAAGACGGCTATGCAGTATTGACCGATATCCTGGGTGACGAAGATCACCTGGGCGATATGGACTTCAAAGTTGCCGGTTCTGAAGAGGGTGTGACCGCCCTGCAGATGGACATTAAGATTGAAGGCATCAATGAAGAGATCATGGAAAAGGCGCTGCAGCAGGCTCATGATGCTCGCCTTAGTATCCTAGCTCAGATGAACGATGTGATCAGTCAAAGCCGTACCGATGTATCGGAAAATGCGCCGTCCATGGCTACGATCAAAATCGATCCGGATAAGATTCGTGATGTGATTGGTAAAGGCGGCGCGACGATTCGTAAAATTTGCGAAGATACTGGCGCCTCTATTGATCTGGATGATGATGGCACCGTTCGCATCTACGCTGAAGATAAAGCCGCAGCCAAAAAAGCGATCGATACCGTGCTGGCAATTACCGCAGAGGCGGAAATTGGTAAGCTTTACAACGGTAAAGTCGTGCGCATTGCGGACTTCGGTGCTTTCGTCAACATCATGCCGGGTACCGATGGCTTGGTTCACATATCGCAAATTGTTGCCGAGCGCGTTAACAACGTGCGCGACTTCTTAAATGAAGGTGATGATGTGATTGTGAAGGTATTGGATATCGACAACCGCAACCGAGTGAAGCTCTCAATCAAAGAGATCACCGAGGAAGAGAAAGCAGCGTTTGCCGCTGCCGAGGCGGATGTCGCTGACTAGTTAGTGATCCAGACGTAGTAACCGCCCCCGCAGCTTCTTGTTGCGGGGGCGGTGTCGTTTGGTAGGCAGTAAACCAAAAAAGAGAAAAGAGCATGGAGCAGGAGCAAGCGCCGCGCTGGTGGGCGGTGGTGGCCGTGATGATCGGCATTTTTTTATTGGTGACTGCTGAGCAACTCCCTATCGGGCTACTGTCCCAGGTGGCGTTATCGATGGACGTCACACCTGGTGTGGCCGGCCTGATGGTCACTGTCCCAGGGGTGGTCGCAGCCTTTTCAGCACCGCTGTTACCGGTAGCGGTAGGACGGTTAGATAGACGCATCATGCTCACGCTAATGATGATAGTCATGGTGATTGGGAGCGCGCTTTCAGCAGTGGCGGGTAGCTTTGGATTGTTATTGGCAGCTCGCGTATTGGTGGGGATTAGCATTGGCGGATTTTGGGCCATTGCGGGCAGTATTGCCCCGCGGCTGGTGCCCAGCGATCAAGTTGCCAAGGCCATGACCATTATTTTCGGGGGTGTGGCCGCCGCCTCGGTATTGGGAGTGCCCTTAGGCACCCTGCTAGGGGACCTGAGCAACTGGCGTGTGGCGTTCGGTGCGCTGGGTGGGCTAAGCCTTTTAACTGCCATTGCGCTGTGGTGTTGGTTACCACCATTGCCGCCAAGAGAGCCAGTGAGGTTGAGGGTGCTAGCGCAGCAGTTTAGCAATCGTGGTGTGCGGGTCGCGGTGCTAACTACGGGATTTGTTGTCGTGGGGCACTTTGCTGCTTACACCTTTATTAGCCCCATTCTGCAGGATATTAGCGGTGTTGCTCAACGCCATGTTGGCAGCTTGCTACTGCTATACGGGGCAGCGGGCATCATGGGCAATATAGCGGCAGGTGCGTTTGCAGGACGACATCCTTACCGCGCGGTGTTGGCTATTCCTAGTCTTTTATTACTGGTCGTTGCGGCGTTTCCGTTATTAGGTGTCCAGCCCACCAGTGGCGTGCTGCTATTAATGATGTGGGGGGCTGTTTTTGGCAGTGTGTCGGTGAGTATTCAGACCTGGATTCTACGTACAGCACCGAATACCGAGGCCGCCACGGCCTTGATGGCGTTTACCTTCAATATGTCGATTGGTCTTGGGGCAATGCTGGGTGGGCGTGTTGTCGATGGCACTAGCCTGCCGATTGCCATGTGGGCCGCATCGGGGCTATTCATGTTGGGCGCGTTGTTGGTGCTACGCACGCCAGCCAGTGTGGTTGGTGAAAAATCGCGGTGAGGCGTTAAGAAAATGCCCCCGCTCTTTAGCGGGGGCATGACGTTTAAGCGTATTGAAAGGGTGGTTAAGGGCGCTCAATCGCCAGCGCAACGCCTTGGCCGCCGCCGATACACAGGGTAGCGAGGCCTTTCTTGGCATCACGCGCAATCATCTCATGCAGTAGGCTAACCAAGATACGACAGCCAGAAGCGCCGATCGGGTGACCTAGTGCAATAGCACCGCCATTAACATTCACTTTGCTAACATCCCAGCCTAGCTCTTTATTGACTGAAAGTGCCTGAGCAGCAAAGGCTTCGTTAGCCTCTACTAGGTCGAGGTCGTCCAAGCTCCAGCCAGCTTTTTCGAGGCAGCGGCGAGTGGCCGGTGCCGGGCCAATACCCATGATGGCTGGGTCAACGCCAGCATTAGAATAAGCAGCAATACGCGCCAGTGGCTCTAGGCCAAGTTCTTTGGCTTTTTCTGCTGAGCAAAGCATCACCACAGCCGCGCCATCGTTTAATGAGGAGGCGTTACCGGCGGTAACAGTGCCGTCTTTTTTGAAGGCAGGGCGCATACCACCGAGTTTCTCCGCTGTTACTTCGCGCGGATTCTCGTCAGTATCAAACACGACTGGGTCGCCTTTGCGCTGCGGAATCTCCACGGGGACGATCTGGCCTTTGAACTTGCCATCGCGGATAGCCTGTGCTGCTTTTTGCTGTGAGGCAGCGGCAAATTCGTCCATTGCTTCGCGGGTAATGCTGTATTTTTCCGCCAGATTTTCAGCAGTAATACCCATGTGGTAGTTGTTGAACGCATCCCACAGGCCGTCATGAACCATGGAGTCAATCGCTTTCCAGTCACCCATGCGCTGGCCGTTACGCGAGTTAGGCAGGATGTGGGGGGAAGCGGACATATTTTCCTGGCCCCCGGCCAGGATAACCTCTGCGTCGCCACAGCGAATGGCTTGCGTGGCTAAATGCAGAGCTTTGAGGCCTGAGCCACACACTTTGTTGATGGTCATGGCTGGCACTGACTCTGGTAAGCCAGCCTTGATAACCGCCTGACGGGCGGGGTTTTGGCCGACACCTGCGGTGAGTACTTGGCCGAGCAATACTTCATCAATTTGCTCTGGGGCAACGCCGGTAGAGGCGAGAATGTCTTTAATAACCAATGCACCTAAATCGCTTGCCGGAATGCCAGCGAGTGATCCTCCAAAGCTTCCTACGGCGGTGCGGCGAGCTGCGACAATAACCACGTCTTGCATATGATGACTCCTTGGGTAAGTAACGCAACGTTCCTAGTGAGGATAGAAGCTCCAGCAGGGAGTTGCCTATCCATTATTATTAGCATGTTGTGTCAAACTTACCTATCAGCATAGGGGAAGGTTGTGCGTTGCGGCAATACGCTTTTTTAGGCAAATAAAAACGGGCCGATCAACGGCCCGTTAAATAGCTGCTTACTCAACTGCTTGGCTTAAGCTAACTGTACAGGAATCGCATTGCTGGTGTGGCTAACGTGATTGCCTTCTTGCAGGTAGACCAGCGCAGGTTGGTGATTTTCTAGCTCTGCCTCTGAGTAGTGAGCGTAGCTGCAAATAATAATGCGATGGCCCGGTGAGGCTAAATGAGCCGCTGCACCATTGATGGAAATTAACCGAGAGCCTTCCTCGCCACGAATCGCGTAGGTAGTGAATCGTTCTCCGTTTTCCACATTATAAATTTGGATCTGTTCGTTTTCACGGATACCTGCCATATCCAACAGGTCGCCGTCGATGGCACAAGAGCCCTCATAGTTAAGTACCGCGTGGGTAACGCGCGCCATATGTAGCTTGGCTTTGAGCATGATGGTGTGCATAGAAGCTCCTAAATAACGAGACTAGCCTATTTGCTAGCGTCAGAGGCAGTGTTTGGCAGCTGCACGCTGAGGTTGTCAATTAGCCGAGCAGGGCCAAGCTTAGCCGCTGCTAACAGCACCGCACTGCGTGTCGAGCTGCTTAACGGCTCAAGCGTTGTGTCACGCAGTTCCAGGTAGTCTGGCGTAAAGCCGGCATCATACAGCGCTGCCTTGCCCTGTTGTAGTACCTGTTCGGCGGATGCGCCTTGCTCAAGTGCATCGCGTAGTTCGCACAGGGTGCGATAAAGCACCGGTGCGATAGCGCGCTCATGCTCACTTAGATAACCATTGCGAGAGGAGAGCGCTAACCCGTCATCGGCACGCACAATGGGCACACCGACGATGTTAATTGGCAGGTGCAGGTCACTTACTAGCTTACGAATGACCGCAAGCTGCTGATAATCCTTTTCGCCAAAACAGGCGACATCCGGCTGTACCAGGTTAAACAGCATGCTGACCACGGTCGATACGCCGTCAAAATGTCCAGGGCGCGAACCGCCGCATAAGCCTTCGCCTACTTCGGGGACATGTACGCGGGTCTGAGCAGACAAGCCATTAGGGTACAACGCACTCACCGTGGGGGCGAACAGGATATCGCAGCCCGCGTCTTTCAACTGCGCTTGATCCGCTTCAAACGTGCGCGGGTAGGCATCGAGGTCTTCATCTGGACCAAACTGCATCGGGTTCACGAATAAGCTGGAAACGATGATATCCGCGTGCTGTCGGGCACTGGCGACAAGTGCCAAGTGCCCCTTATGCAGGTTGCCCATGGTGGGCACCAGGGCAATGCGTTTGCCTTGCTGGCGGTGCTCATGGAGCATACTGCGGAGGTCGTTAATATCTCGCAAAGTGCGCATAGAGGGTTCTTTATTGCTCACAGACGTTACATTAACCTTTAAACAGTGCTTTGAATTTGAAAGCCATGCTTAAAAGCAGTGCTCAGGGGCAGGGAATGCGCGGGTTTTGACTGCCGTATGATAGTGCTCAAAGGCGCTCTGGATACTGTCAGCGTCAGCCATGAAGTTTTTGACGAAGCGCGGTGTACGGCCATGGGTGACGCCCAATACGTCATGCATCACTAGGATTTGGCCATCAGTATCAGGGCCAGCGCCAATGCCGATGACTGGCACGTCTAAGGCGTCAGTAACCGCCTTTCCAAGGCTTGCCGGTACGCACTCAAGCAGAATCACTGAGGCACCTGCTTCAACGAGCACTTTGGCATCGTTAATAATTTGCTCCGCCTGCGCTGCTTCACGGCCCTGAACTTTATAGCCGCCTATCTGGTAAACGGTTTGCGGTGTTAGCCCCAAGTGTGCGCATACCGGAACGCCGCGGCGAGTCAGTTCTCGAATGCCGTCAGCCATCCACGCTTCGCCTTCAACTTTTACTAGCTCTGCTCCAGCGCGCATTAATGCGGCAGAGTCCTCTAGCATGCGCTCCGTGGTGGCGTTGCTCATAAACGGCAAGTCCACCATTAGCAGGCTATGGCTTTTACCACGTGCCGCGCAGCGTGTGTGATAGCAAATGTCATCAATGGTCACAGGAAGCGTGCTGCTATGGCCTTGTAAGACCATGCCTAAGGAATCGCCTACTAACAGAACATCAATGCCAGCATCGCTGGCAGCATGGGCAAAGGATGCGTCGTAAGCGGTCAGACAGCTGAACGTTTCGCCGGCGCGTTTATACGCCTGCAGAGTGCTCAGGGTGACGGTTTTCATGGCGTGCTCTCATTTTCTACGTGGGGCCGATGCAACATAGGCAGCCGGCCATTGTTAACGCTGCATCCTTGCTTGCGCTAAGTGGCGTAACCGGCAATTGTTACCTGAATGAGGGCGTGGTGTCGAGATTTGTGTCAGACGGTAGCACTGGTGGAAACATCTGCGTCGTCTAATCGCTGTATCTCATGTTGATCCAGGTGCGTGAGCCAATAGGTAAGTGGTTGATGGTGAAGCATAATTGGCTTGTGTTTTGCAGTAGACACCAGTTCCTCAAGGGGAACGAGTACAAAGGCGCGTTCGTGCATGTAAGGGTGCGGAACCTGCAGTCTAGGGCGCTTAATCATCTCTTGATCGTAAAGCAGAAGGTCTAAATCCAGCGTGCGCGGCCCCCAGTGTTGCAGTCGCCGACGGCGGTGTCGCTGCTCTAGTGCTTGAAGTTGGTCAAGCAGTGCAAGCGGTGAGAGCTTGGTCTCGAGGGCGGCCACCGCATTAATAAAGTCGGGCTGATCTTGCGGCCCTACAGGTCTTGTTGTGTACAAGGATGACGTTGCTACCAACTGACAAAGCGGCAGCTCGCCAAGCTCGCTCAGCGCGTGGCGTATCTGGCTAATAGGATCGTCCAAATTGCTGCCTAGCCCGATGTAAGCAAGTGTCATCGCATCGCTCACTGATTACTGCTCTGTTTTGCGTGGTTTGCGGCGCTTTTTGCGACGGCGGTCGCCTTGGCTGGCTGGATCGCTGCCTACCTTTTGTAACAGGCGTCGCTGCTCATGTTCGTCACCCTGCTGGAAAGCATCCCACCAATCGCCTAGGCCGCGTGGAATTTCACCTGCCTGTTCGCGTAGTAGCAGAAGGTCATAAGCGGCGCGAAAGCGCGGATGCTCGCGGGTTTGAAATGCCCGTTTGCCTCGACGCAAGGGGAGGCGAGCTTGCAGCTCCCAGATATCACGCATCGGCATGCCAAAGCGTTTGGGAATTGAAATATGCTGCAACTGGCGTGTTACGACCTGCTGTGCGGCGGTCTGTAGCGCGGGAATCGCAGGCATACCATCTTTCTCAAGCTCTGCTTGACGATGCGCTACCGGTGCCCATAAGAAGGCGGCGAGGAGGAAAGCGGGCGTCACCGGACGATCTTCCGCAATGCGCTTGTCGGTGTTGGCGAGTGCTTGCTCAATCAGGTCTTCAGCCCAGGCGGCATCTGCCATCGCTTCTTCTGCTTCAGGGAATAGCATGCCAAATAAGTTGTAATGGCTTAGCAGACGGAAGGTAATAAGACCATGTCCCGACATAAACAGTTTGAGTACTTCATCAAACAAGCGGGCGGGAGGAATTTGCAGTAATAGCGGCGCCAGATCATACATTGGCTCTTCAGTCGCTGGCTCGATGGTGAAACCAAGCTTGGCTGCAAAACGCACGGCACGCAACATGCGCACTGGATCTTCCCGATAACGGGTAACTGGGTCGCCAATGAGGCGCAGCGTACGCGACTTAATGTCCTGTGCGCCGTTAGCAAAGTCGTGAATCGTAAAGTCAGCGATGTTGTAGTACAGCGCATTTACGGTGAAGTCACGGCGTAAGGCGTCTTCTTCGATGTTGCCCCACACATTATCACGCAACAGCAGGCCGTCATCAGACTGCTGAGCGATGTGATCGCCGTGCTCGTCCTGGGGCTTGCCACGGAAGGTGGTGACTTCAATGACTTCGCGGCCAAAGCGCACATGCACAATGCGAAAGCGCCGACCAATGAGCCGTGAATTGCGAAAAAGATCCCGTACTTGTTCCGGCGTAGCATTCGTGGCGACGTCAAAATCTTTGGGCATTTTGCCCAGTAATGCATCACGAATGCAGCCGCCGACTAAGTAGGCATCAAACCCAGCGCCATTCAGGCGATAGAGTACCTTTAAAGCGGCCTCACTGATCTGCTGACGAGAAACAGGATGCTCGGAGCGCGGAATAATACGGGGGCATAGAGCATTGGTGGTGCTCTCTGAGGAATCGAGCAGGGATTTCAAGTGCTCTCCCGGGCTGTGTAATAAACGGGTAAATCCTTTAAACATGCGGCGATATCGACTCGCAGGGTATCGAAAACAGAATCGAAAAACGTAGCGAAAAAATAACCGCAAGGTGGCGGTAAGTCGCTGAGTGTAGCCGACCCCTTCAAGCTTGCAAAGCACCTAGAGCGGGTTTGTAAGAATCGACTGCTTTAGACGCAGAAAGGGGAGGCTAAATTAGCCTCCCCTATAAAGCAGACAATCAGCGTCCATGCTGCTGTTTTTATTCATGATGGCACATCGCCCTGAATACGCACCGCAGTCGGTAGGCGTGAGAACCAGTCTGATTCCGACCGCCTCGTATTCAAAACAATAATCCAACCGCGAACTTTTTCTCCCGGCGAGTTGTTATTGAATCCGGGGTGTACACATATGCTGCTATTATTTTTATTTGGAAGCAGATTCTTTGTGTACGTCGCGTCCTTTTTGGGCTCTTGCTGTCTGTTGTTATTGTTCGCTGCGCTTATTCTGCTTTGCGCTAGCAAGGTGTGAGACTCAAGCCTATTGTTCTTGTTAGTACTATGATCTCTGCCTGGCCGTGTTGTTTTTGTTTTGGCTCAGTTCGGGGCGGTGTCATATTGTTTTTGTTGGTGACTTCCGCGCTGCCCAGTTTATTCTTCTTACCAAGATATAGTGCACCTGCCGTGCCACCCATTTAATAATTTATTAATTTCAGTGGGTTGTGATTTTTGAGATAGGTGTTGGAACTAACGTCAATAAAAAGTGTTACCCGTTTTTGGCCGGTTTTTAAGAGGATTTGTGTGGGAAGGTAACAGTGCCTGGGTGACGTTTTTTGAATATTTATTATGTAAATCAATATATTAGACGTTGGTCGTAGGCGCTGCTATCAATGTGTGTATAAATAGATTGTGCTGCTAGTAGCGCTACCGCCTAGCCTGGGCGGCGGGCCGTTTTTTTGCGAGGAATTCCCAGGCGTTGGCGGCGTTCCCACAGGTTTTTGCGGCTGATTCCCAGCTTTTGAGCCAGTTCTGTTTCACTCATTTGGTCTTGGTGCTCTAACACAAAATGCTGGAAATAATCTTCAAGAGAAAGGTCGTCGTCATCTCCTGTTGGTGCTGACGCTTCATTGGCTAACACGGTGCTGTTACCTGCCGGAGTGTGGGGCCGGTTGGTAACAGGGCCAAGGCCTAGGTCATCTGGGTGAATCAAATGTCCTTCGGCGAGAATCACACCTCTCTCAAGGGCATTCTCAAGCTCCCGCACGTTACCTGGCCATGGATAGTCGCGTAGATCTTGGCGGGAGGCTCGTGACAAGCGAAGTCCTTGGCGGTCATGGCGTTTGCAGGCTTTATCTAGCAGGATGTCGGCTATTTTCAATACGTCTTCTTCACGGTCGCGCAGCGGTGGCAGTTCAATCTGCATAACGTTGAGACGATAGTAGAGGTCTAATCGGAACTCCCCGCTTTTTGACAGTGCGCGCAAGTCCCTATGGGTGGCGGCGATGAGCCGGACGTCCACATGACGTGTTTCGACGGAACCAATTTTGCGGATTTCGCCTTCCTGTAGCACGCGTAGTAGCCGCGCCTGGGCATCCAAGGGTAATTCGCCAATTTCATCTAGAAACAGAGTGCCACCGTCGGCTGCTTCGACTAACCCTGTTCGAGCAGCGCTAGCGCCGGTAAACGCGCCTTTTTCGTGGCCGAAAAGTTCTGATTCAATCAGCGTTTCCGGTATTGCCGCGCAGTTCACACAAATCAGAGGTGCTTTTGCGCGCTTGCTTTGCTGATGAATGGCTCGGGCGACGAGCTCTTTACCTGTGCCGGACTCTCCTTGAATCAGAACGGTAACGTCGGCCGGTGCTGTTTTGCGAATGCGGGTATAAACCTGTTGCATGGCGGTGCAGTCGCCGATCATGGTTTGGCGTCCACCCCCCTCATCGGTGATGTCCGGCGGTGTGCCTTGCTGCATCGACTGTTTGTGCAGGATGCGCTCGACGGTTTCTAAAAGCTCAGTGTGATCAAATGGCTTGGCGACATAGTCCACAGCCCCTTGCTTAAGCGCGTCGACGGCCGAGCGCATGCTGGCATAGCTCGTCATAATCAGCACGGGCGCGGGGGCTGCGGCCTCAATTAGGGCAGTGCCAGGATCGCCAGGCAATCGCAGGTCGCTAATCACTAGATCAAACTCGCTAGGGGTCAGCGCGCGCGCCTCCTCTGCGCTGGCCGCTTCACTTACCGTGTAGTTGTGACGTTCGAGTAAACGCTTTAAAGCGCTGCGAATAATCGCTTCATCTTCAACAATCAGTATCCTGGGCATGAGGTAGGTGATCATCCTGTTGGTAAAGCGGTAGCCAAAGCGTAATGGCAGTGCCGCGAGGCTTTCCTGGAGGCGGTGACGCAACCTCTATCTTGCCGTGGTGCTCATTGATAATTTGGTAGGCCAACGAGAGCCCAAGCCCCGTTCCTTGACCCGCGGGCTTAGTCGTGGTGAACGGCTCGAAAAGACGGTGTTTCACGCTTGGATCAATGCCGTGACCATCATCGATAACTCGCCACCAAGCGTGGCTTGCTTGCTTGCCTGCCTCAATCTGAACCGTGCCCTGAGCGTCACAGGCATCTTTGGCGTTGCTCAGTAAGTTGACCATGACTTGGGTTAATCGCTGAGCGTCGCCAAGCACTACGATGTCATCCGGACAGTCATTGGTAAAGCTTACATCCTCCCCCGAACGCGCTAAATGGATCAAGTGTAAGGCGTCTTCGCTAATCGTCTTAAGTGCGGCCGGTGACGTTGGCAGTGGCAGGGTCTGTCGGCCGCCATGGGCAAAGCCGACCAGTGAGTTAACAATCTTGGTGACACGCTGGGTCAGTTGTTGAATCTGGTCGGCCGTTTCCAGCAGCGCTGGGTCATCGGTATCGTAGCGTAAGTTTTGCGCCAGTGATGAGATGCCTGTAATCGGGTTGCCGATTTCATGGGCAACTCCTGCGGCGAGCTGGCCAATAGAAGCTAAGCGAGCGGCATGTACCAACTCATCTTCTAGCCACTTCATTTCAGTGTGGTCTTCCACCAAAATTACGCTACCACCTCGGCTGTCATGGCCGCTTAGCACTGCTTGGTGAAGGGTGAGAAAGTAGTCTTTGCCATGCAGCGATACCGCTTGTTTGTACAGTGGTGTGTGCGTGGCATTCAGTACGCTACCTAGTAAACCGGGCCACGGGGCTGGCAGGCTGTCACGACGCGAACCAATCACGCTTTCGCCACTAATGCCCGAAAGCTGTGATAGCGCTTGGTTCCACATTAATAGTTCGTCGTCATCGCCTAACACACACAGGCCTACCGGTAAGTAAGCAAGCGTTTGTCGGTGGTGGCGCCGTAATCCGTCTAGTTCACGTGCAAGCCCCGTGAGCCGAGAGCGATAAGCTTCAAGGCGGCTTTCAACAAAATGAATATCGTCTGTGACTGGCGCATCATCATGGCGGTAGGGCAAGTAACGATCGACAATATCCCGTGCAACGGACGGCCCCATTAAACCGGATAAATTAGCCTGAATGCGGTCACGTAGACGGCGCAGTGCATAGGGGCGGCGTTCTTGTGGGGTCAGGTTCATGGCCTGCAGCGCTCGGTCGACTTCACGGCTGGCGGCTTCCTCCCCAAGTGCTTGGGCGAGATACGCCGGAAAATCTCCAGCGGTCGCGGCTTCCAGGGGTAAACGCTTTGAGCGGATAACCGCATCGACAGAACAGGCTTCCGCAGCGGATCGTTCGCCTTCCGAAAGTCGGGTGAACAGTGACACCACAATCAGCAGCACAATATTCACTGCGAGAGAAATCAGTGTGATGTTGTACCAGGTTGGTGAATCCGCGGGCATTAACGGAATAAACGGTAACCTGGGCATTGTAATGTCGAACAGCAGGGGTAACCACAATCCCCACAGCCAGATGATGATGCCGCCTATTAGCCCTGTCACCATGCCCTTGCGGTTCGCGCCTGGCCAGTAGAGTAGTGCGAGCATGCCGGGTAGGCACTGCGCCATACCGACAAACGCGGCGAGCCCTAGGCTTGTCAGCGAATGGTAGCGGCCAACGCTTTCAGCAAATAGCCATCCGCTGGCAACCACAGCGACCACCAAGCCACGCCTTAGCCACAGTAACCACCCGTAGAGGTCGCTGCGTGCTTCTGGTGGATGGGCCACCAAGACCACGTGGTTCAGTACCATGCCAGAGAGGGCTAACGCGATCATCATCATTGTGCCGCTTGCTGCTGCCAGCCCGCCGATGAAGGCCAGGGCACCTACCCACCAATGTTCCGACATGAGAAAAGCAGCATAAGCGGCCACAGGGATAGAATCGTTGGTTGATTGGGTAGCCCACCAAATCAGCGGTACCGGCAGTGCCATCAGCAATAAAAAAAGCGGTAGCGTCCAACTGGCTTGAAGGAGGGTGTGGCGAGAGAGGTTCTCAGCAAAGGTAATTTGAAACAGGTGCGGCATCATGAAGGCGGCGGCAAAAAATAACAGTAGCAGTGTGCGCCACTGAGGGGCTTCCAGCTTAGGTGTGGCAGCCTGGGCGACAGCTCCAGGACCCTCCAGCCAACGCTGTAGGTCTTGGGGGCCGTCAAACACCCACCATAAAGCAATGGCACCAAGCCCCAGCATGGCAAGCAGTTTGATGATTGACTCAAAGGCAATCACGCTAAGCAGCGTATCGTGTCGGTACCGGTGGTTGTGGCGTGCCCCAAAATGCACCGCGCAGGCGGCAATGACGGCGCAAAACAGTAAAGCGACACCGGCGCTATAGCGGCTGCCAGTGAGCAGATATATGGCATCGCTTAAGGTTTGCACTTGAATGCCGAGCAGCGGCATCACGGCTAGTAGGCTGATCAGCGTGACGAGTGTGCCGGCCCAGCGAGAGCGGTAGCGAAACGCAAAGAGATCCGCTAATGAGGAGAGCTGATAGGTGCGAGTGATGCGTTGAATAGGCACGAGCAGTACCGGTGCCAGTAAAAAGGCACCTGCTGCGCCAAGGTAGTAAGCTAAATACCCAAACCCTGCCTGGGCGGCGAGTTCAATGCTTCCATAAATAGCCCAGGCGCTGGCATAGACGCCCAGTGCCAGGGTGTACACAATAGGGTGGCGTGTTATGCGTACGGGCACCCAGCCACGTTCTACCGCCGTGCCGCAGCCAAACAATAAGGCTAGGTAGCCCAAACCTAGCAGGAGCACCCCAAAAAGCTCAACGCTCATCCAATTTCCTCTTCTGCTCAAGCCAAAGCGTGAGGGCAATCAGGCCACCCCAAATAGCAAATGGGCGATACCAAGCAACGTTAGGGTCGCCCCAGCCGTTCATCAACAGGGGCGAGAGCAGGTAACCCCCAAATACCAGAAACAGCATAATTCGATAAACGTACATATTAAGGCTCTGGCTGAAAGGTGCGGTGGGAGGTGGCGACGAGGTGTTCAACCGACCAGTGTGCAATTGCCCAGTTTAGCTGTGTTTCGGGCGGCTCTTGGGCAAGTGCATCGGGTGGCGCTAGGTCAAGCAGTTGCAGTGCTTGAAACAGTTGGTGACGAATGCCGTCAGCGTTTTCCTTCAATGCGGGTGCCTTGTTTTGCTTGGAGAGTTTTTGTCCGTCATTGGAGACTACCAGTGGCAGGTGCAGGTAGCGGGGAGTGGGTAGGTCAAGCGCTGTTTGTAACTGGCACTGCCAAGGCGTGTTATCCAGTAAATCAAAGCCGCGTACGATGTCGGTAATGCCTTGCTCGGCATCATCGACCACCACCGCAAGCTGGTAGGCCCAGAGGTTGTCTTTGCGTTTCAAGACAACATCGCCGAGTACCTCGGGGTCGAACTGCTGAAACCCAAAAAGCCTGTCTTGCCAGTCAATGGGGCGCTTGGCCAAGTCGCTGCGCAGCCGCCAGGCA
Organism: Vreelandella zhaodongensis; assembly: GCF_013415115.1. Lineage (GTDB taxonomy): Bacteria > Pseudomonadota > Gammaproteobacteria > Pseudomonadales > Halomonadaceae > Vreelandella > Vreelandella zhaodongensis. The sequence goes on along the minus strand of NZ_JACCDD010000007.1, from coordinate 10,437 downwards.
ACCGGCTTTGTGGTATCACTTAGCCCATCGCGGCACCAGCCAGGGTAGACCGAAAATGCCTGCCACTGTTTGCGCGAACAGCTACACGGATACGCTAACCCTTTGGCAGCTAATTGGTCCAGGGCTTGCTGATAAGCCTCATGGCGGTGATGCTGCCAGCGAATCTCTTCATCCCAGTGAAGCCCAAACGCTTCTAGTTGGCGCAGAATCGTATCGGCTGCGCCTTCAGGGCAGCGGGGTGGGTCGATATCTTCAATGCGCACCAGCCATTGGCCACCAGCGGCATGGGCATCGACAAAGCTGCCCAAGGCGGCAACCAGTGAGCCAAGGTGCAACGGGCCTGAGGGGGTGGGGGCAAAGCGTCCTCGGTAGCGAAGGGTATGGGTCATGGCAACCAGTAACGATGAGTCAATGTTGCAAGAAAAGTTGGTTAAGTCGCGCGGCTTAATGCAGTGACATAGCAAACAAAAACGGGCACCTCAAGGGTGCCCGGATGTCGCCATTGCGTACAGCGCACTAGCGCCAACGATTAGCCGCCGAGCTGTTTCTCTTTCAGTTCTGCCAGCGTTTTGCAGTCAACGCACAGCGTGGCGGTAGGGCGCGCCTCGAGGCGACGGATGCCTATCTCGACGCCACACGCTTCGCAAAAACCGTAGTCGTCGTCATCGATTTTTTCGATGGTTTCATTAATTTTTTTCAGCAATTTACGCTCTCGATCCCGTGTGCGCAGCTCGAGGCTGAAGCCCTCCTCCTGGGTGGCGCGGTCGGCGGGGTCAGCGTAGTTATTAGCGTCTTCCTGTAGGTGGCGTACGGTACGATCCACCTCTTCCATGAGGTCTTGTTTCCAGTCCAGAAGCAGCTGGCGGAAGTGCGCTAGCTGCTTCTCGTTCATATACTCTTCACCCGGTGCCGCTTCATACGGGGTGAAGGATTTGGACGCTTCCGATTTCTTTTCCGCTACTGGCATGGGAGTGCCCCTTACGTATGTGACTGCAGATCGACCATGAGCGTGTCTCAAAATGCCACGCTAAAGGGATGCTTGTTTAGCTGAAAATTAGGTGCGTTGCAAGCATAATAGTGTTTTTTCGACCATGGTCTTGCCGCTTATGCGACCTGCGTCATGTTTTTGTTACCGCTAGGTTTGAAGGAGCCGTTATGGCCTGGAATTCGCGTGTGAGTCACGTTGCGCCTTTTCGCGTAATGCATTTGTTAGAAATGGCCCAGGCCCGCGAGGCGGAAGGTCACGATGTGATTCATCTGGAGGTCGGTGAGCCTGATTTTGCGACGCCAGCGCCGATTGTGGCGGCTGGGCAGCAAGCCCTGGCCACGGGAAAAACACGCTATACGCCAGCGGCAGGTTTGGCTTCGCTGCGAGAAGCAATTTCGTGCCACTACGCTGAGCATTTTAATGCCTCTGTTGACCCTGCACGGATTCTGGTAACCCCAGGGGCTTCTGGCGCATTGCTACTGGCCAGTCAGCTTTTGGTAGAAACCGGCGACCGGGTGCTGATGGCGGATCCTAACTACCCCTGCAATCGTCACTTTATGGCTTTAGCTGGCGCAGACGTCGATGCTGTTCCTGTGGGGCGCCACAGTGGCTGGCAGTTAACCGCACCATTGATAGAGCAGCACTGGCAGGCCCGTACACGATTAGCCATGTTGGCGTCCCCCTCTAATCCGACAGGGCATACGCTGAGTGCAGATGCCCTGCAGGCTGTCTTCAACACCGTATCATCCAAAGGTGGTGAGGTGATTGTCGATGAGATCTACCAAGGCCTAAATTATGACGATGTACCGTTATCGGCGACATCGCTTTCCGACCAAGCCTTTGTGGTCAACAGCTTCTCTAAGTATTTTGGCATGACTGGCTGGCGCTTGGGTTGGCTGGTTGCACCGGAGCATGCGGTTGAACCCTTAACCAGACTGGCGCAAAACGTCTTTTTGGCGGCTCCTACCCCCTCTCAGTACGCAGCGCTGGCCGCTTTCACCCCCGAGTGTCGAGATATCCTTGAAACCCGCCGAGCGACGCTCAAACAGCGCCGCCAAGTACTGCTAGATGGGTTAGCACAGCTAGGGCTTGCGCCGGACCTGCCGCCCCAGGGGGCGTTTTATCTTTGGCTGGATATTTCTCGCTACAGCCGTGACAGCCAGGCGTTCTGTGAACGATTGCTGATTGAAGAGAATGTAGCGATTACCCCCGGTATTGATTTTGCCGTTGTAGGCGGCGAGCATCACGTACGCATTGCCTTCACCAACGACGTAGAACGGCTGCAAGAAGCCGTCACGCGTATTGCCCGCTTCGTGAGCCGACAATGACAAGCTATCCCAGCCTGGTGCCAGGCGTGCTGCTGCGTCGTTATAAACGCTTTTTGGCAGATGTGCGGCTAGATAGTGGTGAGGAAGTCGTTGCCCACTGTCCTAATACGGGGTCAATGAAAGCGGTCAACGTCCCTGGTTGTCGAGTATGGCTCTCTCCCAGTGACAACCCTAAGCGCAAGCTGGCCTGGACGTGGGAGTGGATTGAGCTACCGCAGCCGGATGGGTCTCAAGCATTGGCCTCGGTTAACACTGGGCGGGCCAATCGTATCGTAGAGGCCGCTATCTTGGCGGGCGATATTGCGCCGCTGGCAGGCTACCAAACCCTCAAGAGGGAGGTGAGCGTTAGCGCCGCTCGGCTTGATTTCCGTCTCGATGATCCTGATAAGGGCGCAGCCTATATCGAAGTAAAGCAGGCCACCTTGAAAGAGGCTGACGGACGCGGCTATTTTCCAGACTCGGTGAGTGCGAGAGGGACAAAGCACCTACAGGCGTTAACAGCGCTCGCCCAGCAGGGGGAAAGGGCAGTGCTGCTGTTTTGCGTGGCTCATGAAGGAATCGACGATGTGGCCCCCGCGGCCCATATCGATCCAGTATATGCGGCCGCGCTAGCTGAGGCGGTCACCGCGGGGGTGGAGGTGCTGGCTTATGGCATTATTCTTGAGTGGCGGGCCGATGCGCCGGTAGCGGTGCGATTGGCGCGAGCGCTACCGGTGCGGGTTTAGTGCTCGATGTAGAAGCGTTGCATGAAGTTAACCGATTCAGGCGCCTCATTTCGATCATAGCGAACGTCGAGCTCAAAGCGCATTGCTTCGTCATGGCGCAGGGTGAACGGTGCTAAGTGGTAGGTAGCGTCTCCATCATGCACGGTGCGAAAGGCAAGCGGCTCTTGGGTGCCGGTAAGGCCGCTAACATAGCCTTGTATGCCTGCGTTCACGGGGCGAGTGCTATCGTCCTCCATGCGCTCGCGCACGCTGACATTGACCAAGCCACGGTTGGCGCTACGCTGAATGTTATGTGCTTGGGCCACCTCGGGCGTTAAGAACCCTGTGCTCACCGCGCTGTAATGAATCTCGTAGTTGTCAACGCGGACAAACTGCTCAGCCTTAGCGCTAGTGATGCCAAGCAGTGTTGCTATTAGGGGCAGGCTAAAAAGCAGGCGACGTAACATGAGGTGCTCCTCCTGGTGCTTGGTCTATGCCGCTATTCTAGCGGCGACGAACTCTAAAAATAGCAATTTCGCCAAATAAGTTGGGCCACCATTTTGATGTCCAGTGCCCTTTGTGATCGCCAACACCTACTGCCCGATCAACGATCACTAGGCCTTTCTCACGGCACAAGTGTTCGAAGTCGTTAAAGGTTGATAGGTGAATATTCGGTGTGTCATACCACGCATGGGGCAGGGATTTAGATACCGGCATATAGCCTCGCAGCCCAAGATGGACACGATGACGCCAGTAAGCGAAATTGGGGAACGTAATAATGCCCTCTTCGGCGACGCGGAGCATTTCATCGAGCATTTTATCGGGTCGGCGCAGGGCTTGTAGCGCCTGTGTCATAATGACTTGGTCGTAGCTGTTGTCACAAAAACTGCCCAGCCCGTCATCCAGGTTATGCTCAATCACATTAACGCCACGCGCAACACATTGGGTGATACCTTCAGGGTCGATTTCTAAACCATATCCAGAGACATTTTTTTCCTGAGCAAGGCGCTCTAGCAGTGCGCCGTCACCACACGCTAGGTCGAGTATATGAGCCCCCTGTGGCACCCAGTCGTAAATTAATTCAAGGTCAGCGCGCATCCGGTGTTTCCTCCTTACCCTTTTCATCGATCCTCAACTCGCGGGCAACGCGACGCATAAATGCGCCAAACAGTGCTTTGTAGCGCGGTTCAGGTAGTAAGAACGCATCGTGTCCGTGAGGGGAGTCGATGTTGGCATAGCTAACGGATTTTCCCGCACGCGTGAGCGCGTCGACAAGTTCTCGTGAACGAGATGGAGGAAAGCGCCAGTCGGTCGTAAAGCTAACAATTAAAAAGGGGCACTGGGCTGGCGCAAGTGCGCTGGCTAGGTCACCTGCGTGGGCGGCTGCTGGGTCGAAATAATCAAGCGCCTTGGTCATTAGCAGATAGGTGTTGGCGTCGAAGGCGGTAGAGAACGTGTCACCTTGATAGCGCAGGTAAGACTCCACTTGGAATTCGACATCAAAACCAAAATTTAGATCGTTACTACGTAAGTCACGACCAAACTTACTGCCCATCGCATCTTCTGACAGGTAGGTGATATGGCCCACCATCCGCGCTAGCTTCAGCCCACGTTTAGGTACGGTATCGTGTTCGGCGTACCAGCCATCGAAGAACTCAGGATCCGAACGGATCGCCTGACGAGCGACCTCGTTAAAGGCAATGTTCTGTGCGGAAAGCCGGGGAGTGGCTGCAATGACTACCGCATTGGCAACGCGCTCAGGATAGACCATGGTCCACTGCAGTACCTGCATACCCCCCAGGCTGCCACCTACCGCTGCTGCCCAGCGTTCAATGCCTAAGTGATCAGCGAGGCGCGCTTGGCTAACTACCCAGTCACTGACGGTCACCATTGGGAAGTCAGGGCCCCACTGGCGGCCTGTTTCAGGGTTATGGCTCACCGGCCCTGTGCTTCCATGGCAGCCGCCCAGGTTATTCAGCGACACCACAAAAAAACGGTTGGTGTCGATGGATTTTCCAGGGCCAATGTGAGCATCCCACCACCCAGGTTTGCGGTCTTCGGCTCCGTGGTAGCCCGCCGCATGATGGTGCCCAGATAGTGCATGGCAAATCAGTACGGCATTGCTACGATCTGCGTTCAACGTGCCGTAGGTTTCGTAGATAAGCTCGTACTCAGGCAGCACCTTGCCGCAGGCAAGTGGGAGCGGCGTGTCAAACTTAGTAATGTGAGGCGTGACCAAGCCAACGGAGTCCGTCGGTCGATCAGCAAAAGCAAGCGTGTCTGAATCTGGCATCGAAAGCGCGCGTCCTGCTAAGAATAAGTCCTGCTAAGAATAAGCCCTGGAAAAGCAGCGAAGCTACAGGCCAACGAGTGCGCCGGAGATGCCCGCAGCGCGGATCAACGATCCCACAACTAATCCATCCACCACGTTAATGGCAATGAATACGACGATGGGCGATAGATCGATCATGCCAAGTGGCGGAATAACTTTCCGCACAGGTGCCATGATAGGCTCGACCAATTGCATGACTAGCAGAGCGCCGGGGTGGCTAGCGTTCGGAGCGACCCAGCTCAAAATGATCATCACGATCAGAGCAAAGAAGTAAATCTTGAGAATAGCGTTGGCTAGGGCGGCAACACCGGCAATCAGCAGCCCTGTCATCGGCGGTATGCCAACGCCAACGACCATAAAAATAGCGACCATGCTGACGACTTTAAGCACAAAACCTGCTGCTAACGTAGCAAGGTCAAAGCGCCCAGCGACTGGGCCTAAGAAGCCTTGGAAGAGCCCGACCACAGGTTGGGTGATTTTAACGACCGATTGACTAAGCGGATTGTAATAATCGGCCCTTGACGCCTGCAGCAAGAAGCGCAGCATCAATAAGAATAAGTAAATGTTGATCAATGTGTTAACTAACATTAATCCGGCGCTGCCCACTTGACTGCCCATTTCTGCGTCTCCGTTGCGAAATTACGTAATTAGTTTGCGCTAAGTTCTTTGGACATTGCTTCTGCGCGCTGGGCGCAGGCTTGCATGGCGTCTGCAATGGTAGCGCGAAGCTGCGCATCTTCCATGTGCTGAATGGCTCGCTCTGTTGTTCCCCCTGGCGACATGACATTTTTCTTGAGCGTGGCGGGGTCTTTGTCGCTTCGCTGAGCCATGGTGGCAGCACCTAATGCCGTTTGAATGGCAAGGCGGCGGGCGGTAGCCGCAGGCAGGCCGAGCTTAACCGCAGCTTCTTCCATCGCTTCAAACATTAAAAAGAAGTAAGCCGGTGCGCTACCTGATACAGCGGTGATCGCATCTAATAGCCCCTCTTCTTCAACCCACTCTACAATGCCAACCGCTTCCATAAGCTGTGTTGCTAGTGTGCGTTGTTCATCGCTAACCGCGCTGTTGGCATATAAGCCGCTAGCACCGATACCGACCAATGAAGGTGTATTAGGCATGCAGCGCACCAGGGCGTTATTACCGCCTAGCCATTGATCAATGGTGGCAGCATCGAGGCCCGCCGCAATGGAAATAATAAGCGGTGACTGCTGTTGCACGTTATCCCGCATTGCTTCGCACACGCCGCGCATAATCTGTGGTTTGACAGCCAGCACTACTACATCGGCGTTGGCTACCGCTTCATTGTTATCGGTATGGGTATTAATGCCTAAGCGTGCATTGAGTGGCGCTAGCTCGTTTTCGTTCGGTGCGGTGGCAGTGATATCGCTGGGGGAAACACCGCTATCGATGAGGCCGCCGATAATGGCGCTGGCCATATTTCCGGCGCCAATGAAGGTGATCTTGCTCGCCATGAGGGCATCCTTTTTTGCAAATAGCTGCGTGTGGCAGCGCGTGATGTAAGTTGTCGTTGCACTCTTCAATAACGTTTAGCGTTAAAACGCAGTTCGAAGCGTTAGCGAGTCGTGCGTGCGCCAAAAATGGCGGTGCCTAAACGTACCAGTGTGGCACCTTCTAAAACAGCTGCTTCTAAATCGTCACTCATCCCCATAGACAGCGTATCAAGAGGCGCATCAGGTAAAGCTGCTTGGAGATCTGCTAGAAGCTGGCGCAGAGCTGCAAATGGTGTTCGCTGTTCTTCAAGGTTGTTAGCAGGGGCAGGGATTGCCATCAGTCCGCGCAGCACTAGGTGTGGCATAGCGGCTACCTCTTTTGCCAGCGTCACGGCCTCTTCAGGTAGAACGCCCGACTTGGAGGCCTCGCGGCTAATATTGACCTGCAAACAAATATTGAGCGGTGGTAAGTGCGTTGGGCGCTGCTCGCTGAGTCGCGTGGCTATTTTTAAGCGGTCAACGCTATGTACCCAAGCAAAGTTCTCCGCTGCCGCACGGGTTTTGTTCGACTGTAGTGGGCCAATGAAATGCCAAACAATACCGTCTAGGTCGGCCAGTTCGGCTTGTTTTTCCAGGGCTTCCTGAAGATAGTTCTCGCCGAATTCACGCTGCCCATGCTGCCAGGCTTGACGAACCATCGACGCAGGTTTGGTTTTGCTAACCGCCAGCAGCGCAGCGCTATCAAATGGGCGTTTCGCCCTTTCTAGCGCATTCATCAGGCGTTCGCGAGCCTGGACGAGTGACTCCTCAAGTGCGATGTCTGTCATGCTCAAGCACCTTGCTGCAGCTGGAAAATGAGAGATGGATATTACCGAACTGCCGGTATGCTCGGCAAAGTAGAATGCATATGATATGCCCCTTATTCTGCCGGTTTTCCATCCATAATACGTGCTGATGTTGCTGGTGGTTGGCTTAATCTACCTACCATGCGTGCTGCTAATATAAATTAAGGGGCGTAAATACCTCCAAGCACTCGCAGCCCGCTGGCGCCGGTAACTGAAGGTAGGTTGCCGGGCAGGTTGTGTAAGCGCTGATGGGCAAGCCAGGCAAAAGCACCTGCTTCAATCCAGTCTTCGGGCCACCCTAGGTCGGCAGGAGATTTAAATATCGCCTTGGGTAGCTGCACAGCGAGCCTCGCCATTAAATAAGTGTTATGGGCACCGCCGCCACAGACAATTAAGGTCACTTCGTTGTGTCTTGATGGTAGCTGCTGAATTCCTTGGGCAACGCTGATGGCTGTTAGCTCTACTAATGTTGCTTGCACATCTTCAGCTGACTCATCACCCGTTAGCTTGTTTTCTAACCACGCCAAATGAAATAGCTCGCGCCCCGTACTGCGCGGCGGTGGTTGATGGAAAAACGGCTCGTTAAGTAGTTGTTGTAAAAGTGTTTGATCGATCTGCCCACCAGCAGCCCATGTGCCATTTTGGTCAAAGCGTCCGTTGTGGTGTTTTGAAAACCAAGCATCTAACAGTACATTGGCGGGCCCTGTATCAAAACCGATTACCTGAGCCACAGCGTTACTGGGTAGCCACGTTACATTCGCAAAGCCCCCTAGGTTTAACACAAGCTGCTCGCCGCCTTGATGGCCAAACAATGCCTGATGAAATGCCGGTGCTAGCGGTGCTGCTTGGCCGCCTGCGGCTAAGTCCCGTCGACGAAAGTCGGCGACCACGGTGCAGCCGGTTAACTCGGCTAGTAGGCTCGGGTTGTCAAGCTGCAGTGTATAGGCGGGGCCTCCATTATGGCCGTCAGGAGCATGCTCTATGGTCTGCCCGTGGCTACCGATAGCGTGAATTTGCTCGGCGGTGACACCCTCTTGGATCAGTAGTGCTTTCACGGCGTTTGCTTGTAGCTGGCAAAACGCGCTTTCGGCTTCTGCAAGCTCTGCAAAGTTGACCTGCTCGGCGTGACACAGGTTCAGCAGTAGGTTATGAAGCGACTGGGGCATCGGCGATACATGAGTGGCAATTAGCTCAGGTGGCGAGTGGGGCGCTATAGCAACCAGAGCGGCATCGATGCCGTCCAGGCTGGTGCCCGACATTAAGCCAACATAATACGACGGTGACATAGGGGGGGATGTTTTCATAAAGCGACTCATCCAAAACGTGTTGAAGGCTCAACCAAGGCGATAGGGCATGGTAACATCCCCGCTATTCAATATCTGACGCCTATAACGGCATATATTACATGGAGAGAGTGGCAATGAGTGAGGTAGATCAGGCGTTAGCACTACTGTCGCGAGGCACGCATGAAATCCTGGTAGAGGATGAGCTAAAGAAAAAGCTGGCGTCTGGCCGTAAGCTGCGTATTAAAGCAGGGTTTGACCCGACAGCACCTGATTTGCACCTCGGCCATAGTGTATTGCTAACGAAAATGCGTCAGTTTCAGGATCTTGGCCATACGGTTATTTTTCTGATTGGGGATTTTACAGGGAGAATTGGTGACCCGACCGGCAAAAACGTTACACGCAAGCCGCTCACTGAGGCTGATGTAAAAGCCAACGCCGAAACCTATAAAGAGCAGGTGTTTAAAATCCTCGATCCTGAGAAGACTGAGGTGCGCTTTAACGCTGAGTGGTTTGGTGAGCTCACTGCGGCCAAAATGATTGAGTTAGCCGCGCAAAGTACGGTGGCTCGTATGTTGGAGCGCGATGACTTTGAAAAGCGTTATAAAGCCAACCAGTCCATCGCGATTCACGAATTCCTTTACCCGCTTGTGCAAGGTTACGACTCAGTAGCGCTGGAGGCAGATGTTGAGCTGGGTGGCACCGATCAGAAATTCAATCTGTTAATGGGCCGCGAAATTCAAAAGCATTTCGGTCAAGAGCCTCAGGTCGTGATTACCATGCCGTTGCTCGAAGGTCTTGACGGCGTGCAGAAGATGTCCAAGTCGTTGGGCAACTATGTTGGTGTCGATGAAGCGCCGGGCTCTATGTTCAATAAGCTGGTGTCTATGCCGGATAGCTTAATGTGGCGTTACTTTGAGCTACTCTCTTTGAAATCCAACGAAGAGATCGATGCGCTTAAGCAGGGCGTTGAGCAGGGAGCGAACCCGCGCGACGTCAAAATGGAATTGGCTCGTGAGCTGATTGCTCGTTACCACGGTGATGAAGCGGCCGCTAATGCGCACAAGTCTGCGGGTAATCAGCTAGCGGAAGGCGAACTGCCGGAAGACCTGCCTGAAGTGGAGGTGGATTTCGAAGGTAATGATCAGGCGCCCATTGCGGCAGTGCTCAACCGCTCTGGTCTTACCAAGAACAGTGCCCAAGCCAAAGACATGCTGAAAAACGGTAGCGTAAAAGTAGATGGCGACGTCGTTGCCCAGGACACGATGCTGGCAACGGGTAACGCCTATGTTATCCAGGCGGGTAAGAAGCGCTACGCTCGCGTGACGCTTGTTTGAATTTTTATTCACAGTTATTTTCAAATAGCCCTTGCCAAGACGGCGGCGAATCCGTAAAGTACGCATCCGCTGCCGGGGACGCACAGCGTTACCAGCGGTGATTGAAGGTAAAAACCTTCGGTTTGTCAGGAAGTTAAGAGAGTTTAAAAGAAAGCAACGTTATCTCGCT
>NZ_JACCDD010000006.1 GCF_013415115.1 Vreelandella zhaodongensis | reverse complement strand
AAGGTTCAAACGAATTCATTTCAATTTACATTGTCATGACCGCTTGCCTTGATATTTGGTGATTTATCACCCTCATCGGCAAGCGCCCACATGAATTACCTGATCAAATTGTTAAAGAGCTATCGATTGGCGTTGCCGTTCGATGTGGGGCGTATTTTACGCATTTAAATCAGTGCGTCAATAACTTTTTTCTCTTCTTCATCCAGGGGCCGTGGACGGAGAGATGAATGTGAAACCACTCCAACTTGACCTGGCGCAATCATCAGTAAATCTAAATTTTTTAGACTGGTTTTAGCAGCAGACCGTCAATACCAATAATTTAAAAATCAGTGATTCCAAAATACTGACCAGTCCAGTCATTCGGGAGAGGGCTCAATGAAAACAGCACGTAATACTCTATATGTAGCAGGAGCTTCACTACTACTGGCAACAAGCCCAGCAATGGCTGACGATGAGCTAGCAAGTTACCGTGATCGTTTTGAGCCGTTGCCACATTTACCACCTCTGCCTGCTGAAAATCCGCAGACAGATGAGAAGGTACACTTGGGCAACATGCTGTTTTTTGAACCAAGAATATCGGCAAGCGGTGTTATCAGTTGCGCAACTTGCCACAACCCTGCCCTGGGGTGGTCTGATCGTATTCCTCGGGCAGTTGGCCATAACGGCCAAGTGGGTGAGCGCAATACCCCTACTGTTCTCAACAGCGGTTTCTTGGAGTCTCAATTCTGGGATGGTCGAGAACCTGACCTAGAAGGCCAAGCACTAGGTCCCATTGAAGCGGATGTCGAGATGGCAATGCAGTTGGAACATGCCCTTGAACGCTTAGCTGAGTTTGAGCTTTATCAAGAAAAATTCTCTGACGCTTATCCTGGAGAAAGTGACCCAATAAGTGCCAAAAATCTCGCACAGGCACTGGCTGCATTTCAGCGAACACTGAATACGCCGGACTCACCTTTTGATCGCTACTTGCAAGGAGATCAAAATGCTATTAGCGATCAAGCAAAAGAAGGCATGGTCGCCTTCGTCGATAATGGGTGCATAGCTTGCCACCGGGGAGCAAACCTAACAGATAGCCAATTCCATGCTATTCAGGTTCCTGGCTCCACTGACTTAGGACGCTATGTAGTCACGGGTGAAGAAGCAGACAAATATCGCTTCCGTACCCCAACTCTGCGCAATGTCGGTGTTACCTACCCCTATATGAATAATGGCGCTACAGAGACACTGGAAGAAGCTGTCGCCATCATGGGGCAAGAAATGCTCGGCCGTGAGTTTGATGACAGCACAATTAATGATATCACTGCTTTTTTACACACGCTGACAGGAAAAATGCCTGACTTTGAAGTACCAGCACTACCATAAATAAAGGTAGCCACCTTGAGCCTACCAGCGTGATACTGGTGGGCTCAAGGTAGTCATTATGCCTTCTCGAGACGCTGTATAAGCTCTTTACGCCGCTCGTCACTTGTAAATGCTTCCTCAATAGCATTGAGGTTTAGTAAACGAAAGACATCTGCCCCCCAACCGAATGCTTCTGCACATGCAATGTGGTTAGTTAGCAACCCGCCGCCAAAGTAGGCTGGATCATCAGAGCTAATCGTCACCTTAAGCCCCTCCTCAAGCAACTTGGGGAGCGGGTGAAAACGCAGCTGATCAACGACTTTCAAACTTACATTTGAGAGAGGGCATACCGTTAATACGATTTGTTCATCACGTAGGCGCTGTACCACACGTTCACTTTCAAGACAGCGAACACCATGATCAATACGCTGCACATCAAGTACGTCAAGCGCTTGAACTATGTAGTCGGCGGGTCCCTCTTCTCCAGCATGAGCGACGCGGACTAAGCCAATCTCTTTTGCTCGCGCAAATACTGCCTGGAACTTAATAGGAGGATTATTATGCTCTGCGCTATCAAGTCCAATCGCATCTAGAGACTTCCAGTACGGTGCCGCCTGCTCAAGCACTTGAAGCGCTTCTTCTGCGGGACGATCACGCAAGAAGGCCATAATCATACCAACCGACAAATCAAGCGACGTCTCAGCATCATGCTTAGCGCTCAGCAACCCCGACATCACTACGTCTAGGGAAACGCCACGCTGAATATGGGCTTGCGGATCGAAGTGCATATCAATATGCACCACCCCCTCTTCTCTTGCGCGCTTGAAGTAGTCCATAGCCAAGTCATAAAAATCCTGCTCTGTACGCAGTACATTCATGCCTTGGTAGTAAAGGTTTAAAAACCCTTGTAAATCATCAAATTCATAGGCTGCTTTTGCTTCTTCTACCGTGGCATAAGGAAGCTCAATACAATTACGACTGGCAAGCTCAAACATTAGCTCCGGCTCAAGTGACCCTTCAATGTGTAAATGGAGCTCTACCTTGGGTAGCCGGCGAAGAAATTCAAGCATGGGAGACTCCTGACATTAAAGTTAGTTATTACCAATATAATCAAGAGTATCCGTAATTAATCCTCCCTCAGCAAGTCTCCAGCAGTATTCGACCTTCGGCAGCAGCGAGGCATCTTCCACTTGGTGGACAAAGTAAATAACGGTACGTCCGATCAGCCAGCTATCTAACGATCTAGCGATATGCTGAGCGGTAAATTGATCTACACCTGCAAAGGGCTCGTCTAACAGTACTACCGCGGGGTCACAAAGCATAAGGCGAGCCAAAGCGACTCGCCTAGCCTGCCCACCGGAAAGCTGCTGCCCTTTTTCACCAACTTGAGTAGTCAGCTTCCCAGGCTGGTGGCGCACCCAACGATCCAATCCCACTTGTGACAGCGCCTCCCAAAGCTGAGTATCGTTAGCATCAGGGTTAGCAACACGTAGGTTATCTGCCAATGTGCCATCAAAAAGGTCAACTTGCTGAGTGAGGTAGGCAAAATGTTCAGCACGATTTTCAGGCATCAGGTGACTTGGCGCGTTGCCTGCTATAGCGACACTGCCCTGGGTGGGTGAGATTCTACCCATTGTTAAACTTGCTAACGTTGACTTACCCGCTCCTGACACACCAGTGATTACCGCTCGCTCGCCAGCAGGCACGGTAAATGTAATGTCCGATAGAACTGAGTAAGCCGCGTCTGGGTAATGAAACGAAACGTGCTGAAACACTACTTGATGCCCGCACGAGGTATCAGGCAAATTCAGCATAACAACGTCTTTCGCCGCGGCTGATAAACCGTTAAGCCGCTGAGCGGCACCATAGCTAGCACCTGCTCTGAGGAAAGCAGCTGGTAATGTCGTAAACACTTCATTCATACCCAGTACCGCGATCACCGCCATCACCAAAATGGGACCCGCCACGTGTCCCGCTGCTAGCGTAAAGCTACCTAGCCATAAAACACCTACCACTAGCATTCCAGTAACGGCCGCTACAATTGCATTACCGATAGCTGACTTATGCGCCAGCTGACGCTGATTACTGAGCGCCCTCATTTCGTGCTGATCAACCCTTGCGCGATACCAGTCGTTGGTTTGGTAACTCATCAATTCAGCCGAGGCTTGTACTTGGTCAAGCACTAAACGACGCAGCTCATCTTGATCGTTAACCTGCTGATAACTGTTGGCAAAACCAAACCAGCCATAGCCTAATGTAACAACCAACCATAGAAGGCTAAGCACGAGCGCAGTGACAGCACCGATGACGGGCAACCAAATAGCGATAAACCCCGACACGACTAATATGCACAGCAGCCCGACAAACGGCGGAACCAGTAATCGTAGATAAAGATTATCAAGCGTATCGATGTCCGCCGTTAAGCGGCTCAGCCACTCACTGGCACGACGTCGCTTGAGTGCTGTTTCATCTAGTCGTGTCAAGTCACCAAACACGCGGTAGCGCAAATCAGCCAATAGCGTTAGCACGGTGTTATGGTTGTAAAGTCGCTCGGCATAGCGGGCGACCGTACGCAGTAGTGCGAAGAAGCGGATCCCACCGCCAGGGACATAGATATCCAGCATCGAAGGTAGCCCCGCCGCCAGCGCAATGCCAGCCAGGGCACAAGCAGCTATAAACCAACCCGATAGCCCCAGCAGCGACAAGCCTGCCAGAAGCGTTATCCAAACCAACAGCGCCCCTATGACAAAATGCTGACGTCGCCGCAGCAGTATCAGCAACCACGGCTTCATATCGTGATAAAGCTGCTTCATGAGACAACCTCAACGAGTTGACCTGAGTCACACATAAAATGGCGGTTAGCAACCGCTACCACAGCAGGGTGATGCGTCGCGATCACAAGCGTTCGTCCTTCTCTAGCCCACGCTAATAACGCTTGAATAACGGCCTGCTCAGTGGCGGCATCCAGGTTCGCCGTTGGTTCATCTAATAAGACCAGTGGAGCCTTGCTCAGATAGACCCGTGCTAGCGAAAGACGCTGCGACTGACCGCCGGAAAGGCCAACCCCACGCTCACCGACCTGCGTGTCTAATCCGGCAGGGAGTTGACGTAATAACTCACCAAGCCCCGCCCGCTGCAACGCGTTTATCATCGCATGCTCATCGGCGTACGGTGCCGCTAGGCGTAAGTTATCCGCCAAACTACCTTGAATGATGCAGGGGGTCTGATCAAGCCACGCAACCTGGGCGCCAGGTTGGTAGCAACACTTACCGCGACTGGGTGCCATAAAACCAGCCATGAGGGCTAAAAGAGATGATTTACCACTTCCAGACTCGCCCGTAATAACGACCACATCACCTGCGAAAATGGTGGCATCAACCGCCTCAATCACCGTCGCCCGCCCTACATATCCAATCGTAACGTCTCGCAGCTCAATCACGGCATTAGCCACTGTAGGCGCAGTAGCCACACGGGGCACCATGTCAGGCTCATTAAGAATCGCAACGATGTTCTCAGCAGCCCCTAGTGCGGCAGCACGGTCATGATAGTGCTGGGAAAGCGTGCGCAACGGGTGAAAAAACTCAGGAGCCAACAGCAGAACCGCCAATCCGGTAAATAGGGTTAAGGATGGAGATGGTCCGTAATCGATATAGCCCAACAAGCCAAAGCCCACATACATAGCAACAACGGCAATCGCGACTGACGCAAAGAACTCCAGTACTGCTGAGGATAGGAACGCTAGGCGCAGCGTACGCATACTCAGCCGTCGGTAATCATCGGTGGCATACCAGACATCTTGCTGTGCCACCTTGGTGTGACCAAAGAGCTGTAACGTTGCCATTCCTCTGACCCGATCCACAAAGTGGGCAGATAACCGAGAAACGGCTCTGAACTGATCTCGATTTAAGCGTTCAGCCCCCATGCCTACGAGTGCCATAAATAGTGGAATGAGCGGCGCAGACAGTAATAAAAATACGGCGACAAGGTAATCGAGCCACCCCACCACGCATAAGATCAGCAGCGGCAACGCGACCACAATACGCAGTTGGGGATGAAAGCGCGCGAAGTAGCCATCCAACGCGTCAATGTGCTCAACAGACTGTGTAGCTAAAGCACCACTTTGTTGGCGCGTTAACCAAACGGGTCCCAGGGCCGCCACTTTGTTGAGTAATTCCTCTCTTGCATATTGGCGAATACGCAGGCTTGCTTCCGCACCACTCGCTTCCTGCAGCGCTTGAAATAGCGAGCGAAGCGCCACGACGACCAAAAGTCCCAAAAAAATGGTGGTTAGCGACCCTGGTGGGCGACCCTGCACAACGAGCTGGTCAATCACCCACGCAAGCCCTACCACCAGTAATGCCGTATGCCCCCCTGCGAGCACTCCCCATACCACTGACAGCGAGAGCCTTTTTTTCTCCCGCTGAGCGAGCATTTGCAACCATGTGCGTGGGGTTAAAAGCATGTCCGAGTCTCGGTGAGAGGTGGTCATAAGATTAATGGTATCCCTCACCCACACGTACCTTGCCGCGAAAAACCCAATATGTCCAAGCGGTGTAGGTCAATATGATAGGAATGACGAACAGTACGCCAATTAATAAGAATAGTTGGGACTCAGGTGCTGACGCTGCATCCCACAGGGTAAAGTCAGGCGGCACAATGATGGGCCACTTACTCACAATAAGGCCCAGGTAAGTGAACACATAAATGCCAACAGTAGCGATAAAGGGAACCCCTTCGCCACGCCGCTTAACAGACCGATAAACGGTAAAGGCACACAGCAATGCTAACGCTGGAAAAATCCAGATAATCTGCAGGTGACCAAACCAACGCTCCCATACAAGCGGGTTCACAAACGGCGTCCACAGGCTAATAACAGCAAATACGCCCAGCACCAAAGCAAGCAGCAAAGGCGTGATTTTATAGGCCCACTCTTGAATGTACCCTTCTGACTTCATAATCAACCATGTGGCACCTAATAGCGCATACCCCGCCATCAACCCAAACCCCGTCACTATCGTGAACGGCGTAAGCCAGTCGAAAGCGCCACCGGCGAAGGCATAGCTCTCCACTCGAAAGCCCTGAATATAAGCACCAACCACCGCTCCTTGGGCGAAAGCAGCGATAGCCGACCCCCAACAAAAAGCACGATTCCACCAGCGTCGATTGCGTTTTGATTTAAAACGCAACTCAAAGGCAATGCCACGAAAGATCAGCCCTGCCAGCATCAGGAATACGCCGATATAAAGCGCTGGCAAAAAAACCGAATAGACCAGAGGGAAAGCGCCCAATAGACCAGCGCCCCCCAAAACAAGCCATGTTTCATTGCCATCCCACACGGGGGCCACCGAATTCATCATGACATCGCGGGCATCTTCATCTGGTGCAAACGGATACAGTATTCCTAACCCCAGATCAAAGCCGTCCATCAGCACGTACATCATGATGCCGAAGCCAATAATGCCAGCCCAAATCAATGTTAAATCAAACATTTCCATGTTCAGCTCCTTACTGGGTCAACATCATCATCAAATGGGGTATGCGCTGCGGAAAAAGGACGCATGGGACGCTTAAAATTCTCCCCAGTGGTTTCACGCTCCTCTTCAGGCAACATGCCGTTGCGAACCACCCGAGACAGATAGTAGATGCCAGCATAAAACACCACCGCATAGACCAGCACATAGCCAACTAAGGTGAACAGCGCCATGGGGCCGGTGAGAGAGGGAGTGATGCCTTCAGCATGGGTCATCATTCCGTACACCAGCCAGGGAGCACGGCCAGACTCTGTCACTATCCAACCGGCTAACACCGCCACAAACGGCATTGGAATCATCGCAACCAGCGCTTTCAGGTATCCAGGGTGTTGGTATACCTTGCCGTTGCGGCGCATGAGAAGGCCTACCAATGAAATAGCCATCATCAACAGTCCGATTCCAACCATCACGCGAAATGCCCAAAAAACGATTAATACTGGAGGCTGCTCTTCAAGGGCGGCCTCGCTGAGGCCAGGCACCTCGCCGCTGGGCGAGTGAGTGAGGATAATACTGGCCAAATTCGGAATACCGATTTCAAAGTGGTTGGTTTGCGCCTCTTGATCAGGAATGGCAAACAACAGCAGCGGCACATTTGTCGATGTCTCCCAGTTCCCCTCCATGGCGGCTACTTTTGTGGGCTGATACTCAAGCGTATTAAGGCCATGAAAATCACCGACAACCGCCTGAGCTGGAGCAAGGAATAACAACAGCCACAGGCACATGGAGAGTGCGCGGCGGTTAGCTTCTGGGTCACGGCCGCGTAACAGGAACCATGCGCTTACCCCCGCGACGACAAAACCGCCTGTCAAAAACGACGCCATTGCCATATGGGCAAAACGATATGGGAAGGATGGATTAAAAATAGCCTCCATCCATGAAGTCACATGGAAGCGGTTATCAATCAGCTCCACGCCTGCTGGTGTGTGCATCCAGCTGTTAGCTGACAATATCCAGAATGAGGAAATAAAGGTGCCTATTGCTACCATGACAGCGGCGAACAGATGAACACCTTGAGGTACTTTACCGCGACCAAAAAGCAATACCCCCAGGAAAGCCGCTTCCAAAAAGAAGGCCGTTACTACTTCGTAGCTCAGTATTGGGCCTAGGAAATTCGAGGCAGCCTGGGAAAAGTTGCTCCAGTTGGTTCCAAACTGGAACGACATAACAATGCCAGACACTACTCCCATGCCAAAGACAACAGCAAACACCTTTGTCCAGAACAATGCCAGACGATCCCACGCAGGATTGTTTGTCTTGAAGTAAAGGCCATGGAGTAACGCTATGTACGATGCTAGCCCAATGGTGAACACAGGGAAGATCGCATGAAATGATACTACAAATGCAAACTGCATCCGCGACAGTAGCAGGGGGTCGAGTTCCATCACACGCTCCTAAGACTTGGATAAGTATCCCGTCATGGGTCACACAAGCTTAGCTGAGCCTCTATGGCACTCTTTTTTTAGTTATAAGCACTAAGCTTATTTTTTACACGTGTTATATTTTAACGGTTCGACCACTGTTAGACAGCGATAGTTTAGCTCACAAGCTGTGTCTCATTGACGCACGTATCGCTGGCAAATCTTTATTTTTCTTAGTTAAATATCAAGCCAGCACCACCAAGCTCACCATATAGCCTGTGTAAGCGATAAACATTGAAAACAAAACACCGCCTTCAAGGCGATTTATGCGGCGAGGTCTGCCGCGCCATGAAAAAGCAAACAGCACCATCATCACTGTCATCCCGGTCATCACGCTCCAATCTCGCACTAACACTTCGCGCCCCACTTCAATCGGCGAGATAACGCCAGCAAGACCGACGACGGCAAGGCTATTGAATAAGTTAGAGCCAACGACATTCCCCAGCACCATATCATGCTCTTTCCGACGCAAAGCACTGATAGAAGACGCTAGCTCAGGCAGCGACGTTCCTATTGCCACAACCGTTAGTCCAATAATTAAATCACTCACACCGAAGCCGACGGCAATTTCCACAGCCCCCCATACCAGCAGCCGTGAACTGATGATCAAAAGCACCAACCCGACTAGCGTCCACATCAATGACTTCCCACGAGACATGGCTTTACTGTCGAGGCTCTCGGCTACCTCATCAACCAAGGGATCATCCTGTTGACCGCGAGAGCGCACAATGCTGACACCAATAAAGAGCGCCAATGCCACAAGCAAGAGAACGGATTCCCAACGGGACACCCAGCCGTCATGAAGCATCAACCCCGTCAATAACATAACACCGACTAATAGCGGCATCTCTTTGCGAATCACGCCTGAATGAACTGCCAAAGGGGCCATTAGCGCAACAAAACCCAGCACCAAACCGATATTGGCGATGTTAGAGCCATACGCGTTTCCCACCGCCAAACCAGGGTTTCCTTGCATGGCCGCTAACACCGACACCATCATTTCCGGTGCGGAGGTACCAAAGCCAATCACCAGCATACCGATAAGCAGTGGAGAGAGCCCCAACCAGCGAGAGGTAGCTGCAGCGCCGTCAATAAATTTTTCCGCACTCCAGATAAGCAGCGCTAACCCAGCTACCACAGCGAGAAAGGCAAGCAACATTTCAGTTCCTTAATATCGTAATGTTAGGCACTATCATTAGGCACTATGTCGGCTGCATCCTTGTCTAAGCTGCCGGTAAGGTCAAGCAATGTTTTAGAGACCAGCGTTTACCCCCAGGGTGGCTGTTATACCACCCAATTTGGTAATTTTACTTAACCAATCCATAGAGTGTTAGCTGTTGCCTCAATATAAATTTGTTAAGCGACCCTCTTTTAAGATGAACACGCCCCAGACTGATTGCTTTCCTCCCGAAAAGCGCAGTCAGCGCAGGCGTCTGCGCGCATGCCACGAATGTGATTGGGTATCTGCGCTACCTCCTCTTAGCTCTGGGGAAAAGGCAACTTGCCCACGATGCTCTCACGTACTAGTGAAGCGGCACCGCTACCCTGCTCAGCGCAGCATGGCACTAGCACTTGCCTCCTTAGTCGCTCTTGTTATCGCAATATCGTTTCCTTTTATCAGCTTTAGCGTCGGCGGTATTGGCAACCGAATTGAACTATCACAGACCGCCACCACACTCATTGCCTTTCACCAGCCTGTTGTGGCCATTGCTGTCATCATGACCATTGTGATCCTTCCTATGGTTTATTTGCTGGGTGTTATATGGCTGCAATATGGTCTTTTGCGGGGTCGCCCCATGGCATTTAGTCGTGATATTGCCCGTTCACTAGCACATTTAACCCCGTGGATGATGGCGGATGTATTCATCATTGGCGCGCTAGTCAGTCTGATAAAAATAGCGGGCATGGCGCAGATCGAACTCGGTATTTCATTTTGGGCGTTTTGTGTTTTTGCAGTGCTATTATTAATGACCACTCAATCCCTGGACGCCGACTGGATGTGGTTCTCGTTGGAGGGAGAACCACGCGCCCCTGAAGGCACACAAACAGGCACCACTGCTTCTAGTCAAGGCATTACAGGCTGCCCTACATGCGGATTAATCAATCGGCTTTCTCCACAAGGAGAAAGCCGATGTGTGCGCTGCAATGAAAAGCTGCACCAGCGCGTACCCTATAGTTTACAGCGCACATGGGCATTACTATTCGCTGCCACTGTTATGTACATCCCAGCTAATGTCTATCCCATTATGACAACGACCAGCCTTGGCCATACCACAACGTCCACCATTATTGGTGGCGTCGTTCAATTACTGCAAATGGGCTCTTGGCCTGTTGCGGTGGTAATCTTTGTTGCCAGCGTTATCGTGCCCGTAGGTAAACTGGTCGCCTTGGCATGGCTATGTTTGATGATACAACACACCAACGAGCTCAATGCTCAAAGCCGTACCCGACTTTATCGATTAACTGAATTTATCGGGCGCTGGTCGATGGTTGACGTTTTCGTCGTTGCCATTTTAGTTGCCTTAATCCGCGCCGGATCATTAATGTCGATTACGCCTGGGCCTGCAGCACTGGCCTTTGGATCAGTCGTGGTATTGACAATGCTGGCGGCGATGACTTTTGATCCACGTTTGATTTGGGACACACCACTGCCCCGCCCTACTCGCCGTAAAACGGCCACCAAGGAACCTGTTGATGGCTAATGATTTAACTCCCCAAGATCCACGCGCCTCTGACAACAACGATATTCATCGTGCAAAAACGTCACCGCAAACGCGGCTTTCACCGATTTGGATTGTGCCGATCGTTGCCGTCGTTATTGGTCTCTGGTTGGTTTACGACAACTATACTAGCCGTGGCACATTGATCACGTTGACCATGGAGAGCGCTGAAGGGATTGAAGCAGGCAGTACGCTAATACGCAGCCGCAATGTCGAAATCGGCCGAGTGCAGAGCGTTCGCTTATCCGACGACCTCTCTCACGCGGTGATGACTGCACGTATACAACCCGATGCGGAAGCCATGCTGCGTGAAGACAGTCGTTTCTGGGTAGTTAAACCTCGCATCGGTCGAGAAGGTATTAGCGGGCTAGGAACGGTATTATCAGGCGCCTATATACAGCTAGAGCCAGGCCAGTCGGAAACGTTGCAGCGAGAATTTGCCGTTAGTGATACACCACCGGTAGCTCACTCAGGACAGGCTGGCTTGCAAGTCAGCCTAGTGAGCCAGCTAGGCAACTCACTACGTGTTGGAGATCCTGTGTCCTATCAAGGCTATACCGTCGGCCGAGTTGAAGAAACACGCTTTGATCCAGACTCTCGCAATATGCATCACCAAGTATTTATAGAAGAGCCCTATGGCCAACTGGTGACCGACAGCACCCGCTTTTGGACATCAAGCGGTATTGACTTTCAGCTAGACGCCAATGGTGTAAGCGTCAAGGTAGAGTCTCTGGAAGCGCTACTAGGGGGAGGCGTCACCTTTGGTGCACCAGAAGACTTACCCATGGGACAACCTGTAGAGCCAAATGCACGCTTCAACCTCTATCCGGATGAAAATGCTGCACGAGAAGGAACCTTCAATCGCTATTTAGAATACGTATTATTGGTTGACGATACGGTACGCGGGCTATCTCGAGGCGCTGCCGTTGAGTTTCGTGGCGTTCGCATTGGTACGGTTGCTGCCGTCCCCTGGAATTTCACTGCACCACAGCCCGACTCGCGAGCACGCTTCGCTATTCCAGTGCTTATCCGCATAGAACCACAGCGATTGGGCATTGAAAACTCGGGTATTGATTTAGAGGAGTGGGATAATCGCTTTACGCGTTTATTTGACCTTGGCTTACGTGCCTCGCTAAAGAATGGCAGCTTATTAACGGGAGCACTCTTTGTGGACCTTAATTTCCAGCGTGAGCTGGCTGATGAGTATGTTGCCGAAACGTTCTCGGGCCGCACCGTTTTCCCAACCGTAGCAGGTGGATTTGCTCAAATCCAAGCCCAAGTAACTCAGCTGCTTGATAAATTAAATGCACTTGAAGTTGAGCCCCTGCTTGCTGGGATGGACCGCAACTTACAAGCATCTGAAGGTGTACTGCATGAGGTACGCGAGGTTAGCGCCTCTATCAACCAACTGCTTAACGACCCCAGCACCCAAGCAATTGGCGGTAACCTGAACGCTACGCTGGAAGAGCTACGCAGCACACTGCAAGGAGTTTCCCCCACTTCGCCTGCCTATCAAGAGCTCACTACAGCCATCGAACGCCTTGATCGCCTGATGCGCGACCTGCAGCCGCTTACCCGAACATTAAACGAGAACCCAAGAGCACTGCTGTTTGACAACTTGGACGCCCAGGACCCCGTTCCTAGAGCACCACATTGAGAGGGACCTTACGATGCGTTATGTGACTATCCAATACTTATCACTAGCGAGCTTGTGCTTGTTGCTTACTGCCTGCGCTAGCAGCGTAACCCCGCCTGAGCGGTACATGCTGCCTACTACACCTGCTGTGAGTGCGCCTAGCCAGCCACTGGGAACACTGCAGTTGCGCTCACCGCGTCTAGCGCACTATTTAGACGTTGACGGCATTATCATGCAGCTCGATGACATCACACTAAACGAAGCGCGGCAGCATCAATGGGCGGAAAGCATCGGCCGGCAGCTCGAACGCTCGCTACGCACTCAACTTGCGACTGCGATGCCTACCCTTCAAGTTGTCCGTGATGATGGCAGTGCTAAGCAAGCTCTCACGCTAATGATTGAAGTTGACCAATTCCAAGGACGATATGACGGATATGCTGTCACGAGTGGTCAATGGCAGTTAAGAAGCCCTGACAATGAATTGCTGGCACTCAATAGCTTCTCAGCTGAAACTGTACTTGATCAAGATGGTTATCCAGCGTTGGTGCGCGCATTAGGCGAGAGTTGGAGTAGCGTTGCGACACAAATTGCTAACGACATTCGCATTAACAGCTACTTTGAGTAAATAGTATGACGTAGACACTTAAGCAGGGAGCTAGTGACAGATGAATGACAACAACCTTACGGTAAATGAAGACAAGCTGCGCGGAAGCTTGTCCAGCGTAACGCAATCGCTTGATGAATTGATTGGAGGCAATGTCACACTCTCTGTGCTTGAGTCAGCACTCCAAGGACATGACGACTTGTTAGAGCAGCTGTCGTTGCTTAATGCTTCAGACTCATCTTTGGAAGCCCTATCACATATTGAACGCTTTATCATTGATCAAGCACTGGACATCTACTCCAGTGCTAATTCAGACTCGCAGAAAGATCAAATTATAGAACGCTTCGCTCACCATTTACTCGCCGTAGAAGGCATTGGGCCAGCCACTGCCAAGCACCTTTTTGAAGCGGGCATTGCTTATCCCGATGACTTATTTGATCTCACCACCACAGATATCGAGAACTTATCACTCCCTACGGCCAGTAAAGCACGGATTCTGGCGCTGCATGAGCATCACCACAGCCAGGGCGACTAGGGAAAAGCGCCGTCACACCGCAACCGTGGTATAATCACCGAATGTAATTACGTCATCTCTGTATTTACCCGTCACCACCGAATTCGGCCAACGCATTTTTAATGGCACTGTTCGGCTAAAAATGACCATCGCGGCATCGTGCTTTATCTGGCAAACTTCGCTGCCGCGACGGTGAACCACCCTCGCTTTTTGAACATTACGCTTAGTAACGACGATATCAAACGGAGTTGCTTACTAAGCGATTGCGGAGAACGCATGAGCTTTTCTGAACTTGGTCTGCACGACGATTTACTACGCGCGGTTACCGCGCAGGGCTACACACAGCCTACCCCTATTCAACAAAAGGCGATTCCCGTCGTCCTTGAAGGCCGCGACATGCTTGCGAGTGCACAAACCGGCACTGGCAAAACCGCGGGGTTTACACTACCAATGCTGCAGCGGTTAGCGGATGGCAAACGGCCCGGCAAACGCCAAGTGCGGGCGCTAGTTCTCACCCCTACCCGTGAACTTGCAGCCCAGGTAGGTGAAAGCGTTACCATTTACGGAAAACACCTATCTCTGCGCTCACATATTATTTTTGGCGGCGTTGGTCAACAGCCGCAAGTAGATGCTCTGAAAGCAGGCCTTGACGTGTTAGTAGCAACGCCCGGCAGGCTACTCGACTTGCATCAGCAAGGCCATGTAGACCTTTCTGCCGTCGAAATCCTGGTACTTGATGAAGCTGATCGCATGCTCGACATGGGGTTTATCCATGACATCAAGCGGTTACTGCGTCTCGTTCCTAAGCAGCGTCAGAACCTGTTATTTTCTGCAACGTTCTCTAACGAGATTCAGGTACTGGCTCAGCAGCTACTCAACAACCCAGCATTGATAGAAGTAGCGCCTCGCAACACCACTGCCGAAAAAATCGAACAAACTATTTACCGCGTTGATCGCGATAAGAAGCGTGAACTGCTGGCTCATTTGATTCAGCAACACGGCTGGTTTCAGGTGCTCGTTTTTACCCGTACTAAACATGGTGCCAACCGCCTGGCAGAACAGCTGTCCAAGCAAGACATACCTGCCATGGCGATTCACGGTAATAAAAGCCAAGGTGCCAGAACACGCGCATTAGGCGCTTTTAAAAGTGGTGACTTACAAGTCCTCGTTGCCACGGATATTGCTGCTCGCGGGCTAGATATTAACGAACTCCCCCATGTCGTTAACTTTGACTTGCCTAATGTCGCCGAAGACTACGTACACCGTATCGGGCGGACAGGACGTGCAGGTAGCAATGGAGAAGCGGTTTCTCTGGTTTGTGTCGATGAACATGGCTTATTAAGCGGCATAGAACGGTTGATCAAGCAAAATCTTCCTAAACGCATTGAACCTGGGTTTGAGCCTGACCCCAACGCCAAGCCCGAGCCTATTGAAAACGGTCGCCGCGGCCAACGACAACCACGCGCTAATCGCAAACCAGATGGGCAACCAGCAAACACTGGTGGAGAGCGACGTCGTCGCGCCCGCCGCTAGCGCCGCGCCAAGGAATATGCGAAGGTTAATGATACGTACATTCTGGCGTTAACAGCTGACTTTATTCATGGAGTGATTATGGCGTCATCTCAACTTATTAATGATTACCGCCAGTGGCTTACCTTTCAGCGACAAGAACAGCTTAGCCGCGAGCATCAAGGCATTTCACAACGTTTACACGATGCCAGGGCATCAGCTGGGCAAGTGCTCCAGGCATATCGCAGCATGGCAGAAAAAGCGTCTACCGAAGGTGCCTGTTATCGCACCCTATTTTTGCGTGAGCACAACCAAAACGAAGCGCTACCCTGCGAGGGATGGCTTTTCGTGCGTCGCGTACTCAGTGAAGAGAGCAGTGCACGTGTGCGCGTGACGCTGCTAGAAACATTTACCCTTGAAGATGGCACCATAACGCCAGGTGATAAGCCTCCACGAAAATTGACTCTCGAAATCTACGATAAGCTCGATATCAATAAAGGTATGCGTACCGAGGTACGTGTAGATTGCCTGGATACGCAGCAGGACTATCACTTTATTACGCTGCTTGATGTAGTACGCGGGGACCTTAGACCACACCTTAAGTAAGCCCAATCATGGCTTCTCGTCGCGCACTGACATTCATTGTTCTAATGTTCGTAGTAGGGCTTAACTTACGCCCTGCTATGTCGTCAGTGGCGCCGTTGCTCACACGATTACAAGAAATGGCTGGGTTAAGCCCCGCTGCGGCTGGCATTTTGACCACGCTGCCCGTTCTTTTTCTTGGTTTGTCTGCCCCGCTCGCCCCCCTTCTGGCTAAACAGATAGGTAGCGAGCGCGCTTTGAGCACTGCACTACTATTGCTAACTTGCGGGTTAATCATCAGAGGGCTACCGCTTCCCGGCGTGCTTTTTATTGGCTCAGCCATGGCTGGAAGCGCAATTGGCATCGGTGGCACACTCCTCCCTGCGTTGGTCAAAAGAGAGCTCCCAGAAAGTGCCGATGTGTTAACGGGACTATATACCATGGCGCTATGCTTCGGGGGCGCGCTGGGTGCAGGCCTTAGCGTACCGCTCATGCATTGGCTAGGCAGTTGGCAACTGAGCTTAATGAGCTGGTCGCTACTGGCACTTTTTGCGCTAGCGCTATGGCTCACCAATGCCCCTGGCACCCAAAGCACGCCACAACACCCGCCAATATCCTCGTCACTTTCACAGCTATTGCGAAAACCGCTCACTTGGCATGTCATGTTGTTTATGGGTATTCAGTCATCTATGGCATACATTGTCTTTGGGTGGCTTCCCACGTTACTGGTCTATCGAGGCTATGATGAGGCATCGGCAGGATGGACCATGGCGGTTTCAATCATGTGTCAATTGGGGTCGGCATTAAGCGCACCTTGGCTTGCACGATTAAGCAGTGATCAGCGTCCGGCATTATTATTAGCAATGCTGAGTACCGCACTGGGGCTCTGGATGCTTCTAACTGCCTCTCTCACGTGGAAATGGCCGGGAGCCGTCCTACTTGGCATTGGCCAGGGAGGCAGCTTTAGCCTCGCGTTGAGCTTGCTAGTATTAAGAACGGCTAACTCACGACTTGCGGGGCAGCTTTCAGGCTTAGTTCAAGGGGGTGGCTACACCCTAGCGGCTCTGGGGCCTTTTGGGGTTGGTTTAATGCTTCAAGCGGGTGCGGAAATTGTTCATATAACCTGGCTGCTTATCTTAATGATTGCATTCTGTTGCGGGTTTGCATTGTTAGCGGGTCGTAACCGATGGCTTGATGATCAAAGCGGAGAATTATTAGTACACCGCCTCTGACCACCCACGACCCATGCATACCTATTTAGACACGCTCAATTCAGGAAATAACTATGAGCTCGACTTCATCTCCCTTGGTAAACACCGCCCCCACCCAAGAACGCATTTTAGTGATCTATACGGGCGGCACCATCGGCATGCAACAGCACGTAGAAGGCCTGACACCTGGGGGGAATTTTAGCGAGCGCATGGCAACGGCATTAAGCCAACTGCCTTTGGCGCATCAACATGCCATCCCTGCCTATGATGTCGTTAGCTACACGTCGTTGATTGATTCCAGTGCTGCAACTCCGCTTACCTGGCAACAGTTAGCCAAGGATATTGCCAACCAGCTCACTCTCTACCGGGGGTTCATTGTCGTACATGGCACAGACACATTAAGCTGGACGGCTGCAAGCCTTGCATACCAGTTACAGGGGCTGGATCGCCCAGTCGTATTAACCGGGGCGATGCATCCGCTTGAGACTGCCAACGGTGATGCTCTCGATAACCTGTATGGCGCATTGCGGTTTGCTGCCAGTGCTGAACTACGAGAGGTGGCGATCTTTTTTGCAAATCGCCTGCTGCGTGGGTCACGGGCAATTAAACAGCACAGCGAAGCGCTTGATGCCTTTACCTCGCCAAGCTACCCGCTGATTGGCGAACGCGTGGGTGATGACTTTATCTATTACCCAAGCAGAGGTCTCGCTTATCAACAGCGAGGAGCACCGCGTTTCGAGCTCTCTGACTATCAGTGCGTCGCGAATGGGGAAATTATTAGAATCGTGCTGTGGCCAGGAATATCACTTTGGCAAGTCGCATCACTACTCAACGACTCTCGGGTAAAAGGTGCTCTTTTTCAGCTTTGGGGGTCAGGCAACATACCCAACACCCCAGGTTTGTTGGATATCATCGCTAACGCGAGTGGCGAAGGAAAGCTGCTGGCTGCTATCAGCCAGTGCCCTCAAGGAAGCATCCACTTAGGCGCTTATGCAGCTGGCCATGGCTTAGCTGAGGCGGGATTACTATCAGGAGAGAATATGACGCCTGAGGCTGCATTCACTAAATTGGTCCACCTGCTTGCTCAGCCTCTGTCCATCGACAAGCAACGCGAACGCTTTTTAACACCGTTGGTCGGTGAGCGTTAAGGATAGGTAATAGCCGCTGGCATAGTCGCTCATACACGCTATGTTTAAACATAAGTAAACTAACGCAAAGGAGCATGCCGCATGCAACAGCCTGTACACCATTTTAGTGAACTATTTGAACAGCTTGGTCTGCGTTCAGACGCCGAATCTATAGAACGCTTTATTCAGCGGAACTCTCCGTTACCGACAGAGATGCCGCTTGCA
This sequence comes from Vreelandella zhaodongensis, assembly GCF_013415115.1. Taxonomy (GTDB): domain Bacteria; phylum Pseudomonadota; class Gammaproteobacteria; order Pseudomonadales; family Halomonadaceae; genus Vreelandella; species Vreelandella zhaodongensis. The sequence goes on along the minus strand of NZ_JACCDD010000006.1, from coordinate 299,720 downwards.
GACGCCCCCTGCTGGAATGAAGGACAAGCTGAATTTCTACGCGAGGCCGTAGAAGAGGATGCAGACTGGGCAGAAGTCGTTGACCACTTAGACGCCTCAATGCATAAAGACGCCTAATCACTCGCCCTCTATTACTGGCGCGCCGCCTCAACGCGGCGCCTATACCAACCACCCACTAACAATAAAATGGTCAACGCTACCAATGGCAAAATCACCTCAACTTGCAAGGCGTTTTCTTCCTCAATCGCTTCGAGTGCGCCGTAGATAGCGCTACTGTACACAGCCCACTTTATCGATAGCCCTATTGCCGCCGCCAATAAATAGCGTTTAAGAGAGATGCGCCCCAACCCTGCTGCAAAGTTAATTACCGAATGGGGGAAACCTGGTAATACACGAAGTGCACACTGCGTTAGAAGATCACTTCTCGCTTTCAGCATATCCATTACCTTCAGCGTTAACCCTTTTGGCTGCCAGCGCCCTCCAGCTCGGGCTGCTAACAGATAAGCACCCCACGCTCCTGCCACACTGCTCAGCGTCAACATTAACGTTGCAATTAAAGGGGGGTAAAAAGGCGCAATCAGCCATAAGCCGATACTGCCCGGCAAACCAATCGCCAGCGTAATGGCCATCGTCACCATCACACCGATTACAACAACGGGATGATGCGACATAGTTGCCGCCCAACGTTTTACGGCCATCAAGTCGGGTGAGTACCATAACCATACATAAGCTAGCATTGCCACTACCGCAAAACCTGCCGCCCAGCGCCAAGAGTGTTTCGAAAAATTATTCATTTAACCGCGCTTCTACCCGTTCAAGAATCTGTCTGCTAACTTTACCCACAAGCGGCCTTGCGGCTCTATTTACGGCTTTCTCCATTAACCGATTACGGATCTCATACTGGAGAGTAAGCGAAACTTCTGTCCCTTCTGGTACAGCTCGGAGCTGGTAACGTCCTTGATTCCTGACGCCATCCAGCGACTCCCACGCTAATACATAAGGGGGACTGATTTCTGTCACCTCAACATCAAACGACCAATCCATACCAACCGCACGCACATGCCAGCGATAACGATTATCACCCAACATATCAATCGACAGGATCAAGTCAGAGTAGTCAGCAAAATCTTCAACTCGATGCAATAGCTCAAACACTCGTTCCGGAGACGCGCTGACGATTACAGAATGTTCTATGGTGGCCATGAGTCAATCTCTAACGGCTGGATGCAATAGCTTAACATGCCAAACCACGCATACACACTGGATCAAACATCCTAGCAATCGTGGCAATCGCTGGTCAGAAAAGCTCACATTGCGTAAACTGCCGCCCTTCCGGACCGGACCCCGGAACCTAGCTTAGCACCATGCTAAAAGCAATTAACAAATTCTCCGACCAATGAGTACTTATCATGTCGCTATCCCTTTCCGATGACGCGAACGCGTCAACCATCGTTGTTATTTACTCCGGCGGTATGGACTCTTATACCGTCCTTCACCGTGCCATTAGAGAAGGGCACAACATTCACGCCCTCTCCTTTGATTATGGCCAGCGCCACTCACGCGAACTAGACGTCGCAACGGCGGTCTGTCAGAGGCTGGGCATTCCTCATCAGGTCGTCGATATTCGCGCCATTCACGGCCTTATCGACAACTCAGCGTTAACCAACCCAACCATAGCCATGCCTGAGGGTGACTACAGCGCCGACAACCTACATGCGACTGTCGTGCCCAATCGCAACATGATTCTGCTATCATTAGCGATTGCTAAAGCAGTAAACGTTGGGGCTGAACGAGTCGATTATGGTGCTCACGGCGGCGATCATATTCTCTACCCTGATTGTCGTCCGGAATTTGTTCAGGCAATGAACCATGTTGCAGGCATCGCCAACTTTGAGCCTGTGACACTTCATGCACCCTATTTACAAGCCAGCAAAGCCCAAATCCTACGTGACGGATTAGCCATGGGGCTAGACTATCGGCAAACATGGACTTGCTACGCAGGACGCGAGCTTGCCTGCGGGAAATGTGGCAGCTGCCGTGAGCGTCTAGCGGCGTTTGCCGCCAACAATACCGTTGACCCACTTGCCTATGAAACAGACTCCCAGCAGGTGGCTCGCTGATGTATCACGTCAAAGAAGCCTTTTACACCCTGCAAGGCGAAGGCGCTCAGGCAGGCCGAGCAAGCGTATTTTGCCGTTTTAGCGGCTGCAATCTCTGGTCGGGTCGTGAGGACGATCGTGCTAGTGCGCAATGCACCTTTTGTGACACTGACTTTATCGGTACAGACGGCATAAATGGCGGACGCTTTGCCACACCAAAAGCACTGGCAAATCATATTAATTCCCTTTGGCCTATCCATGCCGGACGGGCCACTCCCTATGTTGTGTTCACCGGTGGCGAGCCCTTGCTACAGCTAGACGCCTCCTTGATCGCGACGCTGCACAGTTATGGCTTTGAAGTTGCCGTTGAAACGAATGGCACCTTGGCACCGCCGCCAGGAATCGACTGGCTATGCGTCAGCCCCAAAGGTGCTAATCCATTAGCAGTGACTCAGGGTGATGAACTAAAGCTGGTTTTCCCCCAATCCACAGCACCGCCATCGAATTTCGCTGATTTAGACTTTAACCATTTCTTTTTACAGCCCATGGATCATGGTGTACCGAATCAAAATATTGAGACGACCCAGGCAACCACTGCCTATTGCATGGCTCACCCACAATGGCGTTTATCACTTCAAACGCACAAAATTGCAGGATTTGAGTAATGGCGTTATTTGTTAACCACCTAAGTCATATCGATGTGACATTATGGTGCCCTACCAACGGATTAGTAGGCTGCAGCTGGCAGGTAGATGCGGAGTTAGATGGCGAATTAGGCGAAGACGGTATGTTGTTCGATTTTGGGGAGGTTAAACCATGGATCAAGCGCACACTGGATAGCGGCCTTGACCACACACTGCTCATACCTATCAACGCCCCCGGCATTGACGTTAAAGAGTGCGACGAGGGGCTTTGCATCACCACAACAACCCCTTTCGCGATGGAAGTGCGCGGCCCAGCGCAAGCCTTTAGCCTATTTCCCTGGGATGCTATCACTCTGGAGCAAGTCACCGACTATCTTAGCTCTCAGTTAACCGAACAGCGGCCAGAGAACGTACACCGCGTGACCTTAACGCTCAGTGACGAACACATTGATGGTGCTGCTTATGGTTATACTCACGGGCTAAAACGGCACTTAGGCAATTGCCAGCGAATTGCCCACGGACATCGCTCGCGCCTGTATGTGTGGCAACATCAAGTACGTCAGCCTGCGCTTGAACAACGCTGGGCGGAATGGCTCAACAACCGATATCTGCTTGAGGCTGACGATATTCATAGCCAAACGGATGATCAGTTAATTTGTCGTTATCAGTCGGCACAGGGGACATTTTGTATGACGCTGCCGGCAGAGCGTTGCTGCGTACTGCCAAAGCCAACAACGGTAGAAAACATCGCTTTGTGGCTTGCTAAGAGCATTGCTGAGCATAGCGGCCATAACACGACGGTTCAGGCCTTTGAGGGAATTGATAAAGGCGCAACGGCGACAGCATCGCCATGAGTCGCCAAATAATTGCAAAAGATACCGCAGCCTGCCGAGCAGGCTGCGGTGCTTGCTGCATCGCCCCCTCAATTAGCTCTTACATACCTGGGATGCCCAATGGCAAACCAGCAGGGGTTCGGTGCGTGCAGCTAGACGATGGCAATTTATGCAGGCTTTTTGGTGACCCAAGCCGCCCTGCCGTTTGCGAACGCTTCAACTTCGACACAGAAATTTGTGGCGAGCATCGTGATCAGGCACTCGCCACACTTGGTTGGCTGGAGTCAACGACCGCCTAACCTCAGGTTTCGTTTTCCATGCTTACCATGTGAGGTAGGCGCCTATCAAGCAAACTAACCCAGCGTACCAGCACAGGGGCATCACTGTGACTCACCTCACTTAATAAGCAGCGAAACGCCTCTTTCGCATGCAAGTCATCTGGTGCGATACGGGTCAGCCATAACTCTAGCGCAGCAAGCTCTTGGTGACGGTTTCCATGCTCTCGGGCTTGGTTAATTGCCATTTCAGCCAATGCTCTTACTTCGTTCGCTGGGTGGCCAAGTAAGTCTCGTACTCTAGCCAGCTGCGTCGCCAACTCCGGCAAAAATAGTGTTGTACGTTCACGAGCAATAACGAGGCACTGGTCGAGATAATCTTCCGCCGCTTTCAGCTCACCAAGCTCAATGCACGCGTCCGAATACCATAACACCGGACGTTGATAGCGATCTCGTCCATTCAGTTCAGCCATTTGATCCAGGCTATCGCGCATTTGCACCAGACCACCATGATCACCTGCAAGCGCTCGCTGCCAGCCTAGAACCCCTTGAGCGGAAATTTGCCACAACTGCAAATCAGGCGTGCCGGTCATTGCCGCCGCCCGTTCAGCGTGTCTTGCCGCCAAATGCACATGCCCCAGCTGGCGGTATAGCGCCGTGGCAAACATCAACGCCATGGCAAGCGTCCCTGGATGGCCAATCTTTTCCGCTAACCGAATTGCTGAAGACACGTGCCGCTCTGCACGTTGGTAGTCGCCACGCAAACACAGTGCCCACCCTTGGAAACAGGCAGCCGTTACTTGCGGATGATCAGAGAACGGCAGCCACTCGATCATCATTGGCGCATTGAGAGGATCAATTTCATCTAAGTGATCATGCGCCTGCTGAATCCGTCCTGCCCAATACTCACAGTGAGCACGCGCGTAGTCAGCAAGCCGTTTGTAACGCGGATCGTCTAAGCGTCCGGCAATATCTGCAAGTGTTGAGGCTAATGCAAACGCATCTGCATGGGCATAGCGCTGGCTTCGCCCTACCCACAGCCCCCATTTAACCAAGAAGACTTGTTCCAAATCTTCAGGGTCATCAAGCGTATCGCAGCCAGATTGGCGCAGCAGCTCTCTGGCGCGCACAAAACTCTCATGGGCAGTGGGAGAGCCGTGTCCTTCGAGGGCAAATGCAGCCTGCCCTCTGACGGTTAGTAGACTGACTTCTCGTTCAACTTGATGGTCAACATGACGCAGGCTAGCAAGGCCAAAATCGGCCATTCGCAGTGCCGTGCGATTAGCACTGACCTTTAGTGCTTCACGGGCAGCCAGCTCAAAGTAACGGGCTCCCCTTGCGTAGTGGCCACTTCGACGCAAGTGGGTAGCGAAGTCGCCGGGATGTCGACTAATCCATACAGGGAAACGCTCTTCAATTAACGTAACCACCTGTTGATGCAGCTTAACTCGCACGTCCCTTGGGCATGAGAGGTAGGCCGCCTCTTGAAGCAATTGGTGGCTAAATTGATACTCTTGCTCACCGCCTTCTTTATCAATCGGCTCAATAATCTCTAACAGCCGCATATGCTCGATGGCCTGCGTAAGCCGCGGTTTTTCCCAACCACTGCTCTCCAGCAGGAAATCAAGGCGAAAACGTTTGCCTAGTACCGCCGCCACGTGGGCAATTTCACGATCCCCTTCAAGCTGGTCAATACGACTGGCCAGCAGCCCCAGCAACCCTTTCGGCAATTCATCAAACTGGACACTGCGACCTTCCCGGCGATCCATATCCAGGCGTCGGCAAATTTCTTGCATGTAGAGAGGAACACCGTCGCAACGCTCAATGATCTGGTTGCGAAGCCGCGGGCTGAGGTGAATGCGGTAACGGCGAGATAGCTGTGAGAGCAAACGCGAAGACTGCAACGCATCAAGCTTCCCTAGGCTAATTTGCTGATCCCAATGAAGTTTAACAGGCAGCGGCTCCCGACCATGATGACTCGCCACCAGCATAAAGGCTGTATTGATAGGCAAACGCGCTTGTAGCCCTCCCAGCACTTTAAAAGAAGGCTCGTCTAGCCACTGCAGATCATCAATCATCAGTACAAGCGTTTTAGCACTTGCTTGATGATCAATTAAGCGATGCAGCAAGCGCACCACTAGCTCCACAGCCTCACCATTCTGCGTTAGCTGAGCGACTTCTTGCACATCACGCACGCCTAATGCTTCTTCCAACAGTTGCTGACGCTCATCATCCAAAGGCTCAGATGAGAGCGTCTCTTGCAGCTGGCGAACTGTATCGCAGGTTGGCGTCGCCTCTAGGTACCACGCAAGCAATGTCCGCGCGACACCATACGGCTCTAAAACGGATAAACGGGTAGTGGGCTGCCAGCAAATGGCCGCGTCGCGACTCAGCTCTAACTGGCGAAACCCTACCATCAGCGCTGACTTACCCATACCCGACGCGCCGCGAACCAAGACACTTTGACGTAAACCGATACCAGCCCTGGCGAGGGCATCACGTAGGGTGCGCAATGAGGTTTCGCGACCTACCAGACTTGGCGGCAAGGCGTCCCGACCGCCTTCATTTAGCCCCAGCACAAGCGCCCTTAATCGAACACGCCCGTCGCTTGCTACCAAGCGGGACACTAGACGAGGCTGCAAATCAAGGGCAGGCGGCATATGCTGGCTGGCTTCTTGAGAAATCACCAGCTCACTACCCTCAGCCGCACTCATCAGTTCCAGCGATGTCTGTGTGACCTGGCCAAGCGGATCCGCTAACTGACGCTCAGGAAGATAAACCACTCTGCCACTATTAAGGCCCGCGGCGAGCTCGAACTTAGGCGGAGCCCCCTCTCCCGTCCAGTGCCGTTGTGACTCTTGAGGCAACGCTTGGCGACAGTGTTCATAAAGCGCAACCAACTCTGCCAATTGATGAGCAGGGCCATGGGTGCCAAAACAGGCCAACCCTAACCCCCCCGTTGCGCCAGGCAGCCAAAAACCACCTAAGTGATGACACTGTTGCTCCAGCCAGCGGAGAAGCTCTAGTTGAAGCGCCAAACAATTTCGTGTTGCAGCACGATCTTGCCAGTCACCTTGCAATCTCAGCCGAATCGCCATCACAGATAGTTGGCGTAACTCAATCTCATCTTCCCGCAGGGGTTTACTATCTGCCGCTAACACACGAGAAAATGCACCTTGCGGGCTCATCGCCCGTGGGTCGTGGTGACCATCTGACCAGTAATTAGCCAGTTGAAGAAAGCTTGGTTCCGGCTGCTGGCCAGAAAGGGCTAATAGCTGTAAATAGCTATTGTATTGCTCATGAGCCGCTGCCATTTGGTTCTGCTCGGCCAACTGACGAACCAACCGCTCATGAAACGGCCCATAGCCTGAGAAACGGCTGACAAGGCCTTCCAGTATAGTGTCGGGCACATCGGTGTGAGCATCCAGCACCTGTTCAGCAAAGCGAATAACGCGCTGACGCCACTCATTGCGCACCTGAACCAGCCAGCGTTGGAATTCGCTGCAATTCGCAAGCTGAAGCTCTTCGATTAAATCGCCCTGATAACAGGACATAATGGCTTCAAGGTTGGCTAAGTCGCGCGGCCCCTCTAATAACTGCTGCAACTCATGCAAATCTACCCGCCAGTTAGGCGGCAACTGAAAGGCGATTGTCTGACGGGATACGTTTAGTACCTGTTCCGCATTATCCCCCATGGACTGGCGAAGACAGTGCAGCGCATGACGCAAATTCGTCCTGCCCGATGACAGCCCCTGATCTGGCCACAGCAACTCTGCGAGTGAGGCTCGGTTTACCGGCTGGCGGTGCAAAAGCAAATACACCAGCAGGGCTTTCACTTTGTCGTAACTGAAGTGCGTCAGCACATCTTCCCCTTGTGTTAAGGAGAAATGGCCAAAAAGGGTCAGTTGGTCTGTCTCACGAGCATCGGGCATGATACACATCCTGCCTTGACTAACGGCGGCTTAAGCCGGCACGCCGCTATGAAAACGAAAAGCCGTATCTGGCGAAGTAATCAGCTCCGCTTCACGCGCCACAAAGAAGGCGATTCTGTCATCAATCGACTTCACTGTTTGCTGTCTTGCAAGCAGCAGATAGTCCTCAAAGTGACGACCTTCGGACTTCACTAAGGTACGGTAAAATTTGGCAAGCTCCTCATCTAGATAGGGTATTAATCGCGCAAATCGTTCACAGCTGCGTGCCTCTATGAGCGCACCGATAATCAATACATCGATTAATCGCTCAGGATCATTACTACGCATATGCTTGCGAAGCCCTTCGGCATAGCGCGAGGCAGTAAGATGCAGGTAGGACACGCCTCGTTTTTCCATCAACCCCACTACCTGTTCAAAGTGCAGCAGCTCTTCTCTTGCGAGCTGCGACATTTTGCTCAGTAATAGCGGCTGGTCAACGTAACGATAGAGCAAGCTCATCGCTGTGGATGCTGCCTTTTTTTCACACTGGGCGTGATCGATAAGAAGCGTCTCAGGATTCGCTAATGCCCATTGCAGCCATGCATCAGGCGTTGGGCAAGCAAGAAACTGATGAATACTTTCCGGAAGCAAATCATCTGCTTGCAGCGAATGACTTGCGTACTGCAAAACGTTTAATTGTATTAACATAACACCATGACCAAGCACTTATCTCACTATTGTACAACATATAAACGCCTTTGGCGCTTGTTCCCTATCATTGCCGCAAACCATATAAAGCCATACCTACCCTTTTGTATAGCACATTACTAATATAAAGATACGCTTATATTGAAGCTCCACACTTCAATACATACGCCTGCAAGCCTAGCTGCCGCACTAGCAAAAGATACGACTCTATCAGTGAACAGTATGGTAACGCGGCATCATCATAATCACACCTACACTCACTCGTTATTACACCTGTTTGGTAAAAATCTTCCAATTTTTGTGCCTATTAAGAAAAAAATGCGTTTTCGAGAAACTCTAAACCATGACCTCAACATAAAGTACAACGCCCACTGGGGCTTGTCGTCTTAACATTGTCGACAGTTTCCCGTAGAATCCAGCTCATCCACCAGACGCTGTTTGTCAAGCGTATGTCACGTGTACGGGCACATACTCAATACCGTGTGGGTATGCGTTCGCCACCATTAAGAAGATGAGAGGGCCCCAACGTGCTTGAAGCTTACCGCCAACATGTCGAGGAACGCGCTGCAGAGGGCGTACCGCCCAAACCCCTAAACGCCGAGCAAGTCGCTGCTGTGATCGAGCTGCTGAAAACCCCGCCGGCGGGTGAAGAGGAGTTTGTTCTTGACCTGATCACCAACCGAGTTCCCCCTGGCGTTGACGAAGCCGCTTATGTGAAGGCAGGTTTCTTGACTGCTATTGCTAAAGGGGAAGCCTCCTCTCCGCTGATTGATAAAATTCACGCTGTTAAGCTGCTCGGTACCATGCAAGGCGGTTACAACATCGTCTCTATGGTAGAGCTGCTGGATAACGAAGAACTTGCCCGCGAAGCAGGCGAGCAACTTAAACATACCCTGCTGATGTTCGACGCCTTCCATGATGTTGAAGAGCGCGCGAAAAAAGGCAATGCCGTCGCTAAAGACGTTATTCAATCCTGGGCAGACGCAGAGTGGTTCCTTTCCAAGCCTGCGCTAGAAGAAAAAATCACCCTGACGGTCTTCAAGGTTCCGGGTGAAACTAACACTGATGACCTTTCTCCTGCGCCTGACGCCTGGTCGCGCCCAGATATCCCGCTACATGCTAATGCCATGCTCAAAAATGAGCGCGAAGGGATTGAGCCAGAAGTACCCGGCACGACGGGCCCGCTGAAACAAATTGAAGACGTTAAAGCGAAAGGCTTCCCAGTTGCCTACGTGGGCGATGTAGTAGGTACCGGCTCTTCACGCAAGTCTGCCACGAACTCTGTACTGTGGTTCTTCGGCGATGACATGCCCTACGTACCCAACAAGCGTGCGGGCGGCTTCTGCTTTGGCAGCAAAATTGCTCCAATCTTCTTTAACACGATGGAAGATTCGGGCGCGCTGCCTATTGAAATGGACGTAGCCAACTTAGCAATGGGCGACGTGATCGACGTCTACCCGTATGAAGGCAAAGTATGTAAGCACGGTACCGATGAAGTGCTCTCCACCTTCGAGCTGAAAACCCAGCTGATTCTGGATGAGGTACGCGCAGGTGGCCGTATTCCGCTTATCATCGGCCGCGGCCTGACTGGCAAAGCGCGCGAGTCCTTGGGTCTTGAGCAGTCTGACGTTTTCCGCCTGCCTGATCAGCCTGCCGATACTGGCAAAGGCTTTACCCTGGCTCAGAAAATGGTCGGCAAAGCCTGTGGATTAGAAGGCGTTCGTCCTAGCATGTATTGTGAACCGAAGATGACGACTGTCGGTTCTCAGGACACGACTGGCCCGATGACTCGTGACGAGCTGAAAGACCTCGCTTGCCTGGGCTTCCAAGCAGACTTAGTTATGCAGTCTTTCTGCCACACAGCTGCTTACCCGAAGCCTGTTGATGTGGACACGCACCACACGTTGCCAGACTTTATTATGAACCGCGGCGGCGTCTCTCTGCGTCCTGGCGACGGCATCATCCACAGCTGGCTGAACCGTATGCTGCTGCCCGATACGGTCGGCACCGGTGGCGACTCCCACACCCGCTTCCCGCTCGGCATTTCCTTCCCAGCAGGCTCCGGCTTGGTAGCCTTTGCCGCAGCTACTGGCGTTATGCCGCTAGATATGCCGGAATCCGTGCTCGTTCGCTTCAAAGGCAAGCGCCAGCCGGGCGTGACCCTTCGCGACCTAGTCCACGCTATTCCGCTATACGCTATCAAGGAAGGCTTGTTAACCGTCGAGAAATCCGGTAAGAAAAATGCCTTCTCTGGCCGCGTACTAGAAATTGAAGGTCTGGAAGATTTGACCGTCGAGCAAGCCTTCGAGCTTTCCGATGCATCTGCCGAGCGCAGTGCAGCTGGCTGTACGATTACGCTTTCTGAAGAGAGCGTTGCTGAGTACTTGAAATCCAACATCACACTGCTGAAGTGGATGATTGCTAACGGTTACGGCGACGAGCGTACTATCAGCCGCCGTATCGAAGGCATGGAAGCATGGCTGGCAAACCCAAGCCTGATGCGTGCTGATAAAGACGCTGAATATGCCGAAGTCATTGAAATCGATCTCAGCGAAATCAAAGAGCCGGTTCTATGTGCTCCGAATGACCCTGATGACGCTCGTTTGCTGTCTGATGTTGCTGGCGAAAAGATCGATGAAGTGTTTATCGGTTCGTGCATGACCAACATCGGCCACTTCCGTGCGGCGGGTAAATTGCTGGAAAAACAGCCTGCGGGTAGCCTTAAAACACGCCTCTGGCTGGCTCCGCCGACCAAGATGGATCAGCACCAGCTCACACAAGAAGGCTACTACGGCATCTATGGTCGTGCAGGTGCCCGCATGGAAATGCCGGGATGTTCATTGTGTATGGGTAACCAGGCGCGCGTTGCGGCAAAAAGTACCGTTGTGTCTACGTCTACACGTAACTTCCCTAACCGCTTAGGCGATGGTGCTAATGTTTACCTCGCTTCAGCGGAACTTGCAGCCGTTGCTGCCGTGGAAGGTCGACTGCCAACGGTAGAAGAATACCAGCGCTACATGGGTGAGTTTGACGCCCTTGCTGGTGAGATCTATCGTTACATGAACTTCCACGAAATCGAGGAGTATCAGAAAATCGCCTCGAACGTGATTCCGGTTGCTCAAGAAGCTTAACGTTCTTGCAGCACCGACCCATCGCCGATGCTCGCACCATCACAGAGGGGGGTAAAAATCGCCCTCCTTTGAGTCGATGACCGAACGCCCCACCCTGCTTGCAGGCTGGGGCGTTTTTACAAGGTAACTAAGTTAACTAGCATCATATGGCTGCAATGATTTCATCAGGAGTATTTCAATGACAACCTCGCGACCTGTTGTTACCCCAGACTTATGTGACGCTAACCCTGGGGTGGCTGTTTTAGAGCCAATGTTTGCCAATTATGGTGGTGTCGATGACTTCCATGGCCCCATTCGCACGGTTAAGTGTTTCGAAGACAACTCGTTGGTGAAGCAAGCCGTAGCTGAAGACGGTAATGGCGCCGTGCTGGTCGTCGATGCTGGTGGATCATATCGCTGTGCAATGCTGGGAGATATGCTCGCCGAACAAGCCGTTAAAAACGGCTGGGCTGGTATTGTGATATATGGCTGCGTGCGAGACGTAGATATTCTCGCCACGCTACCACTAGGCGTTCAGGCGCTTGGCAGCCATCCAAGAAAAAGCGACAAACGCGGCGAAGGACAGCGTGACATTCCAGTCACCATCGCTGGCACCACGCTAGAGGTTGGTCAATGGCTCTACGCGGATAACAACGGCATTATTATCGCCAATGAAGCGCTTGAGCTTCCTTAAAAGGCCTGTGCTTGCCAGGCGCGGCGGTTAGTGCGACCCTGGTAGGCACACCCTGACCTATGTTTGCCCATGCAGCCGTTGAATCAATTAGGTTACGCCCTACTTCGTACCCTTCGAGATCATCTTCGCCCTCTTGTTGCCTACCACCTGCTTTTCACATTGTTAGCGTCCGCACTGCTAGTGCCAATGATCGCCTGGGTGTCTCGGACATTGCTGGCACAGTTAAACCGTACGGTAGTCACCAATGACGCATTAATTGCGTTGCTGTTTAGCCCGCTAGGCTTAGGGGTGATGCTGGTGAGCCTTGGATTTACCTTCCTGCTCATCTATTGGCAACAGGCAGGCATGCTGCTGGTCGCCGTTAGACCCAAAGATAATCACTACCAGCTAGCCTTCGAAGCACTCTGGCTTAGCACACTTCGCCTGCCCGCACTCGCTTGGCTAGTGGTTCTTCAAGTTGGTTCTCACTTACTGCTCTTAGCACCATTTATGATGGGGCTGTCATGGCTATATGATGTATGGCTAAGCGGACTGGATCCTTACTATTTGCAGCGGGTCCGCCCTACCGCTCTTTGGTACTTCATCGCATGTGCGCTGCCGCTGGTGTTACTCTGGATAAGTTTGGCTGCATGGCTTTATTTACGCTGGCTATTAGCACTTCCGCTCGTTGCGCTCGATAACTGCAGCCCTTATCAAGCACTCAAACACAGCGTTCGTTTGACCAAGGGGTGGCACCGCTCCATTGGCGTAGCCGTCCTGGCACTACTGTTGGTTATCATTAGCCTACCTATCATGGCGACATGGCTCTTCGACAGCATTGTGACCCCCCTCTTATGGTGGCTGCCCGAACACAATGCTGTTTTGATTCCAGCGATGCTTGCCTATTTAACTGGCTACGTATTAGTGACACTCACCATTACGTTTTTGGGGATTGCTACCAACGCCCTACTCTCTGCTTGCCTATACCTGCAACTTGCTCACCGGGAAACACGCCCTCTACCTCGCTCAAACGATGCACACCCAGGCCGACTTGCATGGGCTATTGAGTTGAGCGTACTACTGCTTGCAGGGCTACAAGCCTGGTGGATACTCAACAGCTTTGAAATCCGCGAAAACGTAAAGGTTATTGCTCATCGAGGCAGTTCCATGGTCGCTCCAGAGAACACACTAGCCGCCACCAAGCAGGCAATAAGGGATGGCGCCGATGCCGTTGAGTTAGATGTTCGCCTTAGCGCTGATGGTCACGTAATGCTTTATCATGACCGCAGCTTGGCGCGCCTGACCGGTGACCGGCGTGAGTTTGGCGACTTAACTCGAGAGGAATTAAGCGAATTTGATGTGGGTAGTTGGTTTGGAGACGCGTTCCAAAACGAGAGAATTGCAGGCTTAGATGATGCCTTGAAAACAGTGCGTGGGCGCGCTTCCTTAATGATTGATATGAAACCATTGCCAGGAGAAGAGCAAACATTAGCTAATGCAGTGCTGGCTGTATTGGCTGCGGAAACAGATAGCCGTTATCGCTGTTGGGCAACTCAGAGCAATCCCTTACAAGCTAACGCACACTGCGGCTTTCCCAATACACTGCTGGAAATGCGCGTTGCTACGATGTCGCCTAGCATCGTCACACACCTAAAACAGCAAGCCCCCGAACTGCGCGTCACGTTACTGGCGCAACTGATTCTTCCTGGCACGTTAGATCGTCGCCAATTTGACGCACTGGGCCTTCGCCATAATCGCATTAACCGTCAGGAAATCACTTTAGCAGCGCTTTATGGCTACGAAATACATGCCTGGACCGTCAACGACCGCGCGCGCATGTCGACACTGATCGACCTCGGCGTTGACGCTATTATCACCGACTATCCAGACCGCCTTAGAGAATTAATCGAAGACCGCCGTACGCTGAGCGACGGCGGCCTAATGCTGGTGAAGTTGCGTAACTGGTTGCGCCAATAATCGCTTTCCTGGACGCGCAACCAGTCATTGTCAACTCAATCGCCCATTACGACGCCTTCACGGCGTGGGTCTGCGCCGCCAAACAGGCTACCGTCTTCCAGACGCATGATGGTCTGTAGACCACTGGTCAGCTCGCGTTCGCTGACCGTATGCCCACGCTCTCGGAGAGCCTCAATGATGTCGTCGGGGAAGCGCCCTTCTTCAACAAACACATCCCCCCCGAGGGTAATCGCATGCGGTAAGTTTAACGCCTCCTGAGCATCTAATCCCCAATCGCGCATCGCCTGTAGCGTGCGGGCAGTGTAGTGAATAATGGCTGCGCCACCGGGAGAGCCTAGGCTAGCTACTAACTCACCACTCTCCTGATCAAATACCAAGGTGGGACTCATACTTGAACGAGGGCGCTTGCCAGGCTCAACTCGGTTGGCCACCAATTCGCCGTCAATTTCGGGAACAAACGAGAAATCCGTTAACTCGTTATTTAGCAAATAGCCGCCAGCCAATCCTGTTCCACCATCGGCTAACATGCGCGAGCCAAAGGCTTGCTCAATGGTCGTGGTCATTGCAATCGCATTGCCATCCGCATCCACAATACTGATGTGGCTTGTGCCGTACTCGGGCTGCTCGGGTTGACTCGCAAAACTAACAGAGAGCTCACCAGGATTCCCCGGCTTTGCGCCGCTCCCCATGCTTTCTTCGCCAATTAATGCACTGCGACTCGCTAAGTAGTCAGGGGCCAGCATTAGTTGCCAATCCCCGCCGGGGGCCTCAACAAAGTCCGGGTCACCGATATAGCGACCTCGGTCGGCGAAGGCAAGACGAGAGGCTTCCAAAAATTGATGTAACCAACCGCTACTGGTCACACCGTTATCCAAGGGAGCCTCAAGTAATGGTTGCTGATCCAGGATTCCTAAAATTTGCATCACGGTTAGGTGACCAGATGACGGCGGTGGAAAGCCGCAAACTTCCCACTGCTGCCAAGGCGTACACAATGGTTCACGCTCAAGCGCTTCGTAATCACTCAAGTCATTAAGCGATAATTCACCTGGGCGCACTGGGTGAGACTGCACACGGTCGACAAAATTTTGCGCGATGTCACCCTCATATAACGCGATACTCCCCTCATCGGCAATGCGTTGTAGTATTGCCGCTAATGCTGGGTTTTTGAGCGTTGCCCCTACTTCCAGCGGCTCCCCTTCGGCGTCGTAGTAAAAAACGCTGGCAAGCTCGTCTTCACGCAGCGCTGTCTCGCTGGCTAAGCTAGTATGGAGACGCTGACTCACTGAAAACCCTTGTTCAGCGAGCGTAATGGCAGGCGTAAACAGGTCTTTCCAAGGAAGCTGGCCATGCTCTGCGTGAACCATTTCCAGCATACGCAATGTACCCGGCACACCGACCGATAACCCACTCGCTACGGCATCCATAAAGGCGAGTGGTTCTCCATTTTCTATAAACAACTCACCTGACGCCGCCTGCGGCGCTGTTTCACGTCCATCATAGGCTTGTACATCAGTACCATCGTAGTGCATTAAGAAAGCACCGCCGCCAATACCACTCGATTGCGGTTCGACTAATGTCAGCACCATCTGCACGGCAACCGCAGCATCAATGGCATTTCCGCCTGCTTTTAGTACCTGATACCCTGCGTCAGTCGCCAACGGATTAGCGGCCGCTACTGCAAACGAGGAAGCTGCCCAGCCGGGCTTCTCTTCGAAACCAGACCCCACTTCAGGGGTAACAGAGGGTGCCTCATAGCTAAACCCCCAACTATACAGAGGCACTAGCATCAGACCTGTGAGCGATAAAAACCGTTTTGGCAGCATACTCTTCTCTCCTACGACAGTGACCAGCGCGCATGACCCTCATGGCGCCTCAGTCTTCAATAACGCCATCCAAGAGTAGCCTATAAAATGCACACGCCCGGCACAATGGCCGGGCGAGAATGTAAAACGTACTCAGTTGTGAACGACTAAGCGGTGTTATTCGATGGTTTCACCTGCCAACATGAACCAAGTTTCCAGCACCGCATCTGGGTTCAATGAGACAGAGTCTATTCCCTGCTCCATTAACCACTTGGCAAGATCCGGATGATCGGAAGGGCCTTGGCCGCAGATACCGACATACTTGCCTTGGTCTTTGCATGCTTTGATAGCCATCGCCAACAATTTTTTCACTGCCGGATTTCGCTCATCAAACAGATGCGCAACGATACCCGAGTCACGATCCAGCCCAAGCGTTAGCTGCGTCAGATCGTTGGAGCCAATAGAGAAGCCATCAAAGTACTCTAAAAACTCATCGGCTAGCAGTGCGTTGGCCGGTAGCTCACACATCATGATGACTTTTAAACCGTCTGGATTCGACGCGCCACCGCGTTGCAAACCGTTAGCAGCCAGCAACTCTACTACCTCACGCGCCTCATCGGTTGTGCGAACGAAGGGCACCATGATCTCAACGTTATCAAAGCCCATTTCTTCACGAACCCGCTTAAGCGCGCGACACTCCAACTCAAAACAGGGCCGGAAGGCGTCTGAAATGTAGCGTGAGGCACCACGGAACCCTAGCATGGGGTTCTCCTCACCGGGCTCATAAAGCTTGCCGCCAATAAGGTTCTCATACTCATTCGATTTGAAATCAGAGAGTCTTACGATCACCCGCTGAGGGTGAAAAGCAGCGGCTAGGGTTGAGATGCCTTCGACCAGCTTATCAACATAGAAACTGACAGGATCATCATAACCGGCGGTGCGTAAATCAATGACCTGCTGAAGATCGGCAGGCAGCGTGTCGTAATCCAACAGCGCTTTGGGGTGCACGCCAATCATACGGTTAATGATGAATTCCAACCTGGCAAGACCGACCCCAGCATGGGGTAAGCCAGCAAAGCCGAAAGCACGGTCAGGGTTACCCACATTCATCATAATTTTGAAGGGAATCTCTGGCATCGCATCGACACTTGAAACCTTGCAATCGAATGCCAGGAGACCTTCATATACGTGGCCGGTGTCACCTTCGGCACAGGAAACGGTGACATCAATGCCCTCTTTAAGCTGAGTGGTTGCATCCCCGCAACCTACGACTGCCGGAATACCCAGCTCTCGGGCAATAATGGCCGCATGGCAGGTTCGTCCACCACGGTTAGTCACAATCGCTGATGCACGCTTCATGATCGGCTCCCAGTCTGGGTCGGTCATGTCAGTCACCAGGATGTCACCCTCTTGAACCTTATCCATTTCGTCAGGACTCAGAACAGTCTTGACCGTTCCCCGCCCAATACGCTGGCCAATCGCCCGACCAGTAATCAGAGTGCGCCCCTTCTCACGCAAGTGGAAGCGCTCTAACTTGCCGCCTTCTTGCTGTGAAACAACGGTTTCAGGACGCGCTTGAACGATGTAAAGCTTACCGTCATCACCATCCAGCGCCCATTCGATATCCATTGGCCGCTGGTAGTGGTTTTCAATGGTCATGGCTTGCCGTGCAAGATCCATAATCTGCTCGTCGTTAATACAGAACCGACCACGATCTTTAAGAGGTACATCAACGGTTTCAACCGACTTACCAGCGCTGGCATCTTGCCCGTAGATCATTTTGATCAACTTAGAGCCCAGCGTCCGGCGCAGCACCGCCGGGCGACCTGCCGCCAGCGTGGGCTTATGCACATAAAACTCGTCGGGATTGACAGCCCCTTGAACAACGGTCTCGCCAAGCCCCCAAGAAGCGGTAACGAATACCGCGTCACGGTAACCAGACTCAGTATCCAGAGTAAACATAACCCCAGAAGCACCTGTCTCAGAACGAACCATCTTTTGCACACCCGCCGACAGCGCCACATTTTCATGGGCATAGCCACGGTGTACACGGTAAGAGATCGCGCGGTCGTTAAATAGCGAAGCGAACACTTCATGCACCGCCTGCTTAATATTGTCAAAACCTTCAATATTAAGGAACGTTTCCTGCTGCCCAGCGAACGATGCATCAGGTAGGTCTTCTGCCGTTGCAGAACTACGCACAGCAACCTTCAAACTCGGGTGCTTAACCTGAAGCTGTCCATAGGCATCGCGCAAAGCATCTTCAAAAGCAGGAGGAAGCGGTGTATCAATAATCCACTGCCGAATGGCTTTACCCGCCTCTGCCAGCGCTTTAACATCATCGACATCTAAACGCGCAAGGGTGGCGTTAATACGATCATTTAGCCCTTCGTGAGAAAGAAATTCACGATAAGCATGAGCTGTCGTGGCAAACCCGCCTGGTACCGTGACACCCACACCTGACAAATTCGAGATCATTTCACCAAGCGAAGCGTTTTTACCACCCACGCGTTCGACGTCTGCCATGCCTAGCTGATCGAACCACAGAATGTACTCTTCCACGCAACCCCCTCGCTTTTAGACATCTTTGCGGCCTAATGGGCCGACACTCATTGATCGTGTCACCCTAGCATCGCCGCAGCGTATTCGCCATTGGTCTAACAGCGAACGGAGTGGAGGTTTTTTACAACAAAGTGCCATAAATGGCTTTTTATGTAGTGGGCGTGAAACACACGAAGAATTCATCACCAAATATTGTGCTAATCCACTACCCAACCCACAATAGACACTCTCTTTATTGGCGGATTTGGTTATGAAGCGAACAGCTTTTTTTATTTCTGATGGCACCGGTATTACAGCGGAAAGTCTTGGTCGCAGCCTTTTGGCGCAATTTAGTGACGTTGAGATCGACATGCTGACCAAGCCATACATCGATACGCTAGAAAAGGCTCGGGCACTAGCAGAAATAATTGAATCTACTGCCAACCGAGACGGCCAGCGCCCCATCATTATTGATACGATCGTCGACCAGCAAATTCGCGATGTTATACGGCAAGCATCAGGCTTTAAAGTAGATATCTTTTCCACGTTTTTAGAGCCCCTAGAGCAGGAGCTAGAAACTCACTCTTCTTACAGCGTGGGTAGAACGCACTCCATCGGCAGCGATGACGTCTATATGGATAGGATTCACTCTGTGCATTTCGCATTAGATAATGACGATGGTGCGCGGACCCACCAATACGACAAAGCAGATATTATTCTTGTCGGTGTATCACGCTGCGGTAAAACACCTACCTCACTTTATCTGGCACTTCAGTTTGGCATTCGGGCAGCCAATTACCCGCTGACCGAAGACGACCAGGATGAAGACGGCAGCTTAAAGCTGCCCAAAGTATTGGCGCCTCATCGGCATAAGTTATTTGGCCTTACCATTGATGCCCGAAGACTGGCGGCAATTCGCAACGAGCGACGCCCTAACAGCCGTTACAGCTCAATGGACCAGTGCTTACAAGAAGTCGAACAAGCCGAATCGCTGTATCGCTCGCTGCATATCCCGTATATCGATACAACGCGCTTCTCGGTAGAGGAAATATCCACCCGCATGATTGCGGAAACAGGCTTAACGAGGCGCTTCTCGCCCCGCTAAGTCCAGCAACTACATGCCTCTGGGTGCAAAAATACCAGGGGCATTACGCCAGTAACCTTTGTAGTCCATACCAAAACCAAATACATAGCGGTCTGCCACTTCAAGGCTACAGTAATCGGCCTTCAAACCAGGTACCGCCTTACGGTCGTGTTGCTTATCCACCAATACGGCCGTGGTAACACTTGCCGCCTGCGCCTCTTCACAGTAAGCAAGAATAGCTGCCAGCGTTGACCCTTCGTCCAGAATGTCATCTACGATGACCACATGACGCCCTGCCATAGGAATTTCTGGTGAAACACGCCAAAAAAGCTCGCCACCCCGCAACTCATTGCGGTAGCGCGTGGCGTGCAGATAGTCCACTTCAAGTGGAAATCCAAGCCGAGTTAGCAAGTGCCCCGTGGTAATCAATCCACCATTCATTACGCAGTAAAAGACCGGCAGTTTATCCCCTAAATCTTTAGTAATCGCCTCTGCCATGCGATCCAGTGCACGCTCAACCTGTTCTTGAGAAATTAAGCAGTCGGCGTTATCCATTAGCTCACGCATTGAGTCCAACGACTCAAGCGCTTCTTTATCCAATTTGGACATCGTGTTACTCCGGGAAGGGGTTAACCATTAGATTACTTCAGAAGGGACGTGTTTTAACTTAGCGCTTCTAGCTTGGCGTGGGCACGGCGCCAGCGGCCCAATGCAGTTAACGCATCCACGTCTGGACGAGCGCGTCCATAACGCAATTTAATCGGGCGTTTAGTTTGCAAACCTTGGCATGCCTCAACAATCTCTAATGCAGCAGAGCGGTCGTTACATACCAGCAGCATATCGCAACCTGCCGCCAGTGCAGCGCTCGCGCGTGCCTTTGGGTCACCCGCCTCGTGGGCGCCAGCCATGCTTAAATCGTCGGAAAAAATACAGCCTTTAAAGCCCAACGACTCTCTTAACATTCCCAGCCAATTGGGTGAAAAGCCAGCCGGGCGTGAGTCAAACGCACTGTAAATGACATGAGCGGGCATAACGCCATCAAGTTGGGTTGCGAGCTGGCTAAACGGAACAAGATCACGCTGTTTAATAAGTGCCAGAGGACGGTCATCCACGGGCAGCGCCACATGCGAGTCAGCCGCAACGCCACCATGACCGGGAAAGTGTTTCCCTACCGCTGCCATACCCGCTTCATGTAAACCGTTGATAAAGCTCTGACCCAACAAGGCAACGTGTGACGGGTCGGTGCTGAAGCTGCGGTCACCAATAACACTGGATATTCCACTCTCTACATCCAGCACGGGAGCGAAACTGATATCAAGACCACAGGCAGCCATTTCCATACCTAGCAACCAGCCTGCATCTTTGGCTAGCGCGAGACCTGACGCTGGGTCATCAACAAACTGCTCCCCGATATGCGCCATGGCTGGCATTCGGGTGACGCCTTCTTTAATCCGCTGAACGCGTCCACCTTCTTGATCAATGCCCAGCAACAGCTCGCTACGAACATGGCGAATATCGCTACACAGCTGACGTACTTGGTAAGCGTTTTCAACATTTCTGGCAAATAAGATGACCCCTCCCACGGCAGGGTCCATCAGTAGATGCTTTTCAGCGTTCGTTAATCGCGGACCTTCCAGGTCAAGCATGACCGGGCCTAAGGATTGAGTCATTGTCATGGATCCAGCAAAAGGGGCGTTAATTTTAGTTGATCGGTGTCGTGTGTCAAAAAACAATCGCCTTAGGTATACAACTACCCATTGTGAAGCCAAACAGGTGTACCAGGCTGCACATGATTAAAAAGATAAAGAAGATCCCAGTTGCGTAGCCGAATACAGCCGTGAGAGGCAGGGATGCCCATCGGTTCATCAGGAGGGGTTCCATGAAGATAAATATAGCGACGCTGGGTATCGACGTTACCGCCTCGATTTAATCCTGTTTCTAAACCACACAGCCATACAATGCGAGTGAGTATCCAATCACGATTTGGAAACGCTGCAGCAAGCTCAGGTGTAAACACTTCACCTGTCCAGCGTCGACCTCGAAAGACCGCATCTTCGGGCAAACCAGCACCAATCATGGCTCGGACATAGTGCCAACCCAGGGGGGTTTGACCGCTCCCCTCTTGCTGCCCGACGCCCGCAACACCAGTTGAGACGGAACATGAATACTGCCGCTCACGCCCCAGCCAACAACGCAGTTGCTGCTGGCTAATATCGATTTCAATCCAGCCCTGATCAACAGGTGGCAGCTCAGATAACGTGGGCGTTCGCATAACTTCCTTCATCAGCGGTAGCCGGTAACGGTGCATTCATGGCAGCCACAACGACTGGTCGCAAACGTCTCACTAAGTCTCTGACCGTTACTTGCTCATTGTAGTCTTTGGCAGCAATATCCCTCAGTGCATCTAAGCCAGATAAAGTAAAAATCACCGTACCCAGCATGAAATGAAGCCGCCAAAAGCGCTCTGCATCTGGCAGATGCGGTGTCGCCTGCCTTACCAACTCGGTGAAACGCGTAAATACATCACCATATTGCTGCTGAATATAACGTCGCAAATGTCCCTGCGCCTGGCTATAAGCCAAACCTAAAAGGCGCATGAACACCTTCAAGCTATTACGCTCGGCCGGAACCGTTAGCACCGTGCTAGCCATTGTTTCCAACAGCACTTCAAGTGGAATCACATCACCGTTGTACCGCGCCTCAAGCTCATCAAGTGCGGTATGAAAGCGCTGCGAGAAAGGATCCAGATAACGCGCGAACACCGCTTGAATCAGCGCTTTTTTGGAACCAAAGTGATAATTAACAGCGGCCAAATTGACCCGTGCTTTGCTCGTAATATTGCGCAGCGACGTTTCGGCAAAACCGCGCTCGGCAAATAGCACCTCTGCGGTATCAAGGATACGCGTTACCGTATCAGACTGCGCCATGGCACCCTCCAGAAAACAAGTGTTTAAAACATCATTAAATACTATGCCATAACCATTTATGGCTCAATCTCTTATCTTCGCACCTGCTAACACCCAACGCCCCCATGTACTGGACAGAGCAACATACTGTATACTTAACCACATACTGTTTAAGCCGACATGTTGCCACTGTCTTTTTTAATTTTTGGGAGTTTGTTATGTCGCGTCCACTCACTGCACGTCAGCAGCACGTTTTTGATTTTATCGTTAAAACCATGGGTGAATTTGGCTATCCGCCTACCCGCGCTGAAATTGCCAAAGCCCTTGGCTTTCGCTCCCCCAACGCTGCCGAAGAGCATCTACGTGCGCTTGAACGCAAAGGCGCTATCCGTATTATTCGCAATACGTCTCGAGGCATCAGGCTGCCTAACCAGGAGCCTCAGGAAGTCAGCGACATTCCTCCTGCCTCCCCTACTGGCAACATAGATCCCCTGCCCAACGGGCTACCGGTGATCGGGGAAGTGGCAGCGGGCAGCCCAATTTTAGCTGCCGAGCATATTGATCGTTACTGCCCTCTACCCGCTGAATACTTTACGCCCAAAGCAGACTACTTACTGCGAGTACGCGGTTTGTCAATGAAGGATGTTGGCATACTTGAAGGTGATCTGCTTGCCGTGCACCGTACCGATCGCGTTCGCGACGGCCAGATCGTGGTGGCCAGACTGGAAGACGAAGTCACCGTAAAGCGTTTTAAACGCCAGGGCCATACGGTAACGTTGATGGCTGAAAACACTGATTTCGCGCCAATCGAAATTGACCTACGTACGCAACAACTCGATATCGAAGGTGTTGGCGTTGGTGTTATTCGAGGTGGCAACGGCCAAGCACTAGGTTAAGCCACACCACTTCTTACGTGCTCATTGAGTGTCTATATAGCGGTGGTCATTAAACGTGGCCACCCAGCTCGGATGATACACCAACAAAATGCTCAGCAGCATTCCCGTAATAAATGCTTCTGAGGGCATCAACAAGGGTAAGAAACGCGCATACTCTTGCGCTAAATAGACAGCTTCTGGATCAGTCCCCGCAACTATTATCAGCAGCACCGCGGATAAACCGCCTGCTAATGTTGCTAACGCAGCGCCAAAAAAGCCGCACGCAAATAGAAACACCATCAGGTTATCCGGCAGTCGACGATCAACCAAGCGCCACACCACGCCAGCAATTATCGCGGGCACAATGCCTGTCACCAGCACATTCGCCCCTAGCAATACCCACTCATTACGGCCAACCGCCACCATGGCAATATTGATCATCACATTACTGATCAACGCAAGCGGTACTTTAAACACCAGCGTCATTAAAACGGTGAACACCAGATGCAGGGTTAACCAATCAACCGCTTGAGCACGCAGTTGCCACATCAGCACCACTGCAAGCGTTGCTGCTAGCCAGCGATGCTGAAGGGCAATATCATTCAAAAGCAACTGCCAGGGGCGCAGCGACATCGTCCACGCAACGACACCAAGTGATATCAACCAGGTGAGCACCAATGCCCAGGGAGCGAAAACACTTTGTGCGAATGACATGGAAGCCCCTGCGGGTAGTTAACTAAAAACGACCGTTTTGTTGCCGTGAATCAGAACGCGATCTTCCAGGTGCCAGCGTAGGCCACGTGCCAGTACCGCTTTTTCAACATCTCGACCAAAGCGCACTAGGTCGGTCGGTGTATGGCAATGGCTTACGCGATGGATATCCTGCTCAATGATCGGTCCCGCGTCTAACTCTTGGGTCACGTAATGGCAGGTTGCACCAATAAGCTTCACACCACGCTCGTACGCTTGATGGTAGGGTTTAGCGCCCGCAAAGGAAGGCAGGAAACTGTGGTGAATGTTTATTACTCGCCCTGCATAACGTTCACACAGTGAAGGCGGGAGAATTTGCATATAACGCGCTAACACAACGCAGTCTGCTCGACTGCTATCGATTTGTGCCTGAACCCGCTCAAAAGCAACCTGCTTATTATCAGGGTCTACGGGTATGTGATGATAAGGAATGCCGTACCATTCGGTCAGTGAGCGCATATCCTCATGATTTGAAATCACCCCCACAATATCGCAGTCCAGCTCACCAGCCTGCCACCGATAAAGTAAATCTACCAAGCAGTGAGATTCGCGGGAAACCATAAGCACAACACGACGGCGCTGTTGAGTATCAACGAGCGACCACTGCATATCGAACTCAGCCGCCACCGGCTCAAAGGCACTGCGTAGCGCCTCCGCTGACATACCCAGCGAATCCGCCAAAATTTCGTAGCGCATAAAAAAGCGGCCGGTTTCAAGGTCAGAATGCTGGCTCGCCTCGGTGATAGAGCCACCTTGTTGAGCAATAAAGCTTGATACACGCGCCACAATACCCACTTGGTCAGGGCAAGAAACCACTAAACGGTAATAATGAGACATAAGTTAACACTCTATACGTATTTTGACGGCACGTTCGACAAGCACCCGCCAGAGGCGGAAAAAAATCACAAATAGATGGCTTAGTGTACCGTAACCCCCCTAAGGAAGCACCGTGGCAAGCGCCTTGATGATTGTTACCCGCCCCTGCCTTCCCGTATAGTTAAGGTCTTACTTTTTAGGCTTTTCATTACTGATGCATCCACCACGCGTTCAACTTCGTCCCCGCCGTCGCCCTCCCCTGCGTCTTCTGCCGCTAGGTGGATGTGGTGAAATAGGAATGAACCTTACGCTGTATGGATACGACGATGAGTGGATTGCCGTCGACTGCGGCATGATGATTCGTCAGGATCTACCTAACTCACCTTTGCAGGTTCCGAATACCGATACATTGGCAGCGCTAAACATTGCCCCCAAAGCACTCTACATTACCCACGGCCATGAGGATCACATTGGCGCGGTGGCATGGCTTTGGCCTAAATGGAACTGCCCAATTTTTGCAACACCGCTAGCTGCAGGCTTGCTGCGTCACAAGTTTGCGGAGCATCAGCTCAGTAGCGCCGCCATTCAAGTCGTTGAGCCGGGCGATGCTATGGAAACAGGCCCTTTTACACTTCGCTATCTACCGGTAACTCACTCGATCCCCGAAAGCTGCGCCATCATAATGCAGGCTGGCGATTACCGTATCCTCCACACTGGCGACTGGAAATTAGATGCTAGCCCATTAATTGGCTCGCCGATTAATGCCGCCCAGTTTCGAGCACTCGCTCCTGTTGACCTGCTGGTAGGCGACTCTACCAATGCCCCTATGCCTGGCCATTCTGGTAGCGAGGGAGATGTTGCCAAAGCACTCGCGCGCACATTAAAACAGTGCACAGGGCGTGTGGTCGTATCATGCTTTGCCAGCAATCTCGCACGCGTGTTAGCGATCGGGCTAGCTGCCCAAGCCTGTGGCCGACGCGTAAGCCTGATGGGCCGTTCGATGGAGCGCATGGTGAGCGTCGCAAAAGGATTAGGCTACCTTGATGATTTTCCGGCGCTAGTACCTTCCCATGATTTGGGCTATTTACCTGCTAAGGAAGTGGTCATTATTGCCACTGGCAGCCAAGGAGAACCACGGGCCGCCCTGCAACGCTTAGCGCAGCGCAGACACCCGTTTGTGGATTTGGAACAAGGCGATAGCATTATCTTTTCAGCCAAAGCTATTCCTGGCAACGAGCGCCCCATTGAACAGCTCAAAACACGTCTAGGACAGCTGGGCGTGTCCATTTTCGATGAGATGAATCACCCCGAACTGCACGCCACTGGCCATCCTGCCGAAGATGAACTGAGGAAGCTTTATCAATGGGTTCGCCCGAAAACATTACTGCCGGTTCACGGGGAAGCGCGCCACCAGGCAGCACACCAGGAAATTGCCAGCCGCTTAGGCATTAGCGCTCCATTGGCACCGGTAAACGGCGATATGCTTGTCTTCGATAGCCAGGGGTTACGCTGTGAGGCTCGCCACCCTCAACCACCGTGCATTGTTAACCAAAACAGCGTTGTAGCTCACCCAGGGCTTGATGGCGGCTCCCACACGACGACGCAACGCGGTAGTTTATTCTTAGCACTTCCAGTCACCGCAACGGACACTGGCTGGTGTCGCATTGGTCGGTTAATGCTTGACGCCAGCGGCGCTAGCCCGCTGGATGAAGACAGTTTCAGCGAGTGGCTAGACGATCAGCTAGAAGAGATTGAAGCAGACACCCTCGCCGATTTACGTCAAGCGCTTCAACCAAGGTTAATTCACTGGTTAGCGAATCACCTGCAGCACATGCCCGAAGTACACCTACAGATCATGGCAACTGAAATGCCCTCTTCAGCACCACTGAGCAGCGATACTTAAGTCACTGAAATTTACCAGCGGGCGGCATCTTGATGATCAGCGTGTCGCTCTTGCACCCAGTAAGCACCATGACGAGAGTGCTCTTTTTTCCAAAATGGTGCCTGTGTTTTCAAATAATCCATAATAAAGTCGCAGGCTTGAAACGCTTCGCGGCGATGAGCACTTGCCACCAACACTCGCACAATTGGATCACCCGGCGCTAAGTCGCCAACGCGATGAACAATCCGCACCGCCTGGAGCTCCCAACGCTGGCACGCCTGCTCACCGATCTGAATGAGTGTACGTTCTGTCATTCCTGGATAGTGCTCAAGCGTAAGACCAGTAACGTCAGGCGTCTCATTGAAATCACGCACGAGCCCAGTAAACGTCACAATAGCACCGATATCGCTGCGCTGATGAAGGACACTTTCATACCCTTCATCCATAGCAAACGGCACTTGCTGAACCCTAACGCTAATATCCAGCTCAGTTGCTTCTATGTTTGTCATTTGTTTACCCGCCCGTCACTGGAGGGAAAAAAGCCACTTCATCCTCATCGGTGAGCCGTGCACTGTCATTTGCCATCACTTGATTAATGGCACACAGCGTACGCTGGTCAGACAGCACACCAAAACGTGCATCCTGGGCGTTTAATGCGGCTTTCAAGCCAGCCACATCTCGGCTGGGCAGCTGATCCAAGCCAATAGACATATCGCTTTCTTCGATTTGCTCGCGTAGCTCGGCGAGAAATTTTACCCGCACGCAAGGTGAGGCGCAGCGCTCACCAAGCCTGACCTCACCTACCGCACTACCGCCAGTCACAATAGGCTCGGGCAAGCCACGCTGATAGTCACCACGCACGCCTCCACGTTTACTATCCAGCTGAACCGCTTCAATATACATCTCTTTATCAACTGCCTTACACATATCGTACAGCGTAAGACACGCCACCGACACCGCCGTTAACGCCTCCATCTCTACCCCAGTGCGCCCGTCAAGACGGCAAAGTGCAGAGACATGAACGCAACCATTAGCGTGATCAACGTCAAAGTCGACAGCAACTTTTGAAAGTGCCAGCGCATGGCATAGTGGAATTAATTCGTGGGTGCGCTTAGCCGCCTGGATACCAGCAATACGGGCCGTTGCCAACACATCGCCTTTAGGCAGCGCATTATCGGTCAGCAGTTGCAACGTTTTGGGTTGCATAACGATACGACCAGAAGCCACCGCTTCGCGGCGTGTCTCCCGCTTATCTCCGACGTCAACCATATTGGCTTCGCCGCGTGTATTGAGATGGGTTAGCTGCATGTCGTTACCTTTTTATCAAGCCATGCTGTTATCAAGCCTGGGCACTCGGGTGGGTGTTCGTCCAGTTGATCACCCATTGGGTAATGGTATCAATGTTATTAAGGTCCAACTGCTCCACGGCCGGACTGAGCGGCACCGTCAGCGGGTCACTTATCGCCACCGCTTGCACCCAATGGCTAGACGTAATCGAGCTATCTCCAATACCCTCACGGTAAAGGACTAGCTTGGGGATTGGCCACGCCTTGAACCCTTCGACGATGACCAGATCAGGTGCATGGGCAACCATCAACGAGAGCAGGTGAGCCAAATCTGGCTCTTCTTGGCCTGGTGTTTCTTGCATCATGGCATAGCGCTGTCGTGACGCAATCAGCATCGGGGCAGCGCCAGCGCAGCGCAGCTTGTAGCTATCCTTTCCCGGCTGATCTACGTCGAAGCTGTGGTGGGCATGTTTGATAACCCCCACCTTTAGCCCTGCCTCACGCAAACGAGGCAATAGCTGTGCTAATAGGGTCGTTTTTCCCGTGCCGCTCCACGCGGCAATGCCTAGCACAGGAAACGGACTCCCCATTGTCTCTTTCATTAACGACTCCCAATATTCACCGAGACAAGCACTACTCACCCTCTTTTTCAGTAGGCAATATCCAGTTTAGCGCAATGCCTACCAGTGCCGCCAAACTGACACCCTGGAGGGTAAACTGACCACCGCCAAACTGCATTCCGCCTATCCCGAACACCAAAATCAATGAGACAACGACCAAATTACGGGCAGCCGTTAACGATTGTCCTGCTCGTACAAGCGTGTTCATACCAATGACCGCAATTGACCCGAACAGCAGTGTCATAATGCCGCCCATCACAGGGCCTGGAATGGTTTGCAACAGTGCTCCCAGTTTGCCAACAAAAGCCAGCACAATCGCAATAATGGCAGCCACTATCATATATTTGGGATTAAATGCTTTTGTCAGAGTCACTGCCCCGGTCACTTCGGAGTACGTCGTATTAGGTGGCCCACCAAACAGCGCTGCCACGGTAGTCGCCAAACCATCACCCAGCAGTGTGCGATGCAAACCTGGCTTTTCCAGGTAGTTTTTACGCGTTACTGAACCAATCGCCACCATATCGCCAATATGCTCAACGGCAGGCGCAATAGCGACCGGAATCATAAAGAGAATAGCGGCCCAGTGAAAACTTGGCGCAGTGAAGCTAGGGACTGACAGCCATGCAGCTTCGCGAACGGCAGTAAAGTCAACACCCCCCATGATTAGCGCTAGAATATACCCAGTCGCAATCCCGCCCATTATCGGCACTAAACGCAGAATTCCCCGCCCAAAGACAGCCAACACTAGCGTGACTAACAAGCTTGCCATTGAAAGAAAAATGGCTTGACCATAGCCGATATTATCGCTGGTTTCCCCGGTCGCCATACTGACGGCAACCGGCGCCAGTGCCAAACCAATCACCATAATCACCGGCCCAACCACCACAGGCGGTAATAGCCGATGCAACCACGCGGTGCCCTTTAAGCGTACCGCCTGGGAAATAACGACATAAACCAACCCCGCGGCCATCAAGCCACCTAACGTCGCCGACACACCAAAACTGGCAACCGACCCTTGGATAGGCGCGATAAACGCAAAAGATGACGCAAGAAATACGGGCACAGACTGTTTTGTCACTCCATGAAACACCAGCGTACCGATGCCGGCGGTAAATAGCGCAACACTGGGATCTAACCCAGTCAATAGTGGCACTAAGACCAAGGCACCAAAGGCGACAAACAGCATCTGCGCACCCGTTAGCACAACTTTCGGCCACGACTCCTGACTCGCTGAGTTACTCATCTAGACGCTTCCAATGAATTCGTTAGAGGTGATTAGTCAAAAAAATGCCCCCAACGCAAAGCGTAAGGGGCATTGGTATACAAAACGCTTAGCGCGTTCCGAAGATCTTATCACCGGCATCACCTAAGCCCGGTACGATGTAACCATGCTCATCAAGGCGGTCATCCACCGACGCGGTGTAAATCTCAATGTCGGGGTACGCCTCCTGAACCCGCTTAATGCCCTCCGGCGCGGCTACCAGCACAATCACCTTCATGTGCTCACAACCACGCTCTCGAAGCATATCCAGCGTGGCTACCATTGAACCACCCGTCGCCAGCATTGGGTCAATGACAAGCGCCATGCGCTCTTCGATATCGTTGGCAAACTTGGCAAAATAGGGCACTGGCTGAAGTGTTTCTTCATCGCGGTAGAGACCTACCACGCTGACGCGTGCGCTGGGTATCAGGTCGGTTACGCCTTCCAACATGCCTAAACCTGCTCGCAGAATTGGCACGACCGTTACTTTTTTGCCTTTCAGACGACGCGTTGCGATCGGCTCATTGTTCCAGCCTTGAATCTCATGATCCTCTAGCTCCAGACCTTTTGTGGCTTCATAGGTCAAAAGCTTAGCGACTTCACCTGCTAGCTCACGGAAGCTCTTTGTGCTTAAATCAGCTTCGCGCATTAGTCCCAGCTTATGTTGAACAAGCGGATGGTTAATGGCGTAAACACTCATGGGACTTCCTCACAGCAGGGGATTCAGGATCACGACCTAGGTCGCATCGACAAGCTTACAAAATTGCGCGCCATTCTACCCGCAACTGACCATTAGGTTAAGGGGTTTCCGGCAATTGCCACTCAATCGGTGAACGCCCATGCTCCGCTAAAAACTGATTTGCGCGAGAGAAGTGGTGGTTACCAAAAAAACCTCGATGTGCTGAAAGCGGAGATGGATGTGGCGACTCCAATACCAAGTGGCGCGATTGATCAACCAGCGCTTTCTTCTGACGCGCATGGCTGCCCCATAACAGAAAAACGCAAGGCTCAGCGCGCTGGCTAACCGTCTCAATGGCGCGATCAGTAAAGTGCTCCCACCCTTTACCACGATGAGAGGCAGCATTGCCCTGCTCCACGGTTAATGCCGTGTTAAGAAGCAACACCCCCTGCGTTGCCCAAGACTCCAAAAAACCATGGCGAACAGGTACAAAGCCCACATCATTGGCTAACTCTTTATAGATGTTAACCAAAGAGGGAGGCACTTGAATGCCCGGCTGCACTGAAAAGCACAACCCATGGGCTTGATTAGGCCCGTGGTAAGGGTCTTGACCTAGAATCACTACTTTGACAGAGGCCAACGGTGTCAGCTCAAAGGCACGAAACCAGTTCGAAGAGTGGGGGTAAATAATTTTTTTAGCCGATTTTTGTTGGGCCAGAAATGCTTTCAACGCTGACATGTAATCAGCCTGAAACTCTTGCCCGAGCCATTGGCTCCAGTCATCGGGTAGCGGGTTAGCCATATTACTTCTTCATTTGATCTGCTAGCGGCTCAACATACGCAATGCCCATATCCCAAGGGAACTGGATCCAGCACTGCTGAGCTACTTCGGTAAGGTATTGATCCACCAGAGGGCGCCCTTCTGGCTTGGCATAAATCGTCACAAAGTGCGCGTTGGGCAACATTTCACGCACCGCGCGCGCAGTTTTCCCTGTATCCACTAAGTCATCGACCAATAACCAGCCTTCGCCATCATGATCAACACCCTTCATGATGTCTAAACCACCCTGATCCATGTGGTCGTAGCTTTTAATACACACGGTATCGATTAAGCGGATATTCAATTCCCGAGCAATCAGCGCCGCTGGGATCAAGCCTCCGCGGGTAATCGCTACGATGCCTTTAAAATCCCGTTCAATCAATTGATGACACAGCTGGCGCACATCGCGGTGCAACTGATCCCAGGAAACGGTGAAGTGTTGATGGTAGCGTTCGCTGCTCATAGGAGGCGTTACTCGTCTTCTGTGAATGAACATACCGCGAATACGCTATACCCAGCATCGCGAATTTTCTGTGAACCGCCCAGCTCAGGCAAATCAATAATCGTGGCCGTTTCAACCACCTGGCCACCTGAGCGCTGAATTAGGTTTGCCGCTGCCAGCATGGTTCCACCGGTTGCGATGAGGTCATCCATTAGCAGGATACGATCATTTTCCTGAAAAGCATCCGAGTGGAGCTCGACCTCAGAATGGCCATACTCAAGCGTGTAGGTTTCACTGATCGTTTTGAATGGCAGCTTACCTTTCTTACGAACTGGGACAAAGCTACACCCAAGCTCGTAGGCCAATGGCGCACCGATGATAAAACCACGCGCATCAATGGCCGCGATGGCATCCAAGTTCATTTCCTGGTAGCGATGCACAAAGCTATCGATCAGCTTGCGGAAGGCAGCGCTATTTTGCAGCAACGGCGTAATATCACGAAAATTTACGCCCTGCTCTGGCCAGTCGGGAACCGTGCGAATGACGGACTTAATGTAGTCGCCGTAGATGCTCATCGCGTCTCTCATTGATTAATAGTAAAGCGGGTTATTTAACCCAGGAATAGAAATTTCGCCGCAAAAAGTAGTGCCAGGATAATAACAGCTGGATTAAGGTCACTAAAACGCCCTGCCAGTGCCTTGATCGCTACATAGCTGATGAAGCCAAGCGCGATACCTTCTGCAATCGAAAATGTCAGTGGCATCGCCAGCGCTGCAATTAGCACCGGAGCGGCATCGGTGGGGTCTTCCCAATTAGCATTTGCCAGACTACCCGCCATCAATACTGCTACGTATAGCAGCGCACCTGCTGTCGCGTAAGCAGGTATAGACCCAGCCAACGGCGCAAAGAAAAGACTGATCAAAAATAACACGCCCACGACGACGGCGGTTAAACCGGTGCGCCCGCCAGAAGCGATGCCTGCCGTTGATTCGATATAGCTAGTGGTTGTCGACGTACCCAGCGCAGCACCCGCCATAGAAGCAGTACTATCTGCCATCATGGCACGACCAATACGCGGCAGCTTGCCATTTTCATCCAACAGCTTGCCACGATGGGCAACGCCCACTAGCGTGCCTGACGTGTCGAACAGGTCAACAAACAGGAAGGCGAAGATAACGCTCAGCATTGCCACATCCAGCGCACCCATAAGATCCATCGCCATAAACGTGGGCGCAATAGAAGGCGGCATCGACATAATACCGCCATACTGATTATGACCCAGAACCATTGCCAGCACGGTGATACCCAAGATGCCAATCATTACAGCGCCGGTGACGCGCAAATAGGAAAGCGCCGTAATAACGAAAAAGCCTAATAGGGCATAAATCGCTGCAGGTTGAGAAAGATCACCCAACGCAACATAAGTAGCCGGATGAGCCACAACGATGCCGGCATTTTTAAGTGCAATCATTGCCAGGAACAAGCCAATACCCGCCGCGATCCCTAAGCGTAGTGAAAGCGGTATGGAATTAATGATCCATTCGCGCACTTTAAAAATACTCAGCAGGAAGAACGCAAAACCAGAGAAGAATACGGCCCCCAAAGCCGCCTCCCAGGTATACCCCATACCCAACACGACACCGTAGGTAAAGAAGGCGTTCAACCCCATGCCGGGTGCTTGAGCAATGGGGTAATTAGCCCAGAGGCCCATTATGAAACAGCCGATCGCAGCAGCAACGCAGGTAGCCACGAACACAGCTCCGTAATCCATTCCCGCTTCCGAAAGGATGCTCGGATTCACAAAAATAATGTAAGCCATGGTGAGAAACGTCGTGATACCAGCGATCACTTCCGTCTTCACATTGGTCTTCTGCTCGCTGAGCTTGAAGTAATTGTCCAGAAGTTTCATATCGTTTTTTGTCCTTCGCGCTAACGCTGTAGGCGTCCCTTGGTGCGAGAAAAGCCGCACATACTACCGAAAGCCTCTACGCGATGCGAGACTTCATGTGCAGCTGGCTTTAGCGGGCATACACCCGCCTATCTATTATCTTTAGCAAACTTTAGGCCATAAGCTAACCGATCGGTCAACGCAACGCCGAAATACGCCATCAAAGGCGGCTTGCCAGCACCCTTTCAACCGTCTCAACAATCACCTGGGTTTGTGGGTCGATCTCTATATTTACCTGATCCCCCAGCATCCGATCCCTCAGAACCGTGCGCGCCAGCGTTTCTGGAATCAGGTTAACGCTGAACTCAACGCCGTCACCGTCAGCTGCATGACGAACATCACCTACTGTCAAGCTAATGCCATCGACACCAATGTAGCCCTTTTCAAAAACAAACTTGGCCACTTTTTCCGGCAGCAAAAACCATAGCCGACGATTGTTGGGAGCCTCTTCTATCGCTACCACCTTTGCCATACAGATAATATGGCCAGACATAGAGTGGCCACCAATCTCATCGCCAAAGCGAGCCGCCCGCTCTATATTGACGCACTGACCTGGTGTAATTGCACCAAGATTGGTCAATCGTAACGTTTCACGCATTAAGTCGAAGCTGACGTTTTCACCATTAATGGCTGTTACCGTCAAACAAACGCCGTTATGTGCCACCGATGCGCCGATAGCAAGCCCATGGCGCATCTCCTCAGGTAATGCGACGACATGCGTGCGAAACTCTTCTAGCTCGTTCACTGCCACCACGGGTGCAACGCCTTGTACGATGCCTGTAAACATATCGCTTTCCCCTTTTATCGCGGATAAATGCTAAACAAGAGCTTAAAATCGTGTGCAAGCTTACTACTAATGCGCCAACCTTGTGCAGCCACAAAGCAGCTGCGGCATGCAGAACCACTTTTTTCTGTAAACTGCGTTAAAAAAACAGCACTTGCAGCATTAACCACTAAAAGAAATCATGTAAAAAGAAAATAAACCTATTAAAACACCTAAGAACATGAAATAGGACGGTTGCAATTGACAAGTCGCTGCCCACTCTTTAGACTTTTGCCGCAAATGTAATGACGCCGATTTGTACCCAGATTGCGGGCGTCCACCAAACTAATCGTTTGGTGAAGTGCAGCTAAAAGGGTGTGTCCAGCGTTGATGGCCACCCGCAAGGGTGGTCTTTTTTTTGTTTCCCGCCCTACGCTTGCCCCCTCGCACTCCGTCTTCGGCCTACTATTAAGGCAGACGCTATGATTGAACTTAGCAACGTTAGTAAAACCTATGGCACCGGCAGCAACGCCGTTCATGCCCTGAAAGACGTTAATTTAACAGTCCCCAAAGGCGCTATTCACGGCGTTATCGGTCTATCAGGCGCAGGCAAATCAACGTTGATTCGCTGCGTTAACCTGCTCGAACGGCCAAGCAGTGGCAGCGTTACGGTAGACGGCCAGGAAATGACGCATCTTAGCCGCCACGAATTAAACCGCGCCCGCCACCGTATTGGCATGATATTTCAGCACTTCAACCTGCTAACCACACGCACGGTATTTGATAATGTTGCGCTTCCTCTTGAATTAATGGGAGAAGACCGTAAGGCAATCAAAACGCGTGTCTTACCATTATTAGAGATGGTTGGTCTTTCGGACAAAGCCAAGCAGTACCCAGCTCAGCTTTCCGGTGGGCAAAAGCAGCGCGTCGCGATTGCCCGAGCGCTAGCCAGCAAGCCTAACGTTTTGCTGTGCGATGAAGCTACCTCGGCACTCGACCCACAAACCACCAGCTCTATTCTTGAGTTGTTAAGAGAGATTAATCAACAGCTTGGCATTACCATTTTGCTCATTACCCATGAGATGGAAGTAGTGAAATCTATTTGCCATCGGGTCAGCCTGATATCTGATGGAAAGCTAGTGGAAGATGCCGAGGTAGGCGACTTCTTCACTGCTCCCTGCACTCAGTTAGGCAGAGAATTTTTGAATGACTTTTTACAGCTAAGTCCGCCTAAAGAACTCATCGAGCGCCTAAGCGATACTCCGGGCGAGCATACCCACCCCGTCGTTAGGCTCACGTTCTCTGGCGATGCTGTATCTACGCCACTTATATCCCGACTGGCGCGGGAATGCAGCGTTGATGTCAGCATCCTTCAGGCAAAAGTCGAATCTATTCAAGACCGCACGCTAGGGCTGATGATTGCCGAACTGCTAGGCACACCCGCCCAAACCCAAGAAGCCATGTCTTATTTAGAAGCACATCACTTACAAGTCGAGGTACTTGGTCATGTCCAGCGCGATGTTTAATCTTATTTTACAGGCCACGCTGGATACCCTTTATATGGTCTCCATATCAGGTGTTATTGCCACGCTGGTCGGTTTGCCGCTTGGGGTAATGCTATATGTCACGCGTCCCCGCCAAGTTCTGGCAATGCCGGTGCTCAACCAAGTGCTTGGCATTATCACCAACATTGGCCGCTCAATTCCTTTTATCATTTTGATGGTCGCCATCATCCCATTCACCCGCATGCTGGTCGGCACCTCTATAGGCATTAATGCAGCATCAGTACCATTAACCATTGCCGCCATTCCATTTGTTGCACGCCTTATTGAAGGTGCACTCAATGAGATATCACCAGGGCTAATTGAATCAGCTCAGTCTATGGGCGCCACGCCTTGGCAAATCATTACCAAGGTGCTAATTCCAGAAGCGCGGGGCGGCATTATCACAGGCCTAACGATCACCCTGGTAACGCTTGTCAGTTACTCTGCTATGGCGGGAGCGGTAGGCGGTGGCGGTCTCGGCGATCTGGGGATTCGCTATGGTTATAACCGCTTCAACCCCACCATTAT
Organism: Vreelandella zhaodongensis; assembly: GCF_013415115.1. Lineage (GTDB taxonomy): Bacteria > Pseudomonadota > Gammaproteobacteria > Pseudomonadales > Halomonadaceae > Vreelandella > Vreelandella zhaodongensis. The sequence goes on along the minus strand of NZ_JACCDD010000006.1, from coordinate 262,943 downwards.
GTTGATTACTGTGGTTATTCTAGTAGTCATGGTTCAAGGCTTCCAAAGCTTAGGTGACTATTTGGTGCGCAAAAGTGATCGCAAGTGATGATAGCCTACGGCTTTTATCGGCATAGCCGAATATAACTAAAACGCATTAGAATTTATTTTCTTATTCCCATACAATTGTGCTGACGTTCCACTACGCTATCGGAGTAACACCATGCATAAATTAATTATCGGCAGCCTTACGGCCCTAGCACTTGCAGTTAACGTTGCCAACGCAGACACACGCACCATTAAAGTAGGCACTGTGGCAGGCCCTGAAACCGAGGTCATGGAAGTAGCTGTTCGCATAGCCAAAGCAGAGTACGACCTAAACGTCGAGATTATTGAGTTCACCGACTACGTCACGCCGAACGCAGCGCTTGCCGATGGCAGCTTGGATGCCAACGCTTACCAACACGAACCTTATCTACAGGCCATGGTCAACGATCGCGGCTACGATCTTGCAATTGCTGGCCGCACCTTTGTTTACCCGATCGGCGCATACTCCGAGAAATACGACAGCATCGAAGAACTGCCCGATGGCGCGCAAATTGCTCTGCCCAATGACCCTTCCAACGAAGGCCGTGCGCTAATTCTGATGCACAACAAGGGCCTGATCACACTCAATGATCCAAGCAATTTAGAAGCAACCCCCATCGACATCGCAGACAATCCTCGCAACTTCCGCTTCCGTGAAATTGAAGCAGCCCAACTGCCGCGCGTACTGCCCGATGTGGACATGGCGTTCATCAACAACACCTTTGCCCAGCCTGCTGGCCTCAGCCTTGATGATGCGCTAATCAAAGAAGGCCCTGAGTCTCCCTATGTCAACCTAATTGCGGTACGTGGCGGCGACGAAGAGCGTGAAGACATCCGCCAACTGGTTAGTGCCTACCAGCGAGATGAAGTCATCGAAAAAGCAGAAGAACTCTTCAAGGGTGGCGCAGTGCCAGGCTGGATTGAATAAACCGTCCTAAAAGCCCGTTAACCTTAGTCAGGCCAGCCTTAGGGCTGGCCTGATGTGCTTATACCTTTGAGGAATTCATATGCCTCGCGTTGACTATGCGCTACTAAATCGGCAGCTCGCCTCGCTACTAGATACCCGAGACTGGCTGACTAACTGTGCCCAGACATGTGCTTTTATTCAGCATGCACTAGATGAGTTGAATTGGGTGGGGTTCTATCTTCACCGTCAACCCAACCAACTGTGTCTTGGCCCTTTCCAGGGCAAACCCGCCTGTCATCCGATTCCTTTCAGCAAAGGCGTTTGCGGAGCCGCCGCTCGTCAGCAAGCCACTCAGCGTATTGATGACGTTCACACTATTGCTGACCATATCGCCTGCGATGCAGCTTCGCGCTCGGAACTCGTCGTCCCCATTATGGCTGACAGCCACCTCTGGGGAGTGCTCGACTTGGATAGCCCGCAGCATGGGCGCTTTAGCCAGGAAGATCAGGCGGGCATTGAGGCATTCGTGGCTACGTTTATTCGTCAAACGGATTTACCCCACTTAATCGAGTAATCATGCAGACTCCCAAAACAAAAAAGCCCCATGCTAAGCATGGGGCTTTTAAAATCTGGTAGGACCAGGCGGATTTGAACCGCCGACCTCCACGATGTCAACGTGGCGCTCTAACCAACTGAGCTATGGTCCTAAATAAAACGGGCTGCAAAATCTGGTAGGACCAGGCGGATTTGAACCGCCGACCTCCACGATGTCAACGTGGCGCTCTAACCAACTGAGCTATGGTCCTGCTGTGCAACGGATGCGTATTCTACGGCTTCATACCTGAATTGCAAGTAGTTTTTACACGCTAACCAGGGCATCACCGTTCCAGCAAGCCAGTCTCATTATTACTGCGGCACACCTCCCCTGGTAAGAACCGCAGGATCGAGTAAACGTTCAAGGGTCGCACGATCCAGTTCCGTTTCCTCTTCGGCAACGTCGATAATCGGCCGTCCTGCTTGATACGCTTTTTTAGCAATGGCGGCAGCCGCGTTATAGCCAATAGCACTGTTCAATGCAGTCACTAAGATAGGGTTACGCGCCAACGGCCCCTGCAAATTACCGTCGCGCACTTTAAATGTCGCGATAGCGCGCTCGCCCAACAATAGCGCCGTATTACTCATCAAGGTAATTGAAGTCAGTAAGTTCGACGCTATCAGCGGCAACATAACGTTTAGCTGAAAATTGCCACTTTGCCCTGCTACTGTAATAGCCGTATCCAAACCTATCACCTGCGCCGCTGCCTGTGCGGCCGATTCAGGAATCACCGGGTTCACTTTACCCGGCATAATCGAGCTACCCGGCTGCAGTGCCTCAAGCTCTATTTCACCCAATCCGGCCAGTGGCCCTGAATTCATCCAGCGCAGGTCATTAGCAATTTTCATGACAACACAAGCAAGACCTTTTAGCTGTCCCGAGAGCTCTACCGCAGCATCTTGTGATGCCAAGCTAGCAAACAAGCTATCGTTGGGTATAAAGGATAAGCCCGTTTGCTGACTTAAGTCCCGAGCCATCAATTCGGCAAACCCTTCAGGCGCATTAATTCCCGTCCCAACGGCGGTCCCCCCCTGCGCCAAACGACACAGCCTCTCCAGGGCGCTATCAATGCGTTCGATAGATTGGCCTACTTGGCTTGACCACGCCCCTAACTCTTGATCCATTCTCAGTGGCATGGCATCCATCAGATGAGTTCGGCCTGTTTTTACGACATGCTTCAACTCACCTGCGCGCCGATCAATCGTTGCCTGAAGGGCAACTAACGCAGGTCGAAGCGTCTGTGTGACCGCAACGGCTGCAGAAAGATGAATAGCCGTAGGAATAACGTCATTGCTTGATTGCCCCATATTGACATGGTCATTCGGCGTTACTTCAATGCCCTCGCGGCTTGCTAACGTAGCCAACACCTCGTTGACATTCATATTCGTTGAGGTCCCAGACCCCGTTTGAAAAACATCAATGGGAAACTGGTCATTGTGATGACCATCTATGACGGATGTCGCTGCCGTCTCGATAGCCCTAGCGCGCTGTTCATCCAACAAACCCAGTTGAAAATTACTACGCGCCGCCGCCAGCTTGATGCGTGCCACTGCGTGTACAAACGCCGTTGGCATTGCGGTGTGAGAAACGGGGAAATTATTGATCGCTCGCTGAGTTTGAGCCCCATAAAGTGCTTCTTCCGGCACTTCTAAGGTGCCCATACTATCCTGTTCAATGCGCATACAATTTAACTCTCCTTCTGCTGCAAGCCCTGAAGAACCTGCCTTACACTTCACACTAGACGTCACAACTCAGTAGGTAAATATATCGGTAGGTAACGAGCATCTTGGCTTCTTTGAGAATAGCCAACAGAGAAATGTTGCACCGCACAAAAACCCCTGTTATGCTGCAACGCAAGATGAATAGATATCAGCTGCGGTGATTACTCAATAAGACCGTCGCTGATCAACCAACACTAATGGCACTGTTAATCTCAACGGGTCAATTAGTGAGCAACGGCACAGGAGTTCTTACCATGCAAACATTTAATACTAACGAAATGACTCAGCAATTCGACAATCTTTTCATGGCGCCTGCACGCGCTTTCATGACATTGAGCATCGATTACTCTGAAAAAATGCTCAACGCACAGTTTGATGCTAACAAAGCCTACGTTGATAACGGCATTGCACAAATGCGTCAGCTGATGAGCGTAAAAGACGCTGAAGGCCTGCGTAGCTATATGGAAGGCCAGCAGAAAGTTGCTAAAGAACTGGCTGAGCGTGTAAAAGGCGACGCTGACAAAGTTGTTGCTCTACAGCAAGACTTCTTGCAAAAAGGTCAAAAACTAACAGAAGAGAATGTTAAGCAGGCTCAAGCAGCCGCTAGCAAAATGAGCAAGACTGCCTAAACTGCTATCGTTATAAAAGTAACAGTGCAATAGTTTAGCGCCGTCCTGATCAGCGCTCTGTTAATAAAACGCCTCCGTCAGTTTACTGACGGGGGCGTTTTACCATGTCAGGGCAGACTTGACGAAAGGAATCGTCAGCTTACGCTTTGCTGAAAGCGATGCCTGATCCAGTGTTTCAAGCGCTCGGCATAGCTCTCCAAGCTCGCGTGGGCCGCGGTGCAAAATGTAACGCCCGACATCGTCAGGCAGCTGCATTCCCCTTACCTTGGCACGCAGCTTCAACGCCGCCAGACGCTCATTATCATCCAATGGGTGTAGATGAAACGTCACCCCCCACGTCAGACGTGATGCCAAATCAGGCAGTACAACGTCCAACTGGCGCGGAGATGTATTGGCAGCGATCACCAACGCCTTACCCGCATCACGCAGCCGATTAAACGCATGAAACAGCGCCTCTTCCCAGCGCTTACGCCCTATCACATATTCAAGATCATCAATCGCTACAAGATCCAAACGCTCAATATCTTCGAGCATTAATGGGGGGAAATGACCGAGGTCAGCTAGTGGTAGATATAAGGCACGCTTATCAGCATCCGAGGCCGCATGACAAGCCGCCTGCAAAAGGTGGCTGCGACCACTCCCAGGCGCCCCCCATACATATAAAAAGGGTTCAGCATTACGTTCAAGCTGCCGGCTCAAATACTCGACTAGTGGGGTATTCGCGGTTGAAGCGTAATAGTTATTAAACGTCGCGTCATCTCGCAACCCCACTCCAAGTGGTAGCTGTGCCGGTACTCGGCTCATGGTGACTCCCTTTCGTCGTGACGTCCCAGCCTATTTTCAAGCTGCTGTACAGGTTGGCTTTGTTCAGCATCGTACAGAGTGCTGTTTTTATATCGCGCTTTTAGCTCTTTGAGGAGCACCATAATGACGGCAGCCGAAGGTAATGCCAAGAGTACCCCTGTCAGCCCAAAGAGGCTACCACCGGCTAACACAGCAAAAATGACAGCTACCGGGTGCAAGCCAATCTTATCGCCGAGTAGCTTTGGCTGAAGTACAACGCTTTCCGTGACTTGCCCAACGCTGAATACAGCCAACACACCTAACAACGCCCACAATGAGTCAAACTGAAACAGCGCTACAATCATGGCTACGCCTAGGCCCACAATAAAGCCCAAGAACGGCACAATGCTGAGCAACCCAGATACAACACCTATCAGCAATCCAAAACTCAGCCCCATTAATGTCAAACCAATCGCATAAATAACCCCCAAACAGAGCATCACGAGCAGCTGTCCTCGCAAGAAGGCTGATAATACGTCGTCACAGCGACCTGCTAAGCGAGAAATATCGCTCACCCACTGCCTAGGAGCCAAGTCGATAATACTGTTCAAAAGGCGGTTCCAGTCCAGCAATAAATAAAACGTCACGACAGGAATAAGCGCTACGTAGGTGACCCACGTGGCAAAGGCCATGCCAGAGCGCCCGATTTGGCCTAACGCTTGTGCGATATACCCCCCAGCATCTCTCCAGTTTTCTGCCAAGGTTGCTTGTACATTATCCAGTTCGTTGCGCAAATCATAACCTGTCCAATCCAAAACCTGAGGGGCTAAAACGTTCTCAACCCAATCAAATACGCCAGGCACCACCTCACCTAACTGCTTGGTTTGGTGAATAATAAGGGGGATTAAAATCAAAAGACTGACCGCTAAAATCAGCGACAGAACTAAAAAGACGCTAGATACTGCCAATGGGCGTCCCATGCCCCATTTTTGAAATTTATTAGCAAGCGGGTCTGCCAGATAAGCGAGTATCATGCCCGCAATAAACGGCATCAATACCGAATCCAACAAATAGACGATGCCCACCAAAACGACTAACAACGCAACGCCCCACCATGAATGTCGCATGATCTCGGTATCCCTCCTGGAAAGATGGTTAGTGCATTAGCCTACTAAAGAGTAACAAAAGTAGCATAGTGAGCCTTTGTTAACGCCGCACATCGATGCGACTTACGTCTCTCGGTGTTACAATCTGCCTTGTTATCGCCCCGGCACTGGCCAACGCGCCAGCACTACCCGTACTGCTATAGGCTTCACAGGACCCGTCATGACCGAGACCTCCACTTCTCCGGCTACTCCTTCACTCAGCTACAAAGACGCAGGTGTCGATATTGATGCCGGCAACGCGCTGGTTGACCGTATCAAACACGTTGCCAAACGCACCACTCGCCCTGAGGTAATGGGAGGCCTTGGCGGGTTTGGAGCACTGTGCGAGCTGCCCGCTGGCTATAAACAACCCGTACTGGTATCCGGCACTGATGGTGTCGGCACTAAGTTGCGCCTCGCCATGGATCTTGGCAAGCATGACACCATTGGCATCGACCTTGTCGCTATGTGCGTCAACGATTTGATCGTAGCGGGTGCTGAGCCGCTGCTGTTCCTTGACTACTATGCCACGGGAAAGCTTGATGTGGATATCGCAGCCGATGTAGTGACTGGCATTGGCGCTGGTTGCGAACTGGCGGGGTGTGCACTTGTCGGTGGTGAAACCGCTGAAATGCCTGGTATGTACGAAGGCAGTGATTACGACTTAGCAGGCTTTTGTGTTGGCGTCGTTGAAAAAGCCGATATCTTGGATGGCAGCAACGTTGCCGAAGGCGATGTTCTGCTTGGCTTGGCCTCTTCTGGCCCGCACTCCAATGGCTACTCGCTTATTCGCAAAATCTTAGAAGTAAGTAACGCGTCATTAACTGACACGGTTGACGGCCAGCCACTCGGCAATGCCTTGATGGCCCCCACCCGCATCTATGTGAAATCACTGTTGTCGATGATGCGTGGCACCGACATTCCAGTTCACGCGCTTTCCCACATTACGGGTGGCGGTTTACTGGAAAACATTCCTCGTGTTCTACCAGATACCCTCGCGGCTCACGTTGATCTTTCAACTTGGCAGCGCCCCGAAGTATTTAATTGGTTACAAGCCCAAGGCAACGTTAGTGAAACTGAAATGCACCGCGTTCTGAACTGCGGCATCGGCATGGTGGTTGTGGTGCCTCAGGCTCACGCTGAACAGGCCATGGCGCATCTGCAGGCTCAAGGAGAGACCGTTTACCAGATTGGGAAAATTATCCAGCGCCAGGAGGAAGCCGTCGTTTTGGAGAACCTTCGCGCATGAGCAGCACTGACCACAATAGCAGCACGTTTAACGACACCCTAAACGACATGACAGCAGAGCCAGCAACCGCTCGACGGATCGTTGTGTTGATTTCTGGCAGCGGCAGTAATTTACAGGCACTAATTGACGCACAGCGTCATGATCGGCTTGGCGGTGAGATCGTGGCCGTCATCTCTAATGAGCCAGATGCCTATGGTCTAAAGCGAGCGCTGGAAGCAAATATTGAAGCGGTGGCACTACCCCACCGGGAATATGACAGCCGCGACGCCTATGATGGTGCACTTATAAAAGTGATTGAGCGTCACGAACCCGACTTAATCGTCCTTGCGGGCTTTATGCGGATTCTAACGCCACGCTTTGTGCAACGCTTCCTAGGCAGAGTGCTCAATATTCACCCTTCTCTGCTACCTGCCTATCAAGGACTGAATACCCATGCTCGTGCACTAGCAGAGGGCGTAGCACTGCATGGCTGCAGCGTGCATTTTGTCACTGAAGAGCTCGATGGCGGCCCCGTTGTGTTGCAAGCAGAGCTGAGCGTCACCAGTGAAGATACCGTCGAAACACTGAAGGAAAAAGTACACGCCCGGGAGCACTTGATTTTCCCTATCGCCGTACAGTGGTTCTTAGAAGGCCGGCTAAAGTACACCGCCGAAAACGCCACCATGGACGGCCACCCACTCCCTCCTCATGGCATGCGTTTATCCCATGCTGATGCCGCTGAAGAGCTGGATGAAACTCTAGACGAAGACGCCTAACCCGCTATGTCGTCTTAAAAAAAACGCCTTACCGCTATGAGCGCGTAAGGCGTTTTGCATTAAAACGGCGACTTAATATTAGGTACGAGGCAACGTTACGCCACGCTGGCCCATATATTTACCACCGCGATCTTTGTAGGACGTCTCACATACCTCATCAGACTCAAGAAATAGCATCTGCGCTATTCCTTCATTGGCGTAAATTTTGGCCGGTAGGTTCGTCGTATTTGAAAACTCCAGTGTCACATGCCCTTCCCACTCTGGCTCCAGAGGCGTTACGTTCACAATAATACCGCAACGCGCGTAAGTGGATTTACCGAGACAAATGGTAAGCACGTTGCGAGGAATACGAAAATATTCAACCGTGCGCGCCAATGCAAAGGAGTTGGGTGGAATAATACACACATCGCCCTTTATATCGACAAAGCTCTTATCGTCAAATGCCTTGGGGTCGACAATGGCTGAATGGATATTAGTAAACACCTTAAATTCGTCAGCACAGCGCACATCATAGCCGTAGCTTGACGTGCCATAGGAAATGACTCGCTGATCATTAACATAGCGTACTTGCTCTGCCTCAAACGGCTCAATCATGGCATCGCTTTGCGCCATGCGACGAATCCACTTATCTGATTTAATACTCATGTGCTACTTCATCACTCGCTAAAAGAGATGGTGGGGCCGCCGCTTTGGCTGGCACTCACCGATTGCGCCACTTGTCTGGCAATATCTGCAAAGGTACGGCTAACGGAGCTATCGGGCTCGGAAACTACACTAGGCCGACCTGAGTCAGCCAGCTCACGAATAGACAGCGTTAATGGTAACCGCCCGAGCACCATCGTGTCGTACTCCTGAGCAATTTGATCTCCGCCGCCTGTACCAAAAATGGCTGCTTCATGGCCGCATTTTTCGCAGTGGTATAGGCTCATATTCTCCACGACACCCAGCACTGGCACATTGACTTTACGGAACATTTCAATGCCCTTACGCGCATCCAGTAACGCAATGTCCTGAGGCGTTGTCACAATAACCGCACCAGAAACAGGTACTTTTTGCGCCAGCGTCAGCTGGATATCGCCAGTGCCTGGCGGCATGTCAATCAGCAGAAAATCAAGATTATCCCACTTAGTTTGGGTCAACATTTGCTGAAACGCACCAACCACCATAGGCCCACGCCATACCATTGCCTCACGGGTGTTAACCATAAAGGCCATCGACATCGCCTGAAGGCCATGCGCTTCTAGCGGCAGGAATTTATTATCCTCCGCCGACTGAGGCCGCACCCCCTCTTTTACACCTAGCATCTGTGCCTGACTAGGCCCATAGATATCAGCGTCCAGCACCCCAACACGATACCCTTGGGCTGCAAGCGCTAGTGCCAAGTTAACGGTGATGGTCGATTTACCGACCCCTCCCTTACCCGATGCCACTGCAACAATATGTTTTACACCATCCATCAATGGCACTCCCGTCATTTGTGACCATAACTCGCGTGGTGTGAATGATACTCCTAGGCAACTCATTTCTAAACCAAGATGCAAAAAGCGGATGTAGGGGTTACCCACATCCGCTTCCGTGCACGCAGGCGATGAGCCGCGCTACACTGCCATGTCAGTTGCTACTTTGCTGCTCTTCTTCCGTTGCCTCGTCTTCCTCAGGCTCATCACCGCCGGAAGCATCGTCAGCGCTGTCATCTTGCCCAGCGAGCGCAGGCACTTCATCATTAGCAGCATCGTCAACGTGCAACCGGCTCTCTAGCGATGAAAGCTCTTCGCGCCAATCATTTAGCTGAGTCTCTAAACGAGCAAGCTGCCCCTCACGTGCTTCAATGTCGCTCTCTACCTGGGCAACCTCTTCACGGCCAATTTCCAGCGCCACCATCAGATCATCCATCTCGGTACGCACTTGGTTCAGGCTCTGCTCTTCTTCCTGGCGAAGTTCGGTCAACCCATCAACGTCACTTTGTAACGCATCACGCTCGCTGGTTAAGGAATCCCGCTCACTTTCCAGTTCATCCAAGGTACTTTGGGTGGCTGCAATTTCCTCTTCGATCCCAGCAAGCTGTTCGTTAGCTTCGTTTACCTGAGACTCCAAGCCCGCTAATTCTTCTTCAGCCGCCTTCAAGTCGTCAACTGCCTGCTGACGCTCCTCTTCTGCTTGCTGGCGTGCAGACTCCGCCTCTTGGCGAGCTTGTTCTGCACTTTGACGAGCTTCTTCGGCTTCCTGACGCGCTGATTCGGCCTCATCACGCGCCTCAACCACCTCATCACGCTCCTCTTTCAGCGCTTGCATGTCACTCTCGGCGCTTTCTATCTGCTCATTTAAAGCATCAACCTCTTGCTGGAGTGCATCGCGTTCAGCCTCTAGCTCTTCTAAACGAGACTCCACGGCACTTGCATCACGTTGAGCGGACTCAAGTTCACTTTCTGCCTGGGCTTTCTGCTCTTCCAACGAAGCCATTTCTTCACGCATTGCACTTAAGTCGGTCTCAGCTTGCTCAACTTCTGCAATACGCTGGCTGAGCTGGCTGTTATCTTGCTCAACGCTGGCTAGCTGGCCTTCTAATGTTTCGACACGATCCTGCCGAGCACCTGAGTTAGATTGCGCCATGATTGCCCAAATAACCGCAATGGCGGCAATACCAGCGATCCCTTTGACACGGTTGTCCTTGAAAAGCGTTTTCATGTCCGGCTTGCTTGCCGGCGCTGGATGATCCGAGTGGTTTGCTTCTGACATACTGCGTCCCTCTCTTCTAGGCTACCGAAACCAGCAGCGTTGATAGGCATTTAGCACATGACACTCTTTTACTAGCATACACATCTAGAAACATCTCGCCAGTGATCAAGGAACCTGAATTAAACGCGAAATTATTAACAATCCCTATCAGCTGGCAGATGCTTGCTCTCACCAAATCCTACGGCACATCCATCAGACGCTTCAAACCAAGAGAGCGAGGCATGAAGAGAGACCACGCTGCCAATAATAAGAAGTGTCGGCGGCTTGATATTCCCGTTCAGAAATGCAGCAGGTAACTGATCAAGTGAACCTATATGAGTGCGCTGCTGCTGCGTTGTTCCTTGTTCGATGAGCGCTAACGGTGTGCTTGGCACTATCCCATGCTTTATTAGTGCTTGGCAGATGTTTTGTAGGTTGCTCAGCCCCATGTAGAACACCAGTGTTTGCCCTGGTCGAGACAGTGCTTGCCAATCAAGCAGGGAATCGCCGCTTTGCAAGTGCCCTGTCACGAAGCGAACTGACTGAGCATGGTCACGATGCGTTAAGGGTATGCCGGCGTATGCAGCACACCCTGACGCCGCTGTAATGCCGGGAATAACTTCTACATTGACCTTAGCCGCCACCAGCGTCTCAAGCTCTTCCCCACCTCGGCCAAAAATAAACGGGTCACCACCTTTCAAACGGACAACGCGCTTACCCTGCTTCGCCCAATTGACCAACGTTTCATTAATACGATCTTGGGGCACACTGTGTGAGGACATCGCTTTACCGACATAATATTGAACAGCCTGCTCGCCAATTAACGCCAAGATTTCATCGCTGACAAGCCGGTCATGAAGCACCACCTCTGCCATTAGCAGCCGCTTATAGGCTTTAAGTGTGAGTAGCTCAGGATCACCTGGGCCCGCGCCCACCAAGCTCACGATACCGTCATCGCCAACCCTTTTAGTGCAGGCGTGCTCACCTAGCAGGACATCATCCACGCTTGCTGCATTCAAGAAAAACACTCCAGTAATAAAAAAACTATTTAATATTCAAAAAAGTAATATATTTTAGTGGATAGTGCCAATATCTCTACGTGGGATGCTTAAAACCCTTACTAATTCTATTTAAGAATAAGCTTATTCTAAATTATGTTAACAATTAGTAAAATTGTCAGCAATAGCTTACATATTCATTACGTTTTTAGGGCTAATCTTCACAATTAACTTTTATTTGGCATATGCTCTGGAGCTTCACGCATGCCCGTGAATGACATGATCCCTACACCACATAGTGCTGACAACCTAGTCCCCCATATCCCTGGGGTTATTTTCCAATTCTACCGATCACACTGCGGCCGTATGAACTTCCCCTATCTTGAAGGTGGTGGAGAAGCGTTAGCACTGATTGATCGACCCCAGCTAACAGAAGATGCCGGCAATCTGATCGAACAATTAACAGGCAGCGACCACCCGAAAATCATGTCGGCAATTGAACGATCAGCGCGCTGGATGCTGCCGCTTACCACCCGCTTCCGACTGCCTTTTCCCAAAGAAAAACCTCATTGGATAGCTGTCAGTGCAAATCCAGAGCCAACCGAGAATGGCGTGCGCTGGAACGGCATGATGATGGACATCACTGACCAAGTAGCCGAAGAGCAGCGCCTGCGAAAACTGTGCGATACAGACCCATTAACGGGACTACCAAACCGCCGCAAACTCATGGTTCATTTAACTCACTTAGCATCACTAAGTACTCGGCATGGTACTCCCTTGTCTATTATGATGCTGGATGTTGATCATTTTAAAAAACTCAATGACCGCTGGGGCCATCTCCAGGGAGATAACGTACTCCAACAACTCGCTATGCAAACCCAGTTGCTTCTGCGCTGTGAAGATATGGTGGCAAGGCTGGGCGGTGAAGAGTTTATGGTCGTGTTGCCGCTGACGCCGCTGCAGCAATGCCATAAGCTCGCAGACCGTCTGCGCCATGCCATCGCCTCTCATGATTTCGGAATAGGCGAAGGTGAAGTAACACTTAGCATTGGCGTTGCGGAGTATCGCTGCGGTGAGCCTTTACGCAATATGATAGAGCGTGCTGACCAAGCACTTTACAGTGCAAAAGAGGATGGTCGCGACTGTGTAAGCCTTCTACCCTGATAGAGGAGTCATCAATAGGAGGCACCCCATGACAACACTTGCAAAAACAGCCTGCGAGCCCTGCAGTGGTAATGCTACCCCCTTGGGTCATAGCGAATCCCAGCACCACCTTAGCGCACTTCCAGAGTGGCAGATTGTTGAGCACGATGGCATCATGAAGCTATCGAGACAATTTACGTTTCGAAACTTTGCCGATGCCCTGGCATTTACCCAGCGCGTAGGCAGTATCGCAGAGCAGGCCGGTCATCACCCAGTCATCGTTACTGAGTGGGGAAAAACTACTGTGACATGGTGGTCCCACGAAATTAAAGGCCTGCACCTAAATGACTTCATTCTTGCCGCCAGAACCGACGAGGTAGCCGAATAAAATGTTTGAGCAAATTGAGCGAGTCCCTGGAGATGCCATTCTCGGGCTGATCGAAGCTTTCAAAAAAGATACCAACCCGCAAAAAGTAGATTTAGGTGTTGGTGTATACCGCGATGCACAAGGCAACACGCCAGTCATGCGTGCTGTCAAGGAAGCAGAAGCTCGCCTGCTCAAGAATGAAACCACCAAAACGTATATTGGTTCTCATGGTGCCCCAGCTTACGGTGATGCCGTACTGCCAATGGTGCTAGGCGAAGACTCTGCCGTATTGGAAGCCAACCGCGCGAGCGCTACCCAGTCTCCCGGCGGAACAGGCGCGCTGCGCTTAGCCGCTGACTTTATTGCTCACCAACTCCCAGGAAAAGGGATTTGGGTCAGTGACCCTACCTGGCCCAACCACCACGGTATCTTCACCGCTGCGGGTATCGAGCTGCATAAATACCCCTACGTTGACGCCGATAACCGTCTTGATTTCGATGGCATGCTAGCGGCGCTCAAAAAGATTCCGGAAGGCGACGTGGTTGTGCTGCACGCCTGCTGCCACAACCCGACCGGCTTTGATCTTTCTAAAGATCAGTGGCAAGAGGTGATGGCAGTACTGAGCGAGCGCAAACTGCTGCCTTTGGTTGACTTTGCCTACCAGGGCTTTGGGGAAGGCTTAGACGAAGACGCCTACGGTGTTCGTTTGTTGGCCGAAAACCTTGATGAAGTCATCATCACCAGCTCTTGCTCGAAGAACTTTGGCATTTACTGCGAACGAACTGGTTGCTTGATCCTGATTGCAAAAGACGCCGAGCAGATGGAAAACGTGCGCTCTCAAGCAGCGATTGTAGCCCGTGAGAACTACTCTAACCCACCCGCCCACGGTGGCGCGATTGTTAGCGAAATTCTCCACGATGCTGAGCTTTCTGCGCTTTGGCGTGAAGAGTTAACCGAAATGCGCGACCGTATTAACACGCTGCGTCGTGACTTTGTCGAAGCCCTCAAGCCCTATGGTCTCGACCAAAAGTACGCATGTGTTGCTGAACAACGCGGCATGTTCTCTTACACCGGTTTAACACCGGAACAAGTAGACCGCCTGCGTGACGAGTTTGGCATTTACATGGTGCGCTCAGGCCGTGCCAATGTTGCAGGGTTCTCCCACGAGAATCTGCCTTACCTTGCTAAGGCCATCGCTGCCGTTAACGCATAGCGTCAGAATCAGTTGGTGACATAAGTCTCAACGGCTAAAACGCCCAGGCAAATTGCCTGGGCGTTTTTGTTGATGAGATGTTAAGCCGCTGAACAGACAAGTAATTGAAGTGTACAATTGCGCACTTGCCGCCAGAGCCTGGGGCGCCCGTGCGGCGTCCGCTACAATGCTATGCTTGACCGATTAGTCAAACCTTCGGCACACTCAGTATAGCCTTGTATACAACACACTATAACCAAGAGGCCTAACATGGCGGCTGCCGGCACTCACTACCCGTGGTACAAAAAAGAAGATACCGATGCGTTCTTCGCCCTGTTTCAGAACAATATTGCCAACTTTGTCATCATTGCGATCACAATGCTTGGTATGGGGTTCCCCGCCTCGATCGTTTATGGTCAGGTACTCCCAGGTGCTGCCGTCGCCGTCATGGCAGGCAATTTCTATTACGCATGGAGTGCCGCAAGACTTGCGCGAAAGGAAAACCGAAGTGATGTCACCGCACTCTCCTACGGTATTTCCACTCCGGTTATGTTCGTCTTTCTGTTTGGCGTTCTTCTGCCTGCCAAACAGTTAACCGGTGACGCAGAACTAGCCTGGAAAGTCGCTGTGGCTGCCTGCTTTATTAGCGGCGCAATAGAAGCCTTGATAAGCATTATAGGCCGCTGGGTGCAGTATCATTTACCACGAGCTGCCATGCTGGGGGCTGTTGCTGGCGTTGCACTCACCTTTATTGCTGGTGAGATGCTGTTTAAAACCTTGGAAATGCCTATCATCGGTCTTCTGGTGCTCGGCATTATCATTGTTGGCCTTGTGGCACGCGTCAGTATGCCGTTTAAACTCCCTACGTCGCTATTTGCCATCGTGGTCGGTACCGCAATGGCGTATCTGATTGGCGATGCGGGAAGCGAACGCTTCAGCGATGCGTTTACCCACCTAGGCTTTTACCCTTTGCTACCCAATCTAGCCTGGTTTGAAGGCCTCGGCCTGCTGCTGACAGGCATGCTGGCCATCTTGACTGTCGTGTTACCTATCACTCTCTACAACGCTATTGAAACCATGAATAACGTTGAAGCCATGGAAGCCGCTGGCGATAAATATGATGTGCGCGAGTGCCAGGCAGTCGATGGCGCAGGCACGATGATTGGCGCACTGTTTGGCGGCGTATTTCCAACGACTGTTTACATTGCAACAGTGGGCGCCAAGTGGATGGGCGCAGGACGGGGCTACAGCATCCTAAACGGTGCAGTTTACGCCCTGGCAACCATGTTTGGATTGATCGCTGCTTTAGCGGCCATCATTCCGGTTTCTGTCGTGGCGCCTATCTTGGTATTTGTAGGCATGTCGATGATTGCCACTGCCTTTCAGTCCAACGACACCCGCTACTATCCGGCAATTGCGCTGGCAATGTTGCCCTATTTTGCCAACTACGTGATGACGCGCTTCAACCGAGGCGCTGGTGACGTTGTCAGCGACATCTCGAGTGCTATTGTTGTTATGGGTCAAGGCGCGATGTTTATGGCCATCTTGTTAGGGGCAATGACAGTGTCGGTAATCGACCACCAGTTCCGACGCGCAGCCGCCTTTGCCGCCATTGCAGCTGGCTTCTCGTTTGTTGGGCTTATGCATGCCCCAAAACTCGCCTTTAACGCTGCGCCAGAGTTTGTAATGGGCTACTTGGGCATGGCGCTACTGTTTATGTACTTCTCATTTCAGGAAGCACCGAAAAAACACTAAACGCCATATCCCGCCTGCCGATGCGGGCGGGATAAAATCCTGCGTAGCACAGTCCACGCAGCGATCCCTGCCAATATATTGCCTACTGCTGCACCCGCGGCTAAGCCTATCCAGCCATAAACCTGCGCGCCTAACCACAAGCATGGTAAATAGCAGATAAACAGCCGCGCGCTAGAGAGCAGCATAGCCCGCAGCGGCCAGCCCAACGCATTACCCGCCGACACCACCAGCATGCATACGCCTAGCGCTGCGTAACTGGGCAGCAAAAAGCGGATCAGAAGCGCGAGCTCACTCTGCACCTCCTGGTTTCCGGCCAGCACCATCGCCACCCAGGGTGAAGCCAGTGCCAGCAATACCCCCAGGCTAAGCTGCCATATCAACGCGACCTTCACTACCAAGCGCATCAGTTGCTGAATCTGCCCCCAGTCGCCCGCTCCATAGCAACGCCCAAGCCATGGTGGCAGCGACATGGTCATCGCTAATATCACCATCAGCGAAACTGTTTCGAGGCGACTGGCAAGCCCCCATGCTGCTACTTGGGTATCCCCTAGGCCTGCAACAACGGAAATCGCTAGCATCGCCGCCAGTGGCGGCATCAACTGGCTCACCATAGCGGGAGCAGCAATGCCGGTGAAGGGTCGCCATGAGCGCCGCGCCTCTTGCCAGATTGCAAGATGCGTAGCCCATTGACGCTTATGCAGCTTTGCACCGGTAAATAATAGCCCCACCGAAAATGCGATGGCGGTTGCCCAAGCGGCGCCGGGCAACCCCCAGCCTTGCCAAGACCCAATGCCAAAAATAAATAACGGATCCAGCGCCAAATTAATCAGGCTGCTAAGCACCATCATTTTACCCGGCAGCCGCGTATCTCCATGAGCACGGAACACGCTATAGATAAAATACAGCAGTGCCCCAAGCCACGCAGAAAACAGCTGCGGCCCCCAATAGGCGCGAATATAAACAAGCGCACTCTCATCTGCCCCTAACAGTCGAAATATAGGCACCTGCAGAACCCATAACGCGACAACTAGCCAACCGATAACGACACCACCGGCAATCAATACGAGACTGCTGAGCCGTTTAGCCCGCGCTTTCTCACCGGCTCCCAGGGCACGGGAAATCAGTGCCGCAATCGCTATCCCCATCCCCACTTGAATGCCAATAATCAAAAAAGACAACGGGAAGGTAAACGATTGAGCCGCCAAAGGCGCTGTACCCAAACGTGCAATAAAAGCACTATCTACAAGCTGAAAACCCAATAACGCCAACACCCCAATCGCCATTGGCCACGTTTGACGCCATAGGGTTATCGCCAGCTCACGTTGTTGCATGACCGCTGCCAAATACACTCCCTCCTGACACAAAAACGCCATCACTCTACTTGAGTGATGGCGCATTATTAATGCATTGACTTACTGACGAATGCCTTCAAACGTCACATAAAGCTCTAGCTCGCGCATAGACTCAGGGAAGTCACTCATATCGATACCAAAGTCACTTAGCGTCAACATCGTGCTACCTTCGAAACCTGCGCGGTAGTTACCCCAGGGGTCATCGCCTTCACCCATCAGAGTTACCGGCATTTCAATTTCTTGAGTCTCTCCATGGAGTGTCAGATCACCGGTCACAATGCCTTCATTATCTCCGGTTGACTCAAAGCCAGTCGAGACAAAGGTGGCTGTTGGATATTCACTGGCATTCAAGAAGTCGCTGCTTAGGAAGTGGCGATCACGCTCAGCATGATTGCTATTCAGACTGTTCACCTGAACTTCCATTTCGACAGATGAAGCATCTAAGTCATCTGCATCATAGTAAAACTGACCATCAAACTCTTCGAAACTACCTAAGATGTAGGAGTAACCCAGGTGATTAATTTTAAACTGTACAAAGGCGTGTTGACCTTCGATGTCAATTTGGTAATCAGCCGCTTGTGCTTGACTGAGCGGTACCAACGCTGCAGCAGCGATTGCAGTAGCAAACATTGTCTTTTTCATCATACTAATTGTCTCCTTCCTTTCCTTAGTAGGCATCACATAGGCTCACTTCTCCTACGTGATGTGTAAAAAATTAATGACGTTTATGGCTATGCTTAGGATTCACCATGCGGCGCAACGTGTTGTGTCGATAGCGCCAATGGTGAATAAACGCGACGCCACCGTGCCCTGCCGCCAACACCATTAACACAATTGCGCTGTACCAATGCACATCTCCTGCCACACGGGCTTGGTTAGGTAACCCATGTAACAAAGCGGGCATTTCGAACCAACCAAAAACGCTGATTCCCCTGCCATTCGCTGTGGAAATCAAATAACCGCTAATTAATACTAATAACAGCAATGCATACAAAACGATATGACCAGCATGAGCAGCCAGACGTTCCAAGCGGTTGCCTTCAGCGTGAGGTGTCGGCTGTATTAAGCGCCACCCTAAGCGCGCAAAGGTCGCCAGCATCAACAATATACCGATTGAGCGATGCACCCATGGTGCCTGGTTATACCAGGCATCATAGTAGCCAAGATCCGTCATCCACCAGCCTAGAATAAACAACCCAACAATGGTTAATGCACTTAGCCAATGAAATAGAATACTCACAACACCCCAACCGCTTTGCGTATTACGCCACATCCTTGATTTCCCCGTTCACAACAACGCTAGGTAATATTTGCTGTTCGCACTCTGATATATTAGAAGCATACCTTCTTACTCGGCAAAACACTGCTGAAAAAAGCAGTACATATCATTCGTAAAAACCGTTGATAGCCGAGAATGTAATAAAAAGCCGGCCACTTGTGGCCGGCATATAGCGACGATAGTTGATGTATTCAACCAGCTGCCAGAGTATCCAAACCGCGAGCAAGGTCACGCTGAATATCTCCTTGGCTCTCCAAACCGACGGCCACACGAATTAGGCCTGGCGTAATACCCGCTACTTCTTTCTGAGCATCAGAAAGACGCCCATGCGTCGTAGTGGCTGGGTGAGTAATCGTCGTTTTAACGTCCCCTAGATTACCTGTGATAGACAGCATTCGCGTTGCGTCAATCACTTGCCAGGCCCCCGCCTGCCCACCTTTCACCTCAAAACCTAGCACTGCACCAAAGCCTTTCTGCTGACGCTTGGCAAGGGCATGCTGAGGATGTGCCTCTAGCCCGCTGTAATACACCTTGTTGACAGCCGGGTGCTCATCTAACCAGCGTGCCAATGTCAGTGCATTCTCACAATGAGCGCCCATGCGCAGCGAGAGGGTTTCTAACCCCTTGGTGAAAATCCATGCATTAAAAGGACTCAAGCAAGGCCCGCAGGTACGTACCACGCCAAATACTTCTTCCAGCACATCGTGTTTACCCACCACAGCGCCACCCACAGCACGCCCCTGACCATCCAAATACTTAGTGGCTGAATGGATAACAAGGTCAGCACCGAGCGCTATGGGCTGCTGTAGCGCTGGCGTTAAGAAGCAGTTATCGATTGCCAACCATGCGCCACTGCGCTTAGCAAGTTCAGCCAGTGCTGGAATATCGGCCACTTCAGACAGTGGGTTGGAAGGGGTTTCGGCAAACAGCAGCTTGGTATTCGGGCCGATGGCTTCTGTCCACGCGGCTATGTTAGACAGCTCAACATAGCGCGTCGTGATACCGAATTTACCCAGGTATTTGTCAAACAAGCTCACGGTAGAGCCAAACAACGAACGCGATGCAACGATTTCGTCGCCCGAAGACAGCAACGCAAGCGCTGTGGACAGGATAGCGGACATCCCAGAGCTTGTAGCCACGCAGCGCTCACCCCCTTCAAGTGCCGCTAAGCGACGCTCAAACGTATGCACGGTCGGGTTGGTAAAGCGAGAGTAAACATTGCCCGGCTCTTGACCACCAAACTTACGCGCTGCTTCCGCAGCGCTTTCATAAACAAAGCTTGAAGTCGGAAAAATAGGCTCTGCGTGTTCTTGCTCAAATGTACGGTGATGCCCCGCACGAATAGCAAGGGTCTCTAACGACCACTCATCCTGGTGACTGTCATCATGCATGGCTGAGCCTCTTGTTCAAAACGTCAATACGCATCTTCAATACGCGTCACTCATCATCAAGATCATCATCTTGATTATGCATATCTACCAACGCATGATCCCCTGCACTCTGGTCCTTAGCCGCATCGTTGCGACTTGCTTCAAGCACTGCCAGGTAAGCGTCATCTATATCGCCAGTGACGTAATTACCGTCGAATACGGAGCAGTCAAACTCCTCCATTTCAGGATTGACTTCACGACAAGCATCTTTTAAGTCTTCAAGATCTTGGTAAAAAATGCGATCTGCGCCAATCAGCTGGCCAACTTCATCTTCCGTACGACCGTGGGCAATCAGTTCGACTGCTGCAGGCATATCAATGCCGTAGACATTCGGGTAACGCACCGGCGGCGCTGCTGAAGCAAAATACACTTTACGAGCGCCAGCATCGCGAGCCATCTGAATGATCTGTTTACAGGTAGTTCCACGCACAATGGAGTCATCCACCAACAGCACATTCTTGCCTTTGAATTCGACATCAATGGCATTTAGTTTCTGGCGCACCGATTTCTTACGCTGAGTTTGTCCCGGCATAATAAAGGTACGGCCAATATAGCGGTTCTTCATAAAGCCTTCGCGATACGTCACACCTAGATGCTGCGCCATTTCTAGGGCAGATGTGCGAGATGTATCAGGAATAGGGATGACCACGTCGATGTCGTGATCTGGCCACTCATTAAGGATACGGTCGCCTAATTTACGTCCCATCTGCATCCGCGTGCCATAAACGTAGGCACCATCCAAAATTGAGTCAGGACGCGCCAGGTAAACGTGCTCGAAAATACATGAGCGCAGCACTGGTCGGTCAGCACACACCTGGGTGTGGATCTGCCCCTGCATATCAACAAAAATTGCTTCGCCTGGCGCCAGGTCACGCTCTAGCTCAAAGCCACCCACATCTAGCGCAACAGACTCAGAGGCAATCATCACCTCTTGACCGTCGGCACTCTCGCGGGTGCCAAATACCACTGGGCGAATACCATGAGGGTCGCGAAAAGCCACCATGCCAAAACCATTGATGATCGCGACCGCCGCGTAGCCGCCTTTGCAGCGCCGGTGCACTCTACGAATTGCATCAAAAATATCTTCGGATTCTAAATGAAGGCCCTGTTTACCCAGCTCGTGGGCAAAAACATTAAGCAATACTTCAGAATCAGAGCTGGTATTAATGTGACGCAGATCCGTCGAGAAAAGCTCCTGTTTTAACTGCTCGGAGTTAGTCAGGTTACCGTTATGCGCCAGCGCAATCCCGTAGGGAGAGTTAACATAAAACGGCTGTGATTCCGCTTCGCTGGAGGAGCCTGCGGTTGGATAGCGTACATGGCCAATACCCAGATTGCCTTTAAGGCGAGCCATGTGACGAGTGTGAAATACATCACGAACCAAGCCGTTACTCTTGCGCAGTAGGAAGCGTCCCTCGCTCCAAGTCATCATGCCGGCAGCGTCCTGGCCCCGATGCTGAAGTACGGTCAGGGCATCGTAGATTCCCTGATTAACCGCCTGCTTGGCCAGAAGGCCCACTATACCGCACATTCAAGTTACCTCGCTTTAGTGCCATGGCTTACCGTAGCAAACCCGTACATTCATCAAACGGATGTAAGCCACTGTTACCTCCAGCGAACTGGCATTGATAAACAGTGGCTCACTGTGCATTGCGAACTAAAAAATCAAACACTTCTCATGAGTGGGTCACTAGCTGGTTCGTACTAGCCACCATTTTCAGACGTAGGCGAAAAGGGCTGCGGAGACAGCGCTTCTTGCGAACGTATATCCGGTAACGAAATATCGCGAATTGACCCAGGGGCTTGCGGCAACTCACGCTCCCATTGGTCTAGCTGACTTACCGCCCAGTCGCGTAATTCAATAAACGTGGGGCGTAATGAAGCCTCCTGCCATGCCTGCAATTCAGACAATGGCGTCAGCGTAATCAGCACAGTGGCCACCAGCAAAATAACAGCACCTCGTGCCAGGCCAAAAGCGGCCCCTGCCACCCGGTTGAGCAACCCCATACCAACCCACTCAACCGCAGCATGAACCAAGCGAATGACGATGCCGCAAAGCAAGATGACGGCAAAAATTACCAGAATAAATGCCAGCACCAATCGCGCATCAAAACTTTCAATAAAGCCGCTCATTAGATCTGCAACGGGTTCCGCTAGCACCCGCGCCACCATCAAAGCAACGACCCAAGCCGCTAAACCAAGGGCTTCTCTGACAAAGCCACGCAAGAAACCTGCTAGCATTGATAGCGCCAGCACTGCGAGGAAAAGCGCGTCTATCCAGGTAAGCGCCATAGGTTAGTCCCTTACTCGTACAAGCAGACCTTGAACATTGGCACGCTGCTTAATAATAGACATAGCAGACTCACCATCGTCAGAAGTGGCATAAGGGCCAACGTAAACCGTCGTCAAGTTATTGTCACGCTCACGCGTGTAAGTGTTAAAACCAGCTTGAGAGAGCTGATCGCTTAAACGCTGGGCATTGGCGGCTTCACCAAAGCTACCGACCTGTACCGCCCACTCACCTTGCGAGGTAGATGCTGGCGCCGAGCTAGTAGATGAGTTTTGATTGCTACTGTCATTACTATCATCCACAGACTCTTGTGAAGCTGAGGCAACGTCTTCAGTAGATACATTTTCGCTGGAAACAGAAGACGCTGGCACATTCACCGTTGATGGCATCTCTGGTGCCGGCACATCTTGCCGCGTCACCTGAACAGGCTGCTCAATCACAAATGAGGGTTGAGGACGCTCCTCTCTTGGAGCAGGATCACTCATTAGCCACGGCACAAAAATCGCCAATAACGCTAAAAGAATTACAATACCACTGATGCGTTCCGTTTTACCGTATTTCATATCCCTCTCCATCAGGCTTAGCGAGCACAACGGTTAGGCCGATTAAGCTTGCGGTAGTGTCTCTTCTAATAACGCTGCCACTGTAAAAAACGAGCCAGTGACCAGCACCCGATCAGCTGGTGACAGCTGCTTAGCAATCATTTGCATGCCTTTTTCAGGTGAGTTAGCGCAACCATGCACATGCCCACCCAGTGATGTGATCCGCGCCGCCAGCTCTGTGGCTGAATGACCACGTTCGCCATCAAGCGAGACACATACCCAATCAGTTATACGGGGCAGTAAAGCACGAATCACGCCTTCGACATCCTTGTCGTTAAGCATACCAATTAATGCCCACTGCCTCCCCCCATCCGGCACCTGAGAAAGGCGCTCAGCGACATAATTAGCCGCATGGGGGTTATGCCCAACATCCAAACACCACTGCCCGATCCACTGCATGCGCCCCGGCAATTGCACCGTGTGAAACGCGTGGCGACACGCGTCTTCGTCGAGCGCTAATCCGGTAAGGGATAACGCCTGGAGCGCCGTCGCTGCATTGTCAATTGGCAACCCTGGATCAGGAAGTGACGTTAATGACACCTCACCTCCCTCTCGGGTTAACCCTCTCCAACACCACTGATTCAGGCGAGCCCCTGGCTGAGCCTCGGTTGCCTGGGGCTCGTCAGAGTGGCTAAAGGCACCACCTAGGCAATAAACAGGCGCTGAGATGGCTTCTGCGGCGGCGGCTACACTGCTGGGTAACAACAGACTGCCTAGCACCGCAGGACGCAAAGGACGGAAAATGCCTGCCTTTTCTCGACCAATCTGCGCAATATCATTGCCTAAGAAGTTGGCATGATCTTGTGCAATTGTCGTGACAATCCCAATGTCCGCATCAATGATATTGATGGCATCCAATCGCCCACCCAAACCAACTTCGAGCAGCGCTATATCCAAGGCTTCATTCGCTAGGCACCAAAGGGCGCACAGCGTTCCCGCCTCAAAATAGGTCAAGCTGATTTCGGGCGACTGCAGTCTGGCAGCTTCTACATGCGAAAAACCAGCGACGAGTTGCTGGTCGTCAGCTTGTTGCCCGTTGATTGTGACGCGTTCGTTATAGCGCAACAAATGAGGCGACGTATATGTTCCCACCTGCAGTCCGTGAGCACGCGCGACAGCATCCATCATGGCAAGCGTTGACCCCTTGCCGTTGGTGCCTGCCACCGTAATTACCTGTTTTGCCACCGGACGGCTTAATAATCCCATCCGCTTGGCAACCGCTGATACCCGCTCAAGCCCCATATCAATCCCGACCGGGTGCAAGGTCTCGAGATAGTGCAGCCATTCGGATAAAGACCTAGGGGCTATAGAGTCAGAGGCTAAAGACTTAGACATTGCGGGTAGAATCGTCGCTCTTTTCAGTACTGGTGGCATCATCGGTTTCAGTAGCAACGGATTCTGCTGCGTCGGCCAACGGCGCTTCATCAACGACAGGCGCTTCAACGGCCGCGTCATCAAGCGCAATATCCTCGACAGGGATTGCCGTCTGATGTGTCAACTTACGCAGTACACTACCGACACGGGCGCGCATGTCATGGCGGTGCACAATCATATCTACCGTGCCATGCTCCAGCAGGAACTCACTGCGCTGAAAACCTTCCGGCAGCGTTTCACGTACTGTTTGCTCAATTACCCGCGGGCCGGCAAAACCAATCAGAGCATTGGGCTCAGCAATATTAAGGTCGCCCAGCATCGCAAGCGATGCTGATACGCCACCAAATACTGGGTCGGTCAGCACGGAAATATAGGGAATTCCTGCTTGCTTGAGCTTTTCAAGCGCTGCCGAGGTTTTAGCCATTTGCATCAGTGAGAACAGCGCTTCCTGCATCCGTGCGCCGCCAGAAGCTGCGAAACAGATCAGCGGAATACCCTCTTCCCGTGCAATCGTGGCAGCGCGAACAAATTTCTCGCCAACCACCGCTCCCATCGAACCGCCCATAAAGGTAAATTCAAAGGCCACAGCAACAACGGGCAGCCCATCTAGCTCACCACGCATGGCGACCAGCGCATCTTTCTCGCCGGTATCTTTTTGGGCAGCCGTCAAACGATCTTTATACTTTTTGGAGTCGCGGAATTTCAAGCGGTCATTAGGCTCAATCTCAGCCGCAATCTCTTCCCGCCCCTGCTTATCCAGGAACCAATCCAGGCGCTTACGTGCTGTCAACCGTAAATGGTGATCGCACTTAGGACATACGCTGTGGTGTTTCTCAAGCTCAGGGAGATAGAGCACAGCTTCGCACTTGGGACATTTACGCCAGAGGCCATCGGGCACGCTGGCGCGACGGTCTTTACGCTGGATACGCCCCATGGAGGGCACAATCTTGTCTAACCAGCTCATATCAAAAGGCTTCCGTATACGTCAACGCCTGGCAACGCCAAGCTTGATGAGTGTCGTCAGTTAAAATTTAGTGTGACGATGAAGGAGCACGCTTAAGCATCCATTGCGGTGCGCATTTCTGCCAGCACGCTCTTGAGCTGACCAGCAATGGTTTCGGGTGCTTCAACGCTTTCTGCAATGCGGTTTACCAGCGCACTGCCTACAATCACGCCATCCGCCACTTTTGCGACTTCAGCAGCCGTCACGCCATCGCGGATACCAAAGCCAACACATAGCGGCAAGTTGGTCATTTCACGCAGCGGCGCAAGGTGTTCAGCCACATCGTCAGCGTTAAGTGTAGCAGCCCCAGTAACGCCCTTAAGCGAAACATAATAGAGGTAGCCTTCACCGTGGGCGCATATTGTAGCGGCACGAGCATGTGAAGTGGTAGGCGCAACCAAGAAAATCGCTGCTAAATCGCGAGCTTTTAACAGCGGGCCGAACTCATCAGCCTCTTCGGGCGGCATGTCCACCACCAGCACGCCATCAACGCCAACACTTGCCGCTTTGTCGGCAAACGTTTCGTAACCAATCCGCTCGATTGGGTTGAGATACCCCATCAAGACGATAGGCGTTTCAGTATCCACCTGGCGAAACTCAGCGACCATATCCAGTAGGTCAACCAAGCGCGTACCCTGCTTGAGTGCGCGCTCACAAGCTTTTTGAATCACTGGGCCATCGGCCATAGGGTCTGAAAATGGCACACCAAGTTCAATGATGTCAGCGCCCGCTTCGACCAGGGCATGCATAAAGCCCACGGTGTACTGAGGTGCAGGATCACCGGCGGTAATGTAGGGAATCAGGGCCTTACGACCCTGCTCTTTTAATTCGGAAAAACGCTGGTCAATACGATTCATGGTCGCCCTTAAAACTCAATGCCGTCGATGTTCGCTACGGTCATGATATCTTTGTCACCACGACCAGAGAGGTTGACCACAATGTGCTGGTCGGGACGCATGGTCGGTGCCAGCACCTTCGCATGAGCAAGCGCATGGGCAGACTCCAACGCTGGCATAATGCCTTCCATGTGTGTCAGCTCGCGGAACGCTTCCAGCACTTCTTTATCGTTCGCCGCGACATAGTTGACTCGGCCAACATCTTTCCATAGCGCATGCTCTGGCCCAACACCTGGGTAATCAAGCCCAGCGGAAATTGAGTGTGTGTCCGATACTTGTCCCCCTTCATCGGACATCAAGTAAGTGCGATTGCCGTGCAGAACACCACGCGGCGCATTCGATGAAAGCGGCGCTGCATGACGACCTGTTTCCACGCCATCGCCACCGGCTTCGACACCGTACATAGCGACCGCATCGTCTTCGACAAACGGATAAAACAGACCCAACGCGTTAGAGCCACCACCTACACAAGCCACTAGCGCGTCAGGAAGACGGCCAATTTGTTCAAGTGACTGGCGACGTGCTTCACGACCCACCACCGCGTTGAAGTCACGCACCAGCTGCGGATAAGGATGCGGGCCAGCCACTGTGCCAATAATATAGAACGTGTTATCAACGTTGGTGACCCAATCACGCAGCGCCTCGTTCATGGCATCTTTCAGGGTACGTGTGCCCGACTCGACAGGAATGACCCGTGCACCCAGCAAGCGCATACGGTAAACGTTGAGCTTCTGGCGCTGCACGTCGGTAGCGCCCATATAGACATCACACTCAAGACCTAAACGCGCTGCTACTGTCGCCGTGGCAACCCCATGCTGGCCCGCTCCCGTTTCGGCAATCACCCTTGGCTTACCGGTTTTTTTTGCTAACAGCGCTTGACCGATGGTGTTATTAACCTTGTGGGCGCCAGTGTGATTTAAGTCTTCACGCTTTAGCCAAATCTGCGCGCCTCCCAAAGACTGAGACCATCGTTCGGCATGATAAAGCGGCGATGGACGGCCCACATAATGGGCAAGGTCACGGTCAAACTCAGCCTGGAAGTCGGGGTCATCACGCAGACTCAGGTAGGTCTGCTCCAATTCTTCCAGGGCAAAGCTCAACGTTTCCGACACAAACCGGCCGCCGTAGGGGCCAAAATGACCACGGGCATCCGGCATTCGGGTCAGGTCGCTGAACTTGGTTTCAGTCACTGGGACAGTCACAGGCATACCTCACAAGATCGCCAGAACAGGCAAACAATAAATGAACTAACAACAGTCGCAACACCCATGGTGCATAACAACTGAGAAGGCTTAACAGCTACCGGCTAACGCCACTCGTTTAACAAAGGACGCCATTAACTCAGCGTCTTTCACACCAGGCGACGCCTCAATACCACCAGAAACATCAACCGCATAGGGCGTTACCTGGCTAACAGCGGCGGCAATATTATCAGCCGTTAACCCGCCAGCCAGGATAACAGGTTTTTCTAGGGTTGCGGGTATTCTGGACCAATCAAAGGTCTCCCCCGTTCCCCCTGGGATGCCAGGACGATAGGCATCTAACAGCAGCGCTTGAGCGTTTGAATACTGCGCAGCAGCGTGGTGCAAATCGATATCGTCACGCATACGCAGCGCCTTAATCCAGGGCCGCCCAAACTGATGGCAGAACGACGCCGACTCATCACCATGAAACTGGATCAAATCCAAGTAAGGCAAGCACTGCTCAATCAGTTCAGCAGGCTGATTAACAAATAGCCCCACCCGTGTCACAAACGCAGGCACACGAACTGCTAACGCCTCCAGGGTCTCCGGTGTAATGCTGCGAGTGCTTTTAGGCCACATCACAAAACCCACGGCATCCACCCCCAGTGATGCCGCCATCGCCACATCCTCATGACGCGTTAAACCACAAAACTTGATCCGCGTACGTGGGTTCATGATGAGGTCTCCTGGTGCTCTGAAGCGTCCTGCTTTTTAAACGTCAACTTACGCCTTGCTGCAATACGCGGGTTATCAGGCAACGCACGCTCCCCCGTCCACTCGCCGGTAAATGCAAGCAGGTTAGGGCCTAATGGCTCTTTTGGCAGGTCAAAACGCTCATCGTAAATAGAGTCAACGAAGTGCAGTCCACAGGCAGGCGCGGTCACATCGCCTTTGCGACGGTTTTTAATCGCCAGCAGACGTTCGATATGCCCTTCATCCTGAGCCCCACGACCCACGCTGACCAATGCCCCGGCAATATTGCGAATCATATGGTGCAAAAAAGCATTGCCCTGAATATCAATGACCACTATTGGGCCGTAGCGTTTTACGTCTACAAAGTGCATCTGCCGCCAAGGCGTTTTGGACTGACAGCCCGCCGCTCGGAAACTGCTAAAATCATGTTCGCCCACCAAGGCTTGCGCCGCGCGATGCATAGCATCCGCGTCTAGCGGGTCTCGACACCAGGTCACGTTATGGCGCTCTAGCACCGGACGGCTGATTTGGTTGAGCAGGATGTAGCGATAACGTCGACCCAGCGCGCCCAGCCGTGAATGGAAGTCATCAGACACTGGCTTTACCCAGCGCACGGCAACGTCCCTGGGAAGGTTGGTATTACTACCAAAAATCCAAGCTTTTTCAGTGCGCTGAACAGGCGGGTCAAAATGAATCACCTGACGCGTGGCATGCACACCAGAGTCGGTTCGGCCACTGGCATGAATACGCACCGGCGCACTGGCTACTTTTTCCAGGGCATCCTCGACTGCTTGCTGAACAGAAGCCGCGTGTTTTAAACGCTGAAAGCCGCAAAAGCGCGTACCATCGTACTCAATGCCCATTGCCAGGCGCCCCGCCAGGGGCTGTGTTTCGTCAAAGTGGTAAAACAGCGTCATTAAGCCACGTCACATAGAAGATGTTTAAGGAGTGCCATTATCCCGACGTCGCGGCTCGAATGCCACCTCTTCAATCTCCCACTGCTCTTCAGCTCGAGTGCACGGCGGCTCCCCACTTAGCGCTGCATCAGGCATTCGCCCTGGCTCCACTGCCAACTCTGGCTCGTTGCTAACCGGCACTTTTTCTGCCGCTGTTTCTGCCGTAATGTCATCGACAGGTGGCGGTGTCACGGGCGCTACTGGCGCGGTATGCAAGACGGCAGTGGTGGACACATTTTCCCACTGCCGCTCGCGCCGCTTGCGTAACCCTACTAATGCCGCTAATAGAAGCCCTAGCGCAATGCTAGCAAGCGGCCATTGGTACGCGGCTATACGATCAACAATACTCGGAGAGCTGCTGAGCATCGCCGCGTTTTCGTCATGAGAGACCGCTATCTCAGCGGAAGGCTGAACACCACGCTGTGCGTCGTTAAACGCCTGGGTCAGCGTAGCCATCTCTTGGCTTTGCGTAGCAATCTCTTGGCTTAGCGCGGCTAACTCTTGCTGTATATCTCGATATGACTGCTCGCGCTCTTCTGCTACCTGCTGCATTTTCGCCTGGCCATCCAGCAGCTGTTCCGCCAGATCACTAAACGCATCGCTCGCCAGCTCACGGTTATGGTCGGCTGACGCTGGGCTAGCTTCAGAGCTTGATGCTGCGGAGGGTGCAGCGGGCTCATTAGGCAGCAAAGAAGCTTGCCTCACTGCCGGTTGACGCACCGTTTGAAGAGCTTGGGTGGCTTCGTTCGGCGTCCGCGATACGGCTTGATAGCGTGGAGGCACGTTGAGCGTCTGCCCAGCTCGAATGTCATCAGCACTACCCGAAGGAAAGGCATCAGGATTGGCATCCAACAGCGCCAGCATCATTTGCTGAGTGGAGACACCCTCTGGCTTCACCCGTGTTGCAACGCCCCAAAGCGTATCGCCACGTGCCACCAAAACCGTGTCGCTTGCACTAGGCTGGGCAATGGCTGAATAATCTGGTGGGTCAAATAGCAGTGTCAGCGCGTGGGTTTGCTGCCCTTCAGGCGAAGCGACCTTCAGCAATAGGTCCAACCACGGCTCAACCACCGCCTGGGCAGAGCTCAGTAGCAATCGGTGCCCGTCCAGCTGCTCTTGGATTTGAACACTCACCTTTGCCGCCAAGGGCGTCCATTCCAGCCCTAACGACTTAAACGTCGACTCATCAGCCACCTCTACATGCAGATCACTCAGTGCGAAACGCTCACTTTCCTGAAGTGGCACGGTTGCTTCAAGTGGCGCACCCAAGGGCGACGTTACCGTTGCCTGGCCCAGTCCAAGAGCCACTACCAGCGGGCTAATAGCGCTCAGCGATAGCCCTAACATCCCTGTTAGCTGTTTTTTCATAAAGGCCTCTGCCGCCTTTTATTTAGAGGTGGCCAAGCAACACTTTCTTACATTTACTTAGCCATAGAGCAATATTCGTCCTTTTTATCACATCGTGAGAATAAAAAAACGGGAAGCTGTTAACAGCTTCCCGTTTGTTTTAACGCCAATGCGTTTATGTTGTGATGCTTACTGCTCGCGTAGGATTTTCAGCATACGCTTCAGCGGCTCGGCAGCACCCCATAACAGCTGGTCACCAACGCTGAATGCAGACAGGTACTCACCGCCCATATTTAGCTTGCGTAAGCGACCGACCGGCACTTGCAACGTACCCGTAGCTGCGGCAGGTGTAAGACCGGCAACCGTGGCATCTTTGTCGTTCGGGATCAGCTTGACCCACTCATTGTGCTTGGCAATACGCTCTTCAATCTCGTCAAGCGGCACATCCTGCTTCAACTTGATGGTAAACGCTTGGCTGTGAGAACGCATGGCACCAATGCGCACGCAAAGACCATCGATGGGGATCGGGTTGTTTTCGAGACCTAAAATCTTGTTGGTCTCAACACTACCCTTCCACTCTTCGCGGCTTTGGCCGTTATCAAGCTTGGTATCGATCCAGGGCAGTAGGCTACCCGCTAGCGGTGCACCGAAATTATCTGTGGGGAAATCACCACTGCGCATAGCGGCAGTCACTTTACGGTCAATATCCAGAATCGCGCTAGAGGTGTCTTTAAGCTCTTCGCCTACGCTGTCACGCAGATGGCCCATTTGGTTCAGCAGCTCGCGCATGTGCTTGGCGCCTGAGCCAGAAGCGGCCTGGTAGGTCATGGAGGTCATCCACTCGACCATGTCGGCTTCAAACAGACCGCCCAAGCCCATCAGCATCAAGCTGACAGTACAGTTACCACCTACAAAGGTTTTCGCACCTTTCGCTAGCTGTGCGTCAATGACGTTGCGATTAACCGGATCAAGAATAATGGTCGCTTCGTCTTCCATGCGCAGGGTACTGGCCGCATCAATCCAGTAGCCTTTCCAGCCCGCCTCGCGCAAATCTTTATAAACAGGCTTGGTGTAATCGCCACCTTGACAGGTAACCACTACGTCCAGTGCTTTCAACGCATCAATATCAAACGCATCTTTCAGCGGAGGTACGTCCACGCCGATATCGGGGCCTGGCTGACCAACTTGGGAGGTGGTGAAGAACACCGGCTCAATGCCGTTAAAATCACCATCTTCCTGCATGCGCTGCATCAGCACCGAGCCAACCATGCCACGCCATCCCACGAAACCGACTTTCAACATGTGAAGTCCTCCAACTAAGAATGAGAGCGATATTATACACAAATATTAACGACAAATATCAGACACAACGTCGGCCACCCAAGGGTGGCCGACCTTTAATACCTTTAAGCGTCAATTAGTTAGCACGCTTTATACATAATTTAATTTTTTGCGAACGCCGCTAATACCGCATCACCCATCTCAACCGTCGACACACGGCGCGTGCCTTCAGAAGCGATATCTGCTGTCCGCAGACCATCATCCAATACACTGCCCACGGCAGCTTCAATGCGCTCAGCCATCGCGGTTTCATTCAATGAATAGCGCAGCATCATCGCAACAGACAGCATCATGGCCAATGGATTAGCGACATTCTGCCCGGCGATATCCGGCGCGCTACCGTGGCAAGGCTCGTACATGCCCTGGCCACTTTCGTTTAGGGATGCAGACGGCAACATACCAATGGAGCCGGTCAGCATAGCCGCCGCATCAGAAAGAATATCGCCAAACATGTTGCCCGTCACTACCACATCAAACTGTTTCGGCGCGCGCACCAGCTGCATGGCAGCGTTATCCACATACATATGAGAAAGCTCAACATCCGGATACTCCGGTGCCAAACGCTCCATCACCTCACGCCACAAAATAGTGACTTCAAGCACATTGGCTTTATCTACCGAGCAGAGTTTTTTGCCACGCTTCTGAGCCATTTCAAAGGCAACGCGACCAATACGCTCAATTTCGCTTTCAGAGTAGATGTAGGTGTTAAAACCTACCCGCTCGCCGTTACGCTCTTCAATGCCACGTGGCTGGCCGAAATAAATGCCACCGGTAAGCTCACGGACAATCATAATATCCAGCCCAGCCACTAGTTCCGGCTTCAAGCTAGAGGCGCTAGCCAGCTGCGGATAGAGCATCGCCGGGCGCAGGTTGCCGAACAAACCCAGGTTTTTACGCAGACCTAGCAGACCTTTTTCAGGACGCTTGGAAAGGTCTTCGAGCTTGTCCCACTTAGGACCGCCCACAGCGCCCAGCAAAATAGCGCTGGCTGCTTTGGCTTTATCAAGGGTTTCAGCAGGCAATGGTTCACCATGAACATCATAGGCGGAGCCACCGACAAGACCTTCTTCAACCTCGATGTCCAAGCCAGCTTCCTGGCAAGCCTTCAGTAAACGAGCCGCCTGGGCTGCAATTTCAGGGCCGATACCATCACCCGGCAGCAGTAATACCTTATGAGTCATGCAATTTCCTTAGCATTTCAAACGTTAAAGGTGGATTAACACTTACGCAGGCTGACGGAACAACCATGGACGCTGCCGGCGATGCTTCTCTTCGAAGCGGCGAATAGCGTCTTCATCTTGAAGTGTAATACCAATATCGTCCAAGCCATTTAGCAAGCAGTGCTTGCGGAACTCATCCACCTCAAACTCAAGAATCTCACCGCTGGGAGTAATCACCCGCTGATTCTCTAAATCGACATCGAGTTGATACCCTTCTCGAGCCTCTGCTTCAGCAAACAGACGGTCTACTTCCTCTTCCGCCAGGGTGATTAGCAAGATGCCATTCTTAAAGGCGTTGTTGTAGAAGATGTCCGCAAAGCTTGGCGCAATGACAACTTTAAAGCCAAAATCTTCCAGCGCCCACGGAGCATGTTCACGGGAGCTTCCGCAGCCAAAGTTACGCCGCGCCAGCAACACTTCCGCGCCCTGATAACGCGGCTGGTTCAATACAAAATCAGGGTTCAGCGGACGCTGTGAGCAGTCCTGTCCTGGCTGACCTTCATCTAAATAGCGCAGTTCATCAAACAGGTTTACGCCGAACCCTGTTCGTTTGATGGATTTCAAAAACTGCTTCGGAATAATCAAGTCGGTGTCGACGTTAGCCCGATCAAGCGGCGCTACCACACCTTCAAAACGTTCAAACTTTTTCATGATCTAGGCCTCCTGGGCGTGGTTGGCATCGTTAGCGGGCAAGGTGCGCACATCAACAAAGTGACCAGCAATAGCGGCCGCCGCTGCCATGGCAGGGCTAACCAAATGCGTACGCCCACCGTAACCCTGACGACCTTCGAAATTGCGGTTAGAGGTCGATGCGCAGTGCTCACCAGCACCTAACTTGTCCGCATTCATCGCCAAACACATGGAGCAACCCGGCTCGCGCCACTCAAAACCTGCCTCAGTAAAGATTTTATCAAGGCCTTCCGCTTCCGCTTGGCGCTTCACCAAGCCAGACCCAGGCACGACCATTGCCAGCTGGATAGAGTCAGCCACTTTCTTGCCTTTAGCCACTTTGGCGGCTTCGCGTAAGTCTTCAATACGCGAGTTAGTGCAGGAACCGATAAATACTTTATCAAGCTTGATATCGGTAATTTTTTGATTCGCCTGCAGGCCCATGTATTCCAGTGCGCGGGCGTGACTACGCTGTACCGTCTCATCCTTCGCCGCCTGGGGGTCCGGCACTTGGCCGGAAATACCAGTGACCATTTCAGGGCTGGTGCCCCAGCTTACCTGGGGCTCGATATCTTCAGCCTTAAGCGTTACCACCTTATCAAACTGTGCGTCGGCATCAGAAACCAGCTGACGCCAGTCGGCTACGGCGGCATCCCACTGCTCCGCCGTAGGTGCAAAGGGGCGCTCGGCAAGGTAGTCAATGGTGGTGTCGTCCACTGCAATCAGCCCCACACGGGCACCGGCTTCAATGGCCATGTTGCACACGGTCATACGGCCTTCCATGGAGAGAGACGCAATGGCACTGCCTGCAAACTCAATGGCGTAGCCCGTGCCACCAGCGGTACCAATTTCGCCGATAATCGCCAGTACCACGTCTTTAGCGGTAACGCCCAGACCAAGCTCACCTTCCACGCGTACCTGCATATTCTTCATTTTCTGCGCCAGCAGGCATTGGGTAGCCAGCACGTGTTCAACTTCCGAGGTGCCAATACCGTGGGCCAAGGCACCAAACGCGCCGTGGGTTGCGGTGTGGGAGTCGCCGCACACAACGGTCATACCCGGCAAGGTTGCGCCCTGCTCTGGACCTACCACGTGGACAATACCTTGGCGAGGGTCGTTGATTTTGAACTCTTCGATACCGTACTCAAGGCAGTTATCGTCCAGGGTTTGCACCTGAATTAACGATACGGGGTCTTTAATACCACTGTTGCCTTCAGCACGCTCTTTTACCGTCGTGGGTACGTTGTGATCAGGCGTTGCCAAGTTGGCATCCAAACGCCAGGGCTTACGATTAGCTAAACGCAGACCCTCAAACGCCTGTGGCGAGGTGACTTCGTGCAGCAGTTGGCGATCGATGTAAATCAACGCAGTGCCATCGTCACGCTGCTTCACCAAGTGCTGGTTCCAGAGTTTGTCGTAAAGCGTTTGACCTGACATGTTGCTCTCCTGGGCATTGCCCTGCTAGTTCGGTATAGCAGCCTCTACGTGCTGCTTAATAGTGCGATACCAGCAGTGTCACGCGAGTCGCACATAAAAGCAATTCATGTTATTCATAGATTAGATTCCAAACTGGAATACTTATTAAGAGATACCTATTCAGGGAGCTGCAAGTGGATACCCAAAGCCTGCAAGCGTTTCTGGCCGTTGCCGAAACCCAAAGCTTCTCCCGCGCGGCGGAACAGCTCTATTTAACACAGCCCGCGGTGAGCAAACGCATCGCCACCCTGGAGGATCTGCTGGGCACGCGGTTATTTGACCGTATCGGGCGGCGCATCGCGCTTACCGAAGCGGGCAATGTACTGCTGCCCAAAGCCCAGCACATACTGTTCACGGTAGAAGATAGCCGCCGCGCACTCGCCAACCTTTCCGGCCAAGTAGGTGGTAAACTCACTCTAGCCACCAGCCACCATATCGGCCTGCACCGCTTGCCACCACTATTGAAGCAGTACACTCAACGGCATCCAGAAGTGGCGCTGGACCTTCATTTTCTGGATTCCGAACTGGCTTACCAAGGCGTCGTAGACGGCACATTGGAAATGGCGATCGTCACCCTTGCCCCTCACCCCATTGAACAGCTTCACGTCGTAGAGCTATGGCGCGACCGGCTGTGCGTTGTATGCGCTACCGACCACCCACTCGCTCAACGTAGCTGTCACCACCGCGCCCCACTCAGCCTAGCTGAATTATGTGAATTCAATTGCGTGCTGCCAGGTGCAAAAACCTTCACCCGCACCCTGATTGGCCAGCGCTTTTCCGAAGCAGGCCTACAGCTTCCCGTCAGCATGGCGACGAACTATTTAGAAACGTTGAAAATGATGTGCAGCGTGGGCCTTGGTTGGAGCCTACTACCCGAAAACATGATCGATAGTGAGCTCGTCGAGCTAGACGTCGACACCGCGCCCATCCATCGCCCGCTGGGCTACCTCGTTCACACCAACCGCACGCTTTCCAACGCTGCCAGAAAAATGATTGAAGAACTGGAAAGCACCCGCGTGTAAGCGCATGAGCACCACACAGCGGCACCTTCGACATTATTATGTTAAGCGCCACTCTAAAATTTCATCACCATTCTCTAATACCTCACCTGTAGGCACCCACCCCAACTGCCGGTAAAAACCGTGAGCACGAACGCCTGCATTGCTATCGGCGGCTAGCCAAATTGGATTTGCACCGCTGCGCTGGAGTTGGTCAACCACGTTACCGAGCAACTGTTTGCCAACCCCCTTCCCTTCGAAATCGGCTAACACTGCGAGTACCAACACTTCTCCCGTCGCCATATCAGCGGTACAAAACCCAACAACGCGCTCTTGGCTCACACACACCCAGCCGAACCACTCACCAGATTCAAACCCTGCAACAATTGCAGCATGAGTAATCCCCATTTGCGCAAGCTGCTGTATGGAAATTGGGTTCTCACGAGTTTTCCCACGCACCTCGAAAAGTGCGCTTACATCATCGCTTTGCGTTTTTCGATAGTGCAGCCCCATCCGCATACACTCCTTATTACTCAATTTTCTATGATAAGAATACGGCACACGTAAGTAGCACGCCATGAACCATGCCGCTTCCGGTAAACACCCAAAGAATGTCATACACGGCAAATGGTGGTAAAAATGAGCGTATGGGAGCAAGCCGTCTCTGCAGATTAATCACAGGAGGATTGATGATGTGCTGCAAACCAAAGCAATCAATAAGGCGTTGGCCGTTGCTATTGATGCTGGTCTTTACTTTCACTGCTACTCAAGCACCCGCGTCGGAGCAACATACTCGCGACTTTTTTGCAGACAATGTTCTCCCTCTCTCTGACCCCGAACACCTCTCCCCATTGTATGACGCCATCGGTGAGCGCCGCTTCGTGCTGCTGGGTGAATCGACCCACGGAACTCACGAATACTATTACTGGCGCGCCAAAATATCCCGTGAGCTAATAACCAACCACGGCTTCTCATTTATTGCTGTCGAGGGTGATTGGAATGCCATTTATCAGCTAAACGACTTCGTGAAGCTGCGTGACGCTGCTGGAGACAATGCCGCGATAGATGCCCGCGCACTGCTGCGCAACCACTCTATTCGCTGGCCCCGTTGGATGTGGGTCAATGAGGACTTTGCGGACTTCCTAGACTGGTTGCGCACCCACAACGCCGAACTGCCCATGGAACAGCGGGTAGGTGTTTTTGGCATTGATATGCAAGACCCTCAAGACTCTATGGAACATGTGTTGGACTGGTTCCAGCACAACGACACCAGCAACTACCCACAGGTGGCTGATGCCTACCGCCGTATACTCGACTTCCCAGAAGCATTCCGTGGTTATGCTCAACACCTAGTGCACGGTGGAGAACGTCTCAACAACCAGATGGCGCTTGCCGCCGAGCTACTGCACGACCAGTTAGATGGCACCCCGGCAGACGCCGATAAAGCGACCTGGGTGGCTCGCGAAAATGCCTTAGTCGCCAAACGTGCAGAAGCGCAATTTCATGGTGCCACGCAGCAAGGGCCGGAATCCTGGAACGCCCGCGCCCGCTTTATGCATGAAGCACTTTTGCGGCTAGCCAAGCGCCACGGTGAAGAAAGCCGAGGAATCGTATGGGCGCACAATACCCATGTAGGGGATTCATCAGCCACTGGTATGAGTCATCGCGGCGAGGTCAATATCGGGCATCTACTGCGTGCTAGTGAAGGCGAAGACAATGTTTTCATTGTTGGCTTTGGGACTAACCAAGGCAGCGTTATCGCCAGCTCGGACTGGGGAGGCGAACAACGAGAGATGACGGTTATACCCGCACACCCAGAAAGCTATGAAGGCTTGCTGCACCAAAGCGGGATTACCCAGGGCCTGTTTGTGTTTGATGATGCTGCTCGGCAAGGAGATTTGCTAACGCCGCGCCATCAACGCGCCATTGGCGTGATCTATCGTCCTCCTAACGAAGCCTATGTGCCTACCATCCTGACGCGCCGTTACGACAGCTTTATTTATGTTGACGAGACCCAAGCACTAAAGCCCTTGTAAGAGGGCTTTTCTTTAAAACACCACCTACATTCTTTAAGTCCTGGTACCGCCTCAGTATCGACCGAAAACGTGAATACTGACTAAGGGCCACAATGCAATCACCTGTTCGCTTCCACCACGTCTCTGATCACACCTCCCAGTTCAGCTATCGCAGTGTTTCTGTCCTCAAATGATGCGGTAGTTTCGGTGATATAAAATGCCACGATAATAGGCTCTCGCTGTGTCGGCCATATAACAGCAGTTATCGCTCGCGAACCGAAACCACCTGCACCCGTTCGATCCCCAATCACCCACTCTTCAGGCATTTGTGATCTAAACAAGCCATCAGCAACTTCATTATTCACTAACCACTCGCGCAATTGTTTTTTAGATGGAGGCGCTAGCATATTCCCCACTACCAGCTTCTCAAGGTTATTAACCATTGCATTGGGCGTGGTGGTATCACGCTCATCACTTGGAACAGCCTCGTTTAGCTCTGTCTCCCAACGATCCAAGCGCGTAACACTATCCCCCAGCTCTCTAACAAACTCCGTCACGGCCTGTGGTCCACCAACCGCCTGTAGAATCAGGTTAGCCGCCGTGTTATCGCTGGTTGTCATCGTGGCTTCACAGAGTTCAAAGAGCGAGATCTCCCGATTATCCGCATACGCCTCGGTAACTGGTGAGTAAGTGACGAGATCAGAAGCAGTCACCTCCACTCGTCTTTCGAGTTGCTCACTCCCTTCATCAACACGCTGAAGCAGTGATGCACACGCTAAGGTTTTAAATGTACTGGACATCGCAAACAGCTGGTCTGCGTTGTATTCCCAGCGCTGCCCTGTTTCCAGGTCATGTGCTGCAAAACCAACACGTGCATCAAGCTGACTCTCTATACGGCCAACTTCTGTAAGTAACTTATCATCCTGAGCCATCAATACAGACGGAACAGCTATTAAGCAAACCGATAAAACCCAGCTCGAAACTCGTTGTTTACCATCCATTCCCATCATCCTTTTTAAATCACAAAATTTATAGCGACAGGTACAAGCAGCCACTTAGCCTGGGCTAGTTATGCTGCATTTTTCAATGCCTGCAGGATAAAACCTGCTTTGGCAGCCGTATATGCTTCTCTATCTAACCGGAATTCTGCTGCCCATAACCGCTTATTCTTCTCATACCGCTGGGCTAGCTCAGGATGGGTGCGAAGTATGTTCCGAAATGCCAAACGCTGATCCCATTCTCGACTACCGTAGACCATGAGGTGTAAATGATGCGTTCTACGCCCCTCGGCCCACCGCATAAGCCAACGCCGACCAACTAACGAGGCATTGAACTCCATCGATGTTGCATAGCTTGCATGGCACAACGGCTCCATTAATTCATCAGCACGTGACATCGAATCCACACCTGCCAAGATATCGATAACCGGCTTGGCAGCAAGGCCTGGTACGGCCGTGCTACCAAAGTGCTCGACCGCCAAAAAATCACCTGGAAGCAAATGCAACAGACGATCTCGCTCCTCCTCGAATATTCGTTGCCATTTCGCGTCATAGGGGAGGATCACCACTTCCTCATCAATCGCTCTCTCTAGGGATTCCTCTTCATCCATCTTTACTAGCCCTTGCAACATAGCGCTATGGTTAAATACCGTATTCACGTTCAACCTTCGCCACCCTAACCCGAAAGCTGGAATACCACCGTTCGTGGCCAAGTCGCTGGGCCTCTCGGTGCTCAGCGTTCCTTTTCCAATGGCTAATCGCCTCGAGGCTTTTCCAGTAAGATACCGTAATGCCCACCCCCTCCCTGGCAGTCTCAATACCCAGAAACCCTGGTTGCTCTGATGCGAGTGCCACCATTCGGTCAGCCATTTCCGCATATCCCTCGGCCACATCCGTACGATGGCTGCTGAAAATAACCGCATAGTAAGGAGGCTCTGGTGTGTTGGCGATTTCTGTCATAGCAATTTCTTTCATAATCACCTCAAAATCGATGTGCAGCTAACCTTTATAGCTCGCAGGAAAACAAGAACTGGGGCGCGAAGCACTAGCGGTAATGGACGATCACTTGGCACAACATGACTGGTTCGTCGCAGATCGCTACACCATCGCGGATATCGCCCTCTTCGCCTATACCCATGCAGCAGAAGATGGCGGATTCACATTGTCAGATTATCCCAACGTTTGCCGATGGCTGAATCGGGTAGCGTCTCAACCGAGCCACACTCCGATCACAGAAGAGTAAGCTTCTGAGGGCAAGCTGGTGACATTGCTTGCCCTCATGTAAGCAGTTTAACTTTCGACGAACGCTTAAAGAGAGGTCGACAGCGTTATGCGAGCTCCCGCTCTACCATTAAGATATTGAACCCCTCTGATTCTTCGGGTGGCTCAAAGTAACCCGTCACCATCCTGAAGACCTCCTCAGTGTCGAACTGTGCTCGTTCAGGTTGTTCCTTTTGCCGCTGTTTCAGCTGTTTTAGACAAATCTCATCATCCGCCACCACATAGTGCAGTTCGTGAGGTATCTGGCATTGCGAGTATATATCCTTGAACCATGCCCTTTGCTTCCTAGTGTTGCCGGGGAAGTCGAGAACCACAGTGGTACCGGCCATGAGTATTTGCTCAACATGTGTTCTGAGCAATGGCTTAAGGCGTGATGAGTAACTGATGTAGTCGTTGAAATTATTGATGTCGCCAGGGAAAAGAGCAGCTAACCATTCGTCTTCTGAAAAAAGCACCGCTCCGCGCTCACGAGCAATACTTGCAGACAACATGCTTTTCCCAGCGCCCATCTTTCCACAGAAGAATATCAACGTTCCGTAAGAACTCACTGCTTGCTCCTTATGAACAATGCAGGCTGCACGCGCGGCCTTGGACACTACTCCACAGCCTCTTCCAAATTCTCT
The DNA here is from genome assembly GCF_013415115.1 of Vreelandella zhaodongensis. Lineage (GTDB taxonomy): Bacteria > Pseudomonadota > Gammaproteobacteria > Pseudomonadales > Halomonadaceae > Vreelandella > Vreelandella zhaodongensis. The sequence goes on along the minus strand of NZ_JACCDD010000006.1, from coordinate 221,836 downwards.
AATGGAACCCACCCCGATTCTGTACTGGTAGGTTTTTCACACCATAACCAGCCGTTCAACATCCGTTTACCCATTAGCAGTTCACCTGCCAGCACATTAAGCTATCTAGCTGTGTAGTTATCACGTGCACGCCCAACTGAACCTTCCTGTCGCTCAATAACTTGCCCAGGCACCCAGCCTGGTTCCTGCCCGGGAGAACTGCAGAAGAACCAGTTATCCCACTCTTCAGCTCCCTCATACTCCTCGCCAACAACAAGAGAGTCACCTTTTCTGAAGGTGATTGGGTTAGGAAACTCACTTTCATGTGGACTAACAACGAGATATTTCTTAGTGCTCATATGGTTCTCTAATTCTGATTAACGCCCGTTTAAGATGTACGAACTTGTGAGCATTGTAGTGGCCACATGCCTCATCTAGCTATGACTCACTAACCCACTTTGAATAACTGGCACGCTCAATATCCACAACCTCGACGGTTAACGAACAACGTGGAAGCTCAAGTTTTTTGAGCTTCGCTAATACTGACGTTGAAAGCATCTGTTTCTGTTCAAGCGTTCTACCTGCCAGAATTTTTAACACCACATGAACAAAGTCTGACGCGGCCTGCCCCGTCAGGTAGCGTTGGTAAGCGATTGACCTTACTTTTATGTCACTGCCATCAGCCTCAAATAGCGCCGACTTCATGGCACCTGAAAATACCAATGGCAAGATCAACTCGCCGTCCAATGAAGCTGAATGTTCAACAATGCAATGTGGCACGAACTACTCCAAAAATATAACGCTGTTAATACGTACGGCTTGTCTGCGGAGATGCAACCACAATGGAGACGCCAATACGACTATTGCGCTTGTCAGGGCAAAGTCTTTGAAAGCCGGAACGAAAAGTTGCCATAGCCCAGCTCTCTATAGAAATCTAAAGCGTCAGCATTGAACGCCATTACCTCTAGCTTGATATCTTCAGCACCTTTCTCTTTTGCATAAGTCTCAGCAGCCGACATAAGCACTCGGCCTAAGCCCCTTCCACGATGGCTTTCGGCCACGACTATTGTGGCGACGTGCCCACGGGGCCGAGCAGTGAGAAACGGGTATGGCGTCGATGTTGATACCACCACAGCCGCGGCGCCTGTTAATACGCCATTGTTCTCTGTCACAAAAACCGCAGAGTCATCCCTGTTCATGAAACTCTGCCAGTATGGCTCATCACGATTGCTTCCATCTGGCTTGGCGAAGTCATTCGGCATATGCGCATAGTGAGTGCCATTAATCTCATTAGAAAGCTGACAAATGGCTTTCAGATCAGCTTCCCTAGCTTCACGGACAGGCAAATTGACGGTCTCCTTTTGTTACTAACGATGAGCTCAGTTGCAGCGCAGCCATTAGCATCAAATATAATTGATGCTGCAGCCACTCACCGAAGACAACCACCTCTGTAATTGCGAAAATATAAACCTTAGTGTACTTCACCCAGGGCCTGCATCCGCCAAGCACTTGATTTTATGTTTTTTCGAATCCCAATAAATAGCAAACGCTATTTGCATGCACACAGACTTGTAGCGGTTAAACGACGCCGATGAACTCCACTCCCAGTTAACCCAAGCAGGCCTGACAGCAACGGTACCGTTGGAAGATCATCCATGGGGAGACAGGGGGTTTGGCCTGATTGATCCCTCTGGCGTCATCGTTTACTGCTACCACCCTATTAAACCAACCGCGGAGTTCGAGAAATACGTTGTTGAAGAAGGCTAAATACTCTGCAACACATCGGGAGCGACAAACCACTCTTGGCGTTGGCCGTATGCTGACCCTCACCATTCTGTATGAAGTAGGTACTTTCTGGGAGATCACCCCGCCACAATTGAAAAGGCCAAGAATGCACCTACGTAGAGTAGGCCTACCATCGCTAAGGCAAATCCCATGTGGGCGGATTGCAGAGCTCCCTCGGTTCGGCTTGTGCCTGAAAGATCAAATATACCAACATGCTTGCGAAAGGTGATTAACGCGGGAGCAGAGCACGCAATTGCCACTATCGAGGCCGGTATTGCGCCGACAAAATAAGGCATGATAATTAACACCAATGGGCCGAGTGGTATTAATGCGAGTAGCATTATCGGACGGCACGCCCCCCTTCCAAATTCTCGGTAGGACTCGGACTGGCTCCAAACGAGCCTCATGGTTTTCACAGAAAATATCAGAAATAGTAGTAGCGGGAGTAAACTAAACACTATAGGTTCCTAACGGGGCTGTAGAAAAACCCGATTTCGAGCCATCTCCACCGCCTGTTGTCCTTATTTACCCAGCCTGTCATCTGACTGGAGATTAATGTCGGCGTCTAGCCATTTTAGGCCTGCGGCTGAGCAAATTCATTCCTAATAAATTTGTCATTCGCAAAGCCAGTATCGGCGGTGACGAGGTGTCTTTTTGGTAGATATTCTCAGAGCTTCTTAAAGCTCGCTTCAACCTGCTCTAGGACTGGCTTCAGGGTGCGATGTTCCTGGCCTTCACCAAAAGTCTGAGCGTCGATGATGATCTGATGTTTCTTATCCACCGTAGCTACACCGTCATAGCCCTGAATCGTGCCCTTACTGGTCGTCATTTTGGCACTTTCGTTATCGGTCAGATTGCTCTTCACTTCCTTGATCCGCTTCCCCTGGCCTATTCTTTGGCTGTGCGTCTTTAGGAAACGGCCCACTTTGTTCATGGCGGCATCTAGCGAGAATCGTCTTAGCCCGTCGGATATCTTTGAAAAAATAATATTGGTCTCGCAGCTCCACTGCATTTCACGGCTGGAGCTGATCTTGGTAGTTGATCACCACCATGGCGTTCTGATCGTAGTTATAAGCCTTGAAGCGCAGCATGCTGACCACTCCTCGTTTGTTTCCTCGATCCTACCAACACTTAGGTGTCAGAGTTTTTTTTATACAGCCTCAACGCTTTACTCACCGGAACACAGCGAACGCCAGCGAGTTATTTTTCCGGTGCAATCGCTTGTTCGCTTTTGAGCTTGACCCAGTTGCTAACCTGCTCTTTGACTTCTTGCACTATTGGTGTTTTGCCTGCGTTTCTATAGCTAAGCAAAGTAGGCTCACCTTCTTGATTTCGAAGCATGTGATCCATGTTTTCAATAATACGAACTGTGACTTCGCTTGCTGTTGTTAATGGTATTTGACGGGTGTCATCAGGATGACACTGAAAATCTTTGCTACCACCAATAGCCAAAATGGGGAGCTTATTCCGGTTCAAGTACGATTTAACATCGTAGTTAAATGTCTCTCTATAAAATTTGGTACTAACCCGAGAAAAAGAGACCCATATTTGCTTGGCTTTTGTTTTCTCCACCTTTCGCCTGAGATCTACCATGGTTTTTTGGGGATCTTTTGTATAAAAGAGCAGCCTGGCCAACCACCCTTTTATTCCTACCATTTTTTCTAAATCCCGATTAAGCACCTCGGCATTTTTAATGGAATCTTCTTCAAAGCTACGCAAACTCGCGCATAACATAATGATCCCTGCAATATCTGGCCTTTTTAAACCAATTTCAGGGGACAATACTGCACCCTCACTATGCCCAAGCACATACATGCATTTTTTATCAATTTCGACCCGTTGACGGGCATAGTCTATAGCTGAGCAGGCATCACTAACCATTTCACTCAACCCTGACTCTTTAAAGCTTCCATCGCTTTGAGCGCAGCCTCGCTTATCGTATCTCAACGCGGCGATACCATTCTCTGCAAAATGCTCAGCTAAAAATTTAAAAACCTGGACATTAAATCCAGATATATTCCCGTCACGGTCTTGTGGACCGCTGCCATGAACCATGATCACGCATGGGCAAGCTACGATATCTGAGGGCAGCGTCAGTGTGCCAGCAAGGGATGTGCCCTCTGATAAAAAGACGACGTCTTCTGTATGCAATGGAATCTCCGCCTAGAGGCCAATAATGGTTTTGTCGAGCTGCGGAGTCCCCCCTCACGGAGCGCGACAAGCTCAGAAAGCTGGCTCAGTGCCTTATTACAGGATGCAAGCATGCTAAACCAATAACTTGAATCCCTGTACACGAGTAAAAGCTGTCGCTCTTTCTTTTAATTAGCTCGGTAATGTCCTTATAGCTCGGAAGTGCCATATGTTCATCTAGAATTTAACGCCTGGCTCATAGCAAGCAAAAGCAGAGTGCAGCGGAGCTTTTGACTTCCTATGTAGCCACTGGTTATTCCGCCATCAATTTCCACTAATTTTACGCAAAATCGGCTCTAATGGACCTCGCCCGAAAATTTTGGCATAAACACCCACAAAAACCATGGCAATAAGAGCAATGATCAAAGAAGCCGGAATCAAAGCCGCATGGCCGAGCGAGTTAAACAGCCCCAAACCATAGGCACTGAACACAAATCCAGCCAGCACCCCTTGAGCAACATATGATGACAGAGAGTTTTGCCCAGCCAATACCAGCAAATGCGGCATTTTAATCATTCTTGAAAGACGAATGAAAAGGTATAAATAAATCAATGAGAGTGCAGGCGCACCTATGGCTATTAACACAAACCCGAGTAAAGATAATATTTCGTAAGTCTCTGGCACAATGCCGCCGACGACTGCTGCATACAAAATGTTCGTCGGTAAGGCGATAATGATTAGAAGTGGCAAATGCTGTTGAATCAGGTTATATCCATCGCTGTTTTCAGAGAAAAAGTCTGTTTTGGCGGCAGCTAAGCCCACAGCAAACGCACCCAAAGCTAATGGGCCTTGCAGGAGAACTAAAAATCCAAATGTGATAGGCCAGTCCGTAAATCTTGCCTGAGTCGCTTCGAGAAAGCCGCCTCCAAGGCTTGCGCCTCCCAGCGCGGAAAATGAAATAGCTTTATCAGCCATCACAGCGTCAATGAGCACCGCAAGTATGGTGAGAAAAATCATACTTAATGGCAACATCCAAGCCGCAAAGGTTATTAATCGCCGAGGCGTAAAGTCTTTTATCAACCAAAGAAATGTGCCCAGAAGTGCATACAAAAATAAGATATCACCACTAAACACCAATATTGCATGGGCGATACCTAACATGGCCAATCCGATCATTCTTCGAAAATAACGTCTTGCAAATGACTGCCCTTTCGACTCTGCTGACTTGTATTGAATGGCCATCCCCCACCCAAAGATAAATGAGAATAGGAGAAAAAACTTCAACTGGAGAAAACTCTCCACGAGAAATCCCACAGACTTATCATAAAAACCATCAGGCGGAGTAAACAAAGACTCTACTGACAATGCCATAAACGGCACATTCACCACACATATACCAATGAGTGCGGCCATCCTAATGATGTCAACTTCATTACTTCGCCGCACAGTACTCATGATGTGATTTATCCTTATGCATAACGCTTGCATACACGGCGGCCTAACAAGGCCGTCCGGTGGAGGCCATTTAGGGCCGGAACGAATTTGATGCACTTGTTAGGTGCTTTTACCGCCGTAGCTAAATCTGCAGATCTTCATAAGAGCAGATGCGAATGCGATCTCGAGGAACCCCGCATTCAACCAATCGTTCAACATGATGAATCTTCTCCTCTTCGCCGAAGCAGCATACTTTCCAGTGGGCATTCAAGGCGCTTACGGCCAATTTCTGAAAGTACGGGAGGTCGACCCTATTGAGCGAATGGCCAACTACTGTGATCTCAGTGATGTGCTCCAACGAGTCGAAGAAGATTTTATTCTTCTCCAACACCTCTGAAACTGGCTTTTTAAGCGCATAAAAAGGGTATTTTGCAGCACCTTCTGCATCTGAGAACATCGTCCGATTGCTATCTCCGTTTTCATCAAGTTCGGGCTCTTCCTCGATTGTGTCGCCATGTCCGAATATCAGGTCATCAAAGAGCTCTGCCCTTCCATGAAGGTGCAAGACTCTGTCGGCCGCAATGCCATACACCACTTCCAAAGTAGATGTGTAGTTAAATGAGGTGAATAACGCATCCTCTGGAACTGCAAGCTGGCTGACAGCTCCAGAAACATTTATTCCTTCTACCCATTCACGGAAGGAGTCTTTTATTCCCTCCACAATCTCATCCGCCTGCTCATTGAGCTCATCTTCAAGCCCGTATACAAAGCTAGGCCTAAAGTCATCAGCGGCAATATCGATGTGGTTATGGGCGTCGTAAAAATCGTTCCAGATAAAGTTACCTAGAGAGTTCTCAAAGTTACACCAGGGCCCGCCTTCTTCAAGCTCAATGGCGTAGTAGCTTTTCAACTCATCGAGCATAGTCTTGGCGAACTGATAGAAGTCACTGTATCTGGTCGGCAGTTGGTGCCGAAGGTCGAATCCGTTTCCTATTACCCAAAGCTCAGCCACCACCTACCTCCTAAAAAGCCCTAACGCCCACGTTCAGGTGCGTTTGAGGCGATGACCGCTTTTGTGAAAGCAAAAGTGGGCAGCGGGTCAAACGTCAACTGAAACGTGTTGTTATGTGACACTTTCTACTGGAACTCAGAATACAGGAACAAAATGGCTGAGGCCGTGGCATTCACTGCATATGTGGCCACATGCTCCGGAACTACCTTGGCCTGAGCCCCAGCCCCATGTGATGAACTCAAGCGATTTCTGAGAGTCGCGATCAGCATTAGAGGCTGCTCCCAATATTGGTCGAGCCGCCCACTTCCCAGCAAAGCCTTTAGCAGCGCGGAAGCGGTATCCTTTTCATTGAAAGAAATCAAATTTTTGGCGCACAAAACCTTCATGACGCTCTCAAAAGAACTGCCACACTTCGTCAGACAATCCCGATAGTCTTCTTTTCGATGATCTTCCAATGCCTTTAAAAATTCATCGTTCGCGTGTTTGAACTCAGCCCCACTTAATAGGTTAAGAGCAGGCTCCATAGCATTTTGATGAACAACCTCGCTATCCTTCCTGATGATTTGGGGGTATTCAGCAATTCGAATCGACATAGTCGGCGTTCCACGAAACGACGATTCCACCTCTTCCATCACATATCCGGTGAGGTGGTAAGGCAATGCATCTATTAGGAAAAATTCGTTGATTCCTTGAATCATCGGGTTATCTGTCCAGGAAACGCCAGAAAGGTTTGAGCGAAAGACTAACTCGATCAGGTCTAGAAAGTTCTCATCACTGCATGTGGTAAAGAAATTCAACAGATCGTCTTCTGGAGAGGAATGAGCAGATGCTCCGGAGAGACCAAACTTGCCGTAGAGATATGCAGCTTTGTTATGCAGTTGACCCAAGAACGCACGGAAATCGTACTGGAGGGTGTCGCGCAGCAACATCAACACGCGATTCCGAAATTCTGGTGTTAGGGGTTTTATCTCACCATTCGCGAAATTCTTCTCACGCCTTGAAAAGACGTCGAACAGCTTCTCAAACACGACGATGTCTCCGTGTCACGTAACGCCGCAAACAGGGGCGTGCGTCAGCACGTCCCTGCTGCTTTGCATTGTTAGCGACCCGAATCATTGGTCGGCGGCGGAGGGTTTGATGGGGGCTTAGGCCGAACATTTGTCGGGGGCGGATTAGTATTGGCCTGCTCACGCCCCCTGCCGCTTGATGGCGGCGGAGGGTTAGACCCTTTTCTCCTATTCGTCATTCTCGTCCTCCTCAAAATTTAGAAACTCTACCCATTTAACATCTTCAGCTCTTACAAGAACCCCATCCAGCTCTGGCAGATCTTGCTGATTACCATCAGGAAGAATCCAAGCGGGCAGCATTATGTAAAACTGGCCATTTCCTGGCTCCAATGGCCATTCTTTAGGCCAGCCATAAAGTCGACGACCATCCTTCATGTGAAGAATAACGAACGTCACTTTCTCAGAGAAAATATAGAACCATTCAGATGGATGCGAGGTTCTGGACGTAAGCTTGAATCGCCTTAAATGACGATGAAGAACATCAGCGTTTACCAAGTAAGCGAAGAGCCCTCCCATCAGGAGTGCAAGAACTAGAGATACAAACGTATCAGAGGAATCATCCCATTCCCCTATCGAGAACCAATTGGTTCCGATTACGTTTAGAATCCACTCCGTAGCAATTACTAAGCCGCGAACCAAAAATGTATAGATTAGCGCCTGAACCAAGCGTTCAAATTGGTGAGGCTTAGGGTGAGACGTAAGTCCGTAAAACACCCAAGCACACACAAAACCTGGCAAGAGGAATATGACCAAATCAATGATATTTCCAGACAAACCCTCTGTCATACACCCTCGCTAACGCCCGGCTTTGGGGCGGACTTGTAGCCGCGAAGCGGCGGAAAGGCCGTCCCAGCCCCGAAGGGGCGACAACAGCCGTTTGTTAGCGTTTTCCTGGGGCACTGCGTAAACGCTCAGAGACTTCAAAATCCATGAGTATTTTTTTGATTTCTTGCTCTCGTTTTCTCGGATCAAGCACTTCTTGAATGTAGCTTACGAACTCTCGCTGGGCAGCGATAAGCTCAGCTTTTATACTTTCGTTAGGGTCGGAATCTCTTAGAAGATCGTAGGCCACCACTACACAATCAAGAATAGCCTGTCGAATCCCACGATACGCGGGTTCTTTATGTGTGCCGTAATCGTCAGTCCATTGGTTTGGAAAATACCATCGGCCAGTGTCAATCAATGAACTTAGCTTAACTAACACAGGGCGCTTATGATCTCCGTTCAGCTCCGGGTGCTCGATAATGTGCGTTGCTTCAGAAATTGCGTGACAAACTTGCTCAGCCCATGCACGCACCGAGTTGAAATATTGATCGGTCCACTCTCTAAGCTTCAATTGGTGTTCTTTTTCTAGTAGCTCTGCGCTCTTCTTTGAGTGTTGAGCCGCTTCTTCTTGATAACGATCTGCGGATCTTGATGATCTAGCCGCCGCTATTGCCGAAATTATGGCGACCGCAGTTGCTAACCATGTTGCGACATCACCAATCTCAATACTTGGCACCATGATCTCCTTGCGCTAACAGTTTATTAGTGTGCATGCGCGTTTTCCTGGAAGGCCTACCTCTCTAAAAGCATTCCAATCGATTGATAAAAAAGAAATATCACCACCTCCCGCTCTAAAGCCTGCTAGAAAAATGCGCATGCGCGTTATCATTTTAAGCCATCCTTACATATTGCACATAAGCATACAAAGAAGCTCACCAACTGCTTGTTATATATGATTATTTAAAAAACCTTCCTTGAAATCGAGCACCCCTTCACTCCGATGGGATAGAAAAATACGCATTGCAGAATGAAAAGACCTAATTATACTGTTTATACATACAGCTAATAATGGGTTCACCAAATGGCCAGCAGCCCTTTCCTGAATGAGGTTCGCACGTCCATCCGCGTGCGTGGGATGAGTATCCGAACCGAGAAAACGTACATTTACTGGATACGTTTTTTCATTCGATACAATAATTGCCGTCATCCTAGTGAGATGGGAGCAACTGAAGTTGTACGTTTCCTAGGCTACCTAGCCACTGACCGCCATGTGGCAGTCAACACCCAGCGTATAGCGCTAAACGCGCTGGCGTATTTGTATAATCAATTCCTGAAACAGCCATTGGGAGATTTTGAATTCAATTATGCTTCTAAGCCACAGCGTTTACCTGAAGTGCTCATGGCGGCTGAAGTTGCCAGCATTCTCAAGGAGATGGTAGGAAGAGATAAACTGATTTTTTCACTTTTGTATGGCTCTGGGTTACGTATCTCTGAGTGTCTGCGCTTAAGGGTGAAAGACATCGATTTCTCCCAGGGATCAATAACAGTGAGAGACGGTAAAGGCTCAAAAGATAGAGTAACCATCTTTAGTTCGACGCTTTATGAAAGCACGAGAGGCATAATCAGCGCTGCAAGAACGAGACAATCAGAAAAGTGTTGGCCCTTCTATACTGGGTGTTTTGGCAAAAAAATACCCTTCTGCCTATCGGCAGCCTGCGTGGATGTATTTATTTCCGTCTAATAGCATCTCTCGCCATCCAGTCACTGGCGTGCTGTGTCGCCACCACTTGCATGATTCTGTGCCCAGAAAAGCGTTAAAGAAAGCCGTAGTTGCTGCAAAGCTGGCTAATAAGCGGGTCTCTTGCCATACATTTCGTCACAGCTTTGCTACCGAGCTGCTGAGAAATGGAAGAGATATTCGAACTGTTCAAGAGCTCCTTGGGCATTCTGATGTATCTACTACACAAATCTATACCCATGTGCTCGGCCAACATTTTGCAGGCTTAACAAGCCCTCTTGATGCGATTACCTAACTACTGAGCAGTTGATGTACTCCGAGGTAAACATACTACTGGCATCTCGCTAGCTAAGCACCATGAAAGCACGCTACCGCCCCGGTACAACTGGGCTACGTTAAAACGCTCCGCTGGCGACCGTCGGTGTTTTTCTTGTCTGATATTACGTTAAGCAAACTATATTTTGACATTACTCAGTTTTCTTCGATATAGCAAAGCAGAAACGCCGCTTTGTTATGCTTCTATCGTTGTATGTGCTGATCCGTGCCCTGCTCTTTCGCAGGTGCCTCGTTCGCTCGTTCCTCGCGAGATTCGTTACCACGCGCTACGAAAATGTGACGTTTCTTTTCGGCAAACGCTTTCTTCACTTCTCTTGTGCTAGCCAACTGTTAAGAATCCTATTAGCCTGCTAACTCAACCAGTAAGGGATTGAGATGCAAGAGACAACGACGCGGCAGCGGGTGGCGGGTGTGCTGGTGCTGCTGGGGCTTTTAGCGCAGATAGTGGGCTTTACCGGTGCAATGCCAACGGCACAGGCGGTGAGCTATTTGCTGTGGGCGGCGGTGGTGCTGCTGTGGCGGGATATCCCAAGGCGTTCGCGCATTCAGGCGGGGGTGTTGATTGTCCTTGGGGTGCTGATGCTAGTGGTGGCGCGAGTGGTCTACAGCGCTAATGTGGATTGGCCTGCCATGCTCCAGGGCAATGTGTTTGTGGCCACGATGCTGGTGGGCGTTAGCTTTATTTCTTTGATTGGCACCCACGGTAATAAGCGCCCACCAGGTAAGCGGGTGACTGGTGCAGATGGCGTGCTGCGCACGTGGCTGGGGGTACACTTTCTCGGCACTATTTTGAATCTTTCGACGGTCTTTATGGTCGGCGACCGTTTAGCCAGGCGCTCACCGCTAACCACGCCCCAGCTGTTAGCGCTGAACCGTGGGCTTTCAAGTGCGGCGTTGTGGTCGCCCTTTTTTGCTTCTATGGCGGTGGTGATTGCGCTGGTACCAGAGGTACAGTACGGCCAGATTGCGATGATTGGGTTCCCGTTGGCGATGCTGTCGGGGCTGTTAACCACACTAGAGCTTAGGCGGCGGTTTGATTTAGCCGAGGTGGATGGCTTTTCGCTTTCACCCCGCAGCCTGCTAATGCCTGCGGGAATGGCAGCGCTGGTGATGCTGTTTCACTTTTGGCTGACGCCGTCGCTCACCATTGTCAGCATCATTACCTTTTTACTACCAGCGGTGGCGGTACTCAGCAACCTGCGGGAAGGTTCGCGCTATACCCTACGGCGCATTCGACAACATACCGCTACACGGCTACCCGCAATGCGTGGTGAAATTTCGCTTTTTTTGGCGGCGGGCTTATTAACCCTGGGGCTTTCTACCCTGGTCGCGGCGGCGGCAGGTGACGACTGGACACTATTTGCCACCTTTGGGATGTGGCAGGCCATGGTGAGCTTTGCGGCGATTACGTTGAGTGCACTGGTGGGATTACACCCGATTATTGGCGTTTCCGTACTGGCATCTATTTTGAATTTAGCGAGTGGTGAGCAAACGCTGTTTGCCTTTGTCGCGCTGAGCGCCTGGGCGGTAGGTACCAGCGTTGGGCCGCTTTCCGGCATTAACCTTTCGCTGCAGGGGCGTTATGGGGTCAGCGGCTACCGCATGATGAAAAATAATTTACTGTATGCCGCCATGATGAGCCTGCTCTCGCTAGGGGCGATCGCAGGCCTGAGCGTGTGGGTCAATTAATTGTTGAGTGCGTTAGCCACTCAGGTTTCGATGATGTTACTGGGAAAACGATAGAAGTAGCGGTGGCCACACTGATGACATGGCTCTATACGTGCCACGCTTTCCAGCATTACCTGGGCATCGCAATGCACACAAGCCATCAGGCCGGGCGCGGCGACTTCACCTTCACAGTAATCCGCACGAGCAGCTTCCAAGTCATCTTCAAAGCGTTCACGCTCAACCACACTACGGTCGGCAATGGATAGCAGCGATTCCGCCACACGCCGTGAAAGGCTGTTAATATCAATACCTAACCAGCTGGCAACCTGCTTGCCGGTATCCGCCATGTAATAGCGCATGTCTTTCAGGTCACGCTCTACCCAGGCACGCAGCAGCGCGAGCTCGTCTTTAGTGTACTCTTCCAGCTCCGCTTCGAACTCAACGGCTTCGTCTAAATCCTTTTGTAGATTTTCCCAGGTAAGCTCGTTAGCCCCGTCCTGCATGCGCTCCAGCAGGCGCTCGTAGCCTTCGCGCAACCGGTGATCGTTATGTTGTTCCATGGTCACTCTCCTTTTGTCGACCCAGGGTGCCGCCTATCATCGGCTACCCGTTCAAGGATACACCTGCATAGGATACAATCGACGCTACTTATCTGACAGTCGTCATCTATTATTCACTTTACGCCCTTTTAGGGGCGAATTACCCCAAGGCATTGAAAACACCGATGGACGCACATTACAGCCCCCGTGAGATCGAACGTGACGCTCAGCAGTACTGGGACAAACACCAGTGCTTTAAAGCAGTAGAAGACGCCAACCGCGAAAAGTTCTACTGCCTATCCATGTTCCCCTACCCCAGCGGCAAGCTGCACATGGGTCACGTGCGTAATTACACTATCGGCGACGTTGTGTCCCGTTTCCAGCGCATGCAGGGTAAAAATGTCATGCAGCCCATGGGCTGGGACGCGTTCGGAATGCCTGCGGAAAATGCCGCGATTCAAAATCAGGTGCCGCCCGCCAAGTGGACCTATCAAAACATTGATTACATGCGCAACCAGTTGAAGGCGCTTGGTTTTGCCTACGACTGGAGCCGTGAATTCGCCACCTGCGATACCAGTTACTACCGTTGGGAGCAGTGGTTCTTTACCAAGCTGGTAGAAAAAGGCTTGGTCTATAAGAAAATGTCCACGGTAAACTGGGACCCGGTTGACCAGACCGTACTGGCCAATGAGCAGGTCATCGACGGTTGTGGCTGGCGTTCTGGCGCACCGGTTGAGCGTAAAGAGATCCCGCTGTGGTTCTTGAAGATTACCGACTACGCCGATGAGCTGTTGGCGGATCTGGAAAACGTCGAGTGGCCCGAGCAAGTTAAAACCATGCAGCGCAACTGGATTGGTAAATCCTGTGGCGTTGAAATGACTTTTGAAATTCAGGCAGAAGACGGCAGCGCTTGCGAGCCGCTGCCGGTCTACACCACCCGCCCGGATACGCTGATGGGCGTGACCTATGTAGCCGTAGCTGCTGGCCACCCGCTGGCGAAGCAGGCTGCCGCAAAAAACACCGAGCTGGCGGCGTTTTGTGACGAGTGCGCCAAAGGTGGCACATCAGAAGCCGAAATGGCCACTAAAGAAAAGCTGGGCATGCTCACTGGGCACAAAGCGATTCATCCGCTAACTGGCGATGAAGTGCCGGTGTTTGTGGCCAACTTCGTGTTAATGGAGTTTGGTACCGGTGCGGTGATGGCGGTACCTGCCCACGACCAACGCGACTGGGAATTTGCGACCAAGTACGGCGTAGAGCTGAAGCCTGTGGTGGCCGATGCCAACGGTAACCAGCCGGACATTTCCGAAGGTGCTTACGTCGAGTACGGTACGCTGATTAACTCAGGCGAGTTCGATGGCCTGGAATTCCAGGCAGCGTTTGATGCGATTGCCGCGAAGCTTGCGGAGCTTGGCCGTGGCGAGGTGAAAACCAACTACCGCCTGCGTGACTGGGGCATTGCTCGCCAGCGTTATTGGGGCGCACCAATTCCCGTGAAATACGGCCCGGAAGGCCAAACCGTACCGCTCTCTGATGACGAGCTACCGGTGGCATTGCCCATGGAAGTGACCGTAGACGCTTCCGGTTCACCGCTGAAGAAAATGCCCGAGTTTTCTGAACTGGGCGATGGCTGGGTGCGCGAAACCGATACCTTCGACACCTTTATGGAGTCTTCCTGGTACTTCGCCCGCTTCTGCTGCGCAGATAACCACGAAGCAATGCTCGATGAACGTGCCAATTACTGGCTGCCCGTTGATCTCTATATCGGCGGTATCGAACACGCGATTCTGCACCTGCTTTATGCCCGTTTCTTCCACAAACTGCTGCGCGATTTCGGCATGGTAGATTCTGATGAGCCGTTCCAGCAGTTGCTCACCCAGGGAATGGTCATCGCAGAAACCTTCTATCGCTTAAAAGATAACGGTGGCAAAGAGTGGTTTAACCCCGCCGACGTGGAAGTAAAACGCGATGAGAAAGGTCGCCCGTTAAGCGCCCTGCTGATGAGCGACGGCCAGCCGGTAGAAATGGGTGGCATCGAAAAGATGTCTAAATCGAAAAACAACGGTGTTGATCCGCAGTCGATGATCGACAAGTTTGGTGCCGACACCGTACGCCTGTTTATGATGTTTGCCGCACCGCCCGAGCAGTCGCTGGAGTGGTCGGATTCGGGCGTTGAAGGTGCGCACCGCTTCTTGAAGCGGATTTGGCGTCAGGTTACCGAGCACCTTGCTGCTGGCACACCGGGCAAATTGACGGTTGATGCGTTGAATGACGACCAAAAAGCACTGCGTCGTAAAACCCACGAGACAATCAAGAAAGCCAGTGATGACATTGGCCGCCGCACCACCTTTAATACCGCCATTGCCGCGGTGATGGAGCTGTCTAACGCGGTGGCTAAGTTCGACGATACGTCCGAGCTTGGCTTGGCGGTCAGTCGCGAAGCGCTTGAAGCATGTGTGCTGCTGCTGGCACCTATTACTCCGCACCTGTGTCACACACTGTGGCAACAGTTAGGCTATGACCAGCCCGCCATTGAAGCCCAGTGGCCCAAGGTGGATGAAGCCGCGTTAACCCGCGACAGTATCGAACTGGTGGTGCAAGTTAACGGTAAACTACGTGCACGCCTGGAAGCGCCGGCCAGTGCCGATAAAGCGGCCATCGAGACGCTGGCGATGGAGAATGAAAACGTCCAGCGCCATCTGGAAGGCAAAACGGTGCGTAAAGTGATCGTTGTGCCCGGCAAGCTGGTTAACATTGTGGTGAGCGGATGAAACCAGTCCAAGGCGTTACACGCCGCCGTTTTCTCGCTACCAGCATCGCCGCTTCAGCGGCGGTGCTGCTCAGCGGCTGTGGGTTCCGCTTGCGCGGCACCGACTCCATGCCACGCTTGCCAGCGCTCTCCCTCGAAGGCGATGACAACAGCACCTTGGCACAACAGCTACGGACGCGTTTGCAGCAGCAAGGTACGGAGATAAGCAGGGGTGCGCCCTGGCAAGTAACCCTGGGCACACCTCTGCTTCGGCAGCGACGTATTGGCAGTGAAGGGCGTGCTAGCCAGGATCATGAGCTCACCTTAAGCACTACCCTGTCTGTGCAGCAGCGGGAAACCAGTGCTTACGCCCTTAATAACGCGACAGTAGCCACCAATACTCGCATCCGAGTAAGCGACGATGACCTGCTCAACCGCGAAGCTTTGTTCCAAGAAGCCGAGGAAACCCTCGCTCGGCAGTTAGCGCAGCGTATCATCGAACGGCTGGCAAACCTTGAGGCCATGCAGTGAAGGTATTTGCCGACCAGCTCCCCGCTGCTCTCGCTAAAAAACTGCCTAAGGCGGTGATTGTTGCTGGCGATGAGCCACTGCAACACCGTGATGCCTGTGATGCCGTGCGCCTAGCCGCTCGGCAAGCCGGTATCGAAGAGCGAGAAGTGCTGGATGTAGAGCCCAACTTCGCTTGGGGGCGGCTGTTGGAAACGGCCAGCAACCTTTCCCTTTTCGCTTCCAATAAGCTGCTGGAACTACGTTTAGGCACACACAAACTGGGCCAGGAAGGCAGTAAAGCACTGGCACAGTACGCAGACATGATGGACGGCAGTGACGACCTATTGCTTATCAGCATGGGTAAGCTAGATGCCAAACAGCAAAAGAGCGCCTGGTTCAAAGCACTGGATAAGAAAAGCTTGTTCGTTCCCGTGTGGCCAGTGGATGCATCGCGCTTAGGCTACTGGCTGCGCGACCGTGCTTCTCTGCATGGTTTGCAGATTGACCTGGAAGCGGCCCGTTTGCTGGGCGAGCGCACCGAGGGCAACCTGCTGGCCGCGGACCAAGAACTACAAAAGCTCGCGCTTATTCATCCGCCTAATACGCGCCTCAACGTCGAAAGCATTGCTCAAGGCGTCGAAGACAATACCCGTTTTGATGTATTTAATTTGGCTGATGCTTGCTTGAAAGGTGAGCCTAGCCGCACATCGCGTATCGTCAATGGCCTACGCAGTGAAGGGGTTGAAGCCCCTATTGTGCTTTGGGCATTAAGCCGTGAGCTGCGCACTCTGCTCTCGCTTCATCAGCATCTGGATCAGGGCCAAAGCTTCGAGCACGCCTGCAAAACCCAAAAGCCGATGATTTTTGATAAGCGACGCCCTGCCTATCAAAAAGCCATTAGCCGCCTTTCGATGAAACGGTTGCACAAACTACTCTTAATGGCACAACGTTTGGATCTTGCGGTGAAAGGAGCTTCTGCAGTGCCCTTATGGCCTGGCCTTCACGACCTTGCCATGACCATGGCGGGCGGCAAGGGCATTTTGGCTGAAACCCCATGGACCTATCGCATTAGTGCAAATAATTAGTACTTTTCGTTTTTGCCTTAAATCCTGCACTAATTGTTTCTATACTGCTGACCCGAGAAACATAACAGCTTGGAAACCTCTGATTAACTATTGCGCTTGACCATACTGCGTTAAAAATCACCTCAAAATGCTCATTTACACCCTGTAAACTGCGCTTTTTCGTTGATTTTTGCCTTGTCTGGTCTGCGCTCATCACATTAATCAAAGGCTCCCTTGCTCCCTGATAAGTCTAAGGATGACAACGATGAAAACTTTTCGTGCTTACCTCTCGGCTTTATTGATCGCCGCTCTGGTGTTTACCAGCTTGCCTGTTGCTGCAGCTCCTACGGCTCCGCAAGAAATGGACGTAGCCTCTACTGGACAGGCTTCTACAGAACGGGCTCCTGTAGAATTAGTCTCAACGCAATCTGTTTTAGCAGGCGACCGTGCGAGTGCCGACCGCGAGCGAATTAATGACATTCTCGCCCGTGCAGATGTGCAAGATCAGCTGCTAAAGCAGGGTGTGAATCCTGATGACGTTGAAGCACGCGTAGCCGCGCTGAGCGATGCTGAAGCTAAGCAAATGGCTGAGCAATTAGAGCAGTTGCCCGCCGGTGCTGGTGTGATCGGAGCCTTGTTTGCGGTATTTATTATTCTGCTTATCACTGACATTCTCGGGCTGACCGATGTCTATCCGTTCACTCGCTGATTTGTCTGTCATGATAAAAGACCTTTTAAACGCCCGCTTTGCGGGCGTTTTACTGCTCGTCATTCTATCAGCTCTTCTGCTTGGCGGCTGTGCCCGCAGCCCAGTGCTGTTAGAGAGCACCAAAACAGACGTAACACCTCAGATAGAACTGACCCAAGTGCCCTTTTTCGCTCAAACCGACTATCAGTGTGGACCTGCGACACTTGCCATGGTGTTGAACCATCAGGGAGTCGATACCAGCCTCGAACAGTTGATTCCTCAGGTATTTTTGCCTGGCAGAGACGGCAGCGTTCAGCCAGAGATGCTAGCCACCGTACGCCGTTATGGGCAGCTGGCGATTCCTATTCGCGGCACCATGGATGCGCTACTTCGCCACCTGGAAGCCGATGACCCCGTCGTGGTGATGCAGAACCTTGCATTACCTGCGTTTCCCATGTGGCACTACGCGGTCGCCATTGGCTTTGACTTACCCAATGAAACGCTCATTCTGCGCAGTGGTGAAATCGAGCGGCATACCATGTCCTTCAGCCGCTTTGATGCGACCTGGGCACGCACGCAGCGTTGGGGATTTGTGGTCAGCGAACCCGGCACGCTACCAGAAGGCGTTTCAGCTCATAATGCCCTGCAAGCCATTAACGCCTATGAAGAATTACATGGGCCCATAGCCGCACTATCTAGCTGGCTGGCATTTACCGACCGCTTCCCCACTAACCCATTTGGCCAGTTTGCCCTGGGCAATGCATTGTATGCCGACGAGCAGCCTAAAGCCGCTCAGGATGCTTTTGAGTCCGCCACCCAGCTCGACCCTACTATGGGTGCTGCTTGGCTAAACTTGGCTATTCTGCAGCTGCACAGCGGTAGTACCGAAGAGGCGCGTCACGCGCTTAATCAAGCCGCCGAACGAGAAGGCGAATCGCAGTCTCGTGCGCAGCAATTACTCGATAAGCTGTGAGGTAAACGTTGTGGGAGTGTATCACTCCCACAATATTCGCTCGTTAAAACACTCTGTTTAAGCCATTTTGAGCGGCCACTCGGTACGCTTCGGCCATGGTGGGGTAATTGAAGGTCGTATTGATGAAGTACTTCACCGTATTCGCATCCCCTTCCTGCTGCATAATGGCCTGGCCGATATGTAGAATTTCCGACGCCTGATCACCGAAACAGTGGATGCCTAGAATTTCTAGCGTATCTTGGTGGAAGAGGATTTTCAGCATGCCAACGATATCGCCCGTTATTTGCGCGCGAGCCGTATCTTTGAAGAACGCTTTACCCACCTCATAGGGAACTTTAGCTTCGGTGAGTTCTCGCTCATTAAGCCCAAAAGAGCTGATTTCCGGAATAGTGTAGATCCCCGTGGGAACATTACTCACAAAGCGATAATCTTTGTCGAGCAGCTCGTTACACGAGTTTAATCCTTGATCATAAGCCGCACTGGCAAGACTAGGCCAACCAATTACATCGCCCGCCGCATACACATGTGGAAGCGCTGTGCGATATTGCTCATCGACACTAAGCTGGCCACGTCCATTGGCTTCCAAGCCAATGTTCTCAAGCCCGAGACTATCGGTATTGCCGGTGCGTCCATTAGCCCAAAGGAAGGCGTCTGCACGGATTTTTTTGCCTGACTTCAGGTGTACCACGACACCCGACTCATTGCCTTCAACACTCGCGTAATCTTCATTATGACGTATCAGTACACCGTGCTTACGCAGATGATAAGAAAGTGCATCGCTAATCTCGTCATCTAGGAATGAAAGCAAGCTGTCGCGGTTATTAATCAGGTCAACTTTGACACCTAGGCCTGAGAAAATAGAGGCGTACTCACAGCCGATAACCCCCGCCCCGAAAATAACCAGCGTACGTGGCGTATGCGAGAGACTTAAAATCGTATCAGAACAATAGATGCGAGGGTGCCGGAAGTTGATATCCGCGGGGCGATACGGGCGCGACCCAGTGGCAATCACTATTTTTTTAGCCACCAGCTCTTCCATGCCTTCCTGGCGATCGCGTACCACGATGGTATGTTCATCTTTGAAACGGGCGACGCCGTGGTAAAGGTCAATCCGGTTGCGCGCGTAAAACGTCGTGCGCATTTCCACTTGCTTATCGATCGTACCGCGCGAGCGCTCCATTACTTTAGGAAATGAGAACCAGCGGGGTTCACCGATATCGCGAAACATGCGATTGGTATTGAACGCCATGATCTGTTTCACCTGATGGCGCAGCGCTTTTGAGGGGATAGTTCCCCAGTGGGTACAGTTGCCTCCTACCTGAACCTGTTTATCAACAATGGCTACCCGCTTGCCATGCTTGGCAGCATTAATAGCAGCACTCTCCCCTGCAGGGCCAGTACCTATCACTACGACATCGTAATTATGAACCGCCATACAGTCTGGATCTCCTCATGCCTATTCTATAAACACATACATATTCTATAAACACATACATAAACGCCCGCCTGTTTAGCGAGCGTTTATGGTGCTACGTGGTTAAATACAAGGCAAAATTAAATACATAGCAAAAAATGATTAACGACGCGTTGCATCGTACCCCAGGTCAGCACCGCGACTTTCATCGCTACGGCGACGCTCGCTTACTCGCTTACGATTCTCTTCTTCGCAAACCTCGTCTTTACCACCGCAGATATCACAGCCTTCTTTTAAACCTAATTGATTCAAACCACCACAGGAGCCCGCGATAGGCTTACGCCCCATGAGAACACCCACGGCCATGGCGGTCATTACCAGTGCCATAAAACCAAATACCAGTAGCCAGATTGTCATGCGTACCTCCCACCATTGCATTGACTGCTCACCTACAGACAACGGCCATGTCAGTAAGTGCCACGTTTTCACTATTGTCTACATCTGCCAGCTATTGTACCTCACACACTCAAAAATGCTCAGCGGTGTGGTTTTTTTCGACATCCATATACAAACGGGGCTGACCCAAAGGCCAGCCCCGTATGTGCCCGCAGGCAGTTTTTAACAGACAGCCTTAGCCGCCGAAGTCATCCAGAAGGATGTTTTCCGGCTCTACGCCCATATCGAGCAATAGCTTGATAACAGACGCGTTCATCATGGGCGGCCCACACATGTAGTACTCACAATCTTCAGGCGCTGGGTGATCCTTTAGATAGTTTTCATACAGTACGTTGTGGATGAAGCCTGTCGGTCCTTCCCAGTTATCTTCTGGCTGTGGGTCTGACAAGGCCAGATGCCACTCAAAGTTCGGGAACTCTTCCGCCAGTTGATCGTACTCTTCATTGTAGAAGGTTTCACGCCAGGAGCGTGCACCGTACCAGAAGGAGATCTTACGCTGAGACTTCAAGCGCTTGAGCTGATCAAAGATATGGCTACGCATTGGTGCCATACCGGCACCACCACCGACAAAGATCATTTCCGCATCAGTGTCTTTGGCAAAGAACTCACCAAATGGCCCCATCACGGTAACTTTGTCGCCTGGCTTCAAGTTGAAGACGTAAGTCGACATCAGACCCGGCGGGTGGCTGGTGCCAGGAGGTGGCGTGGCGATACGGATATTGAACTTGAGGAGGCCTTTTTCATCCGGATAGTTAGCCATGGAGTAGGCGCGAATAACTTCTTCGTTATTCTTATGGGAAATTTTGAACATATCAAATTTTTCCCAATCACCACGATACTCTTCTTCGATGTCAAAATCGGCGAATTTAATATCGTAAGGCGGCGCTACCAGCTGCACATAACCACCGGCGCGGAAGGCAACTTCTTCGCCTTCGGGCAGCTTCAGGTTCAACTCTTTAATAAAGGTCGCGACATTAGGATTCGCGGTAACTTCACACTCCCACTTCTTAACGCCGAAGACTTCTTCCGGCACTTCTACTTTCATGTCCTGTTTAACAGGCACCTGACAAGAGAGACGCCAGCCATCTTTCTTCTCACGCATGGTGAAGTGCGATTCTTCGGTAGGCAAAATAGAGCCACCGCCCTCTTCCACACGACACTTGCACTGGGCGCAAGAACCACCGCCACCACAGGCTGACGAGAGGAAAATACCATTTGCGGCCAAGGTGTTAAGAAGCTTACCACCAGCCTGAGTCTGCAGGGTATGTTCGGGGTCGCCGTTGACTTCAATCGTCA
This sequence comes from Vreelandella zhaodongensis, assembly GCF_013415115.1. GTDB lineage: Bacteria > Pseudomonadota > Gammaproteobacteria > Pseudomonadales > Halomonadaceae > Vreelandella > Vreelandella zhaodongensis. The sequence goes on along the minus strand of NZ_JACCDD010000006.1, from coordinate 200,233 downwards.
CGTCCCCGCTACTCACTAGCTTGCTACGCGCTGCCAGAATGATCCCCGTTAAGCTAATAACGATGACCGTGAACATGACAACACCGAGCAAGATGACAGATGTATCAACCATGTCGGTTTCCTATTGCTGAAGGTTTTCTGTACCTCGGCAGCGTAAGCTGCCGAGAAAACCGGCTCCGGTTAAAGCTGAATGCCTGAGAAGGACATGAAGCCCAATGACATTAAGCCAACGGTGATGAACGTGATGCCAAGACCCTGTAAGCCACCAGGCACGTCACTATACTTCAGCTTCTCGCGGATACCGGCCAGGGCAGTAATTGCTAGCGCCCAACCAACACCGGAACCGAAACCGTAGATTACGGATTCGCCAAAGTTGTAGTTACGCTCAACCATGAACAGTACGCCACCTAAGATGGCGCAGTTAACGGTGATTAGCGGCAAAAATACGCCCAGTGCGTTGTAAAGCACAGGAACATATTTATCCAGGAACATCTCCAGGATCTGAACAAGCGCGGCGATAACACCGATGTAGCTCAGAAGACCCAGGAACGACAGGTCGATGTTTTCAGCACCGCTGACGCCCGTCCAAGACAACGCACCTTCTGCTAGCAGCAGATTGAACACCAAGTTGTTAACCGGTACAGCAATCGTCAGTACGACAATAACCGCAATACCCAGGCCGAAGGCAGCAGATACTTTCTTGGATACCGCTAGGAACGTACACATCCCCAGGAAGAACGCCAGTGCCAAGTTTTCAACAAAAACCGAAGCAACGAAAAGGCTTAGATAGTGTTCCATGTTACACGGCCTCCTTCGGCTTGGTGTTGTGCTTCATCTTGAACTCGTTATCTTCTACTTGCTCAGGATGCGTAGAGCGGATTACCCAGATCAGCAGACCGATAATAAAGAAAGCTGAAGGTGGTAGCAGCATCATGCCGTTTGGCACATACCAGCCGCCGTTCTGCACAGTCGGCAGAATAGTGAGGCCAAATACGCTGCCAGAACCCAGCAATTCGCGGAAAAAACCAACGATCATCAATACAACGCCGTAACCAAGGCCATTACCAATACCATCTAGGAATGACATGCTAGGCGTATTGGTCATCGCAAAGCCTTCCGCACGCCCCATGACGATACAGTTGGTAATGATCAGACCCACAAAGACTGACAGCTGCTTAGACATTTCATAAGCATAAGCTTTAAGGATCTGGTCAACGACGATAACCAGCGAAGCAATGATGGTCATCTGAACAATGATACGAATCGAAGACGGAATGTGATGCCGAATCAACGATACGAACAAGTTAGAGAATGCACAAACGAAGATAACCGCTAGCGACATAACCAGCGACACGCTCATGCTGGTGGTCACCGCTAGTGCCGAACAAATACCTAAGATTTGCAGTGCAATAGGGTTATTTTTAAAGATCGGCGCCGTTAAGACGCTTTTAGCATTTGCATCTGCCATGATCAGGCTCCTTCCGCTTCGAGTTCAACGTCAGCGTCTTGTGCGTCTTCTTGATCGACGCTGCTGCGGAACTTGGCTAGATATTCACCGAAGCCTTCTGGGCTAAGCCAGAATTGCAGCATGTTGTTGACGCCATTGGCGGTCAGGGTGGCACCTGAGAGACCGTCTACCTCGTGATCGCCACTGCCGCTGCCTTTGGCTACGCGGATGGCAGGTATCAAGGCGCCTTCGTCGTCAAAGACCTGTTTACCTTCCCACTGAGCCTGCCAGCGCGGGTTATTCACTTCGGCACCGAGGCCCGGCGTCTCACTATGTTCGAAGTAGGTAATGCCAACGATGGTATTACCGTCACCTTCCACAGAAAGGAAACCGCGCATCAGACCCCATAGCCCTTGGCCACGGATAGGCAGAATGATCTGCTCGGGGTTATCAGGATCACCAACGAGATAAACAGTAGCGTAGTTCTCTACACGAGACAGACCAGCTGGATCACGCTCGCCTGAAAGCGTGCGTGAGGAAGCTGGATCGCGGCGCGCCTCAAAACCGTCGAAAGTCTCCGGATCATGCTGGTCGGAGTATTCGCCAGTTTCAAGATTCACCACTCGCGGCGTCACTTCGCGGAATGCCGCTTCCACGTCCATGCCACGCTCGTACAGATTAGCTACACGTAAAATATTGGTTTTACGGTCAAGTTCCTGGTTGAGCTGCTGTGCGGGACGCAGAGCTACGGCTGCCGTCGAAACGATTACCGAGCACACGATACACAGCGAAAACGCTACGATCAGGATCTTCTTGATGGAGTTGTTACCTTGTGCCATTAGGCAGTCTCCTCGGCCGGTACGCCAGTACGCTTGAGACGACGCTTCACATTGGCCTGGACGAACACGTGGTCGATCAGCGGTGCAAACAGGTTGGCGAACAGAATGGCCAACATGATGCCTTCAGGGAACGCCGGGTTTACAACACGGATCAGAACGGTCATAACACCGATCAGCGCGCCAAACAGCAAGCGGCCCTGGTTGGTCATCGCAGCAGATACGGGATCTGTTGCCATAAACACCATACCGAAGGCAAAACCACCAATGACAAGGTGCCAATACCAGGGCATCGCGAACATGGGGTTGCTATCCGAACCAATCAGGTTGAACAGTGTGCTGGTAACCACCATCCCCAGGAAGACACCTAGCATGATTCGCCAACTGGCAATTCTGGTCCACAGCAACACGGCGGCACCAATCATAATCGCCAAGGTAGACACTTCCCCTACCGAGCCGGGTATGAAGCCAAGGAAGGCATCCCACCAGCTGTAGGTGCTGGTCAGTGCCGTCATGCCGTCTTGGAATGCCATAGAGAGCGCAGTCGCCCCAGTATAGCCATCAGCGGCAACCCATACTGCATCGCCGGAAATTTGCGCCGGGTAAGCAAAGTAAAGGAAGGCACGGCCTGTTAGCGCTGGGTTCAGGAAGTTTTTACCTGTACCACCGAAGATCTCTTTACCGATGACAACACCGAAGGTGATACCCAACGCAACTTGCCAAAGAGGAATCGTTGCCGGCAGGATCAGCGCAAACAGAACTGACGTTACAAAGAAGCCTTCGTTAACTTCGTGACCACGTTTGATAGCGAACAACACTTCCCAGAAACCACCTACCACAAAGGTAACGAGGTAAATAGGTAAGAAGTAAGTTGCACCCAGTACAAAGTTAGCCCATAGACTGCCCGGGTCATGTCCAGATGCCAGGGTCATCATGATCGCTTCACGCCAACCGCTCATGGATGCATAACCTGCATCAATCGCGGTATTGGCTTGCCAACCAGCGCTCCACATACCAAAGAACATGGCAGGGAAGGTACACATCCACACTGTGATCATGATGCGCTTAAGGTCAACACCATCACGCACATGGGAAGTGGTTTTCGCAACGCTGGGCGGTGAGTAGAAAACAGTATCTATCGCCTCATAAAGCGGATAGAACTTTTCGTACTTACCACCTTTATGGAAGTGCGGCTCGAGATTATCGAGTGTTTGTCGAATACCCATCATCAGGCCTCTTTCTCGATCATGGTGAGATTGTCGCGCAGGATGGGGCCGTACTCATATTTGCCTGGGCAAACGTAAGTGCACAGCGCCAGATCCTCTTCGTCCAGCTCAAGACACCCAAGCTGCATGGCAACCTCAATGTCGCCCACAATCAGCGAACGGAGTAACTGTGTTGGCATTACATCCAACGGCATTACGCGTTCATAGTTGCCTACCGGCACCATGGCTCGCTCAGAACCATTTGTCGAGGTAGTCGGCGCGTAGTTGCTCAGGCCTTTGATTTTGGAGAGGTAGATGCCCATTATTGAGTGGCGGTTGGCACCTGGGGATAGCCATCCCAAAAAGGTGCGCTTATTGCCTTCTTCTAGCAAGCTCACTTGGCTATTGAAACGCCCTAAGTAAGTCAAACTGCCTTCAGCGGCAAAACCAGAGAACACAGAACCTGAAATAACGCGGGTGTCGTCAGGTTGGATGACCTCCCCTGCCAAGAGTTCCTCAGTACTAGCACCAATACGGGTGCGAAGCAGACGAGGTTTCTCAGCGCGTGGACCACCTACCGCAATGATGCGGCTCATGTCCAGCTTGCCTTCCACAAACAGCTTGCCAAATGCAATCACGTCCTGGTAACCGATGTGCCACACTTTCTTGTGCAGTGCGACAGGCGACAAGTAGTGAATGTGCGTACCGACCAGACCTGCAGGATGGGGACCTGCGAAGCTTTCGGTTTGTACACCGCTTACATCCCCGCCAGGAATGGAGGTGTCAGCACCCGTACACAGAAAAACGTTGCCCTCGGTCAGGCGGGTTAGCACCTTGAGGCCGTCTTCAAATGCTTGGGTATTTTCGTTAATGACTACCGCCGGGTCAGCGCTGAGTGGGTGAGTATCCACAGCAGTGACAAAAATATCGGCAGGAACGCCATCAATCGCTGGTGTGCGCGAGAAGGGCCGGGTGCGCAAGGCAGTCCATAGGCCTGATTCTACCAGTTGGTCGACAACAGTTTGACGTTCGAGCTGACCTAAAGCCCCACGATCATGAGAGGCGAATGTCATCGCTTCTTCATGTTCATCGACTTTAATAACGACAGACAGCAAACGACGTTTTTCGCCACGGTTTATAGCTACTACTTCACCGCTGGCGGGTGCTGTAAAGCGCACGCCATCAATTTTCTTGTCGGTAAAGAGTAATTGGCCTAGTTTGACCTTATCCCCTTCCTGAACTTCCATTGTTGGCTTCATGCCAACGTAGTCGGTGCCCAGGATTGCCACGTGGCGCACAGGCCGCGCATCTTCAATACGCTGCTCGGGCGCTCCCGTGATGGGGAGATCCAGGCCTTTTTTGACTTCGATCATAGTCTCGCCCAGTTGATGGATCGGATATACGAAGGTAAGGGGTTCGAATGCTTATTTTCTGCTCAGTGAATTCTTGTTTTCTGCTCAGATTGTTACCAGTCCGGATCAAGCAAGCTTGAACCACCCCGAAAAATCTATCGTATTATAAAGATAAGCGCGCCTAATGACCACATCCCTAATGGCCTCCAAAAGTGCTATATGCGCTTTTATATCGCCTAGCGCGGACACGAAAACGCCACCCGAAGGTGGCGTTTTACAATCATCTGCCGTTAAAAGCGCCGCATATGCGACTAATTCAGCGTTTACGCTTTAATTTGCCTGATGCGGCAACTTCAAAAACTCCACATTCGACATGTGCTGGAGAATACGAATAACTTGGCAGCTATAGCCAAATTCGTTGTCATACCACACATATACGACAGCATGATTACCGTTGGCGATGGTCGCTTTGGCATCCACAATCCCTGCATGGCGGTTACCAACGAAGTCCGACGACACAACTTCTGCCGAATCGACGAAATCGATTTGCTTCTGGTAAGACGAGTCAATCGACATGCGACGCAGGTAGTCGTTCAGCGCATCAGCATCGGTGCCCTTTTCCAGCGTCAGGTTCAGAATAGCCATGGAAACGTTGGGCGTCGGCACGCGAATGGCATTACCCGTTAGCTTACCTTCAAGCTCAGGCAGCGCCTTGGCAACCGCCTTAGCAGCACCTGTCTCGGTAAGTACCATATTGAGGGCTGCACTACGACCACGACGATCCCCTTTGTGGTAGTTATCGATCAGGTTCTGATCATTGGTGTAAGCGTGGACGGTTTCCACATGCCCCGTCACCACACCATATTCGTCGTTGAGCACTTTAAGCACGGGCACAATGGCGTTAGTCGTGCAAGAAGCTGCCGATACGATACGGTCGCTGTCGCCGATGGTGTCGTGGTTAATGCCAAACACGATGTTTTTGATATCACCCTTACCTGGTGCCGTCAGCAGCGCTTTTGCAGCCCCCTTGCACTCCAGGTGCTGACCAAGACCAGCTTCATCACGCCAGATCCCAGTATTATCAACGATCACAGCGTTATTGATGCCGTAAGCGGTGTAATCAATTTCACTCGGAGAGTCGGCGTAAATAACCTGAACCACGTTACCATTCACAGTAAGAGTACGCGCTTCAGCATCGACCGAAATAGTCCCATCGAAGGGGCCATGCACCGAATCTCGGCGAAGCAGGCTAGCACGCTTCTCAAGGTCTTTAGCCACATCGCCACGGCCGCGCACTACAATCGCACGCAGGCGCAGCAAGTTGCCGCCCCCCGCTTTTTCAACCATCACCCGTGCTAGCAAACGACCGATGCGCCCAAACCCATAAAGCACGACATCCTGAGGCTCACCTTTGCTGCCACCCGGCTGAAAGCCATCAATAATCTCAGCAAGCTCTTTGCGCAGGAAAGCATCTAGATCACCGCCGCCCTGGCGTTTAAAACTAACCGCAAGCTTGCCAACATCGACATGGGCGGGTCCAAGATTCATCTCGCTCATCGCCTGCACGATGGGGAAAGTATCTTCAACCGAGAGTTCTGTGCCTTCAATTTTGCGCACGAAACGGTGGTCTTTCAGAATCCGAATGACCGACCGCTTGATCAGGGAACGACCGAACATGGTAGCAACCACATTGTTCTGGCGATACAGCCGACCCACTAACGGAATCATTTGCTCAGCCAGAGCTTCGTTGCTTTGCCATTCCTGAAAAACGTTTTCGAGAGCTTGCTGACTCACGTGCGGCCTCATTGAGTAGTGAAAAGGGTTTTCATTGGGCATTATCCTGGGCTTAATAGCGTGCCGCAATGAATGGATAGTCGCACAACATGTAGGGGTATTACAGAAAGAGCGGATTGACTACAAAAAGAAATAGTGCATCACCACTCACCCTTACCGAGCACACTTAGCCTAGGGTTCTGCCTGAAAGTACTGATCGTGTATGATCCAGGTTCCGTTTCAGCGCAACACGATACCGTAACTATGCCCTCTTTCTCTCTGCTCGAACCACCCCAGCCATCAGGGACTCGCGACACGCTTTATCTGACAGCGCCGCCGGGCAGTGCGACTGCCCTAGCGTTAGCTCAGATCGCGTCACGCGCCCCGCTACTGGTTATTACGCCAAGTACTGCCAGCGCTCAGCGCCTGGAGCAGGACCTGGCATTCTATAGCAACGTTCCTGTGTTGCCTTTTCCTGACTGGGAAACCTTACCTTACGATAGCTTCTCCCCCCACCAGGACATTATCTCCGCACGCCTTAGAACACTCCGCCTACTCCAGGATGGCGTTCGCGGCATTGTTCTCGTGCCAATCAATACCCTGATGCAACGCCTACCGCCAGTATCGTACATTGCTGGACGAGTGATGACGCTGAAAGCGGGCGCCACACTTAATCGCGAAGCATTCCGTGAATCGCTGTCGCGGGCAGGCTATCGTGCCGTTGAGACCGTCTATGAACCCGGCGAGTACGCCATGCGGGGCGCCATCATCGACCTGTTCGCAATGGGTATGGATGAACCGATTCGTATTGACTTATTTGATGATGAAATTGACACGCTGCGGCATTTCGATCCCGGCAGCCAGCGCTCTACCAATAAAGTCGACGTTATTGAACTGCTTCCGGCTCATGAGTACTCGCTAAGCCGCAGCGCCATTGCCTGCTTTCGAGAACAGTTTGAAACGCTATTTGATGTCGACCCACGCCAATGCCCACTTTATAACGATGCCCTAAAAGCCATTCCCTCTCCCGGCCTGGAGCAGTATTTACCACTATTTTTTGACGAGACTGCTTCTTTATTTGAACACGTCACTGACGATACCCGCGTAGCGCTTCTGCCCGGTGTTTATGAAGCTGCCGAGCAGCACTGGCAATCCATTGAGTCACGCTACGCCAACTTAGGCGTTGACCCCACTCGCCCTCTACTACCACCACACCGCGCCTTTATAGCGGTTAATGACGTTTTCTCGGCGATCAAAGACCGCCCACGTGTTGAGCTGACCGACGACAGCCGTCAGCGTCATGCGCAAGCACCACAAGCACAAGAACTGCCCGCACTTGCTATTAACGCCCGCGCCAAGCAGCCACTTAGTGACCTGACCCACTTTCTCGACACACAAACCAACACGCGCATTCTGCTGGTAGCCGAGTCACGGGGTCGCAGAGAAGCGCTAGAAGAGGTGTTAGCACCGCTTAAATTGAAACTGCCCCACATTGATAGTTTCCAAGATTTCTTAACCAGCTCCCATCGCATTGCTATCACTGAAAGCTTGGTAGGCAGCGGTCTGTGGCTCACCGAGCCTGACATCGCAGTGATTAGCGAAACAGAGCTATTTGGCGATGTTGTCCGCCAAAGCCGACGACGCGAAAAAGCCACCGATGACAACGAGCTAGCGGTGCGCCATCTATCCGAACTTCGAGAAGGCGCCCCCATTGTTCACCAAGCCCACGGCGTAGGACGCTATTTAGGCCTGGAAGCCCTGGATGCAGGCGGCCAAGCCAACGAGTTTTTAGCGCTCGCTTATGCCGATGGAGCCAAGCTATATGTCCCTGTTGATAGCCTCCATCTCATCTCACGCTATAGCGGTGCCGATGATGAGCTCGCTCCGCTACATAAGCTGGGCTCAGACCAGTGGGAAAAAGCGCGCCGCAAAGCAGCTGAAAAAATTCGCGACACTGCCGCTGAGCTACTCGATATCTATGCCAGAAGAGAGGCTCAGGAAGGGTTTATATATGACGCGCCAGGCGATGAGTACGCGCGCTTCTCAGGCAGCTTCCCATTTGAAGAAACCCCCGATCAGCAGGCTGCTATTGAGGCCGTTATAGGTGACATGATCTCGCCTCAGCCAATGGATCGTGTGGTGTGCGGCGATGTCGGCTTTGGCAAGACAGAAGTCGCCATGCGTGCTGCTTTTCTTGCCGTACAAACAGGTCGCCAGGTCGTGGTACTTGTGCCCACTACGCTGTTAGCACGCCAGCATTTTGAAAACTTCCGCGACCGCTTCGCCGATACGGCAGTTAACATTAGCCTTATCTCACGCTTTACCAGCGGCAAGGAGATGACACAAAACCTAGAAGGCATCAAAAACGGCCAGACCGATATTGTAATCGGCACCCATAAACTGCTTTCGAAAAGCGTCGAGCTCCCCAAAATGGGGCTTTTAATCATTGATGAAGAGCACCGCTTTGGTGTTGCACAAAAAGAGAAACTGAAAACACTACGTGCAGAAATCGATATTCTTACACTGACCGCCACACCGATTCCCCGAACCCTGAACATGGCCATGAGCGGAATCCGCGACCTATCGATTATCGCCACTCCACCGGCGCGGCGCTTGTCAGTTAAAACCTTTGTACAGCAGCGGGATAGCAGCGTCATTAAAGAAGCATTACTGCGTGAAATATTGCGCGGCGGCCAGGTTTATTTTTTGCATAATGAAGTTAAAACCATCGAGAACGCCGCTGAGCAAATTCGTGAGTTAGTACCAGAAGCACGAGTTGCCGTTGCCCATGGTCAACTACCCGAACGCAGCCTTGAACGAGTGATGTCAGACTTTTATCACCGCAGGTTTAATGTACTGGTCTGCTCCACCATTATTGAGACGGGCATCGACGTCCCCAGTGCAAACACTATTTTGATTGAGCGCGCGGATAAGTTCGGCTTAGCGCAGCTGCATCAACTTCGTGGCCGAGTTGGGCGCAGCCACCACCAAGCATACGCCTACCTGCTAACGCCACCACCCAAGGCCATGACCCGCGATGCAGTTAAACGCCTGGAAGCAATTAGCGCCTCTGACGACCTGGGTGCGGGCTTTACGCTAGCAAGTCATGACATGGAGATTCGCGGCGCTGGCGAGCTGCTCGGCGACGAACAAAGCGGCCAAATGGAAACCATCGGCTATACGCTGTATATGGAAATGCTGGATCGCGCTGTGAAGGCTATCCGTGCGGGCAAAACACCCAATATAGATGCCCCTTTCAATACTGGTATTGAAATTAGTCTCAACCTGCCAGCGTTGATTCCTGACGACTATATTCACGACGTACAGCAGCGCCTAGTGATGTATAAACGCATCGCCAACACCCAGAGCAATGCTGAACTAAAAGAGCTACAGGTTGAGCTAATTGACCGTTTTGGCCTACTCCCTCAGCCGCTGAAAAACCTTATCCGCCAAACCAAGCTGCGCCATCGCGCTGAACAACTTGGCGTTGCCCGCATAGAAGCTGGCGAAAACCGCGGAAGAGTACTGTTCAACAATACCACCCAGGTCGATCCTCTAACGCTTGTGACATTGATACAGACCTCGCCACAGCATTACCGCCTGGATGGTTCAGATACCTTACGGTTTGAATTTGCAATGGAAACGGTCGAACAGCGCTTTGAGACAGTCGAGGCTCTACTCACAACCCTTAATCAAAAAGTAGCGGCGGCGTGAACCTTGGTGCAAACTTGTCATTAAGCAGCGCAGTGCGGCAAATCACGCTCATTTCACTATGTATTAGCTGTGCATACATTGATTAGGAACCATCATGAACACTCGTAAGCGTTTTAACCTTTGGGGCCCTACTAGCCTGGCTGTTTTGTTGGCAGCAAGCCTTACGGGCCCCGCTCATGCTCAGCCCTCCTCTGAACAAGACGACAAACCCACGTCGCTTTCTGAAGAGCTTTCTCAAGAAGCTGTTGAAGAAGCTACTGAAGAAGTTGCCGAAGCAACGGCCAGCGCCGAAGATGCTGCTGAGAAACGTGAGCTGCCTCGTGGGCACTTCCATCTACCGGAAAGTGGCGACATTATCGGTGAGCACTACACGGTCGTCGTCGACAACCCAAAAGACACGTTGATTGATATTGCTCGTCGGCACAACATTGGCTACGAAGAAATGCGCATGGCCAACCCTGGCGTCAGCCTATGGGTGCCTGGCGAAGGAACGGAAGTTGTCATTCCTGCACGCTACATTCTACCGCCAGCGGCCCGAGAGGGTGTTGTCGTCAACCTTTCCGAGCTACGTCTGTACTACTACCCCGCTGACAACCCAGGCATTGTCGAAACCTACCCTGTTAGCGTCGGTCGAGAAGAGTTTGCAACGCCGATCGGCATTACCCGCACGACAGTGAAGGTAAAAGACCCTGCTTGGGCTCCGCCTGCCTCTATGCGCCGTGAAGCAGCCGCCCGTGGCGAGCCGGCCCCCTCCATTGTACCTCCCGGGCCTAACAACCCACTGGGTCGTCACGCTATTTTATTGGCGATGCCCAGCTATCTGATTCACGGCACTAACCGCCCTGAAGGCGTGGGCATGCGAGTTAGCCGTGGCTGCATTCGCATGTATCCAGAAGATATTGAATCACTTTATGAGCGCCTACCAAGCGGCACGAAAGTCAACCTAATGGATGCCCCCTTTAAAGCAGGCTGGGGAGCAGACGGCACCCTGTTTGTTCAATCATACCCTCAGCTTGAAGAGAACGTTGGCGACTTTGAGCCTCTGCTTAACGCCATCGAGCGTGTAAGTGAGCTTGCCGCCGATCAAGTAGAAGTAGATTACGCTCAGGTCAAACTAGCCGTAGAAAACCCTGACGGCCGTCTGGTCGCACTTTATGGCCCTCAAGCCCCCGCCCCAACCCCTGAAGAAGAACCTCTGCAACTAGATGGCCTGTTTGAAGAAATTGAGCTGTCCACAAGCACTCATACTGAGAAAGACGCCTAAACGATAGGCATAAAAAAACCCCGCCAAAGCGGGGTTTTTTTACATCTACAGCAACCACTAAACCTGTTGGGGTTTAGGGCCCAGGCAGAATTACTTCTGCATGGAACGCTGGAACATACGGTTCATTTCTTCACGGTTCTGCTGAGACATCTGCAGAGCAGCTTGCGCGTCGCGCTGAGCTTGGTTAGCAGTGTTCATTGCTTGTGAAGCCATGCTGCGTGCTTCTGCGGCATCAGCCTGCGCAGACTCAGCAGTCATGCGAACTTCTTCCAGAGCGCTGGTAGAAGCACAACCAGCTAGGATTGCCAGTGAAGCGGCAGCGGCGGTCATCTTCAGAGTGTTCTTCAGAGTCATAGTGTTCTCCTTGAGTCTTCCTTGGGTACAACGTTAAGGGTATGACACAATTAATGCTAAAGCGTTAGCTTAACTATGTCTACCTGCAATGCAGGTTCTGTGCAGCGACTTGTACCAAGGTTAGGCACCAAGGCACACAAGTCAAACGCTGTTTTATAACAGACAACAGCGGTTGTCTATAGCCACGCATTCAAAACCTAAAACTTCCTTCAGCTTCACAAGCTTAGCGGATCACTACGCGAGTGCCAACTCCCACCAACGACGCGACACGCTCTATTTGCTCGTTAGTCACAGCAACACACCCTTGGGTCCAGTGAAATTGACCGTGTATATCCGGATCACCACCACCGATACCATGTATACCAATAGCGCCACCCAGTGCCGTATTTTGCGGCGGAGATCCGTGGCGCCGGTAGTAATCAAAATACGCATCATAATCCGCTTGGGAATAGATGCCCTTTTCAAGAGCCATTCGCGCATGAGGTGGCGTAGGATAATCGATACCGATGAAGATATGCCACTGACTTTCGTAATTAAATCGATTAATTCGGAACTCACCCAGCGGAGTGACATTACCACCCCGCACTCGCTGCGTTTTTGCGCCACCTCGCCCAAGAGAAACAGGGGCAATGCGCTCCACTAGTGAATTACCACGGAATACACTTAATGTGGCTTCTTTATCATCAATCAACAACCATAGTTCATCGCTATACCTGGGTGTCGCTGCACGGGAAAGCAGAGTCTCCACAAGGTCGGTTGATTGATAATCAGTTAAGGCACTGGTAGTTGCTGCGCTGGCCACAACAGGCCAGCCTAGCGCTAACGCTAAAAAACGGCGACGATTCACGGGCATCATTATTGCTCTCAATACGGGCCAGCATAACCAGCCAACAAAGCATTTATGGCGATTGTTATACCCTATTCATGGCGCAAATGTCAGTGCTTTAACACACGAAATAAGGCTCATCTGCATGGCAAGCTGTTAACCACATGGTTTTTCAACGATGATTTGATGCCTTTACGCTCTTAAATGTTTGCTGGCGGTCGTTCATCCATGGCTATTAGGCCATCCTATCTGGCCATGTCGCAGGTGTTCAAAACTCTCTGCCCCCGTTATGGTCACCACTCTTGGCTGGTCTCACGCAGCGACGCAATGTCATGCTTTGCGGCTTGAAGGTTATCTAGCAATTGCTCAGTGAGCGACAGCTGGCTCCCCACGGCAATCATTGAAGGGCTTTGTACCGCACGTCGTGCTGCCCCCTCATCACTATGTAGTTTCTCTAATTGGCCCACTAGCCAGCACAGCCAACTGTCCTGCCGCTGCATCGTGTCACGCAGTCGCTGCAACTCAGCAACGGCAGGGCCATCACTAGCAAGTAGCCGCTGCCAATTATGGCTGTCTAGACGAGCATGTTCGGTCACTTCTTTAAGTAATGAGTTCAAGGCAAGCTCAAAGAGCGCCAAGGCGCTCTCTTCTATCGCCATTTGGCTAGCGACAGAATGCTCATCATCAGCAATGGAGAGATGAGTAAGTAGCTCCGCTTGATAGAGCAACTGATTGGTTCGCGAACGCGGGCTCACTTCCGCTTATCCTCCACGTGCCATTTGCCTGCTTCAAAGGTTGCTTTCCAACCGGTGGCTTTACCCTCTTCATCCGTCATCACAAACTGCTCTTTATTTTTTCGCGAATAACGAATCTGTGCAGGGCGACCATCCGGATCTTCACTGGGGGCCTTTAGAATAAAGTGATATTTTTCTGGCAGCTCATCGGCGTGCGCTTTTAGCTCTTTTACCAGCGGCGGACGAGTTTCACGGTTTTTTGGAAACTTGCTGGCCGCAAGGAATAAGCCGCTGGCACCATCGCGCAGCACGTAGTGGTCGTCTACCTTTTGGCAGGCCAACTCTGGCATAGGGATCGGATCCATCTTAGGCGGCGCTACATCCCCACTACGCAATAATTTACGCGTGTTCTTACACTCGCTATTGGTGCAACCGAAATACTTACCAAAGCGGCCTGACTTAAGCTGCATCTCGGAACCACATTTATCACATTCGATAATGGGGCCGTCGTAGCCTTTGATTTTGAACTTACCTGCTTCAACCTCATAACCATCGCAATCAGGGCTATTACCACAAATATGCAGTTTACGCCCCTCATCGATCAGGTAGTTATCCATGGCCGTACCACACTTTGGACAACGACGTTTGGCACGTAGCGCGTTCGTTTCTGCTTCCTCTCCCGCGTCTTCAGCAACGGCTTCTTCACCAGGAATAAGATCGATGGTGGTTTTACAGCGCTCCTTAGGCGGCAGGTTATAGCCGCTGCAGCCGAGAAAGACCCCAGTAGAAGCCGTGCGAATCTGCATTTTGCGGCCACAGCTTGGGCAGTCGATATCCGTGGGAACCGGCTGATTAGGGCGCATCCCTTCTTCACTTTCTGCCTTACTAAGCTCCTGGCTGAACTCGTCGTAGAAAGCATCTAATAGCGCTTGCCAGTTGCGCTCACCTTCGGCCACTTCGTCAAGGCTATCTTCCATACGCGCGGTGAACGAGTAATCCATCAAGTCGGGGAAGGACTCTTTTAGTCGCTCGGTAACGATATCACCCAGCTTCTCGGCGTAGAAACGGCGATTTTCAAGCTTTACATAGCCACGATCCTGAATCGTGGAAATAATGGAAGCATAGGTAGAAGGACGACCAATGCCTTGTTTCTCTAGCTCTTTTACTAAACTGGCTTCCGTATAACGTGGCGCAGGCTTGGTAAAGTGCTGCTGCGGATCAAGCTTCTCCAGCGCCATCGCCGTACCTTTCGGCAAATCTGGCAGACTTTGGTCTTCATTTTTGCCGGTTGGCTTCATTACCCGGGTATAACCGTCAAACTTGAGCACGCGACCCTTGGCACGCAGGTCGTAACCATCAACCTCGACACTCAGCGTACTAGACAGGTACTCCGCAGGCGTCATCTGACAAGCAACAAATTGGCGCCAAATCAGCTCGTAGAGGCGCTCTGCATCTCGCTCCATACCAGAGAGGTCTGTGGCTTTACGCTCAACGCTAGAGGGCCTGATCGCTTCGTGGGCCTCTTGGGCACTCTCTTTGCTGCTGTACCGGTTAGGAGACTCTGGCAGGTAGCGAGCCCCATATTCGTCATTAATAAACGAACGGGCGCTCTCTACCGCATCCTTTGAAAGATTGGTGGAGTCGGTACGCATGTAGGTAATATAGCCAGCCTCGTAGAGACGCTGGGCCATGGTCATGGTTTTCTTGACGGAGAACCCTAGCCGGCCACTGGCGGCCTGCTGCAACGTTGAGGTAATAAACGGCGCGGAAGGTTTGGAGCTCGTCGGTTTATCTTCACGAGAGGTGATCGCAAGCTTGGCTTTGCGCAGCTGCTCAATACGTGAAAGCGTGTCTTTTTCGGAGGTGGGACGGAAGGGTTTGCCATCCTGACGTACCAGTGCAAACCTGACTAGCTCGCCATCTGGAGAAGCGAGATCCGCATGCACATCCCAGAACTCTTCAGGGATAAACGCACGAATTTCTCGCTCACGCTCAACAATTAGACGAACCGCGACGGATTGGACACGACCTGCTGATAAGCCCCTGGCAATTTTGGCCCACAGCAAAGGCGACAGCATAAACCCGACAACTCGGTCTAAAAAGCGGCGTGCCTGCTGTGCTTCTACGCGCGGGATATTAAGCGTACCTGGCGCTTTAAAGGCATCCTGAATCGCGTTTTTGGTAATTTCGTTAAACACCACACGTTTGTAGCGACTGTCATCGCCACCAATTGTCTCGCGCAGGTGCCACGCAATGGCTTCCCCTTCGCGATCCAAATCCGTTGCGAGATAAACGGCATCGGCTTTTTCAGCCAGCTTCTTTAACTCGGCGACGACTTTCTCTTTGCCTGGGAGCACTTCATAACGCGCTTCCCAACCATTACCCGGATCAATCCCCATGCGTCTAATTAACTGATCATGGGTCTTACGCTTTTTATACTCTGCCTTTTCATCCGCCGACATCTTGCGTGTTGCCGCAGCCTGGCGAGCGCGCTCCTTCGGGTCGGAGGCTGCCTTACCTGAGCCGCTGGTCGGCAGGTCACGGATGTGACCCACACTCGACTTTACGATGAAATCGTTGCCGAGGTATTTATTGATCGTCTTCGCTTTCGCAGGCGACTCGACGATGACCAGTGACTTGCCCATAGTGCTCCACTTTCCTATTGCTCAGGCGCTATCGCCCATGCTCTGAATACGTTGCCGCCCGCCGTTACCGCTTGACGACCATGAGAAAAATGCGCCTACCCTACCCCAGGCCTGCAACAAGCGCCAGTCACAACCGCCGCGTAGGTAACAAACTTATTCTGAACCGTGAGATCATCGAGACATCGTTTCGCTACTCACGTAGCTAGACACTAGACTGCCGATACGCAGACAGCAACCCAAAACACGGAAACAAAAAAAGCGCCCCTGTATAAAACAGGGGCGGAGATTAACCTATCACAATGCTTAACGCTTGCGCGGGGGCTTCCTGCGCGATGCCGTTCTAGACTTGGGCTTGCTGGCTACGTTGGATGCCGCTGCCTCCGCACTACTGGCAGTAACTGGGGTGCTTTCAGCTGGCTGCGCTGCTTTCGGTGGACGCGCTTGATCAAACAGTGCTTTTATCTGAGCAAATCGCTCTGCCACATGCTCGGAAAGCTCACCGCTTGCAGCCAGGACATGCTCAAGATGCTCAATATGACCATCAATCTCTTGATCGCTTTGACCTTTTAACAGCTCAGGCAAACACGATAACGCACGATCACGATCCAATTTCAAAATAAAGAATTGATCACGAACGAGTCGCTTGAACTCACTCAGTGTTGACGTCGGCTCAAGTTCACTACGCGATGCGCGCAAACGCTTAAAGTTACGCTCATCTGTAGCAGTAGCGCCACCTAGTACGTAGATAACCGAACGCATCACTGCTTCATGCGAACCGCCTTGGGCAATTTTATTGCGCAGCTCATTTTGACGATTTTCAATAAACCGGCGATGTTCGGGCTCAGCACCCGGACGGCGACGATGAACATGCGCATCGCCATGCAAGCCAACCGCAGCCTGCAACAGAGGTTGCCCATAAATATCCATGAACATTCTTTCTGTCGTGCTATCCCGCAAATCACGCAGTGCATTGAGACTAGCGACAATCTGATCGGAGCGCATGGTCTCTATTGCTTTAAACATATTGTCCTGACCTACCTCCTGACGATGGCGGCGAACCATGTCAGCCATTACCGGCAATGGCACCGTCAGTGGGTTACGGTCAGAAAGAAGCTTGTAACCGAGGCGAATGGGATGCATACGGCGAATCCAACGAGCCGCTTCAGGTGTCATGGTGGCCTGAATCCAGGGTTGAACATAAAGCCGATAAAAACCGAGGTTTATTTCGGATATTCGCGCAACTGTTGCAAACCGGCGGTCATCTTCAGGCTTATGCATCACGTCACGATCAAGCTCTTCAAAGTTACGTGCCGTAAACTCAAGCAAGTAGTCACGCTCAAGTAACTCTGCGTCGTCTCGCTCACTGGCATGCGAGACCGTTGTTTCATACAGTCCCGGCGGCATCACATCGATATAGTCCATGTTAGCCGTAAATTCGGTATGCTCTTTGCGTGACACACTGCCAGAAACAAAAATCCCTAGGTGTCCCGTCGTATCATGCTGGCAGTAAACAATCGTCTGTTCGTTGGCGATGATATCTTCTTCGCCTTCGTACAAATCACGGATCCAACCCAACGCTTGGGGCGGCGGCGTAATATCGTCACCACGCGAGCAGAACACGACAACAGGCGAACGCACATTACGTAAATCAATACGCCGACCATCGCGAGTCACTAACTGAGCGGTAGAAAGTCGATTGCCTACAAAAAGATTGTCAACGATATACTGAATTTCGTTACCACCCAGCACCACGTGACCACCCCACCAGCGCTCAAACTCTAGATAGCGCTCTGATTCGGTATCGATGTTGTCATACAGATGGTACTGCTTTTTCCAGTAGGTGTTGGCTGGGTTAAGACGTTCAAAGTTTTGCACCAACCAAGCACCATCAAAAAGACCGTTACCGATATCGCTGGTCAGCGCGGTAATCCAGCTTCCGCCGGTCATACCACCGGTATAGCGCATGGGCGCTTTACCATGCTCGCCTGCCCAATAGGAGAGAGGCGCGCCAGCAATGAGGATCGGGCCAAATACATCTGGCTCTAACGCAGCGGCCATCATGATTTGCCAACCTGCTTGGCAATTACCTACTACCATCGGCTTTTCGGCTGTTTTGGGGTGTAAAGCGATCACATGGCGTAAAAATGCAATCTCCGCCTCAACAACATCCTCAACCGTTTGCCCTGGCTCAGGAAAAGGCAAAAAGCCGATAAAATAGCAAGGGTGCCCGGCCCTCAACGCCACTCCGAGCTCGCTATCAGGCTTGAACCCGCCAATGCCTGGGCCATGCCCTGCACGAGGGTCGACTACCACAAAAGGACGTTTGTCTGGGTCAATCTCGATATGGCTGGGCGGCAGCACCCGAAGCAACTCATAGTTAGTGGGGTGCGGCAGTGTACGTCCATCAACCAGCACTTCGGTATCAAACCCCAGCACATTTGGCTTGGTTTGTTCCATATGCTCAAGATACTGGTTGCCACGTTCACGCATTACATCTAAGTACAGAACGCTACGTTCAACACTGTCGCGCCAGTAGCTCACTGCAGCTCGCCCGAACCCAAAGGGGTCGAGCACACTAGCAAGGGCCTCACCGCCCGGCAGAGCCGCTGATTGATCAGGCGTTCCTGGCAACATACTTTTAAGCATATTACCAGGCAGCAAAGGATGAGCGAGAAAGTTCATAAATTCTCCCATTGGGTTGATGCAAGACACCAACCACGAAGCGATGATGCTGCAATGCAATATAGTTTAGGCCACTCACTGCGTAACGTCGATGCTTACCTTTGCAATTTCATCATTGTTGTCATAAAGACACCCACACATCATCAGTGATAGCATTTCCAGCTGGTATGCTGAGATTTTTGTTTTGCGGCACTTTCTATCTTCGGAGGGTGTATTACTAGAGGCTGTTATGTCATCCCCTACGTTACTCAATCGTTTAACCTTCCGACAATTACAGGTGTTCCAAGCAGTCTATCGTCAGCGCTCTTACTCACGTGCAGCTGAACAGCTAGGCCTTACCCAGCCTGCGGTTAGTGCTCAGATACGCCAGCTTGAGCTTGCCCTTGGCCAGCCACTGTTCAAATATGCTGGCAAGACCCTGCACGCGCTACCCGCTGCCGATACACTGGCACTTTCTACTCGCGAAATCTTTGGGCAGCTTTTCCGGTTGCAAATGAACCTGTCCGAGATTAACGGTAAAATTTGTGGTGAGCTCAATATAGCTGCCGTTTCATCAGCTCAATACGTTGTTCCGTACTTGCTGGCACGATTCAGAGCACGGTATCCAGACGTACGCATACGCTTAAAAGTATGCAACCGCAGCCAAGCGCTAGAGCGGCTAGCCGAACAACAAGACGATGTCGTGATTATGGCCATGGTTCCAGAAGATGAAGGCTTAGTCGTCATGCCCATCCTTGAAAATGAGCTGATTGCTGTTGTATGGCCAGAGCATCCGCTACTTAGTATGAAAACGCCAACGCTGGGCGACTTTGCGCGACACTATCTATTGATGCGCGAACCTGGTTCTGGGGTGCGCAACGCATTTGAGCAGCTGGCTGCTGACCAGGAGGTAGGCCTTCCCCACCGCATTGAATTAGGCACGAATGAGGCTATCAAACAAGGCATTATGGCTCACTTGGGTGTTGCTGTTTTGCCACGCCTGGCCGTTCAACTTGAATTGGAACAAGGCTTGCTATCGGAACTACCTTTACCTAACTTTCCCATTCGTCGTTCGTGGTGCACAGTTTATCGTCGCGACCATTTCCCGACGCCGGTGGCCGATCTTTTTTTACGTTTTATCAGGGAGCACTTGGCAGATTTTCGCCGACATTTCCAAGCACCCTCTAGCCCTTTGCCTAGCCATGGCGTTTCCTGCCTCCCTTTACTGTCACTATAGTAGGCTGTCTATTTAGTGGGTCGATAAAGAGAGCTTAGTGTCTTGTTAACCAACAGATATGTTACATTAACCTACTACCTACGTATCATTCAGAATATTCAGGGTTTGGCATGTATTCGCGCAGGCGATCCAACTGTCAACGCCATGGCTTTAAAATGCCATCGCCACAACATATGGTTAAACGCCACAACGTTTGGGCATTGCCTGCCGCACAGTAGAGAGGCTCTCTCCTATGAGCAACAACCCCACAACGCGTGTCCCTAGCGGCGAAAAATTCCGCAATGAGCATGGCATGTCGGTCATTAAAGACGGCATGAAGCAACGTAAATCTCAGTCAGAAGAAGCGCCTCCTAGTCTTGACCGCAAACCCAAGTGGTTGCGTGCTCAGATCCCCGGTGGCGAACGCTTTGAGGCGGTTAAAAAGAACGTCTCTGCGCATCGCTTAAGCACAGTTTGTGCGGAGTCGCACTGCCCTAATATGGGCGAGTGCTGGAGCAATGGCACCGCCACCATCATGTTAATGGGATCTGTTTGTACGCGCGCATGCCGGTTCTGTGCCGTAGACACGGGCAACCCCAAAGGGTGGTTAGATCAAGATGAACCGGAAAATACCGCCAAATCAGTTGAGTTGATGGGGCTACGCTACATCGTGCTGACCTCCGTCGACCGTGATGACCTGGACGACGGCGGTGCTACGCACTATGCCAACTGTATTAAGGCTATTAAAGCCCGCACACCGGAAGTGGTTGTAGAAGCACTAACACCCGATTTTGACGCAGACAAAGCCGCTATCGAGCGCGTTGTTGACTCTGGCTTGGAAGTGTTTGCCCAGAACGTCGAAACTGTCGAGCGCCTTACCAGTAAAGTGCGCGACCCTCGCGCTGGTTATCGTAAAACGCTGGACGTGCTAGCACATGCCAAACAGCATCGCCCGAACGTCATTACCAAAACCAGCATAATGCTTGGTTTAGGTGAAACTGACGAAGAAATACTTAAAACCTTCGATGATCTAAGAGAGATTGGCGTTGATATCGTAACGCTTGGCCAATATTTACGACCAACCAAAAACCACTTGGCCGTAGAGCGCTGGGTCACCCCAGAAGAGTTCGACCGCTATCGCGTACTTGGCCTTGAAAAAGGCTTTATGGAAGTGCCTTCCGGCCCATTGGTTCGCTCAAGCTATCGCGCTGATCGTGTCTTTGAGAAAAACAACCTGGGTCTTGCATCACCCGCTGCCGTCCCCGGCCAGGAACCTGACGCTAACCGCATACCTGCATTTAATGTTGGGTGAGCTAACTACCACCAACTACCTGCACACACGCCATTCAAATATGAGTAACCTCATCGTGGGCATTATGTGCAGGTAGTTGGTTTTTCTGAGCCTAATCAAAGCGCTAACTAGCTAGCATCCACCAACTCACGACGCAGTAGTTCAGCTAATGCAGCTGCCAGCTGGTCGCCTACTTGGCTTGATGTAGGTGGCAATGCCACTAAATCAGCGAGTCGCGTCACCTTCATACCCGCATAACCACAAGGGTTGATACGCTCAAAGGGCGATAAATCACCATCGACATTCAGTGCAACACCGTGATAGCTCGCCCCTCTTCGAATACGCAGGCCGAGCGAGGCAATTTTGGCTTCGCCATGGGGCGTATCAACATACACCCCAGGCGCATCGGCCTTAGCCCAAGCTGCCACGTTATATAAGGCAAGCACCGCAATCACGGCATTTTCTAGCGCAGTCACCAAATCTCGCACACCAACTTTGCCACGCCGCACATCTAGCAATGGATAGAGCACTATCTGGCCTGGGCCGTGGTAGGTAACTTGCCCGCCGCGATCTGTCTTAACCACTGGAATATCACCAGGCATCAACAAATGCTCTGGCTTGCCTGCCTGCCCCTGGGTGAAAACAGGGTCATGCTCGACAAGCCAGAATTGATCAGGCGTCGTACTATCTCGCGTGTCTGTTAGCTCTCGCATCGCTTCCCAAACAGGCAAATACGTACGATGACCAAGATGGCAAAGCTCGATAGCAGCTTGATTAGCCATGCTCATACCACCATATGCACGCGGCCCGTCGCTTTGAGATCATCAAACAACTGCCTAATCTGCTGTTCGCCTGTGGCGACAATAGTGACACGTACCGACTGGAATCGGCCATTGCGGCTATCAACAACCTGAAGCGTTGACTCATCAAAGTCTGGGGCATGCTTAACGATGACTTGACAGACACTCGCCGTAAAATCGTCTGCCGCATCGCCCACTATCTTAAGTGAGTAATCACAGGGGAATGTGATTTTAGGTGGTTCACTGGCGGTTGGCTGACGCAAATCTCGCAAGCCTTTTTTCGTGCCTTCTTTCATATATCACCTTTGCACTGCTACTCAACACTCACTAAGCCATGTGCTTTCATCACGTGCTGCCAGTAAATGGCAACAAACACGCGTTAGTGCTATCTACTAGCCCGTGAAATTGCCAATCAAGCCGCTAAAGAATCGACGCACTTGGTCAAAAAACCGTTTAAACAGACCGCCCTCTTCAACACTTTCTAACGCGACTAGTCGACGCTCACTTACCACATCTTCGCCTAAATAAACTTCCAGGGTTCCTACCTCGTCACCGATAGCCACAGGCGCACGAAGATCCGAGTTTATGTTCAGGCTAGCACGAAGTTCTTCATTACGATTGCGCGGCAGCGTTACAAATACTTCGCCATTAACACCAACCCGTAGTTCATTGGAATCACCACCCCATACACGGGGCGTTGCTAACACCGCGTCCTGCTCATAAAGCTTCATGGTTTCATAAAAGCGAAAACCGTAGCTCAGCAGTTTTTGTGACTCCTGCGCCCGCGACTCCTCGGAGCTAGTGCCCATGACCACCGAAATTAAGCGCATGTCATCCCGCAACGCAGAGGACACTAAGCCGTAACCTGCTTCAGTCGTCCAGCCAGTCTTCAAGCCATCAACAGTAGGGTCTCGCCAGAGCAGACGGTTACGGTTCGGCTGGTCAATACCGCCGAATGAGAAGTTGCGCTGGGAGTAAATCGCATAGTGGTCGGGGTAATCATTAATAATATATTGCGACAAAAGTGCCATATCGCGAGCAGTGGAGTAATGCTCCTCACCTGGCAGGCCTGTCGCATTTTGGAAATTGGTATTGTGCATTCCCAGACGCGTCGCGTGCTGGTTCATTAGATCAGCAAACGGAGCTTCACCACCGGCCAGGTGCTCGGCCACGGCGACACTGGCATCGTTGCCAGAGACAATGATAATACCTTTTAGCAAGTCACTTATTGAAACCTGGTCACCTACTTCAATAAACATCTTCGAGCCGCCGGTGCGCCAGGCCTTCTCACTAATGCTGACCATGTCATCCAGGTTAATGGTGCCGCGATCTAGCTCCCGCTCTACGAGGTATGCGGTCATCAGCTTGGTTAAACTCGCCGGTGGCAGGCGCTCATCTGAATTGTGCTCCGCCAACACACGGCCACTATCAGCATCCATCAAGATCCACGAGCTAGCCGCTAGCTGAGGCGGAGCAGGAATAACCGTTTGAGGCTGTGGAATCACCTGTGCCATAACAGATGAGGTAACCGTACAGAGCGCTGCAAGTAAACACAGCTGAGCTGTTCGGCGAATAGACTTCGTTACATTCATCGCTAACTTCTCACTAAAAAAGAAAATGACATCGAACACGCATGTCGATTTTGAATCAACAAAATAGTCGCACTATTGCACAACAATTGCATGCGGAAAGCCCGCCTGGCGTAGCTCTTCTCGCGCTTGGTTTTCCTGGCCGGGGCTTACCGGCCCAACCTGCACACGGTGCATCTCAGCATCGCTCATCACTCTTACGCTACGAGGCAATTCGTCAGTTAATCGCTTTTGCAACCGTTGAGCGCCTTCTGCACTTCCTAAAGCGGCAATTTGCAAATAGACCGCACCCCCTGACGCATAGGCGGACTGCTGTGAATAGTGATCATTTGCCCCTGCCTGCGCAGATGAATTTGCCACAGATGTTGGCTCACTACCCTGACCTTGCTCCGCCAGCCATCGTTTAGGGTCAATGGCTTCGACTTTTACTGGGCCAGTGCCTTCATCTAAAAAGCCCAAACGCGCCGCTGCTGCGTAAGAGAGATCGATCTCTCGATCGCTATGAAACGGACCTCGATCATTAACACGCACAATCACCGACTGCCCACTATTCAAGCTAGTCACACGAGCAAAGGTAGGCAATGGCAGCGAACGATGCGCCGCTGTCATTTTATACATGTCATAAATTTCGCCATTTGAGGTGGCATATCCGTGAAACTTTTCACCGTACCAAGAAGCCGTCCCCCGCTTGGCATACCCCGTTGCATCGGGTAGCACGTGATAAGTTTCTCCCCACACTTCATAGGTCGAACGGTTGCCTGCACGGGATAGCGGCTCTATACGCGGTACGGCGTCGGGCACTTTGCTGACATCAGGTGGCTCAAGCGGGTATGCGTCACCCGCCATTGCATAACGCCCACCAGGGTCACTGCTGGTCGCTACCCCAGCTGCTGGCTGTGTGCCACTCATAGTAGGCGCGCTCGTTGGCTGTTCTAAACTGACACTGTCATCTTGTTTAGCTTCATGGCTGGCGCAGCCGCTGACGAGCATCACGATAGCCATTGCGCCACCAACACAGCGAACATCAGACAGCAATGTTTTCATCTTTGATCCTCAACCTGCTGAGCAATCGCTTCTGATAATTCCGCTACGGCCATTGCATAAAGGTGGCTGTGGTTATAGCGCATAATAACGTAGAGGTTATATTCACCCAGGCGATAGCCAATGTTGTCGTCAGCGAACTCAAGCCATACTGGGACGACAGGCAGCTCAGGATCGAGGTCAACCTCTGCCTCAACACCGGCGGCCATCGCATCTGCCGCGGTCACTTTAGGCGCGCCCGTTTGATTAAACGGAAGTTCCTCCGGTACTATCTCGGGGCCGGTCGCCTCATGATAGATGGCACCCTCGCGTTGCCAGCCATGTACCGCGAAGTAGTTGGCAACACTGCCAATGGCATCGGTCGGGTTTTCCCACAAATCACGCATACCATCGCCATCAAAGTCCACCGCATACGCTTGATAGCTAGTAGGAATAAACTGCGGGTACCCCATTGCGCCGGCATACGAGCCGTAGAGCTCAGAAGGCTCGACGTCCTGTTCATAAGCGATATCCAAGAAAGCGGCTAACTCTCCCCGGAAAAAATTGCCACGAACAGGGTGATAAAACGCCAGTGTTGCCAGGGAATCCAGCACACGATGCCGCCCTTTATGGCGCCCATAGTACGTTTCCACCCCTATAATGGCAGTGATTACTTCTGGGGGAACGCCGTATACATCTTCAGCCCGCGACAGCGCTTCCGCATGCGTGTTAATAAACTCCGCACCTTCTTCAATGCGCTGCTGAGTTAAAAAAATGTCACGGTACTCATGCCAGCGTAAGCGCCGCTCAGCCGCCCCCTCCATGGCATCAAGCACCGACTGGCTGAAGACGGCCTGATTGACGGCGTCCGTTAGCCACTCTTCAGGGATTCCCTTAGTCACTAGTTCTTCCACTAGTTTTTGGGTGCCTTCGTGAAACTGGGGATCAAAATGCGCAGTTTCATCAGCCCAAGCGCCAGAATAAGAAAACGCCAGCAATGCGGTGATCAAACAACCGCCTGCGCTAGTCCGGGCTATATTCATTGACTCACCACTCCTGTGAAAAGCACCATCACTTGTCCATTCAATATTAGCGGGGTAACAAACGCCGGTGGGCGTGTATGGACATGAGAATACCGAACCCTGCAAGCAAGGTCACGCTCGACGTTCCACCATAGCTCACCAGCGGCAGTGGCACGCCAACTACCGGCAAAATACCACTGACCATGCCAACATTAACAAACACATAGATAAAAAATGTGAGGATAATACTACCTGCCACCAGCCGCCCAAATGTATCTTGGGATGAGGTAGCTAACCAAAGACCGCGCCCTACGATCATGACGTAAAGACATAGCAGCATTAACATGCCAACCAAGCCAAACTCTTCGCCAAGAACCGCAATTATAAAGTCCGTGTGACGCTCAGGAAGAAACTCTAACTGCGACTGCGTACCTTGTAACCAACCTTTTCCCCAAAGGCCACCACTACCAATAGCGGTTGTCGATTGGATAATGTTCCAGCCAGCTCCTAATGGATCACTTTCTGGGTCTAGAAAGGTGAGAACTCGCTGACGCTGATAGTTATGCATATTCATCCACAGCACGGGTAAGCCTGCTGCAATGAATGCCCCCACCAGGGCAATAAGGCGCCAAGACAGCCCAGCTAGCAGTACAACAATGACTGCTGCGCTTGCCACAACAAGCGATGTTCCTAAATCGGGCTGAATAGCCGTCAGTAGTACCGGCACACCAATAATAACGGCACATACCACGATATCTCGTAACCGTGGAGGAAGTTGACAACGGTTCAAATAGGCAGCCACCATCAGAGGCACCGCCAACTTCATCATTTCAGATGGTTGAAAACGAATAACGCCGGGTATTTCTAACCAACGCTTTGCCCCCATTCCGACATCGCCAGCAACCTCAACCGCCACCAGCATTGCTAACCCCACACCGTAGGCCAAAGGTGCCCATCGCAAAAAAGTTGATGGTGAGAATTGAGCAATAATGACCATACCCACCAATGCAACACCAAAACGAACACTTTGTGCAATGACGGCTTCAATACGCTGACCCGAGGCACTGTAGAGCACTAACAAACCTGCCGCCATCAGCACCAGCAGCATGCCGAGCAGCCATGGGTCGATATGTATGCGCTCCCAAATGCTCTTACGACGTGCAATACCGCTATCCGGAGGGCGCACTGGATAACGGCGAAACGAACGAGGAAGAGTCTGCCAGGTTTTCATTAATTCCCCTCCACGCCAGCAGTATCAGCTTCCAGCTCTTCCTTAATCTCATCAATATCGGGTGCTTCATTGTCTAACAGCCATGCATCAGTCATCGCGCGAGCCAGGTGAGCGGCATGGGTACTCCCTCCACCCGCGTTCTCGACAATCACCGATACCGCAATTTGAGGATCTTCCAGGGGGGCAAACGCCATAAAAAGCGCGTGATCACGCAGGCGCTCCTCAAGCTCGGCAGCATTGTAGCGTTGATCCTGCCCCAGAGAGAACACCTGGGCGGTGCCTGACTTTCCGCCCATACGGTACTCTAGCCCCACCCCGGTGCGCCGAGCGGTGCCTTCGTGACCAGTCAACACTTTTTCCATGCCACTAAAAACCCGGTCCCACCAGGCCTCGTTATCAAGCTGAATATCTGGCAACGTATCCGGTAAGTCTCTGGCTAACGGTTCACCGCCAATTTCCATGGCAATACGTGGTTTCACCCAACGCCCTTGATTTGCCAAGGCCGCTGTTGCGCTGGCCAGTTGTAGCGGCGTCACCTGCCAGTACCCTTGGCCTATACCGACCGAGAGCGTTTCACCAGGGTACCAGGGCTGATTGAATCGCGCTCTTTTCCAATCACGGGAAGGCATCAGCGCCGCACTTTCACCCTGTACATCATGAGCCACCCGCTGTCCAAAACCGAAATTGGACATTTGTTCATGCAGCTTGTCGATGCCAAGGTCATGGGCCAACGAGTAATAGTACGTATTATTAGAGACGGCGATTGAACGCTCCATATCAACCCGACCGTGCCCCCAGCGCAACCAGTTACGATAGCGGCGAGAGTCGTTTGGCAGCTGATAAAAGCCTGGGTCATTAATCGTGCTGTTTGGCGTAATCGCCCCCTCTATTAGTCCCGCTAACGCTAAGAAGGGCTTAATAGTCGAACCTGGCGGGTAATGCCCGCGGATAGCGCGATTAAAGAGCGGTAAGTCGAGATCTTCCTGCAACCCACGGTAGGAGGCGACATCAATACCGGTGACAAACTGATTACTGTCAAACCCTGGGGTCGACACCATCGCAAGGATTTCGCCCGTTGCAGGTGCAATCGCAACGATAGAGCCACGCCTGCCATCCATCAGCTCGTAAGCCAGCGCTTGCATCGACTTATCAAGCGTTAGCGTTAGATTTTTACCAGGGACGGGATCCGTTCGCCCAAGCTCTCTGAGCACGCGTCCGCGAGCGTTGGTTTCTACTTTGCGCAAGCCAGCTTGACCATGCAGCTCCTCTTCGTAAAAACGCTCAACACCTGTCTTACCAATAAAGTGGGTGCCCGCGTAGCGCCCTGTATCCAATGTTTTCAACTCTTCAGCATTAATACGCCCGACATACCCTAGCGCGTGCGCCATTACTTCAGCATCGGGATAATAGCGCAACAGCTGCGCTTCAACCTCAACCCCAGGTAGGCGGTGACGGTTAACCGCCAGACGTGCAATTTGATCTTCGCTCAAATCGCTCATTAAAAGTGCTGGTTGAAAAGGACGCTGGCGCTGGCGAGAGCGAACATTGAAGGCTTCGATATCATCTTGGGGTAAGTCGAGCAGCTCAACTAGCAGCGTCAGCGTTTCTTCCAGGCTGTCTACTCGCTCACGCACAAGAGTCAAGTTGTAGGTAGGACGGTTTTCAGCCAGCAACACACCATTGCGGTCATAGATCAACCCACGATTCGGGGGGAGTGGCTCAACACGTACACGGTTTTTTTCTGAGCGGGTACTGTACAGATCGTGCTGTACGATCTGAAGATAGGCTAAGCGCCCTGTCAGCAAGCCTGTCAATATGACAACAACCAGTACGGCAAGCAGCGCCCTGACACGAAAAATTCGTAACTCTTGTCCAGGGTTTTTAAGCGTGTCAGGGCGCTGAGGCATGGGTAAAGATGACTCTCAAATCAAACAAAAAGCGTTTAGCGATGATAGGGGTGACCCACTAACAAGGTCCATGCCCGATAAAGCTGCTCAGCTAGCATGATACGGACTAACGGATGTGGAAGCGTGAGAGGCGACAGTGACCATGTTTTATCTGCCATTGCTGACAGGGACGGCTCTAAACCATCGGGCCCACCCACCAGCAGTGCAATGTCTCGCCCCTGCATCCGCCAGGCATCTGCCTCGCTGGCCAACTGTTCGGTGCTCCATGGTTTCCCTTTAACTTCCAGGGCAACAATGTATTCATCGCCGCGTAGCTTGTCGCGGATACGCTGTGCTTCCTGAGCACGCGCTTTAGCAACATCGGCATTTTTGCCGCGCTGACCCAGTGAAATTTCTTCAATTTCAAGTGAGAAATCACGCGGCAGCCGTTTGCGGTAAGTTTCGACGCCCTCCTCTACCCAAGCCGGCATTTTCGTACCCACCGCTAACAGCCTAATCCTCATGGTACCTAGGCTCGCTCTTCAAACCGTTTTAGCGATGCTTCGATCGCTCCAGTATCAGTCGGCATATCTGCCCACAAGCGTTCAAGGTCATAAAGAGCACGGGCTTCTGGCAGCATGATATGGACAACAACATCGCCTAGATCTACTAGTACCCAGTCGGCATTATCGCCACCTTCAACACCACGAGGTTTTAGACCAGCCGCCTTCGCTTTTTCGACAACGTTCTGCGCTAACGCAGCAACGTGACGTGTCGACGTGCCGCTGGCAATCAGCATCAAATCGGTGACTTCGGTTAATTTAGAAACATCTAGCTGCGTGATATCACGTGCTTTAAGCTCTTCTAGCGCGTCTACCGCTAGCATTTTCAATTTATCGATGTGCATGACTCCTAAAGGCAACCCCTTGTGGCAATAAAGTAATCATTAACTAGCAAGCCAGCCATTGTAACGGCTTCTTTCGCGACTGCCAGCGCTATTCATCTATTTGGTATAGCCCATACTTAAAAATAGCTTGCTCTACCGATTCTGGAAGCAAATAGCGCACGCTTTTGCCCGCCTGAAGCCGCTCGCGAATATAGGTGGCTGAAATAGCCATGAGCGAGGGTAGCGTCAACATCAGCAGGCCACCATGGGTATTATGCATTAACGACTGAACACTACTGACTTCACGATTTCCAACCAGTTCCTTTAATGCTTCCGGCCAGGGGGATTGATAGCCAGGCCGAGAGATCACTACCAAATGCGCAAAATCAAACAGCTGCTCGGCATTATGCCAACGTGCCAAGCGTAAGAAAGCGTCAAACCCAATTACCATCACCAACGGCACTTTGTCCCCATACTGCTGCCGCAACTCAGAGAGAGTATCCACGCTGTAGGAGGGGCCATCTCGGTGAAGCTCGCGATCATCCGCTAATAAACCCGGTGTATCTCCAATACCTGCTTTCAATAGTTCAAAGCGCTGTACAGCCGACACTTGTGGCGTATCACGCAACGGAGGCTGGGGAGCGGGAATCATATGCAACTTATCAAGCCCTAACGCTTCCCGCACCTCAATAGCACTGCGTAAATGCCCAAGGTGCACGGGGTCAAACGTTCCACCCAACATGCCTATTCGCATTGGCGCTATTTGCTTATGAACTGTTTGGCTATGTACTGGTCGCATCAAATTGTGCTCACTGCCTCACCTGACCATCTCCAAAAACGATATATTTCTGGGTAGTGAGGCCTTCCAGCCCTACGGGGCCTCGCGCGTGCAGCTTATCAGTAGAGATACCTATTTCCGCGCCCAAACCATACTCAAACCCATCGGCAAAGCGAGTAGAAGCATTAACAACCACTGAGCTTGAATCAACTTCTGCCATGAAGCGTCTTGCCAAACTGTAATCCTGGGTGACGATGGCATCCGTATGGTGAGAGCCAAACTGTTCGATATGACGCATCGCCTCATCGATACCATCCACCACTTTAATCGCCAAAATGGGCGCAAGGTACTCTGCAGCCCAGTCCTCTTCTGTCGCCAACACCACGTTAGGCAGCAATGCTTTGGTACGCTCGCAGCCCCTTAGCTCGACATGATGTTCGGCGTACGCGCTGGCTAATTGTGGCAGCACGATATCAGCAATCGGCGCGTCCACAAGCAGCGTTTCCATGGTATTGCAGGTGCCGTAGCGGTGAGTTTTGGCGTTGACAGCAATTGCCATGGCTTTAGCGGGATCCGCCGTGGTGTCGATATAAACATGGCAAACGCCATCTAAATGTTTAATCACCGGCACGGTTGCCTCTCGAGAGATCCGCTCAATGAGCGACTTTCCTCCCCGGGGAATAATCACATCAACATAGTCGGGCATACTGATCATGGCCCCCACGGCCGCTCGGTCCGTGGTCGCTACCACCTGCACAGACGCGGCCGGCAAACCCGCATCAGCCAACCCTTGCTGAATACAGTCGCCAATCGCAGCATTTGAAGCGCTGGCTTCAGAGCCGCCTCGAAGCAAGCAGGCATTTCCTGACTTTAAACAAAGACTCGCTGCTTCAAGCGTCACATTGGGACGAGATTCGTAGATAATGCCAATCACTCCAAGCGGCACGCGCATCTTGCCTACTTGAATACCACTCGGGCGATAACGCATGTCGGTAATTTCACCGACAGGGTCTGGCAACGCAGCGACTTGATGAAGCCCCTCAATCATTGCCTCGATACGCTGGTCATCGAGTGACAGGCGATCTAACAGTGCCGCATCCAAACCGCTCTCTTTCCCACGCTGCATGTCTAGCGCGTTCGCTTCCAGAATTAGCCGCTTTGAAGCCGCCAAGCGCAAGGCCATTGCATTGAGAGCTCGATTTTTCAGCCCTGTATCGGCTCGGCGCAGCTCGCTCGCGGCTGACCGAGCCTCTCGCCCAAGAACCTGAATATAAGCGGGCACATCCCCCGCAGCCAATTGCTGTTGGGCTTCGTTCTGGAATGCGTTTAAACCGCTCATACTGACTCCCTGTGTCATGTCGTGTGCAAGGTAAGTTGCATTATGTGGTAGTGGTACCGAGTGATTGTCAGTATGTTACGTTATTTGAACGTTATACTGATGTAATACGCGGCTTAATATTTACGCATGAGCGTCATCAAGCCGCTCACTAGGCAACCCTGCATTAAAGGTGAATAGTAAGCCACCATGCAAAGCAAGTACAAAATACGCCTGCTAAGAGCCAACTTATTCGCAGCAGCTTGTGTCCTGGCATTCTGGGCACTGACCGCACCTCCTGCCGCATCACTGGCATTATGGCTGTCAGTCGGCTGGTTGTTTGTTACGGCATTGCTACTTGATTTTAGCCATCGACGTTCTAAAGGGCTGCCGTGGCAGCTGCTAGCTGGCATGCTGCTCTTAGGCCTCATCGCGACAGCTCCAGAGCGCCACAGCATATTGATATGGGCATGGGCGGCTATGTTTATGTTGCCACAAAATCGCTGGGTAGCCGTCTTCAACGTGACAACCGCTTTTTTGAGCTGGTTGCTGATCTCTTCATTTCTTTCGCTTGCAGAGAGTCTACTGCTGTTAGCTGCTCTAACAATTCTGGGCATTCTATCTATTACACGGGCATGCCAATTAATTGATATCAACGGATCTATTCGCCAACGCTTGCGCCTTATCCCTGGTCTCAATTTATGGGCTGGAGAGCAGCTGTTAAAAGACCTCAGTCGAGAACAGACGCGCTCTGAGCGCGAAGCGATCTATGCTGAAGTATTCCTGATTCAGGTAAAACGCCACCAGCTTTGGTCAGCAGCACAAAAATTGTGCAGTCTCACCTATAGTTTCGAAAATGTTTATCGATTAGATAGCCATACATTAGCGACCCTAACGTTGTCACATAGCCCAAAGGAAGCCTCACAACGTCGCAAACTGCTGTGTGCGGCACTGCCAGAAAAGCAGCGCTATCAACATATGCCACTCATGGATATGGAACTATCTACCATAACACTCGAAACGCTAACCAGCCTCCTTCCGCAGCAGTTAGGGGAAGCCAATGATTGACCAGCCGCTGCCTAGGCGCTTAATGACATTTGCTTACACGTTCGGTATGGCGGTGATGGCAGGCTATACTCTGTGGCTTTACGGCATGGGCAATTATCGCGACCTTTTAGTCCCCATGTTTGTCACACTGCTCTTGATTACAGCCTTTTTAATGCACCACAGCCCAGGCTTAAACCCTGTTTTTCCTCGCATTATTGTGTTGAGCAGTATTTACATCGTCGTCTTGTCAGCATTTTATTATCAACCAACCACCTCGCCTGTATGGCTAGGCCTGCCTGTGACTGCCGCCTTTTTATTGCTCCCCATGTGGGGCGCTTTGTTGCTAACTGCCCTAGTAGGCCCTTTGTGGTGGCTGTTATTTGCTCACAGTGACTTACCTCTCGTTTTAATCACTGGCTATATTGCTTTAATCCTACTGCTGGCCTTACCTCCATGGGAGCATGCACGCCGACAGGCATTGTTAAGAGCCACTGACCCAAACGATAACGATTGCAATGCTTACCATATAGATACGCTTAAAGAGCGCTTACACAATGAGTTTCAACGTGCGGCAAAGCTCAATAAACGCCTAGCTGTCCTGGTACTGCATTTACCGCAACTGGATATGGTAGAAGAACAATTTGGCCGACGCGCTCAAACGGCCTTATTAGACGCACTTTGCAGTGAAGTTAACAGCCGATGCCGCGACCACGATCTACTCGGGAGAGCCAATAATTCGACATTTTGGCTGGTATTACCTGACACTAGCGAGAGCGGCGCGCTACTGGTACGCGAACGGCTTCAAAGGGCACTGTCACGCCGAGTATTAGTAGAAACCGGCCAGCTAGAAACGCGTATTGCGGTGTGCTTGCCTTGCCGAAATGAAAGTTATGAATGCTATGTGCAGCGCTTAGAATCTCGCTCAAAGGTGTTTACTAACACCTAATTTCTCTTTTATGGAGCTATCTGTGTCTTTCACCGACTCACTTTTTGCTCTCTCGCTATCTCCAACCATGCTTCTGCTGCTGGTACTGCTGATTGCGCTAGCGGAGTCTCTGGCAGTTGTCGGCTTATTGGTTCCAGGCGTGATGCTAATTACGGCTGTCGCGTCAGTTGCGGGGCACCAGGCCATTGGCCTTCCCTGGATCATCAGCGCCGCGCTGATAGGTGCCATTTTAGGCGACGGCATAAGTTATAAGCTGGGTTACCACCACCGTGAACAAGTCACCCAGCGCTGGCCCCTAGCTCAACACCCCGAATGGCTAGGTAGAGGTGCCCGTTTTTTTGAGCGCTATGGCATCTATTCGGTGTTTTTCGGGCGGTTTATAGGCCCCGTACGCCCCATTATCCCATTAGTGGCTGGGATGATGCGCATGCCGCCTCGTACGTTTTTGTGGGCTAATGTTACATCAGCCGCCTTATGGGCTCCGGCCTACGTTCTGCCTGGTTATTTATTGGGGCGCACTTGGCAACAGCATCTCAACCTGCCCCCCAATATAGAGGCAGCCGCTCTTATGATGGCAGCCAGCATCATCGTGTTAGCCATTGTGTTTTCATGGGGCAGAGCGCAGGTCGGGCGTCACGGCTGGGGCTATTTGGTAATTGCACGCGTTATACGCCGCATCCCCTTTATGCGACGCCCCTGGCTTGCCATGAGTCAGTCGGGCGAAGTGCCTATCGCATCGTTACTTTTGTTTATTGTGTCGTTAACGAGTTTTTCAGCATGGACACTACTGGTCATTCATCACCATGGCCCACTGATGATGGACCTACAAGCACAACGGCTGTTTAGCTGGCTAAGCAATGTTCCTACCGTACAGACAAGTCTTGTCTTGTCCGAAATAGGCGACAAGCTAGGAATCGCTGCCCTGCTGCTTCCCTGGGCACTATGGCTCCTCATCCACAAACGTCTGGATGCTCTTTATCACTGGGGCGCTGCCATTGGTGGTATTGCACTGCTCAATACGCTTGGAAAGTCCATTTTTGGGCGGGCCCGTCCAGAGACACCTGAACACTTGATCGGCTCGCTCTCTTACCCTAGCGCCCATACGTCCACGTTTGTTGTCGTCATTGGCCTGGGCGCAGCATTTTTAGTCCCTGCCTTACCTCACAGACGACACTTTTGGATTTACTGGCTTGCTATTGCACTGGTAACACCAATGGCTCTGTCTCGCTTGGTCTTAAATCTACACTGGCTTAGCGATCTCATTGGTGGCGCACTGCTTGGCTTACTTGTGTGCGCCCTTGTTCGCCTTAGCTGGCAACGCCGTTATAGGCCCCCCTTACTCTGTAGCTACTGGCAGTGGGCCATGGCAGCATCCTTCATACTGGTCAGCCTTCGCGTCACCTTGTTGCCACCTGTTTAATCCAGCAATTTTAATGAAACAATGGCTAGCCTAAGGCTAGCCATATACCAACGCCCATCATCAGCGTGCCTGCTATGCGATTAAGCAGACGTACATTACCGCTTTTGCCAAGCACATTACGCAGGGTTTTGCCGCCCGTGGCATATACCAGCATGCTGGCAAACTCGATAATTAAGATAACGGCAATGAGTAAGCTAAGCTGAGGGGCAAGCGGGCGGCTGCTGTCTAGAAATGGTGGTAAAAGCACCATAAAGAAAGCCCACCCCTTGGGGTTAGCCACGGCGGTGACTAATCCTTGAATCGCCAGCGATAGTCGGCCTGCCGGAGGGCCAGCATTTAGCTCGTTGGGGATGGCCATTCGCCCCCGCGAACGCCACATCATAATACCTAAATACCCCAAATAAGCGCCGCCAGCCCACTTAAAAGCGATGAATAGCTCTGGTTGGCGGAGCATTAACGCCGCAACACCTGCCCCAGCAGCGGCGGCGACAAAACCCACGCCGATTAATTCGCCAATCATCATCCACAGCGTGCGTTTTACCCCTTGAGTCATGCCCATCACCATCGCCAAGGTCATACACATACCTGGCGTGAGCGATACAAACAAAAAGGTAGGTACAAAGACAGTTAGCATCGCCCATGAGATCATTCACTCATCCTTATCATCAGCGTGTTCCACTGCTGCGCTGCCCTCTTCGCCCCAGCGAGGAATTAATGCGTGTGTAATGCCCAACTGGTTGAGAATACGAGCCACAATAAAATCAATAAGGTCTTCCAAACACTGCGGCCGATGATAAAACCCAGGAGCAGCTGGCAGAATCACCACCCCAAGACGACTTAGCGCCAACATATGCTCCAAATGAATGGGTGAGAACGGGCTTTCACGCGGCACCAGCACCAGTGTTCGACGCTCTTTGATAGCCACATCTGCCGCACGCTCAATTAAATTATTGCTTGCACCTGTGGCCACCGCAGATAGTGTGCCAGTCGAACATGGGCAGACCACCATCGCAGAAGGCGCGCCAGAGCCAGAGGCCACCGGCGCCATCCAATCCTCACGGCCAAAGCAGCGGATTTGACCAGGCTTAGCACCACTACGCTGAGTTAGCGCGTCTACCAAGCGCTTGGGCTGAGCAGGCAGTGTCACATCAGTCTCGGTAGCGATGACCATATGCGCCGCTTTGGAAATCATTACCCACACTTCATGCCCAGCGTCCACCAGCACCTCTATTAGGCGTAGGCCGTACTGCGCGCCAGAGGCCCCCGTCAATGCCACGGTAATAGGGGGGTTAAAGTCACTCACTCGAATGGCTCCTTAGCATTTAAGGCATTCAACAGGCGCTGATGTACGCCCTCAAAACCTCCATTGGACATCACTACAATACGGTCGAGGGGTGACGCTTGAATGACAACCGCATTCACCAGCTCATCGATGTCACTGAACAGTTTGCTACGCTCGCCTTGCTCGGCTACCAACGCCTCCATAGACCAGTCCAGGCCAGCTGGCTGAAACCAGAACACCGCGTCTGCTTCGGCAACGCTATCATTTAAACGTGTACGCAAAGCACCCAGCCGCATGGTGTTGGAGCGTGGCTCTATAACAGCCAATAAACGCCCCTTGGTAGTGGCTGCACGCAGCCCCCCTAGAGTCGCCGAAATGGCAGTCGGGTGGTGAGCAAAGTCATCAATGACTTGAACTCCGTTAACCTCACCAATCACCTCTTGACGACGACGAGGCGTTTGAAAACGAGCTAATGCAGCGCAGGCACGGGCAAGATCCACGCCACACCGACTAGCTGCGGCAAGTGATGCAAGTGCATTGCGTGCGTTGTGCTCGCCTGTTAACCCCCACTCGACGACACCGTCCTCTTCGCCGTCCGGCCCAACGTGGAGCACTTGAAAACGGGTTCCATCATCGCGCTCCAAACGCAACTGCCACTCGCTAGTGCTCAAACATCCAAAGTGCTCGACTGGCGACCACGCGCCCATTTCAAGCACACGCTCTAACGCTGGCTGCTGATCAGCCACCAGCAAATGGCCCTGGCTGGGCACGGTGCGGACTAAATGGTGGAACTGACGTTCAATCGCGGCCAAGTCAGGAAAGATATCAGCATGATCAAACTCCAGATTATTCATCACCGCAATATGGGGGCGGTAGTGGACAAACTTGGAACGTTTGTCAAAAAAAGCCGTATCGTATTCGTCGGCTTCCACAATAAAAGGGCTAGCGTGGCCACCCAAGCGCGCCGACACGCCAAAATTACGCGGTACGCCACCAATCAAGAACCCTGGCGCTAAGCCTGCGCTTTCCAGCAACCAGGCCAACAGGCTCGCGGTGGTGGTTTTACCATGGGTGCCAGCAACCGCAATGACCTTTCTGCCCGGAAGCACATAGTCGGATAACCATTGCGCGCCTGAGGTATATCGCAAACCGCTGTTGAGCAGCGCTTCGACTTCTTCATTTCCTCGGGACAGTGCATTGCCCACCACCACTAGGTCTGGCATGTCGTCGAGATTTTCGGCTCGATACCCCACCATCAGCGTGATGCCCGCTTCTTCCAGCTGAGTGCTCATGGGTGGATACACATTAGCGTCTGAACCACTCACCTGATGCCCTAGCTCGCGAGCGAGTAGCGCCAAGCTACCCATAAAAGTGCCACAGATACCAATAATATGCAGACGCATAGGTGAAGCGCTCCTTACGTAACTTTTCACTAGGTTGCTGAGACTAGCACGCAACGAGAACAGGCTCATCTAGTTCAAAGTAGCGCCACCTGCTCACCAACAGCCTAAGCTCGATCAGAAAGTGACAAAACGACCCGTTTGTTGCAGGATGCGCCTACCTTTTATCGACCCTTTTCCATTCACTTATCGTTATCGACCAACCACTGTGTTGGCGAGGGAGCTTACGATGCGTATTTTGATTCGTTATTTCTTTAGAGGCGTTCGCCTGATTTTGGCTCCGGTCATGTTGATCTCAGAAAAGCTTTCAACACCTAAGTCTATCGAGCGTTCACCGGAAGAGCAGGCCAAAGTGGATGCCGCCTGCCAGCGTCTCGCCCTCTATCAATTTCGGACATGCCCGTTTTGTATCAAGGTGCGTAAAGAGATCGCGAGGCTAGGCCTAAAGATCGAGCTGCGAGATGCGCAGCTCGATCCTGAACACAAAAAAGCGCTGCAAGAAGGCGGTGGCAAGGTAAAAGTCCCCTGCCTCAAAATCAGTCACGAGGATGGCCAAGAAGAGTGGCTCTATGAATCAGACGCAATTAATCGTTGGCTACACCAACACTTCGCTTAACTGACCGTTGACAGGATGCCGCTATGACGACGATGAGCTAAGTAGCGGCCCCCCACCTTCGTCTAACGACTGCACCTTTCAGCACCGCGCCTAGCCCTATCATTCAGCAGATGAATGATACCTCTCATTATTTCGATTGTATGACGCGACCACCACTCTCTATGTTAACAACATAGCTTACGAGCTAACCGTGTCTGTTTTACTGGCTTTTAAGCGCGTTATGCTTAACCAGTAAAGTGAACAATAAACAATACAAAGGGAATAATAATGACGCTCAAGAAAACGCTACTGGCTTCTGTCATTGGTGCCGTGGTTGCGGGCACGACGATGCTCCCCATGACCGCAAGCGCTGAAACCTTGCGCATTGGTTACTCTGCCGACCCTGAAACGCTTGATATTCATGAGCAGCTGTCTGGCGGTATGCTACGCTTTTCCCATTTAGCGTTTGATCCGCTGGTACGCTGGACAAAAGACTTCCAGTTCGAGCCGCGTCTAGCATCCGAGTGGGAGCAAATTGACGATACCCATATGCGCATGACACTGCGTGAAGGCGTTACTTTCCATTCTGGAAACGAGTTCACCGCCGAAGATGTGGTGTGGACCATTGAGCGTTTGAAAGAGAGCCCCGATTACCGCGCTATTTTTGAGCCAATTGCCAGTGCCGAGGCGGTCGATGATTACACCGTCGAAATCACAACGACAGCCCCCTACCCGTTGCTACTCAACCTCGCTACTTATATCTTCCCGATGGACAGCAAGTTCTATACCGGTGAAACCGATAGCGGCAACGATAAAGCGGAAATCATCAAATCAGGCAACTCATTTGCATCACGTAATGT
The DNA here is from genome assembly GCF_013415115.1 of Vreelandella zhaodongensis. Lineage (GTDB taxonomy): Bacteria > Pseudomonadota > Gammaproteobacteria > Pseudomonadales > Halomonadaceae > Vreelandella > Vreelandella zhaodongensis. Next base: position 160,838 of record NZ_JACCDD010000006.1, on the reverse strand, counting down.
TTCCGGTACTGGGCCGTTTATTGTCACCGACCGCCGCCAGGGCGTGCGAGTTGATTTTGAGCGGTTTGAAGACTATTGGGACACAGAAACTAAAGGCAACGTCTCTCGAATTGTGCTAACTCCCATTGCTGAAAATGCCTCTCGTGTCGCTGCTTTACTGTCGGGCGGTGTTGATTTTATTGATGCCGTCCCCCCCAACGACCTAGACCGTGTGCGTGATGCTAGCAATGCCAATCTGTTCGAGATTGCTGGTACACGTATCATTGGTTTCCAACTTAATGAAGAACGGGTTGAGGCCTTCCAAGACCCTCGCGTTCGTCAAGCCGTTGATCTCGCCATTAATCAAGAGGCTATCGCTGACCGCTTGATGCGCGGCTTCGCCACCCCTGCAGGCCAATTCTCCCCAGAAGGTTATTCCGGCCATAATCCTGACCTTGTGCCCCGCTACGATATAGAGCGTGCTCAGGAGCTAATGGCTGAAGCTGGCTACGAAGATGGTTTTAGCGTCGATATGATCGCGCCGAATAACCGCTACGTGAATGATGCGCAAATTGCTCAAGCCGTTGCCAACATGCTGGCGCGCATCAATATCGACGTAAGCTTGCGCACCATGCCCCTAGCGCAGTACTGGCCAGAGTACGATACCCGTCAGTCAGACATTGCCATGATTGGCTGGCACTCCGATACCGAAGACAGCGCTAACTTCTTCCAATACCTGTCTTTCTGTATTGATGACGAAACCGGCGCAGGCCAGTACAACTACGGCAGCTACTGCAACGAAGAGATTGACGCACTGGTCACCCAGGCAGATAGCGAAACCGACCTGGAAAAACGCAACGAAATGTTGCGTGAGGCCGAAGCGATGCTTTACGAGGACGTTGGCTATATCATGTTGCACTGGCAAAATTTAGCCTATGCTGCGGCGGATGGCGTAGATATCGAGCCGGTTGTTAATGCTATCGACTTCCCGTACCTCGGTGACTTGGTGATTGACCGTTAAGACCCGCTGTCTCGTAGCATAAACTTGCATGGATGCTTCGCTCTCCAGATGCCTGGAGAGCGAAGTGTTCTGGTTGGTTTAACAGCCATAGGCCAGCTGCGAAACATGCCTCCTATTTTCACTATCAAATCTTATTTTTAATTAAACCTATGACATAGGTGGCGTACGCCATGATTGCTTTTTTAATCAAGCGCCTGATGCACGCAATATTGGTGATGTTTGTCATCAGTGTACTGGCCTTCGCCATTCAGGATAACCTGGGTGACCCTGTACAGCAGATGGTCGGACAGTCGGTTCCCGAAAGTGAGCGTGAGGCTATTCGTGAACGCTTAGGCTTAAATGATTCCTTCCTTGTGCAATATGCCCGCTTTGCTAAAAACGCGGTACAAGGTGATTTCGGCTACTCTTACTTCTACCGCGAACCTGCGCTAGAGGTCATTGCACGCCATTTACCTGCCACACTTGAGCTAGTGTTTGCCGCCACGCTGATTATTGTGGTGTTTTCTGTTCCGATCGGAGTATATAGCGCCATTAAGCCGCGCTCACCGATATCACGATTTTTTATGGGCGTGTCCATCATCGGCATTTCCATCCCCGTATTTCTAACCGCCATTTTGTTAATTCAGATTTTTGCTATAGGCATCACCATTACGCTGTTCCCACAGGGCACTGGCTGGGGAGCCTGGCTAAATGGACTGCTCTCCACTGAAGGCAATATGCCCTCGTTTGGACGCGGCTACGATTTAGTCCATGTGGTAGGGCATTGGGATACCAACCTGGCTACCTGGGATGGTGTAAAACACTTGGTGCTTCCAGCGGTTTCACTCGCCTCTATCATGCTGCCGCTGTTTATCCGTCTAATTCGTGCAGAGATGATGGAAGTACTGCAATCAGACTATGTGAAATATGCACGTGCAAAGGGAATTTCCATGCGCCGCGTGTACTTTGTTCATGCACTTAAGAACACCATGCTGCCGGTAATTACCGTTGGCGGTGTTCAAATCGGCACGATGGTGGCTTACACCATTTTGACCGAAACCGTCTTTCAATGGCCTGGAATGGGGCTGATGTTCCTTGATGCCATCAACCATGCTGATATTCCGCTAATTGTTACCTACCTGATGATTGTCGGCCTCATTTTCGTGGTGACCAATACCATCGTGGATTTGATCTACGGCTTTGTGAACCCCACCGTAAAACTGACTGGGAAGCCAGCATGACAACGTCTACAACAACGACCACTCCCAGCCGCTGGAAGCGCCTACGCGACTCCTACCTGTGGTACAGCTTTAAGCGAGACCGCACTGCTCAGTTATGTTTGGCAGTCTTTATCTGCCTAGTCATAGCGGCTTTTTCAGCGCCCATGCTGGCGCCTACAGACCCCTATGATTTGCGCCATATCGACATTATGTCCTCCGAGCTACCACCGTTTTGGATTGATGGCGCCGATGAGCGTTACAGCCTGGGCACCGATGCGCAGGGGCGCGATTTATGGTCGATCATTCTCTACGGCACCCGTGTATCATTACTCATTGGTTTTGGCGCGGTGATGCTCCAAGCATTGCTAGGCGTTACCTTTGGCCTGATGGCTGGCTACTTAGGCGGACGTGTAGACGCTTTTTTAATGCGGCTAGCGGATATTCAGCTGTCGTTTTCCACATTGATGGTTGCCATTGTGGTGGGAGCCGTGGTGAAAGCCACCATGGGTAGCGCGTTTTATAGCCAATACGCCGTACTAATGCTGATTTTAATTATCGGGCTAGCCGAATGGCCTCAGTACGCACGTACAGTGCGCGCATCCGTCTTGGCTGAAAAGAATAAAGAGTACGTCGATGCCGCTCGTGTAATGGGCCTGCGCAGTAAACGCATAATGTTCCGCCACGTGTTACCCAATACGCTTTCGCCCATTTTTGTTATCTCCACCGTGCAAATTGCCAATGCCATTATTTCCGAAGCGGCCTTGTCGTTTCTGGGCTTGGGGATGCCTGAAACCCACCCTTCTCTTGGATCACTGATCAAGTCCGGCTTTGACTATATTCAGTCAGGATCCTGGTGGATCACACTGATTCCGGGTGCGGTACTAGTTGTGCTGGTGCTGTCTATCAATCTATTGGGCGATTGGCTGCGCGATGTCATGAACCCACGACTCTATAAAGGCTGAGGACACCATGGCACTTCTTGAAGTCTCTCAACTCGACGTGCGTTTTGCCCTTCGTCAGGGCGAAGTCCGAGCACTGCGCGACGTCTCTTTCACACTTGAACGCGGCGAGCGCTTAGGCATCGTTGGTGAGTCTGGGGCAGGTAAATCCGTCGCCGCTTTCTCGCTGCTTAACTTGATCGCCAAGCCTGGGTTTATTGCCGGTGGCACGATTACGTTTGACGGCCAAACGCTCAACACAATGTCCGAGCGTGGTCTGCGCAAAGTGCGCGGTAATCGTATATCAATGATCTTCCAAGACCCGATGATGACGCTGAACCCAGTGCTTTCTATTGGCGAACAGATGGTTGAATGCTTAAAAGCCCATCGACGCATCTCTACGAAAGAAGCCCGCGCGATTGCACTCGATAAACTGCGACAAGTGCAAATCCCTTCGCCAGAAACGCGTTTGGATCAGTATCCCCATGAGCTTTCCGGCGGCATGCGCCAGCGTATTATCATTGCCATTGCGCTACTGCTTGACCCAGATATTATTATTGCCGACGAGCCTACGACGGCGCTGGATGTCACCATCCAAGCTGAAATCATGGCGCTGTTGCTAGAGCTTTGCGAGCAACATAACGTCGGACTTATATTGATTACCCACGACTTAGGGGTCGTCAGCCAAGTGACTCAACGCATATTGGTCATGTATGCAGGTCGCGTCATCGAGCAAGGCTCCACACGCGAAATCATCAATGACCCACAACACCCCTATACCCAGGGATTGATTAACGCACTGCCCCAAATGGCAACCCCGGGCGAAAGGCTCAATCAAATTCGTGGCAGTATGCCATCGCTATCTAACTTGCCCAGTGGCTGCGCTTTCCATCCACGCTGCGATTTTATCAACCGTGCTGATGGTCAACCACGCCCTGCATGTACCCAACAAGTGCCTGCGTTTGTTGAGTCGGGCAACTGTCGTGTCGCCTGCCATATGGTGGCTGAAATGCTTGAAGACCGTCGCCTGAAGGAGGAGTCCCCATGAATGCTCAGGCAGAAACGCTTAGTGTTACTTCTACCCCGACACAAAACGAAGAGAGTAGCGATTCATTGCTGCAAATTCGCGGGTTAAAAAAGCGCTTTTCACTATCAGGGGATTTCCTAGACCAGCTCCGCTTTAAAGGCGGCAAGCTGGTTCGTCACCAAGAGTATGTGCATGCGATCAACGGCGTTAATCTCGATATAAAACGCGGCGAAGCACTTTGTGTGGTTGGCGAGTCTGGGTGCGGTAAATCCACCGTTGCTCGCACCGTGATGGGGCTTATCACCCCTTCAGAAGGTGAGATTCATTATGGTGGCGAACGTATTGACCATTTAAGCTCACGCCAATTGCTGCCCTATCGCAAGCGTATGCAGATGATTTTTCAGAATCCTTACGCATCGCTGAACCCGCGAATGACCATTCAGCAAACCCTGGAAGAACCCCTTCGCTTGCACCATCCAGACTGGAATCAAGCAAAGATTCTCGACAAAGTCGGAGATGTGATGCGCTCAGTTGGGATCGACCCCGACTGGGGCAAACGCTTCGGGCACGAGTTTTCCGGTGGTCAGCGCCAGCGTATCGCCATTGCTCGTGCTTTGGCCGTTGACCCAGAGTTCATCGTTGCTGACGAGCCTATTTCAGCGCTCGATGTTTCCATTCAAGCCCAGGTATTGAACCTGCTGATGGATGCTCAGCGCGACCGTAATCTCACCTACCTATTTATTACTCATGACTTAGCAGTCGTTGAACACTTTGGCACTCGGGTAGCCGTCATGTACTTGGGGACGGTATGCGAGGTTGCCACCACTGCAACACTGTTTGCCAAACCGCGCCACCCGTATACCCAGGCACTGTTATCAGCTATTCCCCGCTTGAAAGATGACCGACCACAGCATATTCGTCTCACTGGCGAGGTGCCTACACCGGTTAATTTACCAAGCGGCTGTGTTTTCCACGGGCGCTGCCCTTACGTCAACGACCGCTGCAAGCGGGAAATCCCTGCTTTACAAACCCAGGATGACGGCACCCGCGTTGCGTGCCACGCTGTTGAAGAAGGTCGGCTATGAAAGCGCTGTTAACAGCAACATCAGGCTTGGCAGCACTACGAGGTAAGACATGGAAATTCGCTGGCTAGACGACTTTATTGCCCTGGCCAGAACGCGACACTTCTCCCGCGCAGCGGATGAGCAGCATGTCACGCAACCCACTTTTTCGCGGCGCATCAAGCTGCTGGAAGAGGAGATGGGGGTCACGCTGATCAACCGGCAAACACTGCCGCTTTCGCTCACGCCAGCGGGAGAAGAGTTTCTAACGCTTTGCGAGCAAGTCACCGACCGGGTGCGCTTGACTCGTGATCGCGTGCGTGAAATTAGCGCCGGACAACAACGCCGCATTATGGCTGCGGCGCCGCAAAGCCTGCTCGCACATTTTTTGCCGGAGTGGCTTGCCGCCACTGGCTGGCAAGAGAGAATACAGCCATATTTACGTGCTACCAGCTGGGTAGCCAGCGACTATTTTCAGGCGCTTGCTCGGGCGGAGTGTGACCTGGCTATCTGTTACTGGCCAATAGGTCGGTGCGATTTAGAGATAGACACCAGCGCCTGCACGTATCGCGTTATTGGCCATGAGCGTTTGATTCCCATCACAGGGCTGAACGCGGACGGTTCTCCCTGCGCCTTACTACCTGGCTCGCGGCAACAGCCAACCCCATGGCTGGCATACCCCAAGCGCGGTTTGTTGGGCTCGGCGGTGAAAGCGCACCTTGCTCGCCTACCTCAAAGTACCTATCTCACTGCGCAAAACGAGAATCTTTATGCCGCAGGCATCAAAGAACTGGTGCTTCTTGGTTACGGCATGAGTTGGTTACCAGAGCGCACCGTCGCAGCAGAACTGGCCAACGGCACCTTAGTCCGAGCGGGCGATAGTCGCTGGGATGTGCCCATGGAATTACGACTATACCGACACCAACATCAGTCTCACGCGGAGCTCGATAAACTCTGGAGTGAACTCGCCTTATCACGACTCTGAGCAAGCTTTTAAGAAGGCTTTTGAGAAAGGACACGCCACCACCATGTCAACTACCCTGTTTAACTTACAACGCGACCACTTAGCCCATCTACAGCGTGCCTACTCTGACATACTCGCCAAACACGAGTTGGATAGCCTCGCTATTTACAGTGGTCATGCCAGCCCACATTTTGGGGACGACCAGTCACCCACCTTTCAAACCTATGGCCACTTTATGCACTGGGTGGGCATGGACGACATTCAACATAGCTGGCTGGTAATTCAGCCAGGTAAACGCCCGCAGCTGTATCTCTATGCACCTGCCGACTTCTGGCACTTGCCGACCCACTTGCCCGACGAGCCCTGGGTTGCTGAATTCGATGTGCAGCTATGCCCCAGTATCACAATGCCTTCTCTACCTGGTCGTGCAGCCATCATTGGTGATATTGATCGCCTTGATGCGATGCCAGCACAAGCGCGAGATGCCCTGCAGCACCCCGTTATGCTGGTTCACGCGCTAGACGAACTGCGTATGTTTAAAACTCAGTATGAAATTGCTTGTCTGAGGGAAGCGAATCGCTTGGCAATGGCAGGGCATCAAGCTGCACAAGCCGCTTTCGTTGGTGCATCTGCAGAGCTGGACATTCAACTGGCTTATTTGGGCGCTAGCAGACAGCGTGAATCAGACGTGCCTTACCAAAACATCATCGGTCTTAATCAGCATGCGGGCGTGCTGCACTACCAGCACTACAACCTGACCACCCCTAAGCAACGGCACAGCTTGCTGGTTGATGCAGGGCGTCGTTTTCGCGGCTACTGCGCTGATATTACCCGCACTTACGCAGGGCCCGATGCACCTAACATGTTTCACGAATTGTTAGGTGCCCTGCACACCTTAAAAAACAACCTTGTGGAAAGCGTTGCGCCAGGCGTTGAATTTATGGCGCTACATGAGCAAATGCACCACCAGCTGGCTGACATTCTCATCACACACGACCTATTTCGAGGCAGCACCAAAGAAGCCGTCAGTGAAGGGGTTACGCGAGCCTTTTGCCCACACGGCTTAGGTCACTCGTTGGGCCTGCAGGTTCACGATGTGGCAGGGCTACGCCATCCGGATGGAACGCCTTCGCCCGCGCCGGAGGAACACCCAGCGTTACGATTAACCCGTACGCTACGTCCAGGCATGGTAGTAACAATCGAACCAGGGTTTTACTATATTCCTATGCTGCTAGAGCCATTGCGCAGTAAGGCACTGCCCATTAACTGGGTGCTGGTCGACTCATTAGCAGCGTGTGGCGGCATCCGGATTGAAGATAACGTACTAATTACCGAAAACGGCTTTGATAACTTAACGCCATAACCTAATCGTGCATTGCGATATAAAAGTACGCCCAGCTTAAAGCTGGGCGTACTGTTTAGACGTACTTCAACAACGTTTGGTTTAGCGATTAGAAGCGGTAAGTAACACCGCCACCGATAGTGACTGGATCAATATCTACCTTGCCAATCGTCGCACCGCCTGAATCAATATCGGCACTCACATCAGCGTAGTTGACGAAACCGTTCAGCATAATGTTATGTGTCACAGCAAGGTCTACCCCTGCTTGCCCAACGATGCCGTAGCTTTTGTCAACGCTCAGACCCTCAGGCTCACCCGAGAAGCGCGTGTAGTTCAAGCCTGCCCCCACGTAAGGCTGCACTCGCGAATCCATACCACCCATTGGATAGTAGTTAACCAGAAGGTTGATCGGCATGCGGTCTACGCTACCCACGCCACCACCTGGGTTTGTGTTCAGGTCATGTTCAAACTTCTCGGAGCTATTAAGCTCAACACCTACGTTGTCAGTGAACAGGTAGCCAGCACCGAAAGTAACACCACGGGCACTTTGGACATTGAGCGATGCGTCACCGACGTTACCGTTGCCAGACCCAGTATTCGTTTGCGCAACACCGATACGTACGAACGTATCGCCTGCTTCGTAGGCTAGTGCTGCTTGGCTTACCATGATCGCGCCAGCTGAAATAACAGCAGCCGAGATTAATTTAATTTTTTTCATCAGGGTTATCCTCTTTAATAATGCACATGTTCCATTGCGCTAGGGATTACGATGCCGATCAATCGACCTACTTGTACAGTATATAATAAAAGAACAGCGTTTCAAAACCTTCTGTAAAATATTAATATAAGTAAATTTTCGTTTACTATTTTCTCTACGCATAAAAAAAGTCCCCCGAAGGGGACCCAGGTGGAGCACGCCAGCTCACTCGGTGTATCGCTTACCAATCTCTGCCGGGGCGATATAGCAAAGAAGGGAGAGTGGCATCTTGCATCTGTCTACTCTGTTCATTTGCTTCTTGTTTAATATAATGCGAGCTGTGTGCCAGATTTTTAATAAATTTTAAAAAACATATACTTACTTAAAAACCGTTGGTTTTTAAATTCTTCATAACGCATTGCAGCAAACAAAATGCACCAGCGCTGCGCATTTCAGAGTGGCCTTGCTTCACAATGCGTCAACATAGTGTTGCTAAAGCAGTAGTAACTATGGCGTTACGATGATTTTCACCTGTGCCTTGTCACTTAGTAGCGCTTCAAATCCCTCCTCCACGATATCTGCTAGCGGGATACGCTGAGTCACCATGTCTTGCGCTCGGAAGTAGCCACGCTGCATTAGCGCCATCACCGCTGGATACACATGGCGATAGGCAATAATACCTTTCATGGTGCGCTCTTTAATGACCAGGTCGTTGGGATGGAAACTGGCCTCCCCTTCCCAAATACTCACCACGATCACTTCTCCGCCTTCGTGAGTACTATGCAAAGACTGATTCAGTACGGCCGGAATCCCAGTCACCTCGAACGCTACGTCAACGCCGCCATTGCTCAACATTTGTAGCTTAGCCACTGCATCTTCTTGCTGTGGGTCCACTACAATAGCGCCAAGCGCTTCGGCCTTGGCTTTACGTGAAGGTGCTACTTCCACGGCGTAAATTTGAGCGGCGCCTGCTGCTTTTAGTGCTTCGATGGTCATTAACCCAATCGGGCCAGCGCCAAATACTGCCGCGCTATCCCCCGCTTTCAAACTACTTTGACGAACGGCATGCAAAGCAACCGCCGCTGGCTCTACCAATGCACCTTGCTCGAAGCTGAGATCATCCGGCAGCTTATGCACCATGTGCTCCCCCATCACGGTGAACTCCGAGAAGCCACCGCCGCCGCCAGAAAGGCCATGAAAACCCAATAGCGGCGTGAGGTTATAGCGCTCCATTTGATAAGCACCGTTCTGATTAGGTGAAAGAATCGGCTCTATGGCAACGCGATCCCCCACTTTCACCCGTGTTACTTTGTCGCCTACCTCAACCACTTCACCAGCGAATTCATGCCCCATGATAATCGGTGCTTGTTCACCGCTAATCGGGTGCGGCTTATCGACCGGAATAAAAATCGGCCCGGCAGCGTACTCATGCAAATCGCTGCCACAAATACCACAAGCAGCCACTTTGACCTTTACCTCATGAGGGTCGTTAATCGTCGGTATCGGCATTTGCTCAACACGAAGATCTTTCGCTGCGTACCACACTGCTGCCTGCATCGTTGACTGGCTCATATACTGCCCCTTATCTCATGCTCTGTGATGAACTGGCTGCAGGCCATAGACAGGGGTGTCTAGCCCTTCCATGCGTGCTTTTAACTGCAGCGCCAAATAACGTGAGTAGTGCCGCGACTGGTGTAGGTTGCCGCCATGGAACCACAGTGCCTCTTGCTGAGTGGGCTTCCACATATTGCGCAGCTCGCCCTCCCATGGGCCGGGGTCTTTGGTGGTATCGGAACCTAATCCCCAACACTTACCCACTTTATCGGCCACTTCTTGAGAAATAAGCCGTGCCGCCCAGCCATTCATCGAACCATAGCCGGTGGCATAGACAATCAAGTCAGCGTCAAGCTCACTGCCATCGGTAAGCGTGATGGAGTGTGGGTTAATGTGGTCAATGCCCACACCGCTGCGCAGCTTGATATCGCCACTGGCCACCAAGTCGCATGCGCCTACATCGATGTAGTAACCCGAACCACGGCGTAGATACTTTAAAAACAGCCCCGATTCATCGTCACCAAAATCGAGCATGAAACCTGCTTTCTCAAGCTTTTGGTAAAACTCAGCATCGCGCTTTTTAATCGCTTCAAAGGCGGGGCGCTGAAAATCCGGCAGCACCTTGTAAGGGATTGAGGCAAACACCAAGTCGGCTTTTTCATGGGTTAAGCCACTCGCCACAGCCTCTTCCGAATAAAGCGGCCCCAGCACCTCCTCCATCAGCGAATCCGACTTCACAATATGGGTAGATGAACGCTGCAGCATGGTGACATCAGCGTCGTGCTCCCATAGTGCGGCGGCAATATCATGTGCCGAGTTATTAGAGCCCACGATGACGCATTTCTTACCTTTATAGGCGTCCGGCCCCGGGTGCTGGCTAGAGTGCTGCTGCTCACCTGCAAAGTTTTCTGCTCCTGGGAATTTAGGCACATTGGGCATTCCTGACATACCGGTAGCCATCACCAACTGTTTGGGTCGTAGCGTGATCTCTTCGCCGTTGCGCTTAACCTTAACCACCCACTCACCTGCGACCTCGTCGTAGCTAGCATTCTGACACTCGGTTGAACTCCAATAATTGAGCTCCATCACTTTTGTGTACATTTCCAACCAGTCCCCCACTTTGTCTTTAGGGGCGAATACAGGCCAGTTATCTGGGAAGGGGATATAGGGAAGGTGGTCGTACCACACTGGATCGTGCAAGCAGAGTGACTTGTAACGGTTACGCCAGGAATCTCCCGCGCGCTCGTTTCGCTCAATGATTATCGTTGGCACGCCCAGTTGCCTTAGCCGTGCGCCTAAACCAATACCACCCTGGCCACCGCCAATAATCACGCAGTAAGGCTGCCGGATGTAGCCCAGTTCAGCTTCTTCACGTTGTCGTAACTCTAACCACGTTTCACGCTGCTTATTGGCACCGTGCTCAGCCCCTTTTGGGCGATGGTGATTGCACTGCTCAGGGTAGTCGTTCAGCGCTTGCATGGTGGTTAACAACGTCCAGCACCTGCCTTCTTTAAGGCGCAAATAGCCTTTACCGCTGGCAACCGCTGTTTCAAAGGTAAACCACGCATCGTAGATATCGCCGTTTTCAGTGGCCTCGCCGTCTAACTGCCAGTTCGAAGGCTGTACGTTATTGAGCGTGGTATTGAGCATGGCCTGAATTTCATCTTTGCCTTCGCAGGTTTTTAAATTCCAGGTGAAGGTAAGAAAGTCACGCCAGTAGCACTCGTCTCCAAACAGAGACAGAACTCGCTCAATATCCTGGGCCTGAAGGGCAGTATCAAAATCGTGCAACCACGCTTGAACAGTATCCGTGGGGGGTTGCTGGACTTGTGCCGTTATCTTTGACATAGCGGGTACTCCATGTGCAGTTGTTATTGTTGAGTTAACTGTGATGCACCCAATACATAGCAGCCGCCGTGCCAAACCAACCATATAAAAAATAAGCAATTGAAAAATATATAATTTATTCACATGCAGACAAATAGATAAGACAGCGAAAGTGCCGTACACCTGTCACGCTGTTTACAGCTAAACGTTACAGGTGTAACGCACGACTAACGGCGTAAGCAGCCCACGTTGACTCTTGGGGGAAAGCGCATAGGCTAAAAGGACAATAACAACAGCGCCCATTGAGTAACGCCATGCTGCATCACACACCCTTACCCACACGGCTTCAATCTGAACAGCGTCGACATATCGAGCATATTTTTCAGCTCGGTGAAGGGCTAGAGGCTCCCTGCTTGCCTGAGCAGGCCACCATTCGTCGCTCCTGGCTGCGCTGCCTGAACGAATATCAACTAGACCCCACTCATCCACGCCCAGCGCGGGTAGTGCCCCAGCAAACACTGATTGAGCACCGCGAGTCCGTCGATGAGTTACTGCATGTCGCCCGTGCCGGGGTCGATCAGCTCTATGGACAAATAGCCCAGCTTGGCTACGTGCTACTCGTCACCGACCACCGCGGCATTACCGTTGAGTTTCGCGGTGATCCCAACCAGGACCAGCAATTACGCAAAGCTGGTCTATACCTGGGGGCTGACTGGGACGAACGCTTTGCCGGCACCTGCGCTGTCGGTACCTGCTTGCATGATCGCCAGGCGATTATCTGCCACCGCCAAGAACACTTCGATGCATCCCATATCTCGCTGACCTGCACCGCCGCTCCTATTGCTGACCCTCAGGGTAATGTGATGGCCGTGTTAGATATCTCCGCGCTGCAGTCACCTACCCAGCACGAAAGCCAGAATTTCAGCCTATCGCTGGTAACGCTTTATGCACGCATGATTGAGGATGCCTATTTTCTTCAGCGCTACCGCGACTGCCTGATGGTGCGTCTAGATACCTCGCGGGAATTCGTCCACGTCAACGGGCGTGGTTTAATCGCCATTGAAGAGAATGGACAGGTGATCGCCGCCAACGCTGTGGGCCGAAAACTCATTGCCGAACACCAGCACCGCTGGCCACCTTGGTCCGCGAATCACACCCCAATGCTTGGCGAACTATTTGAGTGTGAGATCGCCGATATACTGAGCATTAATAGCGGCACTGATGATCAATTGCGCGCCTTCCGCGCTCGTGCCAGCAACACCATCCACTTTATTAGCCTGCTGGAACCCCGCCGCCCCCGCATGTCGCAACGGGCAACGCCGTCTGCTTCTGAGTTGCCGGAACCCTTAGCTCGGCTGGGCGCCGACGACCCCGCGATGCGCAAAGTACAAAAACTGGCCGAACGCTTGCGCAATGAAGCTAACGTTAACGTATTGATTAGCGGCGAAACCGGTACCGGCAAAGAGGTAGTTGCACGGGCGTTGCACGAAAGCGGCAACCGCGCCAAACAGCCGTTTATTGCGGTTAATTGTGCGGCCATTCCCGAGTCACTGATTGAAAGCGAATTGTTTGGCTACGAACCTGGCTCCTTTACCGGCGGCCGCTCAAAAGGGATGCGCGGTCTTATTCCACAGGCCCATGGTGGCACGCTGTTTTTAGACGAAATCGGCGATATGCCATTAGCGCTACAAACCCGACTGTTGCGCGTGCTGTCCGAACGGGAAGTGATGCCGCTAGGGGCTAACACGCCGGTAAAGATCGATATTCGCGTTATTACGGCCACCCATCGGCATATCGAAGAAATGATCCAACAAGGGGAATTCCGTGAAGACCTCTATTACCGGCTAAACGGTGCACAGCTTCGACTACCCGCGCTACGCGAACGCGCCGATAAACTATTTGTTATTCGCCGCGTGTTTGAAGACGTCGCTGCCGAACGCGCCACGCGTGCCTCCCCGCGCCTGCGCGCAGATGCCATTAGTGCGCTGCTCGCGTATTCCTGGCCCGGCAATATCCGCCAGCTTAAAAACGCCCTCGCCTTTGCCCTAGCCACTTCGGAAAGCGACGAAATAACCGTTCACGACCTACCAGAACAATGCCTTAGTCAGCGCATTACCCGCAACGTGGCGGCCCAAATTGAAACGAACGCCAGCGAAGCCCTTTCAGGTTCACTTACTCACCTGCTTAAGCAACATCACTGGAATATCAGCGCGGTTGCCCGTGAGCTAGGCGTTTCGCGGCCCACGGTATATCGGCAAATGCAGCGCCAAGGGATTGTGCCCCCCAACTGGCAGGGCTGATAGCCAATTGCTCTATCCACTAGTTGGCCATGGGGTTTACCCTCACGTACACTTGTTTGAATCTATTTTTAAACAACTCGTTTCGACAAGCCGAGGCACTCCCCATGGCGTTTGATTCAACCTCTTCTTACATCGCAACTGATGCACTCAAACAGGCAGTCAATGCCGCGGTTGTGCTACAGCGTCCACTACTCATCAAAGGTGAACCCGGTACCGGTAAAACACTGCTGGCCGAGGAACTCGCTGAATCCCTGGGCACTAAGCTGATTACTTGGCATATCAAGTCCAGCACCAAAGCCGCTCAAGGGCTTTATGAGTATGATGCGGTCAGCCGCCTGCGCGATTCCCAGCTAGGCGTTGAAGGCGTGGAAAACGTAGGTAACTACATCAAGCCCGGCAAGCTGTGGGAAGCTTTCACCGCAGGCGAGCGTGTGGTACTGCTGATTGATGAAATCGACAAAGCGGATATCGAGTTTCCCAACGACCTGCTGCAAGAGCTGGATCGTATGGAGTTTCATGTTTATGAAACCGGCGAAACCATTCGTGCCGAGCAACGCCCGATTATCGTGATCACCTCGAATAACGAAAAAGAGTTGCCCGATGCCTTCCTGCGTCGCTGCTTTTTCCATTACATCGAATTCCCCGACCGCGAGACCATGCAGGCGATTGTGGATGTTCACTTTCCGGATATCGCCCCCAGGCTGGTCGGCGAAGCTTTGGAAGTGTTTTTCGACCTGCGCAACGCCCCAGGCCTCAAGAAAAAGCCCTCCACTTCGGAGCTAGTGGATTGGCTCAAGCTGCTCATGGCCGATGAACTGGCCCAGGAAGCACTCTATCACCGCGACCCAACCAAAGCCCTACCGCCGATGGCAGGCGCACTAGTTAAAAATGAGCAGGATACTCACCTGCTGGAGCGTCTGGCGTTTATGATGCGTCGCCAAAAGAGTACGGGGCGTTAAGCCATGTTTATTGGTCTGTTTGATGCCCTCAAACGTGCCGGTGTGCCCGTTTCTCTACGCGAATTACTTGATCTTCACGCCGTGGTCGAACGTGGCGTCGTGTTTGCCGATATGGAAGCGTTTTATCAAGTGGCGCGTACGGTCATGGTCAAAGATGAGCGCTACTTTGACCGCTTTGATCGCGCCTTTGCCGCCTGGTTTAAAGGCCTTGAAGACATGGATTCGGCAATCGAGGCGCTCATTCCCGATGAGTGGCTGCGACGCGAATTTGAAAAGCAGCTCAGCGACGAAGAGAAAGCCAAAATTGAGTCGTTAGGTGGTCTTGAAGAGCTGATTGAGACCTTTAAAAAGCGCCTGGAAGAGCAAAAAGAGCGCCACGCGGGCGGCAACAAGTGGATTGGCACGGGTGGCACCAGCCCTTTTGGAGCGTATGGTTACAACCCCGAAGGCATACGTATTGGCCAGGATGGTTCGCGCCACCGTCGCGCTACCAAAGTTTGGGACGAGCGACGTTTTCGCGATTACGATGACTCGCTTGAACTGGGCACCCGCAATATCAAAATGGCCTTACGGCGGCTGCGCAAGTTTGCCCGCCAAGGAGCGCTGGACGAGTTTGATGTGGACAGCACTATCCGCGAAACCGCGCGGGATGCAGGGTTGCTCAACATTCAAATGCGCCCCGAACGTCATAATGCGGTTAAAGTGCTGCTGTTTTTAGATGTCGGCGGATCGATGGATGATCATATTCGCGTCTGCGAAGAGTTATTCTCAGCGGCACGTTCCGAATTCAAACACTTGGAACATTATTACTTCCACAACTGCCTTTACGAAGGGGTTTGGCGCAATAACATGCGTCGCCGTAACGAACGCATCCCGACCATGGATGTGTTGCACACCTACGGGGCGGACTATCAGGTGGTGGTAGTCGGTGATGCCGCCATGTCGCCTTACGAAGTTACTCACTCTGGCGGCAGCGTGGAGCACTTCAATGACGAACCAGGTGGCGTGTGGCTAAAGCGCTTGGCTGATACGTTTCCACGCTTGGCGTGGTTAAACCCCATGCCACCCCGTGCCTGGGAGTACACCTATTCGACCCAGTTAATTCGTGACGTTATCGATGACCGCATGTATCCCATGACCATGGAAGGGCTGGAGACAGCCATGCGTGAGCTAGCCAAGTAGCATCTCATCAAGACGGATAATGCTAGCACCTCGCCTAACATCGTTAGCCAAAAAAATGGGCGCGTTCGATTGAGCGCGCCCATTTTGAAACATGATAAATACAGGTTATCCGGTGTTACGTCATGCGTGACACTACATCATGATTGGTTAGTTTACGGTGCAAGATAGCCATCACGACATGGCCCACAATCAACGCCAGCAGCGCCCAACCGAGTTCACCATGCAGCAGACCACCCAAATTCACCATCCAATCAATGCGCTCGCCTTCAAAGCCAGGCATTAAATTGATACCAAATACATCCAGTGCGCGACCTGAGCCATACTGACGAATCAGCGCGATGGTCGGCACCGCAATCATTAGCCCATATAGAACCAAATGGCCAAATTTAGCCATAACACTCACGGATGGCGGGCGGCGTGATGTATTAATTAACGCCCACACCGCACGTAACAACACCAACAGCATCAAGGTAACCCCTACCGTGCGGTGGGTACCCCACAGGAAAGATTCCAACGCCGTATCTTCCAAAAATACCCGGGCAGCTGCACCGCTAAACTGCCAAACAAATAGCAGTGCCATCCCCCAGTGCAGCGCCTTACTGACGACACCATAGCGGGTAGTAGTATCCATTATTGCCAGCGCCATACGCCCTTCCCTTTAATTAAAGATAAAACATACCGCTATTTTACCCAGGAAAATGGACAACATCATGACGTCAGCGTGCAAGTTCGTTGCATAAAATGGAACGCCTTGTTGCTTTCCAGCCTAAAGCGTTGCAGGAAAGCTGTTGAGACCTGACAAAAACGCATCCTTAGCCTCAGCAAATGCAGTGGGGTCATGCTTAAATCGGCGCAGTATTAGCGCTTCATCCAGGCTCAGCGTGGGCGTCAGTTCATCGCTATGCTTAGCAGGATGACGGGCGCCTAAACCAACACGTTGCCCATTTTCCCCATCAAACCAACGCTTGATACCACACTGCTGGTAAAACGCTTCTTGGCCAGCATCGCTTACCTCAACGCGTAGCGGCGCCTTAAGACTTAGCTCACTGATTAAGCGCGCTTTAGCGCCATCAACAAACTCGCAGGCGTGAGTTACCGTCATGCCCTCGCCAGCCTCATCCAACACCAGCAATGCCAGTGCCAAAGGCTTGCCATCACCATCAACACCCGCTAGCAAACGAGCTGCTTCTTGGTCGAACAGCACATTTTTCGTGCCGGTAAAAACCACCAGTGGCGTTAACCCAGCTTGCTGACCGTATACATTGGCACACAGGGTTGCCAAACATGCATCACGCGGGGCGCTCTGACTAATATGGACTACCTTCATTACGCTCTCTCATGAGGATTTAAAATCACACCAACAACGGGCAAAACCTTAAAAGCTCGCCAGCCTAGAGCAAAGCTATCGCTAGCACCACCCTCTTTTCCCAAAGCAACTACACTCTAGTGGCAGAGTCGCACTAATCGCGACTCGCTTATTTGTCGCTAAGGAGAGCCAATGCCGCAGTATATCGACGATCCCACGTTACCCAAACCGAGTTTCCCTGGTAGTCACATGGTTATCGATGATCACTATGTGTTTATTTCAGGGCTGACCGTTACTGATCTTTCTAACGGCAAAGCCACCCGTGGAGATGTCAAAGAAGAAACTCGCCTCGTCATGCGCGAACTTGAACGCATGCTAGAGCAAGAAGGTGGCAGCCTAGCGGATATTGTACGGGTAGACATCCACCTTGCTGACTTAAGGCAGATCAATGCATTAGACAGTATCTACGCGGAGTTTTTTGAACCTGGACGCTACCCGGCACGCACCTGCACAGAGTCACCTAACATTTGCGGGGGTAGCACCGTCGAAATCACCTTGATGGCAAAGCGTCCACCGCAAGAATAATCCTCAAGCATTCTGGGCGCTTAATGCGCCCTTACCATCGCCAAGATGGCCTCAATATCCAAGTGCGCTTCCAGCGTGTCTGCCAGTCGTTCCAGCGCTTGCTCACGATGGGCGCGATAATCGACGGGTGTCGCACTTTCTAGGCCTAACTGAGTAAGCAGCGCTTGGCAGGCATCGGGGTGATCAAACAACCCATGCAGGTAAGTCCCCATCACTTGGCCATCTATGCTGATAGCCCCATCCACGTGGCTACCTAAATCAAACAGCGGCCGATTGAGTGCAGCCCCGCTGCTCACGCCATTGTGAATTTCGTAGCCCGTCACTGTCGCTTCTTGCCCCACCATGACACCACTGACATTTCGCAGCTGCTTACCCGCGACCATACGCGTGGACACCTGCAACAGCCCCAAGCCTGCTACCCTCCCAGGCACGCCTTCCAGGCCGTCTGGGTCATCTACCCACTCGCCCAGCATTTGAAAACCACCGCAAATTCCCAGTACCTTTCCGCCGTAGCGCAGATGGCGGGCAATGGCATCTCCCCAGCCCTGGCGTGCTAGCCACGCCAAATCGCTGGCGGTGCTTTTACTACCGGGCAGTATAATCACATCAGCAGGCGGAATCGGTTGGTCTGGCTCCACAAAGCTTAGCGATACCTGAGGGTGTAAACGAAGCGGGTCAAAATCCGTGTGATTGCTGATACGCGGTAGCGTGGGAACAATGACCTTAAGGGTGTGATTAGCCTTTTCAGCGTGAACTAGGCCAATGCTATCTTCAGCGTCCAACAGCAGGCCCTGCAGGTAAGGCAACGTACCCAGCACCGGCTTGCCAGTCCGCGTTTCTAACCACTCAAGCCCTGGTTCAAGCAGGGCAATATCGCCCCGGAAACGGTTAATAATAAATCCTTTCGTGCGTGCCTGCTCGCTGTCGCTTAATAGCGCCAGCGTTCCTACTAGCTGAGCAAACACACCGCCACGGTCAATATCGCCCACCAACAATACCGGGCAGTCGGCAGCTTCGGCAAAGCCCATATTGGCGATGTCGCCTTTACGCAGATTGATTTCCGCCGGACTGCCCGCGCCTTCGGCAATGATCACATCAAAGCGGCTTTCCAAGGCCTGCCATGCCGCCATGACGCTCTCTTTCGCCGTGCGCTTAAACGCATGGTAATCCAGTGCATCCATATGGCCATGCACCTTGCCGCGTAAAATCACTTGGGCACCACGATCGGTTTCCGGCTTTAACAGCACCGGGTTCATATCACTATGGGGAACCACCCCCGCCGCCTGAGCTTGTAGTGCAGTGGAGCGGCCAATTTCACCGCCGTCGCTAGTGACAGCACTATTGAGTGCCATGTTTTGCGGTTTAAATGGCGCGACTGAAATACCACGACGCGTTAACACGCGACAAAGCCCGGCAACCACCGTGCTTTTGCCCGCATCCGAGGTGGTGCCCTGAATCATCAATGTGGTCATAGACTGCCAATTACCAAGCGTAAGTGTAATTTACCATCGCAGCGGAATCGCTTGGGGCATCAGCATCATGGCCTGGTTCAAGTGTATGCAACAGATTAAACTGCCACAGGCTGCGGTCACTCGTCGGGAATGCGTACCCCAGCTCAATATCCAATTGACGGCCTGAAGGCTCAAGCGAGGCACTGCGAGTCTCGCGGATGACACTACCGTCTAAGCGACGCCCTACTGGCACATCGAAGAGTGCATTTGCGCTAGCGATCCGCAGTGGCTGGCGGAGGGTAAATGCAGCGCGTTCATCGGCACGCTGACCGCTTCCAGACCACTGTACGCCCAACGCCATTTGCTGTGCCTTTATATCATCTATTCGGGTCAATAGACCGCTGCCGACAGCGCTGCCTCGCCCCTGCTCAAACTCTGCAAAACCGCTAAAACCATTATTAAATGCTGCCTGTAAGCCAATGCCTGCAAACGCCATTTGGTTTTGCTCGCCCAACCCCAGGGCTCCGCTGCCACTGGCCCCCAACAGGCCTTGCTGCTCATCTAACTGGCCTACATAACCACTAACACTAAGGGCAGGTGACACCTGAAGTGCCAGTCCTACGTCTGAACGGTTTGCACGGTAGTCGCTGTGACTCTCCATGCTGTTTACACCACCGACCCAGTGGGAGGCCGTCAAGCTTAGCTGCTCACCCAGCGGATAGCGGGTTTTTACACCATTGACTGACTCAAATGCCTGGGTCAATTCAGACCCTGCTTGAAAGGAGATCATCGGCATCATGGCCGACTCCATATAGCCACTCATGGGATCAGGCTGGTCGCCAGCAAAGCTAAATGCGCTCAACTGTACGTCACCAAAAGTACCGTCGAAACGACTACTCAAGACATCACCCATACTGTTATTGCTAGACGTAAAACGGTAATTCCCCTGCTCGATGGATTGCGTCTGTTTCGCATAGGCAGATGCCTGAGACAGCTGCTCCATTTGATCACGGAGCTGTATCGCACGCCGTGTGCGCGGCTGAGCATGCAAACCAAGGTTGAGTTGGTAATCACGCCCGAGCGCATCGAATACCGCTACATTATCAAGCACACCAGACGCCGCTACCGCATTGCCATAAGCACCGGACAGCTGCATAAACGAACTATCCGCCGACTCACCACCTTCAGATATACGCTGGCTCTGGCTTACCACCAGCTCACCTTCTGGCGCTAGCGCTGCATCGATATCTGCTTCGCCCTGGCCTAGATAGTAAGCGCCGCAATTCAAAGTGCCTGTTTCGCCACAACTATTGTGCTGAAATAACTCATTGTCCTGTCGTGCGGTATCCAGCAGCCGCTGGCTTGCTTCCCGAGCCGTCAGATGAGGCCACTGAGCAACTATTCCCGCCGCATATTCGGAGACACGCGCTGCAGAAATAGACGTCCCTTGAGCCTCTTCCTGGCGATTAGCATATTCAGCGCCTACTGTGCGCTCTTGTAGACGACTATCATCACCTGGATAGCTACTGAGTGGATGAATCGAACCATCTTCTGTCGTACCTACCGCAATGAGCATCATGCGATACAAATCGGGGTGCCTATCATAAATAGCGTTGCCCTGAGTATCGATAGCGCCGCCACTATTGCCAGCGCTGACCACGTAAACGGCTCCTTTGCCATCATTCGCATCCACTACCCGCTGAAACGATGCTCCGGAAGATACGCCATTAAATGAAAGCCGAGGGTCGCTCGCTTCAAGGCGACGAGAGAAACTTGCATTGATTACGCGTGCGCCCCTGAGTGCCGCTTCACCTATGGCGTAATCAAGCGCATTGCTAAAAGTATCTCCTTGGCCGTCTTCAACTTTGAGCAGATCAAGACGCGCACTCCCCAACGAACCTCCGGTAATCGTCGAGGCCACCGCATTACCATGCCACTCATCAACACCACTAACATCTGTCGTGTTGGTATGGACATCTAAGCTGTCTATTACTCGCTCAGCGCTGGTAATCGTGGCGACATCAAAGGCGCTGTCAGCCACTGCAACACGAACCAGCCCAGGTTCGAGAGGAGCAGGACTAGGACGAGATGGCGAACTGCCTGATGCGTGCTGACCGCCGCCGCCACCACCACTTGAGCTGCATCCTGATAAAGACAGCCCAATCGCTATCCCCGCTGCCAGGAAGAGAGGCCGCTGTTTGAGCATCATGGCCACCTTTTGTATCAATATAAGGCTTTACGTATATGCCTCCTAGAGGCGGTATACGAAAAGAGGAGCTGTGTGCATTTAATACTGAGAGAACTCTGTACGCAAGGGATGGGGTTTCAGCAGACAAGCTTGCTAATTTCCGCTAGGGTAGCGCCTCACGCTGCCAAACGAATACGTATTAGATGCAAGAATTACTCAATAATATTGTCGCCGAGCTAGCCCTTGAAACCGAACGGGGCAAAGTGGCCGACTACATTCCTCAGCTTGCTCATGTGGATCCTCACCAGTTTGCCATTAGCCTGGCCACGGTAGACGGCCAACGTTACTCTGCGGGCTGCGCCACCACCCCTTTTTCGATTCAAAGCATTTCCAAGGTCTTCACTCTAACCATTGCGCTTGGAAAATGGGGCGACGGGTTATGGTCGCAGGTCGGGAGAGAGCCTTCTGGCGACCCGTTCAACTCCATTGTTCAGTTGGAACATGAAGGCGGCAAACCACGCAATCCGTTTATTAATGCTGGGGCGATTGCAATCGTTGACGCCATCATGATGGGTCACGAGCCTAAAGAGACACTGGCAGAAATTCTTAGTTTTGTGCGCTACATCGCCGACGATAACAGTATCTGTTTTGACCATCAGGTAGCGGCTTCCGAAATGCAGCATAAAGACCGCAACGCCTCACTGGCTCATTTTATGAAAGCCTTTGGCCGCCTGCGTCATGATGTCGACAAGGTGCTCGGCACCTACTTTCACCAGTGTGCGATTGCCATGAGCTGCGATCAACTTGCCCACGCTGGGCTGTTTTTGGCCTCTGACGGCGTCAATCAGCCGAGCAATTTACGCGTGGTATCGCCTCAGCGGGCGCGCCGAATTAATTCACTAATGATGATGTGCGGCCACTACGATGCGTCGGGGGAGTTTGCCTTCCGCGTTGGCCTGCCCGGCAAAAGTGGCGTAGGCGGTGGGATTTTGGCTATTGCACCTGGGCGTGGTTCGCTGGCCGTCTGGTCACCCGGACTGGATAAATACGGCAATAGCCTATTGGGCACACGCGCGTTGGAAATGTTTGTCCAACACACCGGTTGGTCGGTGTTTGGGCATTAATTCAGAGTTAATGCGGCTCGAGCAAGGGAGAATGCTGGGCCGCTTCCCACGCCTGCACCTGCTGCTTCGTTTCAATGCCCCAGCGGTAGCCGCCTAGCGCACCGCTTTGTTGGATTACCCGATGGCAGGGAATCCAAAGTGCAATGGGGTTAGCGCCTACCGCATTACCCACCGCTCGTGATGATTTCGGCGTGCCTAGTGCCTGGGCAATTTGCGAGTAGCTCGCCAACTGCCCTTCAGGAATGGTGAGCAGCGCGCGCCATACGGCAATCTGGAAATTAGTACCGCTCACGTGGAGCGACAGCGTGGCAGGCGAATGGTTAGCGCACGTCGTTTTAGTAGATGTTGTAAACAGGGCCTCTACCGCATAACGAGTGGTGTCAGGGCGATGGCAGAGCGTACTGCGCGGCCACTGTTTCGCTAGTTGCGCCAGCAGCGCTTCCTGGCTGGTTGACACCACAAAGGCCATTCGACAAATCCCTCTCGGTGTCATCGCCACTAACATCTCGCCAAAAGGCGTGGGATGCACCCCATACGCAATCTCTAGCCCCTCTCCTTGGCGTTTAAACTCACCCGGAGTGACCGCTTCTAACTGTACAAAGTGATCATAAAGCCGCGAGCCGCCGCTCAGCCCTAGTTCATGCACGGTATTGGTAAGGCTTTCTGACGATGCGATTAGCTGTTTGCCCCGCTCCAAGGTCAGCGCCTGTAAAAAGCGCTTGGGGCTGATACCCGCAAAACGACAAAATAGCCGCTGGAAATGGTAAGCACTCAAATGCACTTGCGCCGCCACTGTTTCCAAACTTGGCTGGCTGGCGGCATTGGCCACCATATAGGCCATCGCTTTTTCGATACGGGCATAATCATTCATAAAGACGTTCTCATCGGAGCTAAACGAGGGAAAGCACAGGGCAATCAGAATATAGGGCAAGCTTAACCACCCCATGCCACCAAGCCTACCCGAATCTTGCGCAATGCAGTTAGATGCCCAACAACGTCTCAATTGCAATAGCCAAGCACCACGCCAACCAAGCCATAGCCTCTTTATCTCAGTCAGTTAGCGGCAAAATTCCGTACTCCTTCACCGGCTGAATGGCAAAGTTGCTGCGGATATCGCTTACCCCTGGCAAACGCAGCAGTGTACCGGTCAAGAATGCATCATAAGCAACCAAACTCGGCACCACGACTTGTAGCAGAAAATCTGATTCACCAGATACAAGGTGTGCTGTTACCACTTCAGGTAATTTCACGACGGCTTCACGGAAGGCGTTTGCCTGCTCTTCATGGTGTCGCTCCACCTTAATACCAACAAACACGGTTAGCTCCAACCCAACGCTTCGGCGATCAAGCTCGGCATGATAGCCACGAATAATGCCGCTGGCTTCCAAGCGCCGCACACGGCGTAAGCAGGGAGACGGTGACAAGTTCACCTTCTCGGCTAGCTCTACATTCGTTAAACGCGCATCACCTTGGAGCAACGCAAGCAGTCGGCGGTCAGTAGCATCCAACTTGGAATTTGGCATATATCATTATTTCCATTATTAAAATTGGCACAAAATAGCAAAAAAATAATTCTTATAGGTGTAAATGACAAGATAACGCTCAGCGCTTTAACGTTACCATGAGCCTCCTCTCAACGCGATTTGTCACTAACAGGACGCAACCATGGAGTTCGGGCTTTTTATAGGCGCTTTAGCCATCGTTTACCTAATACCCGGCCCTGATATGCTGCTCGTGCTGCATACCAGCAGCACCCTTGGTCGTGGCCACGGGCTGGCCACCGCGCTAGGGTTGGCAATTGCCAGAGGCGCGCATGTCGCCTTGGCAGGGTTAGGATTGGCAGCACTTTTTATTGCCGCACCATGGCTATTTGATGTGGTTCGCTACGTTGGTGCTGCCTACTTGGTTTGGCTGGCTTTGCAGTTTATTCGGACGCAACCTCGTACATCGATAAATCAACAACAAGTGCCACTTAACGGCAGCTATTACATGGCGTGGCGACGTGGGTTGCTAACGAATCTATTAAACCCCAAATCGCTACTTTTTTGCTCGGTGTTACTGCCGCAGTTTGTCCATGCCGAACAGGGGTCAGTTCCCCTTCAGTTCACTCTGCTAGGAATCATGATGGTGAGCGTAGGGCTACTGTACGATGCCGTATACGCCTGCATTGGAGCAAAAATGCAGCGCTGGGTTGCAGGCAATCAAACAAAGCAAAAAATACAGAACTGGGTATTTGGCACGCTACTGATTGGCTTTGCGCTGCGCTTAGCCTCTTAGCAGGCCAGCTTTTGAAAAGTCGGCGTTGGCAGATTAACCGCCGCCAGCTGTGCTGATTAGCCCACGAGCTAAAGTTGAACGTGCTAAAGCAGCCAACTGGCAGCGGGTTATTTCATGTTTATTCTAAGCATCGTCTTGTTTATTATCCGGCGCTGACGCCTTATGTTTGGCCTTCATGTCCTTAAAGGCTTCCATGATGTCCATTGGCAACGGGAAGACTATCGTCGATGCGTTTTTGTTACTCATATCGCTCATGGTTTGCAGATAGCGAAGCTGCAGAGCAGCCGAATTTTCCTGCATCACATTGGCTGCTTCAACGAGTTTCCTTGATGCCTGAAGCTCCCCTTCCGCGTGGATAACCTTAGCGCGACGTTCACGCTCAGCCTCTGCTTGGCGCGCAATCGCACGGATCATGCTCTCATCCAAATCCACGTGTTTAATCTCGACGTTGGCAACTTTGATCCCCCAAGCCTCTGTCTGAGTATCGATAATTTCCTGGATATCATCATTAAGCTTGTCCCGCTCTGAAAGCATCTCATCAAGATCATGCTTACCTAGCACCGAACGAAGCGTTGTCTGAGCGAGCTGACTGGTCGCCTGAGTGAAGTTTTCTACCTGAATAATCGCCTTCTCTGGATCAACCACGCGAAAATACAGCACGGCATTGACCTTAACCGTTACGTTATCCTGGGAAATCACATCCTGCTCCGGCACATCCATGGTGATGACCCGCAGATCAACCACTTCCATTTTCTGCACCCCAGGAATCACAATCACAAGACCTGGTCCTTTCACCGTTTGATAACGCCCCAGGAAAAAGACAACGCCTCGTTTATATTCCGGAAGAATACGAATAGAGGCGGCCAATAGCATCACCACAAGTACGACGGGAACAAAATAGGAAACAATCATTGCGCACCTCGCTTAGCAGTTGGTTTCTCGTTAATGGGGAGCTACATGAGGAGCCACATGCACAGTTAATCCATCAAGCCGTATTACCTTCAAAGTATCTCCCTGTTTGACGGGAACGTCAGACACCGCATTCCAACGCTCGCCATGCAGGCGGACGTGGCCGCGGGTATTAAAATCCTCGAGTGCTACCGCCTCTTCGCCGATCAACTGTTCAGCACCACTGTGTGCCGGGCGGCGACGCAACGTTGCGAAGCGCATCAGTGTCCACAGCATTAAGCCTCCTGAAATTAAGGCTACCCCGCCAATTAAGGGTACTGATATAGCCAAGTACTCAGCATCCATTAGCATCACTGAGCCCAGCACGAAAGCCACAAGCCCACCTACCCCTAACACGCCAAAACTAGGTAGCAACGCCTCTCCCACCATCAGCGCGATCCCCACGACCACTAACGCAAGTCCTGCATAATTGATAGGCAATAACTGAAAAGCAAACATCGCTAACAGCAGCGAAATTACGCCGATCGTGCCGGGAAAAAGACTCCCTGGGCTAGAGAGTTCAAAAATCAGCCCATAGAAGCCAATAATCATCAAGAAATAAGCAATATTTGGATTGGTAATAAACGACAGCAGCTGGGTACGCCAGTCAGGATCAAAACGCTCGACTGTCAGGTGCTCTGTCACCAAGGTGACATCGCCACGCTCCATCGCCACTGTCATGCCTTCTAGCTGTGTCAGCAGGTCATCGATATCTCGTGCCACCACATCGATAACGTTTAGTTCAAGCGCTTCCGTAGCCGTTAGGTTTACCGCATCGCGCACCGCTTCTTCAGCCCAATCCGCATTGCGGCCATGGCGCTCTGCCAGACCACGAATAAAACTAACGGCATCTTCGAGAACCTTCCGCTCCATGGCACTGCTCTCACGTGCAGAATCTGACGTGTCACCATTGTCATCTTCTGCCTCCCTAGAAAAACCAGGGCTGCCCATCTGTACGGGCGTCGCTGAGCCAAGATGAGTAGAAGGCGCCATGGCTGCTACATGACTGCCATAAAGCAGATAGGTACCCGCGCTTGCCGCACGCGCACCGCTGGGGGAGACATACATGACGACTGGAATGTCAGCGTTGAGCATGGTTTGAATCATGTCACGGGTGGTTTCAACCAGCCCACCTGGCGTGTTTAGCTCAACGATAACCAGCTCACTGCCTTGCTCTTGGGCACGCTTAAGGCCACGCTCAAAATAGTCTTTGGTTGCTGGGCCGATGGCTCCCTCAACGTGAAGCACCAACGCGGTTCTATCACCGTTCTGCGCCACCGCCTGCCAAGCAACTGACAATGTGGCCATCATGACACCCGCCAGCAGTATCCAAAGCCAATGCGATTTGAGAGAAAGGGCTTGCATATTAGCTCCCCGCGCTCCGCGCTATTGCCTAGCTATCTGTATCAGAGCCCGCCTTATATCAAAGAACGCCTTGTACTAAAGACCGCCTCAATGCCATCTTGTTTCACAAAACCTATATTTCGTACAGCCTACGAATAACTAGCGACTCTCACAGGTATCTCATTCAACGTAGCACGCCTGGATGGACGCGCCATAAATCAATAATAGTAAACACTCGTTTTTTTAACTGTTTAGCCTGATGAGGTGAACCACGCTCTTATACAGAAGTCGTACTGCTAGAACATTTTAGATAAGGAGCACAACGATGCGCACCAACGATGACCACTCAAACGAAACCGATACGAAACAGACGCACTACCAGCCACGCGGGCTTTCTGATCGCATCGCCTATCGTTTAGTGCGATTTATGCGCTTTTTCGCTGATGTGTTTTTTGCGGGCCGTTATGGTCACAGAGCGGTCATCTTAGAAACTGTCGCCGCTGTGCCTGGCATGGTAGGAGGAGCGATTCAACACCTGCATTCAATAAGGCGCATTAAAGATGATGACGGCTGGATTCGCACACTGCTAGATGAAGCTGAAAATGAACGCATGCACTTAATGACGTTTATTGAGGTCGCAAAACCCAATCGCTTCGAGCGATTCATCATCATGGTGGCACAAGGTGTTTTCTATAACCTCTTTTTCCTGCTTTACCTATGCTCAAGCAAAACGGCTCATCGAGTCGTCGGCTATTTAGAAGAAGAAGCGGTTTATAGCTATACCGAATACCTTGAAGGTATCGACAGCGGCGAATATGAGAACATCCCCGCACCACAGATCGCCATTGACTACTGGAACCTGCCACAAGATGCGCGATTGCGCGAAGTAGTCATCGCCGTTCGTGCAGATGAAGCTGGCCACCGCGACACTAACCACGATTTTGCCGACCAGCTATCGTAGTGCCTTTGCCCGAGTCACTAATTTGCGCTGCGGTTAAGCGGCAAACGCAGCAAAGAAGTGAAAGCAAACAGCAGTAACATATGGAGAAAACATCAGTTTACATAATAGCCGCTAACACGCCACGTCCCGTTTTCCAGGTGGGGGGTTACGGTTTCAATGCCCCGTGCTTTATTTTCAAAACGGGTTTGAAAAACAAAGACCATGTAGTCGCCATCAGGCGCGCCCGGCATTGATGTATACCTGGAAGCTCGTATGCGCCGCCTTGACTCAACTTGCCCGAACTCGTTACGTGCTAACTCTACCGTGCGAGCCAACATGGAAGATGAAAGCGGCGCTTTAAGTAACGGCGAAGAGGCTTCCCAGGCTTGCTGGTACTCACCGTTATCAATTGATTCTAACCACGCCAACGCCGCCGATTCTGCCGCTTGAACGGAAGCCTGGGCATAGGTGGTCAGGCTGAGTAGTATCGTAGCGAGCAACAGTGCAGGTGATTTTGACATGGCAGACTCTTGTTACGGTTTGGTGGTTTCATACATCTTAATTAATTATCGGAAAATCGTGGGATTTCTTTAGCGCTGATCTGCATAACGGCAGACCAAAGGGGGAGAGCCCATCTGAGCTCTCCCCCTCTATCGCAAATACATCGGTGCTTAGTTGATAGCCGAGCGTAATTGCTTAGTAACCTACATAATAGCCCAGCACCAATGCCGCCCAGCACATCACATAAACCAGTGCTAACAAAGGAGTAATAACGCGTAGCCACTGAGCGTATGAGACCTTGCCCAGCGCCAGCATGGCCAAAGTGCCACCCGAAGTCGGAACAATCAGGTTAGTCAAACCATCACCCACCTGAAATGATGTGATCATCAGTTGACGGCTCATGCCAATTAAGTCTGCTAAAGGGATCAAAATAGGCATGGTCACCAATGCCTGGCCAGACCCTCCGGGGATGAACAAATTGATTACCCCTTGAATAACACTTGAAGCGATAGCCGCCACGGCAGTGGGCATATCCCCCACCAGAGAGCTAAGTGAGTTAACGATAGTGTCGATGATATGAGCATCCTGAAGGATCACCTGAATGGAAGCGGCGACACCAATCACCAGCGCCCCTGCCGTTACGGATGACGCCCCTTCCATCATCTGCCTGACCAGCGCATTGGCTCCCAGACCGTTAGTGAGCCCAATAACAATCGCCATTAACAGGAACATGGCGGCAATTTCATTAATGTACCAATCGCGGGTGAAAACACCGATTAGCATAATAATCAGGCCAGTAATGAAAATGGCTAGCGTGATGATGTTCTTGCGGGTCAAGGTGTAGTCTTCGAGACGCTTAGTTAGCTCGGCCGGGGTATCATCGTGATAATCCATGTTGACAACGTAGCGGCAGATAAAAAGCGACAAGGTTGCCAGACACGCGATGACCATTAAGGTACGCAACCACCAGCCTGAAAACGTTGGTAACTCACCGATACCTTGCGCAACGCCTACGGTATATGGATTGATCGGGGATAAAGCGAATCCGATGCCAATGCCACCGACAGCCATCACAACGCCGACTAAACGAGAGCAGCCAATGGCAGAGGCAATCAGCACACCAATAGGCACGAGCGCGATATTATTCTCGAAACCGACAGCAACGCCAAAGAAGCCATAGATAAAAGTGCCTGCAGCAATAATCAGGTTGCGGCTCTTAACGCTGTTTTCAGCACCGACGCGATGAACGGCGACACCAATGGCATTTTCCAGCGCCCCTGTCCGCTGCAGAATATGAAACAGACCACCAGCAATAAACACGATAAACAGAAATTGCGACGCGTTAATCAGACCTTCCGGTATGGCGACGAAAATCTTGAAAAAATGCAGATTCGCAACATCTGACAAGTACATGAAAGACTCAGGAATAACCGTCGTACGACCATCGACAGTCTGACGTTCAAACTCTCCTGCGGGCACGATAAACGTCATTAGGTAGGCAGCGACCAGAATGAAGAAAATCAGCACCATCGGGTCCGGTACCTGCTTGTACCACTTACCTGATGCAGGGGCTTTCGCGTCTGAAACTTGCTGTTGTTGGCTCATAATCAACCCTTATGATTTTTTTGGCTTTATGTTGAGCTAGTTGGACAAACGTTGTGATACAAGGAAGGTAGCTATTGCTTTTGGGCGAGTCGCTGGCAGGTGTGTAAGAGAACCTCAAGGGCAACGCCGAGATCCTCAGGCTTGATCGCTTCGCTGGGATGGTGGCTGATACCGCCGCGACAACGAACAAATAGCATGCCGATATCACACAGGTCGGCCATGGCTAACCCATCGTGGCCTGCGCCGCTGAACAGCACCCGTGGCTCAATCTGGGCATCATTAAGCGCGCTCTGCATGGTATCGATAAGGTGCTCGGCGCATTGAACAGCAGGTTGTTCATAGGTGTGACGATGCTCAAAGCCAAGGTTCAAGGCTTTCAGGGACGCGTCAATTTGGCTTAACAGTTGAGTTCTTGCTTGGCGGCGAATTGCATCGTCCGGCGAGCGCAACTCAATGCTCAAGGTTGTGGTTTGAGGGATGACATTGACGCCATTAGGGGCATTCTCAATCTTGCCCACGACACCGACGAGTTCATTGGTGCTTTTGCATAGCTTATCGACCAATTGGATGACGCCGGCAGCACCTACCAGTGCATCCTGGCGCATATCCATGGGAACAGTTCCGGCGTGACCAGCCATGCCCTTAACAGTTATCTCGTGGCGTTCGATTCCGGTGATCGCACTGACCACACCCACCGCCACATCAGCCTGCTCAAGCTGCGGGCCCTGCTCGATATGTGTTTCGATAAAAGCGATCACGTCTTCCGATAGGTATCGGTCGGCGTCGATACGCTGGGTGTCACAACCAAAGTCAGCCAGCGCTTGCCCAAGTGTTATGCCCTGATCATCGCGGGCTTCAAGCATCCCTGGTTCAAACGTGCCCGCCAACACTTTAGAGCCAAGCAAGGTAGAGCTGAATCGGGTCCCCTCCTCGTCGCTAAACGCCACCACATCAATGTGAAAGGGCATTTCAATTGCGTTTTCATACAGGTAGCTCACCAAGGCAAGGGGCAGAATAACGCCCATCATGCCATCGTACTTGCCGCCATTAGGAACGGTGTCCTGGTGCGACCCGAGCAACAGCGTACGGGCACCGGCCTGCGGACTGGCATAACGACCGATCAGATTGGCGGCGTTATCCATGCGCACGGACATGCCCATACCTTTCATCCACGTTGCAAGTTCATCCAGCACAGCGCGATGTTCAGGGGTAGCGCAGCGACGGGTAACGCCATCGCGTTCAATATTGTCGGTTTCGCTAAACTTAGCGGCATCTTCCAGCCACTTCCAAGCCTGTTGCCCAGCCTGGGTAAAAGAAAGCGCCATGGTTGCCTCAAGAGGTTATTGATTGTTTGGTGAGCAGCACAACACAGCTATTTATCATGATAAATAGCCTATGGGAGTGTCAAACAAGCTGTCAAACCTTTGAGGAGGCGGACGAAAAGGCGTTTCGACTGGGAAAACAAAAAACTCAGTCAGAATAAAAGGTTAAATTTTTGGGTATTCTCAGTTTTTAGACTTATGTCTAAACAACGTGGTGATGATTAAGGAGCCTCTGATTAATGTGATGAGTGCAGGCCAGACAAGGCAAAAATCAACGAAAAAGCGCAGTTTACGGTTTGTAAATGAGCATTTTGATCGGACTCGCGCACGAGGCGATTTTTAACGCAGTATGGCCAAACGCAATAGTTAATCAGAGGTTTCTTAATAACGATGCGGATAGCTAGCCGTGGGCAGACGAGCAAGAAACGACTGAAAATCACCATCCTGTTCAATACGTAGGTGAAGTTCGCTCAGTGCAGTAATCGCGTTAGGGGCATAATCGATTCGCAAATCGAAGGGCAAGCCGCCTGGGGCGCGTACTTTCAGAGCAGCTGATAGCGTGCCACGATGATCCCCGCCCTGCTGCTGAGCAGCACTTAGCGCGGCTATCAAAGCGCTAGCCATGTCTTTACGCTGACGAGTCTCAAGATAGGCCGCCTCCATGGCGGGAATAACCTCTCGGTTCGCCAGCATATTGCCTGCAATCAGCAAACCATCACTCATTCGCATCTCAGCAACCGGAACGTTTTCATCACCTGTCCAGCCAGCGGCAACGCCATGCTGATCCATCAACGCAAGCTGTCGCCACGCAGCGCCTTTGTCTTGTTCTTGCAGGCTGCTGATAATATCTGCCACCTTTTCCCCGTTGGCTAAGCGCTGCAGCCCTTGTTCAGCACTGAATACATTGGTGCTAAAGCCCTGGGTAATAGCGGCACCAACACCCGGCAATAAATGGGGAACAAACCCGCCCAGTGCGGGTCCTCCGGTGGCACATGCAACACCGAAAGTGCCAGATTGCTTATCAAGTGCTATCAAACTGTAGGTCATGATGGGTTACTCGATTATCAGGTTGAAGGGGTCTTTAAATTTATAATTATAAATTATTTTCACCTCCCTTCTACCGCCTTCACGCGGTGATACACAGGGCGACATTTGCTAGACATCACGTCACTTCAAGGGGATGATTCTTACTAAAACTGCCTCTTCCAATGTTAGCTGAGACAACCATGAAGCAAGCACGCCAGTCTGCTAAACCTAAGCGTAGTGACGTAATCAGTGAGGCGATTAAGGAATATATTGCGCAACATCATTTAAAGCCCGGTGATCGACTCCCACAGGAACAAGAGCTGATTCAGGCGCTAGATGCATCCAAAGGCACGGTGCGTGAAGCCCTCAAGGGGCTTGAAGCCCAGGGGCTGGTTCAAACGCGAACAGGCCCAGGTGGTGGAGCCTTTATCAGTGAAGTCAGTGATGATCGAGCGATGACCTTGCTGGGTAACTATTTTTTCTTTCACTCGCCCACCATTCACGACATCTATGAAGCACGTAAAGCCCTCTGGCCAGCCCTGGTAAAGAGTCTTGAGGGTGTGCTCGATACGGATGCCTTTGATCGACTGGCGTCAGTAATGACCTTTTATGACCACCCGCCAGTATCGCTAGAAGAAGAGCGCGAGCAGCGATTTAAGGAGTTGGAGTTTCATTTAGTACTGATTGATTATTGCCCTAACCCCCTGCTGGCCTTGATGTGCCGATTTCCAGTACGTTTGCTGATGAACATGACAGTCTGCCAGCGAATCTACGAACAGCCCAACCCTGAGTTACGGCGTCAAGGCTATGATTATCAACGTCAATTATTAGAGGCATTGCGTCAAGGAGACATTGAGCGCGGTTGCCAGATTGTCAGCGAACATATGCAGACAGCGCAAACCCTCATGGAGGCTAGAGAAGCAATGCTAGAAAAAACCTTCTTTAAAGCAGGCACGGACAGCGACATCGATAGCAATCGTGACTATCTGGCGCTAACAGGGTATGCGCAAGCCAAGGAGCTAGCTGAGCAAAGTGGAAAAAAGCAACCAAACTAAATAAACACCATTTACCAGCGAAACCTCCCGCTTTATGAAAACGAGCGGGCGTGGCCTTACCCTCGCTTCTAAAACCTTCTCCGCTCGTTTACTATGCGCCACCCAATATTACAGCGCCCACCATTAGGCTACTATGTCCGCCAATCTGTCCGCCAACGCACTCTATACTGACCTATCTGGCTACTACGATTTGATGTGCGTCGATATCGACTATCAAGCGCAAAGCAACGCCATTCGTCGACTCCACCAGATTTTCGGCAACGGCGGGCATGCGCACCTTGATTTAGCCTGTGGAACAGGCCCTCATGTCCGTCACTTTATTGATTTTGGTTATCTCAGCAGCGGGCTTGATATTAACCAACCCATGCTGGATATCGCCGCCAAGCGTTGCCCAGAAGCGCTTTTTTCACGGCAAGATATGAGTGCGTTCGAAGCCAGCGCCCCCCTCGATTTGATCACCTGTTTTTTGTACTCGATCCACTACAACGATGGGATTGAAAAGCTAAAAGGGTGTATTTCCAGTGCCTATCGCGCGCTAAAACAGGGCGGCGTTTTCTATTTTAACGTGGTGGATAAAAACAAAATCAATAACGATTTGTGGGTTAAACACAGCGCCAAACAAGAAGATGATGTTTTCACGTTTCGCTCAGGTTGGCACTACGCTGGGCACGGCGAAAAGCAATCGCTTAGGCTAAGTATTGAAAAAAACAACGCAGGCGCCACCCAGATATGGAACGACGAGCATCCGATGGTAGCGGTCAGCTTTACGGAATTAACCGCCCTGCTGGCGCCATATTTTGAGGTGCATGTATTTGAGCATAACTACCAGACCATCACCCCCTGGGATAACGTCTCAGGCAATGCAATTTTCGCCTGCGTGAAGCGTTAGCGTCGATAAGACAGAGAGGCCTGAGCTGCCCCTCTTGCCGTTACCGTGTGACATAAAGCGAGGTGTAACGCGCTGAACTTAAGACTCAGAACCTGCGTCGTTCGAGCCAGGCCGTAGCTGGCGCTGAATACCGAGCAAGAAATTACGCAGCATTTGATCTTTACACTCACGGTAATTCTTATGACTTGGCTTCCGGAAGAAAGCGCTGAGCTCATGATGGCTTAGCGGTAAGCCCACCAGTTCAAACACTGCTAAGATATCGTCTGCTTTTAAATTCAGCGCAATTCGCAGCTTCTGGAACACCATATTATTGTTTAATTGCGCTTCGGGCGCAGGCTGCGGGCCTTCGCGTTTTCCACGCTTAAAACTGATAAACCCATTCAGAAATGCCGCCAGCTCTCTATTTTTCATCGTGACGAAGGCGTCATCTTCGTCTTTTTTCAGCCAAGCAGTGACCTGCGCCTGGCTCACGCTGACGTCTGCCAGCGAGAAGATATCCACGATGGTGCTATCTTTTAAATCAAAGGTGTAGCGGATACGGCGAAAAATATCATTATTCGTCAAAATAGGGTTCCTAGTTGGTCGTTAGCGTTTCAAGCAGCTGATCGATTTCTGCTTTCAGCTCATCATCTTCAATGCCATGGGCACTGGCTTTGGCATGTTGCAGCCTTTCAATGGCGTCATCCGTTTGGCCTAACTGTACTTGCAACGTTGCCATGGAAAAACCGATAGAGGCCATATGGTCTTTCGAGTTCTTAGCAATGGCTTTCTCAAGCGCCTTTTGGTAGATCGGCAGCGCATCCTCTAACTCCTCGGTAAAGTCCGCCAGGGTTTCCCACTGCTCTGGGTGATCTTTATCAGTGTTTTCGTTATCGGTGCAAATCGCCTGCAACTCAGCATAGAGCGAATCAAATGTTTGTCTGTCATCTTTCGCTGCGGCTTTCATTAGCCTTTCAGCCAAATCATAAACAGCCTTATATATTTTGGTGTTAATCATTCCCAACCACCTTCCTTCCATCAAAACAAACAACAAAAATCAATAAACAAGCCAACTTAGCTACTTATTTGACGATAAAAAATTTTAAAACCTGCCCAATAGGTAACATTCACAGCAGTAAATTCCCACCGAGGCTACGCCATTATAGCCTTTGATAGCGCCTTACCGGGTGATCATTTTACAGCTTTCGATATCAGCAAGATGGCTTTTCACTTCGTTGCACCACTTCTCGTTATCCATCCACATTTGTCCGAAACTGCCCGCTTTGTGTCCGCTCAGGTCATCGTTGACGAAATGTGTAACCGCTAATCTGTCGCCTCACTTCAACACGATGAGATTAGCCATGATCCAGTCTAAAACCGCACTGCTATTAATTGACGTTCAAGCCTCCTTCCCCTCCCGCGATTACTGGCTAGAATCTCTGGCGCAAGCATGGCGCCCCAAACAGCGTGCGTTGTTAAATGCAGCGCAAGCAAGCGATATACCGGTTGTGCGCATTTTGCATGAAGAACCAGGCAGTCAAGGACCTTTTGACCCTGCTGTTGGCCTAATTCGCCCGCTTGATGGTTTTGACGATAAAACGGCGGTGACATTTCATAAACGTGTTCATAATGCGTTCAGCGATACGGAGCTTGAAAGCTGGTTACGCGAACGAGATATTACTCAGCTTGCAATTAGCGGTATGCGCACGGAGCAATGCTGCGAAACAACCGCACGGGTGGCGTCAGATTTGGGGTTTAGTGTCGATTTTGTCAGCGATGCAACCCTAACGTTTCCCATGACGCGCAACGGCATCACCTGGTCAGCAGATGATATTAAGGCACGTACCGAACTGGTACTTGAAGACCGTTTTGCGCGTATTATCAGTACACAAGACTTGATCAACGAATGGTAAAACACGTGTGAATGAAGAGCAACATAATAGCCAACCACCCTCTCACAGAGCCAACACCTTGCGGATTGCGGTATTGATGATGCCTGGCCAAGTGCCGCTTGACTTGGTCGGGCCCCTACAGGTCTTGCAGTGTGCCGACCGGCTGTCAATAGATGTTGAGATTTGCTATGTCGGCCCCAACGCCGCTATGCCATGGTTAGGCCCGCTGACGCTTAGCGGCATTGACCCGTTACCGGAACAGCTTCCCCCTCAACACCTACTGCTAATTCCAGGACAGTATCGCAATAGCGTGGAGCCATTGTCACAGCAAGAGTGTGTTAGTTGGCTCAAGACAAACGCATGCTATGCGGACACACTGATGACTGTTTGCTCCGGCACGCTGTTACTGGCTGACGCAGGCTTGTTGGAGGGGCGACGCTGCACCACGCATCACACGTTAATCGAACAGTTACAAGCCAAAGCGCCAAAAGCTAAGGTGCAAAGCGATTGTATTTTTATTGAAGATGGTCGTTATTTAACCAGCGCTGGGATTTCAACCGGTATAGATACCATGCTGTACTGGCTCACCCGCGCTTGCGGTCATTCATTGGCGCTAGCGGTGGCGCGAGAGATGGTGCTATATCTTCGCCGCAGTGGACAGGAACCCCAGCTGGGTGCTTGGCTTGAGGGCCGCAATCATGTGGATGAACGGCTGCATCGCGTTCAAGATGCAATATGTGCCGCCCCCTCGCAAACCTGGCGTATTGAAACATTAGCGACCCAAGCAGCCATGAGTGAGCGCCATTTTCGGCGCCAGTTCAAAAGTCTCACCGGTATGCTGGTAGGCGAATACATTATGGGGTTGCGCTTGCAACGCGCTAAAACATTAATGACCGAGACGACATGGACCCTAGCAAGGGTTGCCGAAGCATCCGGCTTCGGTGATGAGCGGCAACTAAGGCGTATCTGGGCTCGCCACGAGAAAGTACCACCGAGTGTATGGCGCCGAGCCAGTTCTCAAAAGCTGCTGGATTGAGACAATACGAGCTACCATTAAAAAAACATATCGCTGGTTGACCCATGACCGACTTTATCTTGCCAAGCAACACTAATTATCTCAATTTTCGGCATCGCCTACCTGATAAGCGTTTAGCCCCGTGGGTACAGTGTCTTTGGTCAATGGGTGGCTCAGGGGATGTTACTGAACCCAGAACCGAAAAATTCTATCCCGATGCCGGCGCTAGTCTCAGTATCAAGCTTGCTAGTTCTCACCCCATCATCACGCTCTGTTTTAACAGGCGCACGTTAATAGAAACACTCGACGCCTACACTCCCTGCATGGGGATTCGCTTTAAAGCAGCAGGCGTTCACTGCCTGTTGGGCTTGCTACCCGAAGCATTCACAGATAAACCTCAGCGCTTAGATGACGAACTTGAAACACCGGGGTTACAAGGGTTAATGCACGTGGTAGAGCGCCTCTACCAGTTAGATGCACAACAAGGCTTGCGCCTGCTGGAAACATGGTTGTTACATCGGCTCGCGAGCCATCCACCCGCCAGTAGTCGTATCACCACGATGGTTCAAGCCATCGGAGAACTACAGCTTCCCCCCCAACAGTTAGGCGCCACGCTAGGGTTTACCAGACGTACCCTGGAGCGCAAATTAAAACGCGAGGTGGGCGTTACTCCAGGCCAATTAGTCGCCTATGCCCGACTAAACCGTGCCCGCCACGGGCTGCTTGAAACCACACTGTCCCTAGCGGAAATAGCGCTGCAATGCGGTTACTATGACCAGGCTCACTTCACCCACGCCTTTCAATCACTCGCCTATGAAACACCCGCCGCCTATCGCAAGCGCAAACTGTCGCAAATTTACAAGGCATAAAAAAACCTCGACGTTAAGCTGAGTTCTCAACTTACTCACCGAGGTCACTCACATGTCTACTCGTCTATCTCAGCAGTCGGTGTACCGCCTTGTCCCACGCCTAGCGAAACACCTGACTGCACTGGGCAACGTTGCCCCAGACTCAACGGTTAATCGCACAATAATCCACTTAATCAACCTGCGCATTTCGCAAATTAATCACTGCTGCTTTTGCCAGCATATGCATTCCCAGGAGGCCAGAGACGATGGTGAGCATCAGGTTCGCCTAGACGTATTACCTGCCTGGAGGGAAGCCCCCTGCTTCAACACGCAAGAACGCGCCGCACTCGCCTGGGCCGAAGCACTCACACTCATCAGCCAACAGCCCTCCATTAGCGACGACACTTATCAAAACGCGCTAACTGCCTTTGGTGAGCAGGGGCTAATTGACCTAACTGCCATTATTGTTCAAATCAACAGCTGGAATCGGATATCGGTGGGCTTTCAGTTTTCACCCAATATCACTATCTAAGCCATCTTAGACACTTGAAGCTAAAATTTCAGATGGGTAAATGAAATGAACCGTGTGACGAAACGGCGTCAACAGCTCCCCAACTTTCTGGGTCTCTTATCCAGTTTATGTTTTTTCTTTGGCAGTCTTTTATTCCTACCCAACAGCGCTATCTATGCAACCGTAGGCGTATGGTGTTTTGTAATGGGGTCACTGATCATGTTTATTATTTACGCAATGAGTCTTAAATTACGGGTAAAAAACACGTCTAGTTGAGCCAACATCCAACATTGCTATAGCCGCTAGGGTTTTAGCTACCTAGCGGTTTATAAAAGGCCATGTGGCGAGCCCCCCTATGCTTAGCTAAGGCGCTAGCGCTAGCACTTCCAGTGCTCAGTATTCAGCATAACCATCAAACACTTGTCGCGTTCACAGCATTGCTTTGTAATGCATACCATTGCTGCGGCGCTAACCGGTACAACCTCACTGAGCAGCCATGGAAATCAAGAGTATCAAACTCAGAAAACCCAGCTTTCGCTGCGACCTTAAGCGACGCACCATTCTCAGGTTCAATAAGAACGACCACGGAAGTGAGTTGCTTTTGACTAAAGGCAACGCTGAGTACCGCTTGCACTGCTTCAGTCGCCAAACCCAAGCCCCAGTATTGTTTAGCCAACCGATAACCTAGCCCGATTTCTTCCACACCATTAACCTCTTCGGGGCTAACACCGCAAAAGCCAACAAGCTTATCAGTTCCCTTCTCAACCAAAGCCCACGGCCCAATACGGTGAGATATATAACACTCTAAACACCAGTCGATAAATCGCCGCGTTGCGGCTTCATCACAAACGCCTCGGATCGAGTGCTTCATGACGTCAGGATCACTGAGGATCTTGGTCAATTCGGGAACATCGTTTAAGGACAACGTTCGTATAACCAGACGCTCCGTTTCACAAATTTGCACCATTTTCTCCTTGTGTATGATATCCAAAGTCGCTATCCCACTTTACTGCTGAACGTTAGTAGCTTGATCGGCAATCCACGCTTTGATCTTTTCATTTGCCATTTCACCAGCATGCACACCACCGTGGATGATCAACACATCGATAGGCGGGTGATTATCGACAGCAACACTCCAATCACGGATGCCTTATGGCTCGTTCCTCGTCATGCGTTACACCGCGCTACGATTCGGCAACTCATTAAATTAATAGGTGTTGTAGTGCGTGGTAAGCGAAGCGCACCCGCAGCGGCGGCCCGGCGCAAAAGCAGCGCGCAGCGGTGCTGGGTTACAGCACAATCGACTGCTAACTTGCTAAGCATTTACCACCAACTTTGGCCAAGTTTGAAGCCACCGCTTGTTGTATACCCGAGCTTCAAAATCCGTTCGTTTTGGCCGTTTTGGATTTAATGTAATGGTATAGTCAAACAGTGGCTTAACACCAAAGGGAGCCACAATGATGACCTCCCCACTATCATCCAACGCAGCGCCTACAGCAGTTTCCACCTCGACCCAGAAACTCATCGCATCTTCAGTTGAGGTATACGGATAGTCCCTATTTCGCTCATGCATTCTTGCTTGATTCTTTACTGACCAGGGAAAGGTTGAGACGCCTCTTAACCTTTGCTCGATCTCACGATCACGAGAAACGCTTATATCGTTCGAATCGAAGTAAATTAAATCAATGTCGTTCAATGGCGTACTCGCTGAAACGTCATGCAGCTTGTCCCACACCAAATTTCTAACGAACCCCGCAGCGAGACACCAACCCGGCAGCTCCTGCGCAGCCGCGATAGTCAGCGCCTCCAAACGATCAGGATCACTCATTATCCATTGTTTGATCAGCGCTTCTTGATCCATCTCTATTCCTTGCTTAAGGCCTGTTAACGCATATCTCAACTTTTTGCTGGTTTGTGCCAAGTGACCTACAAGCGACCACAACGCGTTGTTAACCGTAATACTCCATTACTAACTCTGGATGGCCAGTTCGCTCATCAACTTGCTCACCTAATGAAATAAATCCCTGCTTTTTATAAAAGTTGATACTGGGAGTATTTTCCTGATAAACCGTCAGTTGCAAGCACTCCCTTCTGCTCTTGGCATCATCAAGCATCGCTGACCCCACACCTTCGCCCTGTAATTTTGGGGATACAAAAATGGCAGCCAGTGTATTTCCGTACAAACTGTAGAATCCTGCTATCTGATTGTCAGATTCAAAAACAAACGTCTCCGATGCAGGGATATAAACATCACGCATTTCGTTAACCTTTGACGCCCAAAATTCCGCCTCAACAAAAGCATGCGCTTTAATCGATGCTGAAAGCCAGATATCCAAAATCTGGTCAATATCCGTCTCTCGGTATTTGCGAATCATTTAAATATTCCTTACTGATGGTCAGCTGAACCAATGCACTACAGAGACTCGTTTGATAACCGTTGTTTGTGCAGCACAGAGCGAAGTAAATCAGGAAGCCATTTGGGCTTGAAAAGATCAGGGTCGTTATCGAGCAACTCGTCTAAGCTCCACCATTTCCACTTTTGAATCGTACTCTTTTCTTCATCGGTCCACTCTGCAGCAAATACGTCTCTATTAGCAGGCCATTCAACTAAGAAGTACTGTTCAAGCCACCGTGCTGGCACCGATCTCGCAACGGCATAGACGTCATCTCGCTCTCTTATCATTTCACCAACGTTTTGTATTAAGCCTGTTTCCTCATATAACTCACGTTCAGCAGCCTCAACATAGCCTTCACCGGACTTCAGCTCGCCGCCAACGGTCGCCCAAAATGGCGCATGATGCTCATCGTGATATAAAAACAGGAGTAAACGCCCCTCTTCATCGACTATTATTAGCCTGGATGATTTTCTTATCTCCATTTATAACGCTCCATAACTCCTTTAGACATTGACACCGGCACACGTGACCGCTGAGATATACGCAATAGAGCTTACAAAACTTGTTTAAACTGCGTGGCGGTATCCTAATGCGCCTAGACGAAAACCAACACTCACCAGGGCTCGCTTTGTAGCACCACCTCTCCATCCGCGGTTAATTCGCCACAATGCATGAACTCGAAAGTAGAAAGTACTTTCTCACCTTGCTGTAGGAAATAAACGCCACCACGATGCCGCTGATAACCCTGTTTTGCATAGTACGAAACGAGTCGAGACGGACAAAAAAGCGTAAATACATCAGCTCCCAAACGCTTACTCGCCTGATGATGCACTTCATTAAACAGTAAAGCCGGTATGCCTTGCCCTTGATGTTCTGGCCGCACAACAACCCCACCAATACCAATTACAAAGCGTGGCTCGGCATCAATTAGCACTTCAAAACGATCAAAACCAATGTGACCAATAGGATCATTCGCTTCCGAGTAGGCGATGCTATGCCAGGAAACAGGTGACCACTCTTTGCTACGCCCCTCTTCAGGAAATACTCTCTCTTTCCATTGAGTTAAGTAGTGCCACTCGCTTGCCAATATCCCTTTTTGAGTTTCAACTCTCATAAAAAATCTCCTGAATGTCAGCAGCTAATGCAATTTACATTATTTTTTACTAATTTAATGTAAATCTATCACTAGTCAGCACCTGCTGCACGCCCAAGTGAACAACCCTCAAGCCGCAAACTTCTTGCTGACTTGCGCCATCCGCTGGCCTAAATAACGCGCGGCGAGCAAGTCTGTTTCATTTAGCACGCCATCTGTTGAATGAGCGATAAGCCCAGACTGTGCTCCCAGCCGATTACGCATTTCTGGATCGTAGTTACCCGGTATATCCAAGCCGACCCAGCACATGCCATGCTGATTCGCGAACACTTGCATGTACTGAAGGGT
The DNA here is from genome assembly GCF_013415115.1 of Vreelandella zhaodongensis. Classification (GTDB taxonomy): domain Bacteria; phylum Pseudomonadota; class Gammaproteobacteria; order Pseudomonadales; family Halomonadaceae; genus Vreelandella; species Vreelandella zhaodongensis. The sequence continues at coordinate 118,145 of NZ_JACCDD010000006.1, read as the reverse complement.
ATTCAACTGACCTCCGCTTAAGCTGGCACCAATAATAAACCCAGCGGCAATATTTTAAGTATTGATCTGGTTTGCGAAACCAGCATCATCCCTTATACCAACGCGGTTGCCATCGGGGTCGGCGATGTTGATAGTTCTACCCCAAGCATTCTCGATAATGGTGGTTTGAATACCCCAAGCTCTGATCTCCCTTAGCGCCTCTTCCAAGTCATCAACGTTGAATCGCAATTTAAAACTACTTTCTTCTGGCGATTTGACGCCTTTCTTTGCCTTACCACCCTGTTCGACCATCAAATAACCATGACCAAACTCTAAACAGGTTAGCTTAAAGCCGCCTTCGTCTCTCTCAAACAGCTGATGCAAGCCAAATAGTTCCCGATAGAAAGCGACACACTCTAAGTAGTGTTCAGTATTAAGAATTACTCCGTAACGGACCACATTCGCCTTCATGCCCCCCCCTCTTACAGAACGCTATGCTGCGCTGCCGCTCCAGCAGCGACAGCCTGCGCGAGTTGCTTAGTACTGCCCAAAGCAGAATGAAACACAACGGCAACGTTCATTACACTGACCCTTTCCGTTGCTGTACTGCTGGTTGCTAAGCATCACGGTTTAAATTTCGCTCGGCTGGGATGTCACTCAGGTACTCGACAAACTCCACTTCAAAACCCGCCGGATCGACAAAATAGACATTTTTCCGAAACGGCTCTGTAGCGCCAGGTTTGGCAATGGCATAGCCTGCGTTATTGAGCCTAGCAACAACGGCATCGAGGTTATCGACCACATACGCAAAATGGGCCAGCCCAACGCTGTGACCTTTCAAATCGCGATTCGCCCCTTCGCCGTGATCGCTTAACGCCAAGTAATTTTCATCGTCACCAAAGTGCACCCATTTACGTGGTTTGCCATACCACTCGCCATGGCCTTCATCCCGCACCCGCCAGTGTGGAAAGACTGCCCGGTAAAAATCCAGCATGGCATCCATATCAGTAACCACCAGATTCACGTGTTCTAAGTACATAAGCGTCTCCTTGCGTTAAGTGAAATGGCAGGATAAAACCTCAACTTAAGTTGAGGTAAAGTGGTTTATGGGAAAGAATGGCAAAAAAATTTTGGGGTGAGTGATGGCAGAGGCTATTTGGAGTGTCGGAATGGTAGCGAAGCGCTGCGGTATTAAGGTTAGTACCTTGCACTACTACGAGCAGCAAGGGCTGATCCACAGCTGGCGCAATTCGGGCAATCAGCGGCGTTATAAACCAGAAGTGCTAAGGCGAATTTCGGTAATAAAAGCAGCACAGAGAGTTGGCGTCAGCCTGGAGGAAATCAAGCAGGCCTTTGAATCATTACCGAATAACCGCACACCAACAGTGGAAGACTGGCAGCAGCTTTCAAAAAACTGGCAGCAGATGCTTGATGGCCGAATTGCTTACCTGCAAAAACTGCGCGATAACCTAGCGGGATGCATCGGCTGTGGTTGCCTGAGCATGACTAATTGCCCACTCTACAACCCCGACGACAAGCTGGCAGAATCAGGTAGCGGCCCCGTACTTCTCGATCAGGCAGAGCAAAAAGCCAGAACCCGACAAGAAACAAACGTGTAATGAACCGGTGACCTCTCGCTACCCTCGAACTGCCGAGCATGCACGTCACAGCCATTGAGATTATAATTACTGGCCAAGCCAACCCCACTCTACTATTGAGCGCCAAGCCTCAGGCCTATTATTTTGAGCATTCCCCATCGAAGTGAAAAAAGCCAAGCCAAGCCTGTTCGCAAAGGCCTGCACCCGAGGAATCGACACAACCAAGGCTATGACTTCCCGGCCCTCGTAAAAAGCCACCCAGCATTAGCCCCCCATGTGAAACCGAACGCGCATGGCGACCTTTCCATCGATTTCGCAGACCCATTGGCAGTAAAAACGCTTAATGCTGCGTTATTAAACCGGTACTACAACATTGTCGATTGGGATATTCCAGAGGGCGCGCTGTGCCCTCCAATCCCAGGCAGAGCCGACTATATCCATTACATAGCTGACTTGTTGGGGCGTGAACAGCGCAGCATCAAGCTGCTCGATATAGGGACTGGAGCCAATGGAATCTACCCACTACTGGCCTGCCAAATTTACGGCTGGCAGTGTGTCGGTAGTGACATTAACCCTCAGTCGCTTGAAAACGTAGCCACGATTATCGCCAACAACCCCACACTCAAAGAGCGCTTCACGCTGCGCATGCAGCACGATAAAAACCACATTTTTGAAGGGATTATTCAAGCTGGCGAGTTTTTTGATGTCAGTGTATGCAACCCGCCCTTCCACGCCTCGCTTGATGAAGCACTTAAAGGTAGCCAGCTTAAACTCAATAACCTTGCTCGCAGTCGCGGTGAACAACAACCAAAAAACCAATTCCCTACTCTGAATTTTGGCGGGCTGGGAGCCGAGCTTTGGTGTAAGGGAGGCGAACAGCTGTTTCTTAAAAAACTGATAAGAGAAAGTAAGTTGTATTCAACTCAGTGCCGCTGGTTTACCAGCCTGGTTTCAAAAACCGACAATGTTAAGCCTGCCAAGAAGTTGATTCGTAAGCTCGGTGCCGTTGATGTACGGGAAATAGAGATGAAGCAGGGAAATAAGATCACGAGAGTGTTGGCCTGGACATTCATCTGAGCCGCAACCACTGACGTCGACGCTATTTACGCTATACTGCCTCATCTTTAATTTTCGACACACCTTACGACCATCTGTCTGAGCACCTCATGCCATTTTCAAAACTAGGCTTATCCCGTCCTCTTGTTCAAGCGATTACCGAACTAGGTTACAAAACGCCAACGCCCATCCAGGAACAAGCGATTCCTGCCATTCTTTCGGGCAAAGACTTAATCGCCACCGCACAGACAGGCACAGGCAAAACTGCTGCCTTTGTTCTGCCTCTGCTAGAGCGATTCAGCAACGCGGAAACGTTACGCGGCAAGCGCATACGTGCGCTGATTTTGGTGCCGACCCGCGAGTTAGCGGTTCAGGTCGAAGCCAATGTGGCTCAATACGCTAAACACACACAGTTAACCTCTATGGCTGTGTATGGCGGTGTTGATACCGCGCCGCAAAAAGACCGGCTAATCGAAGGAGTGGATATTCTGGTCGCCACGCCGGGTAGGTTGCTTGATTTAGCGCATCAGCGTGCGCTGCACTTTGATGAACTTGAAGTCATGGTGCTGGACGAAGCGGACAGAATGGTCGACATGGGCTTTGTCGATGATATCCACAAAATCATCGTACGCCTGCCTGAAAACCGTCAGAACCTACTGTTCTCAGCCACCATGACCGGCGACGTTCGCGCCCTCGCCTACGGTTTTTCAGATAGTAAGATGACCGACCTGGCGGCTGACATATCCATCTCTCCCAACATCCGCGCCGCCGCCAATATCAAACAGTGGCTAATCACGGTAGACAAAGACACCAAGTCCGCCCTGTTGAGTCACTTAATCAACGAGCAAGCGTGGGATCAGGCGCTTATTTTTGTCGAGAAAAAACACAGTGCAGCCAAGCTTGTTGCTCAACTGGAAAAACGCGGCATCGCTGCCGATTCCATTCATGGCGGCAGAAGCCAGGCCATGCGCGAGAAGGTGTTAGATCAGTTCAAAACTGGCGAACTGAAGTACCTAGTTGCCACGGGCGTAGCCGCTCGGGGGTTGGATATCGGTGAACTGAGCCGTGTGGTGAATTACGATTTACCTTTTCAGCCAGAAGAGTACATCCACCGTATAGGTCGCACCGGCCGCGCGGGTGCCTCAGGTGAAGCCATCTCTCTTGTCGACATCAGTGACTTTAAGAACCTTTGTGCGATTGAAAAGCGTTTGAAAAATACGATTGAGCGCAAAGAAGTTGAGGGCTTTCCGGTTAAAAAAGCAGTACCCGCTTCCAACTTGAACCATGTTAAAAAAAGCAGTCGTTAAGCCTTAACAAAGAAGCTCACCTTTTAGATAAATATAAAGGTGGGCTTCACTGTTAAATACTTCTGGAGTCAACGTCTCTTTTAAAAAACTTGCAGTCGTCAAAGACCGTTTCCACCGCTAGGCGGGTGAAAACGCATCTAACAGCTCGGCATTGGTTGGATATCTCTCCAATAACTCAAACAACTTCTGCGCGCCTTCTACTGGCTTAAGATGTGTCAACGCTCGACGCAATGTGCGTACTTTTTCAATGTCTTTTGCATCAATCAAAAGCTCTTCTCGACGGGTACTGCTTTTGGCAATATCTATCGCTGGGAAAATCCGTTGACTTGCCACTTCCCGTGATAACACGATTTCCATATTGCCCGTGCCCTTGAACTCCTCGAAAATCACCTGATCCATACGACTTCCGGTATCCACCAGTACGGTGGCCAGAATGGTGAGCGATCCGCCATTCTCGATCTTTCTCGCAGCGCCAAACAGTTTCCGTGGTATTTCCATCGCGCGAGAATCCAGCCCACCCGACATGGTGCGACCATTGCCGCGCTGCTCGGCATTATGAACGCGCGACAGTCTCGTAAGAGAATCGATCACAATCATCACATCATGACCCTCGCCCGCCTGCTTACGCGCCGTCTCAAGCAGCTTATTGGCCAAGTGCACATGGTGTGAGTAGCTTTCGTCGGAAGACGATGCATGTACGTCTGCCGACACACTGCGCTTAAAATCGGTCACTTCTTCAGGGCGTTCATCAATCAGCAAGGCATACAGCTTTATGTCAGGATAAGCTTCTGCCACGGCCTGACAGATATGTTTTAACATCGTCGTTTTGCCAGAGCCCGGCGGCGCAACAATCAACCCACGTTGCCCCATCCCAATAGGCGTAATCAAATCCATCGCGCGCACACTACGCTGCTTAGAACCAAGCTCTAAAACAATGCGTGGGGAGGGATGAATAGCGACGCCATTTAAAAAACGTTTTTCGGGATCATCAGGAAATTGATCTTCAACTTCGTCGGCGGGCTTGGCATCTAGCTGCCTTTTCGTTTTCAAACTGAGTGTTTTTCTCGCCATAATATTGATGGATCGCCTTGAAAACCTTGATTGATAACATAGCCAGCCGAGCAGTCGCACAGTTGCGGTACTTGGGATGGAAAAAGGATAAGTCTAACGAGTGCGCGAAGGTACCCGGTTGGAGCTGATCTTGGTAGTTGATCACTACCAGAACTTTGCAGTATACGGAGTTTTTCTGCAGCCTCGACGACCTAACTTTGCGACAATTTTGGAGCCGCGCAGCGGTGGAGAAATTGTCCGGCAACAGCGATTGGTTACGCATTATTCGTAGTGGCTCCAAAGCCGGAGAACTTTTACCACTTGCTCATCTTCGAGTACTTGGTACACCAAGCGATGCTGGATATTGATTCGGCGAGAATAGGCTCCTGCAAGATCGCCAATTAGCTTCTCAAAGGGGGGAGGTTTGCGGTAAGGATCTTCTGCAACCAGTTCCAACAATTCCTGAGCTTTTAGCTTGAGGCCGCTGGAGGCTAGTTTCTTTGCATCTTTCTGGGCTTGTTTGGTGTAGATCAACTTCCATGTCACCAGTCTAGCTCCTCATTGCACTCATCCACGGGGGTATCCATCCCCTCACAAATAGACTCACGCATTCCAGGTACAGATAGCAGGTAAAGTGTTTCTTGAATGGCTGACCAGTCTTCTTCGGATACCAGGACAGCCTTGTTACGCTTGCCCATAATGACAATTGGCTGATGGGACTCGGCCGTTTCGTCAATCAACCTATAAAGGTTGCTGCGCGCCTCAGTCGCTGTGATTCCGGTCATGATGCACCTCTTGCGTGTTAAACTTTCCACCAAGTGTATGCTTTATAACACGTACGTCAAGGCGAACGCTTTGCATAGTGCCCGCAACACGCGCGGCTTAGTAATGAAGGCGCAGCCGCAATGAAAAAGCCGTCGCCGTGACTGCGCTTGTTAGGGCTTTTTTATTAAGGTTCCGCCCTAATATAGCCATCTTCATATAGCTTCTCCTTAATCAAATTGTAATACACTTCCGGCGCGGCAGGTGAAACTTCATAAAGATCTTCGAGCCGCTCATTCCGGTACCAAAATGAGCCATCAGAGATGTAGCACTGGAACCTTACGTTTGAAAATGAGTTAGATCTGACCGGCTTTTTTACTGAGTTAAAATGAGGTGTAACAGTCAAAAACATATAGCCTACGATTAAAGGTAGGTTTTTGCTTGTTTCTAGTAAAACTTTGAACGCCTTCTGAGAATGAAAGTGCGTATCAACAACCTCTATTGCTATGAAAGGCGACTTATCTGTTAAAGCCAAACTTTCTTCATCTCTTCCAAATATATCGAAAACAACATATTTCCCGTATATTAGTCCAAACCTTACCTCTTTACCCCATGTATAATTCTTGACCTTTACCAGTGATTCATACCCTTTGTCTTGCTTATCCCATGGACGCTCATAATAACCAAGATTATGTTTTTCATACTTGTTAAGAAAAGCGCATATCATTTTTTGCTGCTTATTATGCTCTTCGCTCTCTTTGATACCTGGCTGCAAATCAGTCCTGATAGGTTTTTTCTCAAAGAAATGTGGCGTTTTGGGGTGATTTCTGATCCCAAGCTGGAAAAGACCTTGAGGCTTTTCCCTGAGATCCCTTTCGCGCAAATCCGCTCTTCGTTCTTCGCTAGCCAGCTCTAAATAGGAGACAAGCTCCCATTCATTCTGGTCATTTAAATAAGAAGCTTCTTCGTACTTCGGCAATTTACTCTCCTTGCCCTAACGCCGCTAGTACGCGCGGCTTTATAGTGAAGGCGAAACGAAAAAGCCGTCGCCGTGCCTAGCTTTGTTATAAAATTCACTGCCAATGACACTCGACGATTCCAGTATTATTTCCCCCGGTGAGAAAACGAATAAACAACGAATTCTGATAGCTCAACTGATCTCTGAACGCTGAGAGTTTCGCCTGATCTTTAAAGCTATGCTCTTGATTAGTCGATTTCTTGATCTCTACAGCCAGTAAATTCTCGGCTGTCATACGCTTGTAAATAATAATGTCTGGCACTACGTTACGCTCAGAGGCTTCCCCGGTAGGCGAAACCGCATAAATTAGTCTTTTCACGACTTCCATTTTCCGATTGTATTCACAGTCAACGTGCCAATCGGATAAGTAAGGAGATAGTTTCTCGCCAGCTGATGCGATATTGCTTGCTCACTTGCGTCATTCTTGAGTAGTTGAGCCTGCTCGCCAACAAACTCCTCAAGCAATGCCTGAATATTAATGTCGCCAATTAACACACTCTCTCCAGTATTCTATAACTCCGCATTCAGCGGCTTGTCCGCTACAATGCTTTGCTATGCCTTCATAATTGACATATCGTGCAGATCATATGCTTTGCCACTCTTCTGGAACTAGGGCCGGCGGCTTTGTCCAAGGCTCTTCGACCAACGATTTTTGAAACCAGTGGTCACGAAGGTTCGCGTGCTCGGTGATGATTAGTTGGAAACCAGGAACCTCCTCCTGAGTGAACTTTAGCAATAACTCGAACAGTCGACGCACTGCATCTAGGTCGGCATCGGCCTCTGTCTTCTGTATTGATCCATCGGCGTCGTTATAGACCTGCTCAGACGGAAAATAGACCTGGGTCGGCTGATCGATCAGCAGGAAGCGAGGGATTGGCCGGTCATTCTTTGCGGCGAAAAGATGTAGCGCAAGCAGTGCCGATAGGTGGTAGGCCAAATGATTTTCGCCGCCTCCAGTCCGCGCCATCGGAACCGGGCGTTCGGGGCGATCGAAAATTATAGTCAACTGTGGCAGGCTTAACCGCGCGGGGTAAGGACTGAACTCGGCGTTGAACTTTTGGATATAACGTGACAGGTTTACGGAGATAGTGTTGAGAATCGAGGCTAAGCGCTCGTTGCTGTCATCGGCGCCAATCTGGTCTTCAAGCTGCTTAACCTTATTGTTGAGACGACGATTCTGTGCTTCTAACCGAGCAAGTTCTTCGTTCGGCAGAAGCGTCTCCAGAAACAGGCTGATGCGACCAACCACGCGCGCTGCCGCATTATTGCGGGAGCCCATTTGAGATATGACCTCGTTAGCCGAGATCGCCGCAGATAGTTCTGCTTCCTTCTGCTTAATGGCGCCCGCTATCTCGTCCACTTTGCTCGTCAGTTCGGAAAGGTAGGATTCGAGCTTTGGACGCTGGCCGGTCGCGATGCGCAATTCGCTGTCAAGCGACTCCAACTCGCCGAGCAAGGCCGCGGCGATTGGAGACTCCATCGCTAGGTTTCGCTCGCTGAACGGCCATTGCCATTCGCCGTTGTCCGGGTTTTTCGGCATAGCCTTGATCGACGCCAGTCGATCCAATTGTTCGGCTGCCTCATTCTCGTAGCCACCCGCCCGCTTGGCAAACTGTCGTGCCGCGTCGATCCTCGCCTGGGTGTCTCGTCGTTCCTGGCGCAGCTGGCTTAGATCTTCTTCCAAGAGCGAAATCCGGCCGCCGTCGTCGTCGGGTACCATTTCGGGCTTCCACGACAGCGCAGACCTCAGCGCCTCGATGATCCCGCTTCCGTTCGCGCTCTCCCCGCCTCCAATGACACCGACGCTTCTGGCTTCCGAATAGAGGCTGATGGCCTGCTCGTGCGATGTGTCGATAGCGTTGCGCGCCTGTTCCAACTGCTTGCTGTTAATCCTCAGATCCCGCTGGGCTGTGCGCAGACGAGATTCCAGTTCATAGCGGTCGCAGGAAGAGACGCCGAGCAGGATCGGCAGAGTGTCGCGGATTGCCTGAGGCTGGTACGGCTCGTTCTGGCGGTAGAAGAGCTGATCCTTGTTGGCTATCAGCCCTTGCTTCTGGAACAGATAGTAGAACGTGTGCTTGACGTTTGCGTCGTAACTGTCGCGGCTGTGTTCAAGCGCGACATCTGTGCGGTTCTCGGGAACACCGAGCAGGCGCGACAGCAATTCCACAACGCTATCGTCATCAGCGTTGGCCGCCAAATCCTTGAACGCAGGCGTCTGCAACTGAGTACCACGTCGGAGCATCGCCATGCTGCAACTGGCTCCTGCGCTAGCTGGGCTCGGCTTAGCCACTAGAACCTGCTCTTTCTCGAACTGATAGATCACGGCGAACCATGCCACTTTGTCGCGAATTACGCCTTCGGGAACATTAAATGAGGAGCGGCCCATGCAATACTCAATGATCTCGGAGAGTGCAGACTTACCGGTAGAGGAGCGTCCGGTTATGACATTGAGCCCTTCGACCCTAAACCGGAGATCCCGGCGTTGACCGTCGTGGCTGTAGATATGGATAGAGCTAATCTTCATGGACGAATCCCAAAAGTCGTGTAAACGGTCACCGGATCGGCAATGCGCGCGAATTCCCGCCCCAGGATCCGTGCCACTTTCTGGCAAGAAACGGTCTCGTCAGTTCCCCTGACGGTCTTGCGAACCTTGTTGGGCACGGCCTGAATGCGACCGTCATCCCCAACGACGATGCACCCCCGTTCCATCAGCAAACCGAAACCCTCGAAGACATAGGGCAGCATCTGCGTCACTCGGTCAGCGAACCCCAGTGTAATCTGCTGGTTCTTTTCCGTGGTCTTGAGGAGATAACTACGTGGACTGCCTGCAAGGACTTCTCGCGAATCCTTGTGTAGGCACAATGGCAGTACCAGCAGCGAAAGAGAGAAAGGCATGCCGCGGGTATCTTGTTCCTCGTAACTAGAGAGGGCACGGTAAAGGACCAAACCGCAGAAGGCTGGGTTGAACAGATTCCGAATCTCGACAGGGCGCAGGTTCCATTGCTTCACAAGGCCACTCCGAGTACTTTGCCAAGACGATCAAAAAATCTGGGATGCCAGTAGACCCTAGGTTCGGGCGCGGCATCAGCCAAAATATGGAAGCTTCCACGGAGGACATAAGGCTCAGTAACTCGGGCGCGGATGCGTAAGGATTCGAGCTTTCCTGTCTCGAACTCCGCCCAGTTATAGAGCATCGCGCCGGCTTCACGAAGCGCGTTCTCGGCGCTATCGTCTGCCAACTTTTCGAAGACAACATCCTTGTAGCGATTCCACTCGTCAGCAAGACGATCTTCGTATTCCTCGACTTCTTCTGACACCAGCAGGTTCTCGCGTGCCCAAGCGGATCGCTGCTGGAACGCGCGATAGTAATCTAGGACGGCACTTCTGATACGGCTGGAGGAGAGGCCGATCTCGCGGAGTTGCGCCACGAACAAGCGAGGATCTTCCTCGATATCAATCTCGCCTGCGGGCTGTTTTCCTCGGAAAGTGATGGGAAGGTTGTCCGTTTTGTATTCCTCGGCAAAGTTGGAGAGTTTGTCCGATACCTCATAACCGAAAATTCCTTCCGTCCGTGCGTGTGTCAACTGCTTAATCACGGCATCAGTCCACCAGCCTTCCAGTCGCTCGAACACGAACTCGCGGTGTTCGCGCCGGATACTTCGCATGTGCTTATCCCTGATGATCGACGGGATATCATCGATACGCGAGCTGCCGTCTAGGATCAGAATACGTTCGAGAAAATCCTGCTTCTCTGGTTCACTCAGCTCATTGAACGACGCAACGATCGGCGCGATGAGTTGCGACTTAGAGCTGGCGAGCGAGGCATTCGCTAGTTCAGTTAGTGGCGCCAAATCGCCTGAAGGGGCGGGCTGGTTAGGGAGAAGACGTGCGAGAAACGAACCGACACTCACGGTCCCCGTAGTAAACAGGAAGAACTGCAGGCTAGATGCGGAACGTCCATCACGCTTGTACCGCTCCAGCCAGATGTTCACCGACTTCCAAAAGTCCGTGGACAGATTGGCCAGCTTGTCGCCTACCGCCTTGTGCTTGAGTGATGCGAGAGATTTTCCGCCATTACCGTCAATGAAATCGAGGTCGTCGTCCTTTTCCAAGAAGACAGCGGTGTCCTCCGACAATTGCAATAAATGAAGCAGGGCGAGACGAGCTTGGTAGATGTACCCCAAGCCTTGTTCGCTGGCTGAATATTTGTCGGCTTTTGTTATCGTCATTGGCTCAACCGATACCTAATTATATTATCAGGGGTCGCACTCTACCCAGCGTCAATTTCGACGACCATCCTTCTCATCATCTTTATCCATATGGCACTGGTTATGATTACTCCCTGCGGCATAACGCTAATATTCAGCGGCGGCCTTTGCGCAGCGAAGCGGAGAAAAGGCCGTCCGGTGGAAGCCCGTCAGAGCTGGAACGAACTGCATGACTGGTTAGGCTTTGTATTCAGTCCACTCACCGTTGTCTTGATTCTGTCTCTGATCTGACTCAAGCCATTGTTGGAATTCCCGGTCACCGTCTTCGCTCCAATGAAGCCTTATGCTTCTAATGTCGTCTGTTGATCTTAGTGGATTTAGGCCACAAGACATCCCTGGGTAGTACTGTTTAAAACCCCGCGAAAAACAAACTTCAAGCATCCACTGGTTCTGCCTATTATTTTGATGGCTTAAGATAAATCGACGCTGACCGCCAACAGCTTTCGCACCACTAATTTCATGCGTGTGCTCATCCAGCGATCGGTTGGTATCCAGCTCAATGTCGTTCCACTGCTTTACATATCGACGATAAAGTCTGTAAGTGGCTTCTCTCTCTGCTTCTCCAGCCAATATGGTCGCAGAGGTCATTCCTGCCCAGCGCTTGCTATCTGATGGACGCTTGCCAATCCAATATGGAGACTTTCTGGGCATACTCCCTCCTTTTATGATTTTGGTGCCTAACAGAGTGATTAGGCTGCACGTTCTGATATTGAATAAACGCGCTGCGCTGTTCAACCTTCTTATAGCGCGCGCCGAAACGTACCTAACTATCTGACATTAAATTAAATTAATAATAATTTGGCTGTATATCCAAAATTCGTGTGCAAGCTAGCTTTGCTAATCTAATCATACTCTATTCATAAAATTGGCTTAGGTCACGTGGCTTTGAAGAAAAATTGAGCTGGAGCAGGCTTTGGGCAGCTGCCTTCGCGGGTGCCTTTTGGCTCGTTCCTCGCCAAGCGTTACGCCGCGCTACGGGGTGGCTAGATTGTTTTATGTGGCTGGATCTTCGCGAGCTGAAGCGCCCTCCCACAAGCGGTGCTTGCAGGAGGCGCAGCGGGCTTAGGCTTTGAGGATGTAACGCAGGGTTTCAACGACTTGTGATCGGTGGTGGTGCACTAGGCTTGGGATTGGGCGTCGACTTCTTTCAGCGAGTGAACGATGTCTTCGCTGTGCAGGGTGATGTAGGGCTTGGCGAGTGCGGCGCAGTAGCCTGCATCAAAGGCGGCGTTCCATTGTTTGTACTTGTCGCAGAAGTGCACAACCACCAGATCCGCTTGCCCAATCATGATGCGGGTGCAGGTAGCGTTGACCTTGGTGGTGAATCCCCATGCATCAGTGCTTTGAGACAAGTTACTTCAGTAGCGCCGGGTATCCAAAAACTTATGAGCATTCAGCTCGTAGAAATCACCTACCGCGCTCATCGTCTCTTCTGATGCATCGGGATTATGAGTCGCTTGCCTGCCAAGGGGATCCCAGATTCCCTCGTTTGCGATATAGACTGAAACATAACCAAGTTCATCAGAAGAACAGTTAGAACGTAGTCGGCCAAACGATCGGTTTATCAAAGCACTTGGCATCATATCTTTACGGACAGTTCTTAGTGGAGAACACCTCCCCGTTTCGTCGACAATAGTCGTCTCATAAACGTCACGCCAAGCATCCTCAGGGCTTTCATCCGAAACAATGAGATGAGCAACCCCAGCGTAAGGAAATCCGCAGCGTAACAAAGCATTTGCCTGCGAGAATCCGTACTGATTAGGCGAGCGGCCTTGCCGAGCATACGTCGCGCGAACGACCTTCAACTCAATTGCCAGGGTCATTGATAGCAACAGACGGTCGCTTGCATAAGGGATAATGAGCAGGTCTATGTCGCCAGGGAATAGCACACCCGGCAAGACCTTGTCAGTAGGGACGAAGGCGCCGATCATGACACCACTGTCCGGCGGCATGTTGTCAAAAAATTTCGGAAGAAACTCTCTGTAAACAGCTCCAAATAAACGCCGCTTACAGATTAACTGGTGGCCGAGCGCAATCTCGTCAGACTTCTCCTGCATGGCCTGTGGGAACACAAATGCAATGTCCCCGCTATCAAGGAAGGCAGGCCGATTAATTAGTGGCTTGTCATAGCACATATTGAAATCGCCATCTGCCCTTCAGCCCAACTTCTGACCTGGGCTGGCAAAAGCCAAGGAAAACACGAAACTTTGAACAGTCCAACAGAAGCCATTGTACAACTGTTTATTTCCACTCAAGCTTGAGGTCTTTATGTGACTGGGCACAGTCGCGTAGATAGAGATTCATTAAGCACTAATACGGTAGATCTTTTTCTTCCGCCAGTTTTTTGAAATACGCGATGGTATCTTCATCCAGCCGAATCGTGACTTATTTTTTTAGTTTCTTGGCGTAGGGATTCTTAACTGACTCTGAAAAATCGTAATGTTCATGCATACCTACACCCTTTGGAAGTTGTTCGCTCTCGTTTATTCGCCTTACGTGCAGAGATAATTCAAATTGTTTCGCCATCTCTAACACAGTGGCACACCACCAGTAAACGGGAATAAATGCTCGTTCCGAGGAGTATGAACTAACCACCTCAACCCTGTCATTCTCGAGTGGGGTTATCGGGAATCCAATTTGACCTTTTCAGCCGAAGCTAGGGTGCTTAAATCGAAATGGATTCCCGCTAAAGGCATGCGGGAATGACAGCTGGAGAGAAGCAGTCATTCCCGTCGCCTTATTAGGCAACGTAGAAAGCCCAGTGTTAGCAGCGGGCAGTTACTGATCCTATCTGCTCATTGCCTATTAAATCTTCCATGATTCCTCTCAGTAACTGAGTGTGTGCGGTAGACGCGATACTTATATCAGGATGTAGGTTGTAGCCGCCGAATAATGACCATCTGCCTGTTTTCCGACTACTCCAAAACTAGGCATCAGCGGCTTTTACTACAGCCACAATGCCTGCGTAAAGTACGCCGCCAGGCGTCACCTTTGATGCACTTGTTACGCATTAAATACCCCAATCTATGATCTAGCAATACAGTGCCTTGCCACAACCCGCTCGATAGGTGACTGCTTTATTCCTTCTAGAAAACGTTGAGACTTTTCACAACTCTTCGATAAATAAACCGCTGACGCGATTAAATCAGGCTTGTATGCTATTGGAGCCACCTCCCAGCTTTGCATCACCAGTTTAAAGGGAAGCTCACCGAGTTTAGATAGAACCTTAAATCCTTCAACACGTTCTAGCCAATGGGCATATTGATCATTACAGTTTCTACTAATAGCTTCCTTCGTTTTTTCTGCTATTTCTTCACTGCACTCAGCGAGAACTCTATATATCCACGCTTTTTGCCATGCAGTCAAAAACAGGTCGGAGTTAATAATATCTTCTGCTTGAGATGCAACATCACGGGGGCAGACAGATGCCAAAGATATTAGATAGTTACATATCAGCTCTGTTTTGTCTGGAAATTTACCAATTAGGCTTGAGCATTTATCAACAGCGATATCTGACTTACCCGCGGCCAGCCGTAACATTGATTTTTTAATCTGTACGTGAAATTGATCTTTTGGAAGTGGATTTTCACCATCAGGTATACCCTCCATAGTTTCATCAAATAGAGTTTTAGCAATTTCCAGTTCATCGGGCTGAAGATGCTCTCGAATTTCTTCAATTACATCCTCAATGGATATTGACTCATGATAGAACAAATCCCACTTCATTTGATCGTCTAACTCTGCTTCATCCATGAGCTCTTGCAAAACATCAGAATCAGAACTCACACCTTCTACCTTTTCTTCATACAATCTCTGTTTTATAAGATCATATACTTTGCTAGTTTCTTGAAGATGAGAATCATAGTGCTCGGCTCGCTGTATTACACATTTCGATGAGTTCAATACTAACCCAATTTTTCTTAATTCAATCTCTGCAATAGCTATTGATTGCCTAGCTAAAGATATATTCTCAGCGCTCATCCTTATGTCATCCCCATGACGCCAGTAATTAAATCCAGATCTAAGCATTGCAGAATCCACGGATTGAAGATAAAGAGTGGCTAGCGTATCAGAAGCCAAGATACCTTGGGGAATCCCTCGATTCGAACCCATAATCCTAGTGAGAAACGAGCTTATGGCTCGAGCAAAAGCATTCTCACCAATTATCTCAACAATCTTACCCTCTAAAACCGAATGATCTATAGAATCGTAGAAAGCAGTTATGTCGATATTTACAATGTACTCCTCGCCCGTAGAAATCGGAGCTCTTTCAAACTGGCCCCACCTTTTGGGTACATAGTTGGCGCGAGGCCACATAACATACACATCACTTATGAGTTTTTTTTCGATTGCAGGTTTTATGGCATTAATTAGTGCTTCATAAACCAATCTATCTGCTAAAGTGAGTAGTGCTGCAGGCCTTGTGGTGAAACCAGGCTTGGGAACGTGAATGAATGACGCTTCAGCAGGAGAATACTTTTCTTCATGTATGATTTTCACAAGGCTTGCCACAAACTCTTTCCCCAGCTCACCCCCAACTTTGTCTTCATATCTCGAAGGCAATAAATCATTAGGGGTAGATGCGTCTGAAATCACACCCTCAAAGTCTAACCTATCCTGTAATTCTTTTAGCAGTCTATTCATAGGTAGTTCATTCTACGATTTCACATGATGTAGTTGCGTAACAGTGATTATATAGCCTGCTGCATAACACCCTTGAACATGTCAGCACGTTTATTGGTGTTATCTAGCCACCTCAAAAATAATAAATCACTGTTTTTATAGTTTTATTTACCCAGCATGGCAAAATATCCAAAATTCGCGTGCCGGCTCGTTTTTACAATTTAATCATACTTTATTGATAAATTAAGCTTAGGTCACGTGGATTTGAAGAAAAATTGAGCTGGAGCAGGCTTTGGGCAACTGCCTTCGCGGGTGCCTTTTGGCTCGTTCCTCGCCAAGCGTTACGCCGCGCTACGGGGTGGCTAGCTTGCTTATGTGGCTGAGTCTTCGCGAGCTGAAGCTCCCTCTCACAACACCAGGGCAGAGTATCGATTCAGTGGCAGAGGTTGTTTATGTGGCGGGATCATCGCGCGCTAAAGCGCCCCCCACAACATCAGTGCAGTGACGACGTTGCGGGAGGCGCTGTGTGCTTAGGCTTTTAGGACGTAACGCAGGGTTTCAACGACTTGGTCGGTGGTGGTGCACCAGGCTTGGGCTTGGGCATCAACTTCTTTCAGCGGGTGAACAATGTCTTCGCTGTGCAGGGTGATGTAGGGCTTGGCGAGTGCGGCACAGTAGCCTGCATCAAACGCGGCGTTCCACTGTTTGTACTTGTCGCCGAAGCGCACAACTACCAGATCTGCTTGCTCGATCATGGTACGAGTGCGGATGGCGTTGACCTTGGAGGACTGGTGGTCGCGCCAGAAGCCATTTTCCGGCTTGCCCAGGTGATCGCCTGCGGCGTCACTAGCGTCATGATCGGTGACGGGTGCGGTGAAGACGATATCCAGGCCCGCTGCATCAGCGCCGCGCTGAATCTCTTCGCGCCAATCGGTGTGGATTTCGCCAGAAAGATAGACGTAAAAGCTCATAGTCGCTCCTGATAACTTGGTTATTTAATAGGCAGGATTATTTTATGGAAAAATATTCCATATTGATACATGCGCTCACATTTCCGGCTTTTTAGCGAGCAGGTAAATATCCATAATCCAGCCGTGGGTGTCGCGTAGTTCCGCGCGGCGTTGGATGATTTGGTCGCTGACCTCGCTTAGCCAGCCTTTGATTAAGCACTGTTTGTCCATACCTAGGTAGGCGCCCCACCAGATGTAGGTGTCCTCAAACGGTAGCGTGGTAAACGCCCCGCCGCTATCCAGCATTACGGCTACCGTGGCAGCATCATTTGGCCAGCCGCGCTCGCGCAGGCGGCGGCCGGTAGTGATTTGTACTGGCTCGGCAAGCGCATTGAGGGGAATTTTATGTTCGGCGGTAAGCACCTGCAGGCTGGTGATCCCTGGCACTACCTCGATATCCACCTGCTTGCCCGCAGCGCTTAAGCGCTGGGTAATGCGCAGGCTGCTGTCGTAAAGTGAGGGGTCGCCCCACACCAGCATGCCGACCCGCCCGCCATTGGGAAGATGTTCATCCATCAACTGCGCCCAAACGCTGGCAATCGCAGCGTGCCAGTCGTCTACCGCACTAAGGTAATCATTATGATCATCGCGACTGGGAAGATCGAACTCGACGATTTTGGTGGTCACCGGCGCTTCCAGCAGCCGTTCGCAAAGTAAGCGGCGTAGATTGATCAGATCCGACTTGGACTCGCCCTTGCGGGGCAGCAGGATCAGGTCGGCGTTATTGAGGGCGCGCACTGCGGCCAGGGTGACGTGATCAAGGTTGCCGGTGCCGATGCCTATCAGCGATAGCGTGATCATGAGTCGCTCTCTTGATCTTGGTTTGCCGTAGCAAAAGGCGAATCCGCCGATTGGGGGCGAAAGCGACGGTCGTAGCCCACTGCGTAGAGGCTGCTCTCTTGGAAATCATCGCTTTCAAGCACTGGCCCCACCACTATCAATGCGGTGCGCTGCATGGAGTCATCGATCAGTCCTTCTATAGTCGCCAACCGCCCCCGCACGACTCGCTCATCGGGCCAGCTTGCTCGCCACACAATCGCCACCGGGCACTGCGCGCCGTAGTAAGGCGTCAGGCTTTCGACTACCTGGGAAAGATTATGGATGGAGAGATGGATAGCCAGCGTTGCCCCGGTGCGGGCAAAGTTGGCAAGCGTCTCGTTACTAGGCATGGCGCTGGCACGACCCGGTGTACGGGTGAGCACCACCGACTGAGCCACGCCGGGAAGCGTTAACTCCTGACCTAAGGTTGCCGCCGCTGCGGCAAAGGATGGCACGCCTGGGGTAATGCTGTAGGGGATACTCAGCTCGCGCAGGCGACGCAGTTGCTCGCCCATGGCCGACCATACCGAGAGATCCCCCGAATGCAGGCGGGCCACATCCAGGCCTTCGGCGTGGGCGCGGCTGATCTCCTGCATGATCTCATCCAGCGAGAGCGGCGCGGTGTTGATCACTCTTGCCCCTGCCGGGCAGTGTTCCAGAATCTGCTCCGGCACTAAAGAGCCCGCATACAGGCACACCGGGCAGGCGGCGATTAAATCCCGCCCGCGTAGGGTAAGCAGATCCGGCGCGCCGGGGCCTGCGCCAATGAAGTGTACGGTCATTAACTAATTCCTAGGCTTTGTACGAAAAGTCGGCGAGCGAAGACTAGACAAGGCAAAAATCAACGAAAAAACGGAGTTTACGTGGTGTAAATGAGTATTTTGATCGGACTCGCGCACGAGGCGATTTTTAACGCCGTATTGTCGAGCGCAGGCAGTTTTCGTGCAAAGCCTAACGCCAGTGCGGCGGTAGCCTGTCTATCCGCTGAGATGATCCTTGGCCCTAGCAGCGTCGCCCCTGGGCCTGCCGCTAAGAGCGCCACGGCCTCGGCAACGCTGCCTGTGCCGCGTGCCTGCATACTCTGGTTTGAATGGGTAAGCGTTGTCACTGTTGATAGCTCGGCATCCGCTACGGCGATGACTTCAATATTGCGCAGCCGGCCCAATTCTTCTACCAACGGCAGCATAGTACGTGCCGCCGCCAGCTTATCGACAGCACCGTACTGGTCGATAAGTTGATCTAACGCTTGAACAAGCGATTCAAGCGTGGCCTCACTGCGAAAACCAAACCCTGCGATTCTCAATGCTGATGACTTCATCGAACGCCCCGCCACTGAACAATCGGATAGCTGGATTTCCAGCCCCGCCGTGTGCCGATGGGGGCGGCGTTGGCAAGCTCTAAACGCAGCAGTTCGCCGCCTGCCTGTTGGTGCCAGTGCGCCAGCAGCGCTTCGGATTCCAAAGTGACGGCATTGGCGACGATACGCACTCCCTTGGGCAGGCGCTGCCATAAATCGTCTAACAGCGCTTGGGATAACCCTCCGCCGATAAATACCGCATCGGGCAGCGGCGTATCGTTTAGTACGTCAGGCGCGCGGCCCTGTTTTACTTCTAGCCAGTCAACGCCAAGGCTGTTTGCATTGCTGCGCGCTCGTACTGCTCGCTCAGCGTTTTGCTCAAAGCCCACCGCCTGATTATCCGTATGGGTGAGCAGCCACTCAATGGCAACAGAACCCGAACCGGTGCCGATATCCCACAGCCGCTCGCCGGGCATGGGGGCAAGTGCCGCCAGGGTGATGGCGCGAATGGTCTGTTTGGTAATCTGGCCGTCGTGGTCAAAAAAATGATCCGGCAGGCCGGGCATCAGCGGCAAGGCGGGGCCGTTACCGGCAACTTCCAGCCCTACCGCCACCGGATGGGCAATGTCGTCGGGCAAGCTGGCATCGACACGACAATGGCGAATGCGTTCGTTATCGCCGCCCAAAGATTCCAGCAGCGTTAGCTGGGTATCTCCAAAGCCAACGCTAGCTACCAGCGCCGCCAGCTCGGTCACCGCCGCGCCGTCTCTTACCAACACCAGCAAACGCCTACCAACATGCAGGTAAGGCCGAATGCGCGATAGCGGTTTGGCGTGCAACCCCAGGCAAGTGCAACGCTCCAACGGCCAGCCCAAACGTGCAGCCGCCAAGCTAAAGGTGGAAGGGGCTGGCAGTGCCTGCCACTCGTTTGCGCTGAGATGCTGCGCGAATGAGGTACCCGCCCCGAACCAGAACGGGTCGTTTGAGACCAGCATCACCACCCGGCGGCCACGCTGATTTAGCAGCTTAGCAATGCCATCGGCAAAGGGCACTGGCCACTCAATTACCTCGGCGTTTAGGGGCGGTAAAAGGCGCAGGTGGCGGCGTGCGCCGAACACTACCTCGGCACTTTCCAATGCCTGTCGGCTTGCCGCTGTCAGCCCCTGTGTGCCACCCTCTCCCCAGCCTAAAAGGGTAAGCCAGGGAGCGTTGTTAACCTCAGCCATGATCAAAATCCTAATTCTCGGGGGAACCAGCGAGGCCAGCGCCCTGGCCAGCGCTGTTGCCAAGCGAGGTATTCCCGCCATTTTTAGCTATGCAGGGCGCGTTAACACGCCTAAACCCCAGCCACTGCCGACCCGCATTGGTGGCTTTGGCGGCGTTAATGGGCTGGTCACGTTTTTAGCCCAGGAGCGCATTACCCATATCGTTGATGCCACCCACCCCTTTGCCGCACAAATGAGCAGCAACATGTTAGCCGCGGCGGCACAGTGCGGCGTAAAGGCCACCGCTTTTACCCGGCCTGCCTGGCAGCCTGTTACCGGCGACCAATGGCAAAGCGTGGCAAGTATTGATGAGGCAGTTAACGCCTTGGCTGGCCCGCCCCAACGGGTGCTGCTTGCGATTGGGCGAATGCACCTTAGCGCCTTTGCCGCCCAGCCTCAGCACCATTACGTGCTGCGTTTGGTTGACCCGCCGACCAGCCCGTTGCCACTGCCAGATATCAGCACTGTAATTGATAGAGGCCCGTTTACGCTGGAAGGCGACCTTGCCCTGCTGAAAAATCAGCGGGTCCAGCGCATTGTGTGTAAAAACGCTGGCGGCGAAGGTGCGTCGTCCAAACTCAGCGCGGCAAGAAGGCTCGGCCTACCCATTGTGATGATCGAGCGGCCAGCACTACCGCCACGCCATGAAGTTCATCGTATCGATGATGTGCTTAGCTGGCTTAGTGACCACTATTAATCATCACAACGCTTAATCAGCCGAACGCGGCGTATAAACCAGCGGCACACCACTGCGTTCAATCAAGCGGGTTTGCTGGGAACCAACGATGACCAGCGTGCGCATATCAGCCATATCCGGCGTCGCTTGCTCTAATGTGGTGACGCGAATTGTTTCTTCCGGGGTCGAAACCGCGCGGGCGAAGATTATCAATCGATCCGGCCCGCAGGCTTCCCGCAGTACCTCTAGCGTTCGTTCAAAACCCGCCGGCCGTGCCCTGGAGCGCGGGTTGTAAAACGCCATGGCGAAGTCTGCCTCGGCAGCCAGACGCAGGCGCTTCTCAATCAGCGCCCAGGGTTTGAGGTTGTCGGATAGATTGATGCAGCAGAAGTCGTGCCCCAGCGGTGCGCCGACGCTTGCGCTGGCGGCCAGCATGGCAGAAATGCCCGGTAGCACCTGAATATCCAGCGTGCGCCACTGGGCATCGCCCGCTTCCAAGGCTTCGAACACCGCAGCGGCCATGGCGAATACGCCAGGGTCGCCAGAGGAGACAACCACGACCTGGTGGCCCCCAAGCGCCAGCTGTAGCGCCTGCTCCGCCCGACGAATCTCTTCGCGGTTATCAGAGCCATGGCGGACTAATCCAGCCCTGGGAGCCACGCGATTCACGTAGGGCACATAGCCCACCACATCGGTGGCTTCCAGCAGCGCGGCTGAGACCTCAGGGGTAATCATAGTCTCTGCGCCCGGCCCTAGGCCGACGATTTTCAGCCAACCGCTCATGGCCGCCTCCCGTTGCCATGAATCAGCACAATCGAGAAGTACGGCACGCTTTCGCCAACCTCACTCAGTGGCAGCACACGCTGCTGGGTCATGGCGGCGTACTCAATCAGCCACGCCTCGCCTTCACGGCCAGCATGCGTCAGCGCTCTGCGCAGCTTGGCTAGGTTGCGGCCAATTTTCATCACCACCAGTGCATCGGTTTGGGCAATGCGCTCGGCCAGCGTCTCTTCTGGCAGCGTGGCCATCAGCACCGTCATGATGTCATCGCCCCAGGTGATCGGCTGCCCGGTGGCCGTCCAGGCCGCCGACATACCGGTAATACCTGGCACCACCGAGACCGGCACGCGATTCAGCAGCCGCGTGTAGAGGTGCATGAAGGAGCCGTAGAAGAACGGGTCGCCTTCGCAAAGCACCACTACATCGCACCCGGCCTCGGCCATCTCGATCAGTTGGGCCACGCTGCGTTCGTAAAAAGCCGACAGCAGCTCATTGTAGCGAGGGTCATCAAACGGAATTTCCGTGGTGACCGGATACTCCATGGGCAGCTCGGTTGCGCCTGGGGCGATCAGGCCTTCCACAATGGTGCGCGCATGCCCGCAGCGGCCCTTTTTACGAAAATACGCCACATGGGTCGCGCCGCGTATCAGACGGTCGGCGCGCACGCTCATTAGGTCTTGGCTGCCTGGCCCTAAGCCAACCCCGTAAATGGTTCCTTGGGTCATTCGATACGATCCGCCATGGCGTTGATGGCCGCTACCGTGACGGCGCTGCCGCCCAGGCGGCCACGCACGATACAGCTGGGCAGCGCGGGGTTAGCCAACAGCGCTTCTTTGGATTCCGCCGCGCCGACAAAGCCGACCGGGCAGCCAATAATGGCCGCCGGGCGCGGGCAGTCTGGATCTTCGAGCATATTGAGCAGATGAAACAGCGCGGTGGGCGCGTTGCCAATGGCAACGACCGCGCCTTCCAAGTGCGGCCGCCACAGTTCCAGCGCTGCCGCTGAACGGGTATTGGCCATTTCCTGGGCAAGCGAAGGGGTGCGCTCATCGTTGAGGGTGCAGATGATGTCGTTGTTGGCTGGCAGCCGCTTGCGGGTGATGCCTTCCGAGACCATCCGTGCATCGCAAAGAATCGGTGCGCCCTGTTCCAAGGCGGTGCGGGCTTTATTGACCACATCGTTTTGAAAGTGAATATGCGCGGCCAGCTCCACCAGCCCAGCAGCGTGAATCATGCGTACCGCAACCGTTTCTTCTTCCGCTGAAAAGCGATCAAGCTCAGCTTCATTGCGAATAATCGCAAACGATTGCCGGTAAATCGCCGGTCCGTGTGTTTCATAAACGTGAGGCACCCAAACTCTCCAAATAAACTAATTCGCAGTTACTGTTCTGCAAGGCATCCGTGCTAGGGCAAGTTTCCGCGAGGGCGCTGTGAACCCATCCATGGGCGCTACTTTTTCCATCCCTGGAAAAAGACCCTCGCTACAACCTGCCCTGGCACTATGCTATCGAGCATATAAGCCACTATTTTTTAACCTCAATAAACCTAACTGCTTTCATTGAGTTTTCTAATAAAATCCAACGCCTCACTCTCCGTGAGATCTGCCTTAACCGGTGCGCTATCGGCGCGACCGTTAACAATCACGTCAAAGCGCCCTTCGCGGCCGGTTAGGCACAGCGCTGCTGGCCGTTGGCGGGCACAGCCTTTGGCACACCCGGATATGTGTACGCTTGCTTCCACCCAGCCACTTAGCCGTTCGGCAAGCGGCTGGGTGGAAACACTCGCCTGTTCGCAGTATGGCGCACCGGGGCAGGCGTCCATCGCTAACCGCGGGTCGCTATTATGACGGATTAAGCCGTCAACCGTTGGTAGTGTATCGCCGCCCTTCACCAGCAAGCGCCGCCAAGGCGTGACCTGCAAGGCACTGACATTTATTGGCGATACAGCAGCGCGCAACGTATTAACCGCTACCCGCCCAAAGGGAAGCCCCACCACCCGGCCTTCGCTATGTTTGCCCAGCGCTAGCTTCTCGCCAGGTGATGCGGGGGCAGTATCCGCAGGTGCCCAGTCGGGCAGCGGCGCTGTGTGCCGCCGCATGCGCCCAGAGTCCCAACCACCGCTGTCCACGAACCAGTGGGTCAGGCGTATTAACTGCTCAACAGCGGGTTCGGGCTCGTTCACTGCCGTGCCACACTCATAGCCATCGGCGCGTACTATCAGACCGCCTTCCACCGAGCGCTCAATACGGAAATCAGCGGCGCTATCGCACAGCACTGGTGCTTTTCCCGCATCAATCGCAATGCCGATCTTGCCGGGCATGGGCGCTAATTCGCTGCCCCGCGTTTGCAGCAGGCGGGCAATGGTATGAGTGTCATCGCCCACCTGCCAAGCGGGTGCCAGCATCAGTTGCGGCTGGCGTTCTGCTTGCGGGTCGTCGCTCACCAGCTGATGCTCAACCAGAAACGCCATCAGCGGCGGCCAACTGGCGTCGGTGACCCCGCGCAGCTGAATATTGGCCCGGCTGGTTAGCTCGATTAAACCGCTGCCGAAGGTCTCAGCGGCTTCACACAGTGCCACTACCTGTTGCCGTGAAAGCTGGCCCAGCGGTGGGCGTACACGCACCAACAGGCCATCGCCAGTAGCCATGGGCCGCCACGCGCCGGGGCACCAGCCTTTAATGCGCGGGATGGTGGTCATAATGCCCCGTCTCTTTGGCTTCATCCATTTCCAGCAGCAGGTCTTGCAGCGCTTGGCTGTGTTCGCCGGGGGATTGCCACATGCCTCGCTGGGCGGCTTCGAGTAAGCGTTCCGCCATCTCTTCTAAAGCCGCGGGGTTGTGCTCACGCAGAAACTGTTGATTAGCGGCGTCGAGCACCAGGGCGTCACTCACCTGAGCGTACTGGTAGTCGGCGACTAGATCGGTGGTGGCATCGTAAGCAAACAGGTAGTCCACCGTGGCAGCCATTTCAAAGGCGCCTTTATAGCCGTGCTCGCGCATGGCATTGATCCACTTGGGGTTGAGCACTCGCGAGCGAATCACCCGCGCCAGCTCCTCTTTCAAGGTACGAATTTTGGGCACCGCGGGATTGGCGTGGTCGGCGTGATAAATGGTCGGTGCTTTTCCGCTTAGCGAGCGCGTGGCGTTGGCCATGCCACCCTGAAAAGCGTAATAGCTGTTGGAATCAAGAATATCGTGCTCGCGGTTATCCTGGTTTTGCATCACCGCATCCAGCCCTTGGAGCTGCTGCTCGAACGCCGCCCGCGCAGCAGTGCCGGAAGCCTTGAACTGGCCGTAGGCGTAGGCA
Organism: Vreelandella zhaodongensis; assembly: GCF_013415115.1. Taxonomy (GTDB): domain Bacteria; phylum Pseudomonadota; class Gammaproteobacteria; order Pseudomonadales; family Halomonadaceae; genus Vreelandella; species Vreelandella zhaodongensis. The sequence goes on along the minus strand of NZ_JACCDD010000006.1, from coordinate 93,329 downwards.
CCTGTATCAATGTAGGCTTCAGCTAAATCGTCGGCGCTGTCCCAAGAGCGGTTTTCAATCAGCCGGTTTAAGCCCGCGCCATACTCACCGGGCTTGCTGCCGAAGATACGGTAGCTTGCCTCTTGGGCGGCCATCTCTGGGCTTAGCCCTTGGTCTTCCAGTGCTTGCTGGCGAGCAAGCACCGCCTCGCGGATGGTGTTGCTGTTACCTGGCTCTTCATAACTGGCCACCGCCTGCACGGCGGCATCAAATAGGCGGATCACATTGGGGAAGGCGTCGCGGAAGAACCCGGAGACACGCAGCGTGACATCAACCCTTGGGCGATTGAGCAGCATCGAGGGGATCACTTCAAAATCACTCACCCGCTGGGAGCCCAGCGACCACTTGGGACGCACGCCCATCAGCGCGAAGGCCTGGGCGATGTCATCGCCGCCGGTACGCATGGTGGCGGTACCCCAAATCGAAAGCCCCAAACGGCGCGGATAGTCGCCGTTATCCTGCAGATAGCGCTCGACAAACGCCTGGGCGGATTTTTCCCCCAGCGTCCAGGCGGCGGGCGATGGAATCGAGCGGTTATCGACGCTGAAAAAGTTACGCCCAGTGGGCAACGTATCCAAACGCCCTCGGCTGGGCGCGCCGCTGGGCCCGGCGGGCACAAAAATGCCCTCAAGGCCGTCGAGCAGCGACTGAATTTCCATCTTAACGCCGCGCTGCATGGCGACCCATAGCTGCTCGCGGGCGTAGCGCAGCTGCTCCGCCGTGTTGGGGTAATCTTGGGCCAGTTCCTTCAGGCAACCAGGGGCTAACACGTAGTCGGCCACCCAACGCTCGGCCAGCAGTTCCAGGCGCTCGCGGGTATCCGCGCCGGTGCGCCAGAGGGTATCGAGCAGCCCTCTTAGAACAACGGGTTTAGGCGCCTGCCAAGGTTCGTTGCCAGCGGCTAGAGGCTCAAAATCCAATCCTAAATCGCTAGCCAGATTGTGCAGCAAACCGCGTTGGGACACGGCTTCGCCTCTGGGTAGTCGTAGCAGCGCCACCAACGTCCCCGCCCGCTTCTCTTGCGGCGGCAGCGTGCCGAGTATGTGCAGGCCATGGCGAATCTGCGACTCTTTGATATCGCACAGAAAGGTATCCAGCTCGTTGAGAATGTCGGCATCATCAGCACTGTTTTCAAAACCGTCGACGGCGTGCGCCAGCTCCTGGTCGATGCCGGTATCTCGCAGGTGAGCGAGAATCTGGCTGCGTATCAACGCTTCCCGGCGCGGGTCCATATCCAGCGCTTGGTAATACTCATCACATAGCGCTTCAAGCTCGGCCATAGCGCCGTAGAGTTCGGCCCGCGCTAGCGGCGGCATCAGGTGGTCGATAATCACCGCCTGACTGCGGCGCTTGGCTTGGGCACCCTCGCCGGGGTCATTAACAATAAACGGATAAAAGTGCGGCAGCGGCCCCAGGGCAATATCAGGCCAGCAGTCAGCGCTCAAGGCAATGCTTTTACCCGGTAACCACTCTAAGTTGCCATGCTTGCCCACATGGATAACCGCATCAACTTGGTAGTGCTCGCGCAGCCAGTAGTAAAACGCCAGATAGCTGTGGGGCGGCGCCAGCTCCATATCGTGATAGGACTGGGTGAGATCGTCGATAAAGTCGCGTTCCGGCTGAATACCCACGAAGGTTTCACCTAACCGGATACCGGCGATCATCAAACGCCCCTGGCGGCATTTGGGGTCTTCGTGAGGCGTCCCCCAACGCGTCCATACGGTTTCTTGAAGCTCGCTGGGCAAAGTTCTAAACCAAGCAAGGTAGTCGTCAACGCTGATGCTCTGCCAGCAGGCGCGCTGGTCGAGGCTGCCGTGATCGTTGGTCACCGCGCCCTGAAGTTGGCGGATCAACGCATCGCCATTTTCCGGTAGCTCGCTGAGCGGATAACCCGCCTCTTTCAGGGCGCTGAGAATCTGCAACGTCGACGCGGGGGTATCCAGCCCGACCCCGTTACCGATCCGGCCATCGCGATTGGGGTAGTTAGCCATGATCAGCGCAATACGCTTCTGCCCATTGGGGGTTAAGCGCAGCGAACAAATGCGTCGCGCCAGCTCGGCGACAAATGCGGCCCGTTCTGGATGAATTACGTGGTGGGTCACTGCCAGCTGGCAGCGCTGGTTATAGTGGGCTTCGGCTTTAAACCCCACCGCCCGAGTGATAATGCGACCATCCATCTCGGGAAGCACCACCTGCATGGCTACATCGCGGCTATGCAGCCCGGCAGCCATGCCCTGCCAGTCTTCCGAGGTGCTGCTGGCAAGAATCGCCTGGAGCACTACCGGACGCCCCACAAACAGGCTGTCGGGTAACTTTTCACCCAGAGCATCCAGGCCGTCGGCGTTGCGATTGACCGCAAAGCTGGTGGTATTAATCACCAGCATGGCGCCGGTTTGCTCAATCAAGTGATTGATAAAATCAATGCATGGCCCCTCTTTCAAAGAGGCCACAGCAACCGCTAGCGGCTCTAGCCCTTGTTCTCTGAGCGCTGCCAGCAATCCGTCGGGTACAGCGGTATTCCCCCCCTGCAAGTGGCTGCGATAAAACAGCAGCAGGCACACCGACCGCTCGGGCACCTGACGATCGCGCCACTCGCTGAGGCTTAGCGCCTGCTGGTCTTGCGACGCATAAATCACCGCTGGCGGGATGACCTTGGGCTCCTGCCATGCCAGAGGAAGCGATAAACATTCGCTGGCAATAAAGCACAGCAACTGCTCGGCGTTATCGACGCCGCCCTCTCTTAAATAGCGCCACACCCGGTAAGCGCCATCAAAGGCGATGGTGGAATCTTCCAACAAGGCGTCATCCGGCGCATCGCAGCCCGGCACTAGAATCAGCTGGCGCTCGGGTTTGGCTGCCGCCCAGGCCAGCAGGCGTTCATGGCCGTACTGCCAGTAGGCTTTGCCGCCCAGCAACGAAACGACGACCAACTGAGCATCTTCCAACACCCGGTCTTCATAGAGATCATAGGCGGCCGGTTTTACCAAATTCATCCAGTTGGCTAGCCGTACCGAGGGGTACGCTTCACCCAGGCGGTCAACCGCCTGGGCCAGCGCCGACAGATTACTATCGGCGGCGGACAGTATCACGACCTCAGCGGAGCTCTGTTGCAGGTCGATAATGCCTTCATCATCGACAAAGCCCCCGGGCTTGGCGGCAAATAAGTGCATTAGGTGGCCGTCTGAACCTCTGCCTCAGTTAGCGCTTCACGTAGCGCGGCGCTATCCAGCGATTTGCCAATAATGACCAGCTGGGTCTGGCGCGTCTCGTCCTGGCTCCAAAGCCGGTCGAAGTAACCTTCCAAACGCTCGCCCACTGCTTGAATCACTCGGCGCATGGGTTTGCCAGGAATCGCGGCAAAGCCTTTGGCGCGATAAATTTCGTGGCTTTTCAGCAGCTGCTGCAGCTTATTGGCCAGGGCGTCGCCATCCACTTCACCCAGGGTAATCACGCAGGAATCAAAGTTATCGTGGGCATGGTCGTGATGCGCGCCTTCAGCGTGGTGCTTATCGTGGTGATTGGTGATGCTATCAATATGCGCTTCGCTGGCCGCACCAATGCCCATCAGTGCTTCCAACTGGGCGGTGTCGGTGATCTGGGTCTGATCGATAAACAGTGTTTTTACAGATTCGCTCACCCGGGTCTGAATCACCGTTTCAACCCGTGCGTGCTCTTCCGGGCTAAGTAAGTCCGCCTTGCTAACCAGCACCAAATCCGCCGCGCTTAGCTGGTCATCCAGTAGCTCGCGCAGGCTGGGGTCGTGATCCAGGCTTTCATCAGCGCGACGCTGGGCTTCGACCTTATCCACGTCGCTGGCATAACGGCCGGCGGCCACTGCAGGGCCATCGATCACGGTAATAATCGCATCGACAGTGCAGTGCTGACGCACATCCGGCCAGTTAAACGCCTGCACCAGCGGCTTAGGCAATGCCAGGCCGCTAGTCTCAATCAGAATGTGGTCGATATCATTGCGGCGGGCAACCAGCTTTTTCATCACCGGTAGGAACTCTTCTTCCACCGTGCAGCAGATGCAGCCGTTGGCCAGCTCATAGATGCTGCCATCTTCCCCGTCTAGCTGCCCGCCTTCGCTACCCTCTTCACACCCCAACGCGCAGCTGCGCAAGAGGCTAGAGTCGATATCCTGCTCGCCGAACTCATTGACGATCACGGCGATCCGCTTGCCGGTGACTTGGCGCAGAATATTGGCCAGCAGCGTGGTTTTGCCGCTGCCGAGAAAACCGGTCACGACCGTGGCGGGAATCTTATTCAGCTGTACGTTATTGGGCTGCATGGGTAAATGCCTCGCTGTGCTGCGGTTCGCAGTGCGCCGGGCTGGCGGAAAAAAGCCTCGCCACAGCGTCAGGATTATTGGGGAAAAACAGATGTAAATAGGTCGCCGTTAAGCGATTTTGACGGTAAATCGCTTCCCCCGGTGCGGGGTGACGCTGACGGCGGCCGTGAGCAATCGGCTCAGGGGTGCCTTCTGCCATAGAGCGGTGGTGCGCATGGCCGCGAACCGGGCCTTCCGGCAGCTCGGCGGTTTGCATCCCCTGGCAGCCTCGGCGACCGCGCATCGCCCCCTGCCCTGGCAACAGGCCGAGCATGGGGTAAATGGTGTCGTCGTAGTCGGTCAGGGTTTCCAGGCAGTACAGCAGACCGCCACACTCAGCCAAGATGGGCTTGTCGGCGCAATAGAAAGCCTCAATGGCCAAACTCATGGCGCGGTTATTCGCCAGTTGCTGGGCGTGAAGTTCCGGGTAGCCTCCCGGCAACCACAGCGCATCGCATTCCGGCAGGCGGCTATCAGTGAGCGGCGAGAAGAAGCGCAGCGTGGCGCCCATCTGCTCCAGCAGATCCAGATTGGCCTGGTAGATAAAGCTGAAGGCGGCGTCACGGGCTACGCCAATAGTGCGGCCTTTAAGTGCAGGCTTGACGGCCGCAAGCTGCTCTTGCGGTGCGGTAAAGGCCACTGGCGGCAGCGCCGAGAGCGCCTCCAGCAACCCTGCCGCTTCCAGCGCTTGGGCACCCGCTTCAAAGCGGGCTTCCAAATCCTCACGAATCTCCGCTGCTTGCACCAGCCCAAGATGGCGTTCGGGGAGCGCTAAATCAGGGTCTCGTGGCACAGCGGCCAGCAAAGGAATCGCCGACGGCAGCGCTGACTCAATCAACTCACGATGACGCTGCGAGCCGCAGGCGTTGGCGACTAATCCGGCGATATGGATATCATCACGAAAGCTGGCAAGCCCTGACACCAGCGCGGCAGCGGTCTGGGCCATGCCTTTTACATCCATGACAATTGCCATGGGAATAGCAAACAAGGCCGCCAGGTCAGCACTGGAGGGCTCGCCGTCGAACAGCCCCATGGCGCCTTCCACCAGGATCAAGTCCGCTTCGCAGGCGGCGTCATAAAACCGCTGGCGGCAGTAGGCCTCGCCTGCCATCCATAGATCCAGCTGATCCACCGGCTGGCCGGAGGCCTGGGCGAGTATCTGCGGATCCAGGTAGTCCGGGCCGGTCTTGAACACCCGCACCACCTTGCCCTGGTTGCGCAGCAGTCGCGCCAGACCCGCCGTGACGGTGGTTTTGCCCTGGCCTGAGGCCGGAGCAGCGATAAACAGCGCGGGGCAGCTAGCGGTTGGCGTGCTCATTAGTATTCGATCCCCGCCTGAGCTTTGACGCCGCCGCGGAAAGCGTGGCGCTCATCTTGAACAACGCTGATGGTATCGGCGATCTCTTGAAGCGGCGTGGCCATGGTGCGCCCGGTAATGATGACGTTCTGGTGCGTCGGGCGACGTTTGAGCGCTTCCACCACTGGCTCGGGGTCGAGATAACCGTACTTGAACATATAGCTCATCTCGTCCAGCACGATCATATGATAAGCGGGGTTCTCCAGCAGTCCTTTGGCGACTGCCCAAGCGGCCTCTGCGGCTTCGATGTCTCGCTCGCGATTCTGGGTTTCCCAGGTAAAGCCGTGGCCCATGATGTGCCAATCAAGCTTGGGATGATCGCGAAAGAACAGGTATTCGCCAGTTTCACGGCGGCCTTTAATAAACTGAATGACCGCGCACTGCTGACCGTGCCCTAGTGAACGCGCCATGGTGCCAAAGGCCGAGCTGCTTTTGCCCTTGCCGTTGCCTTTAAGCAGAATCAGCACGCCACGCTCTTCGGTGGCGCGACTAATGCGCTCATCGACCACGTCTTTTTTGCGCTGCATGCGGTTTAAATGGCTAGCGTCACTCATGGGCTTTCCCCAGGTTGATATGCAAAAACAGAAGGTGCAAAAACAGAATGCGCCAAAGATGGTTGGCCAAACGAGGCTGGCCAATAACGGGCGCCCAGTTGCTGGGCGATGCGTGCGCCCTGCCCGCGTTTAACTCTCGATTGCTCGGTATCGATCAGCAGGCAGTCACCTAGCGGGGCGAGGTCGTCAACGGCTTCCCGTGTGCGGCCATCGGTAATCAAATAAGTACGTACTTGTAAGCCAGGCTCGCGGCGTTGCCACTGTTGAATTAGCCGTTTGGCTTCAATAATCGCTTCCCGCAGCGGGGTGCCCCCGCCGCCCTTGGCACTGTCAAGCGTGCCCCGCGCGTTTTTGGGAGCACGGCGACGTGAGAGTATCGACACCACGCCACCATTACCAAACCCCAGCACCGCGACCTGCTCCCGCGCAGCGTAGGCTTGGGTGACCAGTGACTCAACCAGCCCTTTGGCTTGGCCTAACAAACGCTGCCCCAGGGTGGAGCCGGAGGTATCCAGCAGCACCAAATGCGCTATTGCCTGCCCCGCCCGAGCTTTGCGCATTTTTAACTGCCGCCAAGGCCACTGGCCACGATTGGCGATTAGCGTCGCGAACCCGTCTAGCCGCGAGGTTTCCGCCTGAGAACGCCCTCGACCGGAAACACTTCCTTTGCCTTTGCTAGCCGCTGTATCGGCACGTTGCGCACGCGAGGAAAAGATATCGCTCTCGGGCAGGCTAACCGCTGGCTGGTGAATAGACGCCTGCGCCATGGGCGGCATAGCGCCCCACTGTCCTGAAGAGCCTTGTCCGCCTGATCTGTCCTCTGTGCCGCTTTCCTCACCACTTTCCTCACCACTCTGCCCGCTACTTTCTTCACCACCACTACCATCCCCACCACTGGGAGGATGCTCACGGGAAGGCGGTTTAGGGTCTGAAAGCGTACAGCGATGGGCAAGTACCCAGGGCGCTACCGTATCGATATCTTCTTGGCTGACGCTGTTCGCCCCCCGCCAGGCTGCATGAGCCTGGGCTGCTCGGTGCCAGGTAACATCGGCCCGTAGGCCTTCGACGCCGGCGGCTTCGCAACGCGTCGCAATCGTCTCGTAAACCCAGCTATCGCTGGTCACTGACGCTAGTGCCTGTTGGGCATGGTCAAGCTGCTGAGTCAGCGCTGCCTGCTCTACCGCAAACTGTTGTATGTAAGCCTCAGGGTCGCGGTCAAAGGCTTCGCGCTGCTGAACAATAGCAATGCGCTGTTTAACGCTGACGCGGTCAGCCTGTTCGATGCAGAGGCCAAAACGGTCAAGCAGCTGCGGGCGCAGCTCGCCCTCGTCTGGGTTCATGGTGCCAATCAAGCTAAAGCGCGCCGGGTGGGAGTGACTGATGCCATCGCGCTCAACGATATTGACCCCGCTAGCGGCCACATCCAGCAGCAGGTCAACCAGCATATCCGGCAGCAGATTGACTTCGTCCACATACATCACCCCGCCATGGGCTTTAGCGAGTAGCCCTTCATGAAAAGTGGCTTCACGCTCGGCTAGCACCTTTTGCAAATCTAGACTTCCCACTAGCCGGTCTTCGCTGGCACCAAGTGGCAGAGTGACAAAGGGTGGCTTTTTGCCATTGGTATCTTTTGGCAAAACCGCCGCTAACGCTCGCGCCAGAGTGGATTTCGCACTACCCCGTGGGCCGCTGATCAGCACACCACCAATGCGCGGATTAATCGCATTCAGCAGCAAGGCGGTTTTCAGCGCCTCCTGGCCGACAACACCTACGAAGGGAAACTCACTCACCCGCACCTCCCGTGCAGAGCATGCTCGGAACTTGAACTTGATTCATGAAAAACTGACAAGTAATGATAAAACCATTCATAAGGAAACGATGAAATAAAGTGTTGCAGTATAGAGGAAGGAACAGCGTCGAAGCCAGCTTAGCGGCCAGCGCCTCTATGAGGCAGCCCTCACTAGCACATGATCAGACCCGCATTGGATTAATTATCAAAGTCAATGGATGAAGATAGCCGAAAGATCATGCTTTCTGTTGTTCTACCTTTACCCGCCACCTAGAATAGCTGCCGTCGGTGTTCCTCACGGAACTTAATAGAGAATCCGCCGCGGCTTAGCCGCGAAACGGAACTGCCCCCGCAACTGTAGGCGGTTAGCGATGCTCAATGAGCCACTGGACGCATTGTCTGGGAAGGCGAGCTAGCCATGACCCGTCAGTCAGGAGACCTGCCGACCATGTTAATTAATCGAGCGCGACGGCTCGGCCAGCTATTTTATCTGGTCGAGCACGACGCTCATCATGCACGGGAGTGTACATGATTGAGGTAACAGGACATGAAGAAAGCGTCTGGGGCATTCAGTGCTCACCAAGCGACACCATGGGATTGGTCATGCGAACCCAGATGTGTGACCCCTCCGCTTCTGAGAGCAACTTACCCGGTAACCTACCGCCTGCCGCACGGCATCGATTTTTAGATATTTTGTCTGCAAACAGCTGAGACATGCTAGTGTTCTTCGCTCAGACAAACACAATGTTATAACATAACAATTGATCTAAAAATTATCTTCTGTAGGAACCCGAAATGAAGCATGTATGTTACTCACTGATAGCCGCATCGCTGCTACCTGCCTCATATGCGATAGCCAATGACACCATTTACCCTGTCACACTAACCAATTGCGGCACAGAAATAAGTGTGCCGTCAGCCCCGCAGCGAACGGTGACTATCGGCCAGTCGGCCACGGAGATCCTCTACTCCCTTGGTCTCGCTGACCGAGTGGATGGCACCTCGGTCTGGTTTAATCCGGTCTTACCACAATTTGCTGAGGTCAATGAACAGATCGAGCGAATCGCCAACGACGACCCGAGCTTCGAAGCCGTCGTCAATAAGCGGCCTGATTTGGTTGCGGTACAGTATGAGTGGCACGTGGGCCCCACCGGTAGCGTGGCCAGCCGGGATCAGTTCCATGAACTAGGCATCGCCACGTACATCATGCCCGCCGATTGCGACACCAAGGATAACTCTACTGGCGGCGATGGCACCCGCACCGCCGCTTTCTCCACAGAGTCCATCTATAAAGGAATCACCGAGCTAGCCGAAATTTACGATGTTCAAGACGCTGGTGAAGCTCTGGTGGCAGATCTCAACGCCCGAGAAGAACACGCTATCGATCTAGCGAGCAGCCTGAATTTGCCAGAAGACCTCTCGGCAGTTTTTTGGTTTTCATCGACGGATCTTGGAGTTAGCCCTTTCGTTGCAGGCCAACTTGGCGCACCGGGCTATATGATGGAAAAACTTGGCATTCGCAATGTCATTGAGTCTGATGAAGAGTGGCCCACCGTTGGCTGGGAAAGCATCGCCAAGGCTGACCCTGATGTGATTGTTATCGCGAGTATGGATCGTCGCCGTTTTCCTGCCGATGACATCGAAGCAAAGCGTGAGTTTCTGCGTAGTGACCCCGTCACTCGTGAGATGACAGCGATTAAAAATAACCGCATCGTGGAGATGGATGCCCATGCCATGAGCGCCACAATGCGCAGTATTTACGGTCTTGAGTCACTGGCCGAGGCCCTAGCAAACATGTCGTTTCACGAATGAGCATAGCGCTAACACAGCCCACAACTAGGCGCTTCGGGTTGCGCTGGCTTTGGGTGACGCCTCTTGTACTGGTGGCCGCGCTCATCGCGGGCACCGCTATCGGCGAGACACCAATTCCCGTTGATACGATTCTCAAAGTGCTTGCCAATCAACTGCTAGGTGCGGATTACTCGGTTGACCGAATCGACGAGGGTATTATCTGGAACTACCGCCTCAGCCGTGCCGTTGTCGCCGCCTGTTGTGGTACCAGCTTGGCGCTGGCGGGAGTGGTTTTGCAGGCCCTGCTGCGTAACCCTCTGGCTGACCCCTATTTAATGGGCATTTCTGCTGGAGCTTCTACGGGTGCGGTTGCAGTGGCGGTTGCTGGGTTAGGCGCTGGCATGCTGTCGTTATCGCTGGGTGCCTTCGCTGGCGCTCTACTCGCTTTTGGCATCGTCGTCATGCTCGCCCATGCAGCTAATAGTGGTGTCGGTGGTGGACGTGGTGTTCAGGCAGCAGGAGCGATTATTCTGGCGGGGATTGCTGGCTCGCAGCTGTTTAATGCACTGACTGCTTTTATCATCACCAAGTCAGCAAGTGCTGAACAGGCACGGGGCATTATGTTTTGGCTGATGGGCAATCTCTCTGGGGTGCGCTGGGCTGATGCTACCCTAGCGGTGCCTGCCGCGCTGTTCGGGCTAATGGTTTGCCTATGGCACCGCCGTTCCCTTGATGCGTTTACCTTCGGAGCCGATAGCGCCGCGTCTATGGGCATTGCAGTGCGCCCGGTACGAGGCATGTTGATTATCGCGATGGCGCTGGTCACTGCGGTAATGGTTTCCATCGTAGGAGCGATTGGCTTTGTTGGCTTGGTCATCCCCCATGCGATGCGCTTTATTGTCGGCAGCCAACACACGCGGTTGGTACCCGCCACGGCGCTTGCTGGCGCGGTATTTTTAATCGGTTCAGATATTCTTTCGCGCACTCTAGTATCTGGTCAGGTGCTTCCCATCGGGGTGATTACATCTCTGATCGGCGCGCCCGCTTTTGCGCTTATTCTTGTCCGTGGCAAGAGGCATTAATGCAATTATCCGCAGAACAACTCACCTGGGCGGTACATGGCACGCCACTGGTCGTTGACGTCAATCTCACCGTCGAGCCCGGTCAGACCTTTGGTCTGGTGGGGCCCAATGGCTCGGGAAAAACGTCCCTGCTGCGTCTGCTGGCCGGTTTGAACAAACCTAAGACAGGCCAAGTGCGGATTGATAGCCAGCCTTTACACGCCCTCAAACAACGGACTATCGCTCAATCTATTGCCTTAGTTGAGCAACAGGCTGATACCACCGATAGAATTACCGTACGCCAAGTGGTCGCGCTGGGCCGCACACCTTTCCTTTCCGCATTACGCGCCTGGTCAGTTGAAGATGATGCCATCGTGGCTAAAGCGCTGATAGATGTCGATATGGCGCATATGGCAGACAGGCTTTGGCATACACTTTCTGGCGGTGAGCGCCAGCGCGTGCATATTGCCAGGGCATTAGCTCAACATCCTACTATCCTGCTACTGGATGAACCCACCAACCACCTGGATATTCGCCACCAGCTTTCGATTCTTGAGCTGGTCAGGCAACTGCCAATCACCGTGATTATTTCCCTGCACGACCTTAACCAAGCCATGGAGTGCGACCGCATCGGCGTTATGGATAGCGGCCGCCTGATCGATAGCGGCCCACCGCGTGAGGTGCTCACTGCCAGCAGGCTACAACAGACCTTTGGTGTGCATGCCCATGTGATCGATGACCCTGCCGATGGCAAGCAATTCATGCGTTTTCGGAGTGCTGTTTAGGCTCTATTTGCATCGCCTAGTCAGCCTGAAGTAAGTATATCCATGCTGGCATCACCCTTTTATCGGCACAAACACCGGTGCGCCTTCAACCTCAACCACCGTCAGCCGCTGCCGGTAAAGGCTTTCCAACGCACTGGGCACTAGCATGGTGTCTCGCGGACCCCAGCAGGCCTCACCGTTTGGGTACAGCAACAGAATATGGTCACACCAGCGGGCGGCCAGGTTTAAATCGTGCAGACACATCATCACCGCACTGCCCTGGGCAGCTTGCTGAGCCATCAACGCCATCACCGCACTTTGGTGGTGTAGATCAAGATGATTGGTGGGTTCGTCGGCCAGCCAGATACTGGGGGCTTGAGTTAGCACAGTGGCCACCGCAACACGCTGCCTTTCGCCACCCGAAAGCGTACTGACAAGCCGGTGGCGCAGGTGCGCAACGTCCAACTGCTCAAGCGCTGCCTCGGCCCGAGCATAGTCGTCTGCGCCTTCCATCTGCCATAAAGAAAGATAGGGATGGCGGCCAATCAGCGCGGTTTCCAACACGGTCGCGGGAAAGCCGTCAAGGCGCTCCTGGAATACCATTCCCAGCATTTGTGCAATTTGCCGCCTACGCAGCGTTTCAAGGGGTTGCTCCCCTAGTAACACTTGCCCAGCACGCGGCGCATTTAGCCCTGCCAGGGTATGCAGCAGCGTGGTTTTACCTGCACCGTTGGGGCCAAGCACGCCCCATATCTGCCCAGGTTCGATGGCAATATTCAGCGCCGTGCCATCGTGCCTTTCTGGCACGTTGATGATGAGGTCTTGCGTAACCAGGCGGCTCATCAGCGGCTCCGGTAAAGCAGAAAGAGGAACGTAGGTACACCCAACAGCGCGGTAATCACCCCCACTGGCAACTGTTCCGGGGCAATTATCGTACGGGCCAGCGTATCGGCCAGCACCAACAGGGTACCCCCAGCCAGGGCGCAGGCCGGCAATATCAACCTCTGATCGTTGCCCAGCAACAGGCGCAGCATGTGCGGCACCACCAAGCCGACAAAGCCAATGCTGCCCGCCGTAGTAACGGCTGCGGCGGTTAACAGGCTGGCCGCGATGTAAATCCCCCACTCCAACGGGCGCACGTCAACGCCCAGTGCCGCTGCCTGCTGTGGGCCTCTGGCCAGCACATTTAAGCTACGGCCCAAGGGAATCAAGACAATACAGGTGAGTAATAACAGCAGCAGCGGCGGCCAGGGAGTACGCGCGTAGGAGAGATCGCCCATCAGCCAATACAGCATACCCGGCAGCCGGTCAGCAGGGCTTAATGCCAACATCAGGGTAATCACTGCGCCCCAGCCTGCCGCCACGACTACGCCCGTAAGCAACAGGCGTGAGGGCGTCCAACCGCCGCTACCATGAGCGAGGCCAAACACCAGAAACGTGGAGAGCAGCGCGCCTAAAAACGCCGAGCCTGACATAAGCACGCCGCCCACGCCTGCCAGCATGGCCGCCAATGCACCGATAGAAGCGCCACCGGAAAGCCCGAGCACATAAGGGTCTGCAAGAGGATTGCGCAGCAGCACTTGCATCAGAGCACCCGCTACCGCCAACAAACCGCCGACAGCAAAAGCCGAGAGCGCACGGGGAAGGCGTAAATCAATCACCATGGTCCGCGCCAGCGCATCGCCCTGCCCTTGTACCACCGCCCAAAGCTGTGCGGCGGAAAGCTGAGCACTGCCCACTGCCAGAGAGAACAGCATGGCGGCAATGGCAATGAGCGCCAGCAGGCTAAGGGATTGCCACAGGCGCGCTGTCATTAAGAGCTCCTGCTCATCGCTTGTGCTGCCGTGCGCTTTTGGCGGGTTTGCTCTAGTTTTTCACACAGCAACCGAGCACCCTCTAACAGGCGTGGCGTGGGTCGTTGAATCAGCGATGGGGGCACAAAATAGAGGCTATCATCCGCCACGGCGGAAAGATGAGGGTATTGCTCCCAGTGGGTCAGCCAGTGGCGGTTCTCTTCCCCCATACCACCGGCGATGATGGCTTCAGGATTGGCCACCAACACGGCTTCGTCATCCAACCTTGGCACCAAGCGCGGCTGATCGCCAAACACGTTTTCACCACTGCAAAGTTGCACCACTTGGCCGATGAGGTGCTCATCATTCACACTCATCAGTGGTTGGTCCCACACTTGGTAGAAAGTACGCACGGGGTCACGATCACCATAACGAGCTTCCAGGTCAGCCATGCCCTCTCTAAAATCATCAGCAACCTGCTGGCCTGCAGGCTCCGTTCCCGCTAAACGCGCCAGCCGTTCGATGGTATGAGCGACGTCGTCAACCGTTCGCGGCTCAATATAGAACACCGGCATCCCCAGCGCTTCAAGGGTTTCCATTTGCTCGGCAGGATTTCCGGTTACCCAGCCGATCACTAAATCAGGCGCCAGCCCTACTAACGCCTCTAAATCAATGCGCGTGTGACTGCCAACGGACGCAACGTCTTTGGCCTCTGGTGGATAGTCACTGTAGCTCACCACGGCGACCACTTGTTCTCCTGCGCCCGCAGCGTAGGTCAGCTCAGTCGCCCCAGGTGAGAGCGTGGCAATCCGCCGTGCGGAAAAGTGAAGGCATACCTCACGGTTGCGGTCATCTACCGCACAGCGGCTGTGATCCCCCGCCTGCGCTAAGTTGGAAACCACGCCGCCAAGCACAATGGCCGATATACTGGATAACAGTGCGAGGCCGATGGCCCCGCGACGTTTATTTTTATTGGCCAAAGTGAACACTTAAAAACCCTGCGCGGCCTGCGTTGATGTAGTCGGCACCATCAAATGAGCGCGTTGTAATGTAATCTTGATCCAACGCGTTTTCCAACGTTACCCGCGCACTCCACAGCGGGGCAAACTGCCAGCCGGCACGCAGGTTAACCAGCCCGTAACCGCTTAAGCGATCCTGATTCTGCGCGTCACGGTAACGATGGTTTTGAGCAATCCAGGATCCACCAACCGACCAGTCACCAAGCTCACGGTCTACGTCTAAGCGCAGGCTTTGGGAAGCACGATTTTGCAGGCGCTTGCCTGTTAGGCGGTTTTCAGGGTCGGTGTAGGTCAGCGCGGCAGCTAACGTCCAATCGTCGAGCTCAACACCCGCGGCTAACTCGGCCCCACGGATCCGTGTTTTCGGTACGTTAGACAACAAACCCTGACCAGCAATCAAGTTGTCGATATCGGTTTGATAGAGTGCCGCATCCCAGAACCAATGGGCGTACTGACCGCGCACGCCTACCTCAATGCTTTCCGAAGTTTCAGACTCCAAGTCAGGATTACCAAAGCCAGGGAAGTAGAGCTGGTTATAGGTGGGTGCGTTAAACGCGGTGCCATAGTTGGCACGCAAGGTGTGGTGGCCGTCTAGGTCATAGCCCACGCCTACGCTACCGGTGACCTCTTCGCCATAGGCTTCATTGTCGTCAAAGCGCAGGCTGGCTTGCAGCGTAAAGGGGGCAAAATCCAGCAGCGCTTGAGTAAATACTGCCGCGTTGCTACGGCTAGTTTCATCGTACGCCGTGGTGCTATTGACTCGGTCTTCGCTGTATTCAGCGCCTGCAATTAGCTCATGAGCCCCTGCTATAAAGGTGTTTTCCCAGCGGGCAGTACGCACTTTCGTGTCGAATACGGTGTCACCAAAGTTATCAAAGTTATCGCTTTCATCACGAGATTCACTGAGTGTTAAGCGGCTGCGCCAGTTATCGGTCATTGGCAGTTCACCGTAAACCCCTGCCACCTGCTGAACGAAGTCGTTTTCGCCACCATCGTACTCATTGTGACCACGGACACGAAGCGCAAGGACGCCTGCTTTTGCGCCGTTCTCAAAGGTGTGGGACACCCGCGCTAACGCCGTGGTGTTGTCATAGCCTTTATCGTCACCATCACGCCGAACCGGCTGACCATCAGTGGTAAAGTGGCTACCGGCAAAGCTATAACGAGTGCCACCTTCTTTGCCGCTAATACCGGCACTCAGGCGTTGGGTATTAAACGAACCACCACCGACAGAAATACGCGGTTGCGGGCCGTCCTCTTCACCTTGAGGAGTAAACAACTGAATAACACCGCCAATCGCGTCGGCACCGTATAGGCTACCACGCGGACCACGCACAATTTCAGCGCGATCAAACATGCGCGGCTCCAGATGCTGCCAGGCAGCCCCACCACTAGTGGCGGAGCGAAGACGAATCCCGTCAATCAACAGTACATTTTGGCCGCTACCGCTGCCACGAATAAAAACGCTGCTGTTTTTACCAAAGCTGCCATTTGTAGAAACATCCACCCCAGGCTGGCCGCGCAATAAGTCGGTAATACTTACCGGATCTTGGCGGCGTAACGTTGCTTCGTCCAGCACGGTCACCGAGGACAGGCTTTCATTGGCAGTACGTGGAGCAAGTGCGGCAGTAACGACCACAGGGTTTAAATGAGTAGCAGGCTCGTCGCTCGATTGGGCTTGAACGGCCATGGGTAGCGCAGCCATCGCAAACGCCGCCAGCGTGGCGGTGGAATGAAAACGGTAAGACATGAGGAGATCCCTTGCTCACTGTGCTCACCCGCACAGCGTGTTTTTTTGACCGAGCAAAGGGAGCTTAAGGGAGATCGGTAACCAAGCAGCTACCTATATCACCCTGAGCACGCCCTCCGCGTCTCGGTATGTTGTGGTCCTTTAGAACCATTCCTCTTAGGCCGGTCTCCGGGCTGACGAGCGAAAGGCGGGTAACAGAAACCATGCCTTTCCGAACGACCACCTTCCCGTGCAGAAGCACAGTGGCGTCTTAGCCGTTCTTGTCTCGATCACCGTTGCGGGGGCAGCGTTGGAATCACACAAAGCGTTCACCAACTTCCCGTTTCACTAGCGGCTTTAATCCACCGCCAGCACCTGAGAGTGGGCGTAAGCTAGCAACTTGCCGTGTGGAGGTCAATTCATGATGAGCTGCTAGAGTAAAGGCACTGCACGGAACAGGAGACGGTCATGATCGAGTCCTCGGCAGCTGGTGTACCCCGCTGGTTAAAACTGGCTTTTACACTATGGATCCTGGTCTGGGCACCAAGCTACGTAGTGCTGCTGGGAGCGCAGAACTTCTTTTGGCTATGTAACGTGGCGAGTTTTCTGCTGCTGGTGGCACTGTGGAGAGAGCAGCGCACTCTGATGTCGATGCAATGGCTGGCAGTGGCACTGGTCGGCAGTTTATGGAGTCTGGACGTCGCCATGGCGGCACTCACTGGCATACATCCTATCGGTGGCACCGAGTATATGTTTGACCCAGAGCATCCCCCCATGGCACGGGCTATGTCGCTCTATCACGTGGTGCTTCCGCTGGTGGCGGGTATCGGCATAACCAAGCTTGGCTATGCCCGCCGCGCCCTGCTGTGGCAGACCCTGCTAACTTGGGTTGTGGTGCCATTGACCTACCTGCTCACCGAAGCCGAGCGCAATATCAACTGGGTGCATGGACCCTTCGGCCACCCCCAGGATAGCCTCGACCCGTTGCTCTATCTGTTGCTACTCACGCTGCTCTGGCCCGTTATAGTTTACCTGCCAGTGCATCTGCTGATGATTAGCTGGCAGCGTTGGAGGAGCCAGGCTTAGTCCACTACTTAACCGCCTGCACCAACCCGTGCCGCACATGCCAAACCTGCTCGGATTGAGAGGCGGTATCTTGGCTAAACCAGCCGCTTAAATCGCGCAGGCGACGCTGGTCTCGGGCCATGGGAACGATACCCCGCCCTAACTCGTTCATGATGATGACCAGCGTTACCTCGTGGGTTTGTGCTGCACTCTCCAGGCTTTCCAGATCTCCCCGCCACTGAGCGCGCAACACATCGCTGCTTATATCCAGGCTCTGCACTGCCGCTAACCACTCAAATACACCATGAAGCACAAGCGGTACGCTAGGCTGCATGATGTGGGTCGCTTCGTGTAAACGCTGTCCTGGGGAAAGCCGCCACCAAACAGCACTGGGAAAGCGTGCTTTTACAGCGTCGCGCTTACCTGCGCAGGCACCGCCGATGAACAGCTGCATTGCCACTCTCCTTTGCCACCTTCACGTTCTTGATATGTCAGTTGCCAACGCCGCCCCTGCGCTTGGTGAACGATGCCTTCCCAAAAACCAATGGTTTCGAACCGACGCCGTAACTCGCGTATTACCCCGCCGTGGGTTACGACCAGCACTTTCTGATAATGATGTTCACGCGCATGGGCGGCCACCTGTTCAAGCCAAGCATTTAATCGGTCACGTAGTTGGCCGGAAGATTCACCGCCTGGAATTTGCAGCTCACCCACACTGTCAATCCAAGCGCGATAATGGGGCAAGTCTTTTAACTCATCATAAACTTTACCTTCATAGTCACCAAAATCTAGCTCCCGTAGCCGTGGCTCTAGATACAGAGGCACACCCGGCTTTGCCGCCTGCGACCATCCGAGGGTTTGCTGACAGCGGTTTAAATCGCTTGAATAAATAGCGTCAAAGCGCTCTTCTGCAAGTGCGTCACGCAATGCCAGCAGTCCCGCTTCCGCATCAGGAAACAGCAGCGGAATATCGCGCTGCCCTTGGTAGCGGCGCTCTAAATTCCAGGCGGTGATACCGTGGCGAACTGCCACCAGCTCCACATTAAGACCAGTAGCCAAAGCTCTCCTCCTTCAATAGTGGCACCAACCATATCGCCATTGATGCCGTTAAATAGACGCAGCAGTACCCTTCTGGCGATTACCACCCACACGACGATGGCTACCCCCCAGGCAAACAATGCAGGGGACACCGCACCAAGCAGAACCAACGGTAGCAAGGCATAACCAGCATCACGGGCGCTAAGCGACTGCTGCCAGCTCCATGCGAGACCTTTCGAGTCAGCGCAGGGGGTAAAAATCAGTAGCGCAACCCCAGCAAACCGGCCTAATGCAGGCACCGCCACCAGCCACCACAGCGGTGCTTGATAAGCCAACAGTGCCCACAGCAAAACGCCCTTCCAAGCCAGCAAAAACAGCAAGGCCAGGATGCCGAAACTGCCTATCTGGGGGTCTTTCATGATTTCCCAACGCCGTTCAAGGGGTTGGTTACTACCTAACGCGTCGGCAAGATCCATCACACCATCGAGATGCAAACCACCATAAAGCGCTACCCATAAACTAAGCAGTAACAATGCTGTTATTGGCGCTGGTGAACCTATAAAACTTAATAGCAGCGCGCTTAACGCCAGCACGCTGCCAATTAATAACCCCACCAACGGATAGGCACGGATTGCCCAGCGGCGGGTGGCAGGTGTCCACGGGCAGGCAACAGGAACCGGAATTCGGGTTAGAAACTGCAGCGCGAGCATCAGGCCGAACAGCGCATCTTTCATCGTTTCCACTCCATGGCACAGCCCGCAATGACTTCAAGCACTGAGTCAGCTTCCGCCGCTAACCAGCGGTGCAGGCACTGGATAAACTCAACGTAGCGCCAGGTAGCGGGCTGATTGGGAATTAGCTCTTCGTTGAGATCGTTCGACACAATTACCAATGTCAGCCCCCGTGCTTGTGCATCACGCAGGCAGTGAGCCAACAGCGCCAGACCTTGCTCATCACTGAATTCTTCATTTGGCTCAGCGCCAAACAGCACTTGCCCAGCCCACAGGGTTAAACAATCGAGTAGCACCGCGTGGTGATCGGGCACTTGGGCAATGGCTTGGTCAATTGCCAGGGGCGCTTCTAGCGTCACCCATTGGCCTTCCCGGCGTGCCTGATGGCGCGATACTCGGTCGGCCATTTCTACGTCGTAAACACTGGCAGTGGCAATGTAATAGCAGTTGGCGTCACCCGCCGCGCTGAGCACACGCTGCTCCGCTACTTGGCTTTTTCCAGAGCGAGCCCCCCCACTAACAAAGACAATCATGCAACACCTTTAGCAACCGGTTATTTGCCGACTCATCACGCAGTGCCAAGCGCAGCCAGCTGCCCTCAAGCCCTTTAAAACTATGGGTATGTCTCGCCAATAGTCCTTTATAAAGCATGCGTTCAAACAGATCTGCGCTGGTCACGCCGCGTTCACGCTGTAAAACACTAGGCCGCACAAGGAAAAAGCAGCTATGACTGGTCACCACCTCAAGCCCTAACGCCTGCAACGCCTTACCCATACGTGGCTGCTCACTGGCCAGCCACTGCTGGGTGAGCCGTGCAAATTCACTATCCGCTAGCAGCGGCGCCACCAGTTCGGCGGCAAGGTGGTTCACACTCCAGGGCGGCTGGTGGTGGCTCATGGTGGCTACTATGTTTTTCGAAGCCAGCACGTAGCCTAGGCGCAATCCAGGCAAGGTATAAAACTTGGTCATTGAGCGTAGCAGCACTAAATGACAGTACCGCTTAAGCAGCGGCGTCAACGGCTCAACGTCTATCGATAGGTCGATAAACGCTTCATCAACCACCACCTGGGTACCGGTTGTCTGCGTATGTGCTAGCAGTGTCTCTACTGCGTCAATGGGTATCAGCGTGCCAGTCGGGTTATTCGGGCGGCACAGAAACACCACGTCGGCGGTTGCCGCTTGCTCTAGTAGGTCGGCCATCTCACAAGCGAAATGCGGCTCGGGCAACACATGCTCGGTAATTTCAATACGGTAGGCAGAACAAGCTCTGGCATATTCACCAAAACTGGGAGCCAGTAATAAGGCTCGGCCACCGGCATGCAGCGCCGCGGCAAGAAAAATCGCTTCCGCCCCACCATTAGTCAGCAGTACTTGTGCTGGCTGAACACCGTTGTGCGCCGCAATGGCCTGCCGGGCTGACGCATAGTCTGGCGAGGGGTAGCGGCTAAGCCCGCCAAGTCGAGTTACCAGCCAGCTTGCTACCCACTCGGGCGGCCCAAACGGGTTAAGGTTAGCGCTCACATCGTCAACCATATGGTCGGCAGGTAATCCAAAACGCTTCAGCATCGCTGCGGCCTGGCCACCATGGCTTGGCCAGTCAGCCGCCTCATGAACAGTGGTTTGACGACTCATAACCATACGCCCCCCGCGCCTGCCGAACTCATTAATACGCCCGCTAATACACTCATCAACACGGCCATTAACAAGAAAAACAGCAGCCAAGCGCCGTGCATCAATTTAATCGTGACGTTGATATGCGAAAACGTCAGTGTTTCCAGCGGGGAGCCAAGGGTTGCTCGATGGGAAACCGCGCCCTGATAAACATTGGTGCCGCCCAGTTGCACACCCAACAGATTCGCGACCATGGCTTCTGGCCACCCCGCATTAGGGCTTGGGTGACGGGGCGCTTCGCGGCAGGTGGCCGTAATGGCTCGACGCCAATATAGCGCCGACGAGTGCCAGCTGATCAGCACCCCGGCAGCCCACAAACAGAGCGCGGTCAGCCTTGCGGGCAGCCAGTTAGCCATATCATCGAGCTTCGCCGAGGCATAACCGAAGTCGCTGTAGCGTTTGTTTTGGTAGCCCACCATGGAGTCCAGCGTGTTGATTGCTTTATAAGCCAGCGCCAGCGGCGCACCGCCGATAAGAGCGAAGAAAAGCGGCGAGGTGATGCCGTCCACCGTATTTTCTGCAATGGTTTCCACCGCACCGCGGGTAATTTCCGCTTCATCCAGTTGCTCGGTATCACGCCCCACCACCATGGCAAGTGCATTGCGCGCCGATGCAAAATCACCGTTAGCCAGCGGCACGGCAATGGCGCGCCCCGCTTCCGCCAAGCCTTTTATGGCCAGCGTTGTCGCCAGCAGCCATAGCTCGGCAGCTAGCCCAAGCCAAGGATGCACCCAAGTCAGTACCACCAAACTCAGCCAAGCAAGGCTAAACGTGCCCAGCACAATGGTTGCAGTGAGTAAAAAGCCCAGGAGCCGACGGCGCTTGTCACTTCCCTGGTTCCAGCGCTGCTCAAGTGCGCTGATGGCACGTCCTATTATTACCACGGGGTGCGGTAGCGAACGGGGATCGCCAACGACTAAATCAATGACAATCGCAATCGCTACTAAAACGACAGACGTTAACCCTAGCATGGTGAAGCCTGCTGCGATTTAATCAGCGATCCCAACGTCGCCTGATACACCGCTTGCCCTATCGCTCGCCCAATAGCAGTGCCAGAGCCTGCATAAGGTGTTGGATCGCCACGCTGCGTAACGGCGATAGACAGGCTATCGGTTGATGTGCCGGTGGCGGGCGTTCCGCTGAATGGGTCATTAACGCCTATTTTTCTCAGCGCCTGAACTTTCGCTTCCGTTGCCGAGAGAGAGGCATTAACCAGCGCACCATCAGTTAAATAAGCATCTAAAAAAAGAAACGTATTAATCGTGCCCACCTTGGGTGTGCTTCTCAGCATTAAACGAGGGTCTGCGTCGCTTGAAACGCTAATATCCACCGCGTTGCCAACACCTGCCGTCACCAACGCCAGCACACCATTGGGTGTTTCAGCCAACGGTACGCTGACGGCACAAACGCTGTGCAGGCGCACTGCAGTCATCATGGCAACAGCGGATAGCGGTAGTTGTTGATCATCTAGCCAGCGCATCAGGTCATCTTTCGGGTGATGGCCATCGTAGTCTTTATCGACGTGGAAATTTGCGAAGTGTTGGCGATGACCAAACCCGCCCCCCACAAGCGCACTACTCAGGGTATACAGTGGCTCAGCAGCAGACACCACCAAGCAGTGTTCGCTTTGCGACCACATTAGCGGCTGGCTAAATGAAAGCGTATCAATCTCGCTCATGGGGCAGCATTATCACTAATGCCCGCATCAGCAAAGGTGGCCATTTCACTGAGCATCGCGGCGGCGGCCTGCAATAAAGGAAATGCCAACGCCGCGCCACTGCCTTCTCCCAGGCGCATTCCCAAGGCTAGCAGCGGCGACGCATCAAGCGCCTCAAGGGCCGTGGCGTGACCGGGCTCTTCAGAACGATGTCCAAAAATCAAATAACCGCGCACCGCCGGACATAAACGACAGGCAGTCAGAGCGGCTACCGTGGCGATAAAGCCATCCACAATGGCAGGGCGTCGGTTTGCCGCCGTGGCTAAATAAGCCCCTGTCATGGCGGCGATCTCTAACCCGCCTAGCTTGGCTAACACCTCCATGGGGTCTTCGGCATTAGCTTGGCGTGCGCTTAGCGCCCGCTCGATCACCGCTACTTTATGAGCCTGCTGGGTGCTACTAATACCGGTACCAGCGCCCACTAACTGGGCCACTGGTTTACCTGTCAGTGCCGCCAGCATAGCGCTGCTTGCCGTGGTATTAGCAATGCCCATTTCACCAACAATAATACATTTCGCGCCCGCCTGAACGGCTCGCTCAACGGCCTCGCAGCCTACCTGTAATGCAGCTAACGCTTCGTCACGGCTCATGGCATCTTCAAGCACCATATTGGCGGTGCCCGCGCGCACCTTGGCATCGGTAATACCCGGCATCACTAGGTGTGAAGCAACGCCAACATCCACGACCTCAACCTGGGCGCCAATTTGTCTAGCAAAGACATTAATTGCCGCACCACCACGGTCAAAATTAGCCACCATCTGTGCCGTGACTTCTTGCGGAAAGGCTGACACGCCCTCTTCAGCAACACCATGATCAGCAGCAAAAATCAGCACGCTGGGCGGTGTCACCGAAGGCTTGCTACTGCCCGTCATCTCGCTGAGTTTAACGGCCAACGCTTCTAACTGCCCAAGGCTGCCGGGCGGCTTGGTTAGCGTATCAATATAGCGAAGCGTCAATGCGCCAGTGTGGCTATCAAGTGGCGTGACTTGGTTAACGATGGGGTGCATGGCAGCTCCAGTGCAGCAATCAAATTCATTTTGCGCAAGATGGTAGCAAAAGCGCGGCTGCTATACTTGCGCTTTAAGGCGCTTCACCCCCATGAGGGAACGGATTGCCCTTTTATCCTTACTGTTCACAAAAGCATCATCATTTACGACGATAGTCTTTATTAACCAGGGGGTAATAAAACTACAAATATGGTTTTTATTGCCGTAAAGTCTCTTATATCGACGAAAAAAGATGTAAAATAACTACAAACTTGACTCACCGTCTCTACCATGCAGAGGTCACTATGCCGAGCTCAACACCCGCTACTTTAAATTCTACCGTTGCTGAGGTTACCCAACGCATTCGTGAGCGCTCTGCCGAACGGCGTGCTCTCTATGAGCAACGCATGGCGGACCAGCATAAGCGTGGTGTGCATCGTGCAGAGCTATCCTGCGGTAACCTGGCCCACGGCTTCGCCGCCTGTAGCCCCCAAGAGAAAGACTCCCTGAAGCTGATGAACAGCGCCAACCTGGGGATTATTTCTTCTTACAACGACATGCTGTCGGCCCACCAGCCGTTTGAAACCTTCCCAGAAACCATCAAAGCCGCTGCCAGCGCCATGGGTTCAACCGCCCAGTTTGCCGGTGGTGTTCCTGCCATGTGTGATGGGGTTACCCAAGGGCAACCGGGCATGGAACTGTCGCTGTTTTCCCGCGATGTGATTGCGATGGCTGCTGCGGTTGGGCTTTCACACAACATGTTTGATGCTGCCCTTTACCTGGGCGTGTGCGACAAGATTATCCCTGGCCTGTTTATCGCTGCTGCGCGCTTTGGCCATCTACCCGCCATGTTCGTACCGGCCGGCCCGATGCCCAGCGGCCTACCGAACAAAGAGAAAGCGCGCATTCGCCAGCTATACGCGGAAGGTAAAGTGGGCCGCGAAGAGCTGCTGCAAGCGGAGTCTGACTCCTATCACAGCCCTGGCACCTGTACCTTCTACGGTACTGCCAACTCGAACCAGCTGATGATGGAAGTAATGGGCCTTCACCTGCCGGGTACCTCGTTTGTGAACCCAGGCACGGAAATGCGTGAAGCCCTGACCCGTTACGCGACCGAGCAGGCGATTCGCAACACCGAACCTGGCGGCGACTATCGTCCTTTCTTCAAGCAAATTGATGAGCGCGCCATCGTCAACGCGGTGGTGGGGTTGCTGGCATCGGGTGGTTCAACCAACCATACGCTGCACTTGATTGCCATGGCAGCCGCTGCGGGCATTACGCTGAACTGGGATGACTTCACCGACCTATCCGCTGTAACGCCCAGCTTGATGAAGGTATACCCCAACGGCCAAGCGGACATTAACCACTTCCAGGCGGCAGGCGGTATGAGTTACCTGTTCCGCGAACTGCTGGGCGCGGGCTTGCTGCACGGCGATATCCCGACAGTATTCGGCACTGACTTAACCGCTTATACCCAAGAGCCGTTCTTGGAAAATGGCAAAGTGGTATGGCGTGAAGGGCCAGAAAACAGCCTGGACGAAGACGTCTTACGGCCAGTGACTACCCCCTTCGCAGCTACCGGCGGTCTAACGGTAATGAAAGGCAATCTGGGACGAGGCGTGATCAAAGTATCCGCCGTTGCCGACGAGCACCGCGTGGTAGAAGCACCGGTGAAAATCTTCGGAGACCAGAACGAAATGAAGGCGGCGTTTGAGTCTGGAGACTTAGATCGCGATGTCATCGTTGTGGTGCGCTTCCAGGGGCCAAAAGCCAACGGCATGCCGGAACTACACAAGCTGACGCCGTTCCTGGGCGTACTGCAGGACCGTGGTTTCAAAGTGGCGCTGGTGACCGATGGGCGTATGTCCGGCGCGTCGGGTAAAGTGCCTGCTGCGATTCACATTAGTCCGGAAGCACTGGACGGCGGCCCGCTATCGAAACTGCGCGACGGCGACATTGTGCGCCTGGACGCCAACGCCGGTACGCTGGAAGCCAAAGTAGAGGCGGCTACCTGGGCAGACCGCGAACGCGTGGTGGCTAATCTGGACCACTATCACGTAGGCCTGGGCCGCGAACTGTTTAGCGGCTTCCGCCACTTAGCCATGCGTGGTGAAGAAGGCGCAGGCTCGTTGGGCGGCTTTGAAGCCGATGACCTTGCCCGCCAACAGGACCAGATTCTTCAAGAGGATGCCTGATGCGACCGGCATTAATTGGTGATATTGGTGGTACCAATGCCCGCCTGGCGCTCGTCACGCCAGGTGGGGTGACGCCCCACGATATTATTAATCTTCCCTGTGCTGACTACCCTGGTGTTATCGACGCGATTCAGGACTACCTGGAGCGCGTGGGAGCCACCCGGGAAAATGCACCGGTGGAAGCCTGTCTGGCGTTTGCCTGCCCGGTTCACGCCGAGCGAGTCAAGATGACCAATAATCACTGGGATTTTATGAAAAGCGATGTTCAGCAAACGCTGAATCTGTCGCTATTCAAAGTGATTAACGACTTTACCGCCCAGGCGTTAGGCGTCCCCCATGTGGACACCGACAATTTGGTAGAAGTGCAAGCGGGTGTGGCTCAGTCTCACTCTACCCGCCTAGTGATAGGCCCTGGTACAGGCTTAGGTGTTGCTGGCGTTTTCCCCGGCCAGCATGCTTGGATACCTCTCCCCACTGAAGGCGGTCACGTCACGTTTGCCCCCACTGACAGCACCGAGCGTGCACTGCTGGATGTGTTTCTACAGCATTACCAACGGGTCAGCGTGGAACGCATTTTATGCGGCCAGGGCCTACTGGAGCTGTATCAAGCCCATTGTGCGCTGAACGAGCAAACGCCTAGCTACACGACGCCAGCAGAGGTTACCCAAGCCGCCAACCAGGGTGACCCTACGGCCACCGCCACCCTGCTGCGCTTTTTAAAAATCCTCGGCGATGTATGCGGCGACGCGACCCTAACAATGGGAGCCAGGGGCGGCGTTTATCTATGCGGCGGAATTTTACCGCGCCTGCTGGAGTGGCTACCCAAATCCGAGCTACGTGATAGCTTTGTGAACAAAGGCCGGATGGGCGCTTATAACGCCGATATTCCCGTGTGGATTGTGACTCACCCGTGGACAGGGCTGCTCGGCGCCGCCGAAGCGCTGCATAACGAAGAAGTCTTTTAACTTATTAGGAATGGCCATGCCCGTTCACACCTTCGATGTGCCCTTTGTTCTCGGCATGATGCGCCTGCATGAAGCCCCAGAGATGCACCAAGCGAATCACCTTGCCGACTGGATCGAAGCCCGCATTGAGCAGGGGTTGCACTGGTTCGACCATGCCGACATTTACGGCAGCGGTGCGTGTGAGACGCTGTTTGGCCAAGCGCTGCGCACCCGCCCTAACCTGACCAAGCGGCTTCACGTTGTGACCAAAGCCAGCATTGCCAACGATAACCCAGCCCACGGCTCTGGCAAGGTGAAACACTACAACGCCAGCCCGGATTATCTAAGCCGCGCCATTGACAATGCACTTAACCGCCTTGGCGTCGAACGGTTAGATCACTTTTTAATTCATCGCCCTGACTTATTAATGAACGCAGAAGCGACTGGCCGTACTCTTGATGACGCTATCAATGCAGGAAAAATTGGCGCTGCGGGCATTTCTAACCACTTGCCAAGTCAGTGGCGTAGACTGCAAAACGCCATGTATCACCCTTTACGAGCCAACCAAATCGAGCTTTCCATTAGCCATAACGTCCCGCTATTTGACGGCAGCTTTGATGATCTATGCGCCGACGGCCATGCGCCGATGGCCTGGTCACCGCTAGCGGGCGGCACACTCATGCAAGGCGACGTCGGCAACGTGCTTAACCGCGTAGCCCGAGAGCAAAACTGCACCCCTAACGCGTTAGCGCTGGCTTGGTTGCGGTCACTGCCTAGCCGGCCGATTCCCGTGGTCGGCAGTGTAAAGCCTGAGCGTATTGCTGACATGCTCGACGGGCCAGAGACGCTCTCAAGAGAGACATGGTACGAACTTTTAGAGGCCGCGCGAGGCCACTGCGTCGCGTAACCCCTTCATCAACATTAATAATATAATGATAAGGAATGACTTATGACGCCGGTGATTGCTTTCGGTGAAGCCTTGGTTGACATGCTGTCCAGTCGCTTAGGCGATGACACCGGCCAAGAAACCTTCACGCCTTACGCGGGCGGCGCGCCAGCTAACGTCGCGGTTGCCTGTGCCCGACTTAACGTACCCAGCCAGTTTTTAGGTATGGTGGGTGACGATACGTTTGGCCACTTCCTGATTCGTGAGCTGAAAAGCCATGGCGTGGATACTCAGGGCGTGGTGCTGACTAAAGAAGCACGCACTGCGCTGGCGTTTGTTTCCCGGGACAGCAGCGGCGAGCGCACGTTTGATTTTTATCGCCCACCGGCGGCCGACCTACTTTATCGCCTAGAGCACCTGCCCCACGGCGTGTTTGAACAACAGGCGATTGTTCACTTATGCAGCAACAGTTTGACCGACCCCGAGATTGCCGACACCACCTTGGCGATTGCCGCTATGGCGAAGCGTGCGGGCTGTTTAGTCAGCGTGGATGCCAACCTTCGCCATAACCTGTGGACCGAAGGGTCAGCCGACCTCTGGCTGGTAACCGAGCTATTGGATAGCGCCGATCTCGTTAAAGTCTCACTAGATGAGCTTGATTATCTTCGTGGCGGGCATTCTCAGGAAGCGTGGCTAGCTCAGCGGCTCGCCGCCGGGGTAAAAGTAATTTTAATCACCGACGGCCCTAACAAGGTAGTGCTGAAAGGTGTTGGCCTTGACCATACCATCACACCGCCTCCGGTGGCCGCTGTCGATACCACTGCTGGCGGTGATGCGTTTATTGGCGGCCTGCTGGCTGAGCTTTCACGGCACGGCATTGATGATAACTGGCACCAAGACAGTGCCTTTCTAACCCGCGCGGTGGATATTGCCTGCCGCTGTGGTGCTCACGCAGTAACACGCCCAGGTGCCTACTCCGCACTGCCGACCCATAGCGATATTGAAGCGCTAAGAAATACGTAACGCCTGTAGTGAAAAGGGCGTGCAACAGCACGCCCTTAATCACGCATCCCATTTACACGCTAAATCCCATTAATGCGCTACCGCACCTTTACTCGATACCACACTGCCGCCGAGCAACCCAGCGCTGCCTTCCAAGACGCGCGCATCAATCGAGCCCGTCGTTAGACTTATAAAGCTAACCTGGGAAATCGCTCGTTGTTGCGTATCGCCGTTAACGAGGATCTCCAGCGAGCCATGATCACACCACCACTCTACCGTGACCCTTAAACCATCAACGCTGCCCGCTGCATGGTCACAGGCGAAATGGTCATCGAAAGCTACTTGTCCGTTTACGCCGTTACGCGTGTAGCGAAGTGCAACGTCCTCCTCTCCCGCTTCAAGAGTAAGCTGTTGATGGTCTCCTTGCTGAAGCGACAACGCTACTCGGCTGCCAGCCGCTAAGGTCAGTTCAAGCAAACCACGACTTACCGATGGCAACGAGGTTAAAACGCTATATTGCCCAACACCCAGCATCGCCTGTGGCGGGATAGTATGCGGTACGGCTGTCAGCGCCTCATGGCACTCGCTGGCGATACGCTGGCAAAGCTGAATGCCGCTCGATGTCGCACGCAGGGTTAACTCTCTGGGCAGGCTCATCATTCCCCGCCAGCCAGCTTCAGGCGCATGATTGGCATACTGCCAATTATTCAGCCAAGCCACGACTAAACGACGACCCGGGGTATTCGACCAGCTCTGCACGGCGTAAAAATCACGCCCTTCATCCATCATCATGACGTCATCAGGCGAGTGATCGTTAGTGAAATGCTGCCCGTCAAACTCCCCCACGAAATATTGTGTGAACGAGCCAAAGGCATTATCTGGCGTAGCACCAATGCCCACAATTAATACCCAGCGGCTAGCCACCTGGCCATTTTTAGCGTCTTCCACAGGTAGTTCAAACAGATCAGGGCACTCCCAAGGGTGCTGAGTATGCGCGCCGTGGCCCTCACCAAACGCACTGGCAAACTGCCAGTCCAACAGATTGTCCGAGGTGTAAAAATGAATTTCCTGCCCACAGGCCAGCGCCATTACCCAACGCTGGGTAGCGGCATGCCAGAACACTTTTGGGTCGCGAAAATCTTTAAACCCTGATGCGGGTAGCACTGGGTTATTGGCGTATTGATGCCAAGTGCGCCCCTTGTCGCGGCTATAAGCCAAACACTGTGACTGCTCATAATCTTCAGGGTCATCGGAAAGCACTCGGTGGCAGGTATAAAACGCCAGCAGCCCCGGCTGGCCGTTAAACAGCCCCGTCACATCATACTCATCCACGATGGCACTACCTGAAAAACACGCGCCTTGGGCATCTGGCGCCAGCGCAATAGGCAAGTGTTCCCAATGGCAGAGATCGGTGCTGATGGCATGCCCCCAGTGCATTGGCCCCCATACCGTGTCATGGGGATGGTATTGATAAAAGAGATGATACTCTCCTTCGAAATACACGAGTCCGTTGGGATCATTCATCCAGCCGGTAGGCGGCGTAAAATGCAGCGTTGGCCTGAGAGGAGTAAATTTGACGAGATCCAATGTTAAAAACCCTGACTTAATCGATTAAGTTGAGGCTAACACGCTTTTTTCTTCTCTGCTCTACGCCGTTAGGTGAAGCACACAAAAAAGCCCGAGCATGGCAATATGCTCGGGCAAATGACTTACCCACATGACCCGATATCAGTGAGGCAAGTAACGAGAGTGCTCGTGTCGATTTACATCGTATTCTTTAGTGGTGAAAACGCTCAGCAGCCTGACGGGCCAGCTCGCGAATACCGTCCCAATCTTCCGCTTCTACCATGGCTTTCGGCGTTAACCAGGAACCGCCTACACACATAACATTGGGTAGTGAGAGGTAGGTTTCAGCGTTATCGACCGTGATACCGCCGGTTGGGCAAAAACGCGCTTCGGGGATCGGCGCACCAAAGGCTTTAATGGCTTTGGCACCACCACTGGACTCAGCCGGGAAAAACTTGAAGCGGCGATAGCCGTACTGCCAGCCGGTCATCAATTCAGAGATCGTTGATACGCCGGGCAACATTGGCACCGGGCTTTCTACGCCATAGCGATAAAGTGCTTCTGTCGCGCCAGGGGTCACCACAAAATCTGCGCCCACCTGTTCAGCTTGGCGGTATTGCGCGGGAGTCAACACAGTACCTACACCGATGCTGGCCCCCGGAAGCGCTTCTTTCATGCGTTTAATTGCTTCCAGGGCACAGTCGGTACGTAAGGTAATCTCCAGAACGCTTAAGCCACCTTCCACCAAGGCACGGCCCAACGGTACCGCATCTTCAAGGCGGTCAATGGTAATCACCGGAATGACCTCAGCTTTTAAGCAAATGCTATCAAGCTCGGCGGTGCGCGTTGAGGGTAGCTGTTTATCGATTGTCATCAGTGAGTCTCCAAGCAGGTGTTACTGGCAAACGTTTATTGGCGAAAGCCTGCGGTGCCAAGTGCTATTCAAAAACTAAGCACAGGCCCCAGCGCGACGCATTAGGGGGCCCAATAGATCGCCAATGGGCAAGATAAAAACGCACGAATGGGCAGCTTACGGACATCATCACCATTCATGGCGTTTGCCAATACGCTGCGCTTATCATCGCCAGTAATATGTAAAATATGTCGGTGCGCCTGATGCAGGCGATCAGCCGAGAAAGTAATACGCGGCTGCGGCTGACTAGGTGTGCGAACCGCGACAAGCGGCTCATCGGTAGAGAGCGCCAAACCTAGCTCTAGGCTGTCGGGGAACAGCGACGCTGTATGGCCATCGCCTCCCATTCCCAAAATCACAACGCTGGCGGGCCAAGGCAGAGATGCCGTGCGTTTGGCAACCTCTTCAACACCCTCTTCCGGCGTTGAGTCATCTGAGGTTAGCGGTACGAAGTTGGCGTTCGCAGCCGCTCCTTGAAGCAAGTTTTCTCGCACCAGCTTGGCGTTGCTATCGCTACTTTGCTCATCCACCCAGCGTTCATCGGCCAGGGTAATATCAATGCGCGCCCAAGGCAGCGGCTTCGCTGCCAGGGCTTTAAAAAATGGCACCGGCGTAGAGCCACCCGATACGACTAATAACGCGCGCTCCTGGCGTACCAGGTCTTCGGCCAATGCCTGGAAGACCGCTTCTGCTAGCTGTTGTGCTAGCGCTTGACGTGCTTCGCTCATATTAATAGTCCTCATACCAACTGCGGCCATCTTGGGTAATCATGGCAATGGAGGCGACCGGCCCCCAAGAGCCTGCTGGGTAACGGCGCGGCGGTGTTTCACGTGCTTTCCAGCCGTCGATGAGCTGGTCGCACCAGCGCCAGGCGTGTTCGACTTCATCGCGGCGCACGAACAGATACTGCTGACCCTTCATGACCTCCAGCAGCAAGCGCTCGTAGGCATCGGGGATACGCGATTTGGGGAACGCGCTATTAAAATCCAGGTGCAGCGGGCCAGGACGCAGACGCATACCTTTATCCAAACCGCTGTCTTTGGTGAGCACCTGAAGTGCTATCCCTTCATCCGGCTGCAGACGAATGATCAGCTTGTTAGACGCAATCCCCCGCTGATCAGGATCAAAAATATAGTGCGGTTGCTGGCGGAAGTGGATCACGATTTGGGACAGCTTTTCAGGCATGCGCTTACCGGTGCGCAGGTAGAACGGCACACCCGCCCAGCGCCAGTTGGAAACTTCGGTTTTCATTGCCACAAAGGTTTCGGTCTGGCTTTCAGTATTCGCCCCGTCTTCTTCCAGATAGCCCGGTACTGGCTGGCCGTCGTTGGTGCCCGCAGTATATTGTCCGCGCACCACGTCACGCCCCAGCGCCTCGCCGTTAAAAGGCTTAAGCGCTTTAAGCACTTTTACCTTCTCATCACGAATGGCGTCAGCATCCAGATTGGAAGGCGGATCCATGGCAATCAAACACAACAGCTGGAGCAGGTGGTTTTGCACCATATCGCGAAGCTGACCAGCATCATCGAAGTAGCCCCAGCGTCCTTCAATGCCGACCTTTTCTGCGACGGTAATTTCTACATGGGAAATGTGGTTCTGGTTCCATTGCGTCCCAAAAAGTGGGTTAGCAAAGCGCAGCGCAATCAGGTTCTGTACGGTTTCTTTCCCCAAGTAGTGGTCGATTCGATAGACACGGGACTCTGGGAAAACCGCCCCGATAGCGTCGTTGACTTCTTCTGATGACACCAGGTCATAGCCGATAGGCTTCTCAACGACCACCCGAGTTTGATCATCTAAGCTGCCACTTGCCTCAAGGTTGCGGCAAATATCGCCGTAGATCATGGCGCCAACGGATAGATAGACGACCATGGGGCGCTCGGAGCCTTCGCGCCACTCACGTACCTGTTCAAAGCCCTCTGCTTTTTTGAAATCCAGCTGGCAGTAGTCAAGCCGATTGAGAAAGCGTTCGAGGCTCTCTTTATCCTGCTCATCTTTTTTCAGCCGCTTTTGCAGTGCGCCATTCACTAACTGGCGAAACGCAGCGGTATCATGTGCTTGACGCGCCAGCCCCATGATCCGCGTGCTTTTTGGCATCAAGCCTTCACGGTCAAGGTGATAAAGCGCTGGAAACAGCTTGCGCATCGCAAGGTCGCCCAGCGCCCCAAACAGCGCTAAATCAATAGCGTGATTCGTACCGCCTAGCGGGGCATGTGACTGGCTCATCTCAGCTCCTATTTATAATTAGATGACCTAATGTAGTTAGATTACCTAAAATCTACTTGATACTGGGCATTATACGCAATATTTCATGTAATTTTACTACAAAAATTTAGCATTGACCTCCCCCGGCTGCGCTTTGTTTATGCCTTGTCGACGTCTATACCCTTCGTATTACCTCTTTATTGTTACCTTTTCGTTCACTCTACGCCCCTTAGATACGCCACCACTACGCCCCTTAAGGATGAGGTGTGCACGCGCTTAATTGGCCACGCTGACACTGACTAAAGCGCTGCTTTTCAAACTCTCATAGCAGCACTCTAAGACAACAACAACGAGGTATTCACATTATGGCAACGTATCGACCACTTATGATGCCGCTGCTAGCCGCCACACTGGCTGCCAGCGCTGCCCTGCCCGCCTTTGCATTCGACGATGATCGCATCACCATCTGGATGGGCGACAATAAAGGCCAGGAGGGCATTCGCGCAGTTGCCGAACAGTTTCTTGAAGACACTGGCATCGAGGTGCGGGTGATTTTCCCCGATAACCTTACCGATCGTTTTCAACAAGCGGCTGGCAGCGGCCAAGGGCCGGATATTGTGATCTGGGCTCACGACCGCATGGGCGAGTGGGCACAAAGCGGCCTGCTAAAGCAGGTAGCCCCAAGTGACGGATTCCGTGAGGCGTTTTACGACTTCACCTGGGAAGCGGTGCTGTGGAATGGCGACACTTATGGCTATCCGATATCGGTCGAATCGCTGGGGCTGATTTACAACAAAGCACTCGTAGAAGCGCCGCCAGAAAGCTTTGCTGAACTGATGGAACTTGATGCAGCCCTCTCTCCAGAAGGCAAAAAAGCCATCCTATTTGATTACAGCGAACCTTATTACGGTTGGACATTGCTTGCCGCCAACGGCGGCTATCCCTTCAAGCAGACCGACAGCGGCTATGACATTGGCGACATCGGCGTTAACAACGAAGGAGCCCTGCAAGGGGCTGAGCTGCTGGTGGAATTAATCGAAAGTGGCGTACTGCCCCGAGGCACCGATTACAACCTGATGGACACCCGCTTTAACCAGGGTGAAGTAGCGACCATGATCAGCGGCCCCTGGGCATGGCCCAACCTGGAAAGAAGCGGCATCGACTATGGGGTCGCACTGCTGCCAAAAGTAGGTGATGAGCGCGCCAAACCTATGTTTGGGGTAATGACTGCCATGATCAATGCTGCATCGCCAAATGACTTTCTCGCTATTGAGTTTTTGGAAAATTACCTGCTCAGCGAAGATGGCATGCGTACCTTTAATAGCGATGGCTCGCTAGGTGCAGTGGCCCACATCGAGTATCAAGCTGAGCTGGCCGATGACGCTAACATTGCAGCGACGTTGGAAAATGCTGAGATGGGTATGCCAATGCCCAATATTCCTGAAATGGGTGCCTTCTGGTCAGCAATGGAGCCCGCGCTGCAAAACATAGGTAGCGGACGCCAGACCCCGCAAGAAGCGCTGGATGCCGCCGCACGTCGTATGCGCCAGTAGCCCTTTTTTGCCCTTCTGCTCGGTGGCAATCGCCACCGGGCAGCCTGCAGGATATCGTCATGTATACCACCAACGCCTCTCGTGGCCTTCCCCGCCACCGCTCTCGCCACCTCACTGAACGTTACACCCGATGGGCTTTACGCTGCGCGATTGCGTTCATGGTCATCGCACTACTCTGGTTAGTGCTGGCATTTCACCTCAACGGCCAGTGGATGTTTGCCTTACTATTTCTAGTGCTGGGCGCCTCGCTGGGTGTGGTGTTTACCAAGCGAACGCTAATGAGCCACCGCTATATTTTTCCTGCCGTAGCGGGACTTGGGGTGTTTGTTATTTTCCCGTTGCTGTACACCATTGGCATTAGCTTTAGTAACTACAGCTCCAGCAACTTGCTTTCTGAGGAGCGCGTACGAGGCCAGCTGCTAAGCCAAAGCTATCAGGAAGACGATGCCGCCTTTGACCTTACACTTTATCAAGAAGGCGATCTAACCCGCTTGCTGCTAGATAGCGGCTCACAGCGTTTCAAAACATCACCACTGAACCTGGATAACAGGGAGTCGCGCCAAATAGGCATTCAAGCCGTCACGGAACCGCCTGCGGGTGAGGCACTACCCATGCGCGAGCTTGTCCAGGCACGCAGCGCACTTCAGGGGCTACGGCTACTTACTCCCGACGGCACCGAACTGCGCATGGCGGGAATTCGCCAATTTGCGCCCATGCTTGATCGTTACGACGTGCTGGAAGATGGCTCTCTTTATGACCGGCGGGACGATCGAGTACTGACCCCTGATCACACCATTGGCTTTTTTGTCACTGATGATGGCGAACGGATCACGCCAGGATGGCCAGTCAATGTGGGGTTTGCCAACTATACGAAGATTTTCACCGATCCCGACATTCGCGGTCCGTTCATGCAGATTTTCGTGTGGACCTTTGTCTTTGCCGCACTGACGGTGGTCTTTACCCTGGCCGTTGGCTTTGTGCTGGCGTCACTGTTGCAGTGGGACCAACTCAAGGGCAAAGCCGTTTATCGCACGCTGTTAATTCTGCCTTACGCCGTGCCCGCGTTTATTTCCATTTTGATCTTTAAAGGCATGTTTAACCAACACTTCGGTGAAGTGAATATGATTCTGGACTCGCTGTTTGGCGTTCGGCCAGAGTGGTTCACCGACCCGTGGCTGGCGCGTTCCATGCTACTGATTGTCAATACGTGGCTGGGCTACCCCTATATGCTGCTGCTGTGCATGGGGCTAATCCAAGCCATTCCCCAAGATCTCTATGAAGCCTCAGCGGTAGATGGCGGCGGCCCAATTACCAACCTGTTCAAGATTACCCTGCCGCTGATTATTAAACCGCTAACACCGCTGTTAATTGCCGCCTTCGCGTTTAACTTCAATAACTTCGTGCTGATTGCGCTATTAACGGGCGGCAACCCCGACATTCTGGGCGCAAGTACGCCAGCAGGTACCACCGACCTATTGGTCAGCTACACCTACCGTATTGCCTTCCAGGATGCCGGACAGAACTTTGGGTTGGCTGCCGCCATCGCAACGCTCATTTTCCTCTTGGTCGCGGGTATGTCGATGCTTAATTTGCGCCTTTCCAAGGTTAAGGTTTAGGAGGTTACTTATGGCCATGGTTCAACCCCGCTCGGTGGGTGCACGTCGTTTAGGCGCCCACCTTGCTTTGATCTGCTTCGTTTCGCTAATCGTCTTCCCACTGCTGCTGGTGATTTCGATCTCATTTCGCGAGGGCAACTTTGCCACCGGCAGCCTGATTCCCGAACGTTTCTCGTTAGAACACTGGTCGCTAGCGCTGGGGATCCCCTGGGAACGCCCGGATGGCAGCATTGTTCAACCACCCTTTCCCGTGCTGCTGTGGCTGTGGAACTCAATAAAAGTGGCGGTCGTCTCTTCCGTGCTGATTCTAATGTTAGCGACGACGAGCGCTTACGCCTTTGCGCGTATGCGCTTTAAAGGCAAAGAACCGCTTTTGAAAGGCATGCTGATTTTCCAGATGTTCCCCGCTGTGCTGTCACTGGTGGCGCTCTACGCCCTGTTCGACCGACTGGGACAGTTTGTTGGCTGGTTGGGCATCAACACCCATGGCGCACTGATCGTGGCATCACTGGGCGCGGTCGCTCTGCATATCTGGACCATTAAAGGCTACTTTGAGTCGATTGATGGCTCGCTGGAAGAAGCCGCCATGGTGGACGGCGCCAGCACTTGGCAGGCGTTCCGCTACATCCTGCTGCCGCTGTCGATTCCCATTTTGATGGTGGTTTTCATTCTGGCGTTCGTCATGAGCATTATGGAATACCCCATGGCCTCGGTACTGCTGGTGGATGAACACAAGCTCACCCTGGCGGTAGGTGCCCAACAATACCTTGCCGACCACAACCAGCGCTGGGGCAACTTTGCCGCCGCTGCGGTGCTTTCTGGCCTGCCCATTACCGTCGCGTTCTTGATCTGCCAGCGCTGGATTATTGGCGGGTTAACTGCCGGGGGCGTCAAAGGCTAATCTTAACCAACTTCCGCTTCCTCGCTTGAGCACCTTGCTCGTCACCGGCCCCATTAATGGGGTCGGTTTTTTCATTGCTCAGTTCGTTACTTGCGTGTTTTTTTAGGGAAATTTTACGGACTTTTTGCGGTTGCCATGGTGTGATATCGCGATAAACATCAGGGCAATTTAAGAGCGGATCTATGACCATCTTTCCCAGCGGGATTTACTATCGAGACGCTTACCGCAATTGGGCACAAATTTTTAAAATTATGGCAGTGTTATGGTTAGTTCTTGCCATGTTTATGACACTGCCTTGGATTGTTCTCCTTATTGAGAAAGATCCTGACGCTCCCGCGTTCGGGATGTCTCTTCTAATTATCCTAAGTGCAGCCATCATCACTTGGTTGCTAACCCGTCGAGTGTCGTTAGAGCTGAAGCCCTGGCAAATGTTTATATTGACGGCAGGCAGCTGGACCAGCATCAGCTGTTTTGCCAGCCTTCCGCTTATCTTAGGTGCGCCCCAACTTAGCGTTACTAATGCAGTCTTTGAGTCGGTCTCCGCGATTACCACCACCGGCTCAACCATTTTGTCTGGGATCGAAGATTTATCCGACGGTCTAAAACTGTGGCGAGGCTTAATGCAGTGGATGGGCGGTATCGGCATCATCGTAATGGGCATCGCCATTCTGCCGTTTCTTAAAGTTGGCGGCATGCGGCTATTTCACACTGAATCTTCCGACTGGTCCGATAAAGTGATGCCCCGTACTGGCGGCATTGCCAAAGCGACGCTAAGTATCTATGTAGGTCTGACACTGGTGGCCATGCTGAGCTATTGGGCAGGAGGAATGCTCCCCCTGGATGCCGTTGTACATGGAATGACATCACTGGCGACCGGTGGCTTTGCTAACTCTGACGCATCGTTTAGCGCCTATGCTGAGCAGCCGTGGCTGTTGTGGATGGGTAGCTTTTTTATGCTCAGTGGTGCGCTACCGTTTGTCTTGTATATTCGCTTTATTCGCACATCCCGCAGCGCACTGTGGAAAGACCAGCAAGTGCGCGGTTTGTTAAAACTGCTGCTAACAGCGATCTTGATTCTCAGCGCGTGGCGTTTTTACCAAGGCGATGACTGGTTTGTCTCGCTCACTCATGTCACGTTTAACGTCATTTCAGTCGTGACCACTACGGGCTATGCATCCGACGACTATACCCTATGGGGTTCATTACCCATCGCGGCGTTTTTCTATCTTACGTTTATGGGTGGCTGTAGCGGCTCTACCAGCGGTGGTATGAAAATTTTCCGGTTCCAAATCGCTATGCTGATGTTGCGTAATCAGTTGCGCTACCTGATTCACGCTAATGGGGTTTTCACAACGCGCTATAATCAGCAGCCAGTGACCAGCGATATTTCCCGCAGCGTAGTGGCCTTCTCTTTCTTCTTCTTTATTACGATTGCGGTGCTTGCGTTGGGCCTTTCAGCATTGGGTTTGGACTTAGTCACTGCCCTTTCCGGTGCGGCCACTGCGGTGGCGAATGTAGGCCCTGGTCTCGGTGATACCATTGGCCCGGCAGGTAACTTTGCAACACTACCCGATGCAGCTAAATGGCTACTTTGCATCGGTATGTTAATGGGTCGCCTGGAAATTTTAACGGTCGTGGTACTGCTCACCCCCATGTTCTGGCGGCGTTAGCATATTTAAAACGATACTACGTTCCAGGACGCAGTGCGGCTTCTACCAATAATCGATACCCGACGCCTGCTTCTGTTTGAAGCAGGGTGGGTGTTTGCGGGTCATCTCCCAGTTTCTGCCGCAGGCGACTAATCACGATGCGTAAATAGTGCGTATCGTCTATATGCGTTGGCCCCCATATCTCTTTTAGCAACTGGGTCTGCGTGACGACACGCCCAGCATAACGGCACAGGCGAGCCAAGACAGCGAACTCTTTTCGGGTTAAATGCACATCGTCTTGCTGCAGCGTCACCCGCCTTAGTTCCAGGTCAATCACTAATCCCTGACTGACATAGTAGCTTGATGTTTGCTCTCCCCGCGCCTTCTGTGCCAAGCGTAATACCGCTCTTATACGCGCAAGTAATTCTTGAATACCAAAGGGCTTGGTAACGTAATCGTTGGCACCGTTATCTAACGAAAAGACTTTTTCTTCTTCACGATCACGAACAGATACCACAATGACCGGCACAGTGCTGTGCTCACGTATCCCCTGCAGCACTTCATGACCATCCATATCAGGCAAGCCTAAATCGAGCAGCACGACGTCGGGGGCTTGGGTATATACCATGGCTAACGCCTGCTTACCGTTCTCCGCCTCCAGTACTCCATAGCCCTGGGAGGCTAGGCTGATACGCAGAAAACGCCGAATCTGCTGCTCATCGTCAACAATCAAAATACGACCGCTGCCTTCACTCTTCATCACCCCTCCTGATATCTGCACCTAATAATGGCAGCGTTATAATAATCGCGGTACCTCGCCCACTCTCACCAGTACCGGCCATAATCGTGCCGCCATGGGCACCAATCATGCCACGGCATATGGCTAAACCAAGGCCACTGCCATGGGCGCTCCTGTCGCCGTCGCCACCGCTGTAAAACATATCGAAGACCTGTTCGCGCAGTTCGTGAGAAATGCCCGGGCCTTGATCTTCTACGGTGATGACCAACGTTGCAGGATCACCTTCATTAAGGTGCGCCTTTATACTCAACTCCCCCCCGGGTGGCGAAAAACGTTGAGCGTTATCCAAGACATTCACCAACGCTTGCTCTACCAGCGCAGGGTGGACATAAAGTAGCGGTAACGAAGGAGGCCAAGACTTGCGGACAACGACATGCTTAAGTGATTGACCCAAGCGCTTGAGCGCCGAATTAATGACGTCGTCAAACGCTACCCAGTCTCGCTCAATTTTTAACGTGCCGTGCCCTAGTCGGGTCATATCCAGCAAGTTTTGTATGTATCGATTAAGGCGCTCGCTTTCGGACAAGATGCCATCCAGTAGCTCGCGCTGGTCGCTATCGCTTAGCTGCGGTTTAAGTTCAATCAATGAGCTGGCCGAACCAATAATAGAAGAGAGCGGTGTACGCAGATCATGAGACACCGATGAGAGTAACGCAGAGCGCAGACGCTCGTTCTCCTCGGAGACACGGGTTGTGTTCAGCTCCGCCACTAGCCGAGTGCGCTCTAACGCCATACTAAGCTGACGCACCAGCGTATCCATTAACGACTCTTGTTCATGGTTGAGCGTTTTTAGGCTTTCCGACAGCTTAAGCGCCAACATCCCTACTTTTTCTCCCTGCACTGCCAGTGGTATTAAGCGCCAAGCCTGCTGGCTCAGAGTATCGGTGCCTTGACCGCTGGTTTTTTGATGTTGCCAGCTCCACACCGCTGCCTGCTTGGCCGCCATGTCCAACCGCTCTGAATCTGGCAGTGCATGCACCACTCGCACTTCATTCGCGCTTTCGGCGCTTTCAATAAATACCGTGGGCACCGCAAAGCACTGCACCAATGTATCAACGCCAATTTTTGCTGCACTGGCGCTGTCTGTTGCGGTTGATAGCTGTTCAGCGTAACGCAATAAAAGCTGGGTCTGGTCGCGGCTAGCACGCAGTGCAATCAAGCGCCGACGCCCACGTCCAGCAAGCTGTCCGACCACCACGGCCACGAGCAAGAAGAACACCACAGTTAGCAGTTGTCCCCGCTCCACCATGGCAAAAGTAAGACGTGGCTCGGTAAAGAAGAAGTTAAATACTAAAAAGCTCGCGATGGCACTTAACATTGCCATGGCAGTGCCCGCCCATACGGCACTAAACAGTACGGCCACTAAAAACACCAATGATAAGTTGGCCAGTTCAAGCCAGGGTTCCAGCATGAGCGCTACCCCGAGGGACGCCGATACCGCCAAGCTCGTGCCGAGTAATTGGGGAGGATGCAGTGTCCAGCCACGCTGCCATTGATCGGTGCGCTTTTTCACAGCCCCTTTAGCCACTATAACAATATCGAACGCCTCGGCATGCGCCATCAAGCGTTGGGCCAGAGGCCGTGACCATTTCCACCAGCGACGCTTCGCTTCGCGCCCCACCACAATGGTGGTCGCATTAATTGAACGCGCATAGTTGAGAACTTCACTTAGCTGGCTATGCCCTTGTAAACGTATTGAATCGCCACCCAGCCGAGTAACCAAGCTGAAAACTTGCTCAACGGCCAGTTGCTGCTCTGGAGAGACAATTCCTTTATCAACATAGACCGCTCGCCATACCGCTAAGCGCCGCTCTGCCATCCGATGAGCCGCGCGAACCAGCGATACGTCGTCTTCACTTCCATTAATCACCACCAAGAGATGCGGTCTTACCGGCCAGGGGCCAGCCCTGCCGCCAGCATCCATTGCCACCTTAACGTCAGCATCCACGCGTTCAGCCATGGTTTGAATCGCCAGCTCACGCAGCGCGTTGAGATTGGATTCATTAAAGTAGCCTTCCATGGCAGCACGGGCTTGCTCGGGTATATAGACTTTGCCGCGCCTTAAGCGCTCAAGGAGTTCGTCAGGCGTTAAATCAACAAGCGATACATCTCGGGCGCGCTCTAACAGCGCATCGGGCACCGTTTCGCGCATGCGAATCCCAGTAATCCGCGCAACATCATCATTCAAACTTTCGAGATGCTGGACGTTAACGGTTGTCCACACGTCAATACCTGCATCCAGCAGCTCTTCAATATCCTGGTAACGACGTGGGTGCCGACTACCGGGGATATTACGGTGGGCAAGTTCGTCCACCAGCAAAATAGTGGGACGTCGCGCCAGAGCCGCATCAATATCAAATTCATAGAAGGTTCGGCCATGGTGCTTTAAAGGTGCTAACGGAAGCCGTGCCAACCCATCACACAAGGCTTCAGTATCAGCGCGTCCGTGTGACTCCACCACGCCAATTACAATATCTTCACCTTCCTCTGCCCGTTCACGGGCGGTGCGAAGCATGGTGTATGTTTTACCGACACCGGGCGCGGCTCCCAGAAATACACGCAAACAGCCGCGCGCCTCTCGGCGCGCGGCTTTTAGCAATGTATTGGGATCGGGGCGCTGATCCGCTGAATACATTGGTTTACTCCATGGTGTCTGAAGCCGTCGAGATGACGGGAGCTGGGGTTAATGGCGCTGCGGTGGTTGATGATACTGGAAAACGATCATCCAAACTGACATTCAGCCGCAACACATTCACCAACGGAGAGCCCAGCCAGCCTGTGTTTTCAAGTGCTTGATCAATTAGCGCCGTCACAGTAGCTTCGTCGATGCCGCGTGCTTGCGCTACTCTGGCAACCTGTAGCTCAGCCGCCTCGGGGGAGATATGCGGGTCGATACCGGAGCCGGACGCGGTAATCAGATCAACAGGGATTTGATCGACACTTACGTTTTCACGTTGAGCAATGGCATTTGCATCTGCCTGGGCACGCTCGCGCAGCGATATGTTGCTCGGCGCCAAGTTAGATCCTGAGACATCACCTGCGTCATTGCCTGCCGCTGATGGGCGGCCAATAAAATACTCATCGCTGACAAACGTTTGGGACACCAGGCTTGACCCGACCACCCGACCTGAGACGTCTCGAACCAAACTACCTTGGGCCTGCTCGGGGAATAACCAGCCACCCAGTGTTGTGGTAACCAACGGGTAAATCAGCCCCAGAAGAACTGCCATTACCACCATAAAGCGAAGTGCATTGCCCCAGGAGGCCTTTGCCTGCAGCACATCGTCATTCGCAGCGATCTGGCGTTTCATATCTACATTCATCACATTTCTCCTAGATAAATAACGCAATCAGCATATCGAGAAGCTTGATGGCAGGGAATGGCAGCAGCAGCCCACCCAGGCCATAAATCAGCAGATTTCGACGCAACAACTCCGTCGCCGATGCCGCCTTCACAGACACACCGCGCAAGGCAAAGGGAATTAATGCCGGAATGATTAACGCGTTGAATAGCACTGCTGCTAGCACCGCCGTGGTCGGCGAGTGCAAATTCATAACGTCGAGCACGCCAAGCGCAGGGAAGCTGGCGGCAAACAGCGCTGGCAAAATAACAAAGTATTTAGCCACATCATTCGCCAGCGAGAACGTCGTCAGCGCGCCACGGGTAACCAGCAACTGCTTGCCAATTTCCACCGCACTAATCAGCTTGCCGGGGTCAGAGTCCAGATCCACCATATTGGCTGCTTCACGGGCTGCCTGGGTGCCTGAGTTCATTGCCAGCCCTAGATCAGCCTGAGCGAGAGCGGGAGCATCGTTGGTACCGTCACCCACCATGGCAACCAAGCGACCACTGGCTTGCTCTTCGCGAATCAACGCTAGCTTGCGCTCTGGCGTGGCTTCGGCAATGTAGTCATCCACGCCTGCCGTCGCAGCAATAGCCGACGCCGTAATTGGGTTGTCCCCCGTGATCATTACGGTTTTGATACCCATGGCACGCAGTTCAGCAAACTTCTCCGCGATACCACTTTTAATCACATCAGATAGCGCTACCACGCCCAAAATCTGTTTGCCTTCTGCCACCGCAATGGGGGTTGCGCCATCTCGAGAAATACGTGCAATGACCTGCTCGTAATCGCTGGGTATGTCCCCCCCCTGGGCTTTTACCCAATCGGCGATAGCATTCGGTGCTCCCTTGCGCAGCTTTCTACCGCTGGTCAGGTC
Source organism: Vreelandella zhaodongensis (assembly GCF_013415115.1). GTDB lineage: Bacteria > Pseudomonadota > Gammaproteobacteria > Pseudomonadales > Halomonadaceae > Vreelandella > Vreelandella zhaodongensis. Next base: position 49,448 of record NZ_JACCDD010000006.1, on the reverse strand, counting down.
AACGCCTGACAGGCGTGTTTCCGCACTAAACGCTTCAAAGGTTGCACCATCGGCTTCTTCACTAAGCTGGACATCGACGCCCTGCTCAGTGGCTAGCTCCACAATGGAACGGCCTTCTGGCGTGGGATCATCCAGGGACGTTAAAAAAGCCACGTCACGAACTCGCTGACGTGGAACCTGCTGGCAGGGAGCAAACTCCGTCGCACGGCGATCGCCAAGCGTTATCGTGCCGGTTTTGTCCAGCAGCAAAGTGTCGATGCTGCCAGCAATCTCGACGGCCTTACCGGATTTAGCCACCAGGTTAGCCCGCATAGCGCGCTCCATACCCGCAATACCGATAGCGGGCAAGAGGCCACCAATGGTGGTAGGAATCAAACAAACCAGCAACGCCACGAGCATGACCGTGGAGGTTTCAACGCCCACGAAAGCCGCCATAGGCACCAACGTGACCACCACGATCAAAAACACCAGCGTTAGCATGGCCAAGAGTACCGATAGCGCCAGCTCGGAAGGTGTCTTCTGTCGGTTAGCACCTTCCACCAGGGCAATCATGCGATCTAACAACGATTCGCCAGGGTTAGCGCTGACTTGAATAATCAGATGATCCGACAGCACTTTGGTCCCAGCACTGACACCGCTGTTATCGGTGCCCGCTTCACGCAGTACGGGCGCAGATTCACCGGTGACAGCCGACTCATTGATCGAGGCAGCCCCTTCAACGATATCGCCATCGGCGGGAATCAGTTGTCCCGCCACAACCTTCACACGATCGCCTTTTCGGAGGGAGTCGGCCGTTACATTGCTAGTCGTACCATCAGCGTTCAGCTTAACCGCCTTCAACTCTCCCTTGGTTTTACGCAGCGCCCCAGCGTGGGCTTTACCACGTGACTCTGCCAGCGACTCGGCACCTGTGGCGAACAGTACGGTGGCCAGCAACAACAACGCTATGGCCAATGCAAAGCCGCCGTTTTCTCCCTGGGCAAAAGCAATGGGCGTCAGCCCAAAGCACACGACGGTACCAATGGCGACCACGGCCATCACCGGGTTACGCGCAAGTTGACGAGGCGCAAGTCCTTTCACTGCGCCAGCAACGACGTGACCAATGGGTACCGGCCGACGCGGCTGTTTAGCAAGCTCAGTATGTGACATCTCGTTTCTCCTAGAAGCCTTGCGTGACGGCTTCAGCAATCGGGCCAAGCACTAACGCCGGTAAGAAGCCCAGCAAGTTAACAATCACAATCACACCGGCGGTCAATCCCATAAATGCAGGGCTATCCATCGGTAAGGTGCCGCGTCCTGCGGGTGCAGTGCGCTTCGCTGCCAACCATCCGGCCACCGCTAATGGCACCAGCATGGGCAGGAATCGACCGACCATTAGTGCGATAACACAGGCGAGGTTCCACCAGGTCGTATCATCGCCAAGCCCTTCAAAACCAGAGCCGTTATTGGCAAATGCTGAGGTGAATTCATAAAGCACTTGGGATAGGCCGTGGAAACCAGGGTTTGAGGTTCCAGCAGCGCCAGGCATCGCCACGGTAAGCGCAGAGAGACCAAGAATGACTAACGGCTGCGCCAGGATTGCTAGCGAGATCCAGCGCATTTCACGGGTTTCTAGCGGCTTACCAAACAGTTCTGGCGCTCTACCGACCATCAATGAGCCAACAAAAGCCGCCAACATCAGATAGAGGAAGAAACCGATAAGCCCAACACCTACGCCGCCAAAGGTGACGTTCACAAACATATCCATCAACAGCATCATCCCGCCCATGGGGTTGAAGCTGTCGTGCATGGCGTTCACGGATCCGTTCGATGTTTGTGTCGTCCAACTGCCCCATAGCGCGGAAAGATCCGTACCAAACCGTAGTTCTTTGCCTTCCAGATTAGCGCCAGGCTGGGAAAGCTCGACAAGAGCAGCATTCGGCATACGTTCCGAAGAAACCACAACCGAGGTTGAAATCAGCGAAAACGTCAGCATCACAGCACCAATACCCATCATTAATCGGCGTCGGCCACTAATAAGTGCGATGGCAATCAGTAATGCGAAGGGAATTATCGTCAGCGAAGCGGTTTCAATCACATTGGATAATGGTGTTGGGTTCTCAAGCGGAACGCTAGAGTTCGGCCCATACCAGCCACCACCATTGGTGCCTAACTGCTTGATCGCGACCATGGATGCAACCGGCCCCAAGGGGATCGACTGCACTTCTTCCACTTGCGAGTCCAACATTTCAATCTGGTGCGCCGCCTGGTAGCTAGAAGGCACTCCTTGCGACGTCAGCAACAGCGCCACCACCGCTGCCAGCGGCAACATCACGCGCACTACTGTACGGGTTAGGTCATGGTAGTAATTACCAACCCCTTTTACCGTTCCCGCAGGCCGAGCTACAAGCAAGGTACGGGCTATTGCGACCAGCACAGCGAGCCCAGTAGCAGGTGTTAAAAACTGCAGCGTTACAATGGCAAAGGTTTGGCTTAGGTGGGAAAGCTGCGCCTGGCCTGAGTAGTGCTGCTGGTTGGTATTGGTGGCAAACGAAACCGCCGTATGCAGCGCTGTATCCCACTTCATGCCGGGTATGCCATCAGGGTTCAGGGGCAGCAAGCCCTGACACATAAACACCAACCATGCCAGTAGTATCAAACCTACATGTAGCTTCAGAATGGCGAGTGCATACACTTGCCACGTCATAATGCTTTGACTGTTAACGCCTGCTAATCGATAAATAGGCGTCTCTATCACGCGAAACAGCGTGTCGACTCGGCTTGGCTGAGTACTTAGCGCGCAGGCAATGTATATTCCCAATGGCACTCCAAGTAATGCCACGATGGCATAAATGGCGATCATGTCGTTCATGGCGATCTCCTAAAAACGCTCGGGGCAAACTAGCGCGTAAAACAAATACGCCGCTGTCCCGGTCGCGATTATCAACAGTGCAAAATTCATCGAAGTGCCTCCTTTGATTGGCACCCAGAGATTAGGGATTGCCTGCGTAAAAAATCGATGGCGTTTAAGGCGTTAGCCGTCAAAAAGGCGTAAAAAAATGGGCTTTTAGCTCCATAAAGGGACTTCCTATCGCTGCAGCGCTCGACAGCCTCCCCGTAGATAGGTGACTATCTTTAGTGACATATCGCCAGAGTGATCTAACCACCGATGAAGATTATTATTTTGGGTGCCGGCCAGGTCGGTGCCACCCTGGCGGAGCACCTAGCCCGCGAAGAAAATGACATCACTGTTGTTGATACTGACGGTGCAAAGCTTCGCGAACTGCACACCAAACTGGATATTCGCACGGTGACGGGCGCAGCTTCGTATCCGATTGTGCTACGTCAGGCGGGCTGTGAAGACGCCGATATGCTAATTGCGGTGACCAACACCGACGAAGTCAATATGATTGCCTGCCAAGTAGCGCATACGCTGTTTCGCACCCCCACCAAAATTGCCCGCGTCCGCTCAACGGCCTACCTCACGCGTAAAGGGCTGTTTGCCCACGAAGCGATTCCTATTGATGTGCTGATCAGCCCCGAACAAGTGGTGACGGATCATGTACGTCGCCTGATTGAGCACCCCGGTGCACTGCAGGTATTGGAGTTTGCCGGGGGTGTGGTGCAGTTGGTCGCAGTCAAGGCATTTTACGGTGGCCCACTGGTGGGGCAGGATTTAGCCTTTTTAGCCAAGCACATGCCCAATGTGGAAACCCGTGTGGCGGCGATTTACCGGCGCAATCGGCCGATTATTCCCCGTGGCGACACGGTGATTGAAGCCGATGACGAGGTGTTTTTCCTTGCCGCACGGCGCGATATTCGCGCGGTAATGAGCGAGCTACGCCGTGTTGAACGGGATTTTCGTCGGGTAGTAATTGCCGGAGGCGGCAATATCGGTGAACGGTTGGCCGAACACCTGGAGCACAGCCATCAAGTCAAGATTATCGAGCACAGTTTAGAGCGCTGCACTGCGCTTTCCGAGCGGCTTGACCGTACGGTGGTTCTCCACGGCAGCGCCACCAGCAAGCGGCTGCTGGAAGAAGAGAACATCGAAGACTGCGATATCTTTTGTGCCCTGACCAACGACGACGAGGTGAATATTATGTCGTCGCTGCTGGCCAAGCGCCTGGGAGCAAAGAAAGTACTGACGCTGATTAACAACGCTGCCTACGTGGACTTGGTTCAGGGGGGCGAAATCGATATCGCCATATCCCCCCAGCAAGCGACCATCGGCAGCCTGCTTACCCACGTCCGCCGAGGCGATATTGTCAATGTGCACTCGCTGCGCCGTGGCGCTGCGGAAGCCATCGAGGCTATCGCCCACGGTGATAAGCAGTCGTCCAAGGTGGTGGGCCGTACCATTGCTGAGATCAATCTGCCTGAAGGCACCACCATTGGTGCCATCGTTCGGGGCAAAGAGGTCATCATTGGTCATGGAGATGTGATGGTCGAAAGCGGCGACCACGTCATTCTGTTTGTGATCGATAAGCGGCGAATTCGTGACGTGGAGCGGCTATTCCAAGTGGGTTTAACATTCTTCTAACCCACTCGGAACTAGCCTCTGAAACATGCTCTTTTTCTAACGCGCTACTGGCTAACACCGTCTACTTCTACCTGTCGGGGGCAAGCATTGCCATGCTGATCAAACAGGTGGCAATGCTGGCCCGCCAGCCCCAAACGCACCGTTTGGCCCTCTTCTAAGTGGGTCAAACCATCTAAACGCTGGGTGAGCGGAACGCTAATACCTGCTACCTGCCAGTGCGCCAGCGTTTCGTAACCCAGCTTTTCCGCCACCATTAAGGTGGCGCTCAGCGTGGCTTCTGCCTGCTCTGCGGCGACAAAATCTTCCGCCCGCAGCCCAAGCGTTACGCTATCCCCTGGCTGAAGATGCTTGCCATTGACCGCCACTGCCAGCGTGTCACCGCTATGTAGACGCACCACCGTTCGCCGCTCGCCTGGATCTATCACCGTCACGGGGAAGGTATTAATGCGCGGCGAGCCGATGAACTCGGCCACCTCAAGGGTTTTAGGGAAGTGATAGAGTGAAAGCGGCGCACCGACCTGGGCGATACGGCCACGGGAAAGCAGCACAATACGGTCAGCCAGCGTCATCGCTTCCACTTGATCGTGGGTCACGTAAATCATGGTGGCATTCAGGCGCTTATGCAGTGCCGCAATCTGCACTCGCATATCCACCCGCAGGGCGGCATCCAGATTAGAGAGCGGCTCATCGAACAGAAACACCGCTGGCTCTTTTACCAAGGTTCGGCCAATAGCGACCCTCTGACGCTGGCCACCGGAAAGGTCTTTGGGCTTGCGCTCAAGCAATTCAGTTAAGTGCAGCATTTCAGCGGCGTGCTGCACGCGGCGATGAATTTCGGCTTTATCAGTACGCGCCAGCTTTAAGCCAAACGCCATATTTTCCGCCACGCTCATATGCGGGTAAAGCGCATAGGATTGGAACACCATACCGATATCGCGCTCCTGGGGCGGAATCTCATTGATCCGCTGACCATCAAGCTGCATATCGCCTTCAGTGATATCTTCCAGGCCGGCAATCATACGCAGCAAGGTGGATTTTCCGCAGCCAGAGGGGCCAACGAACACCACAAACTCGCCATCCTCAATCGTTAGGTCGATATCCCGAGAGATTTCCACGCCGCCAAAGGATTTACCGATGCCACTAAGCGTTAAACGTCCCATGGTGCGTTCTCCTCGGTTTGTGAGCAACGGGCAATCGCTACGCCGTATGGCGGCAGCATCAGTTGGCCACCCTGCCACTCGCCGTTTAGCCATGCAGGAGCATTCTGGAGAGATTCTGCGCTCTCAGGAGCCGAGCGAGTGATGGCTTGATCACTAAAGTTTAGCGCAATCAGCAACCGTGTTTGCTGGTAGGTGCGCTCTAAACAGAGCACATCATCACGCACAGCGTGATAGCGCACGTCGCCTTTTACTAGCGCAGGCAGGGTACGGCGGAACGCCAAAAACTCGCGATAAGCATTGAGCAACGAACCAGCATCGTTATCTTGCTGGTCAACGGCGAGGCTGGCGTGAGACTCGGGCACTGGCAGCCAGGGCGTGACGTTACTAAAGCCAGCATGTGGTACGTCAGCTTGCCAGGGGTGCGGCGTTCGGCAGCCATCACGGCCTTTATAAGCAGGCCAGAAAGTAATGCCAGCAGGGTCCACCAACTGCTCAAACGTAAGTTCGGCCTCAGGCAGCCCTAACTCTTCACCTTGATAGAGACACACGCTGCCCCGCTGGGTAAGCAGGAACACCATATAAAGCCGCAGCTTATCCAGCTGCCCTTCAGCCTGCCAGCGGGTGGCAAGGCGGGTAACATCGTGATTTCCTAGCGCCCAGCAGGGCCAACCGTCGCCAATGCGTGCTTCCATTTCGGTGAGTGTGGCATGCAGGTAATCGGGGTCGGCTTTGTCGGTCAGCAGGTTAAATGAATAACACATGTGTAGGCGCTTGCCGCCCTGGGAGTATTCTGCCATCACGCCTAAGGCATCGTCGTCGCCTACTTCGCCAACGCTGGTCGTGCCTGGGTACTCGTCTAACAGGCCGCGTAGGCGTTCTAAGAACACTACATTTTCCGGCTGGGTTTTATCGTACTGGTGTAACTGGTACCCATAGGGGTTGTCTGGGCGAACGCCTAAAAAGCTTTCAATGACTTCTTCGCGCGGTGGATTATCGTTAAGTTCACCGTGGGTGCAGAAGTTCACCGCATCCAGACGGAAACCGTCTACGCCCCGCTCTAGCCAAAAGCGTACCTCTTCCAACATGGCGTCAACCACGGCGGGGGTGCGGAAGTTAAGGTCCGGCTGGCTCGCCAGGAAGTTATGCAGGTAGTACTGGCAGCGGCGCGTGTCCCACTGCCAAGCGCTGCCGCCAAACACCGACTGCCAATTAGTCGGCGGTGCACCATCAGGCTTGGGGTCGGCCCAGACGTACCAGTCCGCTTTGGGGTTATCACGGCTTTGTCGGCTCTCTTCAAACCAAGCGTGCTGGTCTGACGTGTGCGACATCACCTGGTCGATGGTTACCTTCAGCCCTCGCGCATGAGCGGCTTCTACCAGTCGATCAAAATCTTCCAAGGTGCCAAACATCGGATCAATGCCGCGATAATCGCTAATATCGTAACCAAAGTCCTTCATCGGCGATGTAAAAAATGGCGACAACCAAATCGCATCGACATTAAGCGAGGCAATGTAATCGAGCTTGTCGATTACCCCTTTTAAGTCACCAATGCCGTCGCCACGGCTGTCTAAAAAGCTGCGCGGGTAAATTTGATAAATCACGGCACCGCGCCACCAGTCAGCGCCTTGGCTGCCAACATAGTGGGAAGTTGAAGGCATCTGCATCATCGTATTGTCCTTGTCCTTTTAATGGCCTGTTGCTTGCCATGATGCAGTCTTGCCCCCTATATAAAATCATCCCCCTGAGGCTTAGCTAGGCGTAGGCGTTGGGAGTAGCTACTACCGCCCATGAGCATTGTTTACTCTCCTTGAATATGCGCCAGCAATTGTCCTGCCAGCGCAATGGCTTCGTCACGACGTCGAATATTCTGTTTTTGATAAAGGCTGCGAATATGGGTTTTGATGGTGGTGGGCGCTACTGAGAGCTGTTCAGCGATCTGCTCATTGGAAAGCCCCGCATGAATCAGTCCCAGAATTTGCCACTCCCGGCGGGTTAACGGCGACGTACGAATCAACTCAGGCACATCGGGACGCGCCACAATATCGGCAATCACTGTTTCATCCAGCATTAAGCGTCGGGCGCTACCAAACTCTTTTTGGCGACTGGCGAGTGCTAACAATCGCTCCGCGCGGGCTTGCTCAAGGCTATTTAATTGACCGCTAGTATTTAGCTGGCCCAACAATTCGCCTAACGGCTTGCCTAGGCGTAAAAAGCTTCCTACCAGGGCGGTGCGAGATGCCAGCGCGAGTGCCTTCTGAAGATGCTGAGCCGCTTGTTCGGTACTCCCCTCGTGCCACGCTACCGCCGCTAGGCAAATCTGGTTGCGGTTAGCGTCCGTTATCAGCCCTAGTCGCTGAGTCTGTTCTTCAAGCGTATTTAAAAGTTCTCGGGCTTCCGCATAGTGGCCCAATAGCGTTAGCGCCCGCGCGTGGTTACGCACATTACACTGGGAAAAGTGGTTAGTCGCATGCTCGGTAAGCGGAGCGGGCGCTTCTTGACGCCAGCGCTCAATGGCGTCCCTATCATTGGTGGACTGCCACCAAGCCAGCAACGTAGCGTGGGCGTTGGCAACCCAGTCAATATGGTAGTCCCCTTCTGCGAGGATTTTACGTAGACGCCGAATGTGGTCGGCACACTGGGCTTGATCGCCTCGGCTTTGAGCGATTTTAGCGAGTTGAATATGGCACTGAAGCGTCCAGCGTTCGCCCTGGTTATCCAGCACCGCAATACCGTTCAAAGCGGCTTGTTCGGCTTCATCAAGCCGGTGCCACTCCCACAGCACCTGACTGCGTATGCGATAAAGAAACTCCGCTATCGGTAGATGCTCAAGTTCGGCCCGCTCTATATGGGCAAATGCGCGCTCTTGAATATCGTAGGCAGCCTGTAAGCGTCCCTGAGCAACCAAGGTTTCAGACTGATGACAGTATGACCACAGCAGCAGCTGATGATCGTTGCGCTGACGGGCTTGGCGCTCGACTTCTCTAACGCGCTGAAGCGACTCTTCCAGGTAGCCCAGAACAAAGCGTGCTTCACTAAGAATAGCGGTGGCGGTCAGCGGTGTTGATGCCAGGTAACGAGCAGGCTGCGCGAGCGCTTGCTCTGCCAGCGGTGCTGCAAGCTCAGCATTTCCCTGATTAATCGCCAGCTGGGCTCTCAAGGTGGCAAACTCAGAATGTAGCGCTTGCCACTCTTGCGCACTTAACTGAGCTTCTATCCACCCAATCACCCGTGTCGCGACATCAAATTGAAACTGCGCATGCGACACCCAGCCGTAAAGCAGTGTTAATTTCGGGTCCATAGAGAGCCGTGGTTCGCCCAGTAGTGTGAAACCTTGGGCCAGCAACGCATACGCCCCTCGCCCTATCAATACGGGCCCTTGGGTCACTATCAAGCTGGAAACGTCATCCAGATCCTCGCTCAGAATGGCTTGGCGCAGCGCCATAATGGGATCATTAAGCGCTAGCCATGCGTGACTGGCTCGCTGATGCAACGCCCGCTGGGTCGCTAAGCTAAGCTCGTGGCGACGATGACGTAGGTATTCACCGAATAATCGCTGGAAGCGGAACCACTGAGCGTGGGGATCTGGCCGCTCGATAAATAGCCCCGCCTGGGCAAAGGCTTCCAGGCGCTGGGTGAGCCGCTCCCCTTCCAATAGGCGCGCCATTAGCTCAGGGGAAAAACGCTCTAGCACCCCCAACTGAAGTATTAATTCGCGCTCTTCAGGCGGCAGCGCAGCAGCCAGCAGTTCGTCAAACCAAGCGACAAAATCGGGGTGTGATCCGTTTAACCGTTCGACCAGCGCATCGAATCCTGCACGTGTGGTGGTGCGCTCCACCAGCCAGTTAAGCGCCATAATCCAGCCACCGCTTCTGCGCAGGGCACGCTCCAGACTCACCCGAGTGGGAGGAAAGCTCAGTTGCTCTGCACATAAGGTTTGCGCTTCTTCGCTATCAAACGCCAACCCTTGCAAGTCGATCTCTTCTAATTCGCCCCGGAGCCTCAGGCTTGCTAGACCCAACGCAGGGTGTGAACGACTTGCTACTGTCAGCGTTAGCCACAACGGCTGATGTCGAAGCCAGTGAGCAACACCAGCCAAGATATCCGGATGGGTCAGGTGTTCAAATTCGTCTACGACTAAACGACACGCAGAACGCTGCTCAGGCAACTCACCCAGCCAACGTTCAAGCTGCTCGACGCAGTCAGCATCGTCTGTCATGGGTGAGAGCACATAGGGTGCTTCGAGCAGTGTATTTAACGCTTCCCGCCAGTAAGTTAAAAACCGTACCGGTTGGTTGTCGCGCTGGTCGAAACGCAACCAAGCGGCTTCCTGCTCCAACGCCGGTAGTCGCTCGGCAAGCAGCGTCGTCTTACCGTACCCAGAGGGTGCCTGTACCACTAGCAATCGTACTCGGTCGTTTAGCACAAAATGATCATTCAGGCGCGGCCGAGCGACCACGCTTAGCGGCAGCAGCGGCGCCTTCAACTTCTCTCGCAGCAGTGGCATCGACGCGTCTCCTAATGAATGCCTGTTGTAGCAAAAAGCCCGCGACAAGTCGCGGGCAATCGGCATTGGCGAAACAGTAGTATGCTATAGGGACTAGAACCACACCTCGCTTTGAACGCCGAAGCTCCACTGCCCTCCTGTAAACCCATCATTGCCGAATGAATCTTCCGTGGTGTAACTGTTGAGCTCTGCATCCCAATCTGTGTATGAAGCGAAAAGTCGGATTTCAGGACGCTTCCAAAAACCACCCACATCAGGTTTGAAGGTTGGCGCAATGGTCAGCTTACCAAAATTACCACTAACCGCTTCGCGTCCACTAAACCCATTAGGGTCGAGATCCATGTACTGGTAGCTACCTTCATACTGCATCTCAAAATTCTGTGTGATCTCATTGGCAACACGCAGATTCAAGGTTGCCCACTTGTAACGATCACCATCAGCGAAACGGTCGTCGCTGACTTCCGCTAGCAAGGAGGGTGCAACCCGCCACTGCGGCGCAACATACGTTGTGCCATACACCGCCAGCCTCGTGGCAGCGGCATCATCTGTCAGATCACCATTGCTACCTAAGCCCTTCACTTCAGCACCCAAGCCCTGGCCGTGCAGTAGCGCTGCTTTGAAGTTACCTTCCCCCATACCAAAGAAGCTATCACCGTGGTAAGCCACCATGGTGTGCCAACCACTGTCAGCCGCTGTTTGGCCAACGCCTATGTCGCGCTCATCATTGTCAGCCGCAGACATGGCATTCACCATTACCTGCCAGTTACCAAAGTAGTTATTGGAGGTCAAAATTAAATTATCGGTATCGCTTTCCCCATCTAAACCGGGATTTTCACGATTGATGATGGGATAATCACTAAAGCTACGGCCATAAATTGATAAGTTTGAACGCCAATTATCCGCCAGCTGCATGTCGTAGATACCGCCGCCGGTACCAGCGAGGAAAACCACATCGCTATCGAGCCAGTGAATGTCGAAATTATCACGATCAAAGCGTTTACCCGCCCAGATAGAAGCGTTTTCAAACGCCCCCGTAAAGCTGGGTAGATCACTAAATTCGGCGTAAACCTGACGTACGTTCAGGTTGGTATCATCGCCCACCCAGTCATTACTGGACGTGGTTCCCGCCGCCAACATGGTGGTGTAACGGGCCTTAGCACCGTTATCAAACTGCATCCGGTAGTTAAGAACGGCTTCAGAGTAGGTATCAGGCTCATTCCCTAAGCGCCCTACTGCGCCGCCCAATGGGCCTGCTGGTGTGATATACGGGCCACCATCGATGCTTTTGCGATTTTCGCCAAGAAGTAAGCCTGAGCGGGCGTAAACATTAAACGAGAAGCCCTCCTCACCACTGGACTGCCGCTCTACGCGGGCAAGTCGCTCTTCAATCTCAGCATTACTGACAACCTCAGAAGGGGCACTTGATGCAGGTGCGCTTGACGTTGTTACATGGCCTTGCTCAGCGAGATCGGCTCGGCGCTCTGCGGCTACCGCACGCTGCTCTGCCGCCGCAATTCGCGCTTCAAGCTCCGCAAACCGCTCTTCTAATGTTGTATTCGCATTGGCCGTTGACCCCAAACCAAAGCTGGCGGTAGCTATTGCGATTGCTAGAGGCGTCTTGAATGTCATTTTGTGCATTGTTTTTTAACCCTATTATTATAGTTCCTACGGTTTTCAATCCCAGCCGACCTCTATTAGGGACAGCTAGCACTTATTCATAAAGCGTCCACTTGGGTTTGGGGTATTTAGGTCGCTACCGCACTAGCTAGCCGAATAGCAAACGTTGCAAAGCAACAACTTTTTAACCCTCAAAAGAGTGGAATGCAGAACTTAATCGATTAAGAGCACGTAAACCAACAAGAGATTGTTAAATATCGACCAATGTCTAACACTCTCCTCGTCTTAGGAAAAAGAGAGGCGAAGACATTAGACAAAAGTCGCTATTGAACTTAAGGCAAGGAGACGGCTAACTGGCAACATACTTAATCGTTTAAGTAGGCGCAGTAAGCGCTTTTATCACCCACAACAATAAACGCCGAGGAACGCCATTATGAAAAGGACACTACTCACTTCTGCTATCGCTTTGGCCAGCATTGCCAGCGCCGTTGGCTCTGCACAAGCGGCTCAATTAACGATTTCTTGCGGTGCCGTCGGGGCAGAGCTCACCCTCTGCCAGGAAGGTATTCGCGCCTGGGAAGAGAAAACTGGCCACAGTGTCGACGTCGTATCAACCCCCAACTCGTCCACCGAGCGCTTGTCGCTATACCAGCAAATTCTCTCTGCCAATTCCAGTGATATCGATGTCATGCAGATCGACGTTGTCTGGCCGGGCTTACTTGCAAACCATCTACTTGACCTTAGCGAAGTGCTCGGCGAAGACGCTGCAGCTGGCCATTTTGAAACCATCGTCACTAACAATACTATCGACGGCCGCTTGGTAGCGATGCCGTGGTTTACCGATGCTGGCGTGCTCTACTATCGCGAAGATCTGCTGGAAAAATATGATCATGACGTCCCTACCACATGGCAGGAACTGACCGAGATTGCCCGCGAAATCAAAGAGGCTGAACGCGCTGAAGGCAATAACCGCATGCAGGGGTTTGTCTTCCAGGGTCGCGCCTATGAGGGCCTGACAGTTAATGCTCTTGAGTGGGTCGCCAGCCACGGCGGTGGCACCATCGTAGATCAAGATGGCGAAGTGACGATCAATAACGAGCGCGCTGCTGAGGCACTCGACCTAGCTGCTTCTTGGATCGGCGATATTTCGCCAGAAGGGGTGCTGAACTATACCGAAGAAGAAGCCCGTGGCGTTTTCCAGGGCGGCAATGCGGTGTTTATGCGTAACTGGCCCTACGCATGGTCACTGGCTCAGAGTGATGACAGTGATGTCCGTGACAAAGTCGGTGTTACCCAGCTGCCAGCAGGTGGCGAAGATGGCCAAAGTGCCGCCGGTTTAGGCGGATGGAACCTTGCCGTGTCACGCTACAGCGAGCACCCTGAATTGGCCGCTGACTTGGTCGCCTTTTTAACCGGCGAAGCCGAACAAAAGCGGCGTGCTATTCAGGCATCTTACAACCCAACTATCGATGCGCTTTATCAAGATGAAGAGGTTCTGGAGGCCGTTCCGTTCTTTGGCACACTTTATGACACGTTCACCAATGCCGTTGCCCGCCCCTCTGCTCCGACCGGCGATGCCTACGGACGTGTTAGCAATGCCTTCTTCAGCACCTCTCACGATGTACTCTCCGGCAGCAAAGATGGTGCACAAGCTGTTTCCGACCTTGAAGGCGAACTCCTTCGCCTGAAGCGTCGTAACTGGTAACCGCGGAGACACCTATGTCGACCTCTTCTAATAACAGCGCGCCCATGGAGGCGCGCTCTACCCAAGCGCGTCGGCCTCGCGGCACCAAAGTACGCCGCCAACGGGTAAAAGCGGCTTGGCTATTCCTAGCGCCCATGCTGATTGCCTTAACACTGGTAGCTGGCTGGCCTCTGGTTCGCACCTTCTTTTTAAGCCTAACGGACGCGTCACTCTCTGATCTTGGCGCAGCCAATTTTATTGGTTTAGAAAACTACCTAATCTACGAAGATGGCCGTTGGTATGGGGTGCTAGCAGACCCTATCTGGTGGCGCTCAGTTTGGAACACGGTTTACTTCTCCGTAGTTTCGGTTTCGTTAGAAGTCGTTTTCGGTGTCATTGTGGCACTGATTCTAAATGCGGAGTTTAAGGGCCGTACCATTGTGCGTGCGGCAGTACTGATTCCATGGGCAATTCCCACCATTGTCTCGGCGCAGATGTGGGCATGGATGCTTAATGATCAGTTCGGCATTATCAACCACCTGCTAATGACCGTAGGCATTATCGACGACCCAATTGCCTGGACGGCAAGTGCCACCTACTCCATGTGGGCAGTCATTATGGTTGACGTCTGGAAAACGATTCCCTTTGTTGCCCTGCTCGTACTGGCTGCGCTGCAAATGCTGCCGAAAGACTGCTACGAAGCTGCAGAGGTAGATGGCATTCACCCCGTACGTGTGTTTTTCAAAGTAACCCTGCCACTCATTACACCAGCGTTGATGGTAGCGGTCATTTTCCGACTACTGGATGCCTTGAGGGTATTCGATGTGATTTACGTGCTGACCTCTAACTCGACGAGCACTATGTCGATGTCGGTCTACGCACGTCAACAGCTAGTTGAGTTCCAGGATGTTGGCTACGGCAGTGCGGCGTCTACCCTGCTGTTCTTTATCATTGCGCTGTCCACGGTTGCCTACCTCTACTTAGGCCGCAATAAAATAAAACTAGGAGGTGACTGATGAATCAGCGTCAGTTAGCCAAAATTGCTAAGCGCGTGGGCTTTTGGGCCTTAGTTGGGCTCATCATGCTTTATGCCGTTTTCCCGTTCTACTATGCGGTGATTACTTCTATTAAGCCTTCCAGCGAACTCTTTCGGGTTGAGCTATGGCCCTCGACTTGGAACCTCGATAACTACGCCCAGATCTTTAGCCAATCCAGCTTTGTGCGTGCGATCTTCAACTCGATTATCGTTGCTTTTAGCGTGGTGTTTATCGCGCTACTGCTGGGCATTACCGCTTCCTACGCGCTGGGCCGTGTCCGCTTCCGCGGCCGTTCTACAGTGATGCTGGTTATTCTTGGGGTATCTATGTTTCCCCAAGTGGCAGTGCTCTCGGGCTTGTTTGAGGTGATTCGTGCGCTAAACCTCTACAACAATCCAGCCGGTCTTATTCTGAGTTATACCATTTTCACCCTGCCCTTCACGGTGTGGGTACTGACTACCTTTATGAAAGAGCTCCCCATGGAACTCGAAGAAGCCGCCATCATGGATGGAGCAACGCCCTGGATTACCATTACCAAGGTGTTCCTACCGTTAATGTGGCCAGCCATGGCGACGACCGGCCTGCTCGCTTTTATTGCTGCTTGGAACGAATTTCTGTTTGCCTTGACCTTCACGCTAACCGACGCGCAACGCACGGTGCCAGTCGCTATTGCCCTACTTTCTGGCGGTAGTGCCTACGAGCTTCCCTGGGGGCCCATTATGGCCGCGTCGGTCGTGGTGACAGTACCGCTGGTAATTCTGGTCATTATTTTCCAGCGTCGAATTGTTTCAGGCCTCACTGCAGGTGCTGTTAAAGGCTAAGCGCAAGCGCTATTTACGTTTTATTAAGGATTACTCATGCAAGACAACCTGACGTGGTGGCGCGGTGGCGTTATCTATCAAATTTACCCGCGCAGCTTTTTAGACAGCCGTGGCGATGGCATTGGTGACTTAAGGGGCATTACCGAAAAGCTCGACTACGTGGCCTCTCTAAATGTGGACGGTGTCTGGCTTTCACCTTTTTTCACCTCTCCCATGCTCGATTTCGGCTATGACGTCAGCGACTACCGTGACGTCGACCCGATGTTCGGCACTCTGGAGGATTTCAAGGTATTGCTGGCTAAAGCCCATTCGCTAGGCCTGAAAGTGATGATCGACCAAGTCATCAGCCATACCTCTGAACAGCACCCTTGGTTTAAAGAGAGCCGCCAGGACCGCACCAATGCCAAAGCCGATTGGTTTGTGTGGGCGGATCCAAAGCCCGATGGCACGCCACCTAATAACTGGCTGTCCATTTTTGGTGGCCCTGCTTGGACTTTTGATTCACGTCGCCAGCAGTACTATTTACACAACTTTTTGACCAGCCAACCGGATGTCAACTTCCATAACCCAGACGCTCGTCAGGCACAGCTGGACAACATGCGTTTCTGGCTAGACCTTGGCGTTGATGGCTTCCGATTGGATACGGTCAACTTCTATTTCCACGATGCCGAACTGCGCGACAATCCGCCGGTGCCAAAAGGCGAATCCAAGACCCTTGGCGCGCCCGAAACAAACCCCTATACATGGCAGCGCCATGTCTACGATATCAGCCGCCCTGAAAACGTTGCGTTTTTGAAAGATCTACGGGCATTAATGGATGAGTATCCTGGTACAACCACCGTCGGTGAAATCGGCGATGACAACCCACTTGAGCGTATGGCTGAGTACACCGCAGGTGGTGACAAGCTGCACATGGCTTACACCTTCGATCTACTCAACAAGCCACGTTCCGCCAGCTATATTCGTCAAGTTATTGAGCGCTTTCAGCGTTTAGCCGGCGATGCTTGGCCCTGCTGGGCAACGTCTAACCATGATGTTGAGCGTAGCGCATCACGCTGGGGCGCTGAAGAAGACCCCATTGCTTATCCTAAAGTGATGCTCGCCATGCTGTTTTCCCTACGAGGCAGTGTCTGCCTTTATCAAGGGGAAGAGCTAGGTCTACCAGAAGCCGACGTCCCCTTCGAGCGTATTCAAGACCCTTACGGCAAAGTACTCTGGCCAGAGTTTAAAGGCCGAGATGGCTGTCGCACGCCGATGCCTTGGACCGATGGCACCCAGGCAGGTTTCTCCTCTATTGAACCGTGGCTTCCCGTGGAAACACGCCACCTGGATGTAGCCGTTAGCCGTCAGCAGGAGAACCCCGACTCAACGCTGAATAGTGTACGCCGGATGCTGGCCTTCCGTTACGCGCATCCAGCACTGTTCGACGGTGAGTTGAACGTGGTTGACGTCGGCGAAGAACTGCTTGGTTTTATCCGTGAGAAAGGCGACGAAAAAGTGCTGTGTGTCTTTAACCTGACCGGTAATGAGCAGCAAACAGCACTCCCTGCAAACGTCACCAGTGACCTGGAAGGGCATGGCTTTAATGCGGCACGCAAAGACAATGTGCTCACACTACCTGCTTACCAGGCTGCATTTATGCATATCGGTTAAACATACAATAACACTCAATAACGATAGTCGACCCGATACGAGGAGTGCTGGATCGAGGTCGACAAGGAGCTAACCATGGCAAGTGTTACGCTTAGCAAGGTCAATAAAATTTTTGGCCGTGACCACATTATTAAAGACGTTGATCTAAGTATCGGCGATGGTGAGTTTGTCGTCTTTGTTGGCCCTTCCGGCTGCGGCAAATCCACCCTGCTAAGGCTCATTGCAGGGCTAGAGTCGATCACCGACGGTGACTTAACCATTGGTGACATGCTAGTCAATGATCTCCCTCCACGGGAACGAGGCGTGGGCATGGTATTTCAGTCATACGCGCTCTACCCACATATGACTGTTTACGAGAATATGGCCTTCGGCTTAAAGCTCGCGAAAGCTTCTAAAGAAACAGTCGATGAGCGGGTGATGAGCACCGCTAAAATTTTGCAGCTTGAAGATCTGTTACACCGCAAGCCCAAGGCACTTTCAGGCGGCCAGCGGCAACGAGTGGCGATGGGCCGAGCAATGGCCCGCGAGCCCCGCATTCTGCTATTTGATGAGCCACTGTCTAACCTGGATGCCTCGCTGCGGGTGCAAATGCGTAACGAAATCGCCAGGCTACACACCCGTCTGGGCTCCACCATGATTTACGTTACCCACGACCAAGTCGAAGCAATGACCCTCGCGGACAAAATCGTGGTCCTCAAGGGTGGTCATGTTGAACAAGTGGGTAGCCCCTATGAGCTTTATCAACGTCCGGCTACCCAATTTGTCGCGGGGTTCATTGGGTCTCCGACAATGAACTTCATGCCCGCAGAACTGATCACCGGATCCTCTGATGGCTGTCGAATTAGCGCCAAGGGACTCGGCGAAATAGCCCTGCCTCAGTCGGCTGACGGCTACAATCAAGGCAGCCCACTGACAATGGGCATACGCCCAGAGCACCTGCGCCTTGAAGCTCCAACGGGCAGTAACTGCTTTGATATCGTTAACGTTGAATACCTAGGTAATGAGGTCTACGTGTACCTAGAACCTAAAGAAGGCGACACACTGCTCATTCACCGTAGCGAAGCACCCAGCCAGTGGAAGGAAGGCCAGCAAGTATCCTTAGTTCCCGATATTGAGCATGTGCATCTCTTTGATGAAAACGGTGCAGCACTACTGGTATCCCCGACTCGCTCAGCGGCCTAGCTCATATCGGCAGTGCTCATCAGGATGCTTATACGGCATCTACAACGGCCTTTGATGATCTTCCCCACCTTATGCGAAGGTGGTGGGCCATCAAGGCCGTTATTTTTGTGTGCTTGATTCAAATAATTAGCCTGCGCTATAAAATGGCGCTAACAATTAGACAGGATAGGAAGCCCGTGACCGCTCATCGTCGAATGACCCTTAAGGATCTTGCATCAGAACTCGGCGTTTCCACTGCGACGATATCCAATGCATTTAACCGCCCTGACCAGCTATCTCCACTACTACGAGATCGCATTTTAAGTGAGGCCAAACGCCTGGGGTATAACGGCCCAGATGCAAAAGCACGCAGTCTACGCACCGGCCGCTCTAGCATTGTTGCAGTTATTCTTGCCGAAAGCCTGACCTACAGCCTTAATGATGCCGTCGCTAGTGAGTTTTTGTCCGGTGTGGCTGAAGTGCTCGACGCCCATGGTCATACCCTGCTGTTACTACCTGGCCGTGGCCATGCATCCCAGCCGCCAGGATCCGCAAATATTGCCGACGGATTTATCGTTTATGGCTTAATGCCTAACAACAAACTTCTCAATGAGCTACCGTCCCAACGCCCACTGGTGTCTGTTGATTTCGATATTGAAGGTAGCCCGACCGTTCATATCGATGACCAGAATGCGAGTTACCACATTGCCCAGCACGCCTTACACACACGGCCTAAGCGCCCTGCAGTGATTAATCTTCGCCTCACCAAAGAGCACTGCAATGGCCGTATTACCGCTGAACATACAATGCTACCCAACAGCAGCACTATCAGCCGTGCTCGTTTGGCTGGCTTTCACGCGGCACTCAGCGAATGTGGCTATGACACCGAACAGATACCGCTTTGGAATATCGAAGAAAACGTGTTTGATGTTTGCTCGCCAGTGATTGCAGACATACTGGACGCCCCTGATGGACGGCGGCCTGATTTATTACTTTGCATGTCAGACCGAATTGCCCTTACAGCACTAACGTTAGCTGAGCAGCGCAACATAAAAGTGCCGGAGGAGTTAAGAATAACGGGATTTGATGGCATTGCAGAAGGGCAATATCGAGCACCGCGGCTGACCACTGTTCGCCAGGACAGCACTGACAAAGGCCGTATTGCAGCACAAATGATCCTGGGCCTCCGCCCTAAAGAGCCACAGCTACTGAGCACTGAACTACTGCTGGGAGAAACCTGCCCCTAAGCTGGCAACTTTTGCGTAAAGCCTAATCGGCGCGTCCCTGCGCCTGACACGGAAGACTCATGCAATTTAAGATTACTTGGCGGCTTCCTGCATTGCAATGGCGGTATCTAACATACGGTTGGAGAAGCCCCACTCGTTGTCGTACCACGCCATGACTTTCACTAAGCGGCCATTCACACGGGTATGATTGGCATCAAAGGTAGATGAATGCGCATCATGGTTGAAATCGATCGACACTAGCGGCTGAGCGTTAACCGCGAGTACAGACGAATTCGCCGCCGCTTTCTCAACAATCGCGTTGATCTCCTCTTTGGTGGTATCGCGGCTTGCCGTGAACGTCAGATCCACCAAGGAAACGTTGATTACCGGTACACGTACCGCCAAACCATCGAACTTACCCGCTAACTCTGGCAATACCAAGCCAACCGCCGCTGCCGCACCTGTTTTGGTCGGAATCATCGAGTGTGTCGCGCTACGCGCGCGGTAGGGGTCGGAGTGATAAACATCCGATAGATTCTGATCGTTGGTGTAGGCATGAACCGTAGTCATCAAGCCGTTTTCAATGCCTACAGCATCGTTTAGCGCTTTGGCGATAGGTGCCAGGCAGTTAGTGGTGCACGACGCATTGGAGACCACTGTGTGCTCAGCCGTCAGAATATCGTCATTAACACCATATACGATGGTAGCGTCGGCATCAGGGCTAGGCGCAGAGATCAACACACGCTTAGCCCCCGCTTCTATGTGTTTGGCGGCCGCCTCTCGCTTAGTAAACAGGCCTGTACACTCCATAACGAGATCAATGTTCATGGATGCCCAAGGTAGCTGGCTAGGGTCGCGCTCAGAAGAGATTGCAATGCGATCGCCATCCACACTGATACTTTCGGCATCGTGTTCAACCGCAAACGGGAAGTGGCCGTGAACCGTATCGTGGCGTAGTAGGTGCGAATTAAGGGAAGGATCGCCCAGATCATTAATCGCAACTACCTGGACGCGATCCCGGTAGCTATTTTCATACAGCGCACGCAATACATTGCGACCAATCCGCCCAAATCCGTTAATAGCAACTCTTATTGTCATGATGGCACCTCGATCAAGCAGTGGTAGTAGATGGCGTATCCAGTAAAAAAATTACTAAAAATACGTATTTATTCACCCTTAGGGCAATTCATACCAGTCTAAACTGTCCTTAAAGGCTAATAACGCTCCAATATGTAGTAAAATTACTATATAAACGCTATCGTAGTCCAATAATTAATCACCGCCAAGATGGTCAACTGGAGTAACTTTTATGACTCGCTCAACATCTCCCACTCCCCTTCGCCGCACCAAAATTGTCGCGACACTTGGCCCAGCAAGCGACCGCCCTGGTGTGCTGGAAGCCATGTTAAAAGCGGGCGTTGATGTCGTGCGGCTCAATTTCTCCCACGGTGCGGCAGATGACCATCGTCGGCGCTTAAGCGAAGTTCGCGAAATCGCCCAGCGAATTGGCCGAAGCGTTGCCGCACTGGGTGACCTGCAAGGCCCGAAAATTCGTATATCACGCTTTGCCGAAGGCGCTGTTCATCTAGACATTGGTCAACCCTTTGTGCTCGACATGGCGCTGGATGCCAACAGCGGTACCGCCGAGCGTGTCGGCTGTGATTACAAGTCGCTGATTGATGATGTCACCCCTGGCGACCGGCTACTGCTGGATGACGGGCGTGTCGTACTTGATGTCACCTCTATTACTGGACAAGAAGTGCACACCCGCGTTCACGTGGGTGGCAAGCTTTCCAACAACAAAGGCATCAACAAACAAGGCGGCGGACTATCCGCTCCTGCACTTACCGAAAAAGATAAAGAAGACCTTAAAACCGCGATCGATATTGGGGTGGACTACTTGGCAGTTTCATTCCCACGCAGCGCTGCCGATATGCAAGAAGCGCGCGAGCTGCTCGGCGAAGCAGGCAAGGAAATAGGTCTGGTTGCCAAGCTAGAGCGTGCTGAAGCCGTTGCTGATGATGAGACCCTAGATGGCATTATCCAGGCATCAGAGGCAGTAATGGTGGCCCGTGGCGACTTAGGTGTAGAAATTGGCGATGCTGCGCTAATCGGCACCCAAAAACGCATCATCAAACATGCCCGCACCCTTAATCGTGCGGTGATTACCGCCACACAAATGATGGAATCAATGATTGAGTCGCCACTGCCCACCCGCGCCGAAGTATTCGACGTGGCCAACGCAGTGCTCGATGCCACCGATGCCGTCATGCTCTCAGCAGAAACCGCCGCGGGTGACTATCCGGTAGAAACCATTCAAGCAATGGACCGGGTATGCCTCGGCGCTGAGCGCGAGCGCATTGCCCAATCGTCTGGCCACCGTATCCACGAAGGCTTCGAGCGTATTGATGAAACCATTGCCCTCTCTGCCATGTACGCGGCGAACCATCTAACAGGTGTCAGCACCATTGCATGTATGACGTCTACGGGCTACACCCCGCTAATCGCCTCACGTATTCGGTCAGGATTGCCTATCGTAGGCTTGGCTCACAGCCCGATTGCTCAACGGCGCATGGCGCTTTATCGCGGCGTGGTATCGATTCCTTTCGATACGACCGATATGGATCCTAAAGAGCTTAATCAAGAAGCCGTAAAGCTACTGCAGGCTCATGGTTTGGCACGCCCCGGCGAGCATGTCATTCTTACCCGCGGCGACCACATGAATGCCCACGGCGGTACCAACACAATGAAAGTGCTAGCCGTTGCAGAAGAATAAACCTGACAGCGATTTGGAATATGACTATTACTTGAAATGTAATAGTGACCTGGAGAGCCATACCATGACTGACGCACGCCCACCCCGCCAAGCCGTTCGCACGCTGCAACCGCGTAAACGCATTGCGTTGATTGCCCACGACGGCAAAAAAACCGAAATGCTGGAGTGGGCAACGCGCTGGCAGGAAACGCTCAGCCAGCACACCCTGATTGGTACGGGCACTACCTCTGGGCGGCTCAAAAATGCGCTAGGCCTGGAGGTCGAGGGGTTAATGAGCGGACCACTGGGCGGTGATCAGCAAATTGGCGCGCGTATTGCCGAGCAGCAGTTGGACGTGCTGATTTTCTTCTGGGATCCGTTTGCCCCTCAGCCCCACGATCCTGACGTTAAAGCGCTACTGCGATTAGCCGCGTTATGGAACGTACCGGTGGCATGCAATGCGGCGAGCGCCGACTTCTTACTGTCGTCGCCCTACCTCAGTGAACGCTACGATATGTCTATTCCAGATGCAGAAGCCTGGGCTCAGGCCCGCACGGTATAGATAAGACCGCCCGACTATGTGGTTTTATCGGGTACGCAGGTGACGCGCCACGACCTGCTGCCCACACTGATAATCACCGTTCATAGCATTCAGGGCACAGCTTAGGGTGAGTTCAGCAATGCGATCATAATCCTGCGGGGCTGAATTCACCGGTTGCGGTAAAAAATCCAGCAAGCGGTGGTCACCAAAGGTGGCTAGCCGCATCTCTTCTGGTAGCCCGCCACGCTCTAAAAACACATCAAACACCCCTTCCATCAGCACATAAGACGCGGTCACCAGCGCATCAGCCCCACTCGCATCATCCAACAACTGCGCGGCAAGGCGAGCACCTTCGCTACGCTCATAGTGCGTACCGCTAAGCAAAATTGGCTCGATAGGGCTGTTTTGTAGTGCCGCTTGAAAGCCCATCCGCCGCTCGCGACTGATCGACAAACTTGGCATCGCCTCCAACCACGCCACCCGCCGCGTGCTATCAGAGATGACCGAACGCGTTAGCGCATAAGCAGCGTCCTGATCGTTGCTGACGACGCTGGCAAAGCGCTTCGGAACAAGTCCGCGATCCATTCCCACAACACACCAGCCCTCATCCACCAATTCAGAATAGAAGGTGTCATCTTCAGCTAGGCAGCTGGCGGTAATAAGCACTTCACAGCGCTGCGCGCGCAGCGCTAAGGCCAAGGTGCGTTCGCTATCGGCGCAGTCATCCGAGCTAACCACCAACAGCTGATAGCCACGCTCCCGCGCGCCACGCTCTAAGCGTTTAGCGAGCCGTGCATAGCTAATATTCTCAAGGTCGGGCACGATCAAACCAATCAGCCGACTTGCCCCACGACGCAGCGCCGCTGCCTGCGGATCAATGTGATAGCGATGCTGACGCACCACCGCCATGACTTTCTCAATGGTGGCATTGCTAATGCGCCGCTGCTCGGCCTGACCATTAATTACATAGCTCGCCGTGGTGCGCGATACGCCCGCAAGCCGGGCAATGTCGGCAAGTGTCATGCAATTCTCTCCTCTGGTTGCCGGTGTAGTTTATCAGCCGTTTCACCCCACCCCGACTAAAGTCTAGAAAGACAACCCTTGTGTCTTTAAGTGAATCGATTCAGCATACAACTAATCATAGATGACTCGATTCATCCAGCTAAGCTTAGCGCTCTACGACCAACGTTTAAGCACGATCACGCCGCTCATTGCAGACATCACCGTTGCCTGACAGCGTATACAGGAGAACCTTATGTTAACACTCGGTCCAGACGACATCTTGCTCGACCGCCATGCGGACGACTGGCAAGCTGCACTCGACATCGCCGCTAAGGCGCTAACGGATGCAGGCTTGGTTGAGGCCGAGTACCGTGATGGCCTCCATGCTCGTGAAGCGCAGTCGTCAACGTACCTTGGTAACGCGATTGCTATTCCGCACGGTACGCCGGAAAGTCGCCAGCACGTAAAACGAACAGGCGTACGGGTGCTGCAGTTCCCCAAAGGCGTTCAGTGGCATGATGACCAGACAGTGCATGTTTTGGTGACAATCGCCGCGCAAAACGACGAACATTTAGACATCCTACGTCAGTTGACCCACGTATTAGACCGCGATGGCGTTGCCAGCCAGCTCGCCAGCGCCAGCTCGGCCGTCGAGGTGTCGCGGTTACTGTCTAAGCCTGCGCTTGAACCGCGCCTGGATGCCGATACGCTGTGCATTAACTTCCCTGCTCGCGACCCGCAGGAGCTGGCCCTGGCCGCTGCGGCACGGCTTCGTCAAAGCGGCTGTGTCGATAACGCCTTTATTAGCGCCGTCGCTAGCACCCAGCCCCAATGGCTTGGCAAAGGCCTGTGGCTGACAAGCCACGACCAGGGCGTTAGCCAACCGGCACTGGGCGTTGCCACACCAGCCGACCCACAACTAGAACATAGCGGTCACTCAGTCCATGCCTTGTTCTGCTTGGCAGCCAGCGGCGATGCTCACCGCCCGCTGCTGGAACAGCTCTTAGCCGTGTTGGAAAACGGCGAAAGTGACAGCTTGGTGGGCAAAAGCAGCGCACAGCTGCTGGCCACGTTGGCGGGTGAAACCGCCAGCACTCAGACTCGACGCGTGCGCGTTTTGAACCCCCACGGCCTTCACGCCCGCCCAGCAAAACAGCTGGTACAGGTCGCCCGCGCGCAATCAATACCGATTCACGTGCGCCTTGAAGAAGGCAGCGCCACTACGGTCTCTGCCGCCAGCCTGACCAAAGTGATTGGCTTAGGAGCACGGCGTGGCCAGTGGCTGATCCTTTCTGCCGAGGGCGACCAGGCAAGTGCTGCGCTAGGCGCCGTAGCCGCCGCTGTTGAAGACGGCCTAGGCGAGAAAGTAACACCGTTCGAAGGCGGCTTTGATGCCAAGTCGGTTACTAACACGAGCAAGCCCGTTGAGCCGTTAGTCGCCGATGCGCCCCACACCGGCGTTGCCGCCTCGCCGGGCTTAGCCATTGCACCGGTGTTTGTGATTCGCCCGATGCAGTTCGACTATGCTGAATACGCCAGCGACCCCGAACATGAAATTAGTCGCCTGGAAGTGGCACTTAAAGAGGGTGCAGCACAACTTCAAGCACTGGTGCACAACGCCCCTGGCGGCGAAGTGGCCGATATTCTCTCAATGCACGAAGAGATGCTCGACGACCCCGAGCTGCACCACGCAGCCATTGATGCGATTCGTGAAGGGCGTTCAGCCGAAGCCGGCTGGTGGGATGCCATTGAAACCGCCGCCCACGCCCAGGAAATGCTCGCCGACCGCCTGTTGGCCGAGCGCGCCGCAGACCTGCGCGACGTAGGCCGCCGCGTGCTGGGGGTATTGTGCGATGTCCAACTGCCCGAGCCGCCTGACCACCCGTATATTCTGGTGATGGATGACATAGGCCCTTCCGATGTTGCTCGCCTGGACACCTCACGCGTACGCGGCCTGCTAACGGTACGCGGCGGTGCTACCGCTCACAGCGCCATTCTGGCTCGCGCCCTGGGTATTCCAGCCGTCGTGGGTGCTGGTGAAGCCGTGATGGTACTGCATAACGGCAGCATGATGATTCTGGACGGTGAACGGGGGCGAGTTACCTCCCAGCCTTCCGAAGAGCGCCTGCAGCGCGCTGAACAACAATTGCTCGACCAGCAACAGCGCGAAGCTGATGCGTGGGAGCTGCGTTTTGAGCAAGCCCAGACCCGCGATGGCCACCGGGTTGAAGTGGCAGCCAACCTCGGTAACACCGCCCACGCTGCCGATGCCGTTGAACGGGGTGCCGAAGGCGTTGGCCTGCTACGCACCGAGTTCCTGTTTATGGCCTACTCAAGCGCACCAGACTTAGCGACCCAGATTGCCGAATATCGCGAAGCCACTGATGCTCTGGATGGCCGCCCTCTGGTCGCGCGCACCCTGGATGTAGGTGGCGACAAGCCACTGCCCTACTGGCCGGTTCCCCAGGAAGACAACCCCTTCCTTGGCCTACGCGGCATTCGCTTAGCGCTGACCCAGCCGGAAGTATTGGAAACACAAATCCGCGCGCTGCTGATGGCAGCTATCGACCGTCCGCTGCGGATCATGCTGCCGATGGTTAAGGATGTCGCTGAATTCCGAGCCGCCAAAGTCATCTATGACCGCCTGCTTAGCGAAATCCCGCCAAAACAGCGCGCCACTGATGTGCAACTGGGCGTCATGATTGAAGTGCCCTCCAGCGCACTGCTAGCACCTACGCTGGCGGCCGAGGTGGACTTCTTCTCCGTTGGTACTAACGATTTAACTCAGTATACCCTGGCCATCGACCGCGGCCACCCAGAGCTTTCTGCCCAAGCGGATGGTTTGCACCCCGCCGTATTGCGCCTGATTCAAATGACGGTTGATGCCGCCCATGCCCACGGCAAATGGGTCGGCGTATGCGGCGAACTCGCCTCGGACGCCATGGCCGTTCCGGTGCTGGTAGGATTAGGCGTTGATGAGCTTTCCGTCAGCGCGCGGCAAATTCCACTGGTCAAAGCGCGCCTGCGTGAATTTGACCTTGCCGACGCAAAAACCACTGCCCAGCTAGCGCTTAGCAAAGCCACCAGCGATGAGGTGCGTGACGCCCTGGAGGCCCACTAATGGCCCAGGTAGTGTGCATTACACTCAACCCCGCGCTGGATTTAGCGTTCAACCTTGAAGCGCTGACACTCGGCCATGTGAACCGACCCAACAGCGCCCAGTTAGAAGCCGCAGGCAAGGGCGTTAACGTAGCGCGAGTGCTGGCAAGCTTAGGCCATGAAGTGATCGTTAGCGGCTTTCTCGGTCAGGATAACGACGCCCCGTTCAGCCTGGCATTTCCCCACTACGGCGTGGAAGATGCCTTTGTGCGGGTACCCGGCAGCACGCGCATTAACGCCAAGTTGGCTGAGCAAAGCGGCCGCGTCACTGATATTAACGGTCCTGGCACGCCGATTAAGACAACCCACCTGAATGCTCTACGGCAAACCTTGGACAGTTTGTTTCAACGCACCACACCGCCCCAAGCGATCGTCGTTGCTGGCAGCCTTCCACCGGGTATTGACCAATCTCTCTTTGCTGAGCTGCTAACCACCCTAAAAGGCTATGGTGTCCCCCTGTGGATAGACACCAGCGGCCCGGCACTGCTGACCGCCATTGCGGCTCAGCCTGCTGCTGTAAAACCTAACGAAACGGAACTCTCTGAGTGGGCTGGCAGCGCGCTAGATTCAAACCAACAGCGTCAGGTCGCTGCCGAGCGACTGCACGCCAGCGGCATTGAGCACGCACTGATTTCCGCAGGCTCAGAGGGCGTGTTATGGGTTAGTTCACAGGGCACTTGGCAGTCCGCGCCGCCTAGCGTCAACGCCACCAATACCGTTTGTGCGGGCGATACCTTTGTGGCTGGCATGCTCCACGGGCTACTCAGCGGCTTTACCCCACCAGACACCCTTCGCTTCGCAACGGCACTCTCTGCCGAAGCGGTTCGCCACGTTGGCGTGGGCAGCCCCCACGCAGACGACTTTGACTTACTCCAACAACAGACTTTGGTACGGCGTCTTGACGACACCATCACCGAGGGAGCCACGCGATGAACCTGATTCTAATTACCGCCTGCCCCAGCGGCATGGCGACCACTTTTCTGGCCGCCAAGCGCCTTGAACAAGCGGCCACGCGGATGGGCTGGAGCACTCATGTGGAAATGCACGGTGAGATTGCGCCGCTGCAGGCTGCCACCGCCGAGCAAATTACTAATGCCGATTTAATTGTGGTGGCTGCCGATCACGTCCCCGCCCCAGAACGTTTTGAAGGCAAGCGGCTTTTCCAAGCACCAATTGCCAACGCCCTGCCAGACCCCAGCGCCTTTTTACATCAAGCCAAGCGAGAAGCGCCGATTTACACTGCTCCTGCAACCTCCGCAGCAGCCGCTGCTCCGGCTGTTGCTAGCACCGCCAGTGGCAAGAAGATTGTGGCTATCACCGCCTGCCCCACTGGCGTTGCCCATACCTTTATGGCCGCCGAAGCGTTAGCCGAAGCAGGTAAAGCCATGGGGCACGCCATTCGCGTGGAAACTCAAGGCTCAGTGGGCGCTCAGGATCGCTTAACCGAAGAAGAGATCACCGATGCCGACGTGGTCGTACTGGCCTGCGATATCGATGTTGATCCGTCGCGGTTTGCAGGCAAGCGTATCTACCGCACATCGACCGGCAACGCACTGAAAAAGCCACGCCCCACGCTGGAAGCTGCCCTGGCTGATGCTAGCGTAGAAAACGATAGTAGCAATACGGGCAGTGCCAATAAGAGCGTTAAAGAGAAAGGCGTTTATAAGCACCTGCTCACTGGTGTGTCGTTTATGCTGCCCATGGTGGTGGCCGGCGGTTTGCTGATTGCGCTTTCGTTTGTATTTGGCATTGAAGCGTTCCAAGCAGAAGGCACTTTGGCCGCTGCGCTCATGCAAATTGGTGGCGGCACCGCCTTCGCACTAATGATTCCGGTACTGGCAGGCTACATTGCCTACTCCATTGCTGACCGCCCCGGCATCGCCCCAGGAATGATTGGCGGTATGTTGGCAGCCAATATCGAAGCGGGGTTTATCGGCGGCATCCTGGCAGGCTTCTTAGCCGGTTATGTGGCTCTGGCAGTCACTCGTTATGTGAAGCTGCCTTCTAGCGTTGAGTCGCTCAAGCCTATTCTGATCATCCCACTGGTGGCCAGCCTAGTGACCGGCCTAACCATGATCTATGTGATTGGCGAACCCGTCGCTGCATTGCTCAATGCGCTGACCAGCTTCCTGGCCTCTATGGGCTCTACCAACGCGGTGCTGCTGGGCATTCTATTGGGCGCAATGATGTGCTTCGATTTGGGCGGGCCCGTCAATAAAGCAGCTTATACCTTTGGCGTGGGCCTGTTAGCTTCGGAAACCTACGGCCCAATGGCAGCCATTATGGCGGCAGGTATGGTGCCAGCGATTGGCATGGGTATTGCCAGTTTCGTTGCACGCAATAAGTTCTCTGCACCAGAGCGCGAAGCAGGCAAGGCATCATTTGTACTGGGCATGTGCTTTATCAGTGAAGGGGCCATTCCCTTCGCAGCGAAAGACCCGCTACGGGTTATCCCCGCATGCATGGCGGGTGGGGCAATCACCGGTGCGCTTTCCATGCTGGTGGGCGCGAAACTAATGGCACCTCACGGCGGCATCTTTGTTCTGCTGATCCCCAATGCGATCACCCCTGTACTGCTTTACCTTGGCGCGATTGTCATCGGCTCGCTGGTGACCGGCTTAGGCTATGCATTTATCAAACGCGGTGCCGCTCAAGTTGCCGTTACCAGCTAAACTTTCAAACGTCAGCGCTGGGTAGACTTCTGCCTACCCAGCAACTTTTCTGCAACACATATGCCCTTCAGCACCCATCAGCAACGGTTTATTACTTATTTTTAAGCTTTCAACCGCTTACCAGTTGCTTAAACCAAGGGTTTAGGTAGTATTTTTACATAATTAGATTCGCAAATAGAACAAGGCACGAGTGGGCAACCCAACGCTCGTCACTTAATAATGACCTAAAACAACAGGATCGCCTTCTATGTTTCAACTCACCCGCAGCGTTACTTGGCAGGCACTTGAACGCCTGCGTGACAAAACCGCCAACGACCGCATTCGTGATTACTTCACCAATGATCCGCAGCGCTTTGAAAAAATGAGCCTACGGGTGGGCGGCCTGTTCTTGGATTACTCCAAGCATCACGTCTCTGATGAAGTACTCGCCAAACTGTTGGAATTGGCCGACCACTCTGCCCTGGTGCAGCGCCGCGCACAGATGTTCTCTGGCGATATTATCAATGTTACTGAAAACCGCCCGGTACTGCATACCGCGCTACGCAATTTAAGCGCTGAAGCGGTGCATGTAGACGGCAACGATGTGATGCCGGAAATCAATCGCACCCGGGAACAGATCAAACAGTTCTCAGAAGCGGTAAGAAACGGTGAATGGAAAGGCTATAACGGCCAGCGCATCAAAGACGTGGTCAATATTGGCATTGGCGGCTCAGATCTTGGCCCTAATATGGCCGTACGCGCGCTACTCAAATACCGCCACCCAGAGCTGCACTTTCACTTCGTTTCCAACGTCGATGGCACCCATATTCAGAAAGTGCTCTCTCGGCTCGATCCCGCCACCACGCTGTTTATCGTCTCCACCAAGACCTTCTCTACCCAGGAAACCCTGCTGAATGCTAAAACCGCACGGCGTTGGTTTGTGGAAAACGCCGGTGAAGATGCCGATGTGGGTGCGCACTTTATTGCCGCTTCCACCAACCGCAAAGCAGCGATGGAATTCGGTATTCGTGAAGAGAACGTGTTCGAATTCTGGGCCTGGGTAGGTGGCCGCTACTCCATGTGGTCATCTATCGGCCTACCGATTGCGCTTTCGATTGGCTTTGAAGGTTTTATCGAGCTGCTAGAAGGCGCCCATGAGATGGACCGCCACTTTATAGAAGCGCCCTTCGCGCAGAATATGCCAGTACTGATGGCGCTGATTGGTATCTGGTACATCAACTTTATTGGCGCCGAAACCCAGGCCATCGTGCCCTACGATCAAGCGCTTAACCAGTTGCCCTCTTTCCTGCAACAGCTGGATATGGAGTCTAACGGCAAATCAGTCGATATTTTTGGCCATCCGGTCAACTACAAAACCGGCCCAATTGTCTGGGGCCAAACTGGCTCCAACGGTCAACACGCCTTCTTCCAGCTACTGCACCAAGGCACCCGCTACGTGCCGATTGATTTTATTGCCTCGCTGAAACCCGAGCCCGGCGTGGAAGACCACCACTTCGCCTTACTCACCAATATGCTCGCCCAGGCCAACGCCTTTATGGAAGGCAGCCAAGGGGACAGCAAAGAGCTTAGCCAGCATGACCCCTACAGCTGCCCCGGCAACCGCCCTTCCAGCACACTACTGCTAGATGAGCTAACGCCGAAAAACCTAGGCGCGCTGATTGCCCTCTACGAGCACAAGGTGTTTGTGCAAGGCGTTATCTGGAACATCAACTCGTTTGATCAATGGGGTGTGCAGCTTGGCAAACGCATTGCCGGTGAAATCAGTGAGCGTATTGACACCAACGCCGCGGACTTCGACGCCTCTACTCAAGGCTTGTTGGAACTGGTACGCGCCCACTTTCCTAGTGGCGGTAGCGCAAAGGAAAGCGCACCCGTCAGTGCTGACAAAAAGCCAGCTAGGAAGAAGCGTTAAACGGAAGGTTGAGTAAACGTTAGATAAAAACGCCTTGGTTGAAAAGCCAAGGCGTTTTGGTTTGATCTTTGATGCCAGTATCGACACTGGTTGAAGGCAATCAGAAATCCCAAGCCGCTTAAATTAATCCGGCGCAAATTGCTCGAAGACCTGCTGTCCGGTCATTTTCTCTGTTTGGTTGTTAAACGCGTAATAACTGGGCTTCTCATCAATAAATATTTCGCTAGTGAGTTGGAGTGACTGATCCTGGAACAGGCCTGCTGGGAGAATATACTCATTGCTGGGTAGCAGGTGATAGAACAGATGCGTCCCGCAGGTTGCACAGAAGCCTCGCTCCGCCCACTCAGACGAGCGGTAAGCGGTAGGCTCAGCACCAGAGAATTCTACCGGACCACCGCAATGCACAGCGAACATAGGCCCACCCGACCAACGCCGACATAGTGAGCAATGACAAACACTGACCTGATCGTGGTTAGGCGCAGTCACTTCGATGGAACCGCAAAGACATGTGCCTTTCATCGCAAACTCCTTTAACAGCGGATACCAATAACAATTAGCACACTCAACCATTATCGGCAATAGCGAGGAGCAGAGCTGCTCCCTAGGCCATAGACATGGCGAATATACTCAACGGCTTCAGCCATGCCGCCACTGTTGCTGAGGCTCTGGGCGCTGATATCCACCATGTTGCGCCCGGCAATGGTGTCGCTGTTGTTGAGGTCGCCACTCAGGGCCAGGTCGATATCACGGGCGCTGATCAGCGTGCCATGGCCACCTAATAACTCACCTTTGGTGGCCAGGTCGCCCTCGCGGGGGGCTAGGTAGACCTTGGGCATCAGCGCGGTGGTGGTAGAGCCATTGGGTAGCTGTACGGTTTGTGTGACTAGCCATACGATATCGTTGGTGAGCTGGGCGGTTTGCGATGCTGACAACGCAATACGGTACCACTGACAGTCTACTGCCATGGATATCCATTAAACAGAAACATAACGCCATAACCGATAACAGCAAAGGTGATTGCCATTCCTCTTGCCACAGACCCATCCGATAAATCAGCGCCACCTCCTCCAACATTCATATTTTTATCGTATAAGAATGCTACGATTAATTGACCAAAAAAAATGTGCCCCAAAATAGCTGTTAAAAAAAGTTCCCACTCTCCCCAAAACTTAATGGCTGCATTTATCAACGCCAGTATGGCCAATGAGATAGATAGATACAGCCGAAAGCGATTTCGCCACCGAATCCACGCTGAGTGACCTTCTTGTTTACTCATCATCCCGCCTCAGCATGTTTTTGCCGTTTTTGATCACCTCATCCCAAGTGCCACTTAAGTTAAGCGCCTGTGTGAGCCTTCTCGCTTCAGCTGCAGGGTACCCTCTTGCTTTCGCGTATTCTTCAAAACCAGCCATCAGCATTTCTTTTGATATAGCGCTGACAGCTTCATCTTTTAAGTACCCTGAAAAGAGGCTTGCGCCCGTTCCGGTGGACGCCAAACCAAAACCTAGAGCTCCGGCAGGGTTCATTACCACCCCGGCAGTAGCCACCGTACCTAAATCACCCAACGCCTTGGCATCTACAGCCCTCTCCCATGCCTGCGCTGCAGGATCGCTATAGTCTACGTTGGCTCCCAAACACGTATTCTCACGATCAGCACATGAAAAATGCGGTACGTGATAAATTTTGCCATCCACCACATAACTGACCGTGTAACGGCCTTCTTCATCCAGCGGTCGACCCGTCAGACGGTCTCGCGGCTGACCAGGGGCTGCCTCTTCTGGTGGTAGCTGATAGACAGGCGCCCGATAGGGCGAGCCTTCCCCACCCGTCTGCTCGATGATGTAGCTGATCAGCTCAGGTGGCGTGTTCTCCGGTATTTGCTGGATCAGATAGCGCGTCGTGCCGTCCTCTCCGGGGGTTGCCATCCAGTCACCGCCATAGTCAAAATAGGTGTCATCAACGGCGGTCACATCCTGTAAGTCGACGATGATGTTGGAACCTGGGCTTTCCTCCAACTCGTCGTTGTACATGGCTCTGAGGGCATCGGCGATCTGTTCTGGCGTGTACTCGCTGCCTTCGGCCAGCTGTTCCGCCAAGGATTGCTCGAAGCTATGCAGCTGGCGATTATTGGCATCGAGATTGAACGCCATTGCACCACCCTGGGTGCCGCCTGTCGCCGCACCGGCCAGGGTGGCGGTGAGCGATTCAAGCCCTTGGCGTACTCTATCCGGTAGGTCCATGTCATTCGTGAGACGCTCCACTTCCGGCATCAGCATGGCGCTGGTGAGTGCACCACTGGCACCGTCTACACCGCCACCCGCCAGGCCGAGCAGCGTATGGCCCGAGGTGCGGTAAGCGCCGCCTTCCGCCCAACGTGCTGCTTCCGTCAGCAATGCCGCACGTGTTTCAGGATCGGTGGCGTTTTGTGCCTCACGCCATAACTGGGCTTCCTGTTGGCTGGCGTAATCGCCCCAGGCTTGACTGGCTTGTGACCCAAACTCCTGGGTAATCGTGGCTTGAGCCTGAACGTCTTTTCTGACGCTTTCTGCATCGAAGATCGGCGCAATGCCGGTGTCTGCATCGCCGGTGCGGGCGTCTTGATTGCCTGCTAGGCCGCTGATGGCGGATTGCGTGGTGCTACTGGAGTCCAGGTTGAGGGCAATGCTGGGCGGCCTTGTACGATGAGGGTGCCAGCGGCCTCATTGGTGGCACCTATACCCATATGTTAAATAGCTGTACTAGTCTGACACCGAATATTGACTCTTCTCTTCCAAGCACCCCACTAGCGCGTTA
The DNA here is from genome assembly GCF_013415115.1 of Vreelandella zhaodongensis. Lineage (GTDB taxonomy): Bacteria > Pseudomonadota > Gammaproteobacteria > Pseudomonadales > Halomonadaceae > Vreelandella > Vreelandella zhaodongensis. The sequence goes on along the minus strand of NZ_JACCDD010000006.1, from coordinate 15,229 downwards.
GCAATTAAAGTTGATCCGCAATTGCATAAGCTTGTTCGAATTGCTTTTCAATCTCATCGGAAGAGGCCCTATTGTCATAGATGACTCTAATATCGCCGTCTAAATGACGAGCGATTTTTTTCACACCTATTGGGTCACAGCTATTCGCAATATTTTTTACTTTTTCTATCCCTCTGTATTCTAAAGGATCTTCCCCTGAAGCCTTGAGCAGGTCGCTAAGTTTTTCCATTACAACAACCAGATCATCACAAAGCTTTTCTTTTTCTGGACTTAGAGTCATATCTATTCGCCTTTTATTTAAACTGATCTGGAAACAGTGCCTGAAACTCATCTAAGGTATAAGTAATACCTGTTTTCCCGTCTCGAATTGATGTTATCCAACTTGTCGGATAATCCTGCGGCAGCAGAACCTGATCAGCTTCTCCTCGATGATAAACACTATTTCCAGACCTAGAAGTTTGTGGCGCAACCTTGCCAATATTTAGAACACTATTTTCAGGAATATCTAATTGAGCTTCGAATCTCTGGTTACTCCATTGCTGAAATACTGCAGTTTCAGACCGTGAGGCATTTTGCACAGTGGTAGCAAAGCCACCATTAGCTTTAGCTTGGCTACCTGTGCCACCAAACTTTCTGAATAGCCTTACCGGAGAAGTAGTTTCTACAGTCGCATATTGTCCATCGCGGAAAGTACTTCTAATCCCCCTCGGTAACGAAGCCTGGTCTAAAAATCGGACGCTGTCATTAATCGCTGTTGAAACCGATAAGTCATTTGCAACAACACCGCTATTCTGTATCGCATCACTAGAAGCGTCCCCATCCAGCCCCACTCTCCCAGGCCTGCTCGCAATACTACTCGCCACCTTCGGCAAACTCGCCGCTAGGCCGCCTGCGCCTATGATCATCGTCTGGTTTTCCAGTGCGACACGCATGCGCAGCCTGTCGGCTTCGTCTCGTTGCCCGGCTTGCTCTAGGGCATCGGCGTGGGCGAGTTGCTCTCGGTTGTTCTCGCTGATGTGTTCTGCGGGGTTGGCCGCAAACGCTTTGATCTCGTTGCCCATCTCGCGCAGGATCGCTCGGGATTCTTCGTCTCCCAGCGCGGCTTGACCGGCTAACTGGCCGAGGATCAACGGGGCGGTGGCTGAATCGACCACCATATCCGTCAGCGCTTCAGCGCCAATATGCTCCATGCGTTGTTGCTGGTGTTCTCCCCACAAGGTGGCGGTGTGCTGGTAGTCAGAATAGGTCTCTCGGTCAACATCACCGGGTTGCCAACTACTGAAGGCGGCCTCTAGCAATGAGCGTTCGTAGCTACACGCAGCCGCGCTACCACCTTGGCCACAGGCGGTTTCCAGTGCGTCATCTCGCGAACGGTCCAACTGATGAATCGCTAACCGTTCTTCCTCCAGGGCTTGGCGCTGAGTCTCTGATAGCGCTTGCTCATCGTCCTCGAGCAGTTGATCAATCTCTTGCAACCGCTGCGATTCCTGATGACTCAGATAATTATTCACCACCTCATTAAACGCCGCCGCGCCGCCTTCGGTGCCACCGGTGGCTGCACCCGCAGCGGTGCTGGCCAGTGCCGTGAGGCCGTCGGTGAGGGTGTCGTCGAGGCCAGCGTTTTTCAGGGCACTCGCGATGGCCGGGGCGCTGAGGGTACCCATGGCGGCCCCCGTGGCACCTTGCGTACCACCGGTCAGTGCGCCGATGGCGGTGTGGGCGGCCAGGCGTTTGGTGCCGTTGTCACCCCAGTCGCTTTGTAGCTGATCGGCCTGGGCGTTGAGTTGGTTGGCGCGTTCTGTGTCATCCGCGGCCTGAGCCTGTTGGGCTTGCAGGCGTTTGAGCTGCGCTTCTTCGAGCTTGGCTTGGGCGGTGTCGCCGACTAACTTGCTCGCCCGTGACCCAAATTCTTGGGTAATCGTGGTTTGAGCCTCAACGTCTTTTCTGACGCTTTCTGCATCGAAGATCGGCGCAATGCCGGTGTCTGCGTCGCCGGTGCGGGCGTCTTGATTACCTGCCAACCCGCTGATGGCGGATTGTGTGGTGCTGCTGGCGTCACCGTCGTCGCGGCCAGTGCCAATGCCGGAAAGGCCGGTGCTGCTTTCGCCGCTATCATTTCCACCACTGCTTAAGCCAACACTGATACTTTCCGCGTCATAACTGGCGCTATTGCCAATGTCGCTTAGCGTGAGCGCGCCACTTTCCAGTGCCTCACTGGCGCTTTGTCCGGCGGTGGTGAAGGTGTTGAGGTCTTCATCTATCGCGGTTTGAGTGCTGGTGATGGCACCGCCGGTGAGTTTGGTGATACCGCCGACATTGACCTGGAAGCCACCGTCGCCAGCGCGCAGGCCGCTTTGCTCATTGACGCTTTGGAAATCGCTGTTGAGCTTGGTGCGGCTGGCGTTGAGGCTGGCGGTGGGCTGCCCTACGCCGATCAGCGGTACGCTGAGACTTCCGCCGCTGCTTTGGTGGCGTTCGTTGTGGGTGGCGGTGTCTTGCAGGCTTTCAATGGTCAGGTCGCCGCCGATGTTGGTGGCGATTTGCGGGGCGCTGACCACGGCCCCTTTGAGGGCGGTGTCGCCGCCGCTGGTGAGGATGACCTGATTGCCTGCGCTGAGCTGGGTGTTGTTGAAGAAGGTGCTGTCACCGTTGCCGTGGCCCTTGGCGCGGCTGGCGTCCAGGTTAAGGGCAATGCCATTCGTGCCGATGCCCAGCCCAATACTGCCACTGCTGCTGTTGTGGCGGTCGTGTTGGGAGATGGCGTCGGCACTGGCCAGCAGGTGGATATCTTCGGCGGCGTTGAGCTGGAGCTGATCACCGGCCTCTAGTTGGCTGCCTTGTACGGTCAAGCTGCCTTCGCCCTCTCCCTGGCCGAGCGCATGAATGGCGAGATTACCACCGGCGGTAATCGTCGAGCCACGGGCGGTGTTGCTGCTCGCTTCGCTGTCGCTGCGGCTTTGGCTGGAGCCCAGGCTGATGTTGAGGCTGAGGTCGGTGGCGTTGCCGTTTGTTATCTGCCGCTGAATATCCTTCACCGCCAGGGCGCTGTTGGCCGCCGCCAGGGCTTGCATCCGCGGGCTCTGGGTGTCGCCAGCAGCCTGGGCCTGGCCCTGTAGGCGTTGGCCACTGTCTATCACGGGGCTGCTGAGGGAGAGACTTAGCCCGCTTTGTTTGAAGCGCTGTTCGGCCTGGCTGCTACGGGTCTCTCGGCCTTCGAGGATGTTGACCGTGTTGGCACCAATCAGGATATCGCCGCTGGGGGCCAGCACGTCAGAACCGATCTGGGTGTAGGTGTCGCCGGCGCTCAAGATGACGTTGCCGCCAATGCTGCCCACGGTGGTGGGGGCAACGAAGGTGGCGGTACTTTGGGCATCACTCTCTTGGCGTTGGCTGCCGAGGTTAATGCCGAGACCACCGCTGAACAGGCCACTTCTCTTGCTGTGACTGAAGTGGCTGTCGCTGAGGGTCGTTTGTTCGGCATCGAGAGTGAGGTTGCCCCCAGCATGAATCCCTAGATCCTGGTCGGCCAGGACGTTGGCACCGCTGAGGTGGATATCTTGACCGCTGGTCATGGTGACCGTCTGGCCGCCTAGCTCGCTGGCTAGTGCCTGAGTGTTGATGCTGCTCGTGCGGGTGGTGCGGGTGCGGCTGGAAAACAGGCCGCTACTGCGGGTTTGGCGGCCTTCGGCCAGGCTGTCAGTACGCTGCCCGGCTTGCAGGGTGATATCACCGCCAATGGCGTTCAGGGCCAGGGCACCCTGGGCGTCTACGGTGGCGGCACGCAGGTTAATGTCTTGCCCAGCGGTGAGGCTCACCGCCCCGCCTCCAGTGATCACGCTGCCAATCTCTTCGCTGTGGCTCTGGTGATGGTAGTTGTTGGCATCCCAGTTGAGTTCGCGACGTTGGCCCACTTCCAATGTGTCCAGGTTGATATCGCTACCTGCAATGAGCTGAGTCACGCCACTGCCAATGTTGTGTAGTTCGGCAGCGGTGAGGTTGATCGCACCGCCCGCGCTGGCCAGCAGGTTGCCCGCCTCGCCGTTGACATAAAGCCCGGCCATCCGGTCAATGCCTTGCAGGCTGAAGGTATTACCATCGACCTCATTGGTGGCGCTGTGGAGCGTACTGGCGATGTTGATATCCCTGCCCGCCTGCAGCGCCATGCCGGTTGTGGCGGCAATGCTGCCACCGTCGATACTGATGTCCTGACGGGCATCGATTAACGCGATATCGCCCTGGATGCGGCCGCTGTTGTTAAGGTTCTGGGCGCTGATATCCACCATGTTGCGCCCAGCAATAGTGCCGCTGTTGTTAAGGTCGCCACTCAGGGCCAGGTCGATATCACGGGCGCTGATCAGGGTGCCATTGTGGCCGCCTAACAGCTCGCCATTGGCGGCCAGGTCGCCCTTGCGTGGGGCTAGATAGACCTTGGGCATCAGGGCGGTGGTAGTGCTGCCGTCGGGCAACTGCACCCTTTGCGTCACCAGCCAGACGATGTCGTTGGTGAGCTGGGCCATTTGGGTCGACGTCAATGCAACGCCGGGGCGCAGCTTGTGTTCATGGGCAAAGGCTGCCCCGGCGTTCATCAGGTCGGCATATTGCGCATCATCCGTGCGGTAATCGCCCAGGAAGCGGTAGCCGGTGAGCGCAGCGACTTGGTCACGAATGAGCTTTTGCTCGTAAAAGCCGTCACCCAGGCGTTTTTGGACATGCGCAGGATCCTTTTCCAATGCATTAAGCAAGTAGTCACTGGAAAGCCAGTGTTCGTGATTGGTGAACTCAGGGTCTGTCGCCACTAGGTAACGCGCGTTACTACCAGGATCAATGGTGTAAAGACTACTGGTCGGCAGCAAGACAGCAGGCGCGGATTGCGTTCCCAAGCCTGCTGTTGCCTGCGCCCCTTCGCTTGCGCTGGCGTGATCGACTGGGGCGTTGCCGGTGGGAAGTGCAGCCGTCTCTTGAGCAACGCTTGAAGAACGGGTGTTCAACGTGGCCTCGGTGGCGCCTTGAGATCCCGTACTAACCGCGCTGGCACGGTCGGTCGCGGTGCCTGGGTTGTTAGAGCTATCAACTGGATCAGCATCACAGAAACTTGGCACCGTGTTTAAACTTAATGCATCAATCGAGAGGCTCTTGATCAGAATACTCAAACTTCGTCGTCACGGTTCCATCTTCATTAATAAACAATGTGAATGCATTCCAGTCACCACCCGTATGAGCTTTCATCTTCGCGTGGAGCTGTGGAACCAAATCCATTACAGGAAAAGCGAGTGTATGATTTAAAGCCGCTGAGATATTCTTTCCATCTTGTATATAGTGAAAAGTTTCACCAACACTCTCGCTACCATCTTCATAGCCATGATCATACTCAAATCGGCACTTCGCTGAAGTTATATCTTCAGGGCAGCTTGACCTGACAATACGGTACAACTGCTCAATGATCAGCCTTTGCTCTTCTATAGGATGTTCCATTTATCCTCCTGCCTGATTTCTGAAGTTTCTGACCTTGATCTCACCATTAATAGTATATTCAACTCGGACACTATCAGGTCGAGGGTTATAAGGATCAGCTCGATTTAGATGCACAGTAACATTCCCAACCTCGTCGCCGTTTTGCAGTGAGCGGGTGATTTCATTCTCCCACCGCTTATAAGCACTGTTATTAAAGTTCGAGTTCTGTGGGAACAGGTTGAAGCGATCACAGGTTCCACCATGACGACATGCTTGAATATGCCCACCAACATCACCAGCAACACCTTCTTTTCCTACAGCCGTTTGGCGGGAGTCCCTGACTCCAGAGCTATTAACAGGTTTGAACGTTACCTCGTCTACATACCCGCCCTCGCCGGTTCTAAATTCAGTGCCATTATTCAATTTAACATGGCTATTGGCTGGCGGGTTGTTGCGCAACTCATACTCCGATACTCCTCGGCCTGTATTGGACGCACCGATTTGACTCGTTCTATTTGAGCTACCTTTATTATACCCCACAGGCATTCCAGCCAGCACTGCTGCCATTTCCGGCGAGATGCCGCCCTCGCTCAGCAACCGCGCAATCGTCGCCTCGCCAAAGGCATTCTGCACGCCGATGTTCTCATCAAACAAAGCTTGCATGTAGGGCAAGGCTTCATTGGGCAGATCCCATAGCGTGTCATCCGCGTAACGAGCGTATTCGCCCTCCGCGGCGGCGAGTGAGTGTTCCTGACAGGCGGCTAGGTCAGTAGAACAGGCAGCGTTAGCGGCTTCGTTTTGTTCCTGGCTGATGGCTTGGTAGCGTTCGACGACATCCGCCATACAGCTACTATCACCGTCACACGCCACTAGCTCTGTTTGTGCTGCCGCCAGTTGTTCGTGTGCCAGATAATTATTCACCACCTCATTAAACGCCGCCGCGCCGCCTTGGGTGCCACCCGTGGCGGCACCGGCAGCGGTGCTGGCCAGTGCCGTGAGGCCGTCGGTGAGGGTGTCGTCGAGGCCGGCGTTTTTCAGGGCACTCGCGATGGCCGGGGCGCTGAGGGTACCCATGGCGGCCCCCGTGGCACCTTGCGTACCACCGGTCAGTGCGCCGATGGCGGTGTGGGCGGCCAGGCGTTTGGTGCCGTTGTCACCCCAGTCGCTTTGTAGCTGATCGGCCTGGGCGTTGAGTTGGTTGGCGCGTTCTGTGTCATCCGCGGCCTGAGCCTGTTGGGCTTGCAGGCGTTTGAGCTGCGCTTCTTCGAGCTTGGCTTGGGCGGTGTCGCCCACTAACTTACTCGCCCGTGACCCAAATTCTTGGGTAATCGTGGCTTGAGCCTGAACGTCTTTTCTGACGTTATCGGCATCGAAGATCGGCGCAATGCCGGTGTCTGCGTCGCCGGTGCGGGCGTCCTGATTACCTGCCAACCCGCTGATGGCGGATTCGGTGGTGCTGCTGGCACTGCCATCGTCGCGGCCGGTGCCGATGCCGGAAAGGCCGAAGCTGCTTTCACCGCTATCATTTCCACCACTGCTGAGGCCAACGCTGGTGCTTTCAGCATCAAACGTGGCGTTGTTGGCAAGGTCGGTTAACGTGAGCACGCCACTTTCCAGTGCCTCACTGGCGGTTTGACCGGCGGTGGTGAAGGTGTTGAGGTCGTCGTCAATCGCCACGTCTGTGCTGGTGATGGCACCGCCCGTAAGATTGGTGGTGCCGCCGACGTTGACCTGGAAGCCGCCATCGCCAGCGCGCAGGCCGCTTTGCTCGTTGACGCTTTGGAAGTCGCTGTTGAGCTTGGTTCGGCTGGCGTTGAGGCTGGCGGTTGGCTGCCCTACGCCGATCAGCGGTACGCTGAGACTTCCGCCACTGCTTTGGTGGCGTTCGTTGTGGGTGGCGGTGTCTTGCAGGCTTTCAATGGTCAGATCGCCGCCGATGTTGGTGCTGATTTGCGGGGCGCTGACCACGGCACCTTTGAGGGCGGTGTCACCGCCGCTGTTGAGGATGACCTGATTACCGGCGCTGAGCTGGGTGTTGTTGAAGAAGGTACTGTCACCGTTGCCGTGGCCCTTGGCGCGGCTGGCGTCCAGGTTAAGGGCAATGCCATTCGTGCCGAACCCCAGCCCAATACTGCCACTGCTGCTGTTGTGGCTGTCGCGCTGGGAGACGGCATCGGCACTGGCCAGCAGGTTGATATCCTGGGTAGCGTTGAGCAGTAGCTGATCACCGGCCTCTAGTTGGCTGCCTTGTACGGTCAAGCTGCCTTCGCCCTCTCCCTGGCCGAGCGCGTGAATGGCGAGGTTGCCACCGGCTGCCAGGGTGGAGCCGCGGGCGGTGTTACTTTCAACCGTGCTGTTGCTGCGGCTTTGGCTGGAACCCAGGCTGATGTTGAGGCTGAGATCCGTGCCCTGCCCGCTTTGCAGCTGTTGCTGAATATCCGTCACCGCGAGGGCGCTGTTGGCCGCCGCCAGGGCTTGCATCCGCGGGCTCTGGGTGTCGCCAGCGGCCTGGGCCTGGCCCTGTAGGCGTTGGCCACTGTCTATCACGGGGCTGCTGAGGGAGAGACTTAGCCCGCTTTGTTTGAAGCGCTGTTCGGTCTGGCTGCTACGGGTCTCTCGGCCTTCGAGGATGTTGACCGTGTTGGCACCAATCAGGATATCGCCGCTGGGGGCCAGCACGTCAGAACCGATCTGGGTGTAGGTGTCACCGGCGCTCAAGGTGACGTTGCCGCCAATGCTGCCCACGGTGGTGGGAGCAACGAAGGTGGCGGTACTTTGGGCATCACTCTCTTGGCGTTGGCTGCCGATGTTAATGCCAAACCCACCGCTGAACAGGCCACTCTTGCGGCTATCGCTGAAGTGGCTCTCGCTGAGGGTCGTTTGTTCGGCATCCAGCGTGAGGTTGCCCCCAGCATGAATCCCTAGATCCTGGTCGGCCAGGACGTTGGCACCGCTGAGGTGGATATCTTGACCGCTGGTCATGGTGACCGTCTGGCCGCCTAGCTCGCTGGCTAGTGCCTGAGTGTTGATGCTGCTCGTACGGGTGGTGCGGGTGCGGCTGGAGAACAGGCCACCGCTGCTTGAGCTATGCCCTTCGGCCAGGCTATCCATCCGCTGGCCGGCTTGCAGGGTGATATCACCGCCAATGGCGTTCAGAGCCAGCGCCCCCTGAGCGTCTACGGTGGCGGCACGCAGGTTAATGTCTTGCCCAGCGGTGAGGCTCACCGCCCCGCCGCCGGTGATCACGCTGCCAATCTCTTCGCTGTGGCTCTGGTGATGGTAGTTGTTGGCATCCCAGTTAAGGGCGTGGCTTTGGCCAACTTCCAATGTGTCCAGGTTGATATCGCTACCTGCAGTGAGCTGAGTCACGCCACTGCCAATGTTGTGTAGTTCGGCAGCGGTGAGGTTGATCGCACCGCCCGCGCTGGCCAGCAGGTTGCCCGCCTCGCCGTTGACATAAAGCCCGGCCACTCGGTCGATGCCTTGCAGGCTGAAGGTATTACCATCGACCTCGTTGGTGGCGCTGTGGAGCGTACTGGCGATGTTGATATCCCCGCCCGCCTGCAGCGCCATGCCGGTCGTGGCGGCAATGCTGCCACCGTCGATGTTGATGTCCTGACGGGCATCAATTAACGCGATATCGCCTTGGATGCGGCCGCTGTTGTTGAGGTTCTGGGCGCTGATATCCACCAGGTTGCGCCCGGCAATAGTGCCGCTGTTGTTGAGGTCGCCACTCAGGGCCAGGTCGATATCACGGGCGCTGATCAGCGTGCCATTGTGGCCACCTAATAACTCACCATTGGTGGCCAGGTCGCCTTCGCGGGGGGCTAGGTAGACCTTGGGCATCAGCGCGGTGGTGGTAGAGCCATCGGGTAGCTGTACGGTTTGTGTGACTAGCCAGACGATATCGTTGGTGAGCTGGGCGGTTTGCGACGCTGACAACGCAATGCCGGGGCGCAGCTTGTGTTCATGCGCAAAGGTCGCCCCCGCGTTCATCAGCGCCGCGTATTGTGCATCATCCGTGCGGTAATCGCCCAGGAAGCGGTAGCCGGTGAGCGCAGCGACTTGGTCACGAATGAGCTTTTGCTCGTAAAAGCCGTCACCCAGGCGTTTTTGAGCATGAGCCGGATCGTAGGCCAACGCTGAAAGTAGATAGTCACTGGAAAGCCACTGGCGGTGATCAGTAAAATCGGGGTCAGTCGCCACCAGGTAACGCGCGTTACTACCAGGATCAATGGTGAAGAGACTACTGGTCGGCAGCAAGACAGCAGGCGCGGATTGCGTTCCCAAGCCTGCTGTCGCTTGCGCCCCTTCGCTTGCGCTGGCGTGATCGACGGGGGCGTTGCCGGTGGGGAGCGCGGCGCTTCCTTGGGTAGTGCTACTGGAAGACGGGACAGTTAACGAGGCGCCGTTGGTCCCGTGGATATCTGTATTGACGCCATTGGTGCTATGGGTCGCACTATTAGTGTTGGTACTAAAAGATGCTTCAGTCGCTCCATGGACATCCGTATTCACCGCATTAGTGCTATTGGTGACGTTGCCCGAGCTGTTGGCACTGAACGAAGTACCAGCGGCTCCGTGGGTTTCCGTGTTCACTGCATTGGCGCGACGAGTTGCGTCACCTGAGCCATTGGCACTAAACGATGCTCCTGTCTGCCCATGAGCCCCCGTATTCACCGCATTAGTGCTATTGGTGACGTTGCCCGAGCTGTTGGCACTGAACGAAGTACCAGCGGCTCCGTGGGTTTCCGTGTTCACTGCATTGGCGCGACGAGTTGCGTCACCTGAGCTATTGGCATTAAACGATGCTCCTGTCTGTCCATGAGCATCCGTATTCACCGCATTGGCGCTGTTGGTGACATTGCTCGGCCTGTTGGCACTAAACAATGCCTCGGTCTGCCCATGAGCATCCGTATTCACCACATTGGCACTGTTGGTGGCATTGCCTGGCTTGTTGGCACTGAACGGTGTGCCAGCCGCGCCATGGGTTTCCGTGTTCACAGCGTTGGCACTGCTGGTGGCGTTGCCAGAATCGTTGGCACTGAACGACGTGCCAGTCGCCCCATAGGCATCTGTGTTCACAGCGTTGACACTGCTGGCAGCGTTGCCAGCTTCATTCGCGCTGAACGCTGCTTCGCTCACCCGATGAGTTTCTGTATTTACGACATTGGCGCTGTTGGTCACGTTACCTGAGTTGTTGGCACTAAACGATGCTCCCGTCACTCCATGAGCATCCGTGTCCACTCCATTAGTGCTGTGCACACTACCTGGGCTATTGGCACTGAAGGATGTTTCGCTTGTCCGATAAGTTTCCGTGTTCACGCTGTCGGCGCTATTCACCACGCTGCCTGAGTGGTTAGCCTTAAACGATGTATCAGTCACCTCGCGGGCATCCGTACTTACCGCACTGGTGCTGTTGGTCGCATCGCCTGAGCGGTTGGCACTGAACGTTGTTTCGCTAACCCCATGGGTTTCCGTGTTCACGGCGTTGATGCTATTACTCGCCTTAGCCACCTCCTGTGTATCGTGACTGGCGCTTTGATCCGCCAGTGCGGAACCGGTGGCATCTGTGCTGCCGGTGCTGACGCCGCTAGCGGTGCCAAGGTCAGCTTTACCACCAATGCTAACACCGGTACCTGAAACGGCTGTGTTTTGTCTTATCTCACCAACGCCTAGGTTGATGGTCGTGACTTCATCAGGCGGGTTGTAACTCGTTGGAGCGTGCCATTGACGTCTTGTATAATGAATTCCACCAAAGCCGTCGGGTCCACTGAAAGATGTCCCTTGGGGATTCGTTTTTTGTGCTGAGCCTTCGTCACTTACACGCCTTTCTCCCAGGGCCTCTCTGTTTTCCAGATTACCCGTATCCCCGTACAGAGTTCGGCCAACGATAATGCGGCTTTTATCGTTGAGTATGTGCTGCCCTCTTAGGCCAAGATATCCTCCCGCCATAATCTGGCTAGGGGCGCTAGAAACCACACGACTTTCATGCTCTTTACGATTAAGAACGTACTGAGTCCAACGTCTGATTATCGATACGCCTGAATCGGTATGATGAGCATAAAACCCTGAAAAATCTTTTCCTTGATAGTCCCAAGTATATATTGGATCGTACTGCCCTCCTTCAGGTCTTACATCCCCCTCATGCCAAACAAGATCCTCCTTATTCAATTTGGTACTCCAGCCCTCTGGCTGAATCAACGTTAACGTAGTCTCACCAAGATACTCCTCAGTGATCGCAAAATGCTCATTGGTATTGCGTAGCGTGTCGGCCGCCAGCACCATGTCTCCTAAGCTTTCAATGGTGGCGCTGTTGTTGTTGAGCGTTGCTGCATTGCCAGTGCCGTCTGCCACGGCCTGATAGTTAGAGAAGAGTGAGCCACCGATGGCCATATCGCCGCCGCTAAAAATCAGCGCACCCTCACGGTTGGTAATATGCTGGGCGCCAACATCCAGCCGTTCTCGGGCGGCAATCGTAGCAGCTTTCGTCTGGCCACCCACCGTTTCTTCACGATTGCTAAGGTGATTGGCGGCAATGGCAATATGGTCACCATAGAGACGTCCAGTACCTACGTTGTCGACCTTGTGGCTGTTGATTCGCGTATCAGCCCCATCGATTAAGCCTCGATTGGTTGTTTGTACGGCGTCTAGTGCGGTGACACCCCTGCTACGTAATTCACCACTAGCCTGGTTACGAATCTCATCGGCGCGTATAGCCAGACCGCGTCCGCCCTCCCACTTTCCAGCATTATTAAAGGTGTTACCACTGGGTTCGCCATGTAACCGTAAACTCAAGACGCCTTCCGTGCGCACTTGCTGATCAGCGGCGGTGTTAAGGTCACCCACTAGATCCAACGACATATCACCGCCACTTTCCATGGTTCCATCCAGACCCAGCGTCTTAGCAGTAATAGTGATAGAGGCAGCCGCTGGGGCGATGTCATTATTAGCAACAATCTCGCCCCCCACATTGCTGATAACTAGGTTGCGCTCACCAGGGAGGGTGTCTGAACCGGGCACACCATCTTGAAGATTAAGATGACGCTGAGCGTTGATTTTACCATGCGTATTGTTAATGAACCTGTCGGCAGTGATGGTTAGATCGCGCCCAGCTAGCACCTGTCCTTCGGTATTGTCGACGAAGCTGGCAGTGATCTGCACGTCATCACCTACAATACCCTGGGTATCTTCGCCGGTCTGGCGGTTGTTGACGGTGTCAGCACTCAGGCTGATAGCCGCATTGGACTGAACGATACCACCCGTGTTGAGAATGTCGGCGTGGGTCGACAGGCTCATGTCACCTTGGGACAGGATGTCACCACTGATATTGTTAATATTGTTGCTATTGGCCTCGATACCCAGTTCGGTGGCCGCTACCATCAGGCCACCGGTATTTGTCACGCCGTTGGCATTGCTCATTAGGCTACCCGCTTTGGAAGCCAAGACACCGTCTTTATTGTCAATCGCACCGGCGGCACGAAGCGACAACTCTTCTTCAGTGACGACATTAGCCTGCCAAGTGGTGAGATCGCCACGAGCAACGATATCGGCATTGTAGGCACTGGTCTGGCTGCCGCTCAGATCAATATTATTAGCATCAAGCGTCAGGCGTCCCGCCGCCAAGTTGGTGCCAGAGGAACTCAAGTCCCCGATGGCGATGACGCTGAGCACACCGCTTCCTTGGGCAGACTCTTTTAAGGTTCCATCTTGGTTCATACCAGCGGCCAGGGTGCCGCTACTTTCAATACTATTGGCGTCGATGATGAGATTATGGGCCCCTGCGATAGTGCCAGTGTTGGTGAGCACACCGGTATCTAAAGTGGCATTGTTGCCTGCATACACAGTGCCCCCCATGTTATTCAGGCTCTGAGCATCAATATCGATATCGCTATGGGAAATGAGCGCGGCATTGTCAGTATGTAGTTCACCACGCGCGACAATGGCCGCACTGTTGGCGCTGGTCTGGCTGTTGCTCAGATTGACATTGCCACTTTCCAGAGTCAGGTGGCCCGCCGCCAAGTTGTTCCCTGTAGCGCTAAAATGATCGGTGGCGGTGATGCGTAGCTCAGCGCCGTTAGTATCAAATGCAGCGAGATTGCCATCGCTGTTCAGGCCAGCAGCCAAGGTGCCAGTGCTATCCACGCTGGTAGAATCAATAATCAGGTCATTGGCAGCGGCAACGGTACCGGCATTGGTAAGCACATCGACATCGAGGGAGGCATTGCCGCCTGCGTAAATAGTGCCGTCTGTGTTGTTTAGGGCTTCGCCGAGGACCGCCAAATTATTATCTGCCAACAGGCTGCCCTGTTCGTTGTTTAGACTCAGCGCTTTAACGCTAAGGTCACCGGCTTGGCTGGACAAGGTACCTGCTGTGTTATCCAACGCGCCTTTAGCCTGTAGGGTTAAATTTTCCTGGGTAACGACATTGGCTTTCCCACTCTTCAAATCACCACGGGCAGTAACGGTCGTGCGGTAGGCGCTGGTCTGGCTCTCGCTCAGGTCAATATGGTCACCGCCCAAGATCAGCGAGCCCGCTGCCAAGTTAGTGCCGGTAGCGCTCAGGTCACCGCTGGTGATGACACGCAGTGCAGTACCATTCGCGTCAAACGTGTTGAGGCTGCCATCGCTCTTCAGGCCCGCCGCCAGAGTGCCGCTGCTCGCAACGCTGCCAGCATCAATAGTCAGGTTATCGGCCGCCGCGATGGTGCCGGTGTTCGTCAACGCATTGACGTCGAGAGTGGCATTACCACCGGCGTAGACGGTGCCGTCGGCGTTGTTTAGGGCTTCGCTAAAGACAACCGACACGTCATTCCCCGCCAACAGCGTAGCCTGTTCGTTGTTCAGGCTACGCGCCTGGGCATTCAGGTCGCCTTGATGACTGAACAGGGTGCCCTTGGTATTGTCGAGTGCACCGTCGGCGTAGAGCGATAAGTTATTCTGGCTGACGATGCTGGCTTCCCAGGTGTCAAGATCACCACGGGCGGCAATGTCAGCACTGTAAGCGCTGGTCTGACTCTCACTCAGGTCAACGTTGTCACCTTTCAGCGTCAAGTTACCTGCAGCTAGGTTGATGCCAGTGGCCGCTATATCATTTATCGTCGTTATGTTGAGCGCACCGCTGCCGTCGGCGAACGTTTTCAGAGTGCCGTCTTGGTTCAGACCAGCAGCCAGAGATCCACTGCTGTCCACACTAGTAGCATCAATAGTCAGGTCATCTACCGTGGCGATAGTACCTGTATTGACCAATGCACCAGTATCTAGAGTAGCGCTCCCCCCAGCATAGACGGAGCCGTTTGTGTTAATCAGGGTTTCACTAAGGCTGACCTTGAGGTCATTTCCTGCCAACAGGCTGCCCTTTTCGTTGTTCAAGCTTAGCGCTTTGACACTCAGGTCACCGGCTTGGCTCGACAGCGTGCCCTCGGTGTTATCCAATGCGCCGGCGGTATGAAGCGATAAGCTATCCTGAGTGACGATAGCGGCTGCTCGTATATCGAGATCGCCCTGGGCGGAAAATATTGCGTGGTAAGCGCTGGTTTGACTACCGCTTAGATCAACATTATCGCCGTTTAGAGTCAGCGTGCCTGCAGCCAAGTTAGTGCCGGTAGCACTCAAATCACCACTGGTGGTAACACGCAGTGCGGCACCATTCGCGTCAAACGTGTTGAGGCTGCCATCGCTATTCAGGCCCGCCGCCAGAGTGCCGCTACTGGTAACGCTGGCGGAATCAATAGTCAGGTTATCAGCCGCCGCAATGGTGCCGGTGTTAGTCAGCGCACCA
>NZ_JACCDD010000005.1 GCF_013415115.1 Vreelandella zhaodongensis | reverse complement strand
TACCTTCCAGCCGCGCTTGATGATGCCGCTGTCGCTCTCCTACGATCACCGAGCAATCAACGGTGCGGATGCCGCTCGTTTCACGGCCTTCCTGGCCGATGTGCTGACGGACATTCGTCGGTTACTGCTGTAATCGTCTCTGAGTAAGCCACAAGCGGCGCCCAATAGGGCGCCGCTTGTGTTTAAAACGGTTCGGTAGGTCAGCAAGGCAGGGGTGACCAAAGTACAAGGAGTTGCCACCTTACTGTTTTCACTTAAAAAAATGTTAAAAAATAGTGCTCTCAGGCTTTTGGGGAGTTGTGTCGTCCGAACGGCACGGTTATTGTCAGTCCATTATTCAAAATTATTCATATCTAACGACTAACATTCAAGGAGCAGTGCCATGCGTTTAATCCTGTTGGGTGCCCCCGGCGCGGGGAAGGGGACTCAAGCTCAGTTTATTTGTGAGCAGTTTAAGATCCCTCAGATTTCCACCGGGGATATGCTGCGCGCAGCCATTAAAGACGGCACTGAACTGGGACTTAAGGTAAAAGAAATCATGAACAGCGGTGGCTTGGTCTCTGACGAGATCATTATCGATCTCGTTAAAGAGCGCATCAGCCAGCCTGACTGTGACAATGGTTTCTTGTTCGATGGTTTTCCGCGCACCATCCCTCAAGCAGATGCGATGAGAGAAGGCGGCGTTAAGCTGGATCACGTACTGGAAATTGCCGTACCTGATGAAGAGATTGTTAGCCGCCTTGCAGGTCGTCGAGTGCATCCGGCGTCTGGACGTGTTTATCATGTTGACCACAACCCACCTAAAGAGGTGGGGAAAGACGACGTAACGGGTGAGGCGCTGATTCAGCGTGAAGATGACCAAGAGTCTACCGTGCGTAACCGTCTCTCGGTTTATCACGATCAAACCGCACCGTTGGTAGATTATTACCAGCAGTGGGCGAAAGAAGACCCTGACGCCGCGCCGCAGTACCATCGCGTTGAAGGTGTAGGCAGCGTGGCTGAGATTACCCGGCAGGTAAAAGACGCCTTAAGCTAAGCGCTTACCGCGAGTGCTCCATTCGATGGCCCGCAGGTTACCTGCGGGCCATCGTCGTTAGGGCCGCGTAAAGGTATAATGGTTGTCTATTTCACGGAGTGCAAAACCGCTATGTCATCGTTACACCTTCTTGCACTAGACGCATCCTCTAGTGCCTGCTCAGCGGCTCTACTACGTCAGCAAGGCTCCCAGCGTGAATGCCTGGCGCGTTTTGAGATGACACCGCGGGCCCACACGCGACGCTTGATGCCGATGGTAGATGACATACTTGCTGAAGCTAATATTTCGGCGCAGCAATTGGATGCTGTCGCCTTTGGACGTGGTCCTGGCTCATTTACTGGCTTGCGCATTGCTACCGGAGCTGCGCAAGGCTTAGCGTTCGGTTTAGATTGTCCTCTGTTGGGTATTTCTACCTTGGAGGCATTGGCGCTTCAGGCACATCGTCGCTACCATTTTCGCCATGTGGTCACCGCGCTGGATGCTCGCATGGGTGAAATTTATGCGGCCACGTGGCACTGCCTTAACGATACCCTTAGCCAGCAGAGTGATGAAGTAGTGATAGCGCCTGATCACTTTCGGATACCCGCTGACGAAACCGACTGGGTAGGCGTGGGATCAGGCTTTACGCTGTGGAATGACTTTGCGTTAGGCGTGCAAACGCGAATGACACAGCATCTCATCGACCTTGAACCAAGAGCAGAAGAGATGGCATGGCTTGCTGTTCGCGATCTCGAGGCGGGCTTAGGACAAGCGGCACATGAAGCGCAGCCGATTTACTTGCGCAACGATGTTGCCTGGAAAAAGCCAGCATGAGCCAGGTGGCGAGCCCAGAATCCCTTGTGCTGCCTTCGGGACTAGCCCTTCGTTACGTGGATGGCCAGTTGGCGCTATCAGGTGACGAACGCCACTATGGAAAGCCGTTAAGTGTGGACTTTGTCGCTGGCAAGGCAGCACACCGTCGTCAGTTTGGTGGTGGGCGAGGGCAGTTAGTTGCGAAAGCCTGTGGGCTGGCTAAAGGTGTCACGCCTAACGTTGTAGATGCTACGGCTGGGTTGGGGCGGGATGCGTTTGTGCTAGCAAGCCTGGGCGCGCAGGTGCTGTTAATTGAGCGTGTCGCGGCGATTGCCGCGCTGCTTCAAGATGGCCTTGCCCGCGCTGCGTTAGCGGACGATACCGCTGCGATTGCAGCGCGCATGACCCTTCGCCACGGCGATGCTGCTGAGCAGCTTGCTGCTCTGGTGACAAGTGCCGTCTTTGATCCTGAAGTGGTTCACCTTGATCCGATGTTTCCGCACCGTGAAAAGTCGGCATTGGTCAAAAAAGAGATGCGCCTGTTTCGCGAGCTGGCGGGGAATGACGATGATGCACCGCGCTTATTAGAGGCCGCACTAGATGTGGCGACGCACCGAGTGGTGGTCAAACGCCCTCGCAAGGCACCTCCTATTGGTGGCCCTGCGCCGCAGCATACCCTAGAAGGTAAAACGAGTCGTTACGATCTGTATGTGCATCGTTCGTTAACTCGCCGCTAGCCGTATTATCAAGAGAAGGAGTCTCTATGCAGCACGTGTGGCGAGAAGGCAACCGCATTACTCTGCTGCCCGAAGCGTCTCGGTTTCTGCCAGCCATGTTTGAAGCTGTTAGCCAGGCGCAGCACTATGTGTTGGTAGAACTTTACTTGATGGAGTCTGGCGAGCTGGCCAGCCAAGTGATCGATGCGCTTATAGAAGCCGCTGAGCGAGAAGTGAGGGTGTTTTTACTGCTCGATGGCTATGGTTCTATAGGGCTGGAACATTACGATCGCGCTCGATTGCAGCGGGCAGGTATAGCGTTACGGCTGTTTAACCCTATTGGTTTTCACTCACTCGCCCGTAACCTTAGTCGCGATCACCGGAAAATTGTGGTGGTGGATGGAAAAATTGCCTTTACCGGTGGTTTTGGTGCCGTGGATGAGTTTCTCGATGCATGGTACGAAATTGCACTGCGTATCGAAGGGCCTGTAGTCGCTGATTGGGAAGGGCTTTTTCGGCGTTTATGGCGCTCTCGGTTAACTCAGCAAGTGTTAGACAGCCAACCTCAGGAGGCGCTACCGCAGCAGCAGGCAGTAGTGCACTTTGCCGATGGCGTAAGTGGTCGAGTAGTGTCGGGACGGGGTTATCGCTACCAAGCCATTCGTCATTCGCTTTATGCGCGGGTTAGTCGCGCCAATAAACGGCTGTGGCTGTGTACGCCCTATTTTGTACCGACGTTTACACTGCGCCGTCGCCTGATACGTGCAGCACGACGCGGCGTCGATGTTCGTCTGTTGTTACCTGGAAGTAAACATGACCATCCTGGTGTGCGCTATGCGGGCCAGCGCTTTTACCAGGTCATGTTAAAAGCTGGTGTGCGCATTTTTGAGTTCCAGCCCACCTTCATTCATGCCAAATTTGTGCTGGCAGATGATTGGGTCAGCATTGGCTCCTGTAATTTCGATCACTGGAACCTGCACTGGAACCTTGAGGCTAACCAAGAGATAGAGAGTCGGATATGCGCTGATGAGGTGCGAGGGTTATTTGAGCGCAACTTTGCGTCGAGTCAAGAGGTGGATGCGGCCGTTTGGGCTGCGCGGCCATGGAGGCAGCGCGCCCGAGAGTGGCTGTATGGCGTCATGGACGCTATTGTCACTCGCCTTAAATAAGAGTCCTCAACCCGCTATCGACGTTTTTTTCCTTTGGCTGGGGTTTTCTTGCGCGGTTTTGGCTTTGGTGTTTCAGGCGGCACGCGGTAGTGAAGATAAAGATCAAGTACTAGCTCAGGCAGCTGAGCGACGAAGGTCTCCTGGCTGGCCTGGTCTTGGGCCATCTCGGCCATCTCAGGCTCATCATCGAACAGACCTGAGAGTGACATAAAAGGTAACAGGAGAGTGGCGGCGGCCTCTTCGTCATCCTGGAACCAAGCACTTTCGTCACTGAATACGCCTTCCATAAAACCTGCACACCAGTCGCCGATGGGCGTTTCTTCAGCGGGAATGCCATCGAGTGTCAGCTCGAAAGGCAACTCCGGTAGGCCGCCTTGCTCAAGCACTGCGACTGCGTTATCGCGTAGCAGCGCCAGTAAGTGGGTAATCTCGTTTTGCTCGGCGTCGTCACGGTAGTTGGGTTGCCCCTGAAATAGCTCGGCCAACCATTGAGCAGGAGGCTGTTCGCTGGGCGCAACCGCCAGTGCGACTAAAAAGCCGTGGGCAGAGATAAGGTCCAGCGCATCCTCGCCTACTTGTTCAGAGTCGAGAAAGTCATCCAGCCTATCCAGCTGCTCGTCGTCAAGCAGCGGCTGAGGCGGGACGCTGTTCGGAGAGTTTGCTGCGGGCACGTTATTGCGCTCTGCCATGGGGAGCCTCGTCGTAAAAGTCGTCTTTGAGAAAAGGGCGTTGATCGGTAACAATGGTTGCCAACATCATGCGTTGCAAAATACTCGTTGAGTAGTTTATCACTAATGAAGACCCAACCACTGCCCTCTTGGTCGGCACAAACGCTTTCGGTACTCTCCCGTCGAGAGCTGATACAAGCCGCTCAGCTAAGGGTTGATGAAGCCCTGCAGCGTTGTCGAGAAGTTTATCCCACACTGCCTGCACCAGGGGTGTGGTTTGACCTGAAAGGTGCCTCAGCCGGTCAGGCGCATTTAGGACGGGGTGGGCTGCGTTTTAACCCTGTTCTTTTAAGCGATAACCGGCAGGTGTTTTTTGATGAGGTTATTCCACATGAAATGGCTCACTGGCTGGTCTTTCATTTAGCAAATGGCACTCGCTTAAAGCCACACGGACGCGAGTGGCAGGCCGTGATGCGAGACCTGTTTGGTTTAGCGCCCAATGTTACCCACCAATTGGACATTCAGTATGCTCAGCCGCGCCCCTATTGTTATCAGTGTGGTTGCCAAACTCACCGCTTTACGGCTAAGCGTCATTCTTTAGTGGTAAAGGGGCGTCGCTATCGTTGCCGTCATTGTGATCAGACCTTGGTCTACAGCGCTTTTGAAAAACCTTGAATCTTCTTTAACTTATTGTTTTTAAAATTAAAAATGTTAATACCAATGTCTAAAGGGAAGCCAGCCTTGGGAGGTTTATGCTAGTTAAATATTAAGCGCGTCGGTGCGACTAATAACAATGCCGACACCATTTCCCAGAGAGTGCATTTTCACGGACAGAGGCAATTTCATGAGCGAGCATAATAACGTCTATCCAGTGCGCGATAGCATCGCCGCCAGTGCATGGGCCGATAAAGATAAATATGCGGCAATGTATCAGCAGTCCATGGACGACCCAGAGAGCTTTTGGGCCGAGCAAGCAAAGCGACTTGATTGGATTAAGACGCCGACCAAGATCAAAAATACCTCGTTCGCACGAGACAATGTTGATATCCGCTGGTTTGAAGACGGTGAGCTTAACGTTAGTGCTAACTGTTTAGACCGACACCTGGAAAAGCGTGGCGACCAAACGGCGATTATCTGGGAAGGCGACAACCCAAACGATTCCAAGCATATTACTTACCGCGAGCTTTACGAGCGCACCAATCAGCTGGCCAACGGCCTGAAATCGTTAGGCATCAAGAAAGGCGATACGGTCACGCTATATATGCCAATGATTCCAGAAGCGGCCATGGCCATGCTTGCGTGTGCCCGTATCGGTGCTGTGCACTCCGTTGTATTTGGTGGCTTTTCGCCGGATGCGGTGGCTCAGCGAGTAATGGGGTCAGATTCTAAATTAGTGATTACTGCCGATGAGTCGGTGCGTGGTGGTAAGCACGTCCCCCTTAAAGAGAACGTTGATTCGGCCCTGACGCGCGACGGCACCGATGTGTGTAAAAACGTGCTGGTGGTGAAGCGTACCGGTGGGGATATCGAGTGGCAGGAAGGGCGCGATATCTGGTTCGAGACGTTGGTCGATAAACAGTCTACTGAGTGCCCAGCTGAAGCCATGGGTGCGGAAGATCCGTTGTTTATTCTCTACACCTCCGGTTCTACTGGGGCTCCGAAAGGCCTTAAGCATACCACTGGTGGCTACCTCACCTATGCAGCGATGACCCACCAGTACGTTTTCGACTATCAAGAGGGTGAGGTGTACTGGTGTACGGCGGATGTTGGTTGGGTGACGGGGCACAGCTATATCGTGTACGGACCGCTTGCCAACGGTGCAACCACGCTGATGTTTGAAGGCGTGCCGAGCTACCCAAGCCATGGCCGTATGGGTGAAATTGTCGATAAACATCAGGTTAATATCCTTTATACGGCGCCGACTGCCGTGCGTGCACTTATGGCGCATGGCGATAACGTGATGGATTCAAGTAAGCGTGAATCGCTGCGCCTGTTGGGCTCTGTTGGAGAGCCCATTAACCCTGAAGCCTGGGAGTGGTTCTATCGCGTGATCGGCAATGAGAAGTGTCCGATTGTTGATACGTGGTGGCAAACCGAAACCGGCGGCATCATGATTGCGCCACTACCCGGTGCCACGGATCTAAAACCCGGCTCTGCCACTACGCCTTTCTTTGGTGTGAAGCCAGCACTGGTTGATAACGAGGGCAATACGCTGGAAGGTGCGACTGAGGGAAATTTGGTATTGCTTGACTCTTGGCCGGGGCAGGCACGTTCGATCTGGGGAGATCATGAACGTTTTGTACAGACCTATTTTTCGACCTACGATGGCATGTACTTTACGGGAGATGGCTGCCGTCGAGACGAAGATGGCTATTACTGGATTACAGGGCGTGTAGACGATGTGCTTAACGTCTCTGGCCACCGTATGGGTACGGCTGAAATCGAGTCGTCGCTCGTGGCTCACTCTGCAGTCGCGGAAGCGGCAGTCGTTGGCTTCCCCCACGATATCAAGGGGCAGGGCATCTATATCTACGTGACGCTTGGTGATGGTATTGACCCCTCTGATGAACTCAAAAAAGAGCTTACCCAGTGGGTGCGTAAAGACATTGGCCCGATTGCATCGCCGGATGTGATTCAGTGGGCACCAGGTCTGCCTAAAACACGTTCGGGTAAAATTATGCGTCGGATTCTACGCAAAATTGCTGCTAATGAGTGTGACGGTTTGGGTGATACCAGTACGCTGGCAGACCCATCGGTGGTCGATGAGCTCATTGAGCATCGTGCGAATCAGTAACCCTCTATGCCCCCGGTTATCCTACTAATGGGGGCATTTTTCAATGACGGATGTCATTCATTTGCTATGTTAAATAAGGCAAACTAGGGGTATCCGTTGCAGTGCCGGCCATGGAGCCGGCACTGTTATTTCTATCGGGATGACGTAGAGATGACAAATTGTGCATGTGATGCTTGGGAATGACGAAGCCCATGGGGTACCATGCTTCAACCGTATGAGCCTAGCGTCGCGGCGGCAGCCAACCCCGCTGCTCGAGGAACCGGAGGAATATCCATGGCAGTAGCCCATAAGTTTATCGTCGCAGACGACCATCCGCTGTTTCGTGCAGCGCTCACCCAGGCGTTGCGCCAGTTAGCCCCCCAGGCTGAGATTGTCGAAGCCGACACCATGGAAGCCACCACTGAGGTCGTTAATCGACATCCAGATGCTGATTTGATTTTGCTAGACCTACATATGCCAGGAGCGCATGGCTTCTCAGGTTTGATTCAACTGCGTGGTCAGATGCCCGATATTCCGGTGGCAGTTGTTTCAGGCAGCGACGAGCCCTATGTAGTGCGCCGTGCAATTGACTATGGTGCATCAGGCTTTATTCCTAAATCGTCCTCGCTACAGTTGATTGCTGAAGCGGTGGGAGAAATTCTGCAAGGGGAAGTGTGGCTGCCAGAAGCGTTGGCAAATGTATTAGATGAAACCAGTGAAGAAGAGTCGCGTTTTGCGGAAGCCATTGCCTCGCTGACACCGCAGCAGTTTCGTGTGCTCAATATGCTGACCGAAGGCTTGCTGAATAAACAGATCGCCTATGAGCTTAGCGTCTCAGAAGCAACGATTAAGGCTCACGTGACTGCAATTCTGCGCAAGCTGGGAGTACACTCGCGCACCCAGGCA
Source organism: Vreelandella zhaodongensis (assembly GCF_013415115.1). Taxonomy (GTDB): domain Bacteria; phylum Pseudomonadota; class Gammaproteobacteria; order Pseudomonadales; family Halomonadaceae; genus Vreelandella; species Vreelandella zhaodongensis. The sequence continues at coordinate 314,619 of NZ_JACCDD010000005.1, read as the reverse complement.
GTTATTGCTGCTCAAAAACTTGAAGTAGAGCCGCCGAAAGTTTCTTCTTGATGGGTAAGTGATTGATATAAAACGACTCATAAGTTACTGCGTGTCTCGCCGCTCTGTCATTCCTGATAACCCCATTCGGGAATGACGGTGTGGTGCATCTGTCTCGCTTCGGGAATGACGGTATGGTGTATCATTACGTTTTCCCTCCTGCTCGGCTTGCCTGCAGTGTACGTGTTAAAAGGGCGCGCAGCGCTGCAGGTTTGACTGGCTTCAGTAGTAGCTGGTAACCCGCTCGCTTGATCTCTTCGGCAACTGTTTCTGTGCGATCGGCGGTAATCACAATGCCAGGCACCTCTCCGTCTAGGCGCTCGCTAAGTGCTTCAAGTGCCATAAGCCCAGTTACTTCGTTGTCCAGGTGGTAATCCGCTAAAATGGCATCGGGGTCACCATCCATATTACGCAGAATCGATTTTGCACCACCGATGCTGGTCGCAGTAAATACCTCGCATCCCCAGCCGCTTAGCATGGCTGTCATGCCCTCTAGAATGAGTGTTTCGTTATCAATACACACAATGCGGGTGCCCGCCAGCTTGTTACCACTGCGTTTGGCTTGAGGTTCTTGGTCTGCTGCAGTCACTGCTCGCGTTGCCACAATAGGTACGCTGACGGCAAATACGGTGCCTACGCCTTCCCAAGAACGCACTTTGATGGGGTGGTCAAGCACACGGCTCATGCGGTCAGCAATGGAAAGCCCCAGCCCTAGGCCTTTTTCGCTCTCTTTGTGACGAGATACCTGATCGAGGCGACGGAACTCTTGGAAAATTTCTGTCAGTTTCGACTCGTGAATGCCTGGGCCGCTATCCCATACCTCTATGGAAAGGCGTCCATTCTGTCGACGACACCCCAGCAGTACGCGGCCTTCCTGGGTGTAGCGAATCGCATTAGAGAGAAAATTCTGCACAATACGGCGTAGCATTTGAGGGTCTGAGTCTACCCATAGTTGCGTTGGCACGACGACGAGATCAAGTCCACGGTCATCCGCCATGACCTCAAACTCAGCTCGCAGTGGCCGGAAGATATCCGCCAGTGCGAAGTGGCTTCGGCGAGGTGTTAGCGCGCCAGCATCGAGTTTGGAAATGTCCAGAAGGGTGCCCAGCAGCTCTTCCGCAGCTTGAAGAGAGTTATCAATATGGCCAATAATTCGCTGAGTGTCGCTAGTGGTGACGTTTTGCATTAAAGCAGAGGTAAATAGCCGGGCCGCATTCAGTGGTTGCAACAGATCGTGGCTGGCGGCGGCCAAAAAGCGCGTTTTAGACGCGTTGGCATCCTCGGCTAACTGTTTTGCTTGGCGCAGTGCCTGCTCTGCTTCGGCGCGCACACGGTTCTCTTGGCGCAACGCCGCGTTGGCCTCGGACAGTGCTTGTGTCCGCTCGCGTACTCGCTCTTCAAGGGTTTCGTTGGTTTCTTTCAAGGCGATTTCAGCTTGGCGACGCTCGGTAATATCTTGGTAAAGCGCAAAAAAGCCTAAAATCGATTGGCTATCGCCAAAGTGGGGCGTATACGTGACCAGCATATAGCGCATGGCGTCGTTAACGCGCATTGATACTTCAAAACTGACACGTTCGCCTGCGAGAGTGCGCTGTACCCAGGGCATGCGCTCTTCGGCCTTTTTAACCGGCAATACGTCTTCGTATCGCCGACCAATCACGGCATTGCGGTCAATGTCGAAGGCTTGTTCGTAGGCACGATTGGTGAATAAGTAGCGACACTCTTTATCAAAGTAGGCAATAAGCGCTGGCACATTGTCTGTGTAAATACGGATATTGTTTTCTGAGCGAATCAACGCCTCTTCGATGCGCTTTTGCTGGGTAATGTCTTGGTAGGTGTAAACAAAACCGCCACCCGGCATCGGATTGCCTTGCACTTCCAGTACGCTACCATCTTGGCGGTAGCGCACGTAGCGATGTGGCTGGCCATCACGAATGTTATCTAATAGCAGTTGTACGTGCTCTTCAGGGTCACCGGGGCCGTATTCGCCGTTATGGGCGTTGTAGCGAAAAATACGATCCATTGGCGCGCCAACGCGAATCAAATGATCGGGGAAGCGGAATAACTCTAAATAGCGCTGATTCCAGACGACCAGCCGCAAGTTTTGGTCAACCACGCTAATGCCTTGGTTGATGTTTTCGATAGTGGCTTGCAACAAGGCGCGGTTGAACTCTAAGACCTGGGAGGCTTCGTCAACGATGGAGATAACATCTGAGATCCCAATCCCCCGGCCTTGAAGCGCAGAGTTAACCACAATTCGCGCCGATGATGCACCTAACACAGAGGCAAGAAAGCGCTCGGTAAACTGAATAACATCAATGGAGGCGCGAGTGCTGTCATCCAGGGGTTTACCTGTTCGGCGAGCGTAATCCTCAAACGCACGGTCCACCTGGTCTGCGCCAAGAAAGCGCTCACAGAGTACTTTTAGGTCACCGACAGTGGTGGCACCTGTCCAAGGCCGGTTAACTGATGTTTGGCGGGTTTCGACGCTATCAACAAACAGTGATGCCTGGATGCGTTCGACCACGCGCTGAGAGGTAACTTGCGATACAAAGATATAGCAGAAAAGATTAATGCCCAGCGACAACATGACACCGTGGGTGAAGGAGTCGCCAAGATTCAGGCCAAACAACGCGGTAGGGGTGAGCCAGACAAGTCCTAAAGGACCACCTGAGAGCCAAGCGGCTGGAAGCACGCCTGCATTGATCATTGCGGGCATTAACAAGCTATATGTCCAGATCGCAAAGCCAGCGTTCATGCCAACGATAACGCCGAGGCGGTTGCCGCGTTTCCAGTAGAGCCCGCCAATTAGCGCAGGCGCAAACTGAGCAGCGGCTGCGAACGAGAGCATGCCAATGGAAGCCAGCGAAGCGAATTCCGCAATGAGCTGGTAGAAGCCGTAGGCCATCGCTAGAACAGCGACAATAGTGAGGCGGCGCGCACGTAGCACTAAGCGCCCATAGTCGCGCGCCTTGGTATCGAACCAGCGCAACCTGAATAGGGCTGGAATCACAATTTCATTAGAAATCATAATAGAAACAGCGACGGCGGCGACGATGACCATGCCGGTCGCCGCCGAAAAACCGCCAATAAAGGTCAGTAGCGTCAGCCACTGCTGTCCTGATGCCATGGAGAGCGCCAGTACATAGGTATCTGGCTCTACACCGCTCTCAGAAAACAGCAGCAGGCCAGCGGCGGCCAGCGGTACGACAAAAAATGCAATGGCCAGCAGGTATAAGGGGAACAGCCAGCGCGCTTTGCTGGCATCGTCGGGGTGGATGTTCTCCACAACGGCAACATGGAACTGGCGTGGGAGACAAAGTATCGCCAGCATGGCAAGTAGGGTTTGCGCCCAAAAACTTTGGCCAAAATCCTGGTTAGCTAGCTGGCGCTGTAATTCCAGCTGGTTTTCGGCGTGGCCCATCAGTTCGCCTAATCCGCCGAACATGCCCCAGGTCACAAAAGCACCGAGCACAACAAAGGCCAGTAGCTTTACTAAGGACTCAAAAGCGACTGCATGAATTAGCCCTTCATGGTGCTCGGTCGCATCGGTATGCCGAGTGCCAAACAGAATCGCGAAAATAGCCATCACGATTGCCACGTAAAAGGCGGTGTCGCCAAATAACGGGGTGTGAGTCATGTCCGCGGCGTCGGTAAGGACGCTAAAGGAGGTAGAGACTGCTTTCAGCTGAAGGGCGATGTAAGGGAGGGTGCCGATCAGTGCAACAAGGCTGGCAAACGCTGCTAGAGACTGTGTTTTACCATAGCGGGAGGCAATAAAGTCGGCAATGGACGTGACATTTTGATGTTTGGCAACGCGAATCATTTTGGCTAGTACCGGCCAAAATAGTAAAAACGTCAGAATAGGACCAACAAAGATACTGGCAAACGACCAGCCAGCCGTCGCGGCTTGTCCTACTGCACCGTAAAACGTCCATGATGTGCAGTAAATGGCCAGTGCCAAGCTGTAAATAATAGGCCTGCGACGGCTGGCACCATGGGTGCGTGCCCGGCGGTCGCCAAACCAGGCAATACCAAACAGAATCGCGATATACAGCAGCGATACGGCAATCAGGACTCCGCCATGAAACATGTAATTTCCCCACAAGCACCCACCCGCTGGGCGGGTTCGGTCAGGTTCATGGTCAGCCTTAAGCTGGCGCGAAAGTAGCGACTCTAAACGCGATAGACCGCTACTCTAAAAATGCAAAGTACCTGTTCGAAAGGTAAGGGTAGCTATTCTAGGGGAAAATCATCACAGCGTCAGTGGCCGAGATGGCTCCTTCAGGTGTTACGTTTGATCGTTAGGAGGCGCATAACGCTGTGTAAATTCCTGAATCTTGACGCAAAATACGTATAGCCTGGGTATCCAGTTCGCCGCCTACCGTATCCATCGGTACTAATTCACGAGAGGCACAGTCAAGCAGGTACCCCTGAGCGGTCACGGCATCAATATGATGGCGTTCGAACTGATAAAGCATGAACTCTACAACCCGTGTTGGCGACTCGCTGACGTGAACGCTATCGCGATCGATAACCGTGAATTTGGTTGTGATAGGGAAAGCGAATGTCCATGGTCGCCACACGGCGCTGCTGGTCTCGCTGGCGACGACTTCTGCAGAGCTAGGCAACTGCTCTTGCTTGTGCTCGAACCAGCTGTATTCGGTGGAAACCTGATATCCCAGCATGCCTAAACCACCAAAGACAGGCACGATCCATTTGGGTAATCGCTTACGGCTAAGTGTTCTGAGTAACAGGCCAATCCCTGCGGCGGCAAGCCCCGCAAATACAGCAGCAACTAGGTGCCATATCATAAAATATCCTTTCTAAATGACATCGGGCCTCCCTGAGGAAGCCCGATGGTAAGGTGTGGTTCCTCACCTAGTGGCAATCAGCCAATGCAGTGAGGAACAGTGATGACTTAGCAGTGATGGGTTAGTGGTCAACCGCCATGCCAGCACCTTTCGGGTAACGTACGCTCTCTACCAGATCTTGAATCTCTTGGGGAGGCTCTTCCGTTGCGCTAGAGACAGCAAACGCAACTGCAAAGTTGATCATCGCCCCTACCGCACCGAAGGAAAGCGGCGAGATACCCATAATCCAGTTATCTGGCGTGTTGGCAAGCATATTGGTACCTGGAATAAATAACCAGCCCAGGTAGGTGAAGATATACAGCAAGGTCGAGACCAAGCCAGCCAGCATACCGGCAATTGCACCTTTACTATTCATACGCTTGGAGAAAATCCCCATCATTAGCGCTGGGAACAGCGAGGCACCGGCGATACCAAAGGCAAGTGCAACGGTCTGTGCTGCAAACCCTGGCGGATTAAGCCCAAGGTAGGTTGCCAGAAGGATGGCGCCACCCATTGAGATCCGTGCGGCTAGCATCTCACCTTTTTCAGAAATTTTCGGATTGATCATTGTTTTGATCAAGTCATGGCTGATAGCAGAGGAGATCGCCAATAGCAGGCCAGCCGCTGTTGAGAGAGCCGCTGCGATACCACCCGCTGCGATAAGACCAATAACCCAGCCTGGTAAGTTCGCGATTTCGGGGTTAGCCAATACCATGATGTCGTTGTTAACTTCCAGCTCGTTGCCTGCCCAGCCTAGGTCTGAGAAATCGGCACTGCCGTTATACATCTGGATGCGGCCATCGCCATTGAGGTCGCGGAACTGAATCAGACCGGTTTCTGCCCAGGTCACCATCCACTCAGGGATGTCTGGGTGGTTTGTCCACTGGTCGGCAGGTGCATAGCCTTGTGCGTCAGTTGAGGTGATTTCACCGTGTTGGATCGACGACTGCAAAGCCTCCTCGACATTTTCTACCTGGCCTGCAAGGTCTGGGTAGATCGTGGTGGTTAGGTTCAAGCGAGCCATAGAACCAACCGCAGGTGCAGTGAGGTACAGCAGTGCAATGAACACCAGCGCCCAGCCGGCAGACCAGCGTGCGTCGGCGACTTTTGGCACTGTGAAGAAGCGAATAATGACGTGAGGAAGACCGGCGGTACCTACCATCAATGAAAGCGTAAACAGCACCATGTTGAGCTTGTTATCAACATCAGCGGTGTAGTCTTGGAAGCCTAGTGCCGTGACGACTTCATCGAGTTTTTGCAGCAGTGGAACGCCGGATTCTGTATGAGTACTAAACATACCGAACATCGGGATCGGGTTGCCGGTAAGCTGCATGGCAATAAATACCGCTGGAATAGTATAGGCGATGATTAACACCACATACTGAGCGACCTGAGTGTAGGTAATCCCTTTCATGCCGCCAAATACAGCGTAGAGGAAGACGATCAGTGCAGCGATCCAGATGCCCCAGGTATTGCTAACTTCCAAGAAGCGTGAGAACGCAACACCCGCACCGGTCATTTGGCCAATGACGTAGGTAACGGAGGCAACAATCAAGCAGACAATGGCGACGAAGCGTGCCGTGTTGCTGTAGAAGCGGTCGCCGATAAAGTCAGGTACCGTGAACTTACCAAACTTACGTAGGTAAGGAGCAAGCAGCATCGCGAGGATAACGTAGCCTCCGGTCCAGCCCATGAGGAAGCTGGAGTTGGCGTACCCGCCAGAGGCCAACAGACCCGCCATGGAGATGAAGGATGCGGCTGACATCCAATCGGCGGCGGTGGCCATACCGTTAGTGATAGGGTGAACGCCGCCGCCGGCGACATAGAAGTCTTTGGTTGACCCGGCCCGTGCCCATATCGCAATACCGATATAGAGCGCAAAGGACGCGCCAACAAACAGTAAGTTAATTGCAAACTGGCTCATGCTGGCTTACTCCCCAAGGCCAAATTTTTGGTCGAGCTTGTTCATTCTCCAGGCGTAGAAGAAGATCAGCACAATAAACGTGAGGATGGAGCCTTGCTGAGCAAACCAGAAGCCCAAGTCAGTCCCACCAACGGGAATGCCCGCCAACAGCGGACGAAACAGGATGGCGCATCCGTAAGATACGAATGCCCATACTGCTAAGCACCCGAAGATTAACCGTACGTTGGCTTTCCAATAGTCAGCAGCATTGGATTTGTCGTCTGCCATTATGTTGCTCTCCAGTTGTGATTTTTAGGGTTGGAAAGTGAACTTAGGATAGCAAGTGATCCATTTAGGGTAGCCCTTCATAGAAAACCGCTCTTTTTAATTGTCCGCGGTGAGTTGGTATTGCGCGTTTTACTCCTAGTCGAGCCACTTGATAGTGATGCGGCACTACACAGTTTAGGTGTAAGCTGTAATCCTCTTCAGTGGCTTGGTAAGCATTTAGTGAGTAACGCATGATTACCTTGTAGAGCTCATTGTTAATAGTGGGCAATAAATGCCAAAAATAAATCCCAGACTTTGGTATCAATGCGCTTTAAGGTACTAGTTCGATGCTTTTTATTTAATATAAGTATTTGTTTTTAATTATATTTTTGGTTTTTTTAAGGTTTCTGATGATATGATAGGACGATGGTCTATAGCTCGCTAAAAAGCAATGTTTGCTACTTTTAGCAAAGGTGCATAAAAAGTTTTAAGCTGGTCGAGAAAGTTAGCCAGAGAAGTTGCTCTAAAAGTGACACTACTTTGGTCTTTCAACGAACGTCGTTTCGACGTTAGCGTTATAGCGGAAAGTATAATGAGTGGAGCTGGTTAAAAAATAATCACTCCTTTAGTCGTGCTTTCAAATCATCGCGCTTTAGTGGGGTCAATAATGATTGAAGTTGATCTTTCCCAACTGCCTTTCACCCTGATTGATGAAGAGGGGCGTGACCATGTTCGCCGAGGCATGGACATTGCCTACTTTGATCGTGACGAGATTATTCTCGAAACGGGTCAGGCGGGTGAGTCTGTTTTTTTGATTCACAAAGGTGAAGTTGCCGAGCTTGACCCTACGTTGCCAGCATCTAGTGCGCGAATAGGTCACTACACGGCAGGCGATTTGTTTGGTGCGATCAGTATTCTTAATGGCAAGAGTCGGTACCGCTTCCAAGCTGAGCAAGAGTGCTTGTGTTATGTAATGCCCAAGGCGCTTTTTATGAAGCTGTGCCGCCGCCATCCGGATTTTGAGCACTTCTTTAAGCAGTCGCTATCTCACAAAGCTCGGCTACTGACGGAAAAGCGCGCTGACGGTGGCGTGACCATGGCTGGCTTTATGCTGGCTAAAGTTAGTGAATGCATGCGAGATCCCTTAACGGTGGACGCCACTGTGACCATTGCCACTGCCGTGCGTCAGCTCAATGATAGCCATGCTGACAGCTTGCTGGTGAACACGCCCAGCAAGGTTGGCATGGTGACCAAAACCGACTTGCTCAATGGGTTGATACTACATAACTGTCAGCACGACTCGCCGATAGAAGCCGTGGCCCATTTTTCGCTGGTAACCGTGACGCCCCAGCAGTACCTGTTTGAAGCGTTGGTGTTAATGACGCGGCACAAAGTGGCGCGGGTAGTGGTGATGGAGCAAGGCGAACTTAAAGGTGTGGTAGAGCTAACGGATGTGCTGAGCTTCTTTTCAAGCCGCAGCTATGTGGTCAGCCTGCAAGTCGAGCAAGCCAGTAACCTTGAGGAGCTGGCTGCAGCTAGTCAACGTACCCCTGAGCTGGTCAACGCGCTGATGGCGCAAGGCGTCAAGTTACGCTTTGCCATGGATTTGTTGGCGGCACTTAATGGCCGGATTATGAACAAGGCATGGTCGTTTATTATTCCAGAGGAGTACCACACTCAAAGCTGTCTCATGGTCATGGGCAGCGAAGGTCGTGGCGAACAGATTCTCAAAACAGATCAAGATAACGGTTTGATTTTGGCAGACGGCTGCGATTGGCCAGCGTTGTCCAAAGACATGAACGCGCTAACGCAGACGCTGATTCAGCTGGGCTACCCGCCATGTCCGGGCAATATTATGGTGTCCAATCCTGAGTGGGTGGGTAGCGTATCTCAATGGAAGAGCAATATTGCCAAATGGGTCAGCGACAGAGATGGCGATAGTTTGATGAAGCTAGCCATTTTGTTGGATGCCCATGGCGTTGCTGGTAATCCACAGCTGCTGGACAGTGTGCGCACTGCGCTATTTGAACGCTGTTCCCGTGATGAGCTGCTGCTGTCTTACTTTGCCCGGGCGGCCTTGCGTTTTTCTACACCGCTGACGCTGTTTGGCTCTTTAAAAAAGCCTCAGCACGGGATTGATATTAAAAAAGGGGGCATTTTTCCCATCGTCCATGGGGTGCGTACCATGGCGCTTGAACGCCGAATCAATGCCACGTCTACCTTAGATCGCTTGGATGCACTGGCGGCAGATGGCCGCCTGGATCGACGCTTTGCTGAAGATCTTGGCGAGGCGCTAGCACTATTTACTGAGCTGCGTCTAAGGCAGCAACTGCAAACGCTGGATGAGACTTCAACACAGCGCAGTAACCGTGTTGTCGTGCAAGAGCTCTCGTCCCTAGAGCGCGATTTATTGCGTGAGGCGCTGCATATCGTAAAAGATTTTAAACAGCGGCTCTCCCACCGTTACCACTTGGAGTATTCGTGACCGGAATGCGCTTGTTAGATAGGCATGTGTCACTGTTCAGCGGCTCGTTACGCACGTTGATGCAGCGCGAAAGTGACCGCAGGCGTTGGGCCGACTCCCCCTATGCATGGCTGTTTCAGCCCTATATGGGAGAGGAGGTAGTTGCGCTTGCCTGTCAGGTGAGCCCCGGGCGATTACCTGTGGTTAGCTTAGCCGCCGTGGTGTTGAGTCCGCACCGAGTGCATACCAGTCAGGCCTGGGTGGCTACCTTTGCGGATGCGCAACGTGCCTGCCCAGCCACGCTACGTCGCCATCATCGGCTGTACGCGACGGAATCCGTGCTCACTCCTGACGCTGACAACCTTGGCTCATTGGCTGAGTTTATTGGTAATCGCCCGCTTATCGGCTGGCAACTGGATCACGCTGTGGAGTGTCTGAATGGTCTGTTTAAAACGGGGCTGGGCTTTGGGGTACCCAACGCTCAGGTAGATGTGGCTAAGTTGCATCACCGGCAGCTACGCCGTCTGCACCCCCATTGTGATACCGCCAGCCAAATCACAGAGGCGCTCGCCCGCTGGCAAGTGCCGGGCATCCAGTGGCTAGGTGTGTTGGGTGATGCTACCGCCAGTGCGCTTTTGTATCTGCGTCTGCAGCGTGAGATGGCACGCGAAGCTTAATACCAAGCACTTTTCCAGCGTGATTGGCTGGGTTTATGTTGGGTGGTGGTGGCGAGTATTGTTAGAATGCACGCTGCTTCTTCTACCATCGGCAGTGCTTACACCATGCAACAACCTGATTACTTTGACCCCGCTGTGGCAGATATGCCTTCTGTTGACGGTTCTTCTGTTGATAGCTTACGACTGCAGTCTGCGCATAATGACGCTAAAAAGAAACGTGAATTCAATAAATTACAAAAACGACTGCGGCGAGAAGTAGGCAACGCGATCATCGATTATCAAATGATCGATGAAGGTGACCGGGTGATGGTATGCCTGTCAGGTGGCAAAGATAGTTATACAATGCTGGAGATACTACTGAATCTGCAGCGCAATGCTCCGGTTAATTTCTCGCTGGTGGCGGTGAATATGGATCAAAAACAGCCGGGCTTTCCTGAGCACGTGCTGCCCCAGTACCTAGATAAAGTGGGTGTTGAATACCACATTCTAGAGCGTGATACCTACTCTGTGGTGAAGGAGAAAACCCCTGAGGGAAAAACGACCTGCGCGCTCTGCTCACGACTGAGACGTGGCTCTCTGTATGGCTTTGCCGAGGAAATTGGGGCGACGAAAATTGCCCTTGGGCACCATCGTGAGGATATTTTAGAAACGTTGTTTCTTAACATGTTCTTTGGCGGCACCTTGAAGGCAATGCCGCCCAAGCTCTTGTCTGATGATGGAAAAAATATTGTGATTCGTCCTCTTGCCTACTGCAAAGAGGCGGATATTGCTGAGTTTTCTCGTCTGATGGAATTTCCCATTATTCCCTGCAATTTGTGCGGCTCTCAGCCCAACCTTCAGCGGCAAATTGTGAAGGACATGCTCGCTGAGTGGGATAAAAAGCACCCAGGGCGCTTGGAGAGCATGTTTAAAGCGGTCACCAATGTCGCTCCTTCGCAGTTGGCAGACCGCCAGCTATTTGATTTTAAAGGCCTGGAAGCCAAGCAAGCGGCGCTGATGGAGGGACGAATTCAGGCGCTTAACGTGGGCTAGCCGATAGCTCTTCCTCTTCGGCTAAGGTGATCAAGCGTTGCATATCAAGAATGTTCACCTCGCGGCCTGAAACAGCCACCACATTTTGCTGCTGAAAGCGGCTTAAAATGCGGCTGACGGTTTCCACTGCAAGGCCTAAGTAGTTACCAATGTCGGCGCGGGACATGGAAAGCCGGAAGCTATAAGGTGAGTAGCCCCGTCGACGGAAACGGTCGGAAAGGGTAATTAAAAAGCTAGCAAGACGTTGGTCAGCAGTCTTGCGTGATAGCAGGCGCATCATGCGTCGGTCATCGCGTAATTCTTTACTCATACTGCGGTAAAGCTGACCGCGTAATTCAGGCAGCTCTTCAGAAAGCAGGTCTAGGCGGTCAAAGGGAATCTCGCAGACAGTGGTCGTTTCCAGTGCGATAACGCTGCCTGGATAGTGTTCTTCATCAATCCCATCTAAGCCAACCAGCTCGCTGGGAAGATAGAAGTTCGTCAGCTGGTCATTACCATTACCTTCACTCGTCACCTGCTTTAGGCTTCCTGAACGAACGGCATATACACTGGTGAAGCGGTCGCCTTGGCGAAATAGTGGTTCGCCTTTTTTCAGCGGCGCGCGGCGGCGAATGATGGCGTCAAACTGGCTCATGTCTTCAAGCTCTAATGCGAGCGGTAGACACAACGAGCTCAGGCTGCAGGTTTGGCAGCGCGCCTCTTGCAGCAGTGAACGTCGTTGGCTAACGGGGTGTGACATGTGATTCTCCCTTTCTCGTTCGCCATCATGGGCGCAGGGGCAAGACGCCTCAAGAAGCTTATAAAATCTTCGAGTAGCGCTGAGTAGTCTGGCTTGGCAGTCGAGCATCAAAGGCCATTGCCAAGTGACGAATTAGCAAGCGTCCTGTGGGTGTCGCGCTAATCGTTTGCTGATCGCACGTCACCAAGCCATCCTGCTCAGCGGTTTTTAGTTGCTCAAGTGCCATGGAAAAATAGCTAACAGCATCAATTCGCCAGCGCTTGCCAATGGCCCCAAGGTCAATCTGCATATCGCACATTAGACGTTCGATCACGTCTCTGCGTATTAGGTCATCCTTATTTAAACGTAATCCTTTGACGGTTGCTAGTCTTCCTTGATCTAAGGCCGCTTCATACTGGTTAAGCTGGGTAGGGTTTTGCGCGTAAACATCGTCAACCCTTGAAATAGCGGATACACCTAAGCCAACTAAGTCGCACTGAGCGTGGCTGGAATAGCCCTGGAAATTACGCTGTAGCGTACCGTTGCGTTGAGCGATTGCCAGACTATCGTCTGGGCGCGCAAAGTGATCCATACCGATATGAACGTAGCCTGCATTCGTCAACATCTCAATGGTGGTATGTAGGATCGCCAGTTTTTCATCGGCGTTGGGTAGGTCTGTTTCGTTAATTCGGCGCTGAGGAGCAAAGCGGGTTGGCATGTGGGCATAGTTAAAAACAGACAGCCGAGCGGGGTTTAATTCGATCACTTGGCTCAATGTTTCGGCAAAGCTTTTTTCTGTTTGGAATGGCAGCCCATAAATTAAATCAAGGTTGAGCGAGCGAAAGCCAAGGCGGTGAGCTTCCTCCATTAATGTTTCAGTCAGTACTCGTGGCTGAACACGGTTGATGGCTGTCTGTACCTGCGGGTTTAAATCTTGTACGCCAAGGCTTAAGCGGTTAAAACCCAGAGACTGCAGGTGGCGCAGCGTAAAAACGTCCGCCTCGCGAGGGTCAATCTCAATGGCATAATCGCGGTCAGCTGCACTGGATAGTCCGAAACGGGCATCTAGGCGATCAATCAGGTCGCCCATTTGGGCTAGGCTAAGAAAAGTCGGTGTGCCGCCCCCCCAGTGTAATTGTTGCACTGGGCGTGAGGTGTCTAAGTGGCGTGCAGTGAGCACCATTTCTCGGTCAAGCCTGGAAAGATAAGGCTCTGCCAGGGCAGTATTTTTCGTGGCAATTTTATTGCAGGCGCAGTAGAAGCAAATCTTGCGACAAAAGGGCACATGTACGTAGAGCGATAGCGGCCGCTGGCTGGTGTTGCTGCGCTTCAGTGCCTGGGTAAAGTCATCGGTGGTAAAGCGCTCATTGAATGCAAGTGCCGTCGGGTAGGAAGTGTAACGTGGACCGCTCTTGTCATAACGGCGCAGCAGTTCCTCATCCCAGGCAGTTGCCCCAGGCACTGCGGTATGTGTTGGTGAGAGGGCAGCAGTGGCATGAACGGGCATGATGAGCGCTCCGAAGTGGAAAAAGTGCAATAAGGCAGTGTGGTCTAGCCAAGTGATGACTCAGACATTGATCCATATGTTAGTGCAGTGTCACTTCGAAAGCGTTGAGCTATATCAAGCTATTTAAGGGTGGGTTAAGGCGTGCAGGGGGCTTTAATGTGCGGTGAGCGACATAAGGGTCCAGAGCTGCCATAAGGCGAAGCCGATAATCGACAGGGCGGCAATGGTTCGGGTGGTGGGGTGCCTGATTAAATGGCTGAGCTGCTGTGCGGCTAACCCAGTAGCGAGCAGCGCTGGCAGTGTACCTAATCCAAAAGCGCCCATTAGGAGAGCTCCTTCAAGCGGGTCAGCAATCGCCAGGCTCCAAGCCAGCATGGAGTAGACCAAACCGCATGGCAGCCAGCCCCATAGTGCGCCTAGTGTAAACGCTTGAGGAATATGTACTACGGGCATCAAGCGCCTACCGACCGGCTCTATATAACGCCAAAGATATCGTCCAACAGCTTCGACTTTGAGAAGCCCTTTCCACCAGTTGGCGATATACAACGCCATCAAAATCAGCATTAGCGCAGCAAAGGCTTGTAGTGCCACGCCTGCTGATGGTGATAGTGAAAGAAGCGTGCCAAGCGACGCGACGAGGGCACCCGCCACCATGTAGCTAAGAATGCGGCCAGCATTGTAGCTGACGAGGAGCCCCCCCATGCGTGCGGGATGGCGCATGCTGGGTGGAACAGCAAAGGTCAGTGCGCTCATGATGCCACCACACATGCCGATGCAGTGGGCACCCCCCATTAAGCCAAACACAAAGGCGGCTAGCAACGGGGGTAAGTCAAGGCCAACTGGATTCATGCGTGGGGCTCGTGGTCATCATCAGATGCCTGTTTGGTCGCTGCTTTTTTACGTTCAGCGCGCTGCTCAGACGTTAAATCATTATCATCGTTGTCGAACAGAATGCGGTGGGCAGGGCCTTCTAAGTCCTCGAACTGGTCGTGCTTAACGGCCCAGAAAAACGCCCACACGGCCAAGCCCAGCAGAATTAATGAAAGCGGAATTAACAGATATAAGATGGTCATACAGTCACCGGAGATGCAGAAGCAACCTGGGGGGTAGGTGGCGTGCGCCAGCGCGTTAAGCGTAGTGCGTTACCGACCACCACCAGAGAGCTTAGCGACATGCCAATCGCGGCAAGCCAGGGGGGGATTAATCCCATTGCCGCTAAGGGAAGTGCCGAAAAATTGTAGCAAACAGACCACATCATATTTTGACGCATGATGCGCCGAGTCGCACATGAGATATCAATGGCTTCGAAAATGCGCATTAGGCGTGGGCTGAGTAACACAGCATCGGCGCGCGTGCGGGCTAGGTCTGTTGCACCGTTCATAGCAATAGCAACGTCGGCCCCAGCCAGCACAGGGACATCATTAATGCCGTCACCAATCATGACGACCCGCTCGCCTTTCGCTTGCAGCTCGCGGAGCCGCTCAAGTTTGCCCTCTGGGGATTTGCCTGCGTGCCACGTGGTGATGTTGAGCTGTTCAGCCAGGCTTTCTACTGCCTCTTGAGTGTCTCCAGACAGCAGCTCTACTTCGAGCCCGCGGGCTTGGAGTGCGGCGACTGTTTGCGCGGCATCCTCGCGGATACCGTCATGAAGCTTGAACCAGGCGCGGGGTTCGTCGTCTTGGCTCAGTAATAGCCACTGCCCAGCGCCGGGTGAGGCGAGGGGGAAAGAGCAGGCAAAATCTGGTTTTCCTAAACGCCATGTCGTGCCGTTGAGCACCCCTTCAAGGCCACTGCCGGTAACGCTTTTGACGCTGCGTGCCTGCAGCGTGGCATCACGAAATGGCCGAAATGCTCGGGCAATGGGGTGCTCAGAGTGGGCTTCAAGCGCAGCAGCAATGGCTTGTGCTTGTTCGCTACTAAGGGGGTGCGCGGCGTGTGACGATTGAATAGGGTGTGTTTGCGTAAGTTGCATCTCACCGCGGGTCAGCGTTCCTGTTTTATCAAAAATGACCCGTGTGATGCTTGAGAGTGATTCGATAGCGTCGGCACGAGTTATGAGAACGCCGCGTTGGCGCAGTTGGCCATGCCCAGCGGTGAGGGCCGTGGGAGTTGCTAATGCCAGTGCGCAAGGACATGTCACAACTAGCACGGAAAGCATTATCCACAGCACTCGTGAGGGGTCGATAAACCACCAAGCGAGCGTGACGCAGACGGTGACCACTAGTAGACGTAACACAAACAGGTGCGCCATGCGTGCTGCCATTTGCGCTAATCGAGGGCGGCTGGCAAAAGCACGGTCGGTTAAGTCGACAATCCCAGCAACCCTGGCGCTATTGCCTGCATGGGTGACTCTGATGGTTAGCGGGTTCTCCATGTTTTGGCTGCCGCCCACAACGCTGTCACCGACCCGTCGCGTAACGGGCAAGTACTCTCCCGTTAGCATGGATTCATCCAGGCTAGACTCGCCGTCTTCGATCACGCCGTCGGCGGGTACACCATGCCCAGGCTTAATAAGTACGCGGTCTCCCGCGGCAAGTTCACTGGCAGGTAAAATACGTTCGCTGCCATCGTCTTCCAGGCGCGTAGCCGACACTGGCAGTACGTCGCTGAGAGCATTGCCACTGTGCCCACTGCGCCGCCGAGCACGGCCTTCTACATAGCGGCCAAACAGTAGGAAAAACGTAAACATGGCCACCGAGTCGTAATACACCTCGCCAACATCAAAGAGCACGGCGTAGCTACTGGCTAGGTAAGCCCCGCCAATAGCCAGTGATACCGGCACATCCATGCCCAGTACGCCGGTTTTCAGATCTCGCAGTGCATTGCGGAAGAAGGGTTGTGCTGAAAAAAGTACGACGGGTGTCGCCAGTGCAAACGAGAGCCAGTGGAAAAGGGCGTAAAAGTCTGGACTAATTTCGCCAGGGGCCGCCACATAGATAGGGATTGAAAACATCATGACTTGCATCATGCCCACCGCAGCGACAATAAGGCGACGCACGTTCATGCGCTCTTCATGCTGCAGACGGGCTTGCGCTTGGTCAGGCTCATAGGGCAGGGCATCGTAGCCAATGGCGGCTAGCTCAGCGAATAGCTGTGAAAGCTGTATGACGCTGGGGTTCCAGCTGACACGCAAGCGATGATGGGTAAGGTTTACTGCACTTGAGGCAACGCCTTCAAGAGCATTCAAACGGTGTTCAATTAGCCATGCACAGGCTGCACAGGTGATGCCTTCTACCGCCAGAGTGGCGCGTACCAGCCCTTCATCGCCATCGGAGTGCACGAACTTGGCTTGCAGGCCAGGATCATCAAATACTGACCATGTTTCAGCTTTGGTGGCCTGACGTTCATCGGGGCGCTCAGGCAGCTCGGTACGGTAGCGGTAGTAGCTTTCTAATCCGCCATCTACAATCGCATGGGCGACTGCCTCGCAGCCTGGGCAGCAAAGCGGCTGTGGTGTATCGTCGATGCTGATACGCCACGGTGCCCCATCGGGCACCGTGTTGCCGCAGTGATAGCAGCTAAGGACGCTGGTGCTCATTCGCTCGCAGAACGCCCCCCGGGTAGCAGGGCAATACGGTTCTCTTCAGGGAAGCGTGCTTCACCTATTAAGCGCCAGTCGGCGCCTTCCTCCTCTGGCTGTAGCTGCAGGTACCAGCGGTATTGAAGGTTATCTGGCGCTTGGGCGACATAGCGGCCATCACGGACGTGTTCAAGCATAAATTGCTGATCGCGATCATCTTGGGTAGGGAAAATAAGTTTTAGGTACAGTGTATCTGGGCGTTCGTCGCCAGCCAGATCGAGAACAATGTCACTGGTGATTGGGTCAATGCGTAACTCGGCGGTTAGATTGAGTTCTCGGGCTCGCTCCTGTTTGGCGATCACAACGTTAATCGCACGGCCATGCTCGTAGTAATCATCCTGCACCAAACCGTCAGACGTGCGTAAGGCCATCACCGCTAGGGTGCTACTGGCAAAGATAGACACACCTAGCAGCCCGAGTAAAAACCAGGGCCAAACTTGCTTATACCAAGGTGTAACGTCAGTGGAAGACATCGTCTTTTTATCTCCTAATATCGCCTAAAAAACGCGTTTCACGCTCTTGGCGGATTTTCTCGTTGTGCTGCGCCTGCAGCATAAAAGTAATCGGGTGGCTGGGCTGGGTAAGTGTTTCCGGTGCGGCAATTACCGTGACTATCTGAGTCCGTGACTCGCCAGCGGGTACACTAACGGAGGTATTGTCCAGCGTTAAGTTGGGCAGCCCTGTCACGCTGAGTTGATAGGTGTGATCTTGGTGATCTAGGTTACGTATTGTCAGGTTGTACACGTTGCTAACTTGCCCGTCGCGGGTCATTTGGTATAGCTGCGTGCGTTCCCGCTCGGCTTCAAAGTTAAGCGGCGTGCGGTCGTTAACCGCCCAGGCAAACGCGCCGATCATAATGACGAGCGCTGCAAAATAGCCAAGTAGCCGAGGGCGTAGAAGGTGGCTTTTTTTCCCCTCCAGTGCGTTTTCTGTCGTATAACGAATCAGTCCTCTTGGGTAACCCATTTTATCCATCACGCTGTCGCAGGCATCGATGCAAGCGGCGCAGGTGATGCACTCATACTGCAGGCCATCGCGGATATCAATGCCAGTTGGGCATACTTGGACACAAAGCTCACAATCAATACAGTCACCGAAGCCTGCTTCGCGCGCTTGCTCATGATTTAACGATTTCTTACGCCGCCCCCGCGGTTCGCCACGTGTTTCGTCGTAGGACACAATGAGTGTGTCGCGATCAAACATCACTGACTGGAAGCGAGCATAGGGGCACATATAAATGCACACTTGCTCACGCAGCCAGCCCGCATTCAAGTAAGTAAATACCAAAAAGAAGCCAACCCAAAAATACGACCAGCCGTGAGCTTCCAGTGTAGGTAACGCCATAACTAGCTCGCGAATTGGCGTGAAGTAGCCTACAAACGTGATACCGGTTGCTAAGGCGATGAGCAGCCAAGCCATGTGTTTGGCGCCTTTGCGCCATACTTTATCCACTGTCACCGGCTGTTTGTCGAGCTTAATGCGCTGGTTGCGAGACCCTTCGATACGGTGCTCCAGCCAAATAAATAGAAATGTCCAAACGCTTTGTGGACAGGTATAGCCGCACCATACGCGCCCGGCAAATACGGTGATAAAAAATAGCCCAAATGCGCAGATGATTAGTAACCATGAAAGCAATACGAACTCTTGCGGATAAAATGTAGCGGCAAGGATATGAAACTCTCGGCCTGGCAGATCAAACCATATCGCAGGGCGATCGCCCCAGTTAATCCATGGCAGTAGGAAAAAAACCAGCATCAGTGCCCAGTTAGCGCTGCGCCGTACTTTTTGAAACAGGCCTTTAATTTCGCGCACGTATATGTGACGACGCTTGGCGTACATCTCTTGGGTAGAGCTCTCTCCCGGGGTGTGGTGGCCCACAGGTGGCGGCGTAATATCTTGGCTAGGTATCTTTTCCATGGCGATGATCGCAGCTCATATTTGGCAGGAATGGGCGACAGCATGGATATCGTGGCGCTAACCATCCGACGCGCGGATAGCGATGCTGTACGCCGTGTCACTAAACAGTAGTGTAACGGATAGAGAAAGTGCCTGAGCAGGCAGTAGATGAAGAAAGGGTGCGGTATGAAACCGCACCCCCTTCATGCCTCGTATCAACGAATACCGCTTTTCCTAGCGTTAGTCTCTAAAACGCAGGCTATACACATAGGCTGCCACTAGGTGAACACGCTCTTCACCGATATAAGCCGCTTGAGCAGGCATGTGGCCGTTACGGCCATTGCGCAACGTTTGACGGACAGAGTCAGCAACGCTTTGTCCAGGTGCTTGATAGAGCCAAATATCGTTGGTTAAGTCAGGTGCGCCCAACGCGGTATTACCTGTGCCGCTGGGAGCGTGACATGCTGCGCAGGCGGCCATGTAAGTGCTTTCACCGCTGGCTGCACGCTCCTCATCATGCTCCAGGTTAGAGAGTGAAAGTACGTACTGAGTGAGGTTCTCTATGTTGTTCTCACCGAGCTGCTGCCAAGAGGGCATCAAGCCATTACGGCCGTTGTTGAGGGTCGCCAGGATATTTTCCGGCTCACCGCCATATAGCCAGTCATCGTTGGTTAAGTTCGGAAAACCGTAGCCGCCCTGGGCATTAGAGCCATGACACACAGCACAGTTGTTCAAGTAGATGCGCTCGGCTACCTGCATGGCGTCAGCATCTCTTGCTAACTCAGGAATAGGTATTTCCTGATATTGAGCAAAGATAGGCGTGAAACGCTCATCCGCCCGGGCGACTTCCTCTTCCCACTGGCGTTCTTGAGACCAGCCCAGCACTCCGGCGAAGTTGCCCAATCCTGGATAAAGCACCAGATAGCCCAAGGCAAATACGACGGTAAGTACAAACAGCTGGAACCACCACCGAGGCAGTGCGTTGTCATACTCTTCGATTCCGTCGGCTGCGTGGCCGGTAGTCTCGACGTTGCCATCGGCATCTGGCGTTTTGTCAGTTCTGCGGTTAGCAAACAAAATCCAGACGCTCAGTGCAATCGTGCCCAGCGTGATGACGATGATCCAGGCGCTCCAGAAGCTGGATAAGGAGTCACCCCATAAATTATTCATGTATTTTTATCTCCCCTGTCGTGGCGGGAATCTACTTCGTCTGTAGGCGAAGCATGCTTATCACGGAACGGCTGCTTATCATCATTTTCGGCAAAGGGCAGGTTTGCCGCTTCATCGAAGTCTGGTTTGCGTCGCTTTGAGTAGGCCCATAAAAAAATACCGATAAAGGCGATAATCAAAATCAGCGTGATAAGGCCGCGGAAAGTTCCCGTATCCATAGCTTAACGAGTGCCCTCAAGCACAGTTCCTAGTTGCTGTAGGTAAGCGACCAGTGCAGTAATCTCTTGTTGGCCTCGCACCTCGGCAGTCGCATTGGCGATATCTTCATCGGTATAGGGCACGCCAAGCCGTTGTAGAGCACGCATCTTTTTAGGCGTTGCATCGCCATCAAGGGTGCGCTCAAACAACCAGGGATAAGCGGGCATAATGGACTCAGGTACTACGTCACGAGGGTTATACATGTGCGCACGATGCCAGTCGTCGCTGTAGCGTCCGCCGACGCGGGCAAGGTCTGGACCGGTACGTTTGGAGCCCCATAGGAAGTTGTGTTCGTAAACTTCCTCTCCCGCCACGTTATAGTGGCCATACCGTTCAGTTTCTGCCCGGAAAGGACGTACCATCTGAGAATGGCAGCCGACACAGCCTTCGCGCCGGTAGATGTCACGCCCTTCTAGTTCGAGTGCAGATAAGGGGCGTAGCCCCTCAACGGGCTCCGTCGTGTCCTTTTGAAAGAACAGCGGAACGACTTCGGCCAAGCCGCCAAAACTGATCGCAACCAGGATCAACACGGCGAGCAAGCCAACGTTCTTTTCGACAATCTCGTGTTTCATTGGTCTCAACTTCCCCGGTTTAAGCGGCTTGTGGCGCTGGATGGCTGATAGCTTCGCGGCGCTTCACGGTCATGTAGACATTGAACGCCATGATGAGCATGCCTACGATCCAGAACAGGCCACCAATGAGGCGTACAAAGTAACCAGGGCCGCTAGCCTCGACAGATTCTACAAAGGTGTACATTAGCGTGCCGTCGGCATTAATCGCGCGCCACATCAAGCCTTGCATAATACCGTTGACCCACATAGAGGCGATGTACAGCACGGTACCGATTGTCGCTAGCCAGAAATGCACCGCAATCAGGTTAACAGAGTGCATTTCAGTACGTCCAAAGAGCCTTGGGATCAGGTGGTACATTGAGCCGATGGTAATCATCGCTACCCAGCCAAGTGCGCCAGAGTGAACGTGACCAATGGTCCAGTCAGTGTAGTGGGAGAGCGCGTTAACGGTCTTAATCGCCATCATCGGGCCTTCGAAGGTCGACATACCGTAGAACGATAACGCCACTACTAAGAAACGTAGCGTAGGATCCGTACGTAGCTTATGCCAGGCGCCAGATAGGGTCATCATGCCGTTGATCATGCCACCCCAAGAGGGGGCAAGTAGGATGATTGACATGATCATGCCGAGTGACTGTGCCCAGTTCGGTAATGCGGTGTAGTGCAGGTGGTGAGGGCCAGCCCACATGTAGATCATGATTAACGCCCAGAAGTGGACGATAGAGAGGCGATACGAATAAATCGGACGTTCCGCTTGCTTGGGTACGAAGTAGTACATCATGCCCAAGAAACCAGCCGTCAGGAAGAAACCAACCGCATTGTGGCCGTACCACCACTGCACCATAGCGTCCACAGCACCGGCGTAAATCGACGTAGAGTACATCGGCGTAACGGGGATAGCAGCGTTGTTAACAATGTGTAGTACGGCAACGGTTATGATAAACGCAGCAAAGAACCAGTTTGCTACATAAATATGAGGCGTTGCGCGCTTTTTCACTGTCATTAAGAAGACGATGGCGTAGCTGATCCATACGACCGCAATCAAAATATTGATTGGCCACTCAAGCTCAGCGTACTCCTTCGTCGTGGTATAGCCTAGCGGCAGCGTTACCACGGCAGAAAGGATGACCGCTTGCCACCCCCAGAAGGTGAACGCTGCGAGCTTGTCAGAGAAAAGGCGAACCTGACAAGTGCGTTGTACGACGTAATAGGACGTCGCAAATAGCGCAGAGCCGCCGAAGGCAAAAATAACGGCGTTAGTATGTAACGGACGAAGGCGTCCGAAGCTGGTCCAAGGTAAGCCGAGATTCAGTTGCGGCCATACCAATTGTGCGGCAAGAATGACGCCAATCGTCATCCCAACAATGCCCCACACAACGGTCATAATCGCGAACTGCCGAACTACCTTGTAGTTGTAGGTCGGGTGTTCCAGTGCTGTGCTCATTTCATGTTCCCATCGAACGCGGTTAGGGGGTAACCCGAAGCATTTTGCATTAGCATTTTGCACGGGTGCGGCCACCCGCTTGATGATGCAGGTCAAGATCCGGCATAGATTCTATCGCAGCCGCGCCTTAAGCTGAACACGCCAATAGATGTAACGCTAAATTACTAGGAGAAAAGCGTGTCGTATTATGCGGATGCAGGGTTCATTCCTATCACGGCAGAGGCACTGCCCGATAGGCTGGATAGCCCTACTATTCAGCGGTTTGTTGTAGATGGTTACGGGCCTTTGAGTGTTTTAGGCCGTTCTGACGCAGGCCGAATACTGCTTGCGCACGGTGCCGGAGCTGGGCATCTCTCAATATTTATGCGGCAATTTGCCGCGACGCTAGCTGCTCAGGGTGTTCAAGTGTTGGCGATAGATCTTCCCTATATGCAACACATGAACGAGCAGGGTAGGCGCCGTCCGCCGCCGCCAGTCAAACAAACATTGGCACAGTTTGCAGGTTGGTACGACTTACTTGTGCCGTTGGCGCCTGAACCATTATGGGTAGGTGGTAAATCCATGGGAGGGCGTGTCGCTTCGTTGTTTGCCAGTGAGCGCCAGTGCCAGGGAGTCATTGTAGCGGGTTATCCCTTTCATCCGCCAAAGCAACCCGAGCGTCTTCGTGTGTCTCACTTTTCTGCTATCCAGTGCCCTATGCAGATACTGCAAGGCGAGCGGGATCCTTTCGGTACCTATGACGATGTCATGGGGTATGAGTTAGGCATGAATGTTGATGTTGTGTGGCTGGCTGATGGTGACCACGACTTTAAGCCCAGACGCGCTTCTGGTACGAATCAGCAGGTTTTGATTGACGAAGCGGCCATACATGCGGCATCCTTCGTCCGCGCTCAGAGAGCGGAAGCATCGGTAGATCACAGCACGTTGGTTTAGTTCGGGAATTTAAACTTAACATGTTGACATATTGCCAAGCTTCTGTAGAATGCAGCGCCACGTGACCAGCGGGTGGTTAGCTCAGTTGGGAGAGCACCAGCCTTACAAGCTGGGGGTCACTGGTTCGAACCCAGTACCACCCACCATTATTTGGTGCCCTGGAAACGTGAAGCAGTAACAGTTGATGTCATAGCGGACCGGTAGTTCAGTTGGTTAGAATGCCGGCCTGTCACGCCGGAGGTCGCGAGTTCGAGTCTCGTCCGGTCCGCCATCATCAATTTATGCTGTCAGCTAGTTATCGCTATTCGGACCGGTAGTTCAGTCGGTTAGAATGCCGGCCTGTCACGCCGGAGGTCGCGAGTTCGAGTCTCGTCCGGTCCGCCACGATAACCAGCATTGAAAGTGAAGTAATATTGATAAGCGATAGCAGCTCTTCAATATTTTGGGTGGTTAGCTCAGTTGGGAGAGCACCAGCCTTACAAGCTGGGGGTCACTGGTTCGAACCCAGTACCACCCACCATTTCAACTAACATTTTTAAGTGCTTCTGAATTGCTTATAAATGCTGGTGTGTCATGGTGTTGGTAAGTAGCAATAGCAGGTAGTATTAGCATTTAGCAGTGTCTTGATGCGGACCGGTAGTTCAGTTGGTTAGAATGCCGGCCTGTCACGCCGGAGGTCGCGAGTTCGAGTCTCGTCCGGTCCGCCATTTAAGCACTCATCGGCTTGTTAATTCAGTCGAACAAATTCCAAAAAGCCCAGATCATCGATCTGGGCTTTTTTTGCGTGTAACCGAGACCTCTAACGTATTACGTGCAGCCATTAAGCTGCACGCTAGCGTCAGGCAATAGCGCTTACACCCGCTTTGGCAATCTGCACATCCTGGTCAGGCTTCACGCCTGAAATGCCTATAGCGCCCACGACGCTGCCATCAACAATGATGGGAACGCCACCTGACAGTAAACCTTGTAGCGGAGCAGATAAAAATGCTGTGCGGCCGCCGTTAATCATCTCTTCAAAAACTTGTGTTTCTTTACGACCCAGCGCAGCACTGCGGGCTTTTTGCGTGGCAACGTCTGCACTGAAAGGCGCAGCATTATCTAAGCGGCGCAGGGCGAGCAAATGCCCACCATCATCGGTTACCGCAATGGTTACTGGCCATCCGTTGTTATCAGCTTCTTTTTGAGCAGCATCTAGTACCTGAACTACGTCGGCTTGGCCGAGAACTGCTTTGGTTTGCATCAATATTTCCTTTTTATCAAGGGAAGAAAAATGCCGCGCTCGTATTTGCTTGTAAACGCTCGTTAGCGCGGCACAGAGAATTAGTGTTTATACCAGGGCGGCATCAACCACCTCTACCCAGTGCCGCACCGGAGTGCGATTGGCGCTAGCAAGGTGAGTTTGGCAACCAATATTGGCGGTGACGATAACCTCTGGATGACTGGCTTCCAGTGCATTGAGCTTATTATCGCGCAACTGTGTGGCAAGCTCCGGCTGGGTGACCGAATAGGTGCCTGCTGAGCCACAGCATAGATGCGCATCCTTCACTGGCGTTAACGTAAAGCCAAGCTTGCTAAGTACGCTTTCAACCGCACCGTTGAGTTTCTGTGCATGCTGCAATGTGCAGGGGCAGTGAAATGCGAGGCGTTGATGCGCTTTCAACTGCAGTGTTTCCAGTGGTTCGTCGCGGAGGATCTCGACGATATCTTTGGCAAGTGTGCTGACTTTTTGAGCTTTCGCGGCATACGTAGGGTCGTCTTTGAGCATGTCGCCATACTCTTTGACAAAAGCACCACAGCCGCTGGCCGTTTGAACAATGGCTTCTGCACCTTGTTCAATATGTGGCCACCAAGCATCGATGTTAGCACGCATCCGAGTGCGGCCATCGTCTTGGGCATTGAGGTGGAAATCAATCGCACCGCAGCATCCTGCTTCGCTAATGGGAGTTACGCTAATGCCAAGGCGGTCTAGCAGGCGTGCAGTTGCCGCATTGGTGTTGGGGGAAAGCCCAGGCTGAACGCAGCCTTCTAATATTAGCACTGTGCGGGCATGGCGTTGACTGTTGGGGCGTAGGCCCGCATCAACCGGCGCAGGCGGCATTTTGCTGCGTAGTTTGCCAGGCACTAGGGGTTTGAAGGTTTGCCCTAGGGTTAGAAGTGCTTTGAATCGCTTGGGACTTACCAGCATTTTGCGCAGCGCATAGCGTTGGGCGCGTTCTGCCATTGGACGAGGGACTCGGCGATCGATTTCTGCACGGCCAATATCCAAAAGCTTGTGATATTCCACGCCAGAGGGACAGGTGGTTTCACAATTGCGGCAGGTTAAGCAGCGGTCTAAATGCAGGCGTGTTTCTTCAGTGACCTGGTCATCATCATCGCGACTCTCCAGTAGCTCTTTCATGAGGTAGATGCGCCCGCGTGGGCCGTCTCGCTCATCGCCTAGCAATTGGTAGGTAGGACAAGTGGCATTGCAAAAGCCGCAATGTACACAGGTGCGCAGGATGCGCTCGGCTTCCTTGATGTGAGGTTTCTGAAGGTCGGCATCGGTAAAGTGCGTCTGCATGTCAGCTCTCCTGATTAAAACGCCGCATAAAGACGACCAGGGTTGAAAATGCCGTGGGCATCCAGTTCGGTCTTCAAGTTGCGATGATACTTTTCGACCACGGGGTTGAGTGGGGTAAACGGTGACTCTGCTCCGCCTTGAGTATGGGGGGTGAAGCAGGTGGCGTGCCCGCCAGCTTGCTGGCAAGCCTTACGCAACGTATCTGCAGCCACGCTGGTTTTCACCCAACGTTGGCTACCGCCCCAATCATAGAAGATGTCGTTATCAGAAATGTCTAATGAGAGTGGTGAGGTATTCGGCGGCAAGGATAGGCGCCATAGTGCTTTAGCAGCGTCAGGCGCAAAAAAGGCATGTTGATGGTCGCGTAACTGTTGCCAGAAGTCTGCTGATAACGGCTCACCGCCGAGCCGCTCTTTGGTGGCGTTGACTGAGCTTGCGCCACCTTCTAAACGAATAAATAGTTCGCCTGCATGCCATGCAGCAGCAGTAATAGGCAGCGGTTGTCGTCCTAGTTCGGCAAGCTTACCGAGCGCATCTTTAAGGCCCATGCTTAGACGAAGGCTGTGGTTGGAGGTAGGAATGGGGAGTACTTTGAATGAAATATCCGCCAGCACCCCCAGCGTTCCTTGGGCGCCCACCATTAAGCGTGAGAGGTCGTATCCAGCGACGTTTTTCATCACTTCACCACCAAAGCGCAACAGCTTACCTTCTTGGGTAATAATCCGAGTACCTAATACAAAGTCTCTCGCGGCGCCAGCCCATGGGCGGCGTGGTCCCGAAAGCCCTGCAGCGACGGCGCCGCCAATCGTACTGGCTTCACCAAAAATGGGAGGTTCAAAGGCAAGCATTTGGTTCTTTTCAGCAAGCGCTGCATTAAGGGCGCTTAAACGGGTGCCTGCCCGCACCGTTACGACAAGTTCGACGGGGTCATAAGAAACAATACCACTATGAGCCGCCATATTAAGGTCTTTGCCTTCTACTGGTCGGCCGTAAAATGCGCGAGTATCGCCAGCGACGATGCGCAGTGGCGTGCGGTCGGCATAGGCGCTGCGCACCTGTTCGCACAGGTCGTCAGCGATATCCCGGTCGGCAGTATGTATCGCTAGTTCGGTCATGATGATTCCTAATAAGTATGCTTCCTAGTATCTAATGGCCATAGCTCTTAATGGTCATAGCTCTTAATGGCTATAGCGCTCAAAGACTAGGTCCCGGATCAGAAACGTGGCAGATCTGGGTGCGGCAATTCGTTGTTGTGTACATGCATTGCGCCAAACTCGGCGCAGCGTGCCAGGGTAGGAATGTTTTTCCCTGGGTTAAGCAGGCGCTGGGGATCAAAGGCTGCTTTTAATGCATGAAAGACGGTTAGCTCATCAGGCTGAAACTGACTACACATCTGGTTAATTTTTTCCCGACCTACGCCGTGTTCTCCGGTAATAGATCCGCCTGCGGCGACGCATAGCTCCAGAATTTTTCCGCCCACGTCTTCAGCTAATGCCAGTTGACCCTCTTTATTGGCATCAAACAGGATGAGCGGGTGCATATTGCCGTCGCCAGCGTGAAAAACATTAGCAACGGCTAAGCCGCTTTCTTCGGAGAGTGCGGCGATGCCTTTAAGAACGCGCGGCAGTTCGCGGCGGGGAATGGTGCCATCCATGCAGTAGTAGTCGGGCGACATGCGGCCAACGGCAGGGAAGGCATTCTTGCGTCCCGCCCAAAACTTGGCACGTTCAGCTTCGTCGCGGGCTTGTTGAATATTAGTAGCGCCAGCTTTTTCCAGCACTTGGCGCACGGTTTGGCAGTCATCATCCACGTCAGCTTCAACGCCATCTAACTCACACAGAAGGATGGCTTCTGCTTCAACGGGATAACCAGCCTTGATGAAATCTTCAGCGGCTTTAATTGCTAGCTTGTCCATCATTTCTAATCCGCCAGGAATGATCCCAGCGGCAATGATGTCGCCAACAGCACGGCCCGCTTTCTCTATGTCGTCAAAGCTGGCCATCAACACCTTGGCAGTTTCAGGTTTTGGCAGCAGTTTGACAGTGATCTCTGTTACCACGCCGAGCATGCCTTCAGAACCATTCATCAGTGCAAGGAGATCAAAGCCAGGAGCATCCAGCGCTTCGGATCCCAGCGTCATCCGCTCGCCTTCAATGGTCATGACATCAACGCGCATTACGTTGTGAACGGTAAGCCCGTATTTCAGACAGTGAACGCCACCCGCGTTTTCCGCCACATTACCGCCAATGGAGCAGGCAATCTGTGACGATGGGTCTGGCGCATAATAGAGCCCGTAAGGGGCAGCGGCTTCAGAAATGGCTAAATTGCGCACACCCGGCTGCACGCGGGCAAGGCGAGCGTCAGGATCAACGCTAATGATAGTATTGAAACGTGACATTACCAGCAGCACACCATGTTCTAAAGGCAGTGCACCACCTGAAAGCCCTGTTCCTGCGCCTCGGGTAACCACCGGAACACCTAGCGCGTGGCAGCGCTTGAGCAGCTCTTCCACTTGCTCCAGTGTATCGGGGAGCGCAACTAACATAGGTAGTATGCGGTAAGCGGCTAGACCATCACACTCAAAGGGATGTAGGTCCTCTTCACGATGAAGTAGCGTTAAGGAGGGAATCGTGTTGCGCAGGTCTTCAAGGACATCTGCTTTGTCGCGGTGAACAAATTCGCCGTCTAGGCGTTCATCGAAGAGAATATTCATGTTGGCTCCTGTAAGAGAGGAGAGCAGAAAAGTATCTAATCATTTTATGGAAAAGCTTTCCATAAATAACTTGCTAAGCGCTGGAAATCTTTTGCATAAGGTGAGAAGAGGGTTATCCAAAACGCTATCAATCACTGAGTACTGATAGTTTAGTGAATAGATAGCTGGGTAGCCCGTTGGGCTACCCAGCGTATGCAGCCCAGTATTAATTATTTACATCAATGGATCGGTAATGCCCATCACGTAAAACGCAACCATTGCAATAATGCCGGTGAATACCAGGTAATAGATGGTTGGGATAATCGTTTTACGAATTGTTGTGCCTTCACGGCCTAGCAGGCCAACGGTCGCGGATGCAGCCACTACGTTGTGAATCGCAATCATATTACCTGCCGCAGCACCAACCGCCTGCAGTGCCACCATCATGGCCGTGGAGAGGCCAAGGGTTTGCGCAATACTGAACTGGAACTCTGCCAGCATCAGATTGGAAACCGTATTTGAACCGGCAATAAAGGCACCCATAGCACCGACTGCCGGCGCGAAGAACGGATAAACACCGCCCACCCCGTTCGCCACTGCTTGAGCCATCATGACGGGCATCGAAACCAAATCGGCACCGTTGACACCAGAGTTGATCAGAATACGTACCATCGGGACGGTAAAGATCAATACAAAGCCAGCACCGAAAATCGTTTTAGTCGACTCTGATACCGCTGCACTCATTTGGCGAGGGTTCATTCTGTGAATGAAATAGGTCACTGCGACAACTGCCAGAATGATACCGCCGGGCAGATACAGAGGTTGTAAGCTGCCGCTAACGCCTGTTTCACCAAAGATATTCGCCCAGCTCAGGTTTACTGAGGTCAACGCTGACCGTAGCGGCTCAACCGTACGTGAGGCCACCAGGAAAATTGCCAACAATACGTAAGGCACCCAGCCCTTCAGGGTAGACATCGGTGCTTTACCCACTACGTCATCCAGCTTGATTTGCAGGTTGCCAATCCATTCATCGGGCCAAGAGCTTGACTCAGGAAAGTCCCACGTATCTTTTGGCAACAAAAAGCCTTTGCGAGCCGCTGGCACAACAATAGCCAAGCCGACCATCGCACCAATCATTGACGGGAATTCAGGTCCTAAGAACACGCCTACAAGCGTGTAGGGAACAACAAATGACACGCCGGTAAAGAGCGCGAAGGGGACGATGGATAGGCCCTCTTTCCAGGAGCGGTTAGCACCAAAAAAGCGCACCATAATCAAGACCAGGATCAGAGGCATTAAAACGCCCACAATGCCGTGGGTAATAGCGACTGCGCTGGTGATTTGCTGGAAAAAAATGTCCCAAGTAGAGCCATTCGCTTCCAACTGAGCGGTAATACCAGCGCGGTCAAGGCCACTTCCCACACCGACAACCACGGGTGTACCAACGGCACCAAACGAAACCGGCGTTGACTGAATCATCATGCCCACAACAACCGCAGCCAACGCGGGGAAGCCCAGCGCTACCATCAGCGGGGCGGCAACCGCGGCTGGGGTGCCAAAACCAGAAGCACCTTCAATAAAGCAACCAAACAGCCAGGCAACAATAAGTGCCTGAACGCGACGGTCGGGGCTGATACCTGAAAATCCATTACGGATAGCCGTGATGCCACCAGAATGCTTAAGCGTATTAAGCAGCAAAATGGCGCCGAAGATTATCCATAGAAGTCCAGCGGTTTGGATCAAACCTTGAACTGTGGATGCTGCGACGCGGCTAAACGACATATCCCAAGCGGTCAGACCAATAATGGCTGCCGTTAGAAAAACGATTGGCATGGCTATTTTGGCGGGTATTTTAAAGCCAATGAGTAAAATACCAGCTAGCAACAGCGGCAAAAATGCCAGAAGTGCAAGTGTAGTTTCATTCATGTTAGGAACGGCCCTTGTTATTGATTTGGTGGTCTCCGCAGACGCCAACATGGTGTGGCAATGCTAGTCGGGTCAATGTGAAAGATACGAGTAGGTCGGATGAATAACTAGATTGGAAAATTGGTATGACCAATTTTAGAGCCCTGCCTAGGAGGCGTTTTAGTTAGTTTTTTTAATTTAACATTTTGTTTTTGTTTGTTTTTAAACTTCCTTCGCGGACACGATTTGCAGGTTAGTCATTAGACTAATAGACAGCTCAGTTACTCGCTCAGCAGGAAGTACACCCTTACTAATCTCATTACTTGCGTCGCCGGTGGCTTGCGCCCATTGTTGTCGACTGATAGCCCCATCACTAATAACAAAGGAGATCGCTACCATGGCAATAACTTTCTATGACCTGTGTGGTCGCGACGAACGTTTGCGCTTCTCACCCTATTGCTGGCGCGTACTTATGACGCTGGCTCACAAAGGTATGCCTTACACCACTGTGCCTTGGCGGTTTCTGGAAAAAGATGCGCTAGCATTTGCAAACTACGACAAAGTACCTGTCTTGACTGATGGTGACATGGTCGTTACCGACAGCTTCGAGATCATGCGGTACTTGGATGATGCATATCCCGACAAGCCTGTTTTGGGAGACTGCGTCAGCTACCAGCGAGCGCACTTCTTTAAACTCTATATAGAGCGTAGCGTCACGCCAGCACTTTTTCGAATTGTAGTGCTGGATTTGTTGGATGCGATTCACCCAGGCGACCGAGACTACTTCCGAGAGACACGGGAAGCACGTTTTGGTATGCGCTTAGAAGAGGTACACAATCCAGAGGAAGGGCGCTCACAGCTAAAACAACGGTTGGCTCCAGTGCGTGATCAACTAAGGACTAGCTCGTTTTTGGATGGCGAGGCACCCAGCGGGGCAGATTATCTGCTGTTTGGCAGCATGATGTGGGCGTATGTCGTGTCCCTTGAGCCATTAGTTGAAACGAATGACCCAGTGGATGAGTGGTTTAAGCAAATGTTGAATGTGCATAACTCGGTGGCGGGTAAGGCGATCACTATTCGTGATCTATAATACGCTAGGCAGCTGCTATGCTGCCTTTATCTATCAGTTAGTTGCGCAAACGGTTTATGTCGTTTGCGTGAGAGGAGATGGCAATGATTGACCTGTATTACTGGACAACTCCTAACGGCCACAAAATCTCCATTATGCTTGAAGAGGCAAAGCTTCTTTATCGTATAAAGCCTATCAATATCGGGCGCGGTGAGCAGTTTGACCCAGAATTCCTTACTATTGCGCCAAATAATCGTATTCCTGCCATTGTTGATCATGCCCCTGAAGATGGTGGTCAGCCACTGTCACTGTTTGAGTCGGGCGCTATTTTGGAATATCTGGCTGATAAATGCGGACAGTTTTTACCTTCCGAGGGGCGCGAGCGTTACGTGGTATTGCAGTGGCTGCATTGGCAAATGGGTGGGCTTGGCCCAATGGCGGGACAGAACCATCATTTTTGTCAGTATGCACCGCAAAAAATTGAATACGCTATCGGGCGCTATGTTCGTGAAACGCACCGCTTGTATAGCGTATTAGATCAGCGTCTCTCCCAGCAGCAATACGTCGGTGGTGATCGCTACTCGATTGCGGATATGGCGATTTACCCATGGATTGTTCCTTGGGAGAAGCAGTGCCAAACGTTAGAAGAGTTTCCAGACTTGGAGCGCTGGTTTGATGAAGTGGCGCAGCGCCCTGCTGTTCGCAAAGCTTATTCTTTAATCGAAGATATCAATCCACAAGCAGGAAGTGATATGGATAGCCAGGCTCGTAAATACTTGTTTGGCAACTAATAATTAAGCTTTGTTAATAGCTAAGAATATTTTATGTTTGAAGATTGGTGTAACAAGATAAAAATTATGTTGCGCTGCACAAAAAGCGCTGCTAGCTTTGGAGATAGCAAAGGCAACAGCCTAGTCATTGACCGCTCAGAAGGGCGTGTCGAATCGCTAACTCACCCCAAGGGGACTATGTAATGAACAAAGCCGCAGAGAAAACTACCCAGCAGTTTGAGTCAGTCATCGTATCACCAATGCGCTCTTACACACTGGCGGCGCTTGACTACTACCAGCAGATGGTTGGCGCACAAATGGATGCAGCTCGTGCTTATTCCGACATGACGATTGCTCAAGCGCGTACCTGGTTAGACGTGAAAGATGCTGACAGCTTCAAAAAAGCGATGGAGAGTCAGCAAAAAGCAGCGACTAACCTGATGGAGCGTGTGAAAGGCGACTCAGAAAAAGTGACCTCCATCAGCCAAAGCTTTATGCAAGACAGCCAGAAAATGGTTGAAGAAAACACCAAAAAAGCGGTAGAGACTGTTAAGTAGTAACGTATTGATTGATAGCCATTGAGTAGCGATGAACCGAAAGCGCAGCAATCGGCCATTCAATACTCAACGCTCAGAAATGCCGCGCCCTTTGGTGCGGCATTTTTGTTACCACAGCTGTGAGGAACTCTTAGCTATTGCTGCTCGACACGTGCTCTTAGCCGGAAACGTGCTATGCGAATAATCTGCTCAATGGCGGTTTCTCTTTCCTCAGCTAAGCCGTTATTTAGGCGCTCTTCAAATGCTGCCAAAATGGCGTGGCGATCAAGCCCTTTAACCGCAATAACAAATGGGAATCCGAATTTTTCCTTGTAGGCTGCATTCAGGTATTCAAAACGCGCGAACTCATCAGGTGTGCATTGATCCAGCCCCGCTCCTGCCTGTTCCTTGGTAGAGTCTTGGGTTAGCTCGCCCGCCATCGCTGCTTTACCGGCTAAATCGGGGTGCGCTTGAATAACAGCGATTTGCAGATCTGGCTCGGCCTGCTGAAGCATAAGCCCCATTAGCTCAGCTAGCGCATCCGGTGAGTTGTGAGTGTCCGTTAAGCCCTTTTTCCATGCGGCTTCCGCCACCCAGGGTGAGTGCTCATATACATCACCATAATGCAGTACGAAGGTTTCAAGGCTGCATGTACTGGGAGCAGGCGTAAGAGCAGGTAATGATGAAGTAGGCACAAAACTCTCCAAAGCGTCTATGATGGAATTACTGTATACAATAAATAGCATCAACGGTACTCTTTGACCAATAGGTTAGACAACACCAACAAGCAAGATAATTGAGGAGTGGCTATGGGACGGTTAACCACCCACGTACTGGATACTGCTAAAGGACAGCCTGGCCAGGGAATTACGATTGATGTGTTTCGCTTATCAGGTGACACGCGTGAACACTTAGGTAGTGTCATCACTAACAGCGATGGTCGCTGCGATGCACCTATTTTGGAGGGTGATGCGCTTATGGTAGGCGAATATGAGCTCGTATTTCACGCGGGAGACTACTTGCGTGCCCAAGGGATAGAGGCGCATGAACCACGCTTTTTAGATATCATTCCTCTGCGTTTTGGCGTTGTGGATGCCAGCCAGCACTACCATGTGCCGCTGCTGCTGTCTCCTTACAGCTACTCCACCTACCGTGGTAGCTGAGGGGATCTGTTATGCAAGCATATATTATTGATTTTGTTAATTTACTGCTTCGCTGGTTGCATGTTATCGCGGCCATTGCCTGGATCGGTGAGTCGATCTATTTTGTCATGCTGGACAATAGTTTAAGAAAGCCAAAAGCCGCCGAGGATCGTGAAAAAGGCGTTTTCGGAGAGATGTGGGCCGTACACGGAGGTGGCTTCTACCACAATCAGAAGTATGCCACTGCACCTGCCAAGCTTCCGAATGACCTGCACTGGTCGTTTTGGAAAGCTTACACCACGTGGCTTTCGGGTTTTGCACTGTTCGTTATTCTCTACATGGCTAACCCAGGTTTTTATCTGGTCAACCCCAACAGTCATTGGGCGTGGGCAGCCAGCATGACAGGCTGGCAAGCCAACGTGCTGGCTTTGGCCTTTTTGCTTGGTGGCTGGGTGGTGTATAACGAACTCTGTAAGCGCGTTAGCCCGAATATGGAGCGTGATGGACTGTTGAGCATCGCTGTTGCCGTGATGATGATCGTGGTTGCTTACCTCAGTACGCAGATGTTTACTGGACGTGCCGCTTTCTTGTTAACGGGGGCTGTAATGGCCACAGCGATGTCGGCAAACGTTTTTTTCTGGATTATTCCCGGCCAGCGTCGCATGGTAAAAGCTATGAAAGCTGGCGAAGCGCCTAATCCACTAGATGGTAAGCGTGGTAAGCAGCGCTCTGTACACAACACTTACTTTACGCTGCCAGTCGTATTGTTGATGGTAAGTAATCACTACTCGTTTATTTATTCTCACGAGCTTGCTTGGGTAGTGATGGTGCTGTTTATTTTTGCAGGCGCCCTTATTAGGCAATTCTTTGTATTAATGCATGCTGGAAAGACGCAACCCGCCTATCCTGCCATTGGGGTAGGGCTTATTCTATTAGCGTTTTGGGTCGCAGCACCTAGCCCCAGTACAGGCAGCGCAAATGTCGCTAGCGCACCAGACCAGGCTCTGGTTGCCGGTCTCGTCGAACAGCACTGTACGGAGTGCCATGCCCGCCACCCAGAGCACGCTGGTTTTTCAGCCCCCCCAGCGGGTTATGCGTTTGATACCTGGGAAGAGATCCTTGGCCACAAAGCACAAATTCAGCAAGTCGTCGCGAGTCGGTATATGCCACTTGGTAATATCACCAACATGAGTAACGAAGAGCGCGATATCATTGCCGCGTGGGAGGAGTGATTAAAGTCGCAAACAGGAGAATCTATGAGTGATGCGCAGGCGGCGTTAACGCGGCGACCCTCTGAAAAAGAAGGTGAGGAGCGTCATGAAGCAATTTATCGCGCGGTGAGTGACGCTATTGTAGAACAGCGGCTCAAGCCAGGAGCTCGGCTGCGTGAAGATGCTTTATCAGAAGTCTTTGGTATCAGCCGTACCGGCATCCGTAAAATTCTGCAGCGTCTGGCGTTGGAGCAGTTGGTAACGCTGACGCCTCGCCGCGGTGCTAGTGTTACACGGCCCACGGCTGAAGAGGCAAAAGATGTGTTCGACGCTCGGCAGATGATTGAGTGTGGTCTGATGCCTGATGTAGCACGGCGTATGGGGGCGAAAGAAGCCGCCGAGCTTCGCGAAATGGCTCGCCAAGAGCGTCAAGCCTTGCGCAGTGGACAGCAAAGCGTCGCCATTCGCCTGTCAGCTGACTTCCACGTTCGCCTCGCTCAGCTCTCAGGTAACGCAACGCTCGCTGAGTTTGTGGAGCGGCTGTGTTCACGCTCATCATTGATTCTGGCGGTTTACGGCCATCGCGGCCATTTAGGCTGTGAATCCCACGATCACGATGATTTGATCGGCTATCTGGAAGCGGGCAATGGCGAACGGGCGAAAGCATTTATGAGTCGCCATCTCAAGGCCATCGAAGCATCGCTCTCTATGGTAGAAGAAGAGGAAAATGTACCGGATTTACAGCAGATTTTTGGTGGTTAGTTAGGCATGTTTCGTAGTGGAGAATTAGTGGTGAGAAATTAAGTAAAAAAGCCCAGGCCTCCAGGCCTGGGCTTTTTCTCGTGTTAAATGCTGTGTGAGTGTTTAAGTTGCCGCAGCGGGCATTGCCTTAAACTGACGCATTAAGCCAAAGTAAAACAGCCCGCCTAGCCCTGCGCCAATTAGCCATCCGAAGCCATCAAGGTTTGCAAGAGCGGGAACTACGACCGTAGAGAGCGAGAATAGCGCTGCACCGCCGAAGGCAATTAGAGCGCGGGTATTCCAGCCTTTCACGTAGTAGTAGGCGCTGCCGGGGGCGGAGGAGAACAACTCTTGCATATTGAGCTCCTGGCGCTTAATGAGATAGTAGTCCACCACGATGATACCGTAGAACGGCGCAACGATTGCCCCCAGGGTGTTCACAAAACCTGGTACACCGATTTGGCTAATCACCGAGATCCACAGCGCGCCCACAAAGAAAGCAATCACCGCGGTAATCAAGCCTCCCATCTTAAAGCTGATTTTACTCGGGAACAGGTTGGCAAGGTCATAAGCCGGGGGAATGAAATTAGCCACCAAGTTAATGCCTACCGTAGCGGCAAAGAACGTGAGTGCGGCCACAATGGTCAATGCTAGAGAGTCAACGCGTTCAACAATATCAGCGGGGTTGGTCAGCGCGTCTCCAAACAACACTAATGTGCCAGCAGTGATGATCAGCGCAATAAAGGAGAAAAACGCGACGTTTAGCGGCAGACCAAGCAAGTTACCAAGCTTCATTTGGCGCTCTGTTTTCACAAAACGGGTGAAATCACCAAAGTTAATCACTACCGCCGCAAAATAGGCCACCATCGTGCCAACAACCGCCAGGAACGCGCCAAGGCTGCTGCCACTGTACTCTCCGACGCCGCTAAAGATAGTGCCTACAGCGGGAAGTAGTTCGCTGCCTGCCTGGTACCACACAATGATCATGAGTACGACCATCACCAAGTAAACCAGCGGTCCTGCCCAGTTTAGAAAGTGTTTGATGCGCTCAATGCCTTGCCAGAAAATTGCGATTTGAAATAACCAGACAATAACAAATGACACCCAGGCAACGCCTGAAAGGCCTAGAAAAGTACTGCCATTGCCTGCCCCAAAGAGTGCCGTGATGAGCAGCGCCACAGCCGTCGATGCAAAGTAGGTCTGCACGCCATACCAAAAAATGCCGACAATGGCGCGTAACATCGCTGGAAGGTTAGCCCCCCGCACCCCCATGCTGGCGCGCACCATAACGGGAAACGGGATGCCGTACTTTACGCTTGGTTTACCCGTCAGGTTGACCAGAAACATGACAATGACCCCAGCCAGAATGATTGCGGTCATGACCGCCCAGCCATTTAGGCCATAGGATAGAAACAGTGACGCCGCCAGGGTGTAGCCAAATAGGCTTTGAATATCATTCGACCATACGTTGAAGATTTCAAATGCTCCCCAATTGCGGTTTTGGGGTTTTAGGGGGGCAAGGTCTTCATTGTAAAGGGTGGGGTCAATATGCCTTATATCGAGTTCACTGCTAGGTAGTTTATTCATTATCAATGCTCTCTTGTCGAAAGGCCTACCTACCACACATAGTGCGGTAGGCAGGTGCGAGGCATATTTACTGGTTAAACCGCTGGCAGGCAGGCCAATGTTTCATCAGTAGGTAATAGGTCAGGCCAGCAGGTATCAGACTGGCGTACCAGGAGATCGAAGAGAATAGTAATGCAGCGGCAATGCCCACCACTGTAGCAACCAAGGCGGCATTGTTGACCCCTTGATAAGGGCCAGTAGCGTCGTAAAGCTTACCAATATCAAGCGTGCGGCGGCGGATGATGTAGTAATCCACCACGAGAATGGCAAAGATAGGGCCAAGGAAGGCGGAGTACGTTTGTACGAAGAGCTGAAGGCCAGCGGCGGACTCAGGCTGAACCAGTTTCCAAGGGAAGGTGGCAAAGGCCAGCAAACCAACAATAATGGTGGCGATCGGAAACTTAAGTTTGAATACGTCCATCAGTATGTAGGTGGGTGGCACCACGTTGTTAAGTACGTTGGTGGTTACCTGGGCAAAGGCGATAAATAGCAGCGTGGTCATTAGTAGTGGCGTGTTGTCCACGGCGTTGGCAAAGACCTGAATGGGGTCTGCTGTGCCTGTCGCCTCTGACACCATATAGCCAATCAGGCCCATAAACAGCGTGCATGGCAAAATCGACATGGCGTAAATGGTGGTTAACAGGCTTTGTTTGGTACCTTTCTTATGCTCTCGCGAATAATCGCTGACATTGAGCATCATGGTGCTGTAGATGCCCAGGAACAGCATGGTGGCACTCCAGAACGGCAAGCCCCAAGAGCCTTCCATGGTCAAAATGCTAGCCGACAGCTCATCGCCGTAGCGTTGTACCGTGGCGTAGAACATATACATCAACGAAAGCAAAATAAAGACGCTGCCGATGTTCTCAAGCCACTTAATGCCCTGAAAGCCCAGCACCGACAAGCCAATCTGCAAAAACTGGAAGGTAATAAAGTAGAAAATTAGGTTATCGAAGCCGAACAAGGTGGCAGACACCATATTCAGTGCGCCCGCGCCAATCCAGCTTTGAAAGCCATACCACACTACGGCAGGCACGGCCCTTACCAGACCAGGAATACGGGTGCCGGTAAAGCCGAAGGCGCTACGTGCTTGCACCATAAAGGGAATGCCGTACTTGTAGCCAGCTGCGCCGTTAATCGCCAACGCAATACCGATCACAAAGCAACCAATTGCAATGGCAAGCGTTGCCTGCAGTAGGTTTAAGGTGCCCACTACACTTGAGCCCATGGCGAAGGTGCCAATTGAGACGCAGCCACCAAACCAGGCTAAAAAGTAGGATGTTCGCCCCATAATTCGCGTGTTTTGGGGGGCTAGGCTTTCAGCGCCTGGTGCTTTGCTGCCCGTTGCGGTGCTTGCAACTGGTGGTTCTTCTGACGCAATAGAAGGGTTAGGGTTGCTCATATTCGTCCTCGCAAGATTATCGATGTTATTGGTAGCTTGGGCACGTTAAGTGCTCAAGTGGTGCTTGCGGCGTGGCGTACTGACGACACTGTTATTTCTTGTTTTTTCTATGTTTGTTTTTATGGTTGGGTGATTAATGCATTGCTAAGTGGTTATCACCTTGGTGTAGGAAGTTGAAGGTCGGATAGCGCGGAAAACTTACCGGTAAACGGCTTCGGGCGTGGATAAGCTAGGTCACCGTGTTTACTGGTATAAAGGCCCAAACTAACCAGTGATTCCGCGAGCTTTAACGCGGCGCTAACACCCTCGACAACGGGTAGCCCTACTTCACGGCTAATGTCTGCAGTCAAATTAGCCATCCCGCCGCACCCTAGGACGATGGCTCCAATGCCATCCTCATCACGAGCACGGCAGCACTCTTCTACAATGCGGGTAAAGGCGGCATCTGGGTGGTGTTCAAGATCGAGCACTGGAATTTCAGCGGCACGTATGCGGCGGCAATGATTCCGGAACCCATACTGCTCTAGTAAGTGTTCTGCAATAATGCCGGTGCGTCCCAGTGTCGTCACAATAGAAAAGCGCGTGCTTACCAGCGTGGCTAAGTGAAAGGCGGCCTCCGCAATGCCGATGACGGGCGCGCGGGTTAGCTCTCTGGCTGCCAATAAGCCTGGGTCGCCAAAGCAGGCCACCACGTAGGCATCAATATTGCCTTCACGCTCTCCTTTAAGGACTTCTTCGGCAACGCCTACTGCGCTGATGGCCTCATCAAAATGGCTCTCGATGGACACCGGTCCAGCATCGGGCTGGGTCGCGGTAACGGTGGTCGATGCTGCTGCCTGGCATTGAGCGGCCTGATGAATAGCGGCCGTCATGGAAGCCGTCGTGTTGGGGTTAATAATACGTATGTGCACGCCAATCACCTTTCAGGTAAACAATTTTGGGTATCTTGTATACGAAAATAGGGTTGTTTCACATAGACCGCAAGCTCTTTTATGCAGTCAAAAGTAAGGTGGTTGCTTGACCAATTGTTCAGGCTTTAGCGAGGTAGTGATGTTTTCACTGCGAAAATTTAACTATGTCAGCTAATTAACGCTGCGTTAGATTGAAGTGGTTACTGAATGCCGCTATCTTGTATACAATTATTTTTTATGTTGCGGTTTTCTAATATCAATAAAATGCACTGCATCTATGAAAGGAGCTTCTGAATGACGAGTTCATCTGATCGACAATCGAGTACTTATCCGCGTGATTTGGTGGGATATGGCCGCAGGGGGCCTCACGCTAATTGGCCAGGTAAAGCAAAGATTGCTGTGCAATTTGTGCTGAACTACGAAGAGGGTGGGGAGAACTGCGTACTTCACGGTGATGCTGGGTCAGAGCAGTTTCTGTCTGAGATTATTGGTGCTGCTAGCTATCCTGATCGCCATTTAAGTATGGAATCGATCTATGAGTATGGTTCCAGAGCTGGCGTTTGGCGGATCCTGCGTGAGTTCGAAAAACGTGACTTGCCGCTAACGGTATTTGGTGTGGCAATGGCGTTAGAACGCAATCCGGATGTTGCCCAAGCATTTAAAGAGCTGGGGCACGAAATCGCCTGTCACGGCTATCGTTGGATTCATTATCAGGAAGTCTCTGAGCATGTTGAGCGAGAGCACTTGCAGAAAGCTATGGAGATCTTCCAGCGCCTTTATGGTGAGAAGCCTGAGGGGTGGTATACCGGGCGCGATAGCCCAAATACCCGACGGCTGATTCTGGATGAAGGCGGCTTCCTTTACGACAGCGACTATTACGGTGACGATTTGCCGTTCTGGACTTCTGTGACTGACAGCCAGGGTAGTGAGCACAATCATCTTATCGTGCCCTATACCCTCGATACTAACGATATGCGCTTTGCTGCCCCGCAAGGCTTTAATACGGCAGATCACTTCTTTACCTACCTGCGTGATGCCTTTGATGTGCTTTACGCTGAGGGTGATGAGTCGCCCAAAATGCTCTCTATTGGCATGCACTGCCGGCTGTTAGGGCGTCCTGGACGCTTCCGCGCGCTGCAGCGCTTTTTAGACCACATCGAGGCTCATGACCGCGTCTGGGTGGCCCGTCGTGTGGATATTGCCCGCCACTGGGCAGAACACCATCCCGCTCCAACCCGCTAAGAGGCAAAATAATGAATAAATCTCCTTACTACGCCCCTACGGGAGGGCATCCACCGCAAACTCAGCTAACCGCCGACCGCGCGGTGTTTACGCAAGCGTATGCATTGATTCCCAAAGGCGTGATGCGCGATATCGTCACCAGCAATCTGCCCTTCTGGGAAGGTACTCGGTTATGGGTGCTGGCGCGTCCGCTTTCTGGCTTTGCTGAAACGTTCTCTCAATACATTATGGAAGTACAGCCTGAGGGTGGCAGCGAAAAGCCGGAGCTAGATCCCCAGGCCGAGGGCGTGCTGTTCATTGTGGAAGGTGAGTTAACGCTTACTCTGGCTGGCGAGCGCCACACGATGCGTCCTGGTGGCTATGCGTTTATTCCCCCGGGTAGCCACTGGCAAGTGCGTAATGAGTCTTCTGTTCCCGTACGTTTTCACTGGGTGAGAAAAGCGTATCAGTTTGTGGAAGGGCTAGACGTACCGAAGGCCTTTGTCACCAATGAACAGGATATTGCCCCCATTGAAATGCCTGGAACTGAGGGCCGCTGGGCAACTACACGCTTTGTCGATCCTGCTGATGTGCGTCACGACATGCACGTCAATATCGTTACTTTCCAGCCGGGGGGAGTGATCCCCTTTGACGAAACTCACGTGATGGAGCACGGGCTTTACGTGCTGGAAGGTAAAGCGGTGTATCACCTTAATCAGCAATGGGTTGAGGTAGAGGCTGGCGACTTTATGTGGCTACGCGCATTTTGCCCACAGGCGTGTTACGCCGGTGGGCCGGGACCGTTCCGTTACTTACTGTACAAAGACGTCAATCGCCACGCCGCACTTAAGCTCTAACGTTGAGCTGAGGTGTTCAAGTCCTGGTGTTCAAGTCCTGGTGTTTAAGTTCTTATTTTTAAGTTCTTATTTTTTAAGTTCTGGCGTTGGCTGCTTCGCTGTGTGCTTACTCAGCGAAGCAGACTATTTTAGGATTTTATAATGATTAATCTGATAGCCAAACCGCTAACAGCGGAGGCATTTGTGCCCTTTGGCGATGTGATTGATGTCCGTACATCAGCATCGTTCCCCATTAATGCCGGACGTACCCAGCGCCACCACGACCTAGCAAAGGTGGAGACGCTTGGCGACAACGCCCATGCGCTGATTAATATTTTTGTCAGCCAGCCGGTTACGCTACCGCTAGAATTAACCTTTTTAGAGCGCCATCCTCAGGGTAGCCAAGCCTTTATGCCGCTACATCAGGAGCGTTTTATTGTCGTGGTAGCCCCACCTGGTGACACCATTGACGCTGAGGATGTCCGCGCTTTTGTTACTGATGGCCGTCAAGGCGTCAATTATCGCGCAGGTACCTGGCACGCTATCCAGTCGGTACTTGAGCGTGAAGGTGAGTTTTTAGTGGTGGATAGGGGAGGCGATGGCAATAACTGTGATGAATTCCCGGTGGAGATCTGCGTAACATTGGCGTAATTCATTTCATGGTGTTGCATCGCTGTCATACTGGACGCGTTACACTAATTAATTAGTGTCATTAACTATAATTTAAATGGTTGGATTTCTATGAACGCACTGCACTTCTCTTCGATCCGTCGTACTAAAATTGTCGCCACCCTTGGCCCCGCCAGCGACCGGGAAGGTGTTTTGGAAGCTATGCTAGCGGCGGGTGTTGATGTGGTGCGTTTAAACTTCTCTCACGGCACTGCCGACGATCATCGTCGACGCTTAGTGCGTGTCCGGGAAATTGCTGCCCAACTGGGCCGAAGCGTAGCAGCGCTGGGTGACCTCCAGGGCCCTAAAATTCGTATCGCGCGCTTCAAAGAGGGCGCTGTGGTTCTTCAAGAGGGCCAGTCGTTTATTCTTGATATGGCGCTTGATGGCGATTCTGGCGACGAGCATCAAGTGGGCTGCGACTATAAAACGTTGGCGCAAGATGTGGCAGCCGGTGACCGCCTGCTGCTGGATGATGGTCGTGTGGTGTTAGATGTCACTCGGGTAGACGGTCAGCAGGTGCACACCGACGTGGTCGTAGGCGGCAAGCTCTCCAACCATAAAGGTATTAACAAGCAGGGCGGCGGGCTCTCTGCCCCGGCG
This sequence comes from Vreelandella zhaodongensis, assembly GCF_013415115.1. GTDB lineage: Bacteria > Pseudomonadota > Gammaproteobacteria > Pseudomonadales > Halomonadaceae > Vreelandella > Vreelandella zhaodongensis. Next base: position 271,415 of record NZ_JACCDD010000005.1, on the reverse strand, counting down.
TTGACCGAAAAAGATAAAGTCGACCTAAAAACTGCGGTTGAGATTGGCGTCGATTACTTGGCTATCTCGTTTCCCCGCCATGCGGAAGATATGCTAGAGGCGCGTCGTCTGTTAGGTGAAGCAGGTAAAGAGATTGGCTTGGTAGCGAAGGTTGAGCGTGCCGAGGCGGTGGCGGATGAGGCAACTCTTGACGGCATTATCGAAGCGTCGGAAGCGGTCATGGTGGCGCGTGGCGACTTGGGTGTCGAGATTGGTGATGCCAAGCTGGTTGGGGTGCAAAAGCGCATGATCAAGCGTGCGCGTTCGCTTAACCGCGCCGTGATTACTGCCACGCAAATGATGGAAAGTATGATTTCAGCGCCGCTGCCTACCCGTGCAGAGGTATTCGACGTTGCTAACGCGGTGCTGGATGGTAGTGACGCGGTTATGCTTTCCGCCGAAACAGCTGCGGGCGATTACCCATTGGAAACCGTAGAGGCAATGGCTCGAGTATGCTTAGGTGCCGAGCGGGAGAAAACCGCCCAAGAGTCGGGGCACCGTATTCATGAAGGTTTCTCTCGGCCAGACGAAACCATAGCGCTTTCGGCAATGTATGCTGCCAATCATATGGAGGGGGTTACGGCGATTGCCTGTATGACGTCCTCCGGTTACACGCCGTTAATTGCCTCGCGTATTCGCTCAGGCCTGCCGATTGTTGGGCTTGCCCACACTCCCGTTGCCCAGCGCCGCATGGCGCTCTATCGTGGCGTGGTATCGCTGCCATTTGATACCTCAGCAATGAGCGCCACAGAACTCAATGATGAAGCGCTAACGCTGTTGGTTAAACAGGGTATTGCCAAGCCTGGTGACCACGTGATTCTGACCCGAGGCGATCATATGAATGCTCATGGCGGCACGAATACCATGAAGATAATGGCGATCACTGAACAGCATGCTTCACACGCCAAGGGGTAACTCATGCGTGCCATGGTGCTGGCGTTTTCATTACTCTTCAGCCTGCCTGCGATGGCGAGTATACCGATCATTGCGGCAGCCTCCGACCTGCAGTTTGCTTTAACGGAGGCTGCCAAGCGGTTTACGGCAGAAACAGGCGCCCAGGTAAGGCTTAACTTTGGCTCATCGGGAAATTTTCGCCGTCAAATTGCCCAGGGAGCCCCTTTTGAACTCTACTTGTCAGCGGATGAAGCGTATGTGTTTGCCCTTCACGAAGAGGGCCATACGCAAGATGAAGGCGTTATGTATGCCATCGGTCGATTGGTATGGCTTCAGCGCGCAAATCGTGGCGACCTGCCGGATGAGGCCAACCCATTAGAGGGGGTTAAACAAGCGGTTGCCGCATACGCCAGTGGGGCGCGGGAGCGTATTGCCCTGGCGAACCCTGAGCATGCACCTTATGGCGTGGCGGCACAGCAGGCGCTGCGTTTCGCCGCATTATGGGAACCAACCGAGCCGCTGCGCGTGCTAGGTGAGAATGTCTCCCAAGCGGCTCAGTTTGCGCTGGCAGACGATGCTCGTGGTGGTCTAGTGGCTTACTCGCTTGCATTGGCACCTGCGCTTGCCGAGCGTAGTGAGTACCTACTGATTCCTGAGGAGTGGCATACGCCGCTGCGCCAACGTATGGTGCTGACTCGGCAGGCGGGTGACGTAGCGAAAGCATTCTATGCGTGGCTTCAGGAAGAGGACGCGATTGCTATCTTTCAGCAATATGGTTTTAGTACCGAGTAATGGATTGGACGGCGCTCTCGGTATCACTACGCTTAGCAGGCTTAACCTGCCTTTTTTTACTCCCCGTAGGAATATGGCTTGGCCGCACGCTTGCAACGGCTCAGTTTCGTGGTAAAGGGCTGTGTGAAGCGCTGATAGCACTGCCGCTAGTGTTGCCGCCCACCGTACTCGGCTTTTATTTGCTACAGCAATTTGGTCGCGATGCGCCTTTGGGAAGCTTTTGGGCTTCGCTCACAGGGGGAGGGCTCAACTTTACCTTTAGCGGTATCTTGCTAGCTTCCTTAATCGCGAATTTGCCTTTTGCGATTCAGCCTATTCAGCGTGCGTTTGAAAACGTACCGATTAACTTGCGTGAAGCTGCCTGGTGCAGCGGCCTGAGCCCTTGGCAAACATTGTTGCGCATTGAGCTCCCGCTAGTATGGCCAGGCATTCTCTCTGCGGCTGCGTTAACATTTGCTCATACGCTGGGGGAGTTCGGGGTGATTTTGATGGTCGGCGGTGCGATTGATGGAGAAACCCGTACGCTAGCGATTGCCATCTATGATCGGGTACAAGCGTTTGATGAACAGGGGGCTGCACGCATGTCGGCACTGCTGCTTTTGGTGTCGTTAACTACCCTAGGCCTGGTCTATGGGCTGGCCGGCCGACGTAGGTGGGTGCGTGGCTGAGGTTATGGTGGGCAGTGGACTTGAAGTGATGGCTAGGCAGCGTGGGCCGATACCTCTGGATGCGTCGTTTAGCTGTCCGGCGGGCGAGCTTTTGGCACTGGTGGGTCCCTCCGGTAGTGGCAAAACCACATTACTGCGAACCATTGCTGGCCTGTACCAGCCTGAGCTGGGTTATGTGGCGTGTGCCGGTAGCACTTGGTTGGCAACGGACCGCCGCTGCGTGCTTACCCCCCAGCAGCGAAAAATCGGCATGGTGTTTCAAGATTATGCGCTGTTTCCCCATCTCAACGCGCTAGCGAATGTCCAGCTAGCCATGGGGCATCTGCCTCATGCCCAACGCCAGCCCCTTGCAAAACAATGGCTTGCCAATGTGCGCTTGGAAGGGTTGGAAAAGCGTTTTCCCAGTGAGCTGTCTGGTGGCCAGCGCCAACGGGTGGCGTTAGCGCGCGCCTTGGCTCGCGAGCCGCAGGTATTGTTGCTAGATGAACCCTTTTCAGCCGTTGATCAGGTGACCCGACGCCGGCTGCAGCGCGAGCTGGCGCTGCTGCGTCAGCAGATCTCTATACCGATTATTTTGGTGACTCACGACTTGGAAGAAGCGGCGGCGTTGGCAGATCAAATTTGCGTGCTGCATAACGGTGTCAGCTTGCAGCAGGGTAGCCCTGAATTACTGTTTCGGTGTCCAACGTCTCCGTTGGTAGCCAAGCTGTTAGATCGCCATAATATATTCGAAGGTCACGTTGTCAGCATCAGCGGCCAGCGTCGGCTGCAGTGGGGCGAGCGCTACTTAGAGGTTGCCGCAGGGCTCGCCGATTTGCCGCTGGGTGAACGTGTAACCTGGTACTTGCCGCCCTCCGATATTGTGCTTCATCGTCGCGACCGGCCTTCACAAGGCGAACGCGAAAATCCTGTGGCCGCTACGGTGCATGAAATGGTCGTACTTGGCGGTATCACCTCGATCTCGCTGCGCGTTTCTCATGGCGATATGCTACGTTTCGATATCGCCACTCATGCTGCTAGGCGCAACCAGCTAGCGTTGGGGGAATCCGTGTATGTGTCGCTACTGGCGGAAGGCATTCATCTTATGTCAGGAGATCACGTGGCTAAATCTTTGAATAACACGTCTCCTAATAACAAAAGGAACCTGTCATGACCATTACGCGCCGTCAGCTACTTAAGACGTCTTTAGGGGTTTCGCTAGCGGCGAGCTTACCGTTGCCGCTGTTGAACGCTTGGGCGGTTGAGCCTCGCCAAACCTCGACACTGCCGCTGGCGATTCACAGCCAAGAAGGCCCGCATCGATTAGACGTTGAAGTGGCTGAAACCGCCTCTCAGCGACAGCGCGGCTTAATGGAGCGCGAGCACCTACCGGAAACGCGTGGCATGCTGTTTCGGTTTGAGAGCGAACAGCCTGCTGGCAACGCCTTCTGGATGTACCGCACGTTAATCCCGCTGGATATTGCTTTTATCAACGGTGAAGGGCGCATTGTAGCGATTAACACCATGCAACCCTGCGCGTCTGAAACGCCCCGAGAGTGCCCCGCTTACCCAGCAGGTGCGTCTTTCCACGCCGCACTTGAGGTGAATGCAGGCTACTTCGCTGAGCGCGGTATTCAGGTGGGCGACTGCGTATCAGTCCCTGCTCTGGCAGGGTTTTGCCGCCCTGATGCATAGCACGTCGAAAAACGCACGTCGAAATAGGCGTCTTACTGGGGCTTTATTGGATGGCGTTTGCCAATGTTGAGCACGATTAAGGCAATACCGGCAACCACAAGCCCCCCACCTAACAGCTTATGGATACCTAGGCTGTCGCCCATCAATAGTGCCCCCAAGCCTACCGCAAGCACTGGCACCAGTAGCGTCATGGGTACCACCCGATTCACTGGGTGGCGGCGTAAAAGTGCGTACCAAATTCCGTAGGCAACAATCGACGACATGACGGCGGTGTAGCTCATCGCCGCCCATCCCCGCCAGCTCGCTTGCTGAATGGCCTGCCACTGGCCGGTTTCAAACAGCCAGGACCCTAACGCTACCTGTGGAATTGCAAAAAGAGCTACCCAGCCCGCCAATGCTAATGGAGCAATGGAGGGGCCACGCTTAATCAGCAGTTGAGAAACTGCCCAGCCAAAGGCGCTTAACAAAAGAATGGTCAGCGGCAGTGGCGAGGGAAGCGTAGGCCCGCCAGCTAACACAGCCACGCCAGCGAAAGAGAGCAACAGCCCCGCGATACGCTTTGCTCCTAGCTTTTCTTTTAGAAACACCACGGCCAGAAGTGTGGCAAAGGGCGTGCCCATCTGAACTAATAGCGCCCCCGTACCTGCTTCAGCTTGGCCTAGACCGATAAACAGCAGCGCAAAATGCAGGCTCCCGAACGTGATTGAAAGCAATAGCAAAAAAGGCAACTGAGCACGGGCGACGGGATAAAAAGGCACCAGCAGAGCAGCGACGAGCATAAAGCGTAGGGTAGTCATTAATAGTGGTGGTAGCTCCGCCACTCCGACTTTAATCACAAGAATGTTTAGCGCCCAAATGGCGATAACCAATAGGCCTAGCATTAGGTCGCGTAGTGGCACGTTGCTGTCCAGTAGTCACCCATAAAAGTCGCTTCAGCATATCAGTAAGTGCTACTGCAACGTAATGGCAACGCCCTTTTTCGCCTAACGTTGATCGCTAAAAGGCTAACTTGGCTTCTTTTAACCCCATGTCTGCCTACAATAGGGAGTTGTCCGCTTCATCGTCCGCTGTTTAGCCTGCGCGAAAAGTGACACACGGCGGTTTAATGAGAAACAACGCCGAATACAAACCGATAAAAAAAGGATTGATATCCATGATGCTGACACGCTCTATGGCTCGTTTTACCGCCGGCTTGGCTGGCGCTGCGCTTCTTTCAGCCACCTTTGCTGCTCAGGCGCGCGAACTTTCTGTATCAACGGTGCTGTCCGATGCCTTCCCTTGGGGGCAGGCAGCTGAGAAGTGGGCCGAACTGGTAGAAGAACGTAGTGGCGGTGAATTAACACTGCGGGTATATCCGAATTCTCAATTGGTATCAGGCGATCAAACCCGTGAATTTTCAGCCATGCGCTCTGGGCTAATCGATGCGGCGGTAGGCTCGACCATTAATTGGTCTCCCCAAGTACCTGAGCTGAATTTGTTCTCTTTACCATTCTTTATACCCGATGAGGCGGCCGTCGATGCGGTGACTGGTGGGGAAGCGGGGGAATTGGTTTTTGAAGCGATTGAGTCTCGTGGGGTGATGCCGCTGGCCTGGGGCGAAAATGGCTTTCGCCAAGTATCCAATTCTCGAGGCGCTATCAGCCAGCCGAGTGATTTAGAAGGCCTGAAAATCCGTGTTGTGGGTTCTCCGTTATTCCAAGATACATTCTCAGCCCTTGGCGCCGACCCAACACAAATGAGCTGGACGGATGCTCAGCCAGCGTTAACAACAGGTGCGGTTGATGGGCAGGAAAACCCGCTTTCTGTGTTTGATGTCGCGCGTATTGATCAGGTGGGGCAGGAGTATCTGACTCTCTGGAACTATATGAACGATCCGCTAATTTTCGCGGTGAATCAGCGGGTTTGGCAGTCGCTTAGTGAAGAGCATCAGGTACTGTTGCGTGAAACCGCGGTGGAGGCGGGGGAGTGGGAAATAGCCATGACCCGTGAAGAAGAAAACGAGCGTCTTGCTGCCATTCAGGAGCGTGGTGTAACGGTGACTGAGCTAACTGATGAGCAGTACCAAGCCTTTGTCGACGCAACACAGTCTGTGTATGAAAAATGGGCACCGCGCATTGGCGAAGACTTGGTCAATGCGGCTCAAGCGGCGATCGACGCACGTTAATGTTTCCCGTGAGTTAGCTGCCGGCCTTTAGGGCCGGCAGCGTTTGTTGAGAGGCTGCCATGAAAGGCTTTCCCGATGCACGCCCAGAACGTTGGCTGGGTGCGCTGTCACTTATTGTTATTTCGTTGATTAGTTTGGGAAATGTGATTACACGTTACCTAACAGGCGGCTCATTTTCGTTTACCGAAGAGTTTTCTGTTTTTCTACTGGTGGTATTGACCTTTGCAGGGGCGTCAGTAGGGCTCAGACGAAACCGTCATATTCGCATCGGGTTTTTAGAACGTGCGCTACCTGGGCGGTGGCGCAGTGGACTGGTTCTATTCCAGGCGCTGTGCGGGCTCACCGTGCTGGGGCTGATGACTTGGTATGGTGGGAAACTGGCGTGGCAAGAGTATCAGTGGGAGTCGCTGTCTCCAGGGTTAGGGCTGCCCCAGTGGTGGTATTTGGTATGGCTACCGGTATTGTCAGCTGCCATGGTGTGGCGTCTCGTTCAGCAAACCCGTGACCGACTAAAGGGAGACCTGAACAATGACGCCTGATATCTGGATGCTTCTCGCGTTTGCTGGGTTTTTGATAGCGGGTGTGCCAGTTGCGTTTTCGTTAGCACTAGCAGGCTCAGTGGGTATTGTGGCTGGTTTATCGCCGGATATGCTGGCGACGCTTGGTACGAATACCTACAACAGCGTTGCTAAGTACCCATTGATCGCTATTCCGCTATTCATTCTCACCGGTCTGATTTTTGAACGTTCAGGGGTAGCACTTCGCTTGGTGCGATTTGCTCAGGCGCTGATAGGACCTCGCCACGGCGGTTTGGCGCTTGTCGCGGTGCTGGTGTGCATGATCATGGGAGGCATGAGCGGATCAGGCCCCGCGGATGCGGCGGCGGTGGCCATGGTTATGCTGCCAAGTATGACGAAGGCGGGGTATCCAAAGCCTTTTTCTGCAACGCTAATTGCCGCGTCGGCTTCTACCGCTATTTTAATTCCTCCTTCTGTCGCCCTGATTCTTTACTCGATTGTGGTGCCTGGCGTTGATCTCCGCGCGTTGTTTGCTGCGGGTTTGTTTCCCGGCATCTTAGCAGGACTAGCGCTACTGGTACCCGCTATGATCGTTGCTAAGCGTTACGGCTGGGAGGGGACGCCGGTAGAAGGTGCTGAAACCTTGACCGTTCGTACGACGTTTAGGCAGGCGTTGCCAGCCTTGTTTGCCCCAGTGCTCATTTTAGGGGGGCTGCGTTCAGGTTTATTTACCCCCACCGAAGCCGCTGTGGTAGCCGTTGCCTATGGCACCATCGTAGGACTATTTCTGACGAAAGAGCTTTCGTTACGTGATTTGTGGGAATTGTTAGGAGAGGCCGCGATTATTTCAGGTGTGGTCATGCTAATTATCGCACTGGCGGGAATTTTTGCTTGGGCCGGTACGATGCTAGGCACCTTCCGGCATTTGGCAGAGTGGATTATTGGCTTAACGGATAACGGCATCCTGTTGCTAGTACTCGTTATGCTAGCGGTGTTGGTCGCTGGCATGTTGCTTGATGCTATCTCCATTTACTTGATCATGATGCCTGTACTGATTCCGGTAATGCAGCATTTTGAATGGAACCCTGTATGGTTTGGCATTCTGTTGGCCATGAATATCGCGATTGGTCAATTCACCCCGCCTGTTGCGGTGAATTTGATGGTGACAACAGAGATCGCAAAAATTCGCCTAGAAGAAACCTTGGGTTGGGCGCTGTTATTTGTCTTAGCAATGGCATGTGCGTTAGCCCTGGTGGCTATTTTTCCGAGTATTGCCCTGTGGTTACCGTCGGTACTGGGCTATAACGTATAAAGTGACCCAGTTAAACAGTGGGGAAGCTTGGGGCTAAGATGCAAAAACCGCTAAACGCTATAAAAAAGCAGGAGAGTAATTAACGGTAACTAAACGTTGTTCATGGGTAATCTGGTTTTGTTGTCTGAGCTGCTTGTGGTAAGTGACGCTGATCCTGGCATTGCTTACAAGCGTTAAGTATATCTGCTAAAGAAGGGGACTTAATAGCAAGCACCAGGATGTGGTTGGCTAATACAGCGGTGAGAACTCACCGTGTGTTTCGCCAAGTAGGTTTTTTTTCGCTAAAGTAGTACATGTCGGTTGTACAAGCTGACGTCGATAACAGATTGTCTTGAAAACGTTTTGGAAGCAATACACCTGAGGGAACCGTTCAGCAGGTGGATTCAAAGCGCATAACGCTCACAACATCAAGATAAAGAGGTGTATCCATGAAACGCCATGTATTTTCTACCGCTGCCTTTTCTGGCGCGTTGGTTGCAGCGGCAAGCTTTGCCTCTCCTGCAGTGGCTCAAGATCGTTTTATCACCATCGGTACCGGTGGCCAAACAGGCGTTTACTACGTCGTGGGTCAGTCGGTCTGCCGTATGGTTAACCGTGGTAGCGATGAGCACAATATTCGTTGTAATGCACCGTCTACGGGCGGCTCAGTTGCCAACGTAAATGGCATGAAAACCGGCGAGCTGGATATGGGCGTCGTTCAGTCTGACGTTCAGTACCGTGCTTTTAACGGACAGGCTAACTTTGAAGAAGATGGCCCTTGGGAAGAGATGCGCTCTGTATTCACCATGCATGGTGAGCCACTGACCGTTGTTGCCCGTGCTGATTCGGGGATCGAGAATATCAGCGATTTCCCTGGCAAGCGCGTCAACATTGGTAACCCTGGTTCTGGTCAGCGCAACACCATGGATGTTGTCATGGATGCGTTCGGTTGGGATGAAAATACCTTTGCACTAGCGTCACAGCTTGACGCGGCTGAACAGGCAGCTGCGCTGTCTGACAACAACATTGACGCCATGGTGTATGTGGTAGGTCATCCAAATGGCTCTATTCAAGAAGCCACTACCACTATTGATGCCCGTTTGGTGTCTGTGACCGGTGAAGAAATTGACGCTCTGGTTGACGAGTATCCTTACTACACGCGCTCAGTGATTCCGGGTGGCCTGTACCGTGGTAATGATGAAGATGTCGAAACCTTTGGTGTCGCAGCAACGTTCGTCTCGTCCACTGATGTTGATGAAGACATCATTTACGAAACGGTTAAAGCGGTGTTCGAAAACTTCGACCGTTTCAAGCGTTTACACCCAGCGTTTGAAAACCTCAACGAAGAAGACATGATTTCAGACGGTTTGACAGCGCCACTGCATGATGGCGCAGAGCGCTATTACCGCGAGCGTGGTTGGATCGAGTAAGGTTAAAAGAGCGCTATTAACGTAAAGTGAATAGTGTTGCTTTTTGTTGCAAAGCGCGGGCATCTTGGGTGTCCGCGCTTCTTGTTGAAAGCGCTGATTGTCAGCGCTGACCATTAGGCAGGGCAAGCGTATGCGTGATGACAAACAACCCTCGGCAACTGCTGATGGCAACCTAGAGGACATGGTTGCATCCAGTGATACGGGGGCAAGGAAACCCCTTGGGATCCCCGGCAAGTTGCTCGTTGGTATTGCGGCGACATGGTCGCTATTTCAGCTGTGGATTGCATCGCCACTTCCTTACATGGTGGGTGTGGGCGTATTTAATGCTACGGAAGCGCGCTCAATCCATTTGGCGTTTGCGCTTTTCCTGGCATTTATGGCCTACCCTGCACTTAAGCGGTCACCTAGGGATCGTATTCCGCTTCAGGATTGGCTATTTGCAGCGGTTGCTACTTTTTGTGGGGCGTATCTTTTCCTCTTTTATTCAGACTTGGCGCAGCGCCCAGGGCGCCCTATCACGCAAGATGTCGTGGTCGGTGTTATTGGCATTGTGTTACTGCTTGAAGCCGCACGGCGAGCACTCGGGCCGCCGCTGATGATAGTGGCAGGGTTATTTATTGTTTATTCGCTGTTTGGCCCTCAAATGCCGGGAATCTTAGCTCACCGAGGGGTCAGTCTTAACGGATTGATTAACCATCAGTGGTTAGGCACCCAAGGGGTTTTTGGCATCGCAGTTGGGGTCTCGACCAGCTTTGTCTTCTTGTTTGTGTTGTTTGGTGCGTTACTGGATAAAGCGGGAGCGGGTAACTATTTCATTAAGGTTGCTTTCTCCATGCTTGGGCACTTTAAAGGCGGGCCAGCCAAGGCTGCTGTTGTGGCGTCAGGCATGACTGGTTTGATCTCAGGGTCGTCGATTGCCAATACGGTTACCACGGGCACGTTTACGATTCCGATGATGAAGCGTGTCGGCTTTAGTTCAGAAAAAGCCGGTGCCGTTGAAGTATCCTCCTCGGTTAATGGTCAAATTATGCCGCCTGTTATGGGGGCTGCAGCATTTTTGATGGTGGAATATGTTGGCATTTCTTATGTGGAAGTGATCAAACACGCCTTTTTGCCAGCCATTATTTCCTATATCGCACTTATCTACATTGTCCATCTTGAAGCGCTAAAAGCGAACATGACTGGGCTGCCATCCAGCAATCCGGTTCGTCCGCTGCTCAATAAAGTGATCGGTTTCCTGACCGGACTTCTCTTGCTGATGGGGCTGTCGTTTGCCGTTTACTACGGTCTTGGTTGGCTTAAGCCGGTACTAGGCGATGCAACGCCCTGGGTTATCGCGATTCTGCTTTCGGTGGCCTACATTGGCCTACTCAAAGTGGGCGCTGCTTATCCAGAGTTAGAGCTAGATGATCCCAACTCAAAAGTGATAACGCTGCCGCAAACCAAGCCCACCGTGATGGTCGGGTTGCACTATATTCTGCCGGTTGTCGTATTGGTCTGGTGTTTGATGGTCGAGCGGCTCTCGCCTGGGCTGTCGGCATTCTGGGCAACGGTATTCATGATTTTTATCATGGTCACGCAACGGCCGGTTATTGCTCTTTTTCGGGGGCGCAGTAAGTTAGCCACTGATGTAAAAGAAGGGTTCCTCGACCTGTGGGAAGGCTTGGTTGCAGGCGCTCGTAATATGATCGGGATTGGTATTGCCACAGCGACGGCAGGTATTGTGGTAGGTGCCGTATCGCAGACAGGCGTTGGTCTAGTGCTTGCTGATGTGGTGGAAATTCTCTCGGGTGGCAACCTGATGATGATTCTACTGCTGACTGCGGTGCTCAGCTTGATTCTGGGTATGGGGCTGCCGACCACGGCTAACTACATTGTGGTATCGGCCTTGATGGCACCCGTGATTGTGATGCTAGGCCAGCAAAATGGTTTGATTGTGCCGCTTATCGCTGTGCACCTGTTTGTGTTCTATTTTGGCATTATGGCGGATGTAACACCGCCAGTGGGCTTGGCGTCTTTTGCGGCGGCGGCCGTCTCTGGCGGTGATCCACTGCGCACAGGTTTCCAGGCGTTTTACTATAGCCTAAGGACAGCTGCACTACCTTTCCTGTTTATATTTAACACGGATTTACTGCTCATAAACGTCTCGTTTATGCAGGGTATCGTCGTCTTTATAATTGCGACCATCGCCATGTTGATCTTTGCCGCAGGAACCCAAGGCTTCATGGTAGTGCGCAGCCGCTGGTACGAGTCACTGCTGCTGTTACTCGTCGCCTTTACACTGTTCCGCCCTGGGTTTTGGATGGATAAAATCCATGATCCTTATGAGTCAGTGCCGCCTGCACAGTTTGCGCAAGCGTTAGGCCAAGTAGACGACGGTAGTAATCTGCGTGTGCAAATCGCCGGTGAGGATGATTTTGGTGATCCGATGACGACCTATGTTCTTGTCCCTGTACCTCGTGGTGATACTGCTGAAGAGCGTATGGAACGGCTAGGTATGGAGCTATGGGTCGATGGTGAGCAGGCAACGGTTGATTTCGTTGAGTTTGGTGGCTTGGCGCAGGATCTAGGCTTCGACTTCGACCAAGAGATCATCGAAGTTCTTGCACCAGTAGACCGGTGGGCCAAAGAGTGGATGTGGATACCAGGCTTTGCCATTTTTGCCCTTGTCGTACTTCTGCAACGCCGTCGTCGTGAGAAAGAGCGGTCTGAAGAGTTGACTACGGCTACTTAGTGGAGGCCACTATGTATCAAAAGATTTTACTACCAGTTGATTTGAATGAGGAGGCGTCTTGGCAAAAGGCGCTGCCCACGGCCATTACGCTCTGCGAAACCTTCGGAGCATCGCTGCATATAGTGACCGTGTTACCGGAGTTTAAGATGCCCATGGTGGGCGCTTATTTCCCTAAAAACTTCTCCCAAAAGGCCCACGAAGCTATCAAGGAGGCGCAGCACGCGTTCATTAAAGAGCATGTGCCTGAGGATATTAAGGTGCAAAGCGTGATCGTGGATGGCTCCCCTTGGGAAGCCATCATTAAGGTAGGCAAAAAGCTTGATACCGACCTTATCGTGATGGCCTCACACACTAAGCGTAAGTTCGTTGACTACGTGCTTGGGCCAAATGCGGAGCATGTGGTTCATCATGCCAAAGTATCGGTGATGATCGTACGCTAACGCGTTGAGAAGCCTTGGTTGGAACAGCTAACTCCAGGTCGACGGGCCTGGAGTTTTTTGTGGTTGAATATTACTGATCACTAACGCATCGAATAAATTGGTGTTAAAGGTGCTGAAACAGGAATTTTTGTACGTTATGCCACTAGATAGGTTCCCCCGTTCAAATGCTCAGCTACATTAATAGTACGTTAAGCCATTAACTTATGGTTAACGAGCTCATGCATGTGGCAACCCCTTTTCAGGGTGTTCGGCTAGCTTCAGTTCAACTTGAGCAGGGTGTTGAAAAGCCACCGCTGTATTGGGGTAAATCTAAGGAGTCATGCCATGAATGCAGCTACAACAAAAACGCACGACCGAGCAGATATGCCTAACGTAAAAATTACCATCAACAAGGTTGGAATGGATCGGCCGCGTGCATGGCTTGCCGCGGGTTTTGAAGACTTTCGCCGTGCGACGGCCGTTAGTTTGACCTACGGTATGTTTTGGGTAGGCCTGAGCATTGCTATTACAGCAGGTGCTATCACATTGGGGTATTGGTACTGGCTGTTACCCATGATTGCTGGATTCATGTTTGTCGGCCCCTTAGTAGCAGTAGGGGCTTATGGCATTAGTCGTGCCATTGAGGAGGGGCGTGTGCCCAACCTGGGCGATGCATTCGGAAGTTGGCGTCCGCATGCTGGGCAGTTAGCGATGATGGGCGTCATGATGATGATTTTCTTCCTCGCGTGGATTCGCCTTGCCACACTTCTGTTCGCGTTATTCTTTGGGTTTGAGGTGCCTAGCCCTGCAACGCTTTACTCGTCACTGCTGACGACGCCGGAAGGTTTAGGCATGATCGCAGTTGGTACTGCTGCGGGTGCCGTGTTGGCCTTTGGTGCTTTTGCGATAAGCTCAGTGGCTATCCCTACCTTGATGGATCAAGACCTTACTTTTATGGAAGGTATTGAAGCAAGCGTGCGTTGTGTAGCGGGTAATTTCCGCCCTATGTTGTTATGGGCAGTTATTTTGACAGTGTGTGTGTTAATCGGGGTACTGACTTTTTATATTGGTTTGGCACTCATTCTGCCTGTGTTAGGCCACGCAACATGGCATGCCTATGAGGATTTGGTGCGCTTTGAGCCAGTTGAAAAGCAGGACTCTTGAGTGTCAATAGTTCGCATAAGTGAAGGAGTAACAAGCCTCTAGCTAAGTATTTCCCTAGACAGTGCATTCACTGAAGCGTATTTCACCTGACCTAATAAAAGAGATAGCGTAACCTTACGCTATCTCTTTTTGCTATTTGTAGCCTGGTTTTTTCTAGGAGTGATCGCCTCCAAAGCGCAGCAGGTAGGCTGCCATATCAGGGTGCATTAATGTGAGGATGTCACTGTGAAAGCATATTTATTGGGGTGGGTTGTCTTGGCACTTAGTATTCCCCAAATGGGGCAAGCTGAGGGGGATGGGCCTTTAGAAACGCCAGAAGGGCCTGTGATTCTGAAGGTTAATGGAAAAATAGCGCATACCAACATTGCTCAGGAAGCACGTTTCGACCGAGAAATGTTAACTGCACTGCCGCAACACGCTTTTGAAACGGGTACTCCCTGGACAGACGGTTGCAGCCATTACAGTGGCCCTCTTATGCGCACATTGCTGAAGCATTTGGGTTATACCGGTGACGTTGTGCATGTGACAGCACTCAACGGCTACGAAGCGGAAATACCGATCAGTGATTTCTATGATTACGACGTGATTCTGGCATTAGAGCGAAATGAGCAACAAATCCCTATTCGGGAATATGGCCCTTTATGGGTGTTGTATCCTTTTAGTCAAGATGAGGCACTGCTGAGTGAAAAAATGCGTTTCAGATCGGTTTGGCAAGTCATGCAGATAAATGTCCGCTAGCAGCTCAAATACTCGGACACCGCGACTGCTTCGTTATCCGCGTCGCTTTAAGCTGGTTGCGATGATTACGGTGCTGTTATTTGCAGCAGCCCTGGTGGTCGCCGCATTAGCGGCTTGGCGGCAAGATAATCTGACCCAAAGTTATAGAGAAGATACTGCGTGGGTAGCCTACAAGCTTGATCGAGATGCTGTTCAACTGCTCAATCACCTACTTGCCGCGACTAGGGGTACGCTTTCGCCGGCCGCCCAGGACGATCTGAATTTGCGTTTTGAACTTCTTTATAGCCGTATGACGCTGTTGCAAGAGGGCGAAGTCAGTTTGCTATTAAAGAACATTAGCAATGCGACAACATTATTAGCCGACATCCAACAGCAGCTAGATCGGCTAGACCCCATGATTGAGCCGCACGACTCCCTTGCCCAGTTGCCGGTAATGGAGCTGGAAACAGAGCTGCAGGTGCTTAATAGGCTCACAGAGCGGTTTGTGATTGCCATCAACGGCTACCTAGCAGAGTCTGCTACCGAAGAGCGCGCGCTGCTAAGCATGTTATATAAGCTATTGATGTCGCTGCTGGTAGGTATGAGCCTTGCGGTGTTGTTGGTGATTGTTTTCTTGGTGCGTGAGATGCGCGAGAGCGCCGCCGCCCGGCGCGAGCAAGAGCAGTTAAGTCATCAGTTAGAAGTTACTGCCAAGCAGGCACAGGCCGCAAATCATGCCAAGTCAGACTTCTTGGCAATGGTGAGTCATGAAATCCGCACGCCGCTAAACGGGGTTATCGGCATGAGCGAGTTGCTTCGCGAACCGGCCAGCCCTGATCAAATAGAAGATTATGCTCGGACAATACACGAGAGCGCTAACCAGCTATTGGCGATGATTAATGAAATTCTTGATTTTTCCAAGATTGAAGCTGGCCATCTAACCCTCGACACCTCACCTACTGCCTTGCAGCCTTTGTTGGACAGCGTGGTATCGTTATTTGAACCTCGGGCGAAAGCAAAAGGCCTGTTGCTAACACTGCATGTGGATCCTCTGGTGCCTGCATGGGTGATGATTGACGCGAGTAGATTGCGTCAGATCCTCCTTAACCTGATTGCTAATGCCATCAAGTTTACTGACCATGGAAAGGTGGCCATTCGGGTGCATGCTACGCACACACGCTTAACGTTCGAGGTGTGTGATACAGGGTGCGGTCTGAGTGAGGAGCAGCAGGCGATCCTGTTTGAACCTTTCCAGCAAGCAGATGAAACCGTTGCTCGCCGCTATGGCGGAACAGGATTAGGCCTTGCGATTTGTAAACGTTTAAGCGATGCCATGCAGGGTAAGTTGGGCGTTCGTAGTGCCACGGCTCAGGGCAGTACGTTTTGGTGCGAGTTACCTCTTGTAGAAACGACACCCGACAATACGCCGCTCCCGGCTGAGCCTGCCCACGACTTTACAGGTACCTCGCTGCTGTTGGTGGAAGACAATGCGATTAATCGTAAAGTGGCGACTGGACTGCTATCTCGATTGGGGTGTGACGTTGTGTGCGCTGAGAATGGCCGCGATGCACTGACATTGGTAAATGCTCAGCAGGTGCATCTCATTTTTATGGATATTCAACTACCTGATATGGATGGCATTCAGGTGACCCAAAAGCTTCGCTCGCAAGGGGGGTGGCTAGCTAAAGTGCCCATTGTCGCCATGACGGCGGGCGGTGTGGGAGATGACCGCCAGCGCTGCCTTACCGCGGGCATGAGTGATTACATCACCAAACCATTGTCGTTGCTCACGCTTAGCAATGTGCTTTCTTTGCAGTTTCGTGATGCTTCGCGCCAGGATGCGTTGGCAGCCCTGCCCACGGAGCGGGCCAAAACAGGTGAGGTGTCGTTACTTAATCGCGCAACATTAGGCATGCTGGTGGAGTCGTTAGGCGCTGATAGCGTCAACCAGCTAGTCACGTTGTATCATCAGCAAACAAGTGATTACTTTGCCCAGATTGCTGCCTGTCTGCGCAGTAGTGAGCGTCTAACCGAAGAGCAGTCGCGTCAGTTGGCGCACTTAGCGCACCAGTTGCGCGGCGAATCGCTTGGAATAGGTGCAGAAAGCCTGGCTTTCGAAGCTAAGCGACTGGAAACTATCGCGAGTCACCCTGCCGCTTCTCAACGCGATGTTGTCGATGAAGCGGTAAGCGTTATGAGACAAACCGCTGCGCGCACTCATGCTGCGTTGGAGAAATGGCGCCGTGATAACTGTTCAGATGAATAGTGGGATTTTGACCGCTGCCAGTAATCAGCTAAACCCGTTCCAGGCTGCTCGGGAGCTAGCCCAACGTTTGTGCCATGAGCACTTGGGATTTGTGCTCTTTTTTTGCAGTGCTGAATATCCGTTAGACGATTTGGCAGGCGCGCTTGGCCGCGTGTTTGACAATGTGCCGATGAGCGGCTGTACGACGGCGGGCGAAATTACGCCGCAGGGCTATGACCGTGGCTCAGTGGTTGCAATAGGTTTTGATCGCCGCGTGTTTGCGATTGAAACTGCGCTGATAGACGACCTTGAGCACTTTGATCTTAGCCGTGCGCAACCGCTAGTGGATACGCTGTTAGAGCGTTGCCGACAACAGGCTGTTGCCCCGGTGAATGAGCACAGCTTTGCGCTTACCTTGCTTGATGGTTTATCTAGTCGTGAAGAGCAGGTGTTGGCAACGTTAGACGCTGCGCTTGGTCGTATTCCCAGTTTTGGTGGCTCGGCTGGCGACGATAATCACCTTACCCACACCCATGTTTATGCGGATGGGCGTTTCCATACTCGCGCTGCTGTGGTTGTCATGCTCAATACTCGGCTGCCGTTTGAAGTATTTTCTACGCATCACCTTGAGCCGCTAGCCCACAAGCTCGTCGTGACAGAAGTTGACCGTGAACAGCGTCGTGTCGTAGAGCTTAATGGCCTGCCTGCGGCAGACGTATACGCGGCGCTGGTAGGCTGCGCTGTTGATGCACTGACACCCTCCATTTTTGCCCAGCACCCGCTGGCGGTTTATATCGGCGGCCAACACTATATTCGTTCGATACAACGCGTTAATGATGACGCTAGCCTAACGTTCTATTGTGCGGTAGAAACGGGCATTGTGCTCACCGCGATGCGGCCTACGCCATTACTCTTAGATTTAGACGCAATGTTACAGCGGGTGCAACAGCGCCTGGGAGCGACACCTGCGATTATCGGGTGCGACTGTTTTTTAAGGCGCATGGCGCTTGAGTCTCTTCAGCAGCTGGAGCAGGCATCAGCGCTGCTTCGCCAAGCAAGGGTGGTTGGGTTTAATACTTATGGTGAGCAGCACCATGGTATGCACGTTAATCAAACCTTCACGGGGGTGGCCTTTGGCGCTCTTCCAACTAGCGGCGGATAGCGATACAGCGGCGGATAATGCAACGCTGCGTGAAGAGAACCGCCGCCTGAGAAAGGTCTGCCATGCGCTAATGGAGCGCGTGGAGTCTGGGGTCAGCCCCAATAGCGCCCCCTATGCGGCGTTTGAGCGTTCGGTTCTGTTGGCAGAGCAGGTGCGTGAACGCACCGATGCACTGCATCGTACATTAGACGAGCTCAGCCAAGTGAATGCACGCCTGTTGACGGCGAATGCCGAAGCTGAAGCCGCGAATCTTTCAAAAACCAAGTTTTTAGCAGCGGTTAGCCATGACTTGTTACAACCCCTGAATGCTGCCCGATTGTTTGCCAGTGCGTTAGAAACCCATGCATTGCCCGATGCCTCCCAGGCCTTAGTAGGACACATAGGGCGCTCGTTAAAAGATGTCGAAGGGCTCTTGGGTACATTGGTGGATATTTCCCGCCTTGATGCGGGGGTGCTCCACGCGGACAAAGCCCCCTTTGCGGTGAGCACACTGTTGGATGCCTTGGCAGAAGAGTATCACCAAGTGGCCGCCGTGCGTGGGCTAACGCTGCACTACGTGCCATCCAGTACGCTGGTAGAGTCTGATTTAGCATTGCTGGCCCGAGTGGTGCGCAACTTTCTCAGCAATGCCGTGCGCTACACCGAGCATGGACACTTACTGCTAGGCTGTCGACGACGTGCTAATGGTCTTGAAATCATGGTGGGAGACACCGGCCCAGGTATACCGGAACCACAGCGTGAGGCGATTTTTCTGGAATTTCGCCGCGCTAATCAGGCTCAGAGTAGTCACAGTCGTGGACTGGGGCTGGGGCTAGCGATTGTTGATCGCATCAGCACCATGTTGGACCATCCTGTCATGCTTACCTCACAGCTAGGGTGTGGTTCCATTTTTTCAATCCTGGTGCCTTATGCGCCGCCGAATGCGGGTGACAGCAGCGCCACATCGCCTCGGGCGGTGCTTTCCCATGGGGAGCTCGATCCACTCCAAGGTTGCGTGGTATGGGTGATTGATGATGACCCTGCCATCACTGAAGGCATGCAGGCACTGTTAGGCAGTTGGGGATGTCGAGTAAGAGCGGCAGCCACGGTGAGTGCGCTTGAGGCCGCCAGCGATGGTGAGCGCCCAGCAGTGTTGTTGGTGGATTATCACCTGGGAGAGCATCGGGAAAGTGGGATCGACTTAGCATCCCGTTTGCGCCGACGTTACCCAGGCTTAGCCACGGTGGTGGTTACTGCCAATCATGAGGCAGCCTTGAAACGGGCTGCCCGAGAAGCCGGTATGCACTGTTTGCTGAAACCCCTCAAACCGCTGCGTCTCAAAATGCTACTAGGCACATTGCTGCAAAGCTAATAACCATCGCGCTACCCTTTTAGTGCTAGCGCTACCCCTACCTCTTTAGTGCTCAGAGGGGCGCCGAGCGAGGTAGGTGCTTAATTCTTCTTCTCCTGCGATCACGATGGCATGTACACGGCTGGTGGCGCCAAGTTTGCGTAAAATAGCCGAGACATGTGTTTTAACCGTCGTTTCTGCAATCAACAGCTCCCGAGCGATCTGCTTGTTCGACATCCCTTGGGCCATGCAGCTCAATACATCTAATTGCTTGTCGGTTAAGCGTGTCAGGCGTTCGCGTGACACCTCTTGCGAAGGTGTCACGGACGACGGCTCCAGGCGAGGAGGAGGGCGGCGCATGATATCCGCCGGCAAATAAAGTTGCCCTTGTAGAATCTGATTGAGGGCTGCTAATAGCTGCTCTCGTGGGGTGGATTTTGGGATATAACCGACGGCACCTTGGGTAATCGCATCTAACACCAGTTGGCGCTCTTGTTGTGCCGACACAATCGCCACTGGCAGCCATGGGAATCGGTTCCTCAGTATTTTAAGCCCCTCTAAGCCATCTGCATCGGGGAGGCTTAAATCGAGCAAGAGAAGATCCAGCTCGTCGTGAGTGTCTATCATACGAATCGCCGCTGCCAGACTGTCCGATTCCAGCAGTTGGGTATCTGTTAATCCGGCGCTAATCACCGCGTGCAACGCATCGCGAAACAGCGGATGGTCATCTGCCACTAACAGCGAGTACATGGCGTCTCCTACCAAGGGATGAGGGTGCGTCCTGCCATCGGGCTATATCGCAAAGGATGTATGTAGCCAACACTGGGTAGGCACCTTATTTAATAATCATAATACTCAGGAGCTGTACCATGATCTACGCCAATCCGGGTGACGCTGGTTCCGTTGTGTCCTTTGAAAAACGCTTCGGCAACTATATCGGCGGTGAGTTTGTTCCCCCCGTCAACGGCCAGTACTTTGACAATATCAGTCCTGTTAACGGCCAAGTATTCTGCGAAATTCCTCGCTCCAGCGCTGAAGATATCGAGAAAGCGCTGGATGCAGCTCATAAAGCAGCCCCAGCCTGGGGTAAAACCTCTGCGCAAGAGCGCAGTAATATCCTACTTAAGATTGCTGACCGCCTCGAGCAAAACCTTGAAATGCTGGCGGTGGCTGAAACCTGGGATAATGGTAAAGCGGTTCGCGAAACCTTGAACGCTGATATTCCACTTGCCGTTGACCACTTCCGCTACTTTGCTGGTTGCCTGCGTTCACAAGAGGGCACGGCCGCGGATATCGATGCCAACACGGTTGCCTACCACTTCCATGAACCGTTGGGCGTTGTCGGTCAGATTATTCCCTGGAACTTCCCGATTCTCATGGCTGCTTGGAAGCTTGGCCCTGCACTTGCCGCGGGTAACTGCGTCATACTGAAGCCAGCTGAGCAAACCCCTGCTTCCATCTTGAAAGTCATGGAAGTTATTGGCGACTTGCTGCCACCCGGCGTACTGAATGTCGTTAATGGATTTGGTGCTGAAGCGGGCCAAGCACTTGCCACCAGCAAGCGCATCGCCAAGATTGCCTTTACTGGCTCAACGCCGGTGGGTGCGCACATTCTAAAATGCGCTGCTGAAAATATTATCCCTTCCACCGTAGAGCTAGGTGGTAAGTCGCCCAACATCTATTTTGCTGACATCATGAATGCCGAGCCGACGTTTATTGATAAAGCCGTCGAAGGTTTGGTGCTGGCATTCTTCAACCAAGGTGAAGTATGCACCTGTCCTTCTCGTGCGTTGATTCAAGAGAGCATGTACGACGAATTTATGGCCAAGGTGATTGAGAGGACGAAAACGATCAAGCGTGGCAACCCGCTGGACACCGATGTGCAAGTAGGTGCTCAGGCGTCTCAAGAGCAGTTCGACAAAATTATGTCGTACATGGATATCGCGCGCGACGAAGGCGCTGAGTTCCTGTCTGGCGGTGATAAAGAGAGCCTGGATGACAGCATCAATGGCGGTTACTACATCCAGCCAACGCTGCTCAAAGGCAACAATAAGATGCGTGTTTTCCAGGAGGAGATCTTTGGTCCTGTGGTCGCTGTGACTACTTTCAAAGATGAAGAAGAAGCGCTGGCCATTGCCAACGACACCGAATTTGGTTTGGGTGCAGGCGTATGGAGCCGTGATATCAACGTCGCCTTCCGTATGGGCCGTGGCATTCAAGCGGGACGCGTATGGACCAACTGCTACCACCAGTATCCTGCCCACGCCGCGTTTGGTGGTTATAAGAAATCAGGCGTAGGTCGCGAAACTCACAAAGTAGCGCTTGAGCACTATCAGCAAACCAAGAACCTGCTAGTGAGTTACGATATCAACCCGCTAGGTTTCTTCTAATACGCTGTTTTGCAGTGATACCGCCCGGCCACGCTGCCGGGCATTTTGTTGCTCCCTTGACGCTTACTCTAACGATAAGAGCAGCCATAAGCTGCCACATCGACAACCATCAGGAGTTGCATCATGGATAATACAATGCGAGCGGCAGTCGTACGTGAGTTCGGTCAGCCATTATCAATAGAGGAAGTATCGGTGCCTCGTCCCAAGCAGGGAGAAGTGCTGATGAAAGTGGCAGCGTCGGGCGTTTGCCATACTGATTTGCACGCTGCACATGGTGATTGGCCGGTGAAACCGTCACCGCCCTTTATTCCAGGGCATGAAGGCGTAGGGCATATAGTGGCTGTGGGCGAAGGCGTCTCTCATGTGAAAGAGGGGGATCGTATCGGCGTGCCGTGGCTCTACTCTGCTTGTGGTTACTGTGAACACTGTTTGGGCGGGTGGGAAACGTTGTGCGAGTCCCAGCAGAATACCGGTTACTCGGTCAATGGCGGGTTTGCTGACTATACCTTGGCGGATGCGGGCTATGTGGGTCGCCTGCCAGATGCCGTTGATTTCACTGAAATAGCCCCAGTATTGTGTGCGGGGGTGACGGTCTATAAAGGCTTGAAAATGACCGACACGCGCCCTGGCCAGTGGGTGGTTATCTCTGGTGTCGGCGGCTTAGGGCATATGGCGGTGCAGTACGCTAGGGCAATGGGGCTGAATGTCGCCGCCGTTGATATCGACGACGGTAAACTAGCGTTAGCCGAACGACTGGGCGCCACGGTGACCGTTAACGCCATGAAAACTGACCCAGCGGCGTATCTGAAGAAAACGATTGGTGGTGCCCACGGTGCCTTGGTCACAGCGGTATCGCCGAAGGCGTTTGATCAAGCGCAGAACATGCTGCGCCGTGGTGGCACGCTGGTACTCAATGGCTTACCGCCGGGTGACTTTCCACTGCCAATTTTTAGCACCGTGCTTAACGGTATTACCATTCGCGGCTCTATTGTGGGCACGCGCAGTGACCTACAAGAGGCGCTGGATTTCGCCGCTGAAGGTAAAGTTAAAGCGACAGTCGCGACTGACACGCTAGACAATATCAATGACGTCTTCCAGCGTATGATCGATGGCAAGATAGAAGGCCGCATTGTGCTAGATATGGCGGGCTGATGCAGCGCGAACAACTCTGGTTCAATGCACACAACAACAAACCCCGACCCATTTGGGTCGGGGTTTATGACGCACGTATGAGCACCGTTGTTACATCTGGGCGTCTTCTGGGGGCTCGCCAATAGTGCCAGGCATCGCCTGAACATGGCCCATTTGCTGACCGGCCAGCGTTAGGAAGTGCAGGTGGCGTTCATACTCTGCCACAAGATCACCAATCACTTGGCCACGGGTGTAGCCATTCAAGTCTTTATCCTGGCCACCTTCTGCTAGGTACACGTCCAAGCGTACATAGAAGTCGTCATCTGCTGGGATGAAGCTTGGGGTACGCATGCGGTGCGGACATACTTGATACACAAAGCTGGTGGCATCGCCAAAGTCGACTTGCAGCGTTAGGTTGGGAAGCGACTCGCCATCCACATGCTCTTCAGTGACGTTGGCGGTTTGACCACGGCTTTCAAGCTCTTGAGCAAACTGTGTCATCGCTGGGCGAATGGAGTGCTCGATGGTCGCCGCTGCACCCGCACGGTTGGAGGTGTCCAGCGCGCGATCCAGGCGCTCACGCCAGTCGCCGCCTGGGGCACTACCCGCGATCATGCGGCGTGCGTCGGCTTTACTACCCTCTAGCTTGAGTGCTTTATAGGTGCCCACCATAATCGCGAAAATCACCACGGAGAATGGCAGTGCAGTAATCACCACGGCACTTTGCAGAGCGTTTAAGCCACCTGCCATTAGCAATGCAATTGTGATTAACCCAATCACGGCTGACCAGAAGATACGCAGGCGCACTGGCGCGTCGTGGTTAACGTCACTCAAAATAGAGGTGAAGTTGGCCAGTACCAGCGCACCGGAGTCCGCAGAGGTAATAAAGAACACAATCCCCAAGACCGTTACGACAGCCGCTGTAATGCCCACGTAAGGGTAGTACTCAAGCAGCGTATAAAGGGTTGTTTGTGGAGTGTTCAGTGCTTGCTCGCCAAGCGTGGCAACCCCTTGGTTGGCCACCAGATCAATACCGCTGTTACCGAAAATAGACATCCATACCATCATAAATGCCAGCGGAATGAACAGCGCGCCCGCGACAAACTGACGGATGGTACGACCACGGGAAATACGCGCCAAGAACAGGCCAACAAACGGCGTCCACGCGATCCACCAGCCCCAGAAGAAGATCGTCCACCACATCTTCCACTCTTGAGCACCTTCATCGGCAAACGCATAGGTGTCAAAGCTTGCGGCGACAAAGCCAGACAGATAATCGCCAGCGTTGTTCACGACTTTATCAAGCAGCACTAGCGTATCGCCTGAAAAGAGTACAAACAGCATTAGGCCGAGTGCCAGCAGCATATTGAACTCGGATAAGCGGCGAATACCCTTTTCAACACCGGTGACCACAGAAATAGTGGCTAGAATGACGACCAGGGCAATCAGGATGATCTGTACGGTCAGGGTCTCTGGCACGTCGAACATATAGTTCAAGCCATAGTTCAACTGAAGAACGCCGATACCCAAGCTGGTTGCAATGCCGAAGACGGTAGAAATAACCGCTGTAATGTCGACCGCGTTGCCAATGGGGCCGTGAATACGCTTGCCCAGTAAGGGATAAAGTGCGCTACGAATAGCCAGTGGTAGGCGGTGGCGGTAACTGAAGTAAGCCAGCGCCATACCCATCAACACGTACAGCCCCCAACCGGAAAGCCCCCAGTGCAGATAGGTTTGAACGACGGCTTGACGCATGGCTGCTTGGCTTTCTGGTGTTAAATCAGGTGGAGCCAAGTAGTGGGCAACCGGCTCAGCAACACTGAAAAACAGCAGATCAATACCGATGCCTGCAGCAAATAGCATGGCTGACCACGATAATAGCGAAAACTCAGGTCGTGAGTGATCGGGGCCAAGGCGAATACTGCCGAAGCGCGACATGCCAATAATCACCACAAAGACCAGATAAGCCACAATGGCTAGCATGTAATACCAGCCGAAGGTTTTACTTACCCAGGCGAGGCCTGCATCAAAAAAGGCACCCGCTTGCTCGGTGAAGAGCATGGTTAACACTAGGAAAATGAGAATGCCCGCCACACTGCCGTGGAAAACCACGGGGTTTAGGCGGTCACGTGAGGGGGTAGTGGGGTTGTCTTTCGCCATGGAGGCGGACTCCTGTTGTTAAGACAAGAATGTACAGATCATTATTTTTGAATGAACGTTCAAATAAAATACGCGGTTTAACCCCTTACTTCAAGTTGATGGGTAGCTTGCCGCCGGTTCGAAAAGAGCTCGCCACCGTAGTATAGAAACAAGTACGCCCGGCTAGGCCGGGCGCTTAAGAGATGCTTGACGTTAAATAAACGCTTACTCGGTGCTGGTTTCTTCTGCAGGTTCACTGTGGTTACCGTGACGGTGCTTACCATGACCACGTTGGCTACGAGCTTTTTCATCATATGCCTCTGCATGTATCTCATGCATCGCATTACGCAGCGCTTGCTGTTCTTCTTCCGTTAAGATCTCAGCCACCCGAGCATGATGCTCCTCACGCAGCGACAGCATGGCATCACGATGTTCGGCATGTGCTTCATCAAGCGCGGCACGCTGTTCTTCGCTAAGCTCCGCGCGCTGGTAGGCATCCTGGCGGCGCTCTTGCATGCGTTCGGCCATTTGCGCTCGGTCATATCCGTGCCCGTCATGGTCTTTATGGTGACCCGCCTGGGCGCTGAACGCCATCGGCATTAAAGCCATGGCGAGCAAGGCGGGCGCAAACAGTTGGCGTAGTGACATGTTCATGGCGTACCTCTTAACAAACTGGCTAGGTGAATGATGATTCATTGACGATGACACTATCTAACGGCTAGGTGCAAGCTCGTTGCACAAAGTGTGCAACAACCGTGATCTTAAAGTGGCTTGTGCGGTCACACTGACATGGGTGAGGGCCCATCTTATTGAGGAGGCTGGAATGCCAGATGCTCATGTGATTCACCGGTACCTTAGCCGTTACTTGAGCCTAAGTACGCTTATTTTAGTGCTCGGCGGCTGTGGTTCAATCCATCAGACTACCCAGGGAGTCCCCGCTATTGAGCAAGCCTTATTACAGCAGGAGACGTTTACCTTTACCCGTTTAGCTCCACAGCGTTATACCCCCGTAGATTGGCCTGAAGTGCTTAATGCCCAGGTTTTGTTACCGAATACCCCAGGCGTTGAACGCCGCCCCGCCGCGCTGATTGTGCATGGCGGCGGCTGGCGAAACCGTGGCCCAGCGGATATGGAAGGCATTGCAGAGCAGCTGGCGCAGCAGGGCTATGTCACGGTTAATATCGAGCACCGCTTTTCACCTGAGTATCGTTTCCCCGAACAGCTGCACGATTTGCAGCAGGCAATGGCCTGGCTGCATAGCAACGCCGACCAATGGCAAGTAGATGTTGAGCGAATTGTGGGGGTTGGGTTCTCATCTGGTGCGCATTTAATAAGCCTGCTGGCTTTGTCTGGCAGTGAGGGTCCGCTTGCCGCTCCCCATGGTGGTGAGCACACACGGTTAGCCGCTGTCTTAGCAGGCGGTTTGCCCAGTGACTTACTGAAGTTTAACGATGGCCGCTTGGTGGTCGACTTTATTGGCGGCACCCGCGCTGAAAAGCCTGAGGCGTATGCGTTGGCTTCGCCAGCACGGCAAATCACCGATCAAGCACCACCATTTTTTCTGTTTCACGGTAGCTGGGATCAGTTAGTACCGGTGGACCATGCGACCGATTTTTATCAAGCGTTAAACGCCCAAGGGGTTGAAAGTGAACTGTATCTTCAGCGCGGGCGTGGTCATTTCGCCAGTTTTTTGTTCAGGCGAAGTGCAATTGATGCGGGCATCGCCTTTTTGAATCGCCAGGTTCAGCCAGATAGTAAAAGTAGACAGAAGCTTTATCCTTCTGGCTGATACTTGTAACCGACCCCATATACCGAGCGGATAATGTCCTGTTCAGGTAGTGCCTCAGTGATTTTTTTGCGCAGCTTTTTGATATGGCTGTCGACGGTGCGCTCCGAGACGATACGGTTGTCGCGATACATGTGATCCATTAGCTGCTCACGACTGAAGATACGCCCTGGCGACTGCATCATGACCTTTAGCAGCTGGAATTCGACAGCAGTGAGCCCCAAGTCCTGGCCATTGGCAAGCGCCTGCCAGCCTTCCTCATCTAACGTTACGGGTGTTTGGTGAGTAGCGGTTGGCGGCGCGCTCTCCGCATGGCTTCGGCGCAGCACGGCTTTGACACGGGCGACCACTTCGCGGGGGCTGAATGGCTTGCAAATATAGTCATCAGCGCCAAGCTCTAGGCCTAGCAGGCGGTCCACCTCTTCTACTTTGGCAGTCACCATAATGATAGGGAGGTTTGGCCATTGCTGGCGAATCTCTCGGCAAAGTGTGAGGCCATCTTTTCCTGGCAGCATCACGTCCAGCAGCACCAGCGCGGGGCTGTGCTGAGCCAGCCAGGGTACGACATCGTTGCCATGGGCAATGATCGTCGTAGTAAAGTTGTGACTTTCAAGGTAGTCCGCCATTAGGCGGGCAATTTTGGGTTCATCCTCAACGACGAGCAACGAGGCTTCGTGGGTCGTGGTTATCTGAGTCATTGTCGGCTCGCTTAGGGTTAAGGTGCAGTAAACAGTGGAAAGCGCAGTGTCCAGCGTAATCCACCAAGTGGCGAGGTGCTGGCCTCAAGGGAGCCACCATGGGCGCTCACCAGGGCACTCGCGATAGAGAGTCCTAAACCGCTGCCGCCACTGGCTCGGTTGCGCGAACCTTCTACGCGATAAAGACGCTCGGTTAGGCGAGAAAGTTCGCTTTCAGGAACGCCTGGGGAACTGTCTTGCCACACAACCACAGCGAAGCGAGCGTCGCTTGCAAGGGAAACGCTGAGTTCGCCAGGCGACTGGGTGTAGGCACAGCTGTTATCCAGCAGGTTGTTCCATAGTTGGCGAAGGCGCTGGGCGTCACCGCGTATCCTGATCGAAGGCGCAAGCTGGCCGGTAAGCTGTAAACCGCTCTCTTCTAGCCAGCGGTTTGCGTCGCTTAGGCGGCTCTCCAGGTGCTCGCTCAGGTTCATGGGGGCTAGTTGGATATCGAGTGCCCCCGCATCACTTTGGGATAGCATCCGCAAGTCGTTGACCAGCCGCTCTAACTGGGCAACCTCTTGGGCTAGCGACGTGAGGTTTTCCTGATTGAGGGGGCGAATGCCGTCTTGCATGGCCTCAATTTCACCGCGCAGGACTGCTAAGGGGGTGCGAAGCTCATGGGCTGTATCGGATACCCATCGTGCTCTGGCATCGCGGCTGGCTTCCAGGGTAGCCGCTAGGACGTTGAAGTCTCTGGCTAAGCTAGATAGTTCATCACGGCCACGCTCTGACAAGCGCGTATGGTAATCGCCTTCGGTTAGGCGCTGCGTGGCACCCGCTAATGCCCGCGTTCGGCGTCCCAGCCACCAGGAGAGCCCGCCAGCGAGTAGTAACGAGGCGAGACCGAGTGAAATGACAATCACGACCAAGTTGCGTTGTTGGCGTTCTAGGAAGCGGCTCTCCATACGTTCCATCATATGCTGCGGGGGGCGAAACCCTAATGCGCCGATTGGCTGGCTTTTGCCGTTCTCATTGTGTTCACTGTACAACGTAAGCCAGCGCCAATCGTTAGAGCCTCGGGGAGCATCAACCGGTGGCACAACGAAATGACCATCGTGATTGCGTAGGGCAAAGTCCTGGGCTTCACCCAAGGGGGAGGGGCGGTCACGGTGCTCTTGGCCAAGCTCAAAGCGCACAATATAGGGCCAGCGTTCGGGCGACTGTGCTAACCATTCCCAACTGCTTTGGGTTTCCCAGCGAGTAATCAGCCCATCCGCCAACAGTGTGGCACGGCGTTCTTGGGCTTGGTTAAGGTAATCAAGAAAACCGCGGTCGATGCTGTAGGAAACGGCTAAGAAAACGCTGGCAGCAATCGCCACGTTGACACTTAAAATAGCCACAAAAAGCTTTAGCCCAAGCCGTGAGGGGCGCCACTGACGCAGAGAGGCTAGCAACCGTGGCATTAACTGGCTCCTTCTGGGCTGGGTGGGTGTGGCTTGTTGAGTTGCTCACGCAGGTTTTCCAGGCCTAGATACAAGCAGGGCACCACTACTAGTAAAATAACCGTGGCAAACAGCATGCCAAAGCCTAACGATATGGCCATTGGAATCATAAAGCGCGCTTGGCGAGAGGTTTCTAGAATCATCGGTGCCAAGCCTAAAAACGTGGTGAGTGTGGTCATCATGATCGGCCGTAGGCGGCGCGTCGCCGCGGCGACGATCGCTTCGCGGGCACCCATGCCCTCACGACGTTTGCGGTTAGCGTAATCAATCAGCACCAGGGCATCATTAATCACCACACCGGAAAGTGCCAGCATCCCCAACAGGCTGATAATCGATAGCCCAAAGCCCATGATCATGTGGCCTGCCACCGCGCCCACAATACCAAAGGGAATGGCGGCGAGTACCAGCAATGGTTGCAGGTAACTTTTAAAGGGAATTGCTAGCAAGGCGTACAGCGCGGCTAACATCAACCACATAGCGGTTCGTAGTGTGGCTAGGTTGTCCGCCGTATCCTGCTGGCGGCCGCCCAGGCTGACTTCAAGCCCTGGCCACGTATTGCTGAGCGTAGGGAAGACGTCTTCTTGCAGTGTGGCAAGCACTTGGTTAATGGCTTGATCCCCCTCAGAGTCTGCGGTCACCGTGATGATCCGCCGACCGTCGATACGCTGAAGGCTGCTAGAGGCTTGGCTTAAAGTGATATCCGCCACGCGGGCAAGCGGTACGCTTAGGCCATCGGGGGTGCGCACTGGCAGGCGATATAACTCATTGAGACTATCGCGATCCTCTGGGGGGAGTCGGACCTCAACGCTGACTTCACGACGCCCTACAAACTGCTCAATCGCTGTCGCGCCTTGCAGTGGGCTTCGCAGTGCCTGGGCCAAGTCACTGCCAGTTAGCCCCAGGGCACGCCCTTCCGCGGAAAGTCGCATTTCAAGCTGCGGTTTTCCGTCACCCAGGCCACTGTCGATATCGGTTAAGCCGTATTCGGCCAGCTGCTCAGCCAGCCGTGCTGCCGCCGCTTCCAGTATCTGAGTATTGGGATGAGACAGCCGTAGGCTAAGCGCGGCACCACTGCCGGGGCCACCAAAATCCGATTCAAAGCGTACCGATTGAGCCCCCACTAAATCGCCGGTGAGTTCGCGCCACTCTCGCGCAATGCGCGATGGGGGCCAATCATCCAAGCTTTCACTGGCAATGTCTAAACGCACAGAGAGACTTTCACCATCTAAACGGCTACGCGAGCTGCTAAAGCGGAGGGTATCCTCTCTTTCGCTAAGCTGCCCAGCGGCGTGTAGCAGCTGTTGGCTCAGCTCGCGGCTAACGCTGATGTGGCTACCAATCGGCAGGGTAACGCTCGCTTGCACTTGATCAGACTCCACCCTGGGCATGAGTGAAAAGCCTAGCCGTCCGCTCATTGCCCACGCTAGTGCGACGCACAGCAAGGCAACCCCTAGGGAGAGCGTCAGCAAACGCTGGTTAAGTGCGCGCTGTAAAAATGGTTCAAATTGCTGGTAAGTAAAGTGATGCAGGCCCCGTTGCATGCGCAGACGTACTGCTTCAATGGGACGCTGCCATACTGGCGTTTTGCGGGGCTTGCTGGCGTGGGCGAGATGAGCGGGCAAAATGAACAGGGCTTCCACCAGGGAAATTATAAACACGGTGATGACCACCACCGGCACGGTGGCAAAAATAAGCCCTAAAAAGCCAGGTAAAAACAGCAGCGGCAGGAAAGCGACAATATTGGATAGAATCGCAAAAGTGAGTGGCGTGGCAATTTCCTGGGCACCTTTCACCGCAGCATCGCGCAAGGAGTAGCCCTGTTCACGGTAACTGTAGATGTTTTCACCGACCATGATGGCGTCGTCCACGACGATGCCAAGGGCGATGATAAAGGCAAACATCGACATCATATTGAGGGACACGCCAATCCAGGGCAGAAACAACATCGCGCCCAAAAATGCGGTAGGAATGCCCAGTGTTACCCAGAATGCCAGCCGTGCCTCAAGAAATAGCGCCATGAGTACTAGCACGAGCGCCAAGCCGAGCCAGGCGTTTTTTAGTAGCAGGTTAAGTCGATCTTCATAGATTTCCGAGCTATCTCTGGAAACGTCCAGGCTGACACCGTCTGGCAGGTTAGCGCGCAGTCGTTCAAGCTCACCGTAAACCGCTTGGGAAATGCTGGTGGGGGTTTGTCCACCAATTTGATAGATATCGACCGATAGTGCCTGCTGGCCGTTGTAGAACTCTTCTCGGTCAGTCTCAGCAAAACCTTCACCCACGCGGGCGATGTCGCCGAGTAACACTGGGGTTCCCTGGGCAGTCGTAAGAATCGGTAGCGCGGCAAACTCAGCTGCGCTGTTGCGTCGTCCTTGGTAGCGAATCAGCCATTCACCTTCGGCAGTTGTCAATTGACCGCTGGCGAGATCGAGTGCTTCTTCGGCGATACGGCTGGCAAGCTGCTGGTGATCTAACCCAAAGCGCTCAATAGCTTCTTCATCCAAAAGCACCTGGATTTCCCGGTCGCGATTGCCGGAGAGCTCGGCGCGGGAGATGCCGCTGGTGGCCTGGAGCTCGGCGCGGACATCCTCTGCTGCGTCGTGGAGAGCCGCTAGGCCCACCGAACCGTACACTTGGAGGCTGACCACGCTGCGGGAACGACCTGCCAAGGTAAAGCGCGGCGGGTCGGCCGCGTTGGGCAGGGTGGTAATCGCATTGACCGCCTGCTGAATATCCTGGTAGACGCGCATCACATCCACGCCATCAATAAGCGTGGCGCGCACCATGCTGCTGCCTTCGCTAGCACTGGCGGTTAACTCATCGATGCCTTCCACGTCAGCAATGGCGGCTTCAACAGGTAGCAGAAGGCTCTGCTCAACGTCTTCCGGCGTGGCGCCCGGGTAGCTGATGCTAACCTGGATAATATCCGTTTCGAATTCTGGAAAGACTTCTTTTTTAATCGCCAGTGAAGCCATTAGCCCGCCAACGATGAACAGCACCATCATCAGGTTGGGGGCAACGCCATGATCGACCATCCACGCTAACGGGCCACGGCGGATCATTGGCTCGCCTCGTCACGAGCAGGGGTATCTCCTCGTTGGCGAACCCGCACCTGCTGGCCTTCCCTGGGTTGTGCCAGACCCGCGACGACAATACGCTGGCCGGCTTCTAGGCCGCTGCGTATCAGGGCCTCCTCTTGGCCGCGATAGGCCAGCGTAACGACAGTACTGCGTAAGCGATCGTCTTCGTCTACCCACCATACCTGCTCGCCTGGGCGCAGCGCTGCGGAGGGCAAGGCGATTAGCGGCTCCTGGGCTGAGCTGTGAAATGTTACGCGAAGGATATCGCCAAGGCGCAGGGCAGGGCCTGCTTGTTCAAGCGCTAGGGGGTCATCCACTGCAATGAGTAACTGTGCCTGCAGGCCGTTCTCTTCCAGGTTTGGCAAAATAGAGACCAGCGTGCCTTCTCGGCTGGTTTCTTCTGGCCATCCCTGGCTGGAAAGAGTGACGTGGCTGCCTGTCGTTAGCCAGCCTAGTGTATCCCCTGACAGCGACGCACGTACCCAGAACTGCTCGACACCAACCAAGTTGAGGACTTCAGTGCCTTGGCTCAATAGGCTGCCTGCACCGACCAAACGGTCTTGCACCACTGCTCGCCAGGGAGAGGTTAATGTCGCGCGCGCTAAGTTTAGCGCTGCCTGATCGCGTACGACGCGAGCCTGGGTAAGTTGAGCTTGGGCTTGGCGCAACTGAGGTTCACGCAGCACCAATGCGCGTCGTTCAGCGCTAAGCTGGCGGCCAAACGACTCATATTCGCTGCGTGCGCGTTGCTGCTCTGCCTGCTCCAGCGCCAGCTGGGCCTGGGCGTTGACCAGTTGCGCTTCGGCATCTTCTAGTATGAGGCGTAAATCTGCCTGGTCGATATAGGCAACCGGTGCCCCTTGTTCGACGACCTGACCTGGGAGAACCCCCTCGCCAAAGCGTTCTAGCTGGCCAGCAACTCGGCTTGCTAGCATGGTGGATTTCTCTGCTTCTACCCGTCCAAAGCCGTTGAGTGTAGGGGACTGCAAACGCTCTTCAGCAATGAGAACATCGACGAGAGGAGGCGTAGCCGGTGGAGGTGGGCGGCGTTCAACGCGCGGTGGCTGGCTAATAATCCACCAAGCCAGGGCTAATCCGCAGGCGAATACCAGCAGTGCAGCCAGTGCACCGAAACCGACACGGCCTTGTTGATAGATAGCGTAAGAGCGAGAAGGGGTCATTGCCGCGCGGCATCCGTTGGCTGAGGGCGAAAATTCCAGAGAAAATGGCGTATCATGCTAGCATCACTGATTGGCAAGCAGCGATTAGGTAAACAATGTGCAAATAGTGTGCAACCTTTTTTCGCTGGCAAAGGTAACTAAACCTGCCATTATTTTTTGAAAAGCGATCCACTTCCTAGCTAACGTGACGTTATGAAAAACACCGCTACCCGCGATAAATTAATTGATACCGGTGCCGAGCTGATTGCTCAGCAGGGCTATAATGCGACGGGTATTAATGCCGTTTTAAAAGCATGCGGTGTGCCTAAAGGATCGTTTTACCACTATTTTTCCAGCAAAGAAGACTTTGGTTTGGCGGTCATCGAGCGCTTTGCCAGCCAGTACGATGAAAGCTTGGCCGCGCTGTTTGAAGATGTTTCACTGCCGCCGTTAGAGCGCCTACGACGTTACTTCGCCTCTGGGCGTGAGCATATGCTGAGTTGCGATCACGCCACCGGCTGCTTGATTGGCAACCTGGGGCAGGAGCTTTCAGGTCAGAGCGATACGTTTCGCGATGCGCTCAACCTAGTGTTCCAGCGCTGGGAAAAACACTTTGTCGCGTGCTTGAAATATGCCCAAGAGCGAGGTGATATCGATACAGCGATTGCCCCAGAGGCGTTGGCCAGCTTTATACTTTCGGGTTGGGAGGGGGCTATTTTACGCGCTAAAACGCTTAAATCGATTGTCCCTATGGAGCACTTTGAGACGATTTTGTTCAATCATATTCTGACACCACCGGTAGCTCGTTAGTCTAGTGAATAATAAGTTAATGGCGTGCGCGAAAATGATGTTCTTCGCTGTTCACGTCGTTACGCACCGCTGCTAGCAGTGCATCATCTAATGATGGGTCGTCTAGTGACAGCAAGCCACACTGTGCCAATGCGGAACGAAGGCTTACCTGTTCATTTAGCCGCTGATATACCACCCTTACGCAGCAGGGCATCCGCTCACTGTTGTCTGCGACGCCCATTTTTAACCCCGTTAAACGAGTCACCTGGCTTTGGAAGCTGGGAAACAGAATGGTTTGGGTAATTTCATGACCATTCAGTGTTTCGTGGTCGACTAAAAATAGCCGGTCTGCAAGTTTAACGGCGGTTCCCACATAGCGGTTATGGCAAGGGCGTGTGTCTGGAGCAACGTGCATTCTTTCTGTGCGCTGGTACACCACCCCACCTTCTCTGGCTTCCAAGCACACCAGCGTGCGCATCAAATGCCCAGGGCGGGACATCGAGTGATAAAGCTCGAAGTAGCGACCCAGATAGCGTTCCATGCCCTCGCTACCCCGCTGAATTAGTGCATTGGGCCAAGGTAGCGTGCTCGGCGAAGTATCCGCATTGAGTTGGCCAGTTTGCACCAGCGCTCGGAAATCGTGGTGAGGCAGAGCGATATCTTCTGGCGTTACCCCAAAAAAGTGGCAAATACGCTGCAGTGCGGCATGGCTAGGATAATAGCGACCACTGAGGTAGCGGTTGAATTGAGCACGGTTAATGGATAAGCGGCGGCAAACGTCCGCAATAGACGGATAGTAGCTGCACAGCAAGCGTAAGTTAGCCACAAAATCATCATGCATGGGGTAGTTTCAACGTTCTCAGAAAGCGGCGGTGCGGCTAATGTGACGCTTTGGGCCAGTCAGTGCAATGCTTCCCAAGACGAAGCGGGTGAAAAACTGGATAATGGGTAGCAATCCGCCTATCGGCTTATTTTTTTCATAGCCGAGGCACACTCATTGCTCCGGATGCCCGTTCATGGAAATTAAAGTCAATTATCTCGACAACCTCCGCTTAGAGGCCAAGTTCGACGATTTCACCGTTATCTCCGATCAGCCGATTCGCTATAAAGGCGATGGCTCGGCTCCTGGTCCGTTCGATTATTTTCTGGCGTCGTCGGCGATGTGTGCCGCTTACTTTGTTAAGGTCTACTGCAACGCACGGGATATTCCTACCGAGAATATTCGCCTGTCCCAGAACAATATCGTCGACCCAGAAGATCGTTATAAGCAGATTTTCAAAATCCAGGTCGAGCTGCCGGAAGATATTTCTGAAAAGGATCGTCAGGGCATTTTGCGTTCTATCGACCGCTGCACGGTGAAGAAAGTCGTTCAAACCGGCCCCGAGTTTCAGATCGAGACGGTAGAAAACATCGACGAGGACGCCCAGGCGCTGCTGATGGGCGCCCCGGAAGGCAGTTGCACCTACATTCCTGGTAAGGACCTGCCGCTGGAGCAGACCATTGCCAATATGAGCGCGATGCTGGCTGACCTGGGCATGAAAATCGAGATCGCCTCCTGGCGTAATATCGTGCCCCACGTCTGGTCACTACATATTCGCGATGCCGCCTCGCCAATGTGTTTTACCAACGGTAAAGGGGCTACCAAAGAGAGCGCGTTGTGTTCGGCGCTGGGCGAGTTTATTGAGCGCTTAAGCTGCAACTTCTTTTATAACGACCAGTACTTCGGTGAAGAAATTGCCAACAGCGACTTTGTTCACTATCCCAATGAAAAGTGGTTTCAGCCGGGGCCGAACGATGAGCTCCCCGCTGAAATCCTCGACGAACACTGCCGCGACATTTACAACCCAGAAGGCGAGTTGCGTGGCTCACACCTGATCGATACCAATTCTGGCCGTGAAGACCGCGGCATTGTATCGCTCCCGTTTGTGCGTCAATCCGATGGGGAAGCGGTCTACTTCCCTTCCAACTTAATTGAAAACCTATTCCTAAGTAATGGCATGAGTGCCGGCAACACCCTGGTGGAAGCCCAGGTGCAGTGCTTGTCGGAAATCTTCGAACGGGCGGTGAAGCGTGAAATCCTCGAGCAGGAGTTAACCCTGCCGGATGTACCCCAAGAGGTGCTGGCAAAATACCCGAATATCGTGGAAGGCATTAACGCCTTGGAAGCTCAGGGTTTCCCCGTGTTGGTAAAAGATGCCTCTATGGGCGGGCAGTTCCCGGTAATGTGTGTGACCTTGATGAACCCACGTACCGGCGGCGTATTTGCTTCGTTTGGCGCGCACCCAAGCTTTGAAGTGGCGCTGGAGCGCAGCTTGACCGAGCTGTTGCAAGGTCGCAGCTTCGAAGGGCTAAACGATCTGCCGCTACCGACGTTTAACTCGCAAACCGTGGCTGAACCTAACAACTTTGTTGAGCACTTTATTGACTCTTTTGGCGTGGTTTCCTGGCGCTTCTTTAGTGCCAAGCCCGATTTTGAGTTCAGCGAATGGGACTTCTCTGGCAGCAATGAGGAAGAGGCCGAGACACTGTTTGGCATTTTTGAGGAGTTGGGGGCCGAAGTCTACATGGCAGTACACGAAGACCTGGGCGCGCCAGTCTGCCGAATTTTGGTGCCGGGCTACTCGGAAGTGTACCCCATTGAAGACTTGATCTGGGATAACACCAATAAAGCGTTGGACTACCGCGAAGATATTCTCAATCTGCACCGCTTGGATGACGATCAGCTCACCGATCTGGTCGAACGGCTGGAAGAGAGCCAGATGGATGACCACGCCGATATCATCACGCTGATTGGTATTGAGTTCGATGAGAACACCGTGTGGGGGCAGCTAACGATCCTAGAACTGAAGCTGCTGGTTTACCTTGCGTTGCAACGCCATGAAGAGGCGCTGGACTGCGTGCAGATGTTCCTGCAGTACAACGATAATACCGTTGAGCGCGGTCTGTTCTATCAGGCGGTAAACGCGGTGTTAGAGATTACGCTGGATGATGAGCTGGAACTCGACGATTACCTGCCCAATTTCCAGCGTATGTTTGGCGAAACCACGATGGCAGCCGTTGTTGGTTCGGTGAGTGGCGAGGTGCGTTTCCATGGCCTAACGCCTACTAATATGCAGTTGGAAGGCTTAGACCGCCACCTGCGCCTGATTGAAAGTTATAAAAAGCTCCATGCTGCTCGGGCAGAGAGAGCGGTTTAGTAAAAAGCGAGCCCCCATCTGACTGCATCAAAAGCGGATGTGATCGAGCGGTGTGCAGCCTTAAAGGGCGCGCACCGTTTTTTTATGTGATGCACTTTGGTGCAGTAATTGGCGCAGTCAGTGCACACAACTGCATCGCTGCGCCAAATTTATTTCTGCTTCATGCTTGGTAAAACGTTCTCCGCGGCACGATTTCAAAAAAGCGCGAAATAAAACGACGCGAATTTCAACATAACGCTAATACAAGAACGCGGAGAACATCACATGCTTGATATGCTCAATGAGCTCCTCTGGGGAAAGGTACTGCTAGTACTGCTGGTAGGCGTTGGCATCGGTTTTACCGTTGCATCCCGCTTTGTGCAGTTTCGCTATTTCGGCCAAATGTTTCGCATACTGGGGTCTGGTCAAGCCTTTAAGCGTAACAAGCACGGCCACTTAAGTTCGTTTCAGGCACTTGTTCTATCAGTGGCGGGCCGCGTAGGGGGCGGTAATATTGCCGGCGTGGCGGTCGCGATTACGCTAGGTGGCCCGGGGGCTATTTTCTGGATGTGGCTGGTAGGCCTAATGGGGATGGCGACTAGCTTTTTAGAGTGTACCTTGGCGCAAACCTACAAAGAATCAGAAGGTGACGGCACTTACCGAGGTGGCCCGGCGTACTACATTGTTAAGGGGCTGGGTAAACAGTGGCGCTGGTTGGCTGCGTTTTACTCGGTGCTATTGCTGTTAACCTTCGGTTTTGCTTTTACCGCACTGCAATCCTATGCGGTAGCGACTTCGTTTGGTGACGCTTTTGGTGTTCCGGTGCTTTACAGCGGCATCGCCTTGGCCATGTTGGTCGGGCTGATTATTTTTGGTGGTATCAAACGTATCGCGCGCATCTCGGAGTATTTGGTGCCCTTTATGGCGGTTAGCTATATCGCCATTGCGCTGCTGGTTATTGCCATGAACATTGGTGAAATCCCCAGCGTTATTGCGCTAATTGTAAAAAGTGCCTTTGGCCTTGAACCGGTGGTGGGTGGCGGTATTGGTGCTGCCATTATGATGGGCTTAAAGCGTGGCCTGTTTTCTAACGAAGCGGGTCTGGGCAGTGCGCCCAATGTGGCGGCGGTAGCCTACGTACCGCACCCAGCCAACCAAGGTATCGTGCAGGCGTTTTCGGTGTTTATCGATACCGTGATTATCTGTTCAGCTACGGCATTTTTGATTCTGCTCAGTGGTGTGTACGACCCGGCCACAGGCGCTGGCGTTGAAGGTATCGCCCTCACCCAGGCGGCACTTGCCGACCATGTAGGCGAATGGGGTCGCACCTTTGTCAGTCTCGCTCTATTGTTGTTTGCGTTCAGCACTATTTTGTACAACTACTACCTGGGCGAGAACAGCCTGAACTTCTTCAGTCGTGATAACCAGAACCTGTTTAACGCCTTCCGTGTGGCCATTGTGTTGCTGGTGTGCTGGGGAGCGACCACTGATCTTGGCACTGTGTTCGGCTTTGCCGATGTCACCATGGGGCTATTGGCAGTGGTGAACTTAGTGGCGTTGATTCTGCTGTTCAAATGTGGCCTGCGCATTCTTAATGACTTTGATAGTCAGCGTCGCCAGGGCATCAAGCAGCCAATTTTCGATGCCAATCAACACCCAGATCTTGAGCTAGATCCGAAAGCGTGGGAGCTGGAGCCTGAAGAGGCCGAGGCGTTAAAGCAGCGCTTGGAAAACGTACCGGCCAAGTAACCATTCAAGCACGTGTCAATTCGATAAGGAGTCACCATGCCCCGCGTACTCATGCTCTACACTGGTGGCACCATTGGTATGCAGCCATCGCCTCAAGGATATGTGCCCTGCGCGGGGCTGGCTGATCGTTTAGCAATACATTTATCGGTAGGTGATCCTGACAGTCTACCTACGTTCGATGTGGTTGAAATGCAGCCGTTGATTGATAGCGCCGAGCTAATGCCCGATGCCTGGAACCGCTTAGTGGCCCAGTTAGAAAGCCACTGGCAGGCATACGATGCGTTTGTGGTGCTGCACGGCACCGATACTATGGCGTATAGCGCCGCTGCGCTGTCGTTTATGCTCGGCACACTAAACAAGCCGGTGATTTTCACCGGCTCCCAAATTCCTTTGGGTGAGCCCCGCAGCGATGCGCTGAATAATCTCGTCAGCGCACTGCAACTGGTGGAGCACCCCGCAACACCTTGTGAAGTCAGTCTGGCTTTTCACGACCGATTACTGCGCGGTAATCGTGCGCGCAAGGTGCGCACTCAGGGCTTAGATGCCTTCGACTCTCCTAATTTCCCCTGGCTTGCCGAGCTTGGCATCGGTATGACCTTTCCACAGCCCTCTGCGCTACTGAGCGGACTGCCTAACTTTGCGCCCATTGAGGTGGATGATGAGACGGTAGCGATCTTGCCGCTTCATCCTGGTATGTCGCTGCGCCGCGCGAAGGCGCTGCTGGCTGATGAACGTCTAAAAGGCGTGATTCTGCATAGCTATGGCGTGGGCAACCCACCCAGCTTTAAAGGCGAGCTGCTCAAGGCGTTAACGGCTGCTAATGAACGAGGGGTAGCACTGATCAACGTGACTCAGTGTGCCCAAGGGGAGGTCGTTCAGGGCGCCTACGCCACCGGCGCGGCGCTGAACCAAGCCGGTGTGATTGCAGGGAGCGATATCACGTTAGAAGCCGCCGTGGCGAAGCTCACGGTACTGCTAGGCCGTGGAATGAGCGGCCCTGCATTGCGCAAGGCTCTAAGCGGTTCACTACGAGGCGAGTGTAGCTCACGAGTTGCGTGCTAGTGCTTTTTTACCTTCCAAATTCGCCAGGTCAGGGCGGCTATAATAAGCGTGCCCAAGGGGGCTATCACGACTGCAGCAGCATTGGGTTCGATATCAACACCTAGCGCTCTTAAGCTTTCCAGCCCTAATTTCATTAAGCTGAAAATGTAGTAGCTAATGACAATAATCGAGAGGCCTTCAACGGCCTTTTGGATTTTTAGCTGGCTGCTAGCGCGGGCATCCAAGCTCTGCAAGATTTTATAGTTTTGTCCCTCGATTTCGACCTGGGTGCGGGTGCGCAACAAGTCGTTTAATCGTGTGGCACTGGTGGCTAACGTTTCCACACGGCGGTTCATGGCATCGCAGTAACGCACGGCAGGCTCAAAGCGACGCAAAATAAACATGCCAAGCCGAGGATAGTTGCCTATTCGTTCTTCGCGCAGTTCATTGATGCGCGCCAACACGATGTTGGCATAGGCATCGGTCGCGCTAAATCGCTGACGTGTTTGTACGCCGCAGCGCTCGAGTTTTGCCGAGAGTAGAGTCAAGGCGTTGAGCAATGGTTCTGCAGGCGAGGTGTGCTGTTCAGCGTGTTGATGGGAGAGCGCTGACAGCTCAGTTTCGTAGTGTTGCAGCTCGCTGCTGAGCGCTTTGGCTTCCGGTAGCGCCAGCATCGCCATTATGCGGTAAGTCTCGATATCAAATAAGCGTCTCGCCATCCTGCCCAGTCGGTAGCTATCCAGATTATCGTTAACTATCAGCAATCGGTTTCTTTGCTGATCATCCAGATTGAAGTCGCTCCAAACTGTGGCATCACCGCCGCCCACCGTTGAGCCCGCTGGCTGATCTAATCCATAGGCGTCCACACTACCTGCCCAACGATTGGCGGTTTCTACGCGCAATACGCTGGCACTGATCATTTGATCGGCAAACTCTGCTAGCACATTGGCTAAAAAAGTAGGCGGTGTTGGCCATAGTCGAGGGTTGCTATTGTTGTCGTGCTTGATCGTCAGCGTAAAAAATTCGGTGTGGCGCTCCCATTTCACCGAGCAGCCCTGGCAACTGACTATTTGTTGCACCTGTTCGGGAGTGACAATGACCTCGGTCACCTCCGCTAGGCGGTTAAGCAACGTATTAACGTCATCGCCTTCAAGCGTGAAGGCGTAATGATGAAGGCAAGCAGGCCCCTCAAAATAAAGGGGAGGCCTCGCGTGAAGCTCGTTATGTAATGCCGTGTGTTGAGCATGCATGAAGCAAATTACCTAGTCTATTGTTGTTACGAATAACTAACCTGATGGCTAACGTAGCTGCCAAGTTGTGTTAGCCAAAGAACCAGTAGCACACCGCAATCGCAGTGATAATGCCCGCAGCGTCGGCGAAAAGTGCGCAACCCAAGCCATGGCGAATCCGGCTAATCCCCACTGCGCCAAAATAGACCGCTAACACGTAAAACGTTGTTTCGGTGCTGCCTTGCATGGTGGCGGCCAGTAACCCAGGAAAGCTATCGACGCCAAAGGTATCCATGGTCTCGATCATCATGGCCCGTGCGCCGCTGCCGGAAAGTGGCTTCACAAAGGCGGTAGGCAACGCATCGACAAAACGTGTGTCCCAGCCAATGCCTTCTATCAGCCAGCGAATACCGCTTAGTCCTGCATCCAACACGCCACTAGCCCGCAGTACGCCCACTGCTACCAGCATGGCGATTAAGTACGGGAGTAGCGTAATGGTAAAACTTACCCCCTCTTTGGCGCCTTCGATAAAGGCGTCATACACTTTTACCCCGCGCAGCGCTCCAACCACTAAAAACATCATCACAATGCCGAATAGCGTTAGGTTGCCGACTAAGGTGGAGGCTGCCGCCAAGGCCTGTGCTGACATCCCCGCCAGCGTGGTGATTAATAACCCCAAGGCAAGTGCTGCAGCAACCAAATAGGCTAGTACCACGGGTTGCCAGAGCTTTAAGCGTTGCATCAGTGCAACAGCGAGTAGTCCCGCTAAGCTGGACGCGCTGGTGGCTAGCAGAATGGGTAGGAACACCAGCGTCGGGTCTTCAGCCCCCTGTTGGGCGCGGTACATGAAAATGGTCACCGGCAACAGCGTCAGCGAGGAGGTGTTGAGCACCAGAAAAAGAATCTGAGCGTTACTGGCGGTATCTCTGCTGGGGTTGAGTTCCTGCAGCGAGTGCATGGCTTTAATGCCGATAGGGGTTGCCGCGTTATCTAGCCCTAGAATATTCGCTGCAAAGTTCATACTAATGAGCCCCATAGCAGGGTGGCCACGGGGCACGTCGGGCATCAAACGGCAGAAAAGGGGATCGAGAATGCGCCCTAGTAGACGAATCAGCCCAGCTTTTTCAGCAATAGAAAGAAAGCCTAGCCACAGCGTCATGGTGCCAAGCAGCACCAAAATAATATCCACGCTGATCCGCGCCATATCAAATAGCGACTGCACTAAGCGCGCAAAAATCTCGCTATCGCCACCGACTAACCACTGCCAGAGAGACGCAGCAAATGCGGCGATAAAAAAACTTAACCAAATTCCGTTTAGCATGGTGGGTGGAGATCCTGATCAACAAATTAAGAGCGTTTTAAACAAAGAACGCTAGGTATCCTACCCAATGAGCGCCTGCTATCGCTAACTCGAAAGCGAAAGAAAAAACAGAATTAACGGCGGAGAAAGTAACGAAAGGATAAATCCGCTGACTACCGCAATAGGGACGCAGGCCACACCGCCGTGCTGTTGAATCACCGGTAGCGTGAAATCCATGGAGGTAGCGCCACCATAGCCAATAGCTAGCGCGGTGTGGCGGTGAATAACGAGCGGAATCAGAATAAAAGCCAGCAGTTCGCGTGTTAGATCGTTGAAAAACGCTACGCCGCCCATTAATGGGCCAAGCTGGTCACCAATTAAAATGGCAGAAAGTGAATACCAGCCAAAGCCTGATGCCATGGCTAAGCCTTCATTCCAGCTCAGAGAAAGCAGTGGGGCGGCTAGCAAACCGGCCAGTAGTGAACTCAGTGCAAGAGTTGCCGCGATGGCAAGCCCAAGGCGATTCAGCAAAATTTGTTTAAGTGGCATGCCGGAGTTGCGTAATTGGCAGCCAATCAGCACCAATAGTGCATAAAGTACCCACTCTGCAAGCCAGTCTGCGGTGGTAAATAGCACTTCCCCGACGAGTGGGCCGAGCAGCAATCCCAGCGCTACGCCACCGATCACGACGCCTACTAGCATTAATGACCCCAGCATGGCGGCCAGCTTACTGGTGGGGGCGTCTTTGACGACGGGGGAGTGGCCGGCTTTTAGCGCCACTCGGTAGGAAAGCCACCATAGTGCAGCTAGGTTAAATACCGTAGTAATACTAAACAGCAGCAGTGCATAGCCACCCAGCCTTGAAAGCTGGCTAGCTAGGTTCTCAAGCCCTGCCAAGCTCACTCCCATAAACAGCAAAATGGCGTAGACCGAGCCACTTACGGCTTGGTTAATTAGGCTAAGTAGCTGGCCAGAACGAACAGGTACCATATAGCCCAGTACCAGAGGCAGCAATACGATCAATAAGCCAGA
This sequence comes from Vreelandella zhaodongensis, assembly GCF_013415115.1. Lineage (GTDB taxonomy): Bacteria > Pseudomonadota > Gammaproteobacteria > Pseudomonadales > Halomonadaceae > Vreelandella > Vreelandella zhaodongensis. Next base: position 227,993 of record NZ_JACCDD010000005.1, on the reverse strand, counting down.
GAGCATTTAGGGTGCGTTACTCCCGGCGGGGTTGAATTGGGTCATGGTAAGGTGAGTTTGTCGGCGTCCTTCTTTTTGGTATTCCGCTGAGAGGATGAGCCCTGGCCACTCAGGATGGAAGTTAATCTGCAGATGACGATCAGGTTTTTCTACATCAATTAATGTGACGCGATGCGCTTCAAATGTACCTGCCGGCACGTTAATCATACTGGGCTCGGTGGCATAATATTTGAAGTGCTCGTCACGGCCGCGATGATCGACAAAGTTGACATCGCAAGGCGCACTCTCAGTGCAATGTTCATGACCTGCACGTCGGGAAAGGTCAAACAGCGCTGCTTGACGGTCAAGATTACCGAGGTCGCGTTCGTTAAGCTGATAGCTATCGCCAATTCCGAATAACGAGTAGCTGCTGTTATAGAGCAACGAGTGAGTCGTGTTTTCGTTTACCGAAAATCGACTACGTTCTTCACCTCTGGCAACGGCAACGGAAAAGTTCATAGAACTTAGCCAGTGACTTCCTTCATTGCTCAGCGTGTGAGTAATGGTCGCATTGGGCCAGCCACGTAATTCCAGCCGATACTGTGCCTGGAAGGGCTTTGGCGGTTGTAAAGACAGCGCCTCATCTGGCTGAGCTGCACTTGCTGAGTTCAAGCCGCAGATAGCCAGAGTGCTGGCACCGAATATCGCGCCCGCCAGCGATCTTTTGATGGAGTCTCTCAACATGTGTCGCACAGGCCCTTCCTCCCTCATAGTGTTTTCCTAAGAGCCTTTAGTGGGCACTTGGTTCCCAGACACCGCTTAGCGAGCGCGTCTTATAGCATCAGTAGCCGGTGTTCGGGTTAACAGTGGCCAGTACTTCGCCTGCTTCAAAAGCTTTTATGTAATCAATGGCTTGATCAACCGCCTCGTGTAATGGCGTTGGCGCCGCCATATGAGGGGTGACAATGACCTTAGGATGCTGCCACAAAGGGTGGTCGACAGGAAGTGGCTCTTCACAGAAGACGTCTAGCAGGGCGCCACGTAAGTGCCCAGCACCTTCCTTATCGCCTAGCGCATCTAACAGCGCCTGCTCATCAATTAAACTGCCTCGGCCAGGGTTAATCACGCTAGCGCCTTTGGGCAGTTTCGCTAGCCGTTCAGCATTGAGAATACCTTTAGTGGCGGCAGTATCTGGTAAAATGGTGACCACGCTGTGCACTTGACCAAGCAACTCATCAAGCCCGTCGTCACCGTGCAGGCAGCGCACGCCATTAATCTCTTTAGGCGAGCGGCTCCATCCCAGTACCGGAAACCCCGCTTGCGACAGATACGTAGCCACAAAGCGACCGATTGCCCCAAGACCTAAAATGCCGACTGGCCACTGCGCTTTTTCAGGCACGTCATGGGGCTGCCAGACGGTGCTCTTCTGTTGGGAAGCATAGTGGTCCATGCTGCGGTAGAAGTGCAGCACACCATATAGCACGTAATCTGCCATTAACTCGCCCATGCCAGCATCACGTAACTTCACGATAGGAACATCGCTTGGTATGCCAGGCGTTTTTAACAGGTAGTCGACACCTGCGCCCAGGTTGATAATGCCCTTAAGCTGGGTTTGTTCCTGGAGTAAATGCTCCGGTGCTTTCCAAACGGCAAGGTAGTCGGCGTTTTTACGCTCCTCTTTTGAGGCATCACTTGTCAGTACAGTAGCCTGTGGCAATGCTTCTGCAAATGCTGCCTGCCACTGCGCAGCATCATCGATATGCACGACGATTTTCATTTTCTCTCCTTGTTCTATATTAACTATGGTTACACCACTGCAGCTTAGGGTGATTTTTGTCATAAAGACTTTGACCCGCAACCGAGGTGTGGTGCTAGTATCGCCTTAAGACGACATTGGCGGGCCTACTGCGGGGGTGGCCAGGTCGATCCGGTGGTCCGAGAAAGCGACGAGAGTCGCTTTTTCGGTTCTTGGTGATCCCTTTGATGACGAGTTGCCCGATGACGACTCAGGTTTCCCTGCCCTTCACACGTGAAGAGTACGCTAATCGGCTTTGGAAAGTGCGCGCAGAGATGGCGGGCCGTGGTATTGACGTTTTGATCGTCAGTGATCCTTCCAATATGGCTTGGTTGACCGGCTACGACGGCTGGTCTTTCTATGTGCATCAGTGTGTGCTCGTTGGCCTTGAGGGCGAACCAGTATGGTTTGGCCGTCGTATGGATGCCAACGGCGCGCTGCGTACCTGCTGGATAGACCCTGAAAATATCACGTACTATCCAGATTACTATGTTCAGAACCCAGACATGCACCCCATGGAGTATCTGGCCCAGTCGATCATGCCTGATCGTGGCTGGCATACCGGTGTGGTGGGCATGGAGATGGATAACTACTACTTCTCAGCCAAAGCGTATCAAAGTCTGCTGCGTGAGCTTCCCCATGCGCGCTTTATGGATGCCAACGCTCTGGTGAACTGGTGCCGAGCGATTAAGTCGCCTCAAGAAATAGCTTACATGCGTGTGGCGGCAAAAATCGTTGAGGGCATGCACACGCGTATTTTGGAGGTTATTGAGCCTGGGCTGCCGAAAAGTAAGCTGGTCTCAGAAATTTACCGCGTGGGTATTGAAGGGTTTATTGACGAAAACGGCAAAGTGTTTGGCGGTGATTACCCTGCCATTGTACCTATGCTGCCTACAGGAAAAGACGCTGCGGCACCGCACCTTACCTGGGACGACACGCCATTTCGCAAAGGGGAAGGCACGTTCTTCGAAATTGCCGGTGTGTTTAAGCGCTACCATGCGCCGATGTCGCGCACCGTGTTTCTCGGTACGCCGCCGACAGACTTTATTCGTGCTGAATCTGCCTTGTTGGAAGGTATTGAGAGTGGGCTGGCAGTGGCTAAACCCGGTAATCGTACGGCGGATATTGCCATGGCGCTGGGTGCGGCAATGGATAAGTACGGTTTTGACCGTGGCGGCGCTCGCTGTGGTTATCCCATTGGTATCTCGTACCCGCCAGATTGGGGTGAGCGTACCATGAGCCTACGTCCTTCAGACGAAACGATTCTTGAGCCAGGTATGACGTTCCACTTTATGCCCGGGCTTTGGGTAGATGACTGGGGCCTGGAAATTACCGAAAGCATTCTGATCACAGAAACTGGTTGTGAAACGCTGGCCAACTTTCCGCGCCAGTTATTTGTTAAGTAACTATCTTTAAGTAACTACCTTTAATTAACTGTTTTTTAATTAACTACGCTAAGTAATTATTTTTGGAATATAAGGACAACACAATGACGCTTCAAGCGAACCAACTGCGGCCCAGTCCTATTTCAGCCACCGTTGATTTTGACGCCGATGGCGTACAGCACGGTTTTTTAAAACTACCGATTTCCACCGATGAGTCCGCCTGGGGCGCGGTAATGATTCCGGTGACCGTGGTGAAAAATGGTGAAGGGCCTACCGCGTTGTTAACCGGTGGGAATCATGGCGATGAGTACGAAGGCATCACCTCGTTGCTGAAACTCTCTTCCACGTTGAAGGCGGAAGAGGTGAGTGGGCGCGTGATTATCGTGCCGTGCATGAACACGCCAGCGGTCATGGCGGGTAAACGCACTTCACCCATGGATAAGGGCAACTTGAATCGTAGTTTTCCGGGCGATCCGAACGGCACCGTAACGTCGCAAATCGCTGATTACTTTACCCGCGTACTGGTACCTATTAGCGATGTGGTGCTCGATCTGCACTCTGGTGGACGCACGCTGGACATTCTGCCGTTTGGTGCGTCTCACGTGCTGGATGACAAGCACCAGCAACAGGCCGCTCTGGAAGGTGCCAAAGCGTTCGGTGCTCCCTACGCCATGGTAATGTTCGAGCTGGACGCAGAAAAACTGTTCGACACTGCCTGCGAGCGTCAGGGCAAAGTGTTTGTGGCCACTGAACTTGGCGGCGGTGGTACGTCCACCCCGCAAAGCATTGCGATTGCTGAGCGTGGCGTGCGCAATTTTTTAATCCATTACGGTTTGGTGCAAGGCAAAGTGGAAATGCCTGAGGGTGGGCAGATGTACCTCGATATGCCAGATGCCAGCTGTTATGTGCAAAGCCAGCATTCAGGCGTGCTAGAGCTGTTAGTGGCACTGGGTGACGAAGTGAAAAAAGGCCAAACCATTGCTTATGTCTACGACATGACCCGCAGCGGAACGGCTCCTGTTGCTTACAAAGCGGAGCGCGACGGCATCTTAATGGCTCGCCGTGCGCCATCGTTAATCAATATGGGGGATACCCTGGCGGTGATTGCCGATGTTGTTGAACGCCTGGAGGCGTGACAACCAGCATGATGAAACTGGACCGTTATGATTTAAAAATTCTTGATATTCTCTCTCGGGATGGGCGGATCACTAAGTCGAAGCTGGCCGAAGCCATCAATCTTTCGGTGAGCCCCTGTTGGGAGCGAGTAAAGCGACTGGAAAAGGCTGGGGTTATTGAAGGGTATTCGGCGCGAATTAATGCCGATGTCCTGATGCCACGGAACCCCGTATGGGTGCAGATCGAACTCAAACAGCACAATGCTGAGAGCTTCGCCCGCTTTGAAGCCTTGGTTATGCAAACACCAGATGTTACCGAGTGCGTGGCGGTAGGTGGCGGTGTGGATTACCTGGTGAAGTTTGAGGTGTTTTCCATCGATAATTATCAACGTTTGATCGATAGTTGGCTGGTCTCAGACGTCGGAATAGAGCGTTATTTCACCTATATTGTGACTAAATCGGTCAAGCGAGCTGAGCCGGATATTGGCTCAATCGGTTTTTGTAATGCTTAGGGTTTGTAAGCTGGATTTAACAATTTATCCAGGTGTTTGATCAACGCCATTTCAGCGTTCCGTTGGCTTAACATGAAAATTAAGGCCATTCACCACAAGCTTAGTGAAAGATACCCAAACTAATCCGCTAAGCTAACACAGTCAGATCGCCTGACGCAGAGAGAAGCTAATGTCGTATTTCACCATTGCCGGTGTTCAAATGCATGCCCTGCACCATGGCGACAATACCGAGGCCATGCGCCATCGGATCGATGCGCTGATGAGCCGTTTTCCTCAGGTTCAAATGGTGCTGTTCAGCGAATTAATGCCCATGGGAGCTTCACCGCACCATGCGCAAACGCTGCCCAGTGATACGGAAGCATTCTTTTGCCAGCTAGCCGCGCAGCACCGCATCTGGCTAATTCCTGGCTCAATGTTCGAACAAGTTGGCGAGCATACTTACAATACCTTGGTCGTGATTAACCCGCTGGGGCACGTCGTCACCCGTTACCGCAAAATGTTTCCGTTTCGCCCTTATGAAGCCGGCGTAGAAAGTGGTAGTGAGTTTGTGGTTTTTGATGTACCCACGATAGGCCGCTTTGGCGTTTCTATCTGTTATGACATGTGGTTCCCCGAAACGACTCGTACCCTGGCTTCCATGGGGGCTGAGGTGATTCTTCACCCCACCATGACCGACACCATTGACCGAGATATCGAGTTGTCGATTGCCCGCACCAATGCGGCGATCAACCAGTGCTACTTTTTCGATATCAATGGTGCTGGCGCACTGGGTAATGGTCGCTCCATCGTAGTTGGCCCTTCAGGCGATGTAATTCATCAAGCGGGTATTGGTGAAGAAGTCATACCGATCGAAATTGACCTCAACCGCGTTCGCCGAGAGCGTGAAACTGGGTTGCGCGGTTTGGGGCAGCCGCTGAAAAGTTTCCGTGACCGAGAGGTCGATTTCTCGATATACCGTAGCGAAAATGGGTCCTCGGCTTTCCTTGACACCTTAGGACCACTTGCTAAGCCGGTACGTACTGACCAAGACATTTTTTAGGAGTCTATTTGGCTTGACCAAAAAACAAGAACAGAGAGGGTTTCACGCCAAATTGAAAGATCACTTTAGGCGTCTATCGGGATATGTAGCGAAACTCCTAGGCAGCACTAGTTCCACACAGCCTTCAGTACCTGTCATACAAGGAGCGACAACAATGAATAAAATAACGTCCATTGCAGATGTTCGTAGACATTTCCTAAATAATAAAGAGCCGGTTTACTTTATTTCTGCGACCAACTTCAATCTTCTGGGTATCGGTGATTGGGTGGGGAGCTTCCGCCATATTAATTATATCGACTGCTTTGAAGGTAAGCAGCGTAATGTCTTTGTGCCCAAGCAGAAGTTTCCCCGCGACTTTGAAAGCATTGAAGACATTAATAATTATTTGCTTGAGCACAAAGAAGTGATTGATTTTATTCAATCACGAGCCAATGGCGAAAGTGCTGGGGTGGCATCATTTTTAATGTTCGATGAGCACACCGAAGAAATTTGTGAGCAGTTAGGTCTGCGGGTTGCCTTCCCCCCAGCCGAGCTGCGTAAGCGGATGGATAACAAAATTGAAACGGTGCGCATCGGTAATAAAGCAGGCGTCCCCAGCGTGCCCAACGTGCTTGCCAAGGTAGGCAGTTACCAGGAGCTCATCGAGGTAAGCCAGGAACTCGGTAATGATTTGGTGGTACAGACCGCGTTTGGCGATTCAGGTCACACCACCTTCTTTATTGCCAGTGAAGAGGACTATTACAAGCACGCCGAAGAGATCGAAGCCGAACCCGAGGTCAAGATCATGAAGCGCATCAACTGTCGCGGCTCGGCGATAGAAGCGTGCGCCACGCGTTGCGGTACGGTCGTTGGCCCGTTGATGACAGAGCTTGTAGGTTTCAAAACATTGACTCCTTATAAGGGTGGTTGGTGTGGCAACGAAATGTTCGCTGGCGCCTTTAGTCAGGAAGTGCGTGATTTAGCGCGCGAATACACCTTTAAATTTGGTGAGGCACTGCGCGAAGAAGGCTATCGAGGATATTTTGAACTCGATTTCCTGATCGATATGGACACCAATGAAGTGTATCTAGGTGAGCTTAACCCACGTGTGACTGGGGCAAGCTCCCTGACAAATGTGGCGGCGTTTGCCCACTCCGATATTCCGTTGTTCCTGTTTCACTTGCTCGAGTTTTCAGACGTCGAATTTGACTTGGATATCAATGATATCAATGAGCGCTGGGCGCATCCTGAAAGTGTCGACAGCTGGAGCCAGCTGGTTATCAAACATACCGATGAAAGCGTTGACCTGTTAACGCAAGCACCCACGACAGGAGTCTGGCGCATGAATGATCAGGGCGAGATTGCTTACGATCATTACAGCTACCATCCCCATGCGGCAGAAAATGAGCATGAAGCCTTTTTCCTACGCATTAGTGGCGCTGGAGACTTCCGCTATGAAGGGGCCGATCTTGGCATTTTGATTACCCGAGGCCGGTTAATGGATGATGACTTCCAGTTAAACGCGCGGGCCAAAGCGTGGATAGACGGCATCCGCAATCAGTACACAGGACAGGCGTTGCAAGACCCAGTGGTGGAGGAAGTTGCCGTCAGCCATGCTATCGGCGGTGGCAACTTCAAAATTCTTTAATCATGGACAGCAACTTTGCTGCAGGCCGAGCGCCTGGTGTGGAGCTGGACAAGGCCTTGACGTTTCGCACCGTGCATGAAGAGGTGGCGGGGTCAAAGTGGCAGTCGTTGTTCCATTACCATTGGCCTGCCTATGAGCCCTGGTACCTGGCCGAAGGTGAGCGTGAGCGTCCCTCCTATCTGGAGTGTTATAACGCCTTACGCAAGCACATGCCCGAATTGCTGGATACTTACCGCACGTTGTGCGCAGTAGCCGGTGGTGGTGATCTTTCGTCACGGCTGCTGAGTTTGTACCGTCCGCCGCCGTATATTACCGGTTGCTCACAGGCGGTACTGACAAGGCCAACCTCCACCGTGTTGGCACGCAACTATGATTACCCGCCGGAGTTGTGCGAGGGCACTATTCTTTACACGCGCTGGAACCAGCGTCGTGTCATCGCGATGTCTGACTGCCTATGGGGTGTGCTAGACGGGATGAACGATTCAGGGCTTGCTGTTTCTCTGGCATTTGGTGGGCGCAAGGTAGTGGGAGATGGCTTCGGTGCGCCGATTATTCTTCGCTACATTCTCGAGTTCTGCGATACGGTGCCCGAAGCGGCGAAGGTACTTGAAAGAGTGCCTACCCATATGGCTTACAACATTACCGTCGCGGATGCAGCTGGGCGCTATGTCACGGCGATGATTGCGCCGGATCGTCGTGCCAGTATCCGGCGGGTGGCCGTGGCTACCAATCACCAAAAGAAAATTGAATGGTATGCCCATGCGCTGGCCTCAGAAACTTTGATTCGCGAGCGTCAGCTCTCGATTCTGGTGGACGACGACGCCACGACAGACGAGCGGCTAATTTCGGCATTTTCCGCTCCCCCTCTGTTCCGTCACGACTATCGACGTGGTTTGGGCACAGTGTATACCGCGGTATATCGCACCAAGGAAAGGCTTACCCAATTCCGCTGGCCCGGTAGAGTGCTGGATTTGAACTTTGATGTGTTTCCGGAGGAACAAATTACCGTGCGCTATGGCTCGCGTGGGCTGTACGGCTGATTGAGTGCTGTTGCTGAGGCAAGTGTCTTTCCAGATAAATACCTACAAAGGATGGGTGTCGTCATGCAAGAGAATAATCTAACCGAAACTTCCTACACCGCCCTGGGTTTTTATCACAAAATTTCCCAACTTCGTGCTGATACCTGGAATGAACTGAAGCGTGACTTGGGTATTTTGACGCGTCTTAAAGAAGAGGATCGTGCCAAGAACTTGATCAAAGCTATCGATATCAAGTTGACACGCTTAGAGATCATTGAGGACTACCACGCGTTTCCATCTAAAGAGGATTTTCGCCACCTTTGGACGCTATTTAATCGCGCCGAATATGCGCTGTTGGATAAAGTCGTTAAGCGTTTGGTAAGGGCGTTAATCAGTGAGTCCTACCGTCGGCGACACGTGGATCTTTCTGAGACCGATGCCGGTGCTGAAGACATGGAGGCACTGGACGCTCTTAACCAACTACGTCGTGGGCACCCTGCGTCTAACAGTTCGGCACAGCCCTACTTTGAACTGTTGATCGTGGATAACCTTTCTAACCAGGAAGAAGACGTGGTGCGTGAAGCGTTTCACAATATGCGTCGTCCTGAAGATCGCTTTGTTTACGATGTGGTAACGGTAAAAAGCTTTGAAGATGCGTTGATTGCCATATTGGTAAATCCAAATATACAGGCCTGTCTGATCCGCTACGAGTTTCCGTATAAATCCAAGTATAACCTCAGTGCTTTGCGTAATTATCTGGAGGGGCTCTCAGAAAACGAGCTGGAGCACCATAGCGAAGCCGAACGCAGTATTCTGCTGAGTTCGATGATTCATGAGCTGCGCCCTGAAATTGATCAATTTCTGGTGACTAGCGGAGATGTTGAAGCCACGGCCAGTCGAGATATTAAGCACTTCAACCGCATCTTCTATCGTGAAACGGATTATATTGAGCAGCATCATACGATTCTACGAGCCATTGATAATCGCTATCGCACACCATTTTTTGATGCTCTGCGTGAATACAGTAGAAAGCCCACGGGGGTGTTTCATGCCATGCCCATTTCCAGGGGCAAGTCGGTGACCCGTTCCCATTGGGCAGGGCATATGATCGATTTCTACGGCATTAATATTTTTCTGGCAGAGACATCAGCAACATCAGGAGGACTAGACTCACTGCTGCAACCCTTTGGGCCGATTAAAAAGGCGCAAGAGTACGCCGCCCGAGCGTTCGGCGCCCGCAGTAGCTTCTTTGTTACCAATGGCACCTCCACCGCCAATAAAATTGTCGTTCAGGCGCTAATTAAGCCACGCGATATTGTGTTAATCGACCGTGACTGTCACAAGTCGCATCATTACGGCATGGTGTTAGCTGGTGCCCATGTTAGTTACCTGGACTCCTATCCACTCGACGATTATTCCATGTACGGTGCGGTGCCGCTGCATGAAATCAAGAAAACGCTGCTGTCCTACAAGCGTTCCGGCCAACTGCACAAAGTTAAGATGCTACTGCTGACCAACTGCACTTTCGACGGCATTGTCTATAACGTGCGTCGAGTGATGGAAGAGTGCCTGGCAATCAAGCCGGATCTGGTGTTTCTGTGGGATGAAGCATGGTTCGCCTTCGCGGGTTTTAACCCGACGTATCGGCCACGTACCGCCATGAATGCAGCACGTACGCTGAGAGATCGTTATCGCAGCGAGAGTTACCGAGAAGAGTATGCGGCTTGGAAAGCTGAGTTTGATAAGCTTGATCCAGAAGATGACGCGACCTGGCTTGACCAGCGGCTGATGCCTGACCCGGACGAGGTGCGCATTCGTACCTATGCGACCCACTCGACCCACAAAACGCTTACCTCGTTGCGTCAAGGCTCGATGATTCACGTGTGGGATCAGGATTTTCGCCAGAAAGTGGAGGCTTCTTTCCATGAAGCCTACATGACCCACACCTCTACCTCACCCAATTATCAGATTGTGGCATCACTGGATGTGGGAAGAATGCAGGCGGAAATGGAAGGTTTCGAACTGGTGCATGCCCAGGTAGAAACGGCGCTTTCGCTACGCGAACAGCTCTATACCCACCCATTGCTGCAGAAGTATTTCCGCGTGTTGAAGAATAGCGACATGGTGCCCGAGGCCTACCGCGAGTCGGGTGTAGAGTCATACTTTGACCCAGTGACGGGTTGGAACAAAATGGAGGAGGCCTGGGCGCGTGACGAGTTTGTCGTTGACCCTTCCCGCGTGACCATTGCCATCGGCAATACAGGCGTTGATGGTGATACCTTCAAAAACGAATACCTGATGAATAAGTACGGTATTCAAATTAACAAGACCTCACGCAACACCGTGCTGTTCATGACCAATATTGGCACCACGCGAGGGTCAATTGCCTACTTGCTGGATGTACTAATCAAATTGGCTAAAGAGTTCGAATACCGCTTGGAAGATAGCAGCCGCCCCGAGCGCAAGATCATCGAAAGTCAGGTGCATTCGCTGAATCATGATCTGCCGCCGTTGCCTGACTTCAGTCGCTTTCACGATGCCTTCCGGCCGAATCCCGATACGCCCCAGGGCGATATTCGTTGCGCCTATTTTCTGAGTTACGACGAAGAAAATACCGAGTACCTACGCTTTGATAATGGCAAGTTGCAGGCACAAATGCGTGCTGGACGCGATGTTGTGTCCGCAAGTTTTGTTATTCCCTATCCACCAGGATTTCCGGTGTTAGTGCCAGGGCAAGTCATTAGCGAAGAAATTTTGTCGTTTCTACAGGCGCTAGATGTCACCGAAATTCATGGTTATCGGCCGGAGTTAGGGCTGGTGGTGTTTACTGAGGAGGCCTTAATCAATCCTGCGGCGGGGTAAAAAAACGGCGCTGCCAAAAAAACACACTTTAAAGTAGGCTTTCACAAAAAAAGTGCCGGAATTCTCCGGCGCTTTCAAAAACACTTCGTGCGGCATCTCCCTTACGCTAGACACACTAAAACAGCCCAACGAGACGTTGGGCTGTTTACCTATAGTTTATGCAACATCTTATATGCAACGGTGTGTCGCCCACGATTGGCTTCACCGTAACTGGCTGCAACCTGGGGAGGTGCCCATGACCACACTATCGACCACGCTCACTAAGCGCTTGGAAGATCCGCGTCTGTTTCGGCAGTACGCCTACGTAGACGGTAAATGGACCCACGGTGACGGCGGCCGCGAAGAAGCGGTGTATGACCCCGCGACAAATGAAGCCATTGGCCATATTCCGTTGTTGGAAGCCGAACAAATTACCGCTGCTGTTGATGCTGCTGAAGCAGCCTTTGTTCATTGGCGTGCTTTGCGCGCAGATGAGCGCTGCGAGCGTCTGTTGGCATGGTACGACCTGATTCAAGCCAACCGTGAAGATCTTGCCACCATCATGACGCTAGAACAGGGCAAGCCGATGCCCGATGCTCGCGGTGAAGTAGAGTATGGTGCAAGCTTCGTGCGTTGGTTCGCGGAAGAAGGTAAACGCACCTATGGTGAAACCATTCCTAGCCATATCCCCAATGCATCACTCGGCACCATTAAGGAGCCGGTAGGCATTGCGGCGATGATTACACCGTGGAATTTTCCGTTGGCCATGATTACCCGCAAAGCAGCGGCGGCACTCGCTGCAGGCTGCCCAGTGATCATCAAGCCTGCCAATGAAACGCCGTTCTCTGCGCTGGCGTTGGCGGAGCTTGCCGAGCGGGCTGGGATTCCAGAAGGTATTTTTAACGTCGTGCTGGGCGACCCTGCAGACGTCTCGAAAATTTTGTGCAGCGAGCCGCGTATCCGAGCGCTCTCTTTCACAGGCTCCACTCGCGTCGGCCGTTTGTTGATTGAGCAGAGCGCAAACACAGTCAAGCGGCTATCGCTGGAGCTAGGTGGCAATGCGCCGTTTATCGTTGGGCCGGATATGGATCCCAAAGAGGCAGCTTATGCCGCGGTGTCGGCCAAATTCCAAACGGCGGGGCAAGACTGTCTAGCAGCCAACCGCATTCTGGTTCACGAATCCATCCATGATGAATTTGTTGAGCAGTTTACCGAGCGTATGGCGGCACTTACCGTGGGTAACGGCTTGCATGGGGAGGTTGACCTTGGTCCGCTGATTCATCGTCAGGCTGTCGAAAAAGCAGCATCGATTGTCGATGATGCGATTTCCAAAGGTGCCACGATGGTCGCGGGTGACCAAAGCCAAGCACCCGGCGAAAACTTCTTTATGCCGGTGTTGCTGACCAATGTAACACCACAAATGAAAGTGTGGCGCGAAGAGAACTTTGCACCTGTGGCCGGTATTACCGCTTATAGTACTGATGATGAAGTCATTGAAATGGCCAATGACACTGAATACGGCTTGGCGGCTTATATCTATACCCATGATATTCGCCGCATTTGGAAGCTAATGCGTGCGCTGGAGTACGGCATGGTTAGCGTCAACTCAGTGAAAATGACCGGCCCGCCAGTGCCTTTTGGTGGTGTGAAACAGTCCGGTCTTGGCCGCGAAGGCGGCGCGACAGGTATCGATGAGTATTTAGAAACAAAGTACTACTGCCTGGGAGCCTTGGGCTCAGTGTCTGGTAGTTAACAGCACACCGTTACCCAATCAGTTTCATTAATTTAAAGCATCCTCCCCATGCAATGGGGAGGTTTATTGTATAGAGAGAACGTTATGAGCTTGCATCAGGATCTGATCGAACGCGACCGTAAAGTCACTTTTCACGCCTCTACACACCTTCGTGACTTCGCCCATGGCGATTTGCCTGGCCGTGTTATTACGGGTGGCAACGGCATTAACATCGTCGACAAAGATGGTCGTGAGTTTATCGACGGCTTCGCGGGCCTTTACTGCGTTAACATCGGCTATGGCCGCACCGAGGTCGCTGAAGCGATCTATAAGCAAGCGTTAGAACTTTCTTATTACCACACCTATGTGGGGCACTCGAATGAGCCGCAAATTGAGCTTTCTGAGCGCATTCTGAAAATTGCCGGCATGAACATGTCCAAGGTTTACTACGGCATGTCCGGCTCTGATGCGAACGAAACTCAGCTTAAAATTGTGCGCTACTACAATAACGTACTGGGGCGTCCGCAGAAGAAAAAAGTGATCTCGCGTATGCGTGGCTACCACGGTTCCGGCATCGCCTCTGGGTCGCTGACTGGCCTGAAAGCGTTCCACGACCATTTTGACCTGCCGATTGACACCATTCGCCACACCGAAGCGCCGCACTACTACCTGCGCGCCGCTGAACAGCACGGTATGACAGAGCTTGAGTTTTCTGCTTACTGTGCCGAGAAGCTGGAAGCGATGATTTTGGAAGAAGGTCCGGACACTGTCGCCGCCTTTATTGGTGAGCCGGTATTGGGTACGGGCGGTATCGTACCGCCGCCAGAAGGCTATTGGGATGCTATCCAAGCAGTATTGAAGAAATATGACGTGCTGTTGATTGCTGATGAAGTGGTGTGTGGTTTTGGCCGCACCGGTTCAGACTTCGGTAGCCACCACTACAACATGCAGCCTGATCTGATTACTATTGCAAAAGGTCTCACTAGCGCTTACCAGCCGCTGTCTGGCGTGATTGTTGGTGATAAAGTATGGCAAGTGCTGGAGCAAGGCACCGGCGAGTTTGGCCCCATCGGCCATGGCTGGACCTACTCGGGGCACGCGCTGGGCTGTGCCGCTGGCCTTGCTAACCTGGACATCATCGAACGCGAAAACCTAGTGGGTAACTCTGCTGAAACCGGCGGCTACTTCCAGCAGCAGCTCAAGGCCACCTTTGAAGGTCATCCGCTGCTAGGCGACGTGCGCGGGGTTGGTCTAATGGCCGCCTTAGAGTTCTCGCCAGACGCCAAGCAACGCCTGCACTTCGACCCAGCGTTAAAAGTTGGCCCGCGTGTCGCAGCAGCGGCAATGGAAGAGAATCTGATTGCCCGTGCGATGCCACAAGGCGATATTCTGGGCTTCGCACCACCACTTACCATTAACCGTGGGGAGGTTGACGAGATGATTGGCCGCGCCAAGCGCGCCATCGACCGCGTTACCGATGAGCTGGTGCGTTCCGGTGACCTCAAAACTGGTGAGCAAGAAGCCGCCTTGACGGTTTAATAGCGCTTAATGTTCTTCAAACGCCGCTGCCTATCGCAGCGGCGTTTTTGTTTTTGAAGAGGGCAGCTATGCTAAATGCATGAGATCACCCGTCGTCGATCATTATCCTATCCACCAAGCCAGGAGTTATCATGCAACCGGTACTAGCCTTTGATGTCTACGGCACGCTCATTGATACCCAAGGGGTAACGGTTGAGCTGGAACGCCGCCTTAGTGACGCCACCACTGCAGGGGAGTTTGCTAAGCGCTGGCGGGAAAAACAGCTGGAATACAGCTTTCGCCATGGCTTGATGGGAGCCTATGTGCCGTTTTCGGAGTGCACAAGGGAGGCATTAGTATTTACTGACCGGGCGATGCAAGCGGGTCTTTCTGATAACGACCAAGATCAATTAATGGCGGTTTATGCGCAATTACCCGCCTTCCCCGATGTGCTGCCCGCCCTTGATCAACTACGCGATGCAGGCATTCGCTGCGTGGCATTTTCTAACGGCACCCAAGAGGCGGTCACTCAACTATTGGTTCGTGCAGGCGTGGAAAGCCATGTGGATGCGGTGGTGAGTGTTGATGATGTGAAACGCTTCAAGCCAGACCCTGCGGTATATGCCTACTTACGCACACGTTTAGAAACGCGCCCTGAACACACTTGGCTGATTTCCAGCAATCCTTTTGATGTGATTGGAGCCACGCATGCAGGTTTACACAGTGCCTGGGTGCGTCGTCACCCTGATGCGCCGTTCGACCCTTGGGGTGGTGAACCGGATATGACGGTGTCTGATTTAGAAACGCTGGCGGAGAGGATGAGTCGTTAGGTTGTTAACCTGCATCGACAAGCCGCATAATGATGCACACTTAACCGCTTAGGATGTGACCATGTCGGAAAAAATTTACTGTATCGCCAGCTTCAAGCCCAAAGCCGGAAAAGAAGAGGCGGTATTTAAGGCACTGCAGAGCCTCGAACCCAACACGCATCGTGAAGATGCTTGCATTCACTACACCGTGACTCGGCAGATCGATAATCCGTTTGCCCAAGGTACCAGCTACCCAATCGTGTTTCATGAAATTTGGGCCAGCCGTGAAGAGTTTGAAGCCCACTGCCAGCGCAAAGAGATTCAAGATTTTTTCGCTAAGCACGTCGAGTCACCCGATGGCGATATTGAAGATGCCAACGTGTGTGTTTACACCGACGAGCCCTGGAATTACGACGCTCCCAAGGTATAACAGCGGTAACGGTGTAGAATAAGTAAGCGATATACCAAGATGACGGAGCCAAGATGACTGAAAAGAAAATGAACGTCGAAAGCTTTAACCTGGATCATACCAAGGTAAAAGCCCCTTACGTGCGTTTGGCCGATATTAAAGAAGGCCAAAATGGCGACCGTATCCATAAGTACGATCTGCGTATTTGCCAACCCAACAAAGAGCACATGGAGATGCCTGCGCTGCACTCCCTGGAGCATTTGATGGCTGAGATGTCGCGTAACCACACCGATAAAGTGGTTGATATCAGTCCGATGGGCTGCCAAACCGGCTTCTACATCGCAATGATCAATCACGACGATTATGACGGTGTGCTAAGCATCATCGAGCAAACGCTCAACGATGTGTTGACCGCCACAGAAGTACCTGCCTGTAATGAAATGCAGTGTGGCTGGGCTGCCAGCCACAGCCTGGAAGGTGCCCAAGCGCTAGCCAAAGGGTTGCTGGCTAAGCGCAGTGAGTGGACCGACGTATTTGCTTAAACGGTAAATGAAAGCGCTAACTGTTAATTAAACGCCTCCTTCTTGGGGGCGTTTTAGTGTTAGGCATTTGCTATATGGCTTGACCGCTGCATGGCAGCCAAAAAAACGCTGTTTACGCCTATTGGTTGGGCTTGCCGACTAGCCAGTGGGTAACGCCCAATGCCAGCACAATGGCTGCAATGCCCAGCATCTCCATGGCGGTGATTAGGCTAATATCAAGAATGATGACTTTGCGTGCGATGGCCATTAGTGCGGTGGCCACCACTAGCCGAATGGGCAAGATATTGGTGCCAAGATACAGCCGGATGTTGATAAAGATTTCGACGGCGATCAGTACCACCATAAATGCGCCGAAGATGACAAAGATATCCTGTACTTCAAACAGGAACATGGGCGGCGCGATAAACTTGCTGTACAGCACGTAAATAACGTCAAACACACCCCAGATAATCACCATAACCATCAGTACCGCTAGCACTTTAACCGCGTAGCGAATGATTAGGTGTAAGCGCCGGATCAAAGGGTCTTCATGCTCTGCGGGTAGTTCGTCGTGGAGCAACTGGGGGAGGTTTTGCCCCTCATTGGTGTGTTTGTCCATTCAAGCTTCCTCTTGAACCGGAAAGGGACGCTGGCCGGTGCGGCTTAGCTGAAAGTCAGTGACGTGGCTGATCACCGCTTATCGGTATCACCCATCAGCATTATAGTCATGCTGATGGGTGAGTTAGTTCCCACCATTGGCCATGCTGCGGGCTACTCAGGCGGGGTCTATTGTTAGTAGTAGCCGCTTTTGCCCTTCGGCCAAGGAGGGACTGCGATGTACTAAGCCGTGCTCTTCGCAGCCCACCCAGCCACTGCCTTTAATCAACGCAATGTCACCAGACTGCATGCGCTGAATAGCGGCGGGGTCGTTGATAATATCTGGCCGGTCAGGCGTTGGGGCACCCAGCCCTGCACGGTTGATGGCATGTTCGGGCAACCACTCACTGCCCGGTCCTATATACGTGGTTACCAAACGTACCGGCAAGTTGTCGCAGTGAAATCGTGGGCACATGGCGGCGGTTAATAAGCGCAGTCGAATGCCTACGGTGTCGGTATCGAATAGGTACGCGATGGCGTCTGCTATCGTCGCTACATCGTCAACTAGTGCATCACCCGCTGAAGGCTCCGGAAGCTGACGGCGTAAATCCGCTTTAAAGGCGTCTGAAGGGGGCCCCAGCCATGAGTACTGCCAGGCGCGTGATGTATGGCACTGTGCGTTGGCGCTCATGGCAATCTCCGCGGGCAGCGTACGTTGAAGAATAGCGATATTGATGCATTCTTCAAAAATACGTGGTAATACGCTGATATCGCTGTCACGGGCAGCGTGCTCGGGAAACGTCAGCGTTTTTTTAGGCTGTGATGTGCTAAGAGACATGAGTGGCTCCGGTTATGTTGGGGCTGCAATGTACGTATGCCTGCGTGTGGCTAGGAGCATGAAGAGTAGCAATGGAAGTTAACAGTTAGGTCGCAGGGAGAGTGTTTGTTATGTTATAACGTTTTTATCAAAAGGAGGCTATACATTGCAACCTGATACCACTCGACAAGTTAGCACTACGGAAGCGACAACGAACACATCAGCAGACTCGCAGAAGGCTGAAGAAGCGAAGTTGTTGGCATCGCCGGATGACGAGTACATGAATGCAACGCAACTCGATTTCTTCCGGCAACGGCTTTTAAGTGAGCGCGCTGAGCTAGAAGCACATTTGAAAGAGGTAAAGATGGCGATCGCTTCTCATGAGCGAGACAGCGATGAAGCTGACCAAGCATCGTTTGAAGAAGAACTGCGCCTGGCGCTTCGCCAAGCTGATCGCGAAAGCAGGCTGATGACTAATATTGATTCAGCTCTTAAGCGGATTGAAAGCGGGGAGTATGGTTTCTGCGAAGAGACTGGAGAACCGATTGGTATTCCACGGCTGCTTTTTCGACCAACGGCAAAACTCTGCATAGAAGCAAAAGAGCGTCAGGAGCGTAAGGAACACCATTATCGTAAGGCGCGGGGGGAGTAATGCAATTCACCACGCTAACGCCGGTTAATGTGCTGACGGGTTTTTTGGGGAGTGGCAAGACAACGCTGCTGAATCGTTGGGTACGTCAAGCGTCGATGCGCAACACGCTAGTGGTGATTAACGAGTTTGGTGACATTGGTCTGGATCATCTGCTCATTACCCAAAGTGATGAGCAGACGGTCGTGGAAATGAGCAGTGGGTGTTTATGCTGCACATTGCGGGGAGACCTAAGCCGTACACTGCAGCAGGCTATTGATGCGCTTCTGGCAGAGGGTAAGCCAGCGCCTTCGCGCGTGGTGATTGAAACCACGGGACTTGCCGATCCAGCACCGATTCTGCACTTATTGATGACCGATCATTGGCTTGCCCACCGCTTCCAGCTGGATAGCGTGGTGTGCTGTGTGGACGCTGTAAACGGGGAAGCGACGCTGCAGGCGCATCGCGAATCTCAACGCCAGGTGGCGGTGGCAGATCGGTTACTGATTACCAAAACCGATTTGGCAGATGAAGAGCGTCTGTCGTACCTGGCCAACCAGCTTGCGTCAATCAACCCTGCTGCCGAGCAGTGGCAAGTGCAGAATGGCAATCTTTCCCCCGACTTGTTAGTAGGCGCCGGGCTTTATCGAGGGGCGTCACAAGAGTACCAGGTTGAGGGGTGGTTAAAGTCAGCAAGCTATCAGTTGCATTACGCCATGGGTCATCAGCATGCTACCTCTCAGCAAAGTGCTATCACGCCTACGCCTGTGACGCCTAGCCGCCAGCCAACGCTAACCCGCCATGGGGAGAATATTAGCGCTTTCTGCTTTTGTATTGAGGAGCTCATTACGCCTGAAGCGTTAGAAAATTGGCTGGATCTGTTGATGTCGCTGATGGGTGAAAAAATGCTACGAATTAAAGCAGTAGTGCATCTTACTGACCGTGAAGAGCCATTAGCGCTGCATGGCGTCCAGCACATTTTTCACCCGCCTGCGCCGCTGCCTAACCACAGTGTTAGTGATCGTATTTCGCGATTCGTTTTTATTACTCAGAACGTCGCGCCTAGCACTGTGGCCGAACTTTATCGCTTTTTTACCTCATCTACCTCTCCAGCGATCACACCAACGAACGAGGCAACGTAATGACGGCTTTAACCTTACCTGATGTCGCCCAGCAAACCACACGGTTGTCAGGCACGCTGTCCTGGGTGGGCATGGAGGGCATTGCTTTGCCAGTTCAGCTGGCCGGAAGCCATGTCAATGCGCGTCTTTCGGCGGGAGTAAGCCTAGAGGCCACCGAGGCTCGAGGCATTCATATGTCGCGGTTGTACACGGCACTCGATGCATTAGAGCATCAACCGTTGACCATCACGTCGTTGCAGCGCCTGCTGGCGGTATTTTTGGAGAGCCATCAAGGGCTGTCTGAACATGCTTATCTAGACATCAGCGGCGACGTGCTGCTCAAGCGGGATGCGCTGATTAGCCCCTTGTCGGGATGGAAAGGCTACCCGTTTACGCTGCGTGGCCAGCTCACCCCGTCAGGGTTTCAATTGGAGCTAGAGGTGGCTGTTGGCTACTCCTCAACGTGTCCCTGTTCGGCGGCATTAGCTCGGCAATTAATTCAGCAAGCCTTTACAGAAGATTTTGATGATATACCGCTAACCAAGCAGGCAGTACTTGCGTGGTTGGGAACTGAAGAGGGTATTCTTGCTACGCCCCATAGTCAGCGCAGCGTTGCTCACTGCTCTGTGCGGTTGACAGGGAGCGACGATATCCCGCTTGCTTCACTTGTTGAGCGCATTGAAGAAGCATTGGGCACCGCGTTGCAAACCGCGGTCAAGCGTATTGATGAACAGGCGTTTGCACTCGCTAATGGTCAGAACCTGATGTTTTGCGAAGATGCGGCAAAACGTTTGGATCGAACGCTCAGAAAGATGCCCGATATTTCAGGGTTCAAGCTCAAGGTGGTTCATGCGGAAAGCCTGCATGCCCATGACGCAGTGGCTCGCTGTGAGTGGCAGTGGTAAGAGGGGTTAGTGAGTGATTTAGCCACTAGGCTCGTCGCTGTGGGCCTGCGTAATGTGTCTTGTATTAGCGTAAAACGTTCTATAGTGAAGGCGCCTAAAGTCATATATGGTAACAGGGTGCAATTTACCTACATGAGGAGGAACGATGTCATTACGTATCAATGCAGTAGTGCCTGATTTCGAAGCAGACACTAGCCAAGGTCCGATTCGTTTTCACGACTGGATTGGCGACAGTTGGGCGATCCTTTTTTCTCATCCGAAAGATTTTACGCCAGTCTGCACCACTGAGTTTGGCGCTGTGGCAACGCTGAGCGCGGAGTGGGAAAAGCGCGGCACCAAAGTGATTGGTGTGTCTGTCGATGGTGTCGAAGATCACAAGCGCTGGGCTGACGATATCGAAAAAGTATGTGGCAACTCAGTGGGCTTCCCGATTATTGCCGATGAAGGCCTCACGGTATCTAAGCTGTTCGATATGTTACCGGAAGATGCCTACCTACCTGATGGCCGTACGCCAGCCGATAGTGCCACTGTGCGCTCGGTGTTTATCATTGGGCCGGATAAGCAGCTAAAGCTGTCCATGACCTACCCGATGACGGTGGGCCGTAACTTTGCAGAAATTCTGCGCGCGCTAGATGCCCTACAAGCCACGGCAAAACATGGCGTTGCTACGCCCGCAGATTGGACCGTCGGTCAGGATGTTATTATTCCGCCGAGCATCTCGGATGAAGATGCTAAACAGAAGTTTGGTGAATTCGAAGCGGTGCTTCCATACCTGCGTAAAACGAAATTGCGTTAATTGCCTCTCGTGAGCTAACGCGTTCTGTGAGTTGCTACACCCCGCTGATAATGTGTTAGCGGGGTGTTTGGCTAAAATGATTATAAAGTTTTACAGGGAATTAAGCAGTTACCTGCTCTACCAATGCCTGAGCAAACGTATCTGTGTTACCTGTGCCGCCCATATCGGGAGTGACCATATCACGACGATTTTCTAGCACTGCGCGAATACCGTGACGGATAGCATCGCCTTTTTCTTTCATGCCCAGGTGGTCGAGCATCTGGGCAGCAGCTAGCAGCAACGCACATGGGTTGGCGATTTTTTGGCCAGCAATATCTGGGGCAGAACCATGCACTGCTTCAAAAATAGCCGCTTTTTCGCCGATGTTAGCGCCTGGCGCTAATCCTAATCCGCCTACTAGCCCGGCACACAGATCAGACAGAATATCGCCAAACAGGTTAGTCGTGACAACGACGTCAAACTGATGGGGGTTCATCACCAGCTGCATGCAGGCGTTATCCACGATCATTTCCTGGAACTCGATCTCTGGATACTCTTTGGCGACTTCACGAGCGACATCCAAAAATAACCCTGAGCTGGTTTTAATGATGTTAGCTTTGTGTACCGCCGTGACTTTTTTACGACCGTTCTTTTTTGCCAGCTCAAACGCATAGCGCACGATGCGCTCGGAGCCATCTCGGGTGACTTTGATCACCGAGATCCCTGTGTTGCCGTCGTCAACCATCTCCTGGCCATCGGAGAGGTAGGCACCTTCGGTGTTTTCCCGCACGGTAATCATATCGATATCTTCGTAGCGAGAGCGGGTGCCTGGGAAGCTGATGGCGGGGCGGACGTTAGCGTACAGATCAAAGTGACGGCGTAGCTGTACGTTGATCGAAGAGAAGCCTTTGCCGATGGGGGTGGTCAGAGGGCCTTTCAGTGCGATGCCATATTGCTCAATCGCATCAAGCGACGCTTGAGGAATCAGCGTGCCATGTTTTTCAAGGGCAGCGAGGCCAGCATCAACAAATTCGTAATCCAGGCCGCACTCCAGTGCATCCAGCACGCGTAAGGTGGCATCCATAATTTCGGGGCCGATGCCATCGCCTTTAATCACCGCAATTGACTGGCTCATTAACTACTTCTCCTCTTGGGCAATCTGGGTCGTTCTTGGTGGCGCAATGGTACGCCACAATTAGGTAGAAGGTCACCCTGCCTAAGTCGTGCGCGAAGAAGTAGAGGCCTGCTAGACGTGAGATGCAATGTAGTCGTTATGCTGTTAAGATACGGCGCTTTGTCGCACCTTACGTATCGCAACCGTATAGAATTTACCAATGACTAAGCACACACACGTCTTTTTTGGGCTGATGACTCCACCCTAGGTAATTCCCTCCTTTATATAGTGCCATGACGCCTATCGCGTTATGTCGGCGCTTGTGCATCCTATGGCCGTTCATTGGCTTGATGGTGCCCCCGTATCTTCCATTATTTTGACAATCTATTCGCTTAATTGCGCGTTCTCGCTTCACCTCGGTGTGGCGGTAGTGCGTAGTGTTTCACCTTCAACTATGGACTCCCTGAATGGCACTTTTCAGTAAGCAAGAGTGGTTCTCTAACATCAAAGGCGACACGCTCTCAGGCATCGTTGTCGCTCTAGCGCTAATCCCTGAAGCGATTGCGTTTTCGATTATTGCGGGCGTCGACCCCAAAGTGGGTCTATACGCCTCATTTTGTATCGCGGTAGTGATCGCCTTTACCGGTGGTCGCCCAGGTATGATTTCCGCGGCAACCGGCGCTATGGCGTTGTTGATGGTAACCCTGGTGCGCGACCATGGTCTTGAGTACTTGCTGGCGGCCACGCTGTTAACAGGGGTTTTACAGATTATTGCGGGCTACTTAAAGCTTGCAGAGCTGATGCGCTTTGTATCCCGTTCGGTGGTTACCGGCTTTGTGAACGCGCTGGCAATCTTGATCTTTATGGCGCAATTGCCTGAGTTAACCAACGTGACATGGCACGTTTATGTAATGACGGTGGCAGGCTTAGGCATTATTTATCTCTTCCCATACTTGCCTGTCATTGGTAAATCGATCCCCTCACCCTTAGTGTGCATCGTGGTACTGACCGTGGTGTATATGGTGAGTGGC
Organism: Vreelandella zhaodongensis; assembly: GCF_013415115.1. Classification (GTDB taxonomy): domain Bacteria; phylum Pseudomonadota; class Gammaproteobacteria; order Pseudomonadales; family Halomonadaceae; genus Vreelandella; species Vreelandella zhaodongensis. The sequence continues at coordinate 204,704 of NZ_JACCDD010000005.1, read as the reverse complement.
ATGGATATTCGTAGCGTCGGTGATATGGGGGAGTTACCTGACACTCTGCCCGTGTTCCTGTGGCCAAACGTGCCCCTCAATTTAGAAACACTGATGATTATTTTCCCAACCGCGTTGATGCTAACGGTGGTGGGCCTGCTTGAATCAATGATGACTGCGACCATTGTGGACGACTTAACGGATACGCCCAGCGATAAAAACCGTGAGTGTAAAGGTCAAGGTATCGCCAATATTGGTGCTGGTTTAATGGGGGGGATGGCAGGTTGTGCGATGATCGGCCAATCGGTGATCAATATTAAATCGGGTGGTCGTACGCGCCTTTCGGCATTGATTGCCGGTGTTGTACTGCTGATGATGGTGGTGTTTCTTTCTGACTGGGTATCAATGATTCCTATGGCTGCGCTGGTAGCTGTAATGATCATGGTGTCGATTGGTACCTTTAGCTGGGAATCGATCCGCGATCTGAAAAAGCACCCCATGAGCACCAACTTTGTGATGGTCGCCACGGTCATCGTGACAGTAGTGACGCACAACCTTGCGATTGGTGTGTTTGTAGGCGTGCTATTGGCAGCCATGTTCTTTGCTAACAAAGTCGGCAATATCCTGTACATCGGCTCAAAAGAAGTGGATGCCGGTAAAGAGCGTGAGTATCAGGTCGTTGGCCAAGTGTTTTTCGCCTCTTCTGAGCGCTTCATTGCAGCTTTTGATTTCAAAGAGAGTATCGATAAGGTCACCATTAACCTTTCCCGTGCCCACTTTTGGGATATTACCGCCGTTCAGGCGCTTGATCGTGTGGTGATTAAGTTCCGTCGTGAAGGTACTGAGGTAGAGCTGGTAGGGTTGAGCGAAGCCAGTGCGACTGTGGTAGACCGTTATGCGGTTCATAATGACCCAGCTGCGGTAGAAAAACTGATGGGTGGCCACTAATTAAGGCGAGGAGAGCGATATGACGGAACAAGTACTTGCCGCGATTGACGGCTCCCAGTATGCAGAGGGCGTATGCGATTACGCTGCCTGGGCAAGTTTGGCACTTAGCGCGCCATTAAGCTTTGTGCATGTGGTCGATAACCACTCCCAAGTGCCGGAAGAGCGCAATCTCTCGGGGAACCTTAGGTTCGGTGCCCGCGAGCGTTTGATGAAAGAGCTTTCTGAGCTTGATGAAAAGCGTGCCAAGGTGAATCGCGAGCAAGGCAAGTTAATGCTGGAAGCTGCCAAAGCTCGAGCAGTAGAAGATGGGGTGCATGACCCCATCACCCGCCAGCTTAACGGCACGTTGGTTGAAACCCTGGTAGCGCTAGAAAAAGACGTTCGCTTGTTGGTGATAGGGAAGCGTGGTGAAAGCGCGGACCAGGCCAGTGGTCATTTAGGTTCTAACCTTGAGCGCGTGGTGCGTGAAATGCACCGCCCAATTCTCATGGTGCCCAAAATCTTTAAGCGGCCTGAAAAGGTGCTAATTGCGTTTGACGGCAGCAAAACTGCCCGTAAAGGGGTGGAGATGCTGGCGCGCTCGCCGCTATTCGCAGGTACAGAATGCCATGTGCTAATTGTAGGTTCTGATACGGCAGAGCACCGCAGTGAGCTTGAGTGGGCGCTGAGCACGCTGCGCGATGCCAGCCATCAAGCGGAAGGTGCCATTCGCGCGGGCGAAGTAGCCGATACCCTTCAAGCGTATGAGAAGGAGCATGGTATTGACCTTCTTGTGATGGGGGCTTATGGCCACTCGCGCATTCGCCACTTGTTGGTTGGCAGTACTACAACGGCGATGTTGCGCGGTAGCCGGATACCGGTACTGATATTGCGCTAATGAGCTGATAAACGCGCATTAAAATTAGCTCGCATTTGCACATTTTTTCCCGCAGCCGACCCTCACTGTTTGAGTGTGTCGGCTTTTTATTGGCTAATCAGGCAATAACTTACTTGGTACCCAACGCAAATATGCCACCATGCCAAAAAGCTCTACCAGGGATTGAAATACAATCACGACGACGGCGGCCTGCCAGCCATTGGGCAGGGCAAGTGCAATGGGCAGCATGACAAACGAATTGCGGGTGCCAAAGCTAAAGGCAAGCGTCCGAGCACTGGTGGCGGGAAGCTTAAATAGCCTACCCAGCACTTTGCCTAGAACTGCCGCCACGACCAAGTAGCCCGCAAAAATAAAGACGACCTGCACCAGTACGTGGGAAAGCGCTAGCACGCTGTTAACCTGGGTTGCCGCAATGACCAATACCACCAGTGCCAGCAGCGGCACTGGCAAGTATCCAAGCTGCTCAGTGGCACGCTCAATGGCGTGATAGCGTTGTGCGGCAGCCTCTGTTAGGCATGCTAATGCCAAGGGCAGCACGATCAAGCCAGCAAATGCGCTAAGCAGATCCGTAGAAAAGGTAAGCTGAAACCACTCACGGCCTAAAAAAAGCCACAGATATAGCGGTAACGCTATGATCTGCACCAACAGCAGTAGTGGGGTGGCGGCAATAGCGCGGGCGGCATCGCCTTTGCCTAAGTGGGTGAAGGTAATAAACCAATCGGTGCAGGGCACGAGAAGTACCAGCAGCACCCCCGCCATCACGGGAGGGGGAAGTGGTAGCCCCAGTACTGAAAAACCTAGTACTAGCAGCCCTAGTAGTACAGGAATGATAATAAAGTTGCCAATCAGCAGTGCTGCCATAAAGCGGGTGTCGGCTAAGCTCTGCCGGATATGTAACAACGGAATTTGCGTAAAGGTGGCGTACAGCAGTATGCCTAAGAGGGGCCACAGAAATACTTCAAGCGCTGGCGTACGCCCAGGAGCCGCTATTCCCATGACCAGCCCTAGGCAGATACAGCCCAGGTATAGCCAAGATTGCTGACGCTCTAGCTGCTCGCGCATCTCATACCCTTGGTTGGCTAAGCGAATAGTTGGCTGAACTGGCCGTTGGTTGAGCTGCTGAGTTCGGCCTTATTGGGATGGTGGCCGAGACAGCGCTATACGCTCTCCAAGCCAGACTGCCATCAGCCATAGCGGTAGGCTAACCAGCACATACAGCAGTGCGAATGTTGGGTAGCCGTGTTGAATAAGGTGAATGGTTTCCAGGCTAAACAGCGAGAACGTGGTAAAACCGCCACAGAAGCCGGCTATTAACAGAGGTTGCCAGCGGGCGAGTTGAGTGTGGGGAAAGCGGGAGATAGTTGCCGCTAACCAGCCAATTAGCCCTGACCCCAAGACATTAACCAGCAACGTGCCCCAGGGAAAGTAACCGCCAAACGCCGTCATTGTGGCAAGTGATATGGCATAGCGTAGTACGCTACCAGCACCGCTGCCCACACCGACGGCTAGATAGACTTTCCAACTCATTGTGCCCCCGTGCCCAGCAGCCAACCTAGTATGGCCATTGCTAAGCCTAAGACGAGCGTGGCAGCAATGTTAAGGGCAGCCCTTGGCGCTTGGCCGCGCTGCCAAAGCTCAAGGGTTTGTAAGCTAAATGATGAAACAGTGGTGTAGCCGCCCAGCAGCCCCGCGATGGTGAATAGCCACAGTGGCTGTGTGATGAGCATATCGAAGTAACCTAGTAGCCAACCCGCTATCAGAGCCCCACTGGCATTGACGATAAGCGTGCCCCACGGGAAAGCGTTGCCCAGCAAATGGGCCATGATATTGGAAACTGCAAAGCGCCCCATGCCACCCAATGCACCGCCTAGTGCCACAAGTAGTAAGCCTGTGATGCCATGCCCCATACCGATTCCTTTTGCTGGTCACACGTTAAGTTGCAGATTGTATCACCAGTCAGCGTAGCGCTGCGGATGAATGGAACGAACGCATTAAGGTGTCACTGGTCAATAAGTTCGTGTAAAAAAGAATGAGAATAACAAAAGTGTTTACGCACCCGCTCAAGGAGCCACCTTTATGTCTGACCGCGTATTAGCAGCAATTGATGGATCTCAGTATTCAGAAAGCGTATGCGACTACGCAACCTGGGCCGCCAAGGCTCTGGATGCCCCATTAAGCTTTATTCATGTTTTAGATAATCACTCCCAAGTGGCAGAACCAGATCTCACCGGCAATCTAGGACTAGGTACTCGAGAGCATCTACTTGAACAGCTGTCAGATATTGAGGAGCAGCGGGCAAAAGTTGCTCGAGAGCAGGGTAAGTTGATGTTAGCGGCTGCCCAGCACCGGGCTGCTGATCTAGGCGTCACCGATGCCCGAGTCCTTCAGCGCAATGGCACGCTCGTCGAAACGCTGGTGGAAAATGAAACGGATACGCGGTTGTTGGTGTTGGGTAAGCGCGGCGAGTCGGCACATCAAGCTAGTGGTCATCTAGGGTTGAATTTAGAGCGAGTAGTACGCGAGATGCATCGCCCGATTCTAATGGTGCCCAAGCAGTTCACGCAGCCGCAAAATGTGATGATGGCCTTTGATGGGAGCAAAACGGCGCGCAAAGGTGTTGAGATGCTAGCCAAAAGCCCGCTATTTGAAGGGGCAACCTGCCATGTGGTGATTGTGGGGGCTGAAACCGCTGAAAATCGCTCGCAGCTTGAGTGGGCCATTGAAACATTGCAAGCCGCGGGTCATGTGGCTGAAGGGGCGATTCGTGCCGGTGACGTAGAGGAGACCCTACGAGCTTATAAGCAGGAGAACACTATCGATTTGCTTGTGATGGGCGCTTATGGCCATTCGCGTATTCGCCACTTGTTGGTGGGCAGCACTACCACCCAGATGCTGCGCAACGCCCAAATGCCGGTGCTAATTTTGCGCTGAAGCAAATAGGGAAACGCAGATGAACCACCCTGAGGTAGATATCCCCGCGATACGGGAAAAGCTCTTGGCGCTAGAGACTTCTTTGCGAGAAGAGAGCGCTGACAGCGCGTCCTCAAGAGAGACCGTGGTGCTAGACCAAACCTCGGTGGGGCGGCTTTCACGTATGGATGCGCTGCAGAGCCAAGCCATGGTAAAGGCAGAAGAGCAGCGCCGCCAAATGACGCTTAAGCGTATTAGCGGCGCCTTGCAGCGTATTGATCAAAAGAACTTTGGTGAGTGTATTGAGTGTGGCGAATGGATTGGTGCCAAACGCCTCACTTGGGATCCGTTAGTGCTGAAATGTATCGAGTGTGCTGAATAAGCGTTTATGCCTCGATAGCAGCGTCTTCCTGCTGTGGTTGCCTAGTGGCCTGTGCAGCATTAATGCCTGACAGCAGCGCCTTCAGCGATGCACTCACGGTGTCGCTATCTTCAGCCACGGCGCAAAGTCGTTGCCCGTCTATATTGAGCTGAACGAAAGCGATAGCGTTGGCTTCACTGTCGCCGCCAAGGGAGTGTTCGCTATAGTCAACAATCGTCACGTTGCTACCTGAATGTTTCTTCCAGGCATCGGTGAAGGATGACATGGCACCGTTGCCGGTACCTGACAAGCGCAGCGTTTCAGAGCCTTCCCACAGGGTGATTTCAATACCTTCGTACTGACCTTTCGAGAGCCGGTAATCGGCCAGTGAAAGCGGCGCATCCTGAGTGAAATTATCAAACATCACCTGGCGAATTATTTCGCTGGAAAGCTCGCTGTTGCGGCGTTCGCTCTCTTGTTGCACGTAAGGGGCAAGTGCCAGCATCATCCAGCGTGGCAGATTAATGCCGTAGTCTCTCTCCAGCAAAAAGGCCATGCCGCCTTTGCCTGACTGGCTATTAACCCGAATGACGGCTTGATAATCGCGACCAATATCGTGGGGGTCAATAGGCAAGTACGCCACTTGCCACGGCTCATCGGGCTTTTGATGCTTGAGTGATTTACGAATAGCGTCCTGATGGCTACCGGAAAACGCGGTATACACCATCTCGCCTACCCAGGGGTGGCGCGGGTGGATGGTGATGCCGGTGCACTCATGTACCACCTGGACAATCTCATCCGGATTGGAAAGGTCCAGCTCAGGGTCAATGCCCTGGCTATAGAGGTTCATCGCCAGGGTGACGATATCCATATTGCCCGTGCGCTCGCCGTTACCCAGAAGCGTGCCTTCGACACGGTCGGCACCCGCTAACAATGCCAGCTCTGCTGAAGCGACGGCGCCGCCACGGTCGTTGTGGGTATGTACCGAAATAATCACACTGTCACGGCGGCTGATATGCTGGCAAAAGTAGTCAATTTGGTCAGCATGATGGTGCGGCCCTGCGACTTCTACCGTGGTAGGCAAGTTCAGGATGCACTTGTTGTCTGGCGTTGGTTGCCAGACATCCATCACTGCCTCGCAAATAGCTAGTGAGAAATCAATTTCAGTGCTAGAGAAGCTTTCCGGAGAATACTGAAAGCGCCAATCAACGCCTGGGTATTGGGCAGCATAGGTTTTTACCCAGGTAGCGCCCTGAACGGCAATATCGGTAATACCGTCTCGGTCCATCTCGAACACCCGCTCGCGCTGGATGGTGGAGGTGGAGTTATAAAGGTGAATAATGGCGCGTTTGACGCCCACCAGCGAGGCAAAGGTTTTCTCGATTAAGTGTTCGCGGCACTGTACGAGCACCGCAATGGTCACATCGTCTGGAATTTGGTCTTCTTCTATTAGCCAACGTACAAAATCGTAGTCTGGCTGGCTAGCCGAGGGGAAGCCCACCATCACTTCTTTGATGCCCACCTTGATAATCTGGTGCCAAAAACGCTGCTTTTGCTCAACTGTCATCGGCTCTAGCAGCGCCTGGTTGCCATCGCGTAGGTCTTCACTTACCCAAATTGGCGCGTGTGTCAGGTCGCGGTCCGGCCATTGGCGGTTAAACGCGGGAACACGCGGAGCAGGGCGATATTTGCGATGATCAAAAGCAGACATGGTGAGTTTCCTGAAGGCTGTGAATTATTGAGGCGGCCGCTTGTGGCGTAAGCCGCGTTAACGGGTGCCAGGATAAGGCGCCACGTAGGGGCTGCTTGTGACAGTGAGGACAGTTTACTTGATGTAGGGCGAAAGGTTATTGCGAAAATGTGGCTTTATCGCCAATAATTGGCAGTAAATATCGTTGATTTGTTTTTTATTGGTAGAGGCTGCTTGCTATGTCCGTGGTGCCGCTGGAACTCGATCGTTTTGATCGCCATATCCTTAATGTGTTGCAGCAGGAGGGGCGCATTAGTAATCAGGAGTTAGCCGAACGCATCGGGCTTTCCCCTTCGCCCTGTTTGCGCCGGGTGCGGGCACTAGAGGAGCATGGGCTAATTACCCAATATCGCGCCGATGTTGATGCGCGTCAGTTGGGATACCAGCTGATGGTGCTGTTACATATTTCAATGGATCAGCACACCCCCGAACGTTTCGACAACTTTGAGCGACATATCCGGAAAATTCCCAACGTCATTGAGTGCTTAATTATTACCGGCCAAGCAGCGGATTTTCAGCTGAAAATTCTGGTTCGTGATATGGACGACTATCAGCACCTCCTGCTGCACGTTATTAACCGCATTGAAGGCGTGACCGGTGCCCACACCAGTTTTGTGTTGCGGCGAGTCTTCGAACACCGCCCCGTCCCGACAGAGCGCCCTTGATAACGAAGTCGTAGGCAATAAGGTAATAGCGGTTTACACTGCATTTTTCGATTAGCTAAGGAGATTAACCCATGACAATTCAGCGCCATGATACAAAAGCCCGTATGAGCCGTGCCGTTATTCACCAGGGGGTGGCTTATTTGTGTGGCCAGGTAACCGGCCCCGAAGCGCGCCACGAAGGGATTAAAGAGCAAACCGAAAGCATGTTGGCGCGGGTTGATGCGTTGCTAAAAGAGATTGGCTCTAGCCGTGAGCAGCTATTGAGCGCGACAATCTATCTCAAAGACGGTAGTGATTTTGCCGCTATGAACGAAGTGTGGGATGCGTGGGTACCTGAGGGCTATGCACCGGCACGCACCTGTGTATGCGCGCCACTGCCTGCTGATGAACTCAAAGTAGAAATTACGGTTACCACTGCCGTTAGCAGTTAAGTTATTTAATTGATGGCTTTCTGATTACTTACCCGCCTTCTCTACGGGAAAACGGGTCTCACGCAGGCTATCTTTGATTTTCTTTAGGTGCGGCAAGAAGTCTTCGCCGCGCCTTAGGGTAACCCCAGTGGCTAGGGCATCAATCAGCGTTAATTGAATCATCCGCGAGGTCATGGGCATATAGTGGTCGGTGTCCTCGGGGGTGGCTACCTCAAGGGTTGCGGTACACTCTAACGAAAGCGGGGAGTGGGGGGCAGTGATGCCGAGCACTACCGCGCCTGCTTCGCGAGCAACCCGAGCGATATCGACCAGTTCCCTGGTGCGCCCTGTGTAAGAAATAATCACGACGACGTCACCCGTATGGCAGGCAGCAGCCACCATGCGCTGCATCAGTACATCCACGTAGGCGACGACGGGCAGGTTGAAGCGGAAGAATTTGTGCTGAGCATCCTGGGCAACGGCACCAGATGCGCCTAAACCAAAGAAATGGATCTGTTTCGCCTGGGTGAGGTAGTCGACCATGCGTTCTACGGCGGTCATATCAACCTCCCGCTGAGCTTCATCCAAAGCAGCAATGGTGGCGCCAAAAATTTTCTGGGTGTACTGCGAAGCGCTATCGCCCGGCTCGACAGCCCGCGTGACATAGGGCGTGCCGCCCGCCAAGCTTTGAGCAAGTTTGATTTTAAAGTCTGGGTAGCCCTTGGCACCAAAGTTGCGGCAGAACCGATTGACCGTAGGCTCACTGACGCTGGCTGCTTGGGCAAGGCTTGCGATGCTCAGACTGGTAGCCACTGCAGGGTCTTCCAGGATGACATTGGCAACTTTGCGTTCTGAGCGGTTTAGTTCTTCTAAGCGTTCGCGTAAGCGGTCAAGCAGGTCGTGCGCCATCAACAAGCTCCCTGGCAATAGTTTTTTGAGCGTTGGGTGCCCATTCGTTGCACCACGTAAAAAAAGCGTCGGCGGTTAGCGGACGGGCATAGTAATACCCTTGCGCCGCTTCACAGCCAATAGAACGTAAGTAGTCTGCCTGTGCAGGTGTTTCAATGCCTTCTGCCACTACGTCGCATCCAACCGCATGAGCAAGCTGGGTAATCGTAAGGGCTAAATGCCGATCTACCGCGTCGTACTCTAAATCCATGACAAAGGCACGATCTATTTTCAGAGTGGAGAAGGGTAGCGTTTTAACATAGGCAAGCGAAGAGTGCCCAGTGCCAAAGTCGTCAATCGCAACAGCAATGCTCATCTCGGCAAGTTGAGCTAGCTGCGTGCGTGCATTGTGCATATCACTTAATAAGCCTGATTCGGTGACTTCTAATGCGAAAAAACGTGCAGGAATGTCGTATTCAGCCAGCTTGGCAAGCAACGTTTGGGCAAAGTCTTTGCGTGCCAATTGGCGCGCTGCCACATTCACTGCAATATGGAAGTGATCGTCTAGCAAACCTTTTGCACGCCACTCCAAGATGTACTGCATTGTTTTCTCAAGCACCCACTCACCAATAGACAGAATATCACCACTTGCTTCCGCTAGGGGAATAAAGTCCGCTGGTGAAATATTGCCTAGCTCAGGGTGGTGCCAGCGTAGGAGTGCTTCAGCACCGATGACGCGCTGGGTTACCAGCGAAACCTTAGGCTGGAATGCTATCGACATCTCGCCACGATCGGTAGCGTTTCGAATCGCTTGTTGGAGGTTTAAACGGTGGCGTTGCCGTGCTTCTAGCGTTTCGTTATAGCATTGAACGCGCAACGTGCCGCTCTGCGGTAGCGCCAGGGCAGCCATATGGACAAGGCGTTCGATGTCGAAATAGGCATCCGCCCAGCTAATACCAATGCGGGCATTGAGGGGCAATAGTAAGTCTCCCAGCGCTTGGTCGTCCTCGAAGCAGCTCAACAACTGCGCAGCAGAGTGCCTTAACGCCTCGAGATCAGCGTGGTCTGTAATGACTAATATCTCGCTGCCCCCCCACAAGCCTATTTGGCATGACTTGCTGAGCTTGGCTGAAAGCTTACGGCTGATATGAACCATCAATCTATCAGCGACGCCGTAGCCATGCAGCTTAATGACGTCGTCTAGGTGGTCTAGGGCAATGAAGAGTAAGCCTGTCCCCGTGCCGCGCATTGCCGCTTCACGAAGCATTTGTGTGAGTGCGCGGCGATTAGCCAGCTGGGTAATTGGATCGGTACGAGACTGGCGGTCTAGCTCTTTAGTGCGCTTTGCCACCATGCGCTCAAGTGTGTCTGCCTGCTGATTGCGGACTTGATAACGGTGCTCAACGTTTAGCGTATTGCGGATGCGCTGTAACACTTCGTCATGTTTGAACGGTTTAGTGACGAAGTCGCGAACGCCCATATCAAGCGATCGATGACGTGTTTTATCATCAATTTGAGCAGTGAGCACGATGATTGGCGGTATGCGGTGGGCAAATTGTTCCTGCAACTGGGCGATGACAGCGTATCCGTCCATATAGGGCATACGAATATCAAGGAGTATCAGATCCGGTAGCGTTTGCTTACAATGCGCGAGTACTTTACGAGGGTCGCTTAAGCCGAGGACATTTTCAAAACCATGATCATCCAGCAGGTCAAGCAATAGGTCTACATTAGTGCGGTTGTCATCCACTACAAGGAGGTGTTTATGGGTAAGACTCATGGCGCCGTCCTTGGTGCAGTGGTAATAAAGCGCTTAAGTAATGCGGTCAATTTATCAATATCGATAGGTTTAGTGAGATAGTCCGCAAACCCTGCCGCCAACCCATGATGTAAATCACGCTCCATCGCATTGGCAGATAAGGCAATCACGTCGATATCTTTTAGTATTGAGTCGTTGTGCATAATATCGAGCGCCTGGAAACCATTTATGCCAGGTAAATGGATATCCATTAAAACAAGATCAGGCGGTGAGTGCCGCATGATCTCCAAGCCGAGCTCGGCGCTCGCCACAACCCGCAACTGTACGGAAGGAAAGTCATCGATAATATCTTCCATAAGCCGCTGGTTAGCTGGGTTATCTTCAACATAAAGAAGGTTAAATGCGCGCTGAGAATCCCCTGTGGCGCCCATGGCGCTGCGGTGAGATGGTGGCTCGTGTTCACCGAGGTGTTCGGTAATAGGGAGCGTAAACCAAAAGGTAGAGCCTTTACTCGGTTGACTATCAACACCGAGCTGCCCCTTCATCCTCTCTACCAGCTCACGAGTGATGGCCAAGCCAATGCCAGTGCCTTCGATCGGCCCGTGTTCTGCATCCAAACGGTTAAACGGTTCAAAAAGCTCGTGCTGGCGCTCTGGCGCAATGCCATGACCTGAATCGATGACGCTAACCTTTAGCTCGTTACCGGTCGGCTCAATATTGACGTGGATGGTGCCGTTTTCTCTATTGTATTTAATCGCGTTGGAAAGCAAGTTGAGCAGTACTTGTTTTACCCGGGTGTAATCTGCCATCACCATGCAGGGTGGCGACAATGAGTCACGCGTCAGCGTAATATTGGCTGCGCCAATGTTGGCTTCTAGCGTTGTGCAGGCATCATCTAATACGTTTTCAATTAGCATAGGTTCTAGCGAAAGCGTCATGTGACCCGCTTCGATCTTCGCTAAGTCCAGCACCTCATTGATCAGGCTTAACAGGTGTTGACCACTTTTCTCGATTTGCCCCACTTGACGCTGCTGCTTTTCACTCAGTGGGTCGCGTCGGCCTTTTGCAAGTAGCTGAGCAAAGCCGATAATCGCATTAAGCGGTGTGCGCAACTCGTGGCTCATCGAAGAGAGAAACTCGCTTTTTGCTTTGTTGGCTTGCTCTGCCTGGTCCCGGGCGGTTGCCAAATCGTAAGTGACTTGCTCACGCTCGGCCATCTGGCGGTAGAGATTAATGAGCAGTGCACAGGTGTCAGTAAAAGGTTGAAGCCAGTCTAAAAGGGCCTGGTTTAAGGGCTGTTTACTGTTCGCAATAGCAAACATGCCGATAAGGCCGTCACCGCTGAAAATAGGAACGCCCAAGTAATTGTCTAAACGTGGATGTCCCGGAGGGAAACCGCCGCGCTTGGTATGGCGATAAACGTCGTTAGTCATAATGACATCGCCATGGGCAAAGACGCGCCCTAAAAGTGAGTTGGGGTTGGTAAGCGTCATATCGCCGCTGCGTAAACGCTCCATCAGATGCCTGGACTCATCGCTCCATGAAAGGTCAGTGATAGCGTGTATTTTGAGTGCATTGGTGGTGTCGGTTGGCAGCACTTCCCCAATAATAGCGTAATCACTGTCGGTGAGCTCTCGCAGCGCTTCCATTAAAAACGTCCATAGCTGCTCAACCGACATTAGTGCTTGGTAGTCTGTAATGCCCTGATGAAGCACTTTAAGCAGGCTTTGTTCTTTATGAATTTGCTGGGTGGCATTATAAACCTCGGTTAAGTTGGTCAAAATGCCCAAAAACTCAGCAACATCTCCCTGCTCATTATGAATGGCGTTGACGGCAAGATGGACGGGGATTAAATGGCCGTCTTTGTGTAGCGCCTCTACCTCTCGGCCTCGACCAATCACCTTGGGTTCGCTGCCCGCCAAAAAGTTAGCAAGAAAGCTGTCATGGTGAGCACTTATCGTGTTGGGCGTAAACATGGCCACATTGTTACCGACCACTTCCTGCTGCTGGTACCCCAGCATTGTTAGTGCAAAAGGGTTGATGCTCAGCACGCTACCTGAGCGGTCAATACGTACGATGCCGGTGGCGCTTTCGTTAAACAGCGCCTCGTAGCGACGCGTAGTTTGCGCTAAGGCTCTACGCATTTGATGCTGGCGAAGTAACTCTTCTACTTGCCTCGCTAAGCTTTTTAAGATGGCTCGGTCACGCTGACTAAATAAGCGCGGTTTACGATCAATTAAACACAGCGTACCGACTGGCAAACCTTCAGCCAGCTGTAGTGGCTGCCCAGCATAAAAGCGAATGCGCGGTGGTCCTGTGACGAGCGGGCTGTCTGTAAAGCGCAAGTCGTTAAGCGTTTCTTCGACAACTAGCATGTCGTTAATTGCCACTGCATGGGCACAGAACGAGAGCTCTCGGCAGGTTTCGCTAGCTGTCAGCCCTTGATGGGATTTAAACCACTGCCGTTCTGCATCGACTAAGGAAACTAACGCAATAGGCAGGTCAAAAAGGTCGCAAGCAAGCTGAGTGATACGGTCAAACGCTTCGTCAGCGGGAGTATCAAGTACCTGGAGAGCGTGCAATGCCGCCAAGCGCTGGTGTTCATTCTCAGGAAAGTCTGCGGCTTGCATTGTGCGTCCCAAAAAATAATTCGTTCAAAAGTACGCTCAACTAGGTAATTAATTGGCGAATAGTAATAATTATCGGGTATTTATGAATAAGCTTTAGCCAAGCCTTAGTAATTTTAATAACCAGCGTTTGTAAGGCGGCCTTATCAGCGAGCTAGAGGATTGTTTTGACTGGTAGAAAATGCCCCGCAAATGGCTGAAACGCTCGAAGCCGTGGCGGCCGTGATAAGCGCCTGTCCCACTTTCGCCAACACCGCCAAAAGGCAGTGAGGGAACGGCGTGATGCAGCAGTGTTTCGTTAAATACCAGCGCGCCCGAACGCGTGGTGTGGCGAAAAGTCTTCTGAAGCAATTTATCGTCGGTGAAGGCATAGAGCGCCAGAGGGTGTGGCCGGGCGTTAACGAAGGCGATAGCGTCGTCGATATGTTTAACGCTGATAAGCGGTAGTGCACGGCCAAAAATTTCCTCACGCATCACTTCAAGGTCTTGGGTTGGGTCAATGACCAGCGCAGGTGCGTGATGACCGGCATCAATGACACGACAGCCATGATCTCTTGCTTGCGCTAATAATCGCTCGCTTCGTTGCTGGTGCTGGGGGCTGACGAAGCCAGTGACCTCTTTGTCGCTGGGTCGCTGTTGTTCAATGGCTCGGCTGAGCGCCTGGATAAGCGCTTCCAGAAGGCGGCTTTCCACGAGCACATAATCGGGTGCAATACAGGTCTGTCCAGCGTTCATTCCCTTGCCGAAAATAATAGAGGCGGCCGCGCGATCCAGGTCGGCATCTCCGGCCACAATGGCTGGGGATTTACCACCCAGCTCAAGTGTCACCGGCGTTAGTTGTTCGGCAGCGGCAAGTGCTACTTGACGCCCCACTTGAGTTGAGCCGGTGAACACTAAATGATCAAAGGGCAGTGCGCTGAATGCTTTTGCTACCTCTGGGCCGCCTTCAACAACACACAGCTCTTCATCGGTGAAATACTGTGGCACCAGTTTGGCCAGGAGGGCGCTGGTATTAGGGGCGTACTCACTCGGCTTGATCATGACGCTATTGCCCGCTGCGAAAGCATCGATAGCAGGCATCAGCGCTAGGCTCCACGGGTAGTTCCAGGGCGACATAACGCCGACTACGCCAAGTGGCTGAGGGGCAATGCGCGCGCGGGCGGGCCATAAGCGCCACGGCATAGCGGCGCGGCGTGGTCGCATCCAGTGCCAAAGATGCCAACGTGCGTAACGAGCGGCCTGTAATACGGCGCTGATTTCCGCTAGACGTATTTCTGTTTCGCTACGTTTACCAAAGTCGGCTTGAATAGCGCGTACGATGGCTTTCTGATGCTGCTTGGTCATTCGCGCAAGACGTGTCAGGCGCTCTCGACGGGTGCCAAGCGTGGGGAACGGTGCCTGGCTAGCTGCGTGACGCTGGGTGTGAAATAGGCGCGTTAAATCGCGTTTCATAGCGGCTCCTTTGGTCAGTTCGTTAGGACAATGGGATCACGATATCATCGCTTGAATACCGCACTCTGAACAGAAATGACAGTGTATACAGAGCGCTAGTGGCCACCGTTAGTGGTAAGGTCGTTCACTGATTTCTTGCTGATCTGCCCAGGGAGGCATCATGCTTTCACGCTCGCTGTCATGCGTTATGCTACCCGCTATCGATGCGGTGGCTGCTAACCAATGGGACGCCTTGGTCAGCAATGATCAGCCGTTTTTACGCCATGCATTTTTATTGGCGTTAGAGAGCAGCGGCTCTGTCAGCAGTGCCACAGGATGGGAGCCTTGTCATCTCAGTGTATGGCAAGATGACTGCTTAGTGGGCGCGTTGCCCATGTATCGAAAGCATCATTCCTACGGCGAGTACGTGTTTGATTGGGGGTGGGCTGATGCATTGGAGCGCGCAGGCGGTCACTATTACCCAAAAGCACTAAGTGCCATTCCGTTCACGCCTGTTCCTGGCACACGCACCTTGATCGCTGAGAGTGCCGATGCAGACGATGTGCGCGGTGTGCTAGCCGCTGCCTGGCAAGCTCACTGTGAAGAGCACAGGCTTTCAAGCTGGCATCTACTGTTTGCGCAAGATGGCGAAGTGGATGCCTGGCAGCGTCAGTTTCCAGAGTTAATTGCTCGAGAAGGTGTTCAATTTCAGTGGCGGGACCGCGCATTTGGTAATTTTGATGGTTTTTTGGCGAGCCTTACGTCGAAACGCCGCAAGATGATCAAGCGTGAGCGTCGTTTGGTCGCCGAGCAGGGCTTTACCCTGAGCTGCTTAGAGGGAGATATGATCACCCAGGAAGCAATGGCACACTTCTACCGCTGCTACACGATCACCTACCATGAGCGGGGACGACCACCGTACCTAAATAGTGCTTTTTTTGAGCACTTGCGCCATACCATGCGCGATGCGCTTGTTTTAGTTCAGGCGCTATTGCATGGTCAGCCGGTTGCAGCGGCGCTGTATTTTCGAGGTGAAAACACGCTTTATGGGCGTTATTGGGGGAGTGAGGTCGTCGCTGACTGCCTTCATTTCGAAGCATGTTATTACCAGGGAATTGAATACTGCTTAGAAAATAAGCTTTGTCTGTTTGATCCTGGTACCCAAGGTGAGCACAAGCTGGTGCGAGGGTTCGCTCCACAGCGGGTACGCTCGCTGCATTACCTTGAGCATCCTGGTTTAGCTGCAGGCGTTGCTCAATTCTGTCAGGAGGAAGGCCTGCATATTAGGGCGTACCGTGAGGCGGCGAACGAGGCACTACCGTTTAAATAATGCACTATTTATGCATAAGGTGTGGTTCGCTGGACATGGCCCTTAGTGGCATAATACGTACCGTTC
This sequence comes from Vreelandella zhaodongensis, assembly GCF_013415115.1. Classification (GTDB taxonomy): domain Bacteria; phylum Pseudomonadota; class Gammaproteobacteria; order Pseudomonadales; family Halomonadaceae; genus Vreelandella; species Vreelandella zhaodongensis. The sequence continues at coordinate 188,703 of NZ_JACCDD010000005.1, read as the reverse complement.
AGCGCTAAAAAGGAGTGCGGTGATGCACAAATTGCTGATGGCTGCACTGCTTGCCGTCTTGGGGGTTCTCAATTATCAGCTTTGGTTCGGCAATGGTGGCTGGCAAGACTTGCAGCTGGTAGAGGAACGCGTTGCCGTTCAAGAGGCTGCCAATGTGCCTATGCGCGAGCGTAATGCTCGACTAGCCGCAGAAGTCACTGACTTAAAAACGGGCTTGGATGCCATCGAAGAACGCGCGCGTAGTGATATGGGCATGGTGCGCAGTGATGAACAGTTTTTCTGGGTGCCGGGCGTGGCGATTGAAACCGAGTTGCTGGGCATTAATGCCGGATTAGTGACCCAACCAGGGTTGCCGAGCAAGGGCAGTAATGAATGAGTAACACGTTATGGCTTATCGTTCCCGCTGCTGGGCAGGGTAAGCGCATGGGAGCCACTAAGCCTAAGCAGTACTTGGCGTTGGGAGAGCAGCCCATTTTGGCCCATACCCTTAGCCGGCTTTACGCTGCCTTCCCCACGGCACACCTTGTATTGTGTTTAGATAATGATGACTGCTGGTTCAGTTCAGCATGGGTGCCTTTTGCGAATTGGCAACGTGTCTCTGGTGGTGCTGAGCGGATGGACAGCGTTTTAAACGCGCTTAAGTCGATAACAGCCCAACAAGATGATGTAGTGATCGTGCATGATGTTGCGCGGCCTTGCGTCACATCGGCTGACTTATTAGCACTTCTCCATGCGGCTAATGAGCACCCAAGTGGTGCGCTCTTAGCCATGCCAGTGGCTGATACCATGAAGCGCGCTAATGCTGAACAGTTGAGTACTGCAACAGAGTCACGAGACGGTTTATGGCATGCGTTAACGCCACAAGGCTTTCGCTATGCCTTGTTGCGCCAGGCGCTTGAGCATGCAGTCGATCATCAGCGCGTTGTGACGGATGAAGCGTCAGCAGTTGAAGCGCTGGGTGAAGCGCCAAGATTAGTTAGCGGACGGCGTGATAATCTCAAGATAACCCACCCCGATGACCTTGCCCTTGCTGCCGCAATCATGGCTTCACAAGCGGCCCAAGGCTCTGGCACAAGTCTCTGAAAGGAGTTGTTAATGCGAATTGGCCACGGATTTGACGTGCACCGGTTTGGCACTGGTGATCATTTGATGATTGGTGGCGTTAAGTTGCCGTTTGAGCACGGCTTTATTGCCCACTCGGATGGCGATGTATTACTACATGCTGTCAGTGACGCACTGCTGGGTGCCTGTGCGCTTGGCGATATCGGGCGGCATTTCCCCGATACCGACCCTGAATGGGCTGGGGCGGATAGTCGTGCTCTTCTGCGCCATGTGGTTCAGCTGGTTCGTGCAGAAGGGTTTTGCGTCATTAACCTGGATGCCACGTTAATGGCACAAGCCCCTAAAATGGCCCCGCACATAGAAGCCATGCGCAAGGTGATTTCAGAAGATTTAGGTATTAGTCTCGGTCAGGTGAATGTTAAAGCGACCACGACCGAGCGGCTTGGGTTTACCGGGCGAGGCGAAGGGATTGCAGCTGAAGCTGTGGTACTGATTGAGCAGCACGAGGCGTTGCATGCCTAATTTACCCGCTTGGCGGCGCTTCTTGGACGCTGAGTTTGGTACGCCTAAGCCGGGTTGTTACCGAGCCCGTCCAGAGGATTTTATTGTCGATGAGCAGCTGGATTTTATGCCTGAAGATCACGGTGAACATCTGTGGTTGCGGCTTGAAAAACGCCATCAAACCACACTGGATGTGGTCAAGAGCGTTAGCCGACTGTGTGGTGTAACGCCGCGGGATATCGGCTATTCCGGCATGAAAGATCGCGTAGCAGTGACGCGGCAGTGGTTGAGTGTTCATTTACCCGGTCGTGAGGCGCCAAGCGATTTGGGCGCATCATTAGCGGCATTGGGTGTTACGGTGTTAGAGCAGGCGAGGCACCCCCGAAAGCTAAAGCGCGGTGTTCATCGTACGAACCACTTCACGTTACGGGTTAGTGGAGAAGCGCTTCAGGGGGGGCGTTTTGTTGATCGTTGGGAAGCGCTTTGTCGCCAAGGTATTCCCAATTATTTTGGTCCCCAGCGCTTTGGACGTGAGGGGCGCAATTTACAGCGTGCACAAGTGCTATTAGCCAAAGGCTGGCGCAAGCGCGATGATCGCCAAGGGATGCTGCTTTCCACCGCCCGCAGCTTTTTGTTTAATGAGTTATTAAGTGAGCGCTTGGGTGATGGTACGTGGCGTCAGCCCGTTGCGGGCGATACGGTAATGCTAGAGGGCACTCAAAGCGTTTTTACGGTTGATACGGTAGATGAGCGCCTATTAGAGCGAGCGGTGGAGCTTGATATCCACCCAACGGGGGTGCTTTGGGGAGTAGGTGAGCATGCTGCTTTGCAGGTAGCTCCTTATGAAATGCAACTGATGGAGCGCCATCCCACGCTGTGCAAAGGGTTAGTCGATAGTGGCGTGAAAAGGGCGCACCGAGCGTTGCGTGCTCGACTAATTTCGCCGCAGCTGACCTGGGAGCCAGAAGCCGTGCTACTCTCGTTTGGCTTGCCGCGAGGAAGCTTTGCAACGGCCGTTATCAGTGAGCTAATTCACCACCCTGATTTTGATTAAGGAGACGCTGATGCGGCGACTACTGCTTTCCAATGACGATGGTGTTCATGCCCCAGGGCTGCGGGCGCTGCATGACGCATTAATGGCTCATGCAAATTTGCGTGTGGTAGCACCTGACCGCGATCGCAGTGGTGCCAGCAATTCGCTCACGCTCTCGCGTCCGCTTTCGTTAACCGCCCTTGATAGCGGTTTTTATAGTGTCGACGGCACGCCAGCGGATTGCGTCTATTTAGGTGTCAACGGGATTTGGGATGAGCGGCCTGACTTAGTTATTTCAGGTATTAATCATGGTAGTAATCTTGGCGATGACGTTCTTTATTCAGGAACGGTCGCTGCTGCGATGGAAGGCCGTAACTTAGGTATGACCGCCATTGCCATGTCACTTTGCGGTAATCGGTATTTCAGCACGGCTGGAAAAGTAGCTGCCAGCTTAATTGGTGCTGCTGACCAGCTATCGCTACCGCCTCGCACGTTGCTAAATGTCAACGTGCCGGACGTGCCTTGGGAAGAGATTAAAGGTGTTAAGGTGACCCGCCTGGGGTATCGGGGCCCAGCGGAGAAGCCTGTTCCCGTGCAAGATCCGCGTGGGCGTACTCGCTACTGGATTGCGCCGGTAGCGGCCAATGCAGATGATGGCGAGGATACCGACTTCGCTGCTATCGAGGCAGGTTATGTGTCGATTACACCCCTTCAAACCGATTTGACGCGCCACCCCGCGCGCAATGATGTGCAGGACTGGTTGGATGCTTTTGCCTGAACTGTCACCTAGAGAGCTGCGTGGCAGAGGAATGACCTCTCAGCGCACTCGAGACCGAATGGTAGAGCGGCTTGCGCAGCAAGGAATTCAAGAGGCTCGGGTGCTCGATGTTATGGCCAGTGAGCCACGGCATTTGTTTGTGGATGAAGCGCTGGCTCACCGCGCCTACGAAGATACTGCACTGCCGATTGGGTTTGGTCAGACCCTATCGCAACCTCTGACAGTTGCGCGAATGACAGAGCTTGTTTTGCGGGCTGACCCAAAACGTGTGCTGGAAGTAGGCACTGGCTCAGGCTATCAAACACTGATCCTGTCCAGACTGGTGCCAACGCTATATTCAGTTGAGCGCATTCATGCGTTACATCAGCGCGCTGCAGAGCGACTTTGGCGGCTTGATGCGCCCGCTACCCTGGCGGTGGCCGATGGTGGAGAAGGTTGGCCAGCAGCAGCGCCCTTTGACGTGATTTTGTTAACGGCTTGCGCTCAAACATTACCTGAAGCACTGCTGGAGCAATTGAGTCATGATGGCGTGCTGATTGCGCCTCTGGAAGAGCCCGATGGTGGTCAGTGGCTTACCCAAATAAAGCGCATGGGCAGTGCTTTTGAGAAGCGACGGCTTGAACCCGTGCGTTTTGTACCCCTTTTGCAAGGAGTGGTGGATTGAAGCGTCGATTTGTAGGATTGTTTTTAAAAGGCGCAGGTATGGGAGCTGCGGATGCGGTGCCCGGGGTTTCAGGTGGCACTATAGCCTTCATTACGGGTATTTATGAAGAGCTAATCAATACCATAAAGCAGTTCGGCCCCACTGCTGTCACGGCATGGCGGCGTGGTGGTTGGTCGGCATTAGCCCAACATTTGAACATCGCTTTTTTATTACCTTTATTGTTAGGAGTGGGCGTTAGCCTATTCAGCGTTGCCCATTTAGCACTCTGGTTGATGGAGGCTCACCCGCTGCTTATTGAAGGCTTCTTCTTTGGATTGGTGGCGGCGTCAGCATTTGTTGTAGGGAGGGCTGGGCGAGGCTGGAAAATTTGGTACTTGTTGCCGCTGGTGATGGGGTTGCTGTTGGCAAAAGCGCTGCCGGGTATGATGCCGTTGGTGTTGCTGATCGGTAATGAGGCATTGGTTGTCATGGTGGCAGGCTGTATTGCTATCAGTGCTATGCTGCTTCCTGGCGTCTCAGGCAGCTTTTTGCTGCTCACAATGGGGCTCTATGGCACCATTATGGGTGCTATCCGCAGTTTCGATATCGGTATTATCATGCTGTTCGGTATGGGGTGTATTATAGGTTTGGCACTGTTCTCACGGCTGCTGTCGTGGTTACTGCACCGTTACCATGATTCCACATTGCAGCTTTTGCTTGGATTTATTGTTGGCTCGTTACCGGTGTTATGGCCTTGGAAAGAGTTGTTGCGTTATCAGCTTGGTCCTGAGGGGCAAATGATCCCGTTGGCTCACCGTTATCTGTTACCTAGTGACTATGCGGTATTGTCCGGCGCATCGGCTCAGACAATAGGCGTTATTACATTAATGGCAGCAGGCGCACTATTGGTAGTGTTATTAAACCGTCGTGCAGTGCACTATGCCGAGCATAGATCAACAGGAAACGCACGCGGCGTTGAAAAGGAGTAGGGTTTTAATGCGTAAGGTTTTCATGATGTCGGTACTAGCGCTGGCGGTTAGTGGTTGTGCTAGTCAGCAGCACAACACTCCTCAGGTGCGCGACTTAAGCGAGGCACGCCGCGCGGTTGAAAGCTCGCCGCAGTATACCGTTAAGCCTGGTGACACCTTGTACGGTATCGCGTGGCAGCATAATCTTGATTATCGCCAGCTGGCCAAAATCAATAATATTGAGGCACCCTTTCAAATTCATCCAGGCCAGACGATTGCCCTGCGAGAAGGTGCTGCTGAGGTTAGTCGTCAGTCAGCCGAGCCATCCGAGCAAGCGCCTAGTCGTCCATCATCAGGGGTTGTTGCAACAGGGCTGGATCAGCAAGCCACGGCAGTGGCCAGCAATGATCAGCAGCTAGACTGGCTGCTTCCTGATGAGAGCGCGATTGAACGTAATCAGCGTTTAACGGCTGAGCGGGCCGAGAGGGCTGAACGAGCTGAACAGGCATCTGTAGCGGCAGCTCAGCAAGTCGCAGATAGTACTAGCAGTACGGCATCGTCAACGCAGCCTGAGCCAGAACCTGAGCCAACACCAGAGCCGACACCTGAACCAGAGCCGACCCCTGAACCAGAGCCGACCCCTGAACCAGAGCCGACCCCTGAACCAGAGCCGACCCCTGAACCAGAGCCGACGCCCGCGGTGGAAACACAGCCTACTGAGACGGCTCAGTCCAGCCAAACCGCCAGCGTTGACCGCTCCTCACGTACCTTCACGCCAGTCGATAATGTTAACTGGCAGTGGCCGACGTCTGGTCAAGTGACAGGCGAGTTCGGGCAGGGTGGTTCAATAACGGCTGGGATTGATATCGCAGGCCGAAAGGGGCAACCTGTTAAAGCGGCTGGCCCTGGTATTGTGGTCTATGCAGGTAGTGGTGTGCGTGGATACGGTAACCTAATACTACTTAAACACAACGATCAGTATCTGAGTGCTTATGCGCATAATGATAGCTTAAGTGTTAAAGAGAATGACGTTGTTGAAGCGGGAGAAGTTATCGCCACTATGGGGGATAGCGATGCAGACAGTGTCAAACTGCACTTTGAGGTGCGTCGAGATGGTCAACCTCAAAACCCGATGGACTATCTGCCATCTCGCTAATGATTCAGCAAGCATAGCGAGGTTTATTTGAAACCCGGATAGCTGAAGTAGGGCGTCATATAACAATAATGGTGCATGTGCACAGGGAGTGCGGCCACCTTTACATTTTCTAAATGGCGGTTAGGCGAATTAACGGGGGTAATATCATGAGTATGCTGGAGAAGGATCTACAGGAAGTTGACCTTGAGGCTGTTGAAGAAGCCATAGGTGACGCCGATGCTGACGTCGCGGCGGAAGAAGAGGCCTTCGAAAAAGCGCTGGGCCGTGATGAGCGTCAATCGACTCAAAGCTTGGATGCAACCCAGATTTACCTCAATGAAATCGGTTTTTCGCCGTTATTGACGCCGGAAGAAGAAGTGTATTACGGCCGTTTAGCGCGAAAGGGTGACCCGCTTGGGCGCTCGCGGATGATTGAGTCAAACTTGCGTCTGGTTGTGAAAATAGCCAGACGTTACCTTAATCGTGGGCTAACGCTTCTCGATTTGATAGAGGAGGGTAATCTGGGGCTTATTCGAGCCGTAGAGAAGTTTGATCCAGAGCGTGGTTTCCGCTTCTCTACTTACGCCACTTGGTGGATTCGTCAAACGATAGAGCGTGCGCTGATGAATCAAACGCGCACCATTCGGCTACCAATACATGTAGTGAAAGAGCTGAATATTTACCTTCGAGCGGCTCGTGAGCTTACCCAAAAACTCGACCACGAAGCAACGGCTGAAGAGATTGCCGATCATCTCGACAAGCCAGTGGAAACGGTTAAAAAAATGCTTGGGCTAAACGAGCGTGTTTCCTCCGTGGATTACCCCATGGGAGGAGAGAGTGATAAGCCGCTTATCGACACGCTAGCCGATGATGAGGTGCTTGGGCCCGAGGCGTGCTTGGTAGATGGCGATGTACGTGAGCACGTTGACCACTGGCTGGACGAGTTAAGTGAGAAACAGCGCGAGGTGGTTGTGCGCCGTTTTGGTCTGCGCGGCCATGAAGCCGCTACGTTAGAAGAGGTTGGGGCAGAAATTGGGCTGACCCGAGAGCGAGTGCGCCAAATTCAGGTTGAAGCGTTAAAGAAGCTACGCCGCTCATTGGAAAAGCAAGGCCTGTCTCTCAATGCAATCTTCGAGAGCTAAATGCAGTAAGATACGCAGCAATCAACATATGACGCACCGAGTTAATCGCTCGGTGCGTTGTTTTTAGGGTTGAGTTGTTTAGGACAGACCGTCTTTTGGTTGTTCAGCCGTTAACTATTTATTGTGTAAGCGAGAAATGTGATGCGCCCACTCGTGGCTCATATTGATTTAGACGCCTTGCGTCATAACTATCAGTTGGCGTGCCGCTGCGCGCCTCAAAGTCGCTCGGTAGCGGTCATTAAGGCAGATGCTTATGGGCATGGTGCGCTTGAGTGCGCACGCGCCTTGGAAGCCGATGTTCCTGCATTTGCAGTCGCCTCTATAGAAGAGGCGATTAGCCTGCGTGAAGGCGGTATTAAAGTACCCATTGTGCTACTTGAGGGCATTTTTACTGCCGATGAATTGGCGCTGGTCGACCAATACGGTTTTTGGATCAGTGTCCACAGTGAATGGCAGGTGACTGCTCTACTAGACTTCTCTCCTCGCCAGCCAATCCCAGTGTGGTTAAAGGTGGATTCAGGTATGCACCGCCTAGGGTTCTCCCCAGAGGAAGCGCCTGGTGTTTGGCAGCGCTTAGTGAACGCACCCCAGGTCACGGCACTGCATTTAATGAGCCACTTTGCCACGGCAGATGCTCGTGAGGGGAGCTACTTTAATCAGCAGATGGCAGCCTTAACGACCTTGGCAGAAAAGCTTGGTGCCCCCCTGTGCTTAGCAAACTCGCCTGCAACCCTGGCATGGCCCGTCGCTCACGGCGATTGGAATCGTCCAGGCGTTATGCTGTACGGCAGCGACCCGCTGGAAGAAGCCAATGAAATTACTCGGCAACTGCGTCCGGTGATGAGCTTGCGTTCAGAGATTATTGCCCTGCGCGAGCTTGATGAAGGCGAACCTGTCGGGTATGGCGGTCGTTGGCAGGCCCCGCGGCGTTCTAAAATTGCTGTGGTAGCGGCGGGTTATGGCGATGGGTATGACCGCCACGCGGTAGATGGCACCCCAGTGTTGGTAAACGGCCAACGCTGTGCCATTGCGGGTAAGGTCTCTATGGATATGCTGACAGTGGATGTTACCGATGTGCCAGAGGTTGCCATTGGTAGTGAGGTAGTGCTGTGGGGTTCCGCCAGCAATGGGGCTGTGTTGTCGATTGATGAAGTCGCCCGTTACTGCGATACCATCAGCTACACCCTGTTGACCGGCGTGCTGCCCAGAGTTCCGCGGCACTATAACGAGGCTCATGTTTAAACGGTTATCTTATGTCCAAAACGTCGTCTCCACGTGCTTTCATACATCCTCGTTACTGGCCAACTTGGCTCGCTATTGGCTCAATGGTGGTGGCCGCCTGGCTGCCGTGGCGTTTTAAGCTATGGGTTGGGAAAATTATTGGCCTGTTGGCGTGGCGTCTCGCGAAGCGTCGTCGACATATCACTGCGACCAATATTGCACGGTGCTTTCCTGAGAAAAGCGCTGATCAGCAGCGTCAACTAGTAAAAGAAACCTTTATCGCCAATGGGATAGGGCTGGTGGAGACGGCTACCGGCTGGTGTCGCGATGCGGAAGGGTTGCGCCATCGCGTGGCCTATCATGGCCAAGAGCATCTCGCCCGAGCCAAAGCACAGGGAAAAGGCGTGTTGGTAGTAGGGATACATTTCTCAACGCTGGATTTAGGTGGGGCATTACACTCACTGTTTTTCCCAGCGGACGTAGTGTATCGCCCACACAACAACCCGCTTTTTGAGCGCTTCATGACCCGTGCCCGTTCGCGTATTTTTGGTCAGGCGATCGATCGTCATGACTTGCGTGGTGTTGTGCGCAGGATTAAAGCTGGCCACATCGTGTGGTATTCACCGGATCAGGATTTTGGTCGCGATGTTAGCGTGTTTGCGCCACTGTTCGGTCAGCAAGCAGCCACGATTAGGCTGACCGCAAAAATTGCCCGAATGACGGGCGCGCCCGTGGTGCCGCTTATGTTTCATCGTAATCCAGACGATCGCACCTACACCATTGAGTGCTTGCCTGCGTTTGAGAATTTCCCCAGTGGGGATGAAGTAGCCGACGCTACCCGTGTGAATGAGTTTATCGAGCGGGCAATTCGTAAGCATCCTGAACAATACTTGTGGCTTCATCGGCGGTTTAAAACGCGTCCGGAAGGCGAGCCAGGCTTCTATTAGCGATTGTCAGAATACCACGAAATGATCAAAAAAAGCCGCCCTACGAGTGTCGTAGGGCGGCTTTTCGATAGCGCCTTTTGGTCGCTTAGTGCATGCGTTAGTCGAGATTGCGTGAATAGAAAATTTCTAGCATCTCTTTGCGTAGCCGGCTTTCAATATCTCGCGCTTCTTCAAACGTAATGTCGCGGCGGGAAGTGCCGAACAGATAGTTATCCAGCTCGAAATCTTTCAGCAACATTTTGGTGTGGAACATGTTTTCTTGATACACATTCACATCGATCATTTGGTAGGCGTGCTTAGTGTCGTCTGCCAAATAGTCCTGGATCGAGGTGATGTCGTGATCAATAAATAGTTTCTTGCCGTCAACGTCGCGGGTAAAACCACGAACTCGGTAGTCCATCGTGACGATGTCAGAGTCGAAGCTGTGAATCAGGTAGTTCAGCGCTTTTAACGGACTGATGTGGCCGCAGGTAGATACGTCAATATCCAGACGAAACGTGCTGATGCCATTGTCAGGGTGAGACTCGGGATAGCTATGTACTGTCACATGGCTTTTATCAAGGTGTGCCACCACCGTTTCAGGCAGCGGCCCCGGGCCAGGTTCTGTGTGCTCTGGATTAGCTTCATCCAGCTCGTGTTCAGCGATCAGAATGGTGACGCTGGCGCCGTGAGGTTCATAGTCTTGGCGAGCAATATTAAGTACATGAGCGCCGATAATATTGGTCACATCTTTCAAAATCTGCGTCAAACGTTCGGCGTTGTAAAGCTCATCGATATAATCGATATAAGCCTCACGCTGCTCTTCGGTCTTGGCGTAACAGATGTCGTAAATGTTAAAGCTCAACGAGCTGGTCAGGTTATTGAACCCGTGGAGTCGGAGATTATCTGACACGTCCGAACCTCCCTATGGCAGATGAAGACACCCCGACGAGCCAGCGCCGGAACCGATAAAAACTTGTCACCGTGATGCTGGGATTGCTTTCTTCAAAGCACCCGTTTGCTACGCAGTAGGGGTATAAACAAGCGGGCGTATTATGCCCGCCTGGGGCACGGTATGCATCCGGTCGCGCCATTTTTTTTAATACTGCCATTAAGACTGTCGTTGAGACGGTTTTACATACCGTTTTAAATGCCGCGGGAAGGTGTCGCCCTGAATTGATCAAGCGTCGACAATCTCAAAGGAGTGAGTTATCTCAACGCCGCCTTGTACCAGCATGATAGAGGCGCTGCAGTATTTCTCTGCGGAGAGCTCGACTGCTCGCTGTACTTGCTTCTCTTTTAAGTTGCGACCAGTCACCACAAAGTGCACGTGGATGTTGGTAAACACGGAGGGCACTTCATCGGCACGCTCGGCGTCCAGTTCCGCGACACAGTCGGTGACATCAGCACGGGCTTTATCGAGAATATTCAAGATATCAAACGCAGTGCAGCTGCCCATGCCCATTAGCAGCATTTCCATGGGGCGAGGGCCCGTATTACGGCCGCCATGGTCAGGCGGTCCGTCGATGACAACGCTATGTCCGCTACCCGATTCCGCAACGAATTGGCGGCCGTCTGTCCATTTTACCCTTGCTTTCACGTTGCTCTCCTCATCTAGGCGACGAAAGGTAAGTCGCGCAGCATAACATTTCTATTGATAAGCGCACTGCTTCATCGCTGGCTTTCCTGCGCTGATGCTAAAAGAAAGTGCTCAAGCTCATTCAGCCTTTCGGGGGTGCCTACATCGACCCAGTGGCCTGAAAAGTGTTCGCCGCTGACGTGGTGATTGGCTATGGCTTGTTTTAGCAGCGGCGCCAGGGCAAACGTGCCCATCGGCTCGCGGGCGACAAGCTCAGGCCGCAGTATACTAATGCCTGCAAAGGTCATGCGCGAGCTGCCTTCCAAGCCAACGCGGCCATGCGTAAGGGTAAAATCACCAACGAGATGGTGAGGTGGGTTATCAACCAACACCAGATGAGCCAAGTCATCATGCTGTAAACGGGTCTCTGAGGGGATATGGTCACACCACACGTCCCCGTTAACCAACAGAAACGGCGCATCGCCCAATAATGGTAATGCCTTCTGTATGCCTCCACCTGTCTCTAAGGGGGTCGTTTCTTGACTCCAGTGAATACGTAGCTGGAAGCGACTTCCGTCGCCCAGTGCTGCCATTATCTGCTCTGCGCGATAGCTAACATTAATCACGACCTCGTTAATGCCTGCGAGCTTTAGCTTTTCAAGGTGATGCACGATCAGTGGCTTTCCAGCCACTGGAAGCAGCGGTTTTGGACAATGGTCGGTCAATGGGCGCATGCGCTTGCCAAGCCCTGCGGCTAAGATCATCGCTTTCATAAGTTGCTTTCCGCCAGCTGTTGAAGAATAGCGGGGCGAAGCGTGCTACCCACCCACTCAGTAAACTCGCTGTGATCAGGTAGCGCGACTAGGCTATCTTCTAAGTGCGATAAAAAGTGCGGCAACCGTGCTAAGTACCCCTGCTTGGCATCGCGTAGGGTAAGCCTGCAAAAAATTCCCAGTACCTTAAGTGAGCGTTGGGCGGCCATGGCTTGGCATTGGCTAATAAAGTCTGCTTCGCTGATATGGCTGGGCAGTCGTCCGTCCTGGCGTGCTTGGTGGTAAAACGCAGTGACGAAATAAGCAAATTGTTCCTGGGAGAAACGGCAGTAACGCCCCCTCAGTAGGGAAATAACATCGTAGCTGAGTGGGCCGGCCACCGCATCTTGGAAGTCAATCATATATAGTGTTTGCTCGTGCCGCATGAGGTTCATCGCATCAAAGTCACGATGCACGCTGACAACGGGCTGCCCAAGCGCCTGCTCAATAAGGTAGTCGCGCATTACGGTCCAACTGCTTGGCGCGGGTAGCGACAACCAACGCTCTAAACACCATTCTGGGAAGAGATCCAACTCTCGGGCAAGTAGCGCTGCGTCATAGGGGGGTAGCAGCTCTGGGTTAGCACGGTTTTGTAACTTAGCAACCAGCGTCAGTGCATCAAGATGTTGCTGCTGGATGCGCTCCTTATTAGTGAATAATGTCTGAAGCGGGGTGTCACCTAAGTCGTCCAGTAATAAAAAACCGGCGTCTAGGTCAGCGGCATGCACCTGGGGAACAGGTAATCCTGCTGCGTGCCAGCGTTTGCCAATGGTGACAAAGGGCGTGGAGTCCTCTTGGTTTGGGGGGGCATCCATGAGCATTTGGGTGCTGCCATTGGGCAGCGTTAAGCGAAAATAGCGCCGGAAACTGGCATCACCACCCGCAGGGGAAAGCTGAATGGCGGCGCTATCAAGGCCATGTTGTTGTGCCGCCCACAGGGTGAGGGCGTTAATCCTAGATGAGGACATGCAAGCTCCTTGCTGGTCGGGCATCATGCAGGCTGTATAATACCGATTCTGGATGCCAAGGATAACGAACATGGGCAAGCGAATCTCGCGCACCTCACCGGTTGCGCAAACGTTGCTGGGCAGTTTGCTCGCCGGCGCTTCGTTTTCAGCGGTAGCACAAGTACAGCCCCTTCCTGCTGAAGCGTTGGATTGGCAGCCCTGGGGCCAGGACGACGCGTCGCTACAGCTATGCAGGGGGCGGTATGTGATGCCCGAATACCGCTTGCCAGCGGAAGATAACCCCGAAACGTTGTCGGTGGAAACCTGGGAAGTGGATTACGCCGCAGATGGTGAGGCGCTGCTGCGTGGCGATGTAGTGCTAAGGCGTGGCAATACTGAGCTTCAGGCAGATCAAGTATTTATCCCAGCAGGCCGTCAGCAGGTTGATGCAGAGGGTGATTTGGCGCTGCGTGATGGCCAGGCACTGGTGCGGGGCGACAGCGCTACGTTAATGCTCAATGAAGATCGTGCCTCGCTGCGCAATAGCCATTATGTGCTCTACGAGCAGCATCTGCGTGGACAGGCCAGCCAGCTGGAGCAAACTGGTGAGGCACAGTATCGCCTTCGAAACGCAACATTTACTACTTGTGATCCGGGGGTGAATAGTTGGCAACTGGTTGGCAGTGACATCAAACTGGATCAGGCTGAGGGGTTTGGCACTGCACGCCACGCTCGCTTAGAAGTGAAAGATGTCCCTATTTTTTATTGGCCTTGGCTTCGTTTCCCTATTGATGACCGCCGCCATACTGGCCTGCTGTCTCCATCGATTAGCTTTTCAACCGATGGGTTTGATTACGCTCAGCCATTCTACTGGAATATTGCACCTAACCATGATGCCACGATTACGCCACGTTGGATGTCGGATCGCGGGCTGCTGCTCAATGGCGAGTACCGTTATTTGTTGGAAGAGAGCCAAGGCACTATTGAAGGGGCCTACCTTGATCATGACAGTGGCAGCAATAGCGGGGACAACCGGTTTGAAGGCGAAGAGCGTTGGTATATTGATGCCCAGCATGAGGGGTCGATAACCCCACGGAGTGACTACCAGCTGCGCTACGGTGCTGCCAGTGATGGCCGCTATTTTGACGATTTTGGTGGCGAGTTTGGTAATAATGAGCGCGTTAGTATGGAGCGTCTTGCCCAGGTGGGCTATCGCGGCGAACGCTGGCAGTTAGATGCTCGAGCGCAGGGGTTTCAAAGGCTAGAGGATCCGTTGAGCGATTCCGATAAGCCGTTTTATCGATTGCCTAGCCTGACCGCCAATTCCGACTGGCAGCTCGCTAATGGTCTTTATACACAGTGGCGCTCTAACGCGACCTATTTTTGGCGTGATGTCGATGAGCGCCGAGTGCCGGAGCGTGACGCTGCCACGGGCTCGCGTTTGCACCTCACGCCGGCGGTAGGCTGGCGTTATGAGCAGCCCTGGGGCTTCATAGAGCCGCGCACTGAACTGTGGCATACCGCTTATGAACTTGATTACGGTGACCGTGTCACTGATCGCCGCACGTCACCCAGCCGTAGTGCTGCCATCACGTCGATTGATAGTGGACTGGTCTTTGAGCGCGAGCTCGATTTACGTGGACGAGACTACCGGCAAACGTTAGAGCCGCGGCTAAACTACGCCTATGTACCGCGTACCAATCAGACCCAATTGCCTGACTTTGACAGCCGTGAACGCGCGTTTTCCTGGGATCAACTATGGTCGCCTTATCGCTTTTCGGGTGCCGATCGCCTAGGCGACCTCAATCGCGTATCGTTGGGTCTTCAGTCGCGCTTGATTGAAGATGCCGCTGGGCAAGATCGGCTGACAGTTGGTATCGGGCAAAGCGTTTATTTCTCGGAGCGGCGCATTGATAGTGACGGTGATCCAGATACGTTGCCTGCCTATTCGGAAGATGACCCAAATGTTAATCCGTTAAGCCGCTATCAAGCGACGCGTGACCGTTCACCACTGGTCTCACGCGTTGACTGGAAAATTAATGATCGATGGAGTGCCAGCTATGAATGGCTCTATGACGATCAGCGCGAACAGACGGAACGATCCAGCGTAGATGCACGTTATCGCCATCCTAAAGGTCATGTAGTGAACCTTGGCTACCGTTGGGAGATCGAAGGTTTCGATCCTGGCGTGGTGCCGGGGGATGATGGGTATCGTAACTACAGTCGCGAAGAGTGGGATCTCTCATTTGCCTGGAAAGCCAGCACGAGGATTGATTTGATTGGCCGCTATCTGCACGATCAAACCAACGATCGCGCACTTGAACAGCTAGCGGGCGTACAGTGGAATGATTGCTGCTATGGCGTTCAGCTGGTATGGCGTGAATGGGTAGATGATAACGATACTGCCCGCGTAGAGGATGACTTCAACGACCGAGGGTTGTTTCTACGCTTTGTGTTCCGTGGCCTGGGTGGCGTTGGTCAGCAGGCTGACAATTACTTTGAACAAGCCATTCCTGGCTATCGCCCTACGCCCCTGTAGCAATTTTGTTAAATGGCGACTGACTGAAAGAGACTTTTATATGACGACCAGAAAGACCCTGCTAACTCGTGCCTTAAAAACGCGGGCAAAACTGCTTTCTGCAGGTGGCATGTTGGCAATCTGCCTTGGGACTGGTGCTGCACTGGTACCGCTAGCGGTTCATGCTCAGAACTTTGAGTCCACTCAGCGCCAGATGTTGGATCGCGTTGTTGCCGTGGTCAACGACGGTGTCATTATGCAGAGCGAGCTAAGTGACCGTCTTGCCCATGTGGAACAGCAGGCCCAGGCGCAAGGTGGAAACCTGCCGCCACGTGACCAGTTAATCCAGCAGGTGCTGGAGCGTATGGTGGTGGACGAAATTCAATTGCAGATGGCTCGCCAAGCCAATCTCAGTGTCGATGATACTGAGCTGAATCGACAGCTGCGTACCATTGCTGAGTCTAATGGTATGACGTTAGATGAATTTGCTGACGTCGTAGAAGCCGACGGCATGACGCTGGCTAGCGTGCGTGAAGAAGTGCGCCGTGAAATGCTCATGCGCCAAGTGCAGCAACGCCAAATTAGCCAGCGTGTGTCGGTAAACGAGCGCGATGTTGAGAGGTTCCTCAGCCAACAACCCTCCCAACAAGGGCAAGCCTTCTCAGAAGAGACGCGTGCGCGTCATGTGTTGGTAGAACTTACTCCCAATCGCGATGAAAATCAGGCACGCACCCGTGCTGAACAGGCGCGTCAGCGACTACAGCAGGGCGAAGATTTTGCCTCAGTAGCTCGTGAATTCAGCGATGATCGTGGCAGCGCAATGAACGGTGGTGAACTAGGCTGGGTTCGCCCAGGGCAAACGGTGCCTGCTTTTGAAGAGGCTATGAGTTCTCTCAGTACGGGTCAGCTCTCGGAGCCCGTTCGCTCTCAGTTCGGCTACCACGTGATTGAGGTGCTTGAACGTCGCCGTCAAGATGTTACCGAAGAGAGCCAGCGCGAACAGGTGCGTCAAGCGATCTTCCAGCGCCGTGCTGACGAAGAACTGCAGGTCTGGCAGCGTGAAATTCGCGAGCAAGCCTTTGTGGATATTCGGCTTTAATGAGCATGAGTCATCGCGCGCCGCTCTTAATCACTACCGGTGAGCCTGCAGGTATCGGGCCAGAGCTAACGCTGATGCTGGCCGCGAAGGGACTGCTGGGCAACGTAGTGGCGGTTGGCGACCCAGATATGCTTCGTGAGCGGGCGGAGCTACTTGGCCTGGCGGTAGAGGTGGTTAATGCTGTGCCGGGGAGTAGAGAGGTCTGTGCGCCAGGGCGATTGGTCGTCTGGCCTGCCGCGCTGCGCGAGCCAGCGCTGCCCGGCGTTCTCAACCCGGTAAATGCAGGTTATGTGTTAGAGACGCTGCAAATCGCTGTGGATGCCTGCCAGCAAGGACACGCCGCCGCGATGGTAACCGCCCCGCTGCATAAAGGGGTGATTATTCAAGGTGGCTACCCTGACTTTACCGGTCATACTGAGTGGCTGCGTGACGCCTGTGGGGTCG
This sequence comes from Vreelandella zhaodongensis, assembly GCF_013415115.1. GTDB lineage: Bacteria > Pseudomonadota > Gammaproteobacteria > Pseudomonadales > Halomonadaceae > Vreelandella > Vreelandella zhaodongensis. The sequence continues at coordinate 171,895 of NZ_JACCDD010000005.1, read as the reverse complement.
ATGAGGTCGTCATGTTGTTAGCCACTGACAATGCGCTTCACACCCAGTCCAGTCGCTGGGAGGGCAGTGGTGATCTGCGGGTCGCACTGGTTACTACCCACCTGCCGCTGCGTGACGTAGCTGATGCGATTACCTACGATAGAGTCGTACAGGTTGGCCGCCTTCTTGCGGCAGACCTGCAGCACCAGTTTGGCCTTGCTGCCCCACGCATTGCGGTGTGTGGCTTAAACCCCCATGCCGGGGAGGATGGCCACCTTGGGCGTGAGGAGCTGGATATTATTATTCCCGCGCTCAATGCGCTGCGCGCAGAAGGTTTTGATATTCAAGGCCCGCTTCCCGCTGATACGCTTTTCACGCCGCGCCACTTGGTGGACGTTGATGCGGTGTTGGCGATGTATCATGACCAAGGGCTGGCAGTGCTAAAATATGCTGGCTTTGGTCAGGCGGCGAATATTACGCTTGGCCTGCCACTGGTACGTACCTCGGTCGATCATGGCACCGCGCTCAGTTTAGCTGGTCGCGGTATTGCCGACCCCAATAGCCTAGGCGTTGCCTTAGCGCTAGCAAAGCGACTTGCAGCGCAGCGTAGCAATGCCATGTCGGCTTCATGAATTAACCCTCCAAGGAACACTGTTAGATGTCTCAAGTGCCTCAGCAGCACCGCGCTCGTAAACGCTTCGGTCAAAACTTTCTGCGTGACCTTGGCATTATCTCGCGCATTGTTCGTGCCATTGGGCCCCGTGAAGGTGACCGGCTTGTCGAAATTGGCCCAGGTCAAGGCGCGCTGACTGCTCCGCTGTTAGAGGCGACAGGAAAGCTTGAAGTCATTGAGTTAGACCGTGACCTGATCCCTGGTTTGAGGGTGCAGTTTTTTAACTACCCCGACTTTATTATCCATGAAGGCGACGCGCTGAAGTTTGACTTCGCCGCGCTGAAGGGTGACGGCCCGGCGCTGCGGGTAGTCGGTAATCTGCCTTACAACATCTCAACGCCGCTGATTGTGCATCTGTTGACTATGGGCAATGCGATTGCCGATATGCATTTCATGCTGCAAAAAGAAGTTGTCGAACGCTTGGCTGCCGAGCCTGGTGGCACCGACTGGGGGCGCCTTTCAGTCATGGCTCAATATTACTGTCATGTTGATCAGTTGTTTATCGTGCCGCCGGAAGCCTTTGTGCCTCGGCCGAAAGTCGACTCCGCCATTGTCAGGCTGACGCCCCACGCAAGCTTGCCCCACACGGCAGATGATCCCGTGCTACTGTTTGAACTGGTCAAGCTGGCGTTTGGGCAACGGCGTAAAACACTGCGTAATAACCTAAAAGGCAGGGTGAACGCAGAAACGCTAGAAGCGCTGGGAATTGACCCTGCACGGCGCCCTCAAACGCTCACCGTCGCCGAGTATGTTGCCATTGCTAACCAGGTGGCCGCTGATGAATCGCTCAGTGGTAAGGGGAGCGATCAGACGTGAGTGGCTTACCCATAAGCATTAGCGTTACGCCCGACTACCACGCTGGGGAGTCTAGCGATAGCGAAGGGCGCTACGTCTTTAGCTACACCGTGACAGTGCACAACCAAAGCCCTCACAGTGTTCAATTAATGGCGCGCTACTGGAAAATCACCCAGGGAAACGGCGACAGCCAAGAGGTGCGTGGTAAAGGGGTCGTCGGCCAGCAGCCGTTGATTGGTCCAGGCCAGCGTTTTCGCTACACCAGTCGGGCTATTCTGCAAACGCCGGTGGGTGTGATGGAAGGCGCTTATACGCTACTGGATACATGTACCCAGCGTGCCTTTGATGTACCCATTGCTCCCTTTCGTTTGGCAGTGCCACGTCAGCTTCATTGACCATTCTCATACAAGGTGTAGCCCATGAGCACCTATGTCATTGGTGACCTGCACGGCTGTCATGCCGAGTTTGTCAGCTTACTGGAACAGCTTAGCTTTAACCCTGTTAGCGATACGCTCTGGTTGGTCGGCGACTTAATTAATCGTGGCCCAGGGTCGCTTGCCTGTTTGCAGGAAGTCCAGGCGTTGGGCAGCGCTGTGAGATGTGTGCTGGGTAACCATGATTTTCATCTGCTTGTGGTGGCCCGCGGTGGCGGTAAGTTGAAAAGGCACGACACGCTTGACGATATTCTTAGCGCACCGAGGCGTGAGGAGTTATTGGATTGGCTACAAAGCCAACCCCTGGCGGTCAAGCAAGGCAACACATTGATGACTCACGCTGGGGTATTGCCCTCCTGGAGCGCTGATCAGGCGGTGTCATTTAGCCAAGAAGTACAGGCGGCTCTGTTGAGTGAGCGCGCGGGTGATTTTTTAACGCAGCTGTTTGGCAACCAGCCAGATTGTTTTCATGACAGCTTAGAGGGGATGGATCGTCTGCGCTGTCTCGTCAATGTGTTTACCCGCATGCGTTTTATCGATGCCGATAGCCGGCTGGATTTTGCCGCCAAAGAAGGGTTGGAAAGCGCGCCGGAAGGGTTTTATCCCTGGTTTCAATACCCAAGAAAAGATGCTCTTCAGCTACTGTTTGGGCACTGGGCTGCGCTAGGAGGCCACACGCCAGAAGCACAGGTTAATGTTGAAGCTCTGGATACTGGCTGCGTGTGGGGCGGCTCATTAACCGCAATGAACCTGGCAACCGGTAAGCGTACCAGCGTGCCAAGCCGTCAGCCGAGACATTAAAAAAAGGGCGATGCAGTGTTTCAGGTAGATGCGAAAACGCAAGGGCTCGCTGTGTATCGTGTTGGCGGAGCCGTTCGCGACGAACTGCTGGGGTGGCCGGTGTATGACAACGACTGGGTAGTGGTGGGTGCCACACCAGCGATCATGCGGCAGCGGGGCTTTAAACCCGTAGGTCGCGATTTTCCGGTGTTTTTACATCCCGATACCGCAGAAGAGTATGCGCTGGCGCGCACCGAGCGAAAGTCTGGCCACGGCTACAGCGGTTTTGAAGTGCATGCAAGTCCGGATGTGACGTTAGAGGATGACCTCTCACGACGTGATTTAACTATCAATGCTATCGCGCAGCGCTTTGATGGGGTATTAACCGATCCTTTTAACGGCCAGCAAGATATTCAGCGGCGTGTGTTGCGTCATGTGTCGGCTGCGTTTAGTGAAGACCCTCTGCGGGTACTGCGCACGGCCCGTTTTCTTGCCCGTTATGCGCATCTGGGATTCACCATTGCCCCTGAAACCCTTGCATTAATGCGTCAGGTTAGTCGCAGCGGCGAGTTAAGCCACTTGGCGGCTGAACGTGTGTGGGTGGAGACTGAAAAAGCATTGGGCGAGCCAAACCCAGACAGTTACTTCACTGCACTGGCTGCTTGCGATGCGCTAGTGGTCTGGTGGCCTGAGTTGGCTGAAAAATCGGTACTAAACAGCGCGCTTAAAGCGATGGCTGCGGCGCCGGCCAATAGTGAGTTGCCGCTTGCCCACTGGCGCTATGGCCTGTTGGTGTCGGTGCTGGACGATGATCAGCGTGATGCGTTAGCCGCTCGGCTAAAATTACCCAATGCAGTGGCGCAGCTGGCGCGCCATACGGCACTAAGTAAGGGGTTGCTGGGTGAGCCGCTAAGCGCTGAACGCGTTCTGCACTGGTTGGAGCGTTTAGATGGCTGGCGTAAGCCCGCTCAGGTTGAAAATCAGCTCCAGCTTATTAGGGGGCTGTCAGCAGACAATGTTGCGCCCTTGGTCAGTGCGTGGAAAGCGGCACAAGAGGTGAGTCCTCAGGCGCTGCTAGCGAAGGGGTATCGTGGTGCAGCACTTGGCGGCGCACTGCGCGAGCATCGGCAAATGGCAGTTGCTGGTGCACTATTACGTTAAGTGTACTGACGGGCGGTTAACGAGCGCTGGCCGACCTTTTTTCACTGTCTGCAAGGGATACCCAGCGGTTCCTCCAATAAAAATCTATCGCCCATAGGCGCTGTTCGCCAAGCTCGAAACGTTGCCATAGTGTGGCATACGGCGTATTGCAGATAGGGTGTCGCTCATTTGGCAATAGCTCTGCTAATGGTTGTAGAACAAACGCATTTTGGGTGATTTCCGCCCGAGGGAGACTAACGTTATCAAGAGTGCCGCAGGCGTTGCCCACTGTGAGCAGGTCGATATCGAGCGCGCGCGGACTGCACTTGAGCATCGTTGGGGTGCGGCCATGGGCAATTTCTAACTGCTTGGACCACGCTTGTAGCGCGCCCACTGTCCAGCTACTTTGAAAGGCAACCACAAGGTTGTAAAAATTACGGTTATCTTTAAAGCCCACGGGTTCGCTTTCAAAGATACGCGATATCTGTAGGTGCCCAAAGGTGTCTTCAAGCGCATCCAGGCACAGGCGAATATGGGTGTCGGGATCAATATTGCTGCCTAAGCTAAGAGTAACCAAGTTCATAAGTGCCGATCCTTGGAGGCCTCCTCCGGTAGCGTGCCGCGAATAATCTCTAGACCTACGCTGGCAGCCTTAGGCACCGCGCCAGGTTTACGCACAATGAGGCGTAGCCAGCAGATGGGAAACTCGCACTGTAGGCACTCTGCCAAGCGTTCAGCAAACGTTTCTACCAGCGCAAACTGGTGTTCATCAGCAAAGCGCTGGATTCGCTGGCAAATGGCGGCATAATCGAGCGTTAAGCGTAAATCGTCGGTAGCGGCAGCCGGCCGAATATCCGTCGCGAGTGATAAGTCCAAGCGCAGTGACTGGACTATTGTGCGCTCCCAGTCGTACACACCAATTACGGTGTCTACTGCCAGCGCTTCGATCAAAATGCGATCCACAGGCTTTCCCTCAGCGTCAACAAGCGGGCGATTGTACTTGAGGATGGCGTGAAACGACAGCAGAGCAGAGGCAAGGCATGGTGAACAGACCATGATATGGGTCGTAGTGGGCTACTTATGCGGAAGTTGGCTGGCGGCACTAAGTGTTTGTCAGCTGGCGGGTGTGCCCGACCCGCGTTTTTGCGGTTCGTGTAACCCAGGATTTTCTAATGTGCTGCGACTCTATGGGCCGCGCTTGGCGGCAGCCACGTTGCTGCTGGATACACTCAAAGCTATACCTGCGGTGCTAGCAGCTAAGCTACTTACGCTACCTATTTGGCTGCAAGGTATTGTAGGGCTGGCAGTGCTATTAGGACACAGTTACCCGCTCTGGCATGGATTTCGTGGCGGCAAGGCGGTGGCCAGCGCATTTGGTGTCTTATTGGTATTGGTGCCCAGTGTAGCGCTGCTAAGCGCTGTGTGCTGGTCGCTATTGGCATGGCGACTACGAACCGCGGCCGTGGCATCGTTAATCAGCGCACTGATAGCACCACTGGCTTGTCTCTGGCTAGCCCCCGCGTATGTGGGAGTAGTTAGCGGTTTCAGCGTGCTGGTCCTGACCCGCCACGGGTTGAATATTCGCCGCTTACGTCGGGGGGAAGAGCCAAATTTGCATGATTAGGTGGACGCCTAAGCCGCATTAGGGGGCGTTAATGTATCGAGTGGCCAGCGGGGCGTGGCTTTCATTACGCCGCGTTCATCCTGTTCGCCGGCAGCCAGCCGTTGAGCGCCGACATATGCCATCATTGCGCCATTGTCTGTGCAAAAACGACCCCGCGGGTAATAAGCGCGGGCGTTGCGTTTCTCGGTTTCAATGGCGAGGCGTTCGCGCAAACGTAGGTTGGCGCTGACACCCCCGGCGACCACTAGGCGCTTTAACCCGGTTTGATCCAGTGCGCGGCGGCACTTGATTACCAGAGTATCCACCACGGCCTCTTCAAAGGCTCTGGCGACGTCGGCCCGAGCCTGGGGGTCTAGTTCGCAGGCGATTTCTAACTGTCGAATAGCGGTAAGTGTATGGGTTTTTAATCCGGAAAAGCTGAAATCCAGGCCGGGGCGGTCGGTCATTGGTCGTGGAAAACGAAATCGTTTTGGGTCGCCCTGTTCGGCAAACTTGGCGACCTGAGGGCCTCCAGGGTAAGCAAGCCCAAGCATTTTGGCAGCTTTGTCGAAGGCTTCACCGGCGGCATCGTCAACCGACTCCCCCAATAGTTGGTAGCGGCCAAGCCCCTGCACTTCTACCAATTGCGTATGTCCGCCGGAAACCAGTAATGCGACGAAGGGAAAGTCAGGTGCATCATCTTCTAACATCGGCGCCAGCAAGTGGCCCTCCATGTGGTGTACGCCAAGTACCGGAATATTGAGCGCATGCGCCATGCCGTGGGCCGTGCTAGCACCGACCATGAGTGCGCCTACCAAGCCGGGGCCTGCGGTGTAGGCAATGCCGTCTAGATCGCGCCGTGTCATCTTGGCGTCGCGCAACACTTGTTCAATAAGCGGCAACAGCTTGCGTGTATGGTCTCGGGAGGCAAGTTCGGGCACCACGCCACCATATTCAGCGTGCATAGCAATCTGGCTATACAGCGCGTCGGCGAGCAGGCCGCAGCCGCCAGTAAGCGACGTATCGTAAATCGCAACGCCCGTTTCGTCGCAAGATGTTTCAATGCCCAGTACACGCATCACAGAAAACTCTAGGTAAGTTAAAAATTTTGGGTACGTTAAAAAGCTGCAGGATAAAAAGCAGTGCTGCCAATCAATGCGCTAGTTTAGCATTGTCATGTATGAGTAGCGTAAGCATTTGCAAAGATCGCCAACCACGACTAGACTACTTTGCGCTGTAAACTGGGTCGTACGCTATGTTCATTAGCGTACGTACTATCCGAACTCAAGACTCCTTAAGGTAGGTGAGTGCTTAATGCCTTCTGTAAAAGTACGTGATAACGAGCCGTTTGACGTCGCCTTGCGTCGCTTCAAGCGTTCTTGCGAAAAAGCCGGTGTTCTCTCTGAAGTACGCCGCCGCGAGCACTATGAGAAGCCGACTGCTGAGCGTAAACGCAAAGCGGCAGCTGCCGTAAAACGCCACGCCAAGAAGATTCAGCGTGAGCAAAAGCGTTTCGAACGGCTCTATTGATCCGTACCTGGGGATAGCCAGCGTAGTTAGCGGGTTATCTCAAGAGGGATGCCAAACGGCCGCCACTAGGTGGCCGTTTGTTTTTCGTTTCATGCACCATGTTATGCGTTGTTTAAGGTGATCAGACGCGCTGTCTGATGACGTTAAGCGCGCCCGCAAGCGCACTGCGCGAGGATGCCCGCAGTTCATGGCAGGCCAGATTCCACAGCGTTTTATAGACGACTTGCTTGGCCGCGTTGACGTGGTTGAAGTGGTAGGCGAGCGTGTGCAGCTTAAAAAGGCTGGGCGTAATTACGCGGGTCTTTGCCCCTTTCACCAAGAGAAAACGCCGTCGTTTACCGTCAGCGCCGACAAGCAGTTTTATCACTGCTTTGGGTGCGGCGCACACGGTAATGCGCTACGCTTTCTGATGGAATACGACAAACTGCCTTTTCCTGACGCGGTTGAGCAGTTAGCTAGTCGTTTAGGGCTGGAGGTTCCTAGAGAGGGAGCCGATGATCCGCGTGCTCAACAGCGCGAGAAGAAGCGCAAAGAGGGCGTCAATCTTCTGGAGCTTGCGGCTAGCTTCTACCGAGAACGGCTAAAGATGCAGGAGGGCCAGGGCGCCCAGCGTTACCTGCAGGAGCGTGGGCTATCATCGGACGTCGTCAGTGCCTATGGTATTGGTTATGCACCTGGTGGGTGGGAAGCGCTAAAGCAGCACCTCAGCGAACGAGGCATCGGTGAGCCTGTCCAGATAGAGTATGGTTTGCTGATTCACCGTGAAGATACTGGGCGAACCTACGACCGTTTTCGTGACCGAGTGATGTTTCCCATTCGTGACCTGCGAGGGCGTACTATCGCCTTTGGTGGTCGGGTAATGGGCGATGAACAGCCTAAATATCTTAATTCACCGGAAACCCCTGTCTTTCATAAGGGGCGTGAGCTATATGGCTTATATGAGGCGCGTCAGGCCTCAAGCAAGCTTGAGCAGCTGGTTATCGTCGAAGGCTACATGGATGTCGTGGCACTGGCCCAGTTCGGTATTAATAACGCCGTAGCAACGCTGGGCACGGCGACTACCGACGATCACCTGAGCCGACTGTTTCGTTTGGTTAGTCGCGTTGTGTTTTGCTTCGATGGTGACCGCGCAGGCCGTCAAGCCGCTAGTCGTGCGTTAGAAACAGCGCTGCCGCTGATGATCGATGGTCGTGAGGCGCGGTTTTTATTTCTGCCTGAAGGCGATGATCCGGATACGTTGGTACGTCGTGAAGGAAGCGAAGCGTTTCAAGATCGCGTTACCTGTGCAATGCCGCTATCTGAATTTCTCTTTGAGCAGGCGGCCCTGGGGCGTGACCTGAATACCGTAGAAGGGCGTGAGCGGTTTGCAAGTCAGGTGCTGGAGGCATTGAACAAAGTGCCTGATGGCATGCTCAAATCGTTATTGATGGAAGCGTTAGCCAAGCGCAGTGGGTTGGCTCAGGCACAGTTGCAGGTGCTGCTTGATAAGCGAATCAAAAATGCTGCACAGAAAGATGCTGCAAACTGGGAGCTAGTTGCTGAGCCGCAGCAGGAAGTACGGCAGGATCAGGCTCGCCGTTCAGAAACTACGCGGAAAAAGAGCCCCGCGAACCGGACTCACGTGCGCACCCAGGTACTTTCTACCGTCGCGCGTATCGTGCAGCTGTTATTGCACGAGCCCCGCTTGGTGACATCACTGCCTGACAGCTTGGACTGGTTGCCGGAGGGTGAAGAAACGCCGCTATGCCGTAACTTGATTGAGTTACTGCGTGCTGGGCGTTATCGCAGCCCACAAGTGGTGTTGGCACACTTTCAGGGTAGCCATGAAGGGCAAGTGCTAGCTGAGCTGGCTACTCGGGAGTTACTGATTCCCAAAGGGGCTCGGGAAGCTGAGCTTGCGGGGCTGGTTGAGCATCTTTTAGAGGTTCAACGAAAACGTTCGCCCCAGGAAGAGTATCAAGCGTTGCTGGATTTAGAGCGCTCTGGCCAAAAGCTTGATAAAGCACAAAGGCAGCGTCTGGCTAGCTTGGTAATGGAGCTGGTTCAGCGTAACTGAAGTGGTGGGGTTGAATTTTCTTAACCTGGACACCAAATAAAGAGGTCAGTTGCCAAACATTGGCCTAACCGAACAACCTAACACACCTGGATGACCGCGCAAATACGTTTCGCTGGAAAAAAACCTGCTGATTACGCTATACTGTTCGGCTTGTTGAGTTTAATCGATTCAGCGCCCCAGGTGTTTCATTCTTCTTCGTCGAGATAGGGTTTCTATGGCTGGAAATGCGCAGCAGCAGTCGCGTCTGAAGGAGTTGATCGCGCGCGGTAAGGAGCAGGGCTACCTGACCTATGCCGAGGTCAACGACCATCTACCCGAGGATATCGCCGACCCGGATCAAGTGGAAGACATCATTGGCATGATTAACGACATGGGTATCAGTGTCGTTGAAGAAGCGCCGGATGAAGACACTTTGATGATGTCGGATCACTCCACGGACGAGTCCGCTGCGGAAGAGGCCGTTGCGGCACTCGCCGCCGTGGAAAGCGACGTCGGTCGCACTACCGACCCTGTGCGCATGTACATGCGCGAGATGGGTACGGTTGAACTTCTAACCCGCGAAGGCGAGATTGAAATCGCTAAGCGGATCGAAGAAGGTACCCGAGAAGTCATGTCAGCGCTGGCATATTTGCCCGGCGCGGTTAATTCTATTCTCGACGCCTATGATGCCACGCAGGATGAAGAAGCGCCTGGTCGCTTGTCTGATCTGTTCTCTGGCTTTATCGATCCTGATGAAGGGATCCCGGGCGTTGCTGAAGCTGAAGTGCCTGAACCCGAAGTCGAACCAGAGCTAAGCGATGATGATATCGATAGCGACGAAGACGACGAGGATGATGACAGCACGGCGAGTGAAGGTGGACCAGACCCTGAAGAAGCGAAAGCGCGCTTCGAGCAGATTCGCGAGCAGAACGCTACGGTGGAAGCTGCATTAGCGAAGTATGGTCGTGGTAGCGCCGAACTTAAGGGTGAGCAAGCGCGTCTTGCTGAGCTGTTCTCACCCATTAAGCTGGTACCAAAGCATTTTGAGCGCTTGGTTGGTCAAGTACGCATCAGCGTAGAGCAAGTGCGTGCCCAGGAAAAAGCGGTCATGCAGCTGTGCGTTAAGAAAGCCAAAGTGCCGCGCAAAACGTTCATTAAGTCGTTTCCTGGGTATGAGTCTGACCCGAAATGGTTGGATGCCTTCCAGGAAGCGCAACCCAAGTACGCGGATCGCCTTGAGCCACTGCGCGCAGACATTGCACGCTCGCAGCGCAAGATCGCCTTTGAAGAAGACATGGTGCAGCTCACCGTGGCCGATCTCAAAGAGGTTAACCGCAAGCTCTCTATTGGTGAGGCAAAAGCACGCCGTGCCAAGAAAGAGATGGTAGAAGCGAACCTGCGTTTGGTTATCTCGATTGCTAAGAAGTATACCAACCGTGGCTTGCAGTTCCTGGATCTGATTCAAGAAGGCAATATTGGTCTGATGAAAGCGGTTGATAAGTTCGAATATCGCCGTGGTTACAAGTTCTCGACCTACGCCACATGGTGGATTCGTCAGGCGATTACGCGTTCTATCGCTGACCAAGCGCGCACCATCCGTATCCCGGTACACATGATTGAGACGATCAATAAGCTTAATCGTGTATCTCGCCAGATGCTGCAGGAAATGGGCCGCGAGCCGACGCCGGAAGAGTTGGGCGAACGCCTGGAAATGCCGGAAGATAAAGTACGTAAGGTGCTAAAAATTGCCAAAGAGCCGATCTCTATGGAGACGCCGATTGGTGATGATGATGATTCGCACCTGGGTGACTTTATCGAAGACGGCACCATGCTGTTACCGATTGATATGGCTACAGGCGAAGGTTTGATCGAGGCGACGCGTAATGTCTTGGGCGGCTTAACTGCCCGTGAAGCGAAAGTGCTGCGCATGCGCTTTGGTATCGATATGAATACCGACCACACGCTGGAAGAAGTGGGTAAGCAGTTTGACGTTACCCGTGAGCGGATCCGTCAGATTGAAGCGAAGGCGCTGCGCAAACTGCGCCACCCAAGCCGCTCGGAACCGCTACGCTCGTTCCTAGACGAGTAAGTCAGTCAGGGATAAAGGCATAGACGCCTTTGTGCTTGCTGGTAAAGTACTTACTGATAAAAGTACTCGCCGATAAAAAGCCCGCCGTTCTATCAACGGCGGGCTTTTTGCGTTATGCCATCAGCGTGATGCGATGAAAAAGCTTACAGCGTGTAGTGGGTCGCGGATCCAGGGCCAACTGGCAGGCCAAAGACAAATACCCAGATAAAGAACAGCAGCGTCCAGCCAACCAGCATAAACAGCGTATAGGGCAGCATGATAGCAACTAGGGTGCCAATACCCATATCCTTCCGGTAGCGCGTGGCCACGGCAAGAATCAACCCGAAATAGCTCATCATGGGGGTGATTAGATTAGTGACTGAGTCGCCGATCCGGTAAGCCGCCTGGATCACTTCAGGGGCATAGCCCATTAGCATTAGCATCGGTACAAAGATCGGAGCCGTCACCGCCCACTGAGCTGAGGCGCTGCCCAATGACAGGTTGACGAACGCACACATAATAATGAATAGGGCGAAGAGGCCAGGCCCTCTCAGGCCGAGGGACTGTAGCAGATCAGCGCCTGCAACAGCCGTCACTGTGCCAAAGTTGCTCCAGTTAAACAGCGCCACAAACTGCGCTGCAAAGAATACCAAGACGATATACAGGCCCAGGCTACTCATACTCTTCGCCATGGCATCGACTACGTCGCGGTCATGGCGCATCGTGCCAGCCAAACGGCCGTAGGTGAAACCTAGTAGGGTAAAGGAAACGGCAACGATCACGACAATGCCGCGTAAGAAGGGAGAACCACTAACCAACCCTGTTTCAGGGTCACGCAATATGCCACTCTCGGGTACCACCATGACGGCGATAAGTGCTATTAGAGCTAACGTTGCTAAGCCAGTGCCTTTTAACGCCCGTTTCTCAGTTGCTGTCAGGCCATCCATGCGTTGCTGATCAATGTCGCTATCAGCGTAGGTGGAATCGAATTTCCCAAGCTTAGGCTCTACAATGCGCTCGGTAACAAAGCCACCAATGAGTGTGACAAAGAAGGTGCTGGCGAGCATAAAGAACCAGTTGGCTTCTGCGCCCACAATGTAAGCGGGGTCGAGAAGTCGCGCGGCTTCTTGAGTAATGCCCGAGAGTAGCGGATCAACCGTGCCGATCAACAGGTTGGCACTATAACCACCGGATACCCCACAGAAAGCGGCGGCAAGGCCCGCCAGTGGATGTCTCCCCAACGAGTGGAAGATCATAGCGGCAAGCGGAATCAGTACCACATAGCCAAGCTCAGCGGCCATGTTCGACATAATGCCAGCAAAGACGACGGCATAAGTGACAATGCGCGGCGAGCGGTTGAGGACCAGGACGCGCATACTGGCAGAAAGTAGGCCCGAATGCTCAGCAACGCCAACGCCCAGCATTGCGACGAGCACCGTACCCAGCGGTGCAAAGCCGGTGAAGTTGGTGACCATTTCGGTGACTAAACGGCGCAGGCCTTCTGCATTAAGCAGTGAGTTAACTGCAATCCATTCGCCTTCATTGGCAGGTCGTGGGTCGGCAACAGAAACGCCGAGAGCCCCTGCAATGCCGCTTGCGACCACTACCAATACACACAGAATGGCAAACAGTGTTACCGGATGTGGTAGTAAGTTGCCCAGCCATTCAACGCTGTCTAAAAAGCGAGTGAACGCACCTCGCTTTAGGCTTTCTTCACGATTTTGTGGGTTTCTCATGAGGTTAATGTCGTCAGTAGGTGGTTTTTTAGCAAAATTGCCCATTAATTCCGGTGGACGACAGTACGTTGAAGCAATCAGTGGCGCAAATGGCTTTGCGCATAGCGAGATGTAAAAAATGAAACGCCGCCTAGCGATGCACTAGGCGGCGGTAAATAATCGGTTTGCAGTACGGATAGCAGGCCTTATAGAGCGTCTTGGCGTGCTTTAGAAATTCGCCGAGCGAGAAGTAAAAGTTCAATCATGGCAAACAGAATAAGGCTGTAGCCGAGCAGTTCCACGGCTTCTTCGGCAACGTTCTTAAAATCACGAACATAGTTTTCTTGAAGCACTGCTCGCCAGAGCTCTTGGCGGCCATAAAGGCGTGAAAAGATATAAGTAACCAGGACACCCGCAGCGAACAGTCCAAAAGCAAAAGTGTTGCTATAGTGTGAAAATTCCTCTAGGAAACGCCGACGATGGATGATGACCCAGGTTAGGCTTGGTAGCACAATCAGAGCCACGAGTATTTTCCAGGTATGCCGAGCCACGTAATGGTCGAGAAAATAATCTTGTTCACGTACCAACGATGCGGCGACAAAGGCGAGTAGTAGCAGTGTGACGGTAGGCCATACCTGGAGCACTTGACGTGTATAAATAAGTAGCGCGCAGCAGCAAGCTAACACAACTGTTTGGGTAAGCTCGGTAAACCCTAATTCGCTGTAGCGTACGTTAGGTAAATAAATAGCTTCCAAATAGCCGCCTTGGGCAATCCCTGCGATAAAGAGCACATAAAGCGTTGCGCGCAGTAAAGCGGAACCAAAACTGATTGGCCACTGAGGTGGAGAAGGGGGCATACGAATATCCTTATTGCGGAAATGCGTGACGAACGACGTTAAAAACATCCAGGTGTGGATGTTCATTATATCGTCACCTTTCTATGCTCGCACGCCGAACATACGGGTAATGGCTCGACGACTGACATGTATCGCTGCACATTGGCTGAATTCAAAGTGTAAAAAGACCGATAGCGACCGTTGAGAGGCGGATAACACAATGGCAATTAGCGTTTTTGATCTCTTTAGAATAGGTATTGGCCCATCTAGCTCACACACCGTGGGCCCTATGCGTGCCGCGCGTGCCTTTGGACTTTCGTTGACCGAGGCGTCATTGACACGCGTCACCGTCAGGCTTCACGGCTCATTGGCATCCACTGGCATCGGGCATGGTACAGACAGTGCCGTCATGATGGGGTTAATGGGCGAAGCGCCAGAAACGATTGACCCTGACACTATTGCGGGACGCCTGAAAGCGCTTGAGGAGGGGGTATTGTTAACGATGCCGAACGGTCAAGCGGTACCGTTTGACCGAGGGCGGGATATTGAGTGGGATGAAAGCTCTCTGCCGTTCCATCCGAATGCCATGGTGCTGACGGCTTATCAGCAAGATACGGTTATCGCGACGAATACTTATTACTCATTGGGTGGGGGATTTTATGTCGATCAAGCCAGCGCGGATCAAGGTGGTATAGAGGAAGACAAAACAGCGTTACCTTATCCTTTTGAAACCGCCAACGAGCTGCTCGCCCAGTGCCATACTCATGAACTGCGTATTAGCGAGCTGATGTTGGAAAATGAGAAGGCCTGGCGCAGTGAAGAAGCGATTCGTACTGAGCTGCTGACAATTTGGCAGGTTATGCGTGAAAGTATTGATAACGGCTTAGAGGCCACAGGGCATCTGCCGGGCGGCCTAAACGTTAGGCGGCGGGCCCATGGGTTGCATCAACAGTTACTATCACCGCCACCGAACCAACGACTCATCGTATCGAGTTTCAGCGTGATGGATTGGGTGAACCTGTTCGCGCTGGCGGTGAATGAAGAGAATGCAGCCGGTAAACGGATGGTGACTGCGCCTACCAACGGTGCAGCAGGTATTGTGCCCGCTGTACTTGCGTATTATTTGAAATTTGAACCAGATGCCTGTGATGAAGACATAGTGAATTTTTTACTGGCAGCGGGCGCTATAGGCATTCTGTGCAAAAAGAATGCTTCGATTTCTGGTGCCGAAGTAGGTTGTCAAGGTGAAGTTGGTTCAGCCTGCGCCATGGCTGCAGCAGGGCTTGCTGACGTACTGGGTGGTTCGCCAAAGCAGGTGGAAAATGCCGCTGAAATTGGCCTGGAACATAACCTTGGTCTCACCTGTGACCCAATAGCTGGCTTGGTACAAGTGCCGTGTATTGAGCGCAATGCCATTGCCTCAGTAAAAGCAATTAATGCCGCTCGTATGGCGCTGCATGGTGATGGAGACCATTTTGTCTCACTGGATAAGGTCATTCGTACCATGCGCGATACCGGCCGTGACATGCAGGATAAGTATAAAGAGACTTCCAAAGGTGGACTGGCCGTGAACGCAATTGAATGCTAAGCAGAGGTTTCCTAATTCGTCACATGCTGAGTCGTTGGGTGATTAGGCAGCGTCTTTTCAATATTCGCGACCAGATAATCAACGAGCTGGCGGATTTTGGGGGATAGATGGCGGTGGCGAGGGTAGACCAGCCAAACGGCCGTGTCGTGATGTTGAAAGGGTTCTAGCACAGACACTAATTCACCGCTTTTCAGATAAGGCGCAACGTAGTAGTCGGGCAGTTGGGCAAGCCCTAGCCCTTTCAATGCCGCATCAAGCAGCGCCGGCCCAGAGTTGCCGCTCCAGCAGCTTTCTACCTTTATTTCTCGCCGTTGCCCGTTAACTTCAAAGAGCCAGTTAGGCCGTGAGCCGATCAGACAACGGTGCTGACTTAGCTCGGATAACGTATGTGGCCTGGGTGCCTGGCGGAAATAGGCTCGAGATCCGACCACATACTCCCGCCTCTCACATAGCCTTCGCGCAATCAGGCTAGAATCCTTGAGTACACCCATACGAATGGCAATGTCGTAACCCTCCTCGATAAGCGCTACGGGACGGTTAGTAAAGTGCATATGCACTTCCAGCTGAGGATGCAGGCACTGAAAATCATTGACCAGCGGGGCGATATAGCGCTCACCAAACGTGGTGGCAGAGGTCAATTTAAGCAGTCCGTGGGGTTTGTCCTGAAGCTCGCTGATCGCTTGCTCTGCATCGCGCAGGCCATCAAATAGGTGACGGCAGTGCTCAACATAGATAACGCCAGCATCAGTTAGCCTGATTTGCCGTGTCGTGCGGTATAACAGCTGAACGCCCAGCTGATTTTCGAGCTGACTGACCAATCGACTGATATGCGAGGTCGACACTTTTAAGTGGCGCGCCGCCGCCGAAAACGTGCCTAGCCTCACTACCTCTATAAACGCTTCTATACGATCCCAGCGCTGCATGGGTAATCCTTGGGTATGATTGTTGCTCAGTGGCAATAATTTTATGAGTGTATCCCGCCTTATCCTGCTCGCCTAGCTGGCCTACACTGCATTCAACAAACCTTATTCAATTCAGTCATTCGATTAAATAGTACTCAGTTTTCCACTGAGGCTGTTAAGGAGATGCAAAGATGAAATCACGTGCCGCCGTCGCTTTAGAAGCGGGTAAGCCGCTTGAATTAGTTGAGATTGATGTAGAAGGCCCGAAAGCGGGTGAAGTGTTGGTTAAGATGGCGGCGACCAGCGTATGCCATACTGATGCCTATACCCTTTCTGGCGCGGATCCCGAAGGCAACTTTCCTGCGGTGCTGGGCCATGAAGGGGCGGGCGTGGTGCAAGAAATTGGCGAGGGTGTGACCAGCGTAAAGCCGGGCGACCACGTTATCCCGTTGTACACCGCAGAGTGTGGGAAATGTAAATTCTGCCTATCCGGCAAAACTAACCTATGTGGCAGCGTGCGCGCTACCCAGGGTAAAGGTGTGATGCCTGATGGCACTTCGCGCTTTTCGCTAGATGGCAAAATGCTCCACCACTACATGGGTACGTCGACCTTTAGTGAATACACCGTGTTACCAGAAGTGTCGCTTGCGGTGGTGTCTAAAGAAGCGCCGATGGATAAGATTTGTCTGCTGGGCTGCGGTGTTACCACGGGCATTGGTGCCGTGCTCAATACGGCAAAGGTAGAGCCTGGCTCGACGATTGCGGTATTTGGTTTGGGTGCCATTGGCTTGGCGGTTATCCAAGGGGCGGTAATGGCGAAGGCTTCGAAGATTATTGCCATCGATGTGAACCCCGATAAATTTGAATTGGCTAAGCAGTTTGGCGCGACCGATTTCGTCAATCCTAAAGATTATAGCGACCCGATTCAGCAGGTCATCGTCGATATGACGGACGGTGGCGTTGACTACTCTTTTGAATGTATTGGTAATGTGAATGTGATGCGCTCGGCCCTTGAGTGTTGTCATAAGGGGTGGGGCGAGTCGATTGTTATTGGTGTAGCTGGCGCTGGTGAAGAGATCTCCACGCGTCCATTCCAGTTGGTGACAGGGCGCGTTTGGAAAGGCTCTGCCTTTGGTGGTGTCAAAGGGCGCAGTGAGTTACCGGGTTATGTTGAGCGCTATATGAATGGCGAACTCAATATCGACGACTTTATTACCCACGACATGCCATTTGAGAAAATTAATGAAGCCTTTGATTTGCTACATGCAGGTAAGAGCATTCGTACCGTACTGCATTACTGAGTACTATGGGTAATAGGATAAAAGAACGCGGTAAGGGAAACTCGCCGCGTTTGCATCTTTACAAGGAGTCAGCCCATGAGCATGAGTGAAACTTTAGAACTAGTGTCAGCCAATCGCAGTTTTGGTGGCTGGCACAAGCGCTACCGCCACTACTCCCGGGCGCTGGATTGCGACATGGTGTTTGCCGTTTATCTGCCGCCTCAGGCGGAAAACGAGCGTGTACCGCTGCTTTGGTGGTTGTCAGGTCTAACCTGTAACGATGAAAACTTTATGCAGAAAGCTGGTGCACACCGCATCGCTGCTGAGCTAGGAGTGGCGATTGTTTGCCCTGATACCAGCCCGCGCGGTACCGACCTACCCGGTGAGCATGAACACTATGATTTAGGCTCGGGTGCTGGCTTCTATGTGAATGCCACACAAGCCCCATGGAAATCGAATTACCGCATGTATGATTACGTGATTGAAGAGCTGCCTTCGGTGGTGCGTCAGCACTTCCCGGTGAACGGGCGTGAGTCGATCAGTGGTCACTCCATGGGCGGTCACGGTGCGTTAATTCTGGCGTTGCGTCACCCTGGCCGCTTCCGCTCGGTTTCCGCTTTTGCACCTATTGTTAACCCAATGAACTGTCCTTGGGGGCAAAAAGCCCTCACCAGCTATTTGGGCGACGACCAGTCGCGTTGGCGTCAGTACGATGCCTGCGAGCTGGTAGCTAACGGTGCCTCGCGTCAACGACTGTTCATTGACCAGGGGGAGGCTGATCAGTTTCTGGAAGAGCAATTGATGCCCGAGCGTTTAGAAGCCGTGTGTGAAGCGCATGATCATCCGCTAACACTGCGCCGCCAGTCAGGTTACGATCACAGCTACTTCTTTATCGCCTCGTTCATTGAGGATCATTTGCGCTATCATGCGGAACACCTCATGAAGCGCTAAGGATACTGGAATGCTTAATCGCGCGTTGCGCCGTCTACTGCGTTTTATTTGGCGTCTTATCTGGCGTAGCGCGCTGGCCTTTGTTGCTCTTTCCATTGCGTTGGTGTTGCTCTTTCGCTTCGTGCCGCCCCCGGGGTCTATGGTGATGGTTGAGCGTAAAGTGCAGAGCTGGATCAACAGTGAACCGATACGTATTCAGCACCAATGGCGCCATTGGGACGAGCTTTCAAGCAATGCAAAATTGGCGGTGATTGCTGCAGAAGACCAGCGTTTTCCGCAGCACCGAGGGTTTGATTTAGTGGAAATGCGCCGTGCATGGGAAGCAAGCCGTGACGGGGCGCGCCTACGCGGTGCCAGCACGTTGAGCCAGCAGACCGCTAAGAATGTCTTTTTGTGGAGTGGTCGCAGCTGGGCTCGTAAGGGGCTGGAAGCGTGGTTTACTCTGCTAATAGAACTTCTGTGGGACAAGCAGCGGATTTTAGAGGTTTATTTAAACGTTGCAGAGTGGGATACCGGTGTTTTCGGATTGGAAGCTGCTGCTAATCACTACTTTGGTGCATCTGGTAGTGCTCTAACCGAACGGCAGGCCAGCCTACTGGCGGCTATTCTCCCCAGCCCCCGTACCCGTAGCGCTTCTCGTCCAGACGCCCAGGTTGAGCGTCGTAGCCAGTGGATTCGTCAGCAAATGCGTAATTTAGGCGGCGTTAGTTATTTGCAGCGCTTGTAATCGGTTAAGCTGCTGCTTGACGTGGTTGGCGTACCACCATGACGACTCCTGTGATGGCAATGACCATCCCTGCCAACCCGAGCGCTGGCAGGCGCTCGTCGAAAAGCCACCATGCTTGTAGCGCGGTAACCGGCGGCACTAGATAAAACAGGCTGGCAACACGGGATGCTTCGCCTTTTTTTATCAGCGCCATTAATAGCAAGATGGCGGCGATAGATAGAATAAGCACTAGCCAACTTAGGGTGAGCACAAACGTCATGCTCCATTCGACCTGACGGGTTTCAAACAGTAGCGCCCCAATGCCCAGTAGCACGCCGGCCGCAATATATTGAATAACCGCTCCAGAGAGAAGCGGCATACTGGTGCAGTAGCGTTTCTGATAAAGCGTACCCAATGAAATCCCCACCAAGGCGGCCATTACGCAAAGCAACGCACCCATACCGAACCCAGCAAATAAAGAGGTACCGAATTCCAGCTTACTGCCCAACACAAGGCTGATACCCACAAGGCCGAGGAGCAGGCCTAGCCATTGGCGCTTGGTTAGCCGTTCGCCTAGTAGAGGGCCGGCAAATGCTGCCGTTAGTAGCGGCTGAAGGCCGACTAGCAGTGCTGCCAATCCCGCGGGCATCCCCAAATTAATACCGTAGAAGACCCCTCCCAAATAGGCGCCATGAACAAGCAGTCCCGAAACACCAATATGTAACCAAAGTGCTGTTCCTGAGGGCCATGTAATGCGCATCATCCATATGATTGGAATGAGTAGCATCAGCGTAAGCACAAAGCGAATGAACAGAAAAGTAAAAGGCTCCGCATATGGCAGGCCAAATTTTGCGCCGATAAATCCTGTGCTCCACAGCAAAACAAAAATAACTGGCATGGCGGCAAGGCCAAAGTCAGTGCCATTGATGTTTTTTACGTTTATGATTTTATTGGACATATTTAAAAAGGCTCACGAATTTTATAAGGGTTTATATTTACACTATGTTCTTTTTGTTACATCTCATTACATGAAAAGTTGAACCTGTGCCTGAACAACGCGTCACAGGAGGCACATTCATAACGCATCAATGAGGTTTCTTACTATGCAACGCATTACTGCTCTGTTTTCTGCTGCTCTTCTCGCTACTGGCCTAATCGCTGGCACTGCACACGCTCAGCAAGCTCAAGACCCAGCTCAAGATCCGATGGCCACTCAGCAAGCGCCCGTTCAGGATTTTTCAGATGAGCAACTACAGCAGTTCGCCGATGCTTCTCAAGAAATCGCCGTGATCTCTCAAGAGTACACACAGCGTCTGCAGGAAGCGCAAGACGAAGCTACCCAACAGGAAGTTCGTACTGAAGCCAACGACCGCATGATCGAAGTTGTTGAAGATAGTGGTTTAGATGTAGACACATTTAACGCAATTGGCCAGTCAATTCAGCAAGATCCTGAAATGATGCAGCGTGTTCAGGAAATGGCTAATCAGTCCTAAGTTATAGTGCTAAGTTATCTTATGATGACAGGTTCTTCTTGAAGAGAAAAAGTCGTCTAGTGTAACTTTCTTGATCCTATTAAAGCCCAGCGTTTACGCGCTGGGCTTTTTTTATATCTTTTGACCGTCTCTTTTATACACCTTGGGGTTTACGATACTGCTCAATCAGGACAAACTTAACTCATTGATGTTGCTGCCGCGCCAAGTGCAGGAGATCGCATGGATGTCGAACTGTTGGAAATACGTCAGCATATGGGGCAATTTCCCCCATTTGATGGGTTATCGGATGAGTTGCTGGACGCTATCGCTGAGCAGGTAGAAGTACGTTACTTCAAGACCGGTAGCGATATTTTAGTGCTCAACGATACGCTTAATGAGCTGTGCTTCATCCGAAGTGGTGCCGTTGAGGTGTATCGCCGCCAGGGTGAACTCTATAATCGCCTGGGTGAGGGCGATATTTTTGGACACTTCAGCCTACTGAGAAATCACAAGGTGCGCTTTCCCGCCAGCGCCATTGAAGACACGCTGATTTACTTTATTCCCAATGCTGTTTTCCAGCGGCTGTGCGAGGAAGATGATGACTTTGCTGATTTTGTTGAGCTTGAGCGTCCTCGTTTAGAGACCGCCGCAGAGCAACAGAAAAAGTCCAACGACATGATGGTAACGCGGATACGCAAGCTGGTGACGCGTTATCCCGTCATGGTGGAATCAACGGCCAGCGTTCAGGAGGTTGCCAAGCAGATTAGTGGCGCCCAAGCATCAGCTGCACTGGTGATTGATGAGGGCAGCAGTAATCCGCGCTACAGCTTCCAGGATAGCGAAGGTAAAACCTGGCAAGTATGCGGTATTCTTACGGATAGTGATTTCCGCACTCGCGTCGTCGCAGAAGGGCTTTCACCGCAAACGGCTATCGGTGATGTCATTTCCGAACGATTAATCACGATACAGTCGGATTCATCAGTGTATGAAGCGATGTTGACGATGCTACGCAATAACGTCCACCACCTGCCCGTTATGTACCGCCAACGTCCAGTGGGAGTGGTGCATCTTTCCGATATTATTCGTTATGAGACGCAAAGCGGGCTTTATCTAGTCAGCAATATTTTCAACCAGTCTAGCGCTCAGGGATTAGCCAAGCTTGCGCCGGATGTGCGTGCTGCGTTTGTGAGGATGGTTCAAGAGGGTGCTAACTCGCAGATGGTTGGGAGTGCACTGTCGACGATTGGCCGCAGCTTCACTCGACGCCTACTTGAGCTGGCCGAGGAAGCGTTGGGGCCACCGCCGGTGCCTTACTGTTTTATGGTCAATGGCTCCATGGCACGTAACGAGCAGAGCATTGTCACGGATCAGGACAATGCGTTGATTTTGTCGGATGACTTTAACCCTGACGAGCATGATGAGTACTTTCATGCGCTGGCGGCGTTTGTCAGCGACGGGCTGGACGCCTGTGGTTACACTTACTGCAAAGGCGATGTGATGGCAACCAATCGTCAATGGCGTCAGCCATTACACGTTTGGAAGCGGTACTTCCAGGATTGGATGGCGAACCCTACGCCCGAGAGACTTCTCCATAGTTCGATCTTTTTCGATCTCGACAGCATCTATGGAGAGGATATCTTTGTGGAAGCGCTACAGGACCTAATTGCCCAGACAGCACCTAAGTCGCCGCTGTTTTTGGCTGCCATGGCGCGTAATGCGTTAAACCGCACGCCGCCACTTGGTTTTTTCCGCACTTTTGTCATGGAAAAGGATGGCAAGCATAATAATTCCATCAATCTAAAGCGGCGTGGTACCGCTCCCATGGTTGATCTTATCCGAGTGCACGCGCTAGCTTGCGGCTCCAAAGCGCAAAACTCGTTCCAGCGTCTGAACGATATTAGCAACACTCAGCTCTTGGCCGCTGGTGTCAGTGACAAGCTCAGCTATGCGCTTGAATTTTTGTGCATGTCGCGGATTCGTCACCAGGTGATAGACCTTCAGGAAGATCGTATTCCTGATAACAACATCGAGCCGGAGAATGTTGAAGACAGCGAACGCCATACGCTTAAAGACGCATTTCAAGTGCTGAATAATGCGCAAAAGTTTTTGAAGTTCCGCTACCCTATCCCTACCCAACGGCAGGGGCGTTAGCATGTTTGAAATCCGCCCGCGCAAAAAAGTAGTTCAGGCCAATTGGGAAGGCTATATGGCTGAGCGTGCACAGCGGGTGCATGATGACGCGCTCAAGCGGTTTTTTGACATGCCGCTTCCCAGTCCTGATACGCCTATTGGAAAGGTGCCTATGGTGGCGCTGGACATGGAAACCACCGGGCTAGACGAGCGTCGCCACGCCATTGTGAGCATTGGGGTCGTTCCCTTTACGCTGGACCGGATCCCTCTTGCTCAACGTCGTTACTGGGTAGTAAAGCCGTCAAGACCACTGGATGAGGCATCCATTGCGTATCACCACATTACCCATTCGGAAATTGCCAATGCGCCGGATTTAGACGCGGTGTTGGATGAGCTGTTAGAGGTACTAGCAGGGCGCTTAGTCGTGGTGCATTTCCGAAATATTGAACGGCCCTTTCTCGATGCTGCGGTAAAGGCGAGACGAGGAGAGGGAGTGCTGTTTCCAATGATTGATACGATGTCCCTTGAAGCACGTATGCACCGCCAGACCCTCTGGGCAAGGTTTCGGCGTTGGCTGGGGCGTCCGCCGGTTTCGATTCGCCTAAATGCTAGTCGTGAGCGTTACGGCTTACCTGCCTATCAAGGACACCACGCATTAGTCGATGCGTTGGCAACGGCAGAGCTGCTACAGGCTCAAATGAGTTATCACTACACGCCGGAAACGCCATTGAAAGCGCTTTGGTGCTAAAGGCACACTACTTTCGAGCTACCACCACTACTTGGGTGAACGTCATCAACGCAAACGGGCAGCCATTTGGCTGCCCGTTTGCGTTGGTGCAAGTGTCGGCGATTCGCTACACCGCTTTGGGTTCGCTCATCAGTCCTTTGACAATGGCATAACATGCCACTAATAGGATGATGGTGAACGGGAAACCGGTAGAAACTGCCATGGTCTGTAGTGCAGTCAGGCCTCCACCCAGCAATAACGCAATAGCAATCGCCCCTTCGATGATCGCCCAGAACACGCGCTGAGGTTTCGGTGCATCCACCTTGCCGCCTGCGGTAATGGAGTCGATCACCAGCGAGCCAGAGTCAGAAGAGGTCACGAAGAAAATAATGACCAGCAGGATCGCAATAAACGAGGTGATCTGCGAGAGCGGTAGCTGTTCTAGCATGATGAACAACTGTAGGTCTACGCCTGCATCGCGCACAGCACTAATACCTTGGCTGACGTATTGATCAATGGCAGTACCGCCAAACGTTGTCATCCACAGTACCGATACAACAGAAGGTACAAGAAGAACTGAAATCAAGAACTCACGCACGGTACGTCCACGGGAAACCCGCGCAATAAACATACCAACGTACGGAGACCAGGAAATCCACCATGCCCAGTAGAAGGCAGTCCAGCCTTGGCTAAAGTTAGCGTCTTCACGGCCAAAGGGGTTCGATAGCGCAGGCAGGTGCACGGCATAGTTAATCAGGTTTTCAAAGAAGCCTGTCGCAATGAGCAGTGTCGGACCAACGGCGATAACGAAAAACAGCAGTGCCGCTGCCATCGCAATGTTGATTTTTGATAAAAGCTGAACACCTTTGTCGACCCCTGCCATGATCGAGCCAATGGCGATGATCGTGATACCAACGATCAGCAGGATCATGGTGATGTCGCTTTCCGGTGCGCCAAACAAGTAGCTTAAGCCTGCCGCAGCCTGTGTGGCTCCCAGGCCGAGAGACGTTGCAAGACCAAACAGCGTAGCAAATACCGCCAGGATGTCGATCAAGTGGCCCGGCCAACCCCATACGCGCTCACCCAATATGGGGTAGAACACCGAGCGCATTGAAAGAGGGAGGCCTTTGTTAAACGAGAATAACGCCAGTGCGAGTGCGACCACTGCGTAAATCGCCCAAGGGTGTAGGCCCCAGTGGAAGATCGTCGCCGCCATACCAAGTGCAGCCGCACCTGCAGCATCCCCTTCGGCGCCAGCCAGTGGTGCCCAGTCTCCGCCATCGAATGACGTGCCAAAGTGGGTCAGCGGCTCGTTAACGCCAAAAAACATCAGGCCAATGCCCATGCCAGCGGCAAATAGCATTGAGAACCAGCCGACGTAGGTAAAATCCGGTTTGGCATCAGCGCCACCAATGCGGATTTTACCCAATGGAGAGATGATCAGTCCGAGGCAGAGGATAACGAAAATATTGGCAGCAAAGATAAAGAACCAAGCCAAATTGCCGGTTAAAAAGCTAAAGATAGCGCCATAGATCGGGGCGATAGTGTCTTGTAAAGCAAGCGTTAGAACGACAAACAACAGCACTACGATCGACGATATGGTGAATACCTTACCGTGTAGATCAAGGTTCACTCCCATCGGGCTGGGGGTGATGTTGTCTTGCCCGATCACATAGTCGGTGTCGATGAGGTTCGCCGCGCCGTCAGGGGCTGGGATGCCCTCTGAGACTGGCTCGTCGGGGGAGCGTTTAGAGTCAGGATTATCCACTGGAGCCTCTCCATTTTGAATATAAGCTGTGCATTCGAGGAGTGATGTTTCCTTGGAACCAAGGCCAACCGAAACAACCTTCCGTCCTTGAGATGCGTTAGCTGGCGATTGTTACGTGTACTAAGGTAGCAAATATTGCTTAATCTTATTTCAACGGGGTCACATTAATATAAGCAACAGCTGTATTTACAGCGACAGTGAGAAGCCGTGAACCCTACATTTTTTATAATTAAAATTTAAATTTCTCACGAATAGTGATTAATTTTCATTATACATAGATAGGCAATGTGTGTCACAACGCCTCTTATACCAGTGCCAAATTTTGCCACATGTGTCAAATTGACCCGATTAAAATGCGGGCTTTAATGATGGCTGCGCATGTTTTGTTTTATTTATTGTATTGATTATTAAGGTTTTTTATTTTTTTTGAGGCGGTTGGCACGAACTGTGAAGGAGTATGAATAACCCTATCAGTATGAGTGGAGGTCAGCTTTATGGATAAACAATCGAGAGACGTATCAAAACGCCCGCGTGTACTTACATTATGTATGTTAGCTGCAGCGGTAGGGACACTGGCACTGGCAGGGTGTGGCAATGGGAATGACGATATGCCTCCTGCGGAACAACCTGAAACGATGGAGCAAGATGCTACATCAACTACGGGTCAAATGCCTGAAGCTGAAGACAACGGTATGATGGATCCGCCTTCAGATCCCGCAATGACTAATGACCCTGCAATGGCTGACGACCCTGCGATGAGTGATCCGGGGTTAGGTGACGAAGCGGCTGCTTCTCAAGAGCCCGTGCCGGGTGAGACCCAAGACGCTATGAATCCAGATGAAGAACCAGGATTTGGTAATGGCACTGATCCCATGCCAGGTGCTGATGAAGAAGATGACGAAGAGATGAATATAGGTCAGTAATGGCCAACGCTCCCTACGATGGTAAATTGCATCAGCTGTCTGTTCCCTGCGGCTGCTCCACATGGTTTACCATCTTTTCACCCCCGCGCACGCGGGGGTTTTTTTGCATGAATGCCCCGTAAAATACTGGCTATGATGGCTCGCTATCGTCTTCCAGGCGGCGATAAAGTGTACGGCGGGCAATGCCCAGCACTTCAGCTGTTCGCCGTTTATTACCTCCGGTTGCCTCAAGTACTTTGCGAATATAACGCTTTTCTACTTCCTCCAAACTTGGCCATCGAGTGGGCGCTGGTGCGGGAGCTTGGGTGCCCGGAAGCACTTCTCCACTAAGTGTCGGGGTGATTTCCGAACCACCGTTGTGTTGGTTGGCTTGTTCACGTAGCCGCTCTGGCAGGTCATCGTGCTGTAGCACGCCTTTTTCGCTGAGCGTCACGGCACGCATAATAGCGTTTTCCAGCTCACGTACGTTGCCAGGGTAGGGATAATTCAGCAGGCTATTAAGCGCCTCGGGCTCGATTTGCTCAATCTGCTTCCCCTGGCTTTCGGCGTGCTTATCGATGAGTGCAAAAATAAGCTGCTCAATATCGGTGCCGCGTTCTCGAAGTGGAGGAATACGCAGCGAGAATGTCTCAAGGCGATAGAAGAGGTCGCTGCGAAAATTCTCTTGCTCGATCTCTTTTTCCAGGTTGCGGTGAGTTGCGGCAATAATGCGAACATCCACTGGCTCTTCGCGTTCGCTACCAACGGGGCGCACGGTTTTTTCTTGCAGTGCACGTAATAGCTTGGCCTGGAGATTGACGGGCATTTCACCAATTTCATCCAGAAACAAACTGCCACCTTGTGCGCTATGAAATAGCCCTTTGCGTGCTTCGTTTGCTCCAGTAAATGCACCTTTTACATGGCCAAAGAACTCACTTTCCATTAAGTCTGCGGGGATGCTGGCGCAGTTTACAGGGACGAACGGCGCGTCATGACGTTTGCTCTCCTGGTGAATGGCGAGAGCCAGCAGTTCTTTACCCGTACCGCTTTCTCCCAGAATCAAAATAGGTGCGTCGCTTTTGGCAAGCCGAGAGGCATCGTGAAACAGCGACTGCATGGCAGGGCTTTTTCCTACAATACCGTGGAAGTCATTCGGCTCAGCATCATGGGAAAGGGACAAGCGCTGGCGTTCTAAAACACGAAACACGGCTTCACGTATCGCATCTAAATCCAGTGGTTTGGTTAAAAAATCATCAGCACCCAGCTTCAATGCCTCGACGGCTTGGTCGATGGTGCCGAAAGCTGTGATGACAATAATACCGAGCTCACTGCCGCTTTGGCGTAGTTGCTGAAGTAGCTGAATGCCGGTCATGCCTGGAAGGCGCACGTCCGTAATCATCATGGCGACGGGTGTGTGGCTAAGCAGCGCAAGGGCATCTTCTGCACTGGGGACGCCGAGTGTGTCATAGCCCGCGTCGTTGAGCTCTTCTTCAAGTAACTCACGTATAGCGGCGTCATCTTCCACCACCAATAACGGTAAAAGGTGTTCCTGATGGGTCACAAACGTTTTCCTCAAGCGGATGCTGTTTCACTAAGGGGGAGCGTAATTTCAAATCCAGCGCCACCAAGGCCGCTATTAAATACGCCAATTGTCCCGCCGTGGTCGTTAATAATGCGGTGTACCATGGAGAGCCCTAAGCCGCTGCCTTGGCCCACCGGTTTAGTCGTAAAGAAAGGGTCGAAGACCTGTTGATGGTGCGATGTTGGAATGCCAGGGCCGTTATCTTCTACCCACAATGTGAGCTCTTCATTATGTT
This sequence comes from Vreelandella zhaodongensis, assembly GCF_013415115.1. Classification (GTDB taxonomy): domain Bacteria; phylum Pseudomonadota; class Gammaproteobacteria; order Pseudomonadales; family Halomonadaceae; genus Vreelandella; species Vreelandella zhaodongensis. The sequence goes on along the minus strand of NZ_JACCDD010000005.1, from coordinate 144,064 downwards.
GTTGAGCGCTAAGGCGAATGCAGCTCACCTCGGCTGCTTGTGCTGCATTGCGTAATAAATTGGTGAGCACCTGAACAATTTGTTGCCCGTTTACCAGTAAGTGGGGGGTGGGCGAGGGAAGATCAATCTCTAAACGAATATTTCGGGGTTCCAGCTCCTCTTCCACAAGCTCACTGGCGCTCATAATAAGCTGATCCAGGGCTTGATTACCTTTCTCTACGTTATGTTGTCGACCCAATTCCATTAACTGGCGCACAATTTGTACAATCCTTTCAACTTCACCGCGAATTCGCCCCAGTCGCGCGCGCTCGTCGTCACCGATAGTGTCTCGCCGGGCTAAGCGCTGGGCTTGACCGTTGATGACAGTCAGTGGGGCGCCAATTTCATGGGCAACGCCCGCCGCTAGAACCCCCAGCTCGGCAAGTTTCTTGGATTTTCGCAGGCGCTTTTCTAACTCAATTTCGCGTCGTTGACGGGCATCGATATCGCGGTCTTTGTCTGCCATTGCATCTAGCATGCCGTTTAACCCTGATGCCAGACGACGATACTCGGTAGGGCCCTCCACGCTAGCCCGTTGGCTGCGGTCGCCATCTTCGACCAACAACATAACGCGTAGGAGACGATTCAGCGGCCGCTCAATATAGTGCCGAAAGCCCCACCAGATACTAAAGACAATACCTGCCGCTCCAATCACGAAGACCAGCACTGCGACAATGCTGATAAACCCAGTATAGTTTTCGATACCTGTATTCAGGCGATTTACCTGGAGCACGCCATGAACGGATCCATCCTGGGCACGCAGCGGTGTTAGCGCGGAGTAGTAAGTCCACCCTTCGTGCTGGCGGTAGTTGCTGTAGAGGTCGTCGCGTTCAATAACCTGCCGGATCTCTTCCGCGGTAAAAAGATCTTTACCTAACCCTAGCCCGTACACTTCACGGCCTTGGGTGTCGAAGACATAGGCACCATAGATACGGTGGAATGAAAAAGCTGACTGCAGCGCTTCTTCCAACGGCGTATCACTATCACGAGCGACCGCGTAGCTCAGCGATGTACTAAGTGCTCGGGTAATAATCTCTACTTCAGTTTGTAGCTTAGAGCGTACGTTGTCTTCCAGCGACTTGATAGCCACTAAGCTAAAGACCACCAGGACAACAAATAGCGGTACGATCACTGTCAAAATAATTAAGTTACGTAGTCGCATTGCGTATCCATGGTGGTCGTTCGCCGTTTGATAGTGAGTGGTTCGTATCAGCGTGTAAAAAGTGCGATTGAGGCGCTAGGAGGCCTGTTTAGTTGACGGCCTGCAAGCGATAAAGGCTGCCTTGGTTGCTGTCAGTCAATAAATAAATGGCGCCCTCAGGCCCTTGGCGGACATCGCGGATGCGACCGATGTGTCCTTGTAAAATAATCTCCTCACTCACGACTTCTCCATCTTCTAGCTGTAAGCGAAGTAGCTGTTCACTGGCTAGCCCGCCTGCGAGGAGCTGTCCTTGCCAGTTACCCAAGGCATCGCTGGTGACTTCGGCCAACCCTGATGGGGCGAAGCGGCCATTAAAGACATATACCGGATCGACCATGCCCGGCAGCGATTCAGCGCCAATAGGTTCATTGGTACGGTAATCATTGCCAAGGCTAACCTCAGGCCAGCCATAATTGCTGCCCGCTTGAATATGGTTAAGTTCATCGCCTTTACGTGGGCCATGTTCGGAGGCCCAAAGTTCACCGTTACTCAGTACGGTCATGCCCTGGATATTACGATTTCCTAGTGAGTAAATTTCATCCAGGGTGCTGTCATCATCCAAAAAAGGGTTATCGCTGGGTATGCCGCCAGTGTCGGTAAGACGGAGTGTGGAGCCCGCATGGTCGTTGCTTGCCTGGGCGCGAGATGGTTCAAGACCCCGATCGCCAATACTCATTAATAGCGTGCCATCTTTTAACCATGCTAAGCGAGAGCCGTAATGACGACCTGGAGAGGAGGCGCGGTCTTGCTCAAAAAGATGCTCCACGTCACCTAGCGAATCGCCCTGCCATTTTGCTCGGGAGAGAGCAGCGCGGCTATTGTTGCCGTCGGGTTTGCTCCAGGTGAAATAAACCCAATCGTTTTCGCCATCACCGAACTGGGGATGTAGTACAACATCTAACAGCCCCCCTTGTCCGTGATGGTTAACGGTAGGCGTTCCCTCTAATACCTGGGATTGGTCACGCTTAGGATCGATAAGGTTGAGTTGACCATTGCGCTCGCTCACCAGGTAGCGGCCATCAGGTAGGAAAGCAACTGCCCAGGGGTGTTGGAAACCTTCTGCTACTTGCTCAATCGAGATGGTTAGATGCTCGGTTTCGATGGCATCGTGAACGATTTCCGCTTGCACCGTACCCGTGGTACCCACGAGCAGTAGCCCGCCTAAAGCATATCGGCAAACCTGGGGAAATATCTGATGTGCGGCATACATAGCGCTCTCTCCAATGGTGGTCATCGCTAAGGTTCGAGTGTCATCAGTCTAGCAGTGACTGCCTTGAGCAGGAGGGGTTCCCTGTTGGTGCGATATAAAACACTGACATAAGGGACTACATCAGAAAGGCTAACAGCACGGGTAAATAGAAAAGAGAAAGAATGGTTGAACAGAAAACAAGGCTAGCCACATACGCAGGTTCACGCTGGGCGCGCTGGGCAAACAAATAGTTAAACACGGCGACCGGCATACACATTTGCAGTACCAAAATGCCTTGTGCCAACGGAGGGAGGCCTAGCCAGCCAGCAATCAGCCATGCGGCGGCGGCGGCGAGAGGAATGCGCACTAGGCTGAATCCAAGACCAGAACGCAGGCTTTTTACTTGGATGCTGGCGAGAGAAACCCCCAGTGTGATGAGCATGAGTGGGACCGTGAACCCAGACATCAAGTCTACCGTGTTGGCTAACCAAGGAGGTAGGGAGGCGTCGGTTAGCAACAGCACCATCGATAGCACAATGGCATATACCGTGGGCGTTTTTAGCAGCGTTCTCATTGGGTTTTCGCTGCTATTGAGCACGGCTCCCAATGTGAATTGAAATAGGGTTACCGTCACCATTACCGTAATGCCATAGGCGAATCCTGCGCTGCCGAAGGCGTACAGCACAACCGGCAGCCCCATATTGCCGGTATTGGGATACATCATGGGGGCCAGTAAAACACGCCAATGTCGACCCAGTAGCTTGGCGACCACGAAACTTGCAGCACCCATGGCGATAATGACTAGCGAGGTTGCTAGCATCATTCGCCCAAACGTCCCAGCATCAATATTGGCACCAGAGAGGGAGGCCAGCACCAGCGCGGGTGTACCAATGTTAAATACGAGTCGAGTAATAAAATCTACGGGGTAAGGGTGTCCTAGGCGCACCCATAAATACCCTAACCCGGCTCCTGCCAGCACGGGAGCCATGACGGCAAAAAGTTCGGCGAGCATTAATGTTCCTTAACGATCATCAATCGCTCATTGTCGGTAATTAGGCCGCTAACTGGCAAGCTGAATTCATTAAGTGGCGTGGGCTGTAGCCTGAGTGGTTTGCCAGGTGGTAGGTACGTGTTCGCGTAAAAAATCAAGCAGTGCATTGACTCGGCGTGAATGGTGCCCATAAGCGTAAAGCATGGTGATAGGTAAAGGGGTAGGCTCCCAGCCTGGCAAACAGCCAACCAGATCCCCGGGATGATGCTGTTCGCGCTTTCCTACTACCCAGTGAGGAAGTAGGCCAATGCCTTGCCCATAGGCGATAGCATCAATATGTAAGACAGTTAAATCAACCCGCAGCCGAGAGCGTGGGGCATGAAACAGATAATCGTCATGTTGAGGGTGGTGTAGCAGCAATCCATTAGAGGATGTGTCGAGTAAATCAATCCACGCGTGTGTCTTTAACTCGTTTGGGTGTTTTGGGTAACCGGCCTTGGCAAGGTAGCTCGGGTTGGCATATAGGCCCCGAGTCAGGTGCCCTAAACGTTCCTGATTGAGACCGCATTCGTGAGTTGCCCCTAGCCAGATATGCACACTGTTACTGTGCATTTTAGTTGGGGGAGATTCTCGAGTATGGAGGGTTAATTCCACCTTGGGGTAGCGGGTTAAAAATGCATCAACGACACCCGCCATCCAGCCGCGTGCAAGTGCTCCGTGCACTTCAAGGGTGACTTTTCCACTGATCTCCTCACGTAGCTCCGCCAGTGCCTCTTGGCTGTGTGCCGCCATGGCTAAAAGTTCTGTGCAGTAGCTATGAAACAGCAGGCCTGCTTCGGTAGGGATCAGCCGATTGGCTTGCCGCCTCAGAAGGGGCTGCTCCAATCGTGCTTCAAGTTGGCTGATACGGCGGCTGAGCGTCGATTTAGCAAGCCCTAGCTTGTGCGCGCTGCGCGTCAGACTGCCGGTGCTCATCACATCGGCAAAGGCAGAGAGTTCATCAAAATCGTACATGGTAGGGGCCACTGGGCAAACGTAGGCGTGTTATTGTGCCATCTAATGATGTGAATGAAAATAATTGGTATTTGTATTCCGTTTGGGTTTGTGCACCGGCTAGACATCGGTATGGCGTGTATTGAGACAAAAAGCGTTTTTAGCTCAAAACGGTGTGGCCTGTTTAGCAGCAGGTGAAATAAAAAGCCCCAGCATTAAGCTGGGGCATCAAATCAGCATTGAAACAGTAAAAGGAACGCGGTTAGTAAAGCGATACGCCTTAGTGCCGCTTAGAACTCATAGGTGGCTGATATCCAGAAGCTGCGGCCATCCAGTGCCACGCCATTGGTGAAGCTACTGGTTTGAGTAAAGCGGTAGGCACGCAGAGTTTCACCGTTGTGTTCAAAGGTATCAGAACCAGTGAAGTCTTTATCAAACAGGTTGTAGATAGTGCCGGTTACTCGCACGTTGTCGCTGAAACGGTAGGAGTTGCGCAGGTTAAACAGTGCGTAGCCATCGAGGTTATTACCAAGCTGCTCTACCAGGGAAGCAGACTCACCACTTGGCGTGCCGGTGAATCGCTCACGAGAGGAGTAGTACTCGCTTTCCAGCGTAGTGCTCCAGCGGTCGTTAATCGCCCAGGTAAGGTCGGCGGTGAGTTTATGTTTCGGGGTGTTCGTCAACAGCTGACCTTCGTTGGCACCCGACTTCACTTCAGAGTCGGTGAAGGTGTAGCCACCGTTGACATGCCACGCCGGGGCGATTTGATAGCTTGCGTTTAGCTCGACGCCACGGGTTTCGGCTTTATCAATATTGATCTGCTGACGGAAGTTTTCTTGCTGTGTAAAGCTGCCCACGCTGACACAGTTGGCGAGTCCCGCATTGGGGGTGTTGCCGTTGTCATCGATAAACTGGCAGTTAGGTAAGGGAGTGCTGTTGGCAATGCGATCCGTAAAACGATTGTAGAAAACGGTAGCTCCCGCTGCAAAGCCGTCTTGGTTGTCGTAGATAGCACCGATTTCATAGTTGGTGCTTTTTTCTGGTTCCAGGTTGGGAGAGCCAATCGTTACGGTACGGCCTTGCGCAGTAAAGCCGGTTACGCCGTCATGCAGGTCGTTAAGTGAAGGCGTCTTGTAACCACGGCTTACGCCACCTTTCAATGTCCAATTGGGGGTGCTGTTCCACACCAGGTAGCCGCGCGGGCTAAAATGGCCGCCGAAAGCATCGTGGTGTTCGTAGCGTCCGCCAAAGGTAAAGGCGAGATCGTCTCGCAGCATCCACTCATCTTCCGCGAACAGCGCCCAGCTTGTTTGCTCAAACGCTTGGTTACCCGCAGCACCATCTTCTAGCTTGGCATCAATATATTGGCCGCCAACGGTCACCATATGATCAGCAATTGGTGCAACAAACTTGGTGTCCACGGTGATATCGCGGTTTTCTAGCAGGCGAGGTTCGCCTCCTTCAGCTTCATAACCAAAGTCTGGAGCGCTTCCCGGGGGCAGGGTGCGGCCTAGGGTTTCGGTGGTGTTGTGAGTAACGCTGCTTTCCCAGGTGCCTGCGCTGTAGTGCCCCGTGTGTCCAATAGCGACCTGATCGCGATTGAAGCGCAACTCATCTTTATAGCCCCAGGCACTGTCCGGAGCTTCTGTTGAGCAGTCGCGTGCCCATCCATCAAGGCTGCCAAGGCGGCAGTCGTCATTGCTATACGTTTGACGCGAGCGCTCGGCGTCTAGCCAGAATTCATTAGTGTCGTCTGGTGTTACGTTTAAGCGCCCACCGATAGAGTAATTGCGTGCTTCTACTGGGCGAGGGTCGCGCCCTGCGCTGTTTTCAACCATGCGCTCAGAGCTGTCGCGGTCGAATAGGCGACCACGTAACTGAAGGCCAACAGTATCTTCTACCAAGGGGCCAGATGTGTATAAGTTGATCGCTGAGCTATTACCCGTATCGCGATCCTGCTGGAAAGTGTTCTCAACCGTTACTGAACCTACCCACTCTTCGCCTACGCGGCGGGTAATAATATTGATAACCCCACCCATGGCATCGGAACCATAAAGTGTCGACATTGGGCCGCGAATAACCTCAATACGCTCAATAGCAGACAGCGGCGGCATAAAGCCCGTGGAGGTTTCCCCAAAGCCGTTAGGCGTGACACTGCCTGAGGTGTTCTGACGACGTCCGTCAATCAGAATTAATGTGTAGTCGCTGGGCATGCCACGAATCGAAATATTCAGTCCGCCGGTTTTGCCCGTACCGGAACGCACATCAACGCCTGGAACGTCAGCGATGGCTTCAGCAATGTTGGAAAACTGCTTTTGCTCCAGCTCTTCACGGGTCACCACAGAAATGCTGGCAGGCGCACTGTTCAGCGACTGCTCATACCCTGCGGCGGTGACCACCATATTATTAAGTTGGGTATTTTCTTGAGCGCTGGCCACGGTGGCGGTAACGCTAAGGGCGACGGCGCTGGCGAGGGCAGTGCGAGTGAAGCGTGGCATGGTGATCCCCTGAGATGAAACTGAATGCTAATGAAACTGATTATCAAATGAGGCGGCGATTCTAAGAAGAAAAGTTCCCATGTGCGAGCCTGTTTCATCGAACATTGCGTTGCTGAATCTCGAACGCTTATCAATGCCAAACGCCAGAGATCAACTTTATTAGAATGCTAATTAAATTGACGTTGCAGTATCTCGAACAAACGATTCGTTGAAATAGTGATGCAAGTGCTTTTGAGAATCGTTACTATCAGTAGCCACTAACATTCAGGAGAGTCACTAATGGGGTACTCGTCGCTGCGCAACTGGCTAGTGGGTATTGTGGTAAGTGGACTGTTAGTAGGTGGGTCGATGGCAAGCGTCGCACAGGCGCGCACGCTGGACACCGCTTACGGAGACGTTGAGGTTAGCGATGCGCCACAACGTGTTGTCACACTGTATGAAGGCGCACTAGATGCCGCCCTGGCGGCAGGCGTCACCCCAGTTGGGGCAGTTACCACCCGTGGAGGCGATAATGTTGCTGACTACGTGGAAGCCCATCTCAATGGCGAGCGGCCTGAGATTGTCGGTGTGGTACGTGAAATCAATATTGAAGCCGTCCTGGCCCAGCAGCCCGATTTAATTCTGGCGGCTGCTCAGCTACCCGAAGCGCAGTACCGTTTACTTTCTCGCATTGCGCCCACGGTGGTTCCCCACACTCAGCCGTTAGCGTTTGATAACTGGGAAGCGGAAGCGCGGCTTTATGGCCAGGCGCTTAACCGTGAAGAGGCAATCGAAGGCGCCATTGCGGCTGTCGATCACCGGATTAGCCAATTGGCCACTGCTATTGATGATGCCGGAGTGGGTGGCACTGTGGTGCTGGCTCGCTGGATGCCCAATGGCCCGATGGTGATGTCCACAGAGCTGATCGCCACTGGCCTATTAGCGAGAGTGGGGCTGGCGGTTCAGGATGCCGGTCTTGTCAATGAAGGTCACCCCCATAGCGACATACTCAGTCTTGAAAACCTTTCCCAGGTCGACGGCGATTGGCTATTCCTAGCCACGCTTAACGCCGATGGCCAAGCGGCGTTAGATGCCGCTAAGAAAAGCGCGGCCTTCACACGTTTGGACGTGGTTAAACAAGACCAAGTTGTGCCGGTGAATGGCCAGCTGTGGAGCAGCGCCAATGGCCCGTTGGCTGCTCAGGCCATGTTGGATGACATTGAGAACGCATTGTTGCCGTGAAAGATGCCGTGACATCACTACCTAGCGCAGTGAGCAGCGCCAGCCGGCGCTATGCTCCCCGTACATGGATGCTTATTCTTCTCACCGCCCTTGTGGCGGTGAGCGTCGTTAGTTTGCTGATTGGGGCAGGTGAGGTAGGGCCACGGCGAGTCCTGGGGTTGCTGCAAAACGCAAGCGACAGCGAGGCGCAGTTTATCGTCTGGGAGCTGCGCGCTCCACGCACCTTAATTGGTATAGCTGTCGGTATTTCATTGGGCGTTGCTGGGGCGCTGCTCCAAGCCATTTCCCGCAACCCACTTGCCGAACCTGGTTTGTTAGGGGTAAGCGCTGGGGCGGCTTTTGCGGTAGCACTGGCACTCGTGCTAGGGGCGAGCGCTGCTACGCTACGTATCTCGGTTGCCCAGCTAGGAGCATTGGTTGGCTGCATCTGTGTTCTCAGCGTGGCGCGTTTTCGTGGAGTGGGGAATGACCCCGTGCGCCTAGTGCTGGCGGGGGCGGCATTTTCTGGATTGTTAGGCTCACTCACCTCATTAATGCTGTTGTACGATCAGCGGGCCGCCGATGAGATTCGTTTTTGGGTGGTGGGCAGCCTTGCCGGAAGACGGCTGGATGATCTTGTGGCGGTGCTGCCGAGCTTATTAGTCGCGGCGATAGCGGTGGTTGTTATGGCGAGGCCACTGGCAGCGCTGGCGCTAGGTGAGCGAGCGGCGAGTGGCCTGGGGCATCACCCCACGCTGATTCGCTGGGTAGCCGTAGGCTGCGTAGCACTGCTGGTTGGCGCGGCGACTGCCATTGCAGGGCCGATTGCCTTTGTAGGACTGGTGGTGCCGTTTGTAGCGCGAGCGTTTGCCGGGCCGGATATTCGCCGCACGCTGTGGTTTTGCCTGCCTATTGGCCCACTGATTGTGCTCACAGCGGATATTATCTCGCGTGTTGTCGTTGCACCTTCCGAGCTGCCATTGGGCGTGCTCACCGCGCTATGTGGCGCGCCGGTATTGATAGCGGTGGTGCGTGCCAAACGGCTCCCGATGCTATAACGCCTTTTTTTAACACCATGCCGCCCAGGCGTCACGGTGTCATCTTGGTGATGTGTTGATATGAAAATAATGGCGAATCATCCGTCTTTAACGGGCGTTGCCACCGAAAGCCATGCTGTTCCAAACCATGCCGCGGAATATGCCAATAGGGTGCCAGCGCCGGAAGGTTACTGGCATATCGCGCTGCCCCGTTGGGGCTATAGTTTTCTTCTCGAAAAGCGCGCACTAGCGGTCAATATTGGTTTGTTGATTGCGCTGCTGGCAGCGTGCCTTCTCTATCTAAGCTTAGGTAACGTACCGCTGGCGCCCAGTGCGGTCATTCCTGCGGTATTGGGGAAAGGTGACATGATGACGGCCTTTATGGTTCAGGAGTTGCGCTTACCACGTTTAATCGCTGCTTGCTTTACCGGAGCGGCGTTCGCGCTTTCAGGTATTTTGATGCAAACCCTGGCCCGCAATCGTCTGGCTACGCCCGGTATTATCGGTATTGATAACGGCGCGACGGCCTTCGCTGTGGCCTCTATTGTGGGCATGGGCGTGTCTATTGCGCCACCCGCCATGGCCCTGGCAGGGGCAACCACTGCCGCTGTGCTTACCTTTGGCTTGGCTGCTGGTAGTGGCACCCAGGGTTACCGGTTTATTGTCGCGGGGATTGGTGTGGGGGCGGTATTTGGTGCGATCACTCAACTGATGCTGGCGCAGGTAGCGATCGATACCGCCAATGCCGCTTATCCATGGACTGTTGGCTCGTTGAATGCCCGCCCAGGCGGGGCAGTACAGCTACTGGGCATTGGCTTGGCATTAGGGATAGTTGCCGCCTTGGCGCTGGCGCGCTCGCTGAGCCTGCTGCGTTTTAAAGATGCCACTGCCAGCGGTCTCGGCGTTCGTGTCAAAGCTCGTAGGCTGCAGGTGCTAATGCTATCTGTCGTGCTCACTGCCTTTGCGGTTGCCGTGGCGGGGCCGGTGGGCATGGTTGCGTTGATTGGCCCTGAAATTGCCCGCTCGCTTTCCCGCGCCCGCCATGTGCCGATTCTAGCCGCCACCTTAGCGGGGGCTCTGGTGATGCTGTTGGCAGACCTTGCCGGGCGCACCCTGTTTGCCCCCGTTGAAATTCCTGTGGGCATTGTCACTGCGGTGGTTGGTGGCCCCTGGCTAATCTGGATATTAATGCGCCCACAACGGAGCCGCCCATGAATGGCACATCGCTTTCACCAACGCTTGCCACCGATGCGTTGTGTATGAGCTACGGCCAACGTCGAGTAATTGAAGACCTGGGCGTTAGCTTACCCAGTGGGCAGGTCACGGCCATTGTTGGCCCTAACGGCTGTGGCAAATCAACGCTACTTTCTGGTCTGGCTCGTCTGCACAAACCTGACAGCGGCGCGGTACTGCTGGATAGTCAGGATATTCAGCGTCTGCCCGCGCGTCAGTTAGCCACCCAGCTAGCGTTGTTGCCCCAAGAAGCAGTGGCTCCGGAAGGGCTAACCGTCACCGAGTTAATTCGCTTTGGCCGGCAACCCCACCAAGGCTGGCTGCGTCAATGGTCGTCTGAAGACCAGCGTGTGGTGCAGTACGCGCTCGATGCTGCTGGTTTGGAAGACCTTGCCGACCGGCCGTTAGAGGCGCTTTCCGGCGGGCAACGCCAGCGCGCCTGGATCGCCATGACCATTGCTCAGCAAACCCCATTACTGTTACTAGATGAACCGACCTCTGCACTCGACTTAGGCCACCAGATTGAAGTATTCGAGTTAGTGCGCCACTTGGCTTGCCATGGCCGTACGGTAGTGATGGTATTACATGACCTCGCCAGCGCCTGCCGTTATTCAGACAACCTGATAGCCATGCGCGATGGCCAGGTTATTGCGCAGGGAGCGCCTGCCGAGGTAGTCACGCCAGCGCTAGTGCGTGAGCTTTACCAGGTAGACTGCACGCTGCTGCTTGACCCGGATACTGGAAGCCCCTTGCTGGCCAATGTGCGCCGTTTGGCTCGGCCAGAATAAGCGTCACGCTGTAACGCAGCTTAATAGGTTGCCTACCATTTACTTCTTTAAAAGGAACCGATGTGGCTTCTTCTCCACCCGATTCTCACGCTAAACCTTCAGGAAATCAGGGGGCTCATAGCCAAAGCTTTCAAGCACTCGTGCGACTGCTGCGCTATGCCAAAGGGTATCGGCGGCGGATTGCCGCAGCGACCACCTGCTCCATTATCAACAAACTGTTTGATATCGCTCCGGAAATCCTTATCGGTGTGGCGATTGATGTGGTGGTGAACCAGGAAAATAGCTTTGTAGCGAGGCTTGGCTTCGAAACGCCGCACCAGCAAATCGCCATTCTTGCGGTGCTAACGTTCTTTATTTGGGCGGGGGAGTCGCTGTTCGAGTACCTCTACCAGATCCTCTGGCGCAACCTTGCCCAGCGGCTGCAGGCGGATATGCGCCAGGATACCTACGAGCACGCCCAGCGATTGGACATGGCGTTTTTCGAATCGAAAAGCTCCGGCCAGCTTGTCGCCACCATGAACGACGACGTAAACCAGTTGGAACGCTTTTTAGACGGCGGTGCCAACTCGCTGATTCAAGTTGGCGTGACCGTAGTGGCGGTGGGTGCGGTGTTCTTTGTGCTGTCGCCGCTTATCGCTTTACTGGCGTTTACCCCAATCCCACTGATCATTTGGGGTGCCTTCTTCTTCCAACGTAAAGCTGGGCCGCTGTACAGCGATGTGCGTGAAAAAGTTGGTGATTTGGCCAGCCGTCTTTCCAATAACCTGAGTGGCATCGCCACCATTAAAAGCTTTACCAGCGAAACGCGGGAAGCCGAGCGGCTGCGCGCGGTTAGTGAAGCCTATCTAGAAGCCAATCGTCGGGCGATTAGGGTGAGCTCCGCCTTTATTCCGGTCATTCGTATGGCGATTCTGGCAGGCTTTCTTGCCACTTTTACCGTTGGCGGCATGATGGCGCTGAACGGTACTCTGAATGTCGGTGCTTACGGTGTGCTGGTTTTCCTTACCCAACGCCTGCTGTGGCCGCTTACCGGCCTTGCCCAGGTGATTGACTTGTTCGAGCGCGCCATGGCCAGCACCAAGCGAATTCTTGACCTGCTGGAAGTGCCGATTACGGTGAAAGATGACAGCACGACGCCCCTGGCTGCGCCGATTAAAGGCGAGGTGCGATTCGAAGCGGTGAGTTTCCACTATGCCGAGAGCCACGTCGGGGTGAAGGGCATCGACCTGCATGTGCCAGCAGGCAACACCTTAGCGCTGGTAGGGGCGACGGGTTCCGGCAAATCGACCCTGATCAAACTGCTGCTACGTTTCTACGACCCCACCAGCGGTCGTGTACTGGTCGACGGCCAGCCGATCACCGACGTCAGCATGCACTCGCTGCGCCAAGCGATTGGTTTGGTCAGCCAGGATGTGTATCTGTTTGAAGGCAGCATTCGCGACAACATTGCTTACGGCAAACCCGATGCCTCTGAGGCCGAGATTATGGACGCCGCGAAAACCGCCGAAGCCTGGAGCTTTATTGAAACGCTGCCCCAAGGATTGGAAACCCCCGTTGGTGAGCGGGGCGTGCGGCTTTCTGGCGGCCAACGCCAGCGACTTTCGCTGGCCAGGGCGCTGCTTAAAGATCCGCCAATTCTGGTGCTGGATGAAGCCACTAGCGCGGTGGATAACGAAACTGAAGCCGCCATTCAGCGTTCACTAAAGCGCATCGCCCATGGCCGCACGGTGATTATGATTGCCCACCGGCTTTCAACCATTGTGCATGCCGATGAGATCGTGGTGATCGAGCAAGGCCAAGTGGCTGAGCGCGGCAACCATTCAAACTTGCTGGCGGCCGATGGCCACTATGCCGCCCAGTGGCGAGTACAAACTGGCGCCGCCCAGGCAGGAGATGTGGAAACACTCAGTCACTGAGCGCGCCTTTTTAACGTGCTAGCGATTCACCAGAAGGGCATTCAGGGTGACTGGTACGTGCTCGTCAATCTCTTGATAGCCTAACAACGACAGCACGGTTCGCACCGTGCTGTTGGCCATCAGCGCGTTACCATCTAGCGCCATGGGCTCAGCGTGGGTAACGCGCACCTCGTTCAATCCTTCACGGGTAAAGCGTAGCGGCACCGCCTCTTGCTGATTAATCAGGTCGGTTTGTACCCGAAAGGTCAACGTTTCCACCATGGATTCACCAATATCCAAACCATCCAAGCGCTCCGGTGGCATTTGCGTGACCAGCGTGACCAGCGTGGTATTGGCCAGTAAGCCCACCCACGGCGGCAAATCACCAAAGCGGGTAAGCAAATCCGTTTGGCTCAAACGCAACGGCAGGCGCAGGGTGCCATCATCAGAAATATCACCCTGCAAATTACTCACCTGATGGTGGTGGGTTTGTGGGGCATCGCCATCTAATTGAGTAATCGACGCCTGTACCTGCGACTGACCAGGGTCTAGCTGCCAATCCGCATGAACCGGCACCGCCAACAATAGCGGGATAAGAGCAATCAAAGCTTTCACAGCGCGTCTCCGCATTAGGAACTCACTACCAGACCTCACGCTTTTAAATAAGTGCCCCTAAAAAATTGCTGCGATCACCACAAGATAGCACTGCTAGGGGTAGCCTCGCCCGAACACATTCGCTATTATATGCACGCTTTGCGGGCCTATAGCTCAGTTGGTTAGAGCAGGGGACTCATAATCCCTTGGTCGTAGGTTCAAGTCCTACTGGGCCCACCATTTCTATATTTGCCTATTTTAAAAGCTGGGGATTATCAGTCCCTTGGTTTGCGGCAATAAAAGCTTTCAATTTCTTAAGTCTATACAACTGAGTGACTAAGCGAGTACGCATGATTATGCCGCTATGGTCTAAGGCGGTAGTATGGCTATAAATTTTATAGGTTCGTGCGTGCCTGTATAGGCAAATACTATCGCCAACGGTCTAGTCGTTGATGGCATTCGTTTTTCGGTAGCCTGGCACCCGCTTTTAGCATCGATTCCAAAGAGTCGGCCAGTTGGCTTGGCGAAAGAAGGGCATGAGCTTCCAGCTCATCTAATATCCAAAGTACACCACGAACCTCTAGTTTGCTTTGTTGCCCTGATTTCCTGAGTGCGCCGTCATTGGTCAGCAGCGTCCAGCCTCTTTCCTTGGCTAGGAAGTAGCACGACACATCCGCTAGTGAGGAATTACCCAATGTTTGGCGTAGCATAAAAAGCGTTGTAACTTCCTCACCATTGAATGCCTCAACCACAAGGCCTAATTCCGTTAATTCTTGGCCAGTGGGCTTTTTCAGCTCCCGCCACACAAAGTCGGTGGTAACGAACTGGTGAGGTAGGGCAAACACGGTTTCAAGCAGGCCACTGCGGTGAAGATCTATCCAGATATTGGTATCAGAGACAAGAATTTTCGCTGACATGCTCACCATCACCTGCCTGTCCGTTTGCCATGATTTCCTCAATCTCGCCGAGGCTTACACTGAGTAACTCCGCTGCTCTTGAAGGAGTAACCAGTCCTTCAGCCAGCGCCCTGTAAACCAATTGCTTCAGGCGATAGGATTTTTCAGGCTCTTGTCGACCAGGTTCACTTTTTCGAAAACCCTTCATCGACCACAGGCGAAAAGTGTTCTGATAGAAGCTCGAACTAACGATATCCAGGTCATATAACCGGCGCAAAGTGGCTTGAATAGAAATACCCCACTCCTCCTTGGCCAAAAGAAACTCTTGGAACAGCACCCGTTTGCGGTGCTCACCAAAGGTGACGCGCACTTGATTTGCAGGGAAGAGAAACGCCCCAGCAAAGCGGTGGCACCAGTTTTCTTCACCCCGAGTGCCATGAAGCTCCTCAGGCAATGACATAACCAAATGTCC
Source organism: Vreelandella zhaodongensis (assembly GCF_013415115.1). GTDB lineage: Bacteria > Pseudomonadota > Gammaproteobacteria > Pseudomonadales > Halomonadaceae > Vreelandella > Vreelandella zhaodongensis. The sequence goes on along the minus strand of NZ_JACCDD010000005.1, from coordinate 129,038 downwards.
TAGCTCATGGGCGAGATTAAAACGCTGACGTTCACCAGGACGCTCAGTATTACTGACAATAACGGCATCCGCGCCATCGTTGACGAGGGCGCAAAGCCCATCAAATTTCTCGTGAGCCTGAAGACTGACGACTTTAATGCCGTTTTCTTCCAGGGTTTCAGTCATATTGGCGATGGGGTTTAGCCCAAGCTGCCATTCTTCGCGGAGTTTATTAGCTGCTTGTTCAACTTCATCGATATTGGATACGGAAAAACGCTGATGCCATTTGGAAAATTCATCAGGTGATTGGCCGGTGTGAAACAGGCTCTCTGCTGCTAAATAGCGCTCAAGATGCTCACGCACTTGCTCCTTGACGGCTTCTTGCTGGCGTTTCCCAAAGGCAGAGTGCTTACGGAAATCTACTTTTCCCAGTTCTACTGAGTCTGAACGGAAAAAATACTCAGGGTTAACCCCAAGCGCATCCGCCAGCTGAATCAAGCGAGTCGAACTGGGCGCGTCCTTGCCCTGTTCATATTTCGACAGAGCTTGCTTGGTTATGTCTCCCAGCAGATCAGCTAACTGCTGCAAGGTCATATTCTTAAGGACACGCGCACGATGTATACGATCATGCAGCATGATTTTCTACCTTATTTTAAGATGGTTTAAGTTGACAATGTGATGATTCGGTTGATGCCTGTCAACCAAATATGTAAATTTAGACATAGGAATACTTCATGTAGTGGCTTCTTTATTAGAGAGCTACTACAAGGAAATCAGGGAAGACGAAATGAAGAAAAGGATTCCCAACCAAGGTTGCCGCCTTGGCCGAGAGGACGCGAAAGAGCAGGACTTAGCATGGCGGCCCTGTTCTCTTGGCGAGTTGCTATATTCGATAGCATGGCGAAGATTAATCTTTGCCTGGCCAAAGGTCATTGCTTGTATTGGTAAAAGCGCTAATGCGAAGCAAGTTCGTTGAAAAAAGCTGGGTTGTCTTGAATTGTCGCCAGTACCTTAGCGGCTAGCCCCGTTGGGTTACGGCGCTTGGTTTCCCAGCTTTTGATGGTGTCCACACTAGTTCCCATGGCCTCGGCAAACTCCGCCTGAGAGACATGAAGCTTGGCGCGAATGGCTTTTACATCAGCCACCTCATGGCGTGTGATGCGACTGGCCTGCGCTTTACCATGTTTGATCTCAACGGCTTCCTGCAGCGATGTTTGCAGTTCGTCAAAAATGCTCATTTGGAAACTTCCCCCTTCAGTTGGTGGGTCAGTGTTTTCAGTGCAGCCTTTTCATCGGGCGTTAAGCTGTCTTTCATGCTCTTGGGGTAGGCCATGAGCGTGACGGCTTGTGACGACGCGGTTGCTATGTCCAAGTAACGCTTGAGCCACTGTCCCTGTGCGTCAACCTGGAAAGCCTCATCCGCAAGTCTTCCCTTGATTTACTCCTAACGTTGGGTTGCAGGTGGCCATTGGAGAGCCGTATGCACCACGTTAAGCACACGTACCTGTATGCACACGATGTCATAGACAAGCATGTAATTGGGGTGGACGATCAGCTCGAGGGTGCCCGGCGTCCTGTCAGTCCGTCCGCTGCTAGGGTGATTCATCAGAATTGCGGCCTGCTCGGAAAAAAGCCCATCTAGCGTCAAGGCCGCCAGCGGGTTTTCAATCTCTATGTAATCGTAAATGTCATGACGGTCTTGTATTGCCTCCGGTGTCCAGGCCAGCTCTATCATTTAGTCTTTGCCAGCCGGGCTTGGGTTGCTGCACGACGGGCTGCAAACTTGGCTTCAACATCGGTGGCTGGGATAAGATTACCTGCTTCCGCAGAAGCTCGTGACTGCTCTACCTTGGCAATCAACCAAGAGTCATAATCCTGTGCTTGCTGCTGCGCCACATAGCTGCGCATAAAGTCGCGCAGAAGCTGTGCCCCTGTACGGTCGTGGGCCTTGGCTACACTGGAAAATTCTGTTTTAAGGTCCTCATCGACCTGAAAGGTAAAGGTAGCATCGCTCATGATACATATCCTCATGTGTTACACGGTAAGTGCATGGTGGCACAGAAGGTTTGCTATGCATCTACTCTAGCTAGTCATGAAGAAGTAGCGCAGTGGCTCAAATGCTAGAATTCAATTACTTACCTACTGCAATTGTACCTTTTTTACGTCCTTGTTCTTGAGCTTGGCCAGTATTCTTGCCATGGTTTCTTCGTCATTGCGGGCGGGGAGGGAGGTTGAGTGTCAGGTTGATATTTTTCTCTTTATTCCCTGAGCTCAGGCATCAAGACAGGTATTTGGTAATGTGAAATTGGTTTTTAAAATATTGATTATAATATAAAAAGGAATTTTTATGCGTATTGGGCAGGTGGTAGGTGCTGTCGCGATGGCAGTCAAAATGTTCGTGACACCAGTTTTCGCTGATGGCTATCCGGAGTCCTTGATTAATCGACATCTTCAGGAGGCCAAAGAAACCGTTGATGTGAACCTGTCTCAGCTTAAACCTGGTCAGCGACTGATCATCGAATACATCGATTACCCAGTGTTTATCTATCGGCGTACAGAGGCAGACTTAAATGAGTTAGAAGACAATGTGATGAAGCGAGCTGACCCTGATGGAGAAACCCATCAAGTCAGTATCGATAAAATGTACACCTATTCAGGCGCTCGGGTCTTGTCGCAGATATTATCGATCACTCCGCCCGATATTACGCACCAAGCATATCGCTCGCTAAGCGAAGAATATTTTGTTGCTGTAAGTTTTGGACCGGTAGAGCGATGTATGCTCCGATTTGTTGATAATGATAAACAAACCCCTACCGTATTCTTCGATCCGTGTAGTGGAGTACGTTATGACACGGCTGGACGAGCGCTTTCGAATGCAAACAAAGCTGAATCTGAAGTGGCACGTTTTAGTTTATATATTCCGCCTCATTCTTTTCCAGGTAACTCTTTACTCAAATTAGGTTTAGGCCCTGAAGATTGGCCTCTTCCTGATCCACCGGAAGTTCGAATTCATGATCAGCATCTTAGCCCTACACAACGCTTGATCCAGGCAGCAAACTATAACGACCTTGAAGCTGCGCGAGCTGCAATCAATGAGGGGGCGAATGCCAATTATTTCTGTTTGGGTGAAGACAGTCCGTTCAATGCTGCTATCATTGGAGGCTCAATGGAGTTGCTTAATCTTATCGTGGAGGCTGGAGGGCGGCCGACGCCTAATTCTCTGGAGGTGGCTAAAATTATGGATCGAAAAGATGCTATTGAGCTCATCAAAGAACTGGGCGATTCCTCCATCTCACGAAATGCCTTGAACCCGCCGTAAAAAGAGGGGTTAGGGAGTCGAATATAGCAGCAATTTGCACATACTGGCAGCGCTGAACTAGTTATACCGGTTAGATCTGATAAGCCCAGTGATCCTAGATTCGAAACATTGAGTATCGAGACTATCAACCCTTAGAGAGTCCCACCCTCAGTGTAACGGCACTCACAAGGAATAGTGTCAGTGCTTCCATCCTCGCTATTCGAACCATTTTTAGCCCTAGTGCTGCGCGCTAATGCCGTGGAAAATTTGACGAAGAAGTTTCCATGGTAGGGTGGTCCGTTAGGTGGCATGCATAGCCGCTCACGTCAGGGATGCCTATTTGCCTTATCAGCAAGTTGTCGTGTTGACTGTAATGATTTTTTTATAATATCAACATCTTGGAATACAATGCGCAGTCGTCGGCATAGCATTTACAGGACGCTTCGATCAGTCCCTGTCGGTCAATGATGATGATTTCTCCGCGGTGATAGCGGATAAGGCCGCGTGTCTGCAGGGCAATGGCCGCTAGTGTAATCCCCGCGCGTCGAACGCCTAGCATCATGGCTAGAAACTCGTGGGTCAGCTGCAGGGTATTCGTCTTGGCGCGGTCATGGGTCATTAATAGCCAGCGAGCGAGGCGCTCTTCAATACGGTGAAAATGAATGCAAGCTGCTGAGTTAGCCAGTTGGTTCATGACCACATAGAGGTATCGTTTCAGGCGTTGATGCAATACAGGACTACTTAACAGGAGCCGTTGAAAGTTGGCCGCGTTAATGCGTAGGGCTTGCCCCTCACCTTGAACTAATGCAAGCAGCGGTGCTTCTTCGACGCCAAGCACCAGTGAAATACCTAGCATGCCCTCACGTCCTGCCATCGCGACTTCAAGCCGACTGTCTACCAGTATGGCGATCTGTGAAATGAAGCTATCGATAGGAAAGTAGGCATGGGTAACTTGCTGGGTGGGCTGGTACAGCACCTCGCCAAAGGTAAGTTGCACGGTTTCGCAGGTAGCTATAAAGGCATCCCGCTCAGCGACAGGCAGATCAGCAAGCAATTGATTGGCATCGGCAGCGTGAAAAATAGACGTCATGTGCCTCTCCGGTTGAAAGAACCTGGCAATCGGCACAATGAAGGTTATTATCATTTCGATGTCGGCTGCAGATACATCGTCAGAAGGCCTTCTGGCTATGTATCCACATATTAACATTGGATAAATCAAGCGTCGGCACGCTAGCGTACATAACTCGCTAAAACTATTAGCATTATGTTAGCGGCTTCATTTCTATCGCTCACATAACGTTATGGTGGTTTAACAAGCGGTCATACTCGTCCTTAACGACCGAATAGCATTCGCAAACCCGCTCTTCTAGGCCTAGTCGGTCAAGCACGTTGATATGCCCTCGGTGGTAGGAGATCAGGCCAGCCCTCTGCAGTTTACCCGCCGCCTCGGTGACTCCCTCGCGACGAACGCCCAGCATGTTGGCAATTAACTCCTGAGTCATAATCAGTTCATTGCCTCGTAGTCGGTCAAGACTGAGTAGCAGCCAGCGGCATAGCTGCTGGTCGAGGTTATGATGGCGATTGCAAACTGCTGTTTGCGCCATTTGTGTCAGCAGGGCTTGGGTATAGCGCAGCAGCAGTCGCTGCATGGGGCCAGCGCGGTAAAATTCGTTTTTGAGCAGCTGGCCTTTTAGGCGTAGTGCTTTTCCGGCACTCTGCACGATCGCGCGGCTGGGGGTGGTTTCACCGCCCATGAACAACGATACGCCCACGACTCCTTCATAGCCTACGACAGCAATTTCCGTAGAGGCACCATTCTCCATTACGCACAGTAGCGAGACGATGGAATCCAGCGGAAAGTAGACATAGTTCATGTGCTGCCCTGATTCACACAGCGATTGACCCAGGGTAAGCGTCACTTCCTCAAAATGAGGCAAAAGGCGGTTCAGTTCTTCTTGCGGCAGTAAACCAAGCAACGCATTTTGCTGAAAATCACGTGGTTCAAGCATTGAATATCACCTTATCCTTAATTGACGCGCCGCTTCTGATGAAAAGTCGTCCACCTAGGGGTGCCGAATTGTGTGTTTTAGGGTTGGCCACCTCAAGTTGATAGGCACATATCTTTTAAGTATAGAGTGCTTGGAAATAAACTCTGTACGTTATCGCACATAGCGCTCATTTAAGTAGGCGTAGAAGCGGTAAATTTTTTGGGCTGTGAGTATTTTGCAACTGTGTACGCCAGCGCACAGTGAGTGATTGAATTAGCGCCTAATGTCAGTATCAGTGTGGCAACGGATATGCCTAAACAGGATGTTGCACTGCGCGCTGCAAGGAATGCAGCGCCGACCTCGCTTTCTACCAAAAGCCCAGCTCGCTGCTGGGCTTTTGGCGTTGACGCCAACTGTTCTGTTAGGCAAGAGGATTTTCTATCTATACTGGGTGCATTGCCTGTTCATCTTGAGCCTGAACAGCTAACCAAGGAGCTGGTAATGCCGCTGATACGTTGCCGTTTTATCGCTGTTTTTACGTTTGTGATACCCGTTGTACTCCTTAGCTGGGCGGTCTCCGCTAATGCTCAGCAGGCGAGCACTCAGGTATTAAGCGCTGAAGACTCTGACCCTAACCGGCTAGGATGGATGCAGGGTTTTCCTCCCGCGCCGGAGCGGGTGATTGGCCAGCCGGACTCCAACTACTTTAGCTTCCCCAAAATGCGCTGGACGGTGTGTCACTTCCGCGAGCTACTGCCCACTAAGCAGGTTAGCCGTGGGTTGGGCGCGCCTGTGCCGCTGACCTACGCATTAGATGACGCGATAAACGATGTCACTTTCACCCCGATTGACGGTAGCGAGTCTATGTCTTGGCAGGCATCGCTAAATGAGAACTACACCGATGGTCTGCTGATACTTCACCAGGGACAAGTGGTGTATGAGGTTTATTCCGGTTGTTTAGATGAAACGGGCCAGCACGGCGCTATGTCGGTGACTAAATCCATGACTGGCTTGCTGGGTGAAATTCTGGTGGCAGAAGGCGTGCTGAATGAGCAGGTGTTGGTGGGGGATATTCTGCCGGAATTAGCCGACAGTGCTTTTGGTAATGCCACTGTAAAACAGTTGCTTGAGATGACCACTGGTCTTGCTTACAGCGAAGATTACAGTGATCCCAACGCTGAAATCTGGGCCTACAATGCCGCGGCAAGCCCGTTACCCAAACCAGACGATTACACCGGACCGCGCACCTATTATGAGTATTTAGCGACGGTGCAACCGCAAGGCGAGCACGGGCAAGTATTTGGCTATAAAACGATCAACACCGATGCATTGGGATGGGTGATCGCGCGCACGACGGGCGAGTCGGTGGCATCGCTGTTGTCTTCGCGACTTTGGCAGCGGTTAGGCATGGAACAGGATGGCTACTTTACGGTAGATTCTATCGGTACGCCGTTCGCTGGTGGTGGCTTGAGTGCGGGCCTTCGGGATATGGCCAGGGTAGGGCAGCTGGTGCTCAATGAAGGCCGAATGAATGGCGAGCAGCTATTTCCCGCCGCGGCCGTTGAGCGCATTCGACAAGGCGGCGACAGACAAGCGTTTGCGGCCGCGGACTACCGTTACTTACCTGGCGGCAGCTACCGTGGCATGTGGTGGTCGCTGCATAACGAGCATGGTGCCTTTGCCGCTAGAGGCGTACACGGACAAACCATTTATATTGACCCTACCGCTGAGATGGTGATTGTGCGCTTTGCATCGCACCCGATGGCGGGCAATGCGGCTAACGATCCTACTTCGCTACCCGCCTACCAAGCCGTGGCGGAGTACTTGATGGAAAAAGCGGCCAAGCGTTAAAGCGTTGCTACGAGCTCTACTAAGCCAAACGCCGCGACTCCGGCAGCCACGGGCCAGCCTAAAGAACGTAACCGCCACCACACCAGTAGCGTGATGGAAAGCCCGATGGCGGTGGCTAGCCAGGAAATAGCGCTTGGGTTGACTGGCACAATGGAAACTCCCAGCACGGCGGCAATCATTAATGGCCCAAGAATACCCAGCCACTGAGGCATCGTGTTAATGCCCGTGTCGCTACCCAGGCGACGCTGCATCCATAAGAAGGGCACCACGCGCATCAGTAGAGTGCCAATAGCGGAAACCGCCACGGCTAGCCATAGCTCGATACTCATGATGTGCGCCTCCATGTTTCGAATTTCACCATGTAAAAGCACAGTGCGCCGCAGGCAGCAGCAAGCGGAATAGCCACGTTGCTCCACCCCGCGATGGTTAAGCCCAGTGCGGTTAAAATGGCGCACCCCATGGCGGCTGCCCAGCGTTTATTGGTGAATCGCGGTGCCACCATGGTCAAAAATAGTGCGGGCAGTGCGAAGGGCATGATTTCTCCCAGTAGCGGCCAGCGTGCGGTAAATGCTTCACCTGCTGTGGCGCCCACCGTAGTACCTACAATCCATGCACTCCACGCTAGTAGCGATGCGCCCACAAACCAGCTAAAACGCTTAGCGTCTGGCAGCTGTGGAAGCCGGGTTAAGGCCAGGGCAAACACTTGATCGGTGAGACCATGCATTAGCCAAGGCCAGTGGCGACTGCGTGGTAATAGTCCGGCTAGGTTGGGGCCGTACACCACATGGCGTACGTTGATCAGCAGTGTTAGCGCCACCACCAACCATAGCGGTGCGCCGGTGGCGATCATACCGACAAACAGAAACTGTGAAGCGCCTGCGTAAATTAGCGCTGAAATAGCCGTGGCTTCCAGCGTGCTAAAGCCTGCCTGGCTAGCCACTAACCCGAACGACAGCGCCACTGGAATGTAGCCGCCTAATAGAGGAATGGCTTCCCGTACGCCCTGCAGTGCGCTACGCCACGGCGAGTGGTTGGCAAGTTGGTTCATTATGCATCTCCCTGTTCGCCGTAGGTAACGGTGAGTAGCATGGTGGCTTCTTGGTCTTGGGTGCGGTAGCAGTGTGGCTGGTCGGCGGGAAACGTTTTGGTCTCTCCAGGCGTTAGCACTGTGGTGGCTCCCTCTGGACCTACTTCTAACCAGCCGCTAATCAGGGTCAGCGTTTCTTGAGTACCCCGTGTATGAGCTTCAGCGTGGCGCAGGGTATGGGGAGCACAACGCATCCAGTAAGCATCTACCTGGGGCACGCCTTTTCCCTGATCAATCAGCTGCACCTGCACGCCATCTTCGCCGAGAGGCACATTAATGGGGGCAACCAACGTGCCGAAGGGCACGTTAAGCTGTACTGCCAACCGCCAGATAGTATCCAGAGTTGGATTGCCGTTGCCTTGCTCAAGGCGGCACAGGTTAGATTTGGCAATACCCGCTTTATTGGCTAAATGCGACAGCGACCAGCCCCGCTCAAGCCGAAGTGCTTGAAGGTGTTGGCCTAGCGTGTTGAGTGAGGGCTTATCCATGACCTGTCGTCCAGCTGTTCTTTATATAGAACGTTCTATATAAAGAACGTTAGCCTGTCAACGATTGTGTTGATGACTTCCAGTGACATCCTTTATGCGTCGACTTTTAGATACTCACCATAAGGCAGTGCAAGGCGCTCACTGGTAATGGCGCTGGGGGAAGGGCTTCTCTAGCACATTGGCGGAGATGATCATGTCAGGTTATAGCGATGCGAGTGGGTGCAAGTGCTTCACGGGTCACAAAAGAACGGCTTGCTCTCTAAGCGGCAAGCCGTTTTATTTTATTGCGTGGGTAAGTAATTAAGCGACGGCTGTTGGGGCGGTGGGTGTGAAGTATGAAAGACCGTGTGCCGTGTGAGAGGTAGATGGTACGGTATCAGTTGTGCTTAAGGCTGCCATATCGGCATAGGCCTGTTCGGTAAGGGTGACTACATCTGGGGAGGCTCCCCATTTCAGCAACATTTCGTCGATATGACGTTCAGCTGCTTCAAACTGGCCGCAATGGCTAAGCAGTTTAGCGATGGTGTAGTCGCACTCTGGGGTGTCAAACATTTCTTCTTTGATCTCTTGGATCGCTAATTGGAGACCTGCTTGAGAAATGTCTGCTAGTTGGGTGTTGTGCATGCCACGACTCCTTGTGAATGCGTACAATGACTGTTGTACAAACAGAGTAACCATATACGTTGTACACTACTTGTATCCATTGAGGCTAATACAGTGTTTTGTGAGAAGCAATTGCATAGGCAAAATATTTATAAAAGTTAACTGGGGCCAATGATTGCCTATCTGACAAGGATTTCATTAAGCGATATGGTCTAATATTTCTAGCGTCCAATGCCTCGAGAGTGCTTCAGTGTCCAATAACCGCCCCATAGCCGTGTGGCTGCTGTGACTAGGCAAGCGGCTGCAAACAGGCCCGCTAGCCAAGGGAAATGCTGTGGGAAGAGACAGAATAGCACCAGCGCGATAATGGTTTCTGTCCCTTCGGTTAAGCCCTCTAAATAGTAAAAGGCTTTTTGTGGAAAGTTTGGCCGTTCGACATTGCGAGCTTTCGCCGCAATAGCAAAGGCTAAAAACGAAGTCCCCGTTCCGATAAACGCGAATAGCAGTACCGCCGCCGCTAGCGCATTTTGCGTGGGGTTAGCCAGCGCAAACCCCAGTACTATCGCGGCATAAAAGACAAAATCCAACCCGATATCAATAAACCCGCCTGCATCGCTTTGCTGGCCGCTTAGTCGGGCAAGGGCACCATCCAGCCCGTCACCCAGTCGGTTCAATAAAATCGCTATTAGTGCTAAAACGTAATATTCAAAGGCCAGTAGCGGTAGTGCGCTCATGCCAACCAGAAAAGCAACCAGGGTGACTTGATCAGGAGTAATTTGTCTGCTGTTGAGATGCCGAGCCAAACTGGCCAGTGGACGATGGGTTAGCGGCATGGCGAAACGGTCGAGCACGTGAGTATCTCCTTGGAAAAGCGACTCAAACCTACCGTGATAAGAGCGCAGTGTCATGTCAGGGTAAGGCAAATTAATAAATGCGACTAAAGTGGTTAGACTTTGGTTGTAATTTCCGGCAGTTCGCTGGACTAATCCTTTCCCGCAGTGAATAAAGGGCACCGAAAAAGCTAGCTAGTTTTTTAATACGTCATAGGGTTTTGCTTTACGAAGCGGCCTTTCGTTCACCTGACTGCGAGCGGTACTTAAATAATGCGCAGAACTGCCACGATGACGCTCTGGGATTCGCTTTGGCACTCCCATGACCAAGTCAAACATCTACTTATGTGCGCGTTGCCAGCCTCTGGCGCAGGGCGTTCATCCTCTAACCCTTCAGGCAAGCAACAAAGCGCGGGTGGCAAACCGCCGAAACCGCCTGCTTATACTAAAGCTCAAAAGGTTGGCTTGGTGTTAGGGCCGATGCTGTTTGCGTTTGTACTGCTGTTTTTTCACCCTGCGGACCTGAGCATAGAAGGCCGAATGGTACTTGCCACCACGCTATGGGTGGCTGTTTGGTGGATCACCGAAGCGATCCCTATTCCGGTCACGTCGCTGCTGCCCATCGTGCTACTGCCCATTACTGGGGCGCTTGAGAGTAGTGCGGTAACAGCGGCTTATGGCAATCCTATTATTTTCCTTTTCCTCGGCGGTTTTATGATTGCTCTGGCGATGGAGAAATGGGACCTGCATAAGCGTATTGCACTCAATATTATTTCGGTACTGGGCACTAGCATTAACAGTATTGTGTTCGGCTTTATGGCGGCCACCGGCTTTTTGTCGATGTGGGTATCCAATACCGCGTCGGTCATGATGATGCTGCCTATCGGCACCGCGATTGTGTATCAGGTGACCCAGGAGCTGAATAAAAGCGAGGGTGACCATAGCGAAGACATTGATAAATTCAGCAAGGCGCTCATTTTTGGGGTTGGTTACGGCGGCACGATCGGTGGTTTAGGAACGCTGATTGGTACCCCTCCTAATATTATTCTGGCAGCGATCGTGAATGAGCTGTTTGGTGTAGAAATCACCTTTGCCAGCTGGATGATGTTTGCTTTTCCAGTCGTTGTGATACTGCTGTTTATTGGTTGGCTGATGCTGACGCGTTTTATTTACCCGATTAAATTTAGCAGCCTGCCCGGAGGTAAAGCACTTATTGCCCAAGAGAAGGAAGCATTGGGAAGGATTACCTTCGAAGAGAAGGCCGTGTTGGTCGTTTTCCTGTCAGCGGCATTTTTCTGGATTACCCGTTCTTTCTTATGGCAAGGCCAGATTCTGGCTATTCCTGGTATTAACGACACGATGATCGCCATTGTAGCGGCGATTGCACTGTTCTTGATTCCTTCGCCAAACAAAGGTGGTTGCCTACTGGGATGGGATATCGCCAGGGATGTGCCTTGGGGTATTTTGCTGCTGTTTGGCGGTGGTTTGGCGATTGCTGCTGGTTTCAGTTCTTCTGGATTAGCCGTGTGGATCGGTGGTCAGATGAGTGTGCTGGAGGGCGTTAACTTCTTGCTGGTGATCTTGTTAGCCGCTGGAATGGTGCTGTTTTTGACCGAGATCACCTCCAACACAGCAACAGCCACGATGATTCTTCCGGTACTGGCATCGCTGGCCCTGGCGCTGGACATTCACCCATTTGTACTGATGGTGCCAGCGGCAATGGCAGCCAACTGCGCCTTTATGCTGCCGGTGGGGACACCGCCTAACGCGATCATTTTTGCCACCGGTAAAATCAAAATTATTGAGATGGTACGCAATGGGTTCTGGCTTAATATTTTTTCGTTACTGCTGATTGTGGCGGCGGTTTATTTCTTACTCCCCCTGTTGTGGGGAATCGATCTAACCACGTACCCGGATGCATTCCGCAACTAGGTCTCAGCCAGCACCCCTTCTCTAAGCCCCGCCATGTGCGGGGCTTTTTGCGGAAGGGTGAAAGACAGTTTGGAAGGTGGATTGCTATGATAGGTCATATTTTTTGCGTTGAGCCTGCCATGCGACTACTTCATACCGCCGATTGGCACTTAGGGCGGCTGTTTCACAATCTCTCGCTGCTTGAAGACCAACGCCATGTGCTGAATCAGCTGCTGGAGATTGTTGACCGCGATGCGGTGGATGCTGTGCTGATTGCTGGTGATATCTATGACCGTTCGGTGCCTCCAGCCGCCGCCGTCACGCTATTAGATGACGTGCTTGGTGAGTTGTGTGAAAAGCGTGGTTTGCCGGTGATTATGATTTCTGGCAACCACGACGGCGCTGAGCGCCTTGGCTTCGGTGCGCGCCACCTGCGCCAAGCAGGGCTGCATATTCTGTCTGATCTATCCGCCTGCGATCACCCCGTGACACTGTCGATTAACGGGGCAGACGTGGATGTGTTCGGTATTCCTTACGCTGACCCAGAGTATGTGCGCAGCCAGTTTTCGGTGGATGTACGCGACTTTGATGGTGCTCACCGCTACTTAGTCGAACGTATCAACACCCAGCGCCAAGTTGGCCGTCCCACCGTACTGATGAGCCACTGCTTTGTGGATGGTGGCAGTGCCAGTGATTCAGAACGCCCGTTAACCTTAGGAGGCGCGGAAAGTGTTGCTTGGGAGCCGATGCAGCCGTTTGACTATGTCGCCTTAGGCCACCTTCATGGCCCGCAATATCGCGGCGGTGAACATATTCGCTACAGCGGCTCGCTGCTTAAATACAGCTTCTCAGAGGCTAACCAGCGCAAAGGCGTCACGCTGGTGGATATTGGCCCAGAGGGGGTGAACCAGATCGAACACCGCCCGTTGATACCGCGCCGAGAGGTACGTGTGTTGGAAGGCGAACTGGCCGAGCTGTTAGTACAAGGCAGAGCTGATGCCCAGGCTGATGACTACCTGTTAGTACGGCTGACCGACCGCCACGCGATTCTTGACCCCATGGGCAAGCTGCGCGAGGTCTACCCCAATGTGCTGCATTTAGAGAAGCCTGGCATGCTGGAAGCGCGAGGGCGTCAGCAGCTAGATCGCGAGCGGCTGCAGTTCAGCGCGTTGGACATGTTTAGCGATTTCTTTACCCAAACCAGTGGAGACACCATGAGTGATGAGCAGGCCACCGCTATGCGTGAGCTTATCACTGCCCTAAGTCGTGAGCAGGAGAGCCAGCCATGACGCCGTTAGCGCTCACCATGCAGGCGTTCGGCCCCTTTGCAGGCAAAGAAACAATCGATTTTACTGCGCTGGGCAAAAGCCCACTGTTTCTGATTAACGGCCCCACGGGTGCCGGAAAAAGCTCGATATTAGATGCTATCTGCTTTGCGCTTTATGGCCAAACCACCGGTAATGACCGCGATGCTGGGCAAATGCGTTGCGACCAGGCCGCCGATACCTTACTAACTGAGGTCAGCTTGGATTTTCGCCTGCGCGAGGGAGCTTATCGAGTGCGTCGGGTGCCTCAGCAGGAGCGCCCCAAGGCGACTGGCGAAGGCACTACCACACAAAGTGCTGAAGCCCAGCTGTGGCGGCTGACTCCGGAAGGTGAAGAGGATGAATGTCTGGTGGCGCGTAAGGTCACTGATGCCAACAGCCAACTGCATGCATTAATAGGCCTGGATGCTAACCAGTTTCGCCAAGTCATGGTGCTCCCCCAAGGGAAGTTTCGCGAACTGCTGCTAGCAGAGTCGAAGGATCGCGAGAAAATTTTTTCTCAGCTGTTTCAAACCCAGATTTTTCAGCGCATTGAAGAGCGTCTGCGTACCCAGGCAAATCAAATTGAACGAGCGGTGAATGATCATCGCCAACATATCAGTGGCATTTTAGCCGGTGGTGAGCTGGAAAGCGAAGCGGCGTTAGCGCAAGAGTTAGCGGCGCTAACGCCGCAAGTAGGGCAGGCGCGCCAGCGTTTTGAAGCCGCTCAGCAGCAGCGCCGCAGCGCTGAACAGCGGCGAGATGAAGCCCTAACGCTACAGCGCCAATTTGAAGCGCGGGACAGCCTTGCCACGGAGAAAGCACGCCACCTTGAGCAGCAGGCGCAAATAACGGCCTCTCAGAACCGCTTGACCCAAAGTGACCACGCCCGAGCGCTGCGGCCTCACAGCACTGCGTTAGTCCAAGCGCAACAGGCGCTGAGTACCGCTCAAGCAGAGCAGCAGCAGGCAACTGCCGCGCTAACTACCCAGCGTACCAATACTGAACAAGCACAGCGTGCATTTGAAACGGCGCGTCAGCGCCAAGCCGAACTGCCCGCACTACGTGAACGCCATCGTCAGTTGGGCGAGTTTATCCACAAAGGCCAGCAGTTAAGCGAGCTTGAAGCGCGCTTGCAAACGGCCCAGGTCGCTTGGCAGCAAGCCGATGCCACCCTAAAGCGCGATGAGGCGCAGTTAGACAGCATTCGCCAACAAGGTGAAGTGATAAGCCTTAATCTTGAGCGCCTGCAAGCGGAGGGGCAGCAGCTGGCCAGCGCCTCCGCAGAGCTAAGTCGCCATGAGAGCCTGCTAGCTCAGCGACAAGAGTTGGATGATCTGACTCGGCAGGGGCGTGAGCTCACTGCTCAGCAACAACAGGCTGCGGAGGCTCTCAACCACCGACGCAGAGAAGCGGAGCAGGCTAGGCGGCACGCGACTGAGCAAGAGATGCGCTGGCACCAAGGGCAAGCCGCACTGCTAGCGCTCACCCTTGAAGAGGACGCACCTTGCCCAGTGTGTGGCAGCCTTGAGCACCCAGCTCCGGCGGTTAAACATACTGACATCGTTACCCAAACCCAGGTGGAAACAGCCCGCTCAGCCGAGGAACAGGCCCGCCACGCATTAGAAACCGCCGAGCGTCAGGATCAACAGTTAGCACAACAGATTCGTTACAACGCCGAGCAGAGGCAGCGCCTTAGTCAACAGCTAGGCGAGTGGGCCAACCAGCCGCAGGCTGCGTTACAACAGGCATGTGAACAATTACGCCGCCAAGTCGAGCGTCAAAAAAATGTCGAGGGTGAGATTCACCAGCAAAACAGTGCCCGTGACGAGCTACGCAGTGGTTGGGGCACGCTGGATAAACAACTCAAAGCCCAGCGGCCTATGGTTGAAAAGGCTAAAGAGGAAGCGCTACGAGTAGAGAGCCAGCGCGATCAATTAAGTCAATCGCTGCCAGAGGATGCCCGCAACCCGTTGACCATGCGCCAAACGCTCACGGAGCTAGACAGCCAGATTGCTGAGCTTGAGCAAGCCTGGGAGTGTGCTCAGCAGGTGCTCTCAGCTAACCAAACCCAGCAGGCGCGGTCAGAAGAGCAGCTGCGTGGCGCGAATCAGCGAGTAGAGCGTAGCCAGCAAGCGCTTGAACAAGCGCAGTCTGAGTGGCAAACGGCACTACAAGCCAGTTCGTTTGAAAGTGAAGCTGCCTTTCAGGCTGCTCAGCTAGAAGATAACCAACGGCAAGACCTGGCACGCCAAATAGAGGCGTATCAGCGCCGCCTAGCAGAGCTTGAAGGCGCGCTACACAATTACCACACTCAGCTTGCCGAAAAAACGCCGCCAGATCTCGCCGCACTCACCACTCTGACAGAAGCCGCTCAAGCAGAGGAGCATACCCAGCTAGAGGCGTGGCGTGCGCAGGATGGGCGGTTAAAAACCCTGCAGGGTGTTCGTCAAAAACTGACCGCCGCTCACACGGCCCAGGCCGAACTTGAAGCCCAGTATCGGGTGTGGGGAACGCTCAGCGAGGTGGCCAATGGACGCACTGGTAATCGCATTAGCTTGCAGCGGTTTGTGCTAGGAGTGCTGTTGGACGACGTACTGATTCAAGCGTCTGAAAGGCTGGTGCGTATGAGCCGCGGGCGCTATCAGTTGGTGCGCCGCGAAGATCCTTCAAAAGGCAATAAAGCGTCAGGATTGGAGCTGGACGTGGCCGACACTTACACTGGCAAGAGCCGTTCAGTAGCGACGCTCTCTGGTGGTGAGTCGTTTATGGCGGCCTTGGCGCTGGCATTGGGGCTTTCCGACGTGGTACAGGCCTACGCGGGTGGCATTCAGCTGGATGCGCTATTTATTGATGAAGGCTTTGGCAGCCTGGATCAGGATGCATTAGATCAAGCCATTGCCATGCTCAGCGAGCTGCAAATGGGCGGACGTATGATTGGGATTATCTCCCATGTTAGCGAACTCAAAGAGCAAATGCCGGTCCGTGTTGAAGTACGAGCCAGCCGTCAAGGAAGTTCGGTAGACGTGAAAGGCGCGTTAATATAACAGTGTCCAGCAGCGTTGAGTGCTGCCTCGACATGCGCTTTGTGGAGTGACGTATATTAATACGTCGCCTGTTAAATTACTTGGGAGTACAAGGATGAACGCAAGCAACATTCTCCAGCAGCTTATGCAGCAAGCATCTAGCGGCGGTGCGCAAACGGGACAGCACAATAGCCGTCAACAGCAACGCCCACAGAGCGGTGGCCTAGATGTAAAAGGGATGCTGGGTGGTTTGGCCCGACAGTTGGGCATGGGAGGAAACCAGAGCCGACATAGCAACCAAAACGCCAGTCGTGGTGGTGGTCTGGACATGACAAGCTTACTCGGCGGCGGCGCAATGGGAATGCTCTTGGGCTCTCAACGTGGTCGCAGTACCGGAGGCAATGCGCTTAAGTATGCCGCTATTGCGGGCGTGGGCAAGCTGGCTTGGCAAGCGTGGCAAAACTCTCAGGCAGCCAAAAATGACACGGCTCAGCAGGGGGCAACTCAGAGCTCATTCGAAGGCGAACAGGTAGAAGCACTAAGCGGCGAAATGCAGGAGCAGCGCAGTCTTGAACTTCTGCAGGCGATGATTATGGCCGCTCGTGCCGATGGCCATATTGATGAGCAAGAGCGGGCGCTGATTACTGAGCAAATTGATGCACTAGGTGCCGACCAAGAGCTGCATAATTGGGTTCAGCAACAGCTTAACGCGCCGTTAGATGCCCAAGCCCTTGCTGATCAGGCGGATTCGCCCCAGGCCGCCAGGGAAATGTATCTTATCAGTGTCGCAGTGACCGATGACCAAAACCCTATGGAGCGGGCGTGGTTAGATCAGTTGGCAAGCGCGCTGAATATCCCAGCTGAGGTCGCCCGTGAACTTGAGCGCCAGGCACAGCAGGCAGGTTAATGCTCGAAACGCTAAACTTATGGCTGGCCACAGGCTTCGGACTGGGGCTGGCACCTGTTGCACCAGGCACCTTTGGTTCTTTGCTCGGGATACCGCTGGCGTGGTGGCTTGTGGGACGGCCGCTTGCTCATCAAGGTGCCATTATAGCAGCACTATTGGCGCTGGCTGTGCCGGTTTGCCACTACGCCTCACTGCAATTAGGTGGAGGCGATCATGGCAGTATCGTTGCTGATGAGTATCTAGCCTTTCCACTTGCGGTCATCGGTTTGCAGGCTGCACGTCATCCGCTGGTAATGGCACTGGCATTTGCGATATTTCGTTTTTTTGATGCCGTAAAACCGCCCCCGATTCACTTGGCGGAATACGTGCAAGGTGGCGTTGGCATTGTGTTAGACGATGTTGTCGCGGCACTTGTGACCTGGGTAGTCGTGGTGTTAGTTCTGAAACTGTGGCAGCGGCGCAGGCGTGCTTGAACAATAGTCGCTTTTGATAGCCTTCTCAGAACACTGCTTAATCACTAGCGATAACCTGCGTTATTAGAAAGTAGGACCACCCGCTTGCTCACCCCATACCTCTTCTAAACGGTTATCACGGCCGCAGTTGTAGCGGTAAAAGCGGTAGCGCAGCGGGTTTTTCTGGTAGTAGGCTTGGTGGTACTCCTCGGCTTCCCAGAACACGCTGGCGGGCATGATTTGCGTCGCAACTTCGCGGTCAAAACGTTGCTCTATTTCAGCTTTAGTGGCTTCGGCAAGCGCACGCTGCTCTTCGTCGTGATAAAAAATTGCTGATCGGTACTGTGTACCTACATCGCAAAACTGTTGATCAACCGCAAAGGGATCCACGTTGTACCAAAAAATCTCTAGAAGCTGCTCGTAGCTGATGTTGTCAGGGTCAAAGATCACCTCAACGGCTTGGGCGTGCCCCGTATCGCCACGACCAATCTCTTGGTAGGTAGGATTCTCACGTTCGCCCCCTGTATAACCAGATCGAGTGGAAATGACGCCAGCTTGACGGTCGTACGGAGGTTCCATACACCAAAAGCAGCCACCTGCAAACGTTGCTACATTGCTGCTGTGTTCACTGGCCGCAAGAGAAGAGGCAGACAAGGCACCGATAAACGCTGTAAAAACCATTAGCGGTCGACGTGCTGCAAAATGCCCTGCAAGGAAGGTATAGGCAAAAGACATGGCCGCTCCAGTGAAATAAAAGATATACAAACCTTTGACGATATTTGTGCGCGCCAGTTCCTCGGTATATGAAAAAACGCCTCAATAAGCCCTGTTAAAGGCTCTAAAAAGTGCGTGTCATCCAGACGTCGTCAAGGGTGTTCAGTGCGGTTTCAATGGCGGGCTCGCCTTGGCGTTCACGATTCCAGATAAAGCTCAGGGCGCACGGCAAACGTATATTCTGGGCGACGCATAGACCACTTTCTTGTCGTTCTGTCATGGCCAGAGCATCCCTTGCCAAGCTCAATCCAACCCCTGCCCTGACTAAGTCGAGCATGCACGCTTCCTGATCTACCTGAGCGACCCGGTTGGGTTGAATGCCATGGTCATTCATGACCTGTCCTAACAAGCGGTGATGCACAGAGTCGGTTGGGGTAACAATCCAGGGTAAACACGCCAGCGCTTCCCAGCGAGTATCCGTCAGGCGTGCTTCCCAGCCCGGCGGCGCAACGACATGATAGTCAAATTGAGTCAGTTCGCGGTGGGCAAGCATCGGGTGCTGATGGCCGGTGCCTTCCCTCGGAGGGGCGAGATAAAACCCTACATCCAGATCACCGCGTTCCACATGGCCTAGCACGCTACCGCTCATGCCATGGTGCAGTTCAGTTTCCAGCTGTGGGGCGCGTGCCATTAGACGGCGTAAAAAATCCCCCAGGCGAATAAATTCCGGATCAACAATCGTGCCGATTTTCAACTGCCCGCGCACCGTGGTGTGAAGCGCAGTGGCAGTTTGGAAGAAGGCCCTGACGCTGGTGAGTGCCTGCTCGGCAGTAGGCAACAATGCCATGCCATCGGCGGTGAGAGCCAACCCCTGGGGGCGGCGCTGAAACAGCCCAAGCCCCAGCTGCTCCTGCAGCTGCTTGAGCTTCAGGCTGACCGCCGGTTGCGTTAGATGAAGTTGCTGGGCCGCACGAGACACGCTGCCAGTACGCGCCACCGCCACAAAGGCGCGCAGGCTGCCTAAATCATCCATGGCATTCCTTTATTTAGTGATATTAGTAAACCTTATATCTAGCTTTTGAATAACTCAATTGATTGTGACGTTCACTGGGATAATCTACCTATAAAGCGACATTTTGTTGCTGAAGGTTAAATAAATCTTATAAGAGGGCGCCATGACTTCATCCATTGCACATTACATTAACGGTCAGGTTACTGCGGGTGAAAATGCTCAAACGCAGGATGTTTTCAACCCTGCCACTGGTGAGGTGACCGGCCAGGTTGTTTTAGCCAGCTCCCAAGATGTCGATACCGCCGTTGCGGCAGCTCAAGCGGCGTTTAACGCCTGGGCGGATACGCCGCCGATCCGTCGTGCAAGGGTGATGTTCCGTTTTCTGGAACTGCTGAATGCCCACAAGGATGAGCTGGCCGAGGCGATCACTAAGGAGCACGGCAAAGTGTTCACCGATGCTCAGGGGGAGGTGGCCAGGGGCATAGATATCGTCGAGTTTGCCTGCGGTATTCCGCAGCTTTTAAAAGGGGATTACACCGAACAGGTCAGTACCGGTATTGATAACTGGACCATGCGTCAGCCGCTGGGCGTGGTGGCTGGCATCACGCCGTTCAACTTCCCCGTTATGGTGCCGATGTGGATGTTTCCGGTGGCGATTGCTGCAGGTAATACCTTTGTCCTTAAGCCTAGTCCGCTTGACCCCAGCGCCTCGCTGATGATGGCCGATTTGCTGAAGCAGGCAGGTCTTCCCGATGGCGTGTTTAACGTCGTGCAGGGCGATAAAGATAGCGTTGAAGCGCTGATTGACCATCCAGATGTTAAAGCTCTGTCGTTTGTAGGTTCTACGCCGATTGCCAACCTGATCTATGAGCGGGGGGCTCGTCATGGCAAGCGCGTGCAGGCGCTGGGCGGCGCCAAAAACCATATGGTGGTAATGCCGGATGCCAACCTCGATAAAGCCGTAGATGCCCTGATTGGCGCTGCTTACGGCTCGGCGGGCGAGCGCTGCATGGCGATTAGCGTGGCGGTGCTGGTTGGCGATGTGGCGGATGGTGTGGTAGCTAAATTGGCTGAGCGTGCCAAGACGCTGAAAGTGAAGGATGGCATGCAGCTGGATGCGGAAATGGGCCCGATCGTCACCCGTCAGGCTCATGAGCGCATTACTGGCTATATCAACAAGGGCGTAGAAGAAGGCGCGCAACTGGTGGTGGATGGTCGTGAGTTCGACAGCACAAAAACCGGCGATGGCTGTGCCGAGGGCTTCTGGATGGGCGGCACTCTGTTTGATCACGTCACGCCTGAGATGACTATTTATAAGGAAGAGATCTTTGGCCCGGTGCTGGTATGCGTGCGGGTACCAGATATTGCCACGGCAATTGAGCTGATCAACGACCATGAGTTTGGCAATGGAGTTAGCTGCTTTACCGAAAGCGGTAACGTAGCCCGCGAATTTGGCCGCCGTATTCAAGTGGGCATGGTCGGCATCAATGTACCCATTCCGGTACCTATGGCATGGCACGGTTTTGGCGGTTGGAAGCGCTCTCTGTTCGGCGATATGCATGCCTATGGTGAAGAGGGTGTGCGCTTCTATACCAAGCAGAAATCCATCATGCAGCGCTGGTCAGACTCCATCGATGCAGGTGCCGAGTTCGTGATGCCTACGGCTAAGTAACGCCGCTACGTTACGGGAGCCCGTTCATGTCACACCCTGCTAATAATAATTTCGACTATATCGTGATTGGCGCAGGCACCGCTGGGTGCCTGCTGGCCAATCGACTAAGCGCTAACCCAAATAATAAGGTGCTATTGATTGAAGCGGGCGGGCCGGATAACTACCACTGGATTCATATTCCCGTGGGCTATCTCTATTGCATTAATAACCCGCGTACCGACTGGCTGTTTCGCACTGAGCCCGATAAAGGGCTCAATGGTCGTTCGTTGATTTACCCGCGTGGCAAAACCCTGGGCGGCTGTTCAAGCATCAACGGCATGCTCTACCTGCGCGGCCAGGCCCGTGATTACGACCACTGGGCTGAACTGACCGGTGATGATGCCTGGCGCTGGGATAACTGCCTGCCAGATTTCATGAAGCACGAAGACCACCACCGGCTAGACGAAGGCGGTGACGGCGATGCTGAGCACCGCCGTTATCACGGCCACGGCGGCGAATGGCGGATTGAAAAGCAGCGCCTGAGCTGGGAAGTGCTGGATGATTTCGCTGCAGCAGCGGTGCAAGCAGGCATTCCGCGCACCGAAGATTTCAATCGCGGCGATAATGAAGGTGTTAACTACTTCGAGGTCAACCAGCGCAAAGGCTGGCGCTGGAATACCTCTAAAGCGTTTTTGCGTCCTATCAAAGAGCGCTCCAACCTCACCCTATGGCACTCTACCCACGTCAACCGGCTGCTATTTGAACAGCAAGAAGGAAAACCGCGCTGCGTAGGCGCAGAGCTGCTGCGTGAAGGCAAAACGCTCAAGGTGGCGGCCAAGAAAGAAGTGGTGTTGAGTGCAGGCGCCATCGGTTCTCCCCAGATTCTGCAGCTCTCCGGTATCGGTGCCCCCGAGCTGCTGCAGCGCCATGGTATTGATGTAGTAGCAGCTCTTCCTGGGGTGGGTGAGAATCTGCAGGATCACCTGCAAATTCGTTCCGTTTATAAGGTGAAAGGGGCAAAAACGCTTAACACTATGGCCAATACTCTGTTGGGTAAGGCTAAGATTGGTTTGGAGTATGTGCTTAAACGTTCAGGCCCGATGAGCATGGCGCCATCCCAGCTATGTATCTTTACCCGCAGCTCTGATGAGTACCAACACGCCAACATCGAGTACCACGTACAGCCATTAAGTCTGGATGCGTTTGGCCAGCCGCTGCATAACTTCCCGGCGATTACCGCCAGCGTCTGTAATCTTAACCCCACCAGCCGTGGGCGGGTACAGATCAAAAACCGCGACCCACAAACTGCGCCTGCCATTGAGCCCAACTATCTAAGCACTGAAGAAGACCGCAAAGTGGCGGCGGACTCACTGCGGGTTACACGGCGCATTGCCGAGCAGCAGGCGTTTGCTAAATACCAGCCGGAAGAGTTCAAGCCAGGGCTTGAATATCAGAGCGACGATGAGCTGGCGAAACTGGCGGGTGATATTGGCACAACGATTTTTCACCCAGTAGGCACTACCAAAATGGGCCGCGACGATGACCCAATGGCGGTGGTGGATTCCAAGCTGTGTGTCAGGGGAGTGACCGGTTTACGAGTGGTAGATGCCAGTATCATGCCCACCATCACCAGTGGTAACACCAACTCGCCGACGCTAATGATTGCTGAGAAAGCCGCGAGATGGATTTCGGAAGAGAATTCATCACTTTGACATTTTTTTAAAGTATAGTGTTGACGTGCGGCTAAGTTCAGCGCATGCTAGAAGCAGTTGGTTAGCAAGTCGAACGTTGTCAGCAGTATCGAAACGCCCAAGCGTTGAGTCTGGTGAAAGTTTCTTGTTCTACCCACTGCAATTCGGGTATTACCCCGGCTTTATAATTCGCTTAATCGAGGATTTCGATCATGGCAACTGGTACCGTTAAGTGGTTTAACGACACTAAAGGCTTCGGCTTCATTTCTCCAGACGACAATGGCGACGACCTGTTCGCGCATTTCTCTGAAATTCAAGCTGACGGCTTCAAAACTCTGCAAGACGGCCAGAAGGTTTCCTTCGACGTCACTCAGGGTAAAAAAGGCCTTCAGGCTTCTAACATCAAAGTTCTTTAATTAGAACTCAAGATGTTCGCTGTTAGCGTTTAACGCTAATATGCTAAAAACCCCGCGCAAGCGGGGTTTTTTCGTTTCTATTTCAACGAGTATTCTTTTTCACTCCTATATTCTTTTTTGATCTTACTGTGTTTCTAAAAATAACTTTTTAGAATATCGATGAGGCGGCACAATGTCCCCAAGATTTTTTCGTTAGGGATGTGGGATATGTCGCTGGATGCTTGGATCGCGATTGGGGTAGTGCTGACTATTTTCCCATTAATGGCACTGTCACGCCTGGGGCCAGATATTATTTTGCTCGGGGCGGTAGTGGTGTTAATGACGTTGGGCGTGATCGACCCACAGCAGGCGCTGGGTGGTTTTTCAAATAGCGGCTTGTTCACCGTGGCGTTTATGTACGTGCTGGTTGCCAGCATTCGCGAAACCGGCGGGATTGATCTGATTATTCGCTATGTCCTGGGCCGGCCTAAAGGGGAGCGGGGGGCGCTTGTGCGGCTGCTGTTGCCGGTGGCATCACTTAGTGGCTTTCTGAATAATACCCCTGTGGTGGCGACCTATATTCCTGCAGTGATGAGCTGGAGCCGACGGTTGCAGCTTTCCCCGCAACGGCTTTTAATGCCGCTCAGCTTTGCCTCCATTCTAGGCGGCACGATTACCTTGTTTGGCACTAGCACCAACCTAGTCGTGCATGGCCTGTTAGTAGAGCGCTACCCTAACCTTTCTATGGGGCTATTTGACTTGGCCTGGGTAGGGATCCCTGTGGCGGTGGCGGGGCTTGTTTACCTTATCTTTGTGGGGCCGCGTTTGCTGCCCTCGCGAGAAGGTATGTCAAAAGCATTTGCTAATCCGCGTGAGTTCACCATCGAAATGGAAGTCGATCCTTCTGGCGTGCTCGTTGATCGTACTGTTGAGGAGGCTGGTTTACGCCACCTTCAAGAGCTTTTTTTAGTTGAAATTGAGCGCGCCGGAAACGTTGTTAGCGTAGTGGGGCCGGGCGAGCAGCTAAAGGCAGGGGATCGGTTAGTGTTCGTGGGCACCTCTGATGCTGCCGTCGAATTACAGCAAATTCGTGGTCTGATTCCCTCCCGTGATGCGTCTTCTAGTTTGGAAAAAGAGTTTAAAGAGCGTCGGTTGGTAGAGGCGGTCGTGTCCGATCAGTGTCAATTTATCGGCAAGCGGATCCGTGATGGGCGCTTTAGAACTCTTTATGGCGCTGCCGTGTTAGCCATTTGTCGCGGCGGCGAGCGGGTAACCGGAAACTTGGGACAAGTGCGTTTGCAGCCCGCTGACGTGTTGTTGTTAGAAGCGCGTCCGCCGTTTATTGAGCGCCATCGTCAATCGAAAGACTTTTTGCTCATCAGTGAGCTGAATGGTTCCGCGCGGCCCGTGCATGAAAAAGCACCACTGGCCTGGGGGATTCTGCTGGGAGCCGTCTTATTAGCCGCGTTTGGGGTATTAAGTATGCTCAATGCCGCTATGTTGGGGGCGGCAATGGCGTTGCTAACCGGCTGCTGCACGGTGGGTGCCGCCAAGCGAGGGTTGGATACTCAGGTGTTGCTGACGATTGCCGCGTCATTTGGCGTGGGGGCAGCGTTGCAAACGTCGGGCGCGGCGGATGTGTTAGCGGGTAGCGCACTATCGTTAGTTGCCGGTAACCCACTGCTACTATTGATAGTTACTTACTGTGTGGTGGCAATACTCACTGAGTTAGTGACCAATAATGCTGCCGCGGTGATTATTTTTCCTATCGTGATGGCGGCTGCGGAAAGCCTGGGTGTGAGCCCAATGCCTTATGTAGTGGCCGTTATGTTTGCTGCCTCGGCAAGTTTTTTAACCCCGATTGGCTACCAAACGAATCTGATGGTGCATGGCCCTGGGGGCTACCGAATCAGCGATTTTCTGCGCGTTGGTGGCGGCTTAAACCTACTAACGGGAGCCATTGCGCTAGCGCTTATTCCGCAGGTTTGGCCTTTTTAAGCAGGCAAATGACTCGCCGAACGCGCCGCTTTGCGCTAGGGTGGCGCTTTTAACGTCAGCAAGGAAAGAGCCTATGACAGCCCCAGGCGAACTGATTATTGAACCCCAAAATGGTCAACCCGCCGATGCGTGCGTGTTTATTATGCACGGGTTGGGAGCCGACGGGCACGATTTTGAGCCGTTAGTGCCTGCACTCACGCTGCCCAAAGATGCCCATGTACGCTTTATTATGCCCCATGCGCCACGCTTGCCTGTCACCATCAATGGCGGCATGGTAATGCCCGCTTGGTACGACATCCTTGCCATGGATTTGGGGCGGCGGGTGGATGAAACGCAGCTCAAAAAGTCTGCCGAACGCCTTCAGTCACTGATTCAGGAGCAGCTAGACCAGGGGATTGATAGCCAGCGCATTATTGTCGCGGGTTTTTCCCAAGGTGGTGCGGTTGCTTACCAGGCAGCGCTCTCGTTCCCGCAGCCGCTAGGCGGGTTGTTGGCGATGTCGACGTATTTTGCGACGGCCGACAATATCGAGTTAGCCGATGCCAACCGCCAACTAGTTATCGAAGTACATCATGGCAACTTTGACCCCATCGTGCCTGAAGCCTTGGGTCGTAGCGGTGTCGAGCGCCTAAAAGAGATGGATTACAACGTTAATTACCGCCAGTATCCCATGGCCCATGCGCTTTGCCCTCAGCAGGTGAATGATATCGGGAAGTGGTTGAGTGAGCGGTTAGCGTAACGCCTTATCACAAATGGCTTGAGAGCGGATACAACTGATAAGCGAAGGCACATGATTGCTTCTTTTGACGTTATACAAAGCGGGTTAGCTCTTGGCTTGGTAGTCGTGGCGTTTGCCTGTTTGTTCGATCGTCATCTACTGCGGGCAAGTGCGCTTTTTGTGCTATTTGCTTTGCTGATGAGTGTCTCCTGGTGGTACTTGTCGGCACCTTGGCTAGCGCTAACTGAGTTGGTGCTGGGCATGGTGCTCACTGGAGGCAGCTTTTTTTATGCATTGCGAGCTTTTCCTTCAGCCGCGATGGCGGCACCTCATGTCGATGGCTCCCAGCATGTTTTGTCCCATCGTCTTACTCGTGGGCTGTTAGCACTGGCCTGGTGCGCCATGATTGGGGTAGCCATCCACTATGTAATGCCTGAAATGGCGTACTCGTTTGCTGGGCATCCCTTAATACTGGCTTCCATTGTGATAGCGGCGACAGCGATGGGGGCGTTTGCGCTCCATCGCCATCTGCTGCGCCGTCTGTTGGCGTTTAATATCCTGGGGTCAGGTGTTTTTATCCTGCTTGCAGGAATGGCAGGAACCGTGTCTGGTGCCCAGGCGCTTATTAGTGTGGGGCTGACGATTGCCTGGCTAGGAACCCTGTTAGGGGTGATGCTCATTCGCCACCTGGTTATATTAGAGGGAGTCTCCGCGCTAGAAGATGAAAACGATGCTGCGGGGCAGGCGCAATGATAGAGCGCTTTGGCTTGCACGAAAGTACATTTGACCCGCTTTGGTATACTCACTGGGCGCTCGCAGCAACGCTGGTGCTGCCAATACTCGCTGGCCTGTTAGGTGCGCGATGTGCGCCACGGCGGCTCTTTCCTGTTGCCTTGGCGTGTTTGCCAATTTTGTTGGCAGGGGCGTTGCTGGTGTTTGATTACCAGCAGGCGGGCCTACTGCGCTGGCAGTGGCAAGTGGCAGGCGTAGAGATATCCCTGCGCTTTAACGGCCTAAGTGGCTTGATGCTAATGATTACTCAGTGGGTGGGGGCCGCCGCGGCCCTCTATACACCTGGTCATCTACGTATCACTCACCCAGGCAAGCGCGCGCGATGGCTTTGGCCGCTAATGGGTGTGTTAATCAGTTCACTTTCGCTGATTTGGTTGGCGGCAGATTTGCTAACACTTTACGCTGCCCTTGAACTGATGGGGCTTGCTGCCGTGGGCATGCTGCTACTGTCAGGTAAGCCAGCCGCACTCAAAGCGGGGATACGCTATTTATTGCTGGCGCTAGTAGGCTCCCTTGCTTATTTGCTTGGGGTGGCGCTATTACTAGGTTATTGGGGGGCGCTTGGCCTTCAGGCGCTGGCTGAGGTAGTCGAGCCGGGTCCTGTCACGTGGGTGGCGGCAGCGCTAATAGGTGCTGGTCTGGCGCTTAAGGCGGCGCTTTTTCCGCTGCATGGGTGGCTGACTCCCGTGCATGAGAATGCCTGGACACCGGTGAGCGCATTGCATGCGGCGTTAGTGATTAAAGCCTCGCTGTTTATTTTACTTATGCTGTGGAGCATCTTGCTTCCAGGCACCCTGTTAGCCCCACGCTTTGTGGCGTGGTTAGGCATGCTGGCGATTGTTTGGGGTGGTTTGATTGCCTGGCGCGCCGACTCGCTTAAAACCCTGGTGGCTTCTTCCACGGTAGGTCAGCTAGGCTACTTGATGGTTGCGTTCCCTTTGTTGCTTGGGCCGAGTATTACGCCGCTTGCTGAAGCGTTGGCTTGGGAAGGGTTTTGGCTGCATTTAATGGGGCACTCGTTAGCCAAGGCCGCCATGTTTATGGCAGCAGGGAACCTTATTATTGCGACTGGCGAAAGCTCGTTGAGAGGCCTTTCGGGTACCAGTCGTCGTTTACCGTTGTCACTGTTAATTTTCGGTATTGCCGCGGTTACGCTGATGGGGCTACCACCAAGTGCCGGTTTTACGGCGAAATGGCTGTTGCTACAGGCGTTGGTGATATCCCAGCAGTGGGTTGCCGTAGCCGCGCTGCTAGCGGGGACTCTGCTAACCGCGGCCTATGTATTTCGCGTGTTCCGCTACTCCTTTGATGAAACCGCTCCTCGCCACCAGTACCAGCCGCTTGCGCCAGGTATGGATATTATCGCCCTCTGTTTAGCCTTGGCGGCATTTGCGCTTGGTTTATTGGCTCACCTACCACTGGCGCTCATACAAGGAGGTGGCGTATGAATGCGGCTTGGCTACCGTTGACGACATTGGCGACCTCGCTGTTGGCAGCGGCAGTGATTTTTCTCCTGCCTGAAGAGGCCCGGCGGTTACGTACTAGCATTAACCTGCTGGCCGCCGTCAGTAAAATTATCTTAGTGGCCCTGATGGTAGTGCGTGTTTCTCAGGGGTATGAAGATACCTTTAGCTTTCAAATTGTTGGCGGTGTCGAGTTCGTGCTGCGGGCAGATGCGTTAGGGGTAATGTTTGCCGGGCTGTCCTCGCTGCTGTGGCTATGTACCACCATCTATGCCATTGGCTATTTGGAAGGGGCGGCGAACCGTAAGCGCTTTTTTGGTTTCTTTAGCCTGTGCGTGGCCAGCACCCTGGGTATTGCGTTAGCAGGTAACCTGTTTACGTTCCTGATTTTCTACGAAATGCTGACGCTTTCAACCTACCCGTTGGTGGTTCATTCAGGTACTGCCAAAGCCTTAGCGGCGGGTCGGGTTTATCTGCGTTACACGCTAACCGCCGGTGTTGTTTTATTACTCGGTGTTGTGCTGCTTTACAGCCTGACAAACGATTATTCGTTCGCTTCTGAGGAAGGGTTGTCACCCTATCTCAATGATCACCGTGGCCTGTTGACGCTGATATTTGTGCTCTTAGTTGGGGGGCTGGCCGTTAAGGCGGCAATGGTGCCACTGCATGGTTGGTTGCCAAGGGCAATGGTAGCCCCTGCGCCAGTGAGCGCGCTGCTACATGCTGTTGCTGTAGTGAAAGCCGGGGCTTTCGGTATCCTGCGTGTTATTTATGATCTGTATGGCATTGAGTTGAGCGTGCAACTTGGCGTTACTACATGGCTGGCCGTAGCGGCTTCTATTACGATTATTTACGGCTCGCTAAGGGCGATTGCGCAACAAGAGCTCAAACCACGACTGGCATTTTCTACGATCAGTCAGGTCTCATACGTGGTGCTTGGCGTGAGTCTATTTGGTCCTTTTGGCACTATTGGCGCGCTTGCTCATTTGCTCCACCAGGGGTTCATGAAAGTCACCTTGTTCTTTTGTGCGGGTAACTACGCTGAAGAGTTAGGGATCCATCGTATTGACGAAATGGATGGTGCTGGTAAACGCATGCCGCTTACCAGCTTGGCATTCACCGTTGGCGCGTTGGGCATGATTGGCTTACCTCCCATTGCTGGCTTCATTACTAAGTGGTATTTGGGAGTTGGTGCTATCCAGGCAGAGATGTACTGGGTGGTGGCTGTCCTAGTGGCGAGCAGTACCTTGAATGCTGTTTACTTCCTTCCCATTGTGCATCGCTTGTGGTTCCGTGAAGGCCCTGCCCATGGAAAGGGGGCGTGGCCGAAAGAGCAGCGGCTTGGGCGTTTGGAAACCCACGGCTGGTTATTATGGCCTGCGGTGTTTACTGCTTTGGTAAGCATTGGGGCAGGACTGCTGGCGGGATTGCCGTTTAGCCCATTAGATTGGGCCACCCGTGTTGCGGTCGGGGAGTACCTGCCATGATCACGCTACTTTTGCTGGCGGCGTTGCTTTGGCCGCTATGTGTGGCAGGAAGCGCCATCTGGCATGCGTATCGAACGCCCGCGGCAAACCGACACCACTTTTCGCTGCTATGGATAAGCGCTTCGTGGCCCGCCTTACTGTTGGCCTACGGCGGTGAAGCTCAGTGGTCAATAGATGCCTGGATGCTGGGCGGTTACTGGGAGTTGAACGCCCTGAGTCGACCATGGCTAGCATTTACCGCTTTCCTATGGAGCTTAGCGGCAGTACATGCCCGAGGGTATTTTGTTGCAGAGCAGGCTAACGCCCAAGTGGGAGATAACGATGCCCAGCGTCGCCTGCAGCGTTTGGCACTCCTTTGGCCATTAACGTTTTTCGGCAATGTGCTGCTGATCATTGCTCAAGATATTGCCAGTTTTTACCTGGGTTTTGCACTGATGACATTTGCCGCTTACGCCTTAGTTGTGCATAGCGGAAGTGATGACGCGCGGCTGGGCGCAAGAGCGTACTTAATCTTAGCGGTTATTGGTGAAGGCTTAATCCTCGGTGGCCTGCTTTGGGCGGCTGGCACCGCAGAGACACTGACCCTAGAGGGCGTACGTGAAGGGATAGCCGGTGCTGAGCAGGGTGCCATGATGGCGCTTTTGCTATGGCTGGGGTTTGGCGTTAAAGCGGGTGTGATTGGCCTGCATGTGTGGCTGCCGTTGGCACATCCAGTGGCACCTGCGCCTGCCAGTGCAGTACTCAGCGGTGCGATGATCAAAGCTGGATTGCTAGGGTGGATTAATGTCCTTCCGCTGGGAGTTGAAGGGCTGTCACCCGCACTGACTCAACTTGGCAATGTCATGCTAGTGGCGGGACTCGCCGCTGCGTTTGGAGCGGCGTTGTACGGCGTCTGGCAGCGTCATCCCAAGGCGGTGCTGGCGTACTCAAGTATCAGCCAAATGGGCATGCTCACTGCGATGGTTGCTACTGGGCTAGCCGCTCCCGACGTGTGGCCACTGCTGTTGCCTGGCGTGGTGTTGTTTGCAGCCCATCATGCACTGGCGAAGGGCGCGCTCTTTATGGGCACCAGTATCAGTGAGCACATGCCTCGTTGGCCGCAGCCACTGCTGTTTGCGTTAATTGCCCTGCCAGGAGTGTCGCTGACGGGAGCTCTGGCGGCAGGTTTGCTCAGTAAGTGGGGGGTTAAAAGTGCGCTTTATGAGAGCCAGCATGAGCAACTGATTATGCTGCTGACATTGGCCGCGATAGGGACGGCTGCGTTGATCACTGTTTGTGTATGGCGTCAGTGGCAGCAGCGTCAGTCAGAAGGCGGCAATGCCTTTCAGTGGGGGGCATGGCTGGTAGCTTTGATCGCAGCGCTTATTACTCCTATATGGCTGCCACTGCCTGATACCAGCATGATGGCTCCGCCCATGGAAGAGTGGCTGGGTATTGTTTGGCCCTTTCCAGTAGGAGTAGGCGTCGTCGCTGTCAGCGCTTATTTACTGCGCAGCGTTCGATTGACAGCTCCCCCCGCCGGAGATTTATGGTGGACATATAGCGCTCTTGTTGTGCGTGGGTTACAAAGTGTGCGCTTTATTGCCCACACCTGTGAGCGATTAAAAATAGCCAGTCTTGCTCGTTCGCTGGCGTTTGAAAAAGCGCTGATGGGGCAGCTGCAGAGATGGCTGCCTGGTGAAGGCTGGATGCGTCGTCATGGTAGCGGCTTAATGATGGCATTAGCCGTGGTGCTGGCGTTTTTGCTGATGTGGGAGGGGTTGCGATGAGCCAGAAAAGGCACAAGAGCGCCCAGACACGAGGTCGACACGCCACAACACCTAACGATATTCCTCGCTGGGGATGGCTCGATATCATTTGGCGCTCAGTTCGCGCTGCCCGCCGAGATAAGGTCACTATGTATGCAGCGGGCGTGGCATTCTATGCATTACTGGCACTGTTTCCAACGATAGCAGCGGTGATCTCCCTGTGGGGGCTGCTATTCGACCCCGTCGAAGCTGGACGGCAGCTTCACGAGATTAGCCGCTTTATGCCACCGGATGCAGCTAACCTGATCGATCAGCAGGCTCAGGAGGTCGTCGAAAGCGCTGAATCGGGCAGCATAATGGC
Organism: Vreelandella zhaodongensis; assembly: GCF_013415115.1. GTDB lineage: Bacteria > Pseudomonadota > Gammaproteobacteria > Pseudomonadales > Halomonadaceae > Vreelandella > Vreelandella zhaodongensis. Next base: position 97,284 of record NZ_JACCDD010000005.1, on the reverse strand, counting down.
AGCGCTGGCAGGGTTGTTAACGGCAATGTATATCGCTTCTAAAGGCGTTTCTGTGCTGGTGGGTGGCCTAAATGCTGTGTATGGCGAGCAGGAAAAGCGCCCTCTGGTACCTCGCTTGGTTGTGCTTGTGGCGCTGACCTTTGGCCTGATTGTTATGACATTAGTGTCGCTTGGCTTTATCGCTGTTGTGCCGATGGTGGTCAATGTATTGGCGATTGAGCCCCCGCTGGACAGAATAGTGCAGTGGTTACGTTGGCCTGCACTGCTGGTGTTGATGAGCATGCTGATTGCGCTGCTTTATCGCTTTGCACCGTATCGGCGTTCTGCCCATTGGCGCTGGTTAAGCTTCGGAACGCTACTAGCGACCGCTATGTGGTTATTGGGGTCAGGTGGGTTGTCGCTTTATGTTCGTTACTTTTCTACTTTTAGTGACTTGTATGGCTCTCTGGGCGCGGTTGTGGCGCTCATGCTGTGGTTTTGGCTTTCAGCGTTTGTGGTGCTGTTAGGAGCCGAAGTCAATTGCGAAATGGAACGACAAACCGTTAACGATACAACGGTTGGGGAGCCGCGGCCGCTGGGGGAGCGTGAAGCGTTTGCGGCGGATACGGTCGGTGTTGAAAGCCCTTGGAGTAGCCACCGATTAGATAGCCAGAAGAGCCAAGACTGAAACGAAACCGCCACCAAGTCTGGTGGCGGTTTGTGTCGCTGTCGCAGTTTTACAGCAGCTCCTCGGCGGCCAGCGCCAAACGCGAACGTTCAACGCTTTTTAGAGTGATGTGTCCCGCGTGGGGCCAATCTCTAAAGCGCTCCACCACGGCGGCCAATCCGCAGGTGTTAGCGGTTAAGTAGGGGGTGTCAATTTGCCCAACGTTGCCTAGGCAGACAATTTTAGTATTCCGGCCCGCTCGGGTAACCAGCGACTTTAGCTGTTTAGGGGTGAAGTTTTGTGCCTCATCGATAATTAAAAACGTATCGTTTAGGGTGCGACCGCGCATGAAGCTGGGCGAGCGGATTTGCACGCGTGAACCAATCAGTTGCCGAGTTGCTCCGTTGTCCCAGCTAGACTCTCCCTCCTCGTTACGCAGCAGGTTGTCCATATTGTCGTGGAACGCCCCCATCCACGGTGACATTTTCTCCTCTTCAGTGCCCGGTAGAAAGCCGATATCTTCACCCATGGGAATTGGTGCGCGGGTAAAGACAATGCGTTCAAACAGTTTGGCATCGAGTGTTTGCTGGAAGGCTGCCGCTAGCGTCATAAAGGTTTTGCCAGTGCCCGCGTTACCGGCAATGGTGACAAAGTCTATATCCGAATCCATTAACAGATTAAGCGTGAAATTCTGGCGGCTGTCGTGGGCGTGAACGCCCCAAACGCCAGCATGGTGGCGGTAATTCGTTAATAGCTGCAGTCGGGCGGATGACGGTGACAGCTCACGCACAATGGCCTCAAACTCAGCGCCATTCTCACTATCGGATACCAGCATGCCAACATGCCATTGGCGGGGCATATCACCGCTTAGTTGGTAAAAAGTGTGATGCCCTACACGTTCTACCGTTACCTCAACATTAAGCGCTTCCCAAAGCGAGGTTCCATCATGTCCTGCTGCGGCGTAAACCTGAGCACCTTCAATCATTGCATCGCTGTCGGAGAAGGCGCGGTCGTTCAGGTAATCTTCCACCGGTACTTTCAGCGCGGCGGCTTTCACCCGCAGGTTAATATCCTTGGTAATTAGGATGACTGACGCATCGGGGCGCTCATCGCGTAGCCGACAGGTCTCTGCCAAAATGCGGTTGTCTGGGCTGCTGTCTAACGCATCAAAGGGTTTTAAGTCGTTGTAACACAAAAAGTGTAGGCGACCCGATTCACCACTAATGCGGGGAATAGGAATGCCTTTCTGAATTTCATCGAAGGTGACTTGGTTGGTCAGGTCGGAAAGCGTGCGGCTAATTTGCCGCGCCGTGCGGGCAATCTCTTTGATGCCATTTTTGTGCTTGTCTAGCTCCTCAAGCACGGTCATGGGGATAACAACGTCGTGCTCATCAAAATGGTAGAGCGCGGCGGGGTCGTGGATAAGGACATTCGTGTCTAGGACATACAGCCTAGTCGCTTTCTTATCGAGTCGTACCATCGTGGAAACTACTCCTCAGTTGACGGCAACATCGACACTGGCAGATGCACTTTACACTTAGATGACACTCACCTGTGCCGGTTCTCTAGCGTGTCCTTTTGATCTCCTTATGTAGCACTTTTTTACAGGTTCTTTAACAGAGTGGAAGGCGTAAGCAGTTTTTTCCACTGCTCTATTTCAACGCTCTTACAAAGCATCAACGAGTAGTACCTAAAAAGCGTGATACCTTCGTCAACAGCGCGGTGGCGACCACTCCAAGGCTTTCACCTTCCACATAGCGATAATAATGGCTATCTAATGTCAGGTCGTGGTTCAGGGCACATAGCTGATGTGTTGCTAGCGCTTCTTTCACGAGTGGGAAGGGGAGTATCGCCCACCCCGTGACGTTGATAGCTGCATCGCGGATAACTTCAAACATGGTTAAGCCAAGATAATTGGTCGAAAAAAGCGCTTCGCTGACCAGCTTATCGCCCTGATCGTAGGTTAGGCACACTTGAGTGTACTGCGCTAGGTCATCTCGGGTGACATTGGGCAAGCGGCTAAGCGGGTGCTCGGGGGCTGCGACTAGGCACATACTCACTGGGGCAAGGTTGCTTGCATTAACATCGGCTCCTTCGGCGGTATACAAGCCAAAGGCAATATCCACTGTTTGGCGCAGCACAAACTGAGGGTGCTCTTGGGGCGGTAATAGATAAACCGAGATGGCTGTCAACGGGTAGCGCTGCTTTAAATCGTGCATCACCTGCCGCCAGAACGCCTCGGGAAGCGCATCGTCTCTGGCGATGCAGAGTTGATTTTCGACGCCCTGCATATGCTGCTGACAATGCTTTTTGATTCGACTAGCGCTAGTTAGCAAGCGATAGCAGTCTGGCAATACACTCTCGCCAACTGCCGTAAGCTGCAAGCTATTGCCAGAGCGCTCGAATAGCGCGACTCCCAGGCTATCTTCCAACGCATTGACGGCAGCGCTTAGGGTGCCGCGCTTGATACCTGTATGCCGAGCGGCAGCGGCAAATGAGCCGTGCTCAGTCACATCGATAAACGCTTGTACCTGTTCTGCTCGCATGGAGAGCCTCTGGTTGAGTGCCAAAATATTTAGCGCTGAGCGATTGGATAAACGTTAGTTTACTCACTATTATCGCCTGCGTTGAATACACTTAACTGGAGTAATACGCGTGACCCCCTTCGTAGCAGAGCGCCGCGCGCTTAGACTTTCTGCCGTTTTTGCCAGCCTGCTGGCCTTTACTGGCCTTGTGCTTGGGCTGGCCAGCGGCTCAGTCACCATTTTATTTGATAGTGGTTATTCGCTATTGAGTTTAGCCCTGGTATTGCTTTCACTGTTAGCCCTTAAGCAGGCACGTAAACCAGCGGACGACCGCTATCCTTTTGGGCGGCTAACGGTAGAGCCGCTGGCAGTGCTGCTCAAAGGTGTGATGATTGCATTAGTGTGTCTTTTTTCACTGGTGTCTGCCTTGTGGATCCTTGTGCAGGGTGGGCGTTTAGTGACGCTTGATCTGGCACTGATATTTGGTGTGGTTAACGTTATTGGTTGTTTGGTGATCTGGTGGTTGCTACACCGCTACGCCAAAATTAGTCGCTCATCCCTGCTGGAAGCGGAGCTACGTCAATGGCAAATGGATACGTGGCTAAGTGCCGCTGTCTTGCTCGGCTTTTTACTAACCTGGGCACTGACACAGACACCCTGGGCAAACTTGGCGCGTTTTGCTGACCCTGTCATGGTGCTGATTATCGCAGGCTATTTTCTACCGATGCCGATTCGTATGATGCGGGGGGCGCTGCGTGAATTAATGTTCGGCGAGCCGCTGGGGCATGTGCGTCGGGAGATGGTACAGCACATGGCAGACTTCGATATTACTGATGGCGATGTACGCTTAGCCCAGGTGGGCAGTTTCCTAATGATTGATATTCAATTAGACAAGCAGAAAATGGAAGACGCAGACAATATTGTTGAAAGCGTTGAACAGCACTGCACGCTGCGTAATTTGCGTCCTGTGACCAGTATTACACTCGTTACATAATGCTCTTTCCAGACTGGCTGATGGCGTTAACTTAAGAGAACCTCATGACACCGGCGATCAATAGTGCGAAACACGCAGGCATTGCGTTTCAACTCCATGAGTACCACCTCGATGCTGCTGCTCAATCGTATGGAATTGAGGCGGCTGAAAAACTAGGGGTTGCTGCTGAACAAGTGTTTAAGACGCTAGTGGTCAAGTTAGATGGCAGGCAGCTCGCGGTCGGTATCGTTCCAGTCAATAGTCAGTTGGGCCTTAAGCAGTTGGCGAGAGCCGCGGGCGCGAAGAAAGCCACGATGGCGTTACCGGAAGAAGTGGAGCGCTCCACAGGCTATGTGCTGGGCGGTGTCAGCCCGTTAGGCCAGAAAAAGCGCTTGCCAACCTTTATTGATGACTCAGCGCGAACCTTTTCGACACTCTATGTCAGTGCTGGGCGACGTGGGCTGGAGATTGAGTTGGCCCCTAGTGACCTTGCAGCGTTATGTCAGGGGCATTTTACAGCGCTGGCAACCACACTATCCTAATATAAAGAGGCTAGCAGCCAAGCCGCTTTACCGTCGCCGATGCTTGTAGCAAGGCAGGGTGCGGCACTTTCTGGTATGGTGCTTCACATTATAGGTTTGCTGGGCAATATAGCCCCTTCAGGATAATTTTGTGTCTGACACTTCTTTTGCATCGCTGGCGCTTTCTCCTGCGCTTTTAACCAACTTAGATTCCCTTGGCTATCACGCAATGACGCCCGTGCAGGCGCAGAGCTTGCCACCGATGTTGGCGGGCCGCGATGTGTTGGCCCAGGCAAAAACGGGATCAGGAAAAACCGCTGCCTTTGGTTTGGCACTGCTCGCGGAGTTGCGCGTAGAAGCGTTTGCTGTACAGGGTCTTGTGCTCTGTCCCACCCGAGAGCTTGCCGACCAGGTGGCTGATGAGCTGCGCCGTTTAGCGCGTGGGTTGCCCAACGTTAAAGTGCTTACCCTGTGTGGCGGTGCGCCTTTCGGGCCGCAGTTGGGATCCCTGGAACATGGCGCCCATATTGTCGTGGGCACGCCAGGGCGTATCGATGAGCACTTGCGCAAAGGCTCTCTTACGCTGGGGTCACTCACCACTTTGGTACTTGATGAAGCTGATCGTATGCTCGATATGGGCTTTCAAGCCACCATTGATGCGATCATTGCTGAGACGCCCGCCGATCGCCAAACGCTGCTGTTTAGCGCGACCTTCCCGGATGATCAGGCGTCCGGTGGCCTTGCCACCATGACCCGTGGTGTTATGCGTGAGCCAGTGATGGTCAAAGTGGCCGAGGTTCACGATGCCACTACCATTGATCAACACTTCTATGAAGTTGCCAACGAAGAGGCGCGTTTCGCGGCTCTTCAACAGCTGCTGTTGGTTTATCGGCCAGCGACCAGCGTGGTGTTTTGCAACACCAAGCGCGAAACTCAAGCAGTGGCTGAGCAACTGGTTGATGCTGGCTTTAGCGCTGTGGCGCTCAACGGGGATTTAGAACAGAAAGATCGTGATCGTCGCCTGATTCTGTTTGCCAATCAGAGTGCGTCTATTTTGGTGGCTACCGATGTTGCTGCGCGTGGTTTGGATATTGCCCAATTAGATGCGGTGTTTAACTATCAGATTGCCCGTGAGCTTGATGTTCATGTGCATCGGGTCGGGCGCACCGGGCGTGCTGGGGCTAGCGGCATCGCCTGTACGCTAGTCACGCCTAAAGAGCATTATCGGCTAGAGCGGCTGGAAGGCTTGCTGGAACAACCGATTACCACGGAACCTTTGCCGAAACCCCAGCATTCAGTGCCGTTTGAACCGCCTATGGCAACGCTACAGCTGGCGGGCGGTAAGAAAGACAAGTTACGCCCGGGTGATATCCTGGGAGCGCTGACCAGTGAAGGTGGCCTGCGTGGCGACCAGGTAGGCAAAATTAAAGTGCTGGCCCGCAGTGCCTATGTGGCGGTGGAGCATGGCGCCGTTCAGAAAGCTCAGGCCAAACTTGAACGTGACAAACTCAAAGGACGCGCTTTCCGCGTTCGCCGCATTCGCTATTGATCGATTAATGATTGTGCACAGATAGTAAAGAGGAGCCGACGCAGCTAACCATGAAAATCCCTAAGCGATTACAGCCCCTGGTCGATGATGGAATGATCGACGAGGTGCTGGTGCAGTTAATGAGTGGTAAAGAGGCGCAGGTGTATGTTGTGCGCTGCGGTGAAGAGGTACGTTGCGCTAAGGTCTTTAAAGAGGCCAAACAGCGTAGCTTTAAACAGGCTGTGCAATACCAGGAAGGGCGTAAAGAGCGCAATAGTCGTCGTTCGCGTGCCATGGCCAAAAAGACCCGCTATGGACAAAAAGAGCAGGAACAGGCGTGGCTGAATGCGGAAGTTGATGCGCTATATCGTCTTGCTGCCGCTGATGTACGTGTGCCTGAGCCCCATGGTTTTGTTGATGGCGTGCTGCTCATGGAAATGATCAGCGATGCTGATGGGAATGTAGCACCGCGCCTGGATGAAGTGACCTTAACCGAGGAGCAAGCGCTTCGCTATCACGCCAAAGTGATTCAAGACGTGGTGCGAATGCTGTGCGCAGGCCTGATCCACGGCGACTTATCGGAATTCAACGTGCTGGTTGATGCCGAAGGGCCGGTGATTATCGATTTACCCCAGGCGGTGGATGCAGCGGGTAACAACAGTGCGGCGGCGATGCTAGAGCGTGATGTCGATAATATGCGCGCCTACTTTGGTCGTTTCGCGCCGGAGCTTCTCACCACCCACTATGGTAAAGAAATGTGGGCCTTGTATGAAGCGGGCAAGCTGCACCCCGATAGCAAGCTGACTGGCCATTTTGAACTGGATAGCCACATTGCCAATGTCGATGAGCTATTGGAAGTGATTGACGACGCTATTGAGGAAGAAGCCGATCGACAGGCGCGTATTCGCGGTGACGAGGACGAGGATTAAGTTTAGAAACACCCAGCGCTACGAAAGCCCTAAATTCCCCCTCTAGTGGTAAACTAACGTCTACGCTTAGCAGGTTAACAATTGCGTTTGAACGTTAGATGTTAGGGGAGAGGAGAGTGTGAAGGGGAGCGTGAAGGGCATTCGCGTCAGCGCAGAAAGTGCAAAGGGGCTTGTCACGTCGCTTGCCGTAGGCGCAGTAGGCGGTGTCGTTTTTCATCTCACCGGTTTGCCGCTTGCCTGGATGCTAGGCCCGCTGATCGCCAATTTATTGATATCAGCGAAAGGCATCAATGTGAGCGTTCCTGAGCCGCTGCGCAATGTGTTCTTAGCGGTGATGGGGCTGGTGTTGGGCAGTCAAGTAACGCCTCAGCTTGCCCACCGTGTGCTGGACTGGCCTATTTCGGCAGCCCTTTTGCTGTTAGGTGTTGCGGCATCCACCGCCGTGGCATCGGTGTGGTATCGTCGCTGTGGCTTCGACCCCGTCAGCGCATGGTTTGGGGCTGCTCCTGGTGCCATGACCGCGATGATACTGCTTGGCGACAAATGCGGCGGCGACCCTCAGCGCATTGCCATTGCCCAATCACTGCGAATTATTTTAGTCATTCTTTTTCTTCCCCCTCTATTCTGGGCATTTGAAGGTGGTGAAAACGCCATTGAGCCTGCCCGCTCTGCGTTTGAGCACGGTTGGATGCTGCTCTCTATACCTCTCCTGTTGCCGCTGGGCCGAAGGTTACGGATGCCGAGCCCAGCGTTGCTGGCACCTTTGCTGATGGCTGCCCTGTTATCCGGTTTTGATATTGCCAGCCTTGCTCTACCTGAGTGGGGGATGAATGTGATGCTGTGGGTGCTGGGCAGCGCTATTGGTTCACGCTTTCAAGGCATGACGCGCAAGCTGTTTGGTCGCTATTTATGGCAGTCAGGGGTAGCCACGTTACTGGCGTTAATGGTGCTCGCTATTTTTGCCGAGTTAATTCACCAAACAGTAGGCGTGGGGCGTGATGTGGCACTGTTAGCGCTCGCACCAGGTGGCATTGGCGAAATGGCCATTCTTGCCGTAGCGCTCAACATTGATCCGGTGTTTGTAGCGTTTCATCACTTACTGCGCATGGTCACACTGATGGTCCTAGCCCCTTTCTGGGCACGTTGGCTATTGCGCCGTCCATCTTCTTCTTAAAGACGTTTACGTCTGTCTACCAGGGTAACGAAAGGACCTTCTATGTTGTCACGTATGCTAGCGCCGCTGTTCCGTTACTTTGAAACGCGGGTGAACCCCTATCCTGAAGGAGAGGTTGCCACGCCACCTAAGGGGTTGTTGCCGTTTATTTGGCATTTTTCGCGCCCCGTATGGCCGTGGCTGTTGCTGATGTCGGTAGCGACTGCCCTGGTTTCCGCGGCGGAGGTGGTGTTTTTTAGCTATATGGGCGATTTGGTTGATTGGTTGGGTAACGTAGAACGAGCGAATTTTTGGTCGAATCATGGCCTTTGGTTGGCGGGGGTCGGTTTGATGGTGATTATCGGCTTACCGCTGCTGGTGCTCGTACAATCACTGGTTACCCATCAAAGTATCTTTGGTAACTACCCGATGATTGGTCGCTGGTTATCGCATCGTCATATGCTAAGCCAGAGCTTGGCCTTCTATCAGGATGAGTTTGCCGGTCGAGTGTCGCAAAAAGTAATGCAAACGGCGTTGGCCATCCGTGAGACCGTCACCAAAGTGATGGATCTGCTGGTTTACGCCATTGTGTACTTCACTGGAGCGGCGATTTTGCTAGGCCGTGCAGACCCTTGGTTATTGCTGCCGCTGGGGCTTTGGTTGGCGGGCTATTTAGGCATTATGCGCTTCTTCGTGCCGCGTTTGCGCGACGTCTCAATGGCTCAGGCCGATGCCCGTGCCCAAATGACGGGGCGTGTAGTTGATAGCTACAGCAATATTCAAACGATCAAGCTGTTCGCCGACACCCAACGTGAACAGAGCTACGCTAAGGATGCCATGCAAGGCTTTATGGGCACCGTGCATCGTCAAATGCGGCTAGTCACCATCATGAGCGTTTGCTTAACCCTGATTAATACGCTGCTGCTGGTGGGAACGGCGGGCATGGCGATCAGTGCCTGGTATTTTGACGCTATTTCCCTTGGCGTTTTAGCGATTGCGATTGCCTTGGTAATGCGTATCCGCTTTATGTCGGACTGGATTTTATGGGAAGTGGCCGGTCTGTTTGAAAACATTGGTACGGTGCAGGATGGCATGAATACCATCGCCCAGGAGCCTACGATCAAAGATGCGCCGAATGCCAAAGCGCTTGCGGTGCCCAAAGGCGAGATTGTGTTTGATGCGCTGCGCTTTCAGTACGCTCAAGCTAAAGGGGAGAGCAAACATGTTTTTGACGGCCTTAGCCTGACGATTAAACCCGGCGAAAAAATCGGCCTGATAGGCCGTTCCGGGGCGGGGAAATCCACCCTGGCAAACTTATTGCTGCGCTTTTATGACTTACAAGGCGGGCGTATCTTGATCGACGGGCAGAATATTGCCGACGTCACTCAGACCTCATTGCGTCATCAGATTGGCATGGTCACCCAGGATACCTCACTGCTGCACCGTTCGCTGCGGGACAATATTCGTTATGGTAGCCCCCATGCCAGTGATGACGATGTGTGGCAGGCGGTGTGCCGCGCCCACGCAGATACGTTTATCAACGAGTTGGTCGACCCCAAAGGGCGGCGCGGTTTAGACGCCCACGTAGGTGAGCGCGGCGTGAAACTATCCGGTGGTCAGCGACAGCGTATTGCCATTGCCCGCGTACTACTTAAAAATGCGCCGATTTTAGTGCTGGATGAAGCGACATCGGCGTTGGATTCCGAAGTGGAAGCCGCGATTCAAGAACAACTCGATTCGCTGATGGAAGGCAAAACAGTGATCGCCATTGCCCATCGGCTTTCTACCATTGCGATGCTTGACCGGCTAATTGTGGTCGATGAAGGTCGCATGGTGGAAAGCGGCACGCACCAGGAGCTGCTGGCACATAACGGCATTTACGCCAGCTTGTGGCAGCGCCAATCCGGGGGCTTTTTGGGGCATGACCTAGAGCCCTAAAAAACGCTACGAACCCACCATGCTCCTCGGGGTAAGGACTATCTGGCCTGCTCGCTTTAGCAGTAAAACTAGCTGGTGGGAACTCGATATCTGGATATTCGATAGCTGGATATTCGATAGGTGAATAGCAGTGGCCATTTGCGTAGAATGGCTGCTTTTGTTTGCGAGGGTCATTCATGCAGCACCTTGCCCATCTTGTGCATAGCACGTTGCCAACACCGTTTGCCTTGAATGGCATGCGGGTACTAGAGCGCCAAGCCTCTCGAGCCATCGTGACACGTGATGACAGGATATTGCTGCTTTACACCGAGCGCTATGACGACTTCAGCTTTCCAGGCGGTGGTGTAGATCCAGGTGAAAGCCCAGAAGTGGGCCTGCACCGTGAGCTTTATGAGGAGACCGGTGCCCAGGATATTCAAGTCACATCGCATTTTGGTTATGTGACTGAATACACGCCAACCTGGAAGAAACAGTGGGATGTGATGTTTCAAACATCTCACTGGTTTACCTGCCACATTGGCAACACGTTGGGAGAAGCAAAGCTAGAAGATTATGAGGCTGCCAACGGGATGGCAGCAAAATGGGTATCGCTAGAGGATGCGCTTCACCACAACCGTGATGTTATCTCGCGTCAGCCTGCCAGCATGGGGATATCGATTCACCGCGAGACGCTGGTGCTAGAACGTGTTGCCTCTGCGCTGGCAGGTTGATTTATTCAGCGTCGTCGCCTTGACGGCTGTACACAACGCCTTTTACTTCAAGCTCCCAAACGTCTCCATAGGGAACTGTTACGCCTTCAATATCGCCAGGGTCACCGGTGCTATTTTTAATCTGCGTCTCAGGGATTACCTTTAATCCTGTTAAGCCCACGTGCTGGATGCGAGCACTAAACCGATTACCATCGTGGTCGATGAGCACCCGCTCTCCGGCAATACACTTTGAAAGCTTTTCGTTCAGCTCAGCCATTGTGACATTTACAACGCTCATCATCGCCTCCTGCGCATCGTTCTCATATTGGTAAGCTCTTACTTATCAATGACTCTATTCTAGACGATAAGTTCGGCTAGCCCAGTGGAGGTAGTGTGAGGCATGCTACCCCTTATTACCTTCATTATTTTGAGACCGGCTATGTCGAAGCGCTCAACGAAAGCTGCTTTATCGCCATGGGAAGTCGTGGCGCTTGAATCATTCCAGACCCCTGAGCAGACCCAGATCAGCCAGTGGCGGCGAAGCTGGCGGGTGGTCACCGCATGGATGGTGGGTAAAGAGTCCTCAGAGCGCCAAGCTAAGCAAGAGAGTGAGCTGCGCGCCCTTCCTGAAGTAAAGCTGGCTCATTGGGCGCCTGCGATTGATTGGTTACCTACCGCTAACGCCCTTAACAACGTAATGAAAGAGTACCGTGATGCGCCGGTTGTGCTGTTTATCTCACCACCCCATGGAGGCCACGCGTCAGTCGTTAGCCTCTGGGCACAGCAACAAGGCGTGAATTGCCTGCCCATGCCAACCTTTGCAGAGCTTACTGACGGTAGTCTTGAGTGGGTCGAGCGTTGTGGTCATCAGCGTTACTGGGCGATTCCTAGCCTGGAACGGCATTTTTTACGTCATACCCAAGGTTTGCAGGGGGTGCGCGAATTGTTAGAGCGTGCTTTAAGTGGTCGCTTGGGGCAGGGTGTCATTGGCTGTGACAGCTGGACTTATGCTTACCTCCAGCATGCTGTCGGGTTGGAAGGCGTGCCTGTGCTTACCCTTCAAGGATTGGAGGGCAAACAGCTAGCCCATTACTTTGCGGATTTGGCGCGCGATGGCAAATGCCCCCCAGTCTATAGCACGCGTACGGGGAAGCTGATCCTCGCCAATGGCAGCGATGAGTCCACCAGTGGAAAGAACGATGATGTTCATAAGGAACTACAGCGTTTGGCGGCCCACTGTCGAGGGCACTTAGGCATTGCCTGGCACTATTGGCGAGAGCGGTTGCGAGAGCCTGCCGAGCGCTGTAATACAGACGAGCAGCCTCAAGAAGAGCTTTGGTTACTGGATGCGTTAGCAGAGGCAGAACTGCCAGCCGATACCGGCGATGTGGCAACACTGTTACTGCATGCCTTATTAATTCATGGGGGGCTTGAGGATCAGGCGCTGGGTCATGTGTTGCCGTTTTCACATCATGAAGCGCTGAGTGCTCGCTTGGCGCTCGCACGCCAGGGAATTCTTGACTGCCATCAGGGGCGTTGGCAAGTATCCCCACTGAGCTACGCCAGCGTACGGCAGTTGTTGGAATCACGGCACTACCTTGTTGACTCACTTTAGGAAGGCAAATGGACGATCAAGAACAGTACGCTCGGCTGTTTAACGATATCGATAGCCAAGCGTTAGTGGCGCTTGGTGTGATTCTGGTAAGCACAGTTTTATTGATTATTGTCAGCCAGCGGGGGCTCAATTGGCTGGCGAACCGGCTTCATGGTCAGTTGCGGTTCCGAGTGTTTGCATTAGTGCCGCTGACGCGGCTATTAATCTTGGTTGTTGCGCTGGCCATTGCAATCCCTATTGTCATTGAGCCTTCACTGCGCAACATGGTGACGCTGCTTGGGGCGCTTGGCTTGGCGATCGGCTTCGCCTTGAAAGATTACGTGAGTAGCCTGATTGCAGGTGTAGTGTCCGCTGTTGAGCTGCCTTATCGACCTGGGGATTGGGTCAATATTGAGGGCACTTACGGCGAAGTAAAGCACGTTGGAATGCGCACGGTTGAAATTCAAACGCCAGACGATGACTTGGTGTCGGTGCCCCACTTAAAGCTGTGGGACTCGGCTATCTACAACGCCAATAATGGCGGCATCAGCCTTCAGTGTGTTGCAAGCTTCTACCTTCATCCAGAGCATGAAGCTGGCTGGGTGCGTAAAGTACTACGAGATGTCGCACTGACGAGTGCCTATCTTAAGTTTGATAAGCCAATTATCGTAGTGGCGGAAGAGAAGCCATGGGGGACGCATTACCGCATTCGTGCGTACCCCGTTGATCCGCGCCAGCAGTTTTTATTCACCACTGATTTAACTGTGCGTGGTAAGCAAATGCTGAACGCAGCAGGTGTTACGCCTGCGTTGCTGCCACCTAGTACGGCACTGGACTTACAGAGTTCTACTAGCCAATAACCGCAGCTGAACTTTTATATTGGTGGAGGCGCTGGCCGCCAGCAGAAATGCCAGCGGCCGAAGGATGGATTTTCATACCTTGTAATGCATTAACCCAATGGCGGTTTAAGCCGTTTCTTCTGGTAGCTCGGCGCTGTGGAAAACATTTTGAACATCGTCCAGCTCTTCAAGCATGCCGAGTAATTTCTCAAACATCACCACGTCGTCACCTTCGATGGGCGTGGGGGTTTGCGGCAGGAATTGGATCTCGTCAACCTCGAAATCGATCTCGCCGAAAGCGTCCAGTAGCGCTTGTTTGGCTTTGGCGTAATCGGTATGCGGAGCAAAAACCGTGATGCGCGCCTCTTCCTGCTCAATGTCGGTAACATCGACATCGGCTTCCATCAGCGCTTCAAGCACGGCTTCTTCGTCACTACCCGCAAACGAAAAAATTGCGCAGTGATCAAACATGTGGCTAACGCTGCCAGGAGTGCCGATTTTACTTTTGGTTTTGGTAAAGCAGCCGCGCACATCACCAAAGGTACGATTGGGGTTGTCGGTCAAACAGTCGACGATGACCATCACGTTGCCTGGCCCAAAGCCTTCATAGCGCGCTGGAGAAAAGTCTTCGCCGCCTGCGCCGCTGGCCTTATCTAAGGCTTTATCAATGACGTGAGAGGGTACCTGGTCTTTCTTAGCACGCTCCATTAAACCGCGCAGCGCAAGGTTGCCGTTTGGATCTGTGCCGCCTGCTTTAGCACAGACGTAAATTTCACGCCCATACTTGCTATAAACCTTGGTTTTCGCAGCGGCCGTTTTGGCCATGGATTCCTTACGGTTTTGAAACGCCCTACCCATATTGAAGTCCTTTATTAGCCATGAACCGCCTGCATAGCAGGCGTCATCGTTATCAAAAAGGGGGAAATTTTACCCAACAGCGTACCATGCTAACAGCGTTATTTAAGGGGATGGATTTATTCGCTAAACACCTGCATCGCTGGCGTATACTCGTCTATTCTAATATTGCTATCTTTCAAGGAGAGAAAAATGCCGTTGTCACTCTGGCTATCGCTGGCCGCTATTTGCGCCATGGGGGCTATGTCACCAGGGCCAAGTCTTGCGCTAGTGCTGCGCCACACGCTGGGGGGCGGGCGTGTGCCTGGCATGACCGCCGCCCTTTTTCATGCACTGGGTGTGGGGTTTTATGCGCTGCTCACCGTATGGGGCTTAGGAGCGCTTATTGTGCGCCACCCGGAGCTGTTTCAAGTAGTGACATGGCTCGGGGCGGCCTATTTGGCATGGCTTGGCGTAAAGGCCCTTCGGGCAGGTCGAGGCGGTGGGCTATCGCCTGGCGCAGTGGTGACGACGCCACGCCAAGCTGCCAAGGAAGGGGTGTTGGTGGCGCTGGGTAACCCCAAGCTGATCATTTTTTTTGTGGCGCTGCTAAGTCAGTTCGTGACGCCTGACATGAGCATTCTCGCCAAGGCCATTATCGTGGCAACAGCCATTATCATTGATGGCGGCTGGTACGTATTGGTAGCGGTGGGCCTGTCGCATTCACGAGTGCTGCCGTGGCTGCAACGCCATGCTCACTGGATTAATCGAATCACCGGTGTACTGCTTATTGCATTGGCGCTACGCGTTGTGTTGGGGCCGATGAGTGTGTAAACCGCACTGGTGAAACCGCCGCAGGCGTGGCATGGTAAAGCCCATGTGGATGGAGTCATTTAGGGGGCTTGCGATGTCAATTTATGAGCAGGATTGTTACACCCATCAAGGCAAGCCGTTTAACTTACGGGCGCTGCGCGGGCAGGTGCTGCTAATCGTTAATGTGGCCAGCAAGTGCGGCTTCACCCCACAGTTAAAAGAGCTCGAGGGGTTCTACCAGCGTTACCGTGACCGCGGTTTTATGGTACTTGGCTTTCCTTGCAACCAGTTTGGTAAACAGTCGCCAGAAAGTGCGGAAGCGTTTTGTGCCTTCGGGGAGCAGCAGTTTGGTGTGAGCTTCCCGCTCCTGGAAAAAGTCTCGGTAAATGGGCCGAACACGCACCCGTTGTTTGTGTTGCTTAAACGAGAAGCGCCAGGCGTGTTGGGTACCAAAGCTATCAAGTGGAATTTCACCAAGTTTTTGGTGGGTCGCGACGGCAGCGTGGTCGCCCGCTTTGGCCCGAAAGATCACGGGTTATCGCTACGCTTGGCGCTTGAAGCTGCGCTCGATAAAGAGTAGTGATGCCTAACACTCTCCACGCGCGACCATCAGCCGCTGCATTAGTTCTACCCAGCGATGGCGCACCATCATCGTCGTTAGCCCTGAAAACAGTGCCCAGCTTTTGCGTCGCCAGCCTTTCAGGCGCAGGTTGTGGCTCACCAACTGTTTCATTAACTGATAATCATCGAACTTTCGCCATTCGCTGGCGATAGAGAGCTGATGGCGAGACATTACTGGAGCTAGCTCTAGGCGAAAAATCCATTCTAGTTCCTTGAGCGTCAGCCCGTGTTGCTCAATCACTTCTACCATGTGGGCGTAGTCGCGCTCGCGGGGTTCACGATCCAGCCAAAGTGGAGCCAGGGCAAGCCATAGGTCGCCGCGCTCATCGACTAGCTGCTGTGCATTCATGATGGCCTCGTCGGCAAGGTGTGGACAGGCCGCTATCCTGCCGTGAATGGCGAATAAGCTCAAGAGCGGACAGCGCGCGTCGAGACCGCTAGAATACCCCCACTAGCAACTGGCAGTGACATGCTAATAACCAAATCAAACCAATAAAGGGGCTTAATGTGATTATTAAACCAAAAGTGCGAGGCTTTATCTGCACAACGACTCACCCCAAAGGCTGCGAGCAAAATGTTCTCGAACAAATCGAGGCGACTCGAGCGCGTGGCTTAGATAAAAGCCAAGGCCCTAAAAAGGTGCTGGTAATTGGTGCTTCCAGCGGCTACGGCTTGGCCGCTCGTATTACGGCTGCCTTTGGCTATGGCGCTGACACTTTAGGTGTGTTCTTTGAAAAGCCCAGCAGTGAGAAAAAAACCGGCACTGCTGGCTGGTACAACAGCGCCGCGTTTGACAAGTTTGCCAAGCAGGAAGGTCTGTACAGCAAATCGATCAACGGTGATGCGTTCTCTAACGAAGCGCGGGAAAAAGCCATTGAGCTGATCAAACAGGACATGGGAGAGGTTGATCTGGTGGTGTACTCCCTGGCTTCGCCAGTGCGTAAGTTGCCGGATACTGGTGAAGTGAAGCGTTCGAGCCTGAAGCCGATTGGTGAGACCTACCGCGCTACCGCCATTGATACGAATAAAGACGCTATTATCGAAGCGGAGGTCGAGCCTGCCACTCAGCAAGAAATTGACGATACCATCACTGTGATGGGTGGTGAGGACTGGGAGCTGTGGATGAGCGCCTTGGACGAAGCAGGGGTGCTGGCAAAAGGTGCCCGCAGCGTGGCGTTCAGCTATATCGGCACAGAAATCACTTGGCCGATTTACTGGCACGGTGCGTTGGGTAAAGCCAAGGAAGATCTCGATCGCGCCGCCTTCGCTATCGACGCCAAGCTTAAAGCAACAGGCGGCGGTGCCAATGTTGCCGTACTCAAGTCGGTCGTTACCCAGGCCAGCGCGGCGATTCCTGTGATGCCGCTGTATATCGCCATGGTCTACCGCATCATGAAAGAGCAGGGCCTGCACGAAGGTACTATTGATCAATTAAACCGCTTGTTTGGTGAACGCCTTTACTCTGGCCAACATGATGAGATGGTCACCGACGAAAAAGGCCGCCTTCGTCTTGATGACTGGGAACTGCGTGACGACGTACAAAAAGCCTGCCAAGACCTATGGCCGGCCGTCACAACAGAGAACCTATTCGAAATTACCGACTATGCTGGTTATAAGCATGAATTCTTGAAGCTGTTTGGCTTCGAGCGTGATGACGTAGATTACGACGCAGATGTGAACCCTGATGTTCACTTTGATGTCGTTACACTATAGCGTTAAGCGCGACGAGGATCGTTAATCGCCGCGCTTTTGATCATCTAACCGGAAAGCGAGAGGTGGTGTATGGATACCAGGGAAAGCAAAACCCGGGAAGAAGAGAAAGAGCATGTACTTAACCAGCGGCTGCCGGAAGATTTCGACACCGCAGAACCCCAGCAGCAGCCGGAAGCTAAGAAGCCAGCGAAGGGTATGCACAAGATGCTGCCACTGATCATTATCGTCCTTGGGCTGGTCGTGGCTGGTTTTTTGATTCTAGGTGCAGGTAACAGCGGCGGTTAACACTGATTTTGACAAGATCAACTTCCCTCAAAAGTCGCTAATTGAACCTCATTGCCGGGCCTTGCGCCCGGCAATTTGCATTTATGCACCCTATTTTTGCTTAAAAGGTCACGGCGCTGCCTTCACTTGTACAATTGGGTAAGATGGCTTTATTAACAGAAACTTTACCTTCGGTGACGGTGGTTTTATGCAGCAAAGCAGCTTGTTATGTCCTCAAGTACGTTGATGTCATCCACCAGTGAGCGTCGGCGAGTGGCCTTTGTGCTGCTGCCAGGTTTTTCGCTGTTGGCCCATGCGAGCGCGATCGAGCCGCTACAAATGGCTAATCAGCTAAGTGGGCGGATGCTTTATCACACCGTGACGCTTAGTTTGACCGACGAGCCTGTGCGCAGTGGCGCACAGCTTTCACTGATGGCTCAACACGTATTGGGCGAGCCTCTGGGCCCGCTGGATATACTGCTGGTGTGCGCGCCTACACCGCTGCCCTATGCACTGCCCGCCAAACTGAATGAGTGGCTGCGCAGTCACCAGGGCAGAAGCGTGGCCATTGGTGGGCTGGCTGGCGGGACGGAAGTGCTCGCCCGCTGTGGGCTGTTAGAAGGCTACCGTGCGACGCTTCCGTGGCAGCGTTTCGATGCCTTTTCACAGGCTTACCCCCAGGTCACACTATCTCAGCAACTGTTTGAAATCGACCGCGACCGACTAACGTGCGCAGGCGGTACCGCGGCGATGGATATGATGCTGACGCTGATTGGTAAGCATCACGGCCAGCGCCTTGCCGAGCAGGTTTCTGAGCAGTTCGTCTGCGACCGTATCCGTTTAGCTGATGAGCGTCAGCACGTACCGCTGCGTAATCGCCTGGGCCATGCGCCGCAAAGCTTGGTAGATGCCGTTACGCTAATGGAAGCGAATATTGAAGAGCCGCTTTCTACGCTTGAGCTGGCCGAGCACTTAGGTATTTCTCGGCGCCAATTAGAGCGGTTATTTAAGAAGTATCTGCAAGCAGTCCCGAGCCGTTACTACCTGGATTTACGCCTACAAGATGCGCGTAAACAGTTAAGAGAGAGCGATCGCCCAGTAGGTGATATCGCACTGATGACCGGATTCTCATCCGGCGCGCACTTTTCCACGGCCTACCGCAACCATTTTGGCATTACGCCACGTGAAGAGCGGCTTGGATAAGCGCAGCTTTTCATAATTTACCGTCCCAATACTGAAAGCACGGCGTCTATCGCCCCCCGTATACTGAATCTATCCTTTACTCCACCGGAGGTATCGTCCCATGAGTTACACCCCAAGCCGTCAGGATTTCGATCACTACATGACGCCCAACTACGCACCACAGCAAATTATCCCGGTACGTGGTGAAGGCAGCCGCTTGTGGGATCAACAGGGACGTGACTATATCGACTTTGCCGGCGGTATTGCTGTTAACTCGTTAGGCCACTGCCACCCTGTGCTGGTGAATGCGTTAAAAGAGCAGGGTGAAAAGCTTTGGCACCTGTCTAACGTATTTACTAACGAACCAGCGTTGGCACTTGCCAAAACACTCACTGAACGCACGTTCGCTGATAAAGTTTTCCTATGCTCTTCTGGCGGCGAAGCTAACGAAGCCGCGCTGAAGCTAGCCCGCCGCTGGGCGGTAGATAACCATGGTGAGCACAAAGATAAAATCATCTCGTTTTATCAATCCTTCCATGGCCGCACCTTCTTCACGGTGAGCGTGGGTGGTCAGCCCAAGTACTCTCAAGGTTTTGGCCCCGTGCCTGGCGGCATTCTGCACGCCAATTTCAACGACCTGGAAAGTGTCCGCAAGCTTGTGGGCGACGACACTTGCGCCATTATGGTAGAGCCCATGCAGGGCGAGGGCGGTATCGTTCCCGCGACCCAAGAATTCCTTCAGGGGCTACGCGACCTGTGCGACGAGCACAACGCGCTGCTGATTTTCGATGAAGTCCAAACGGGCGTTGGCCGCAGCGGCGAACTTTATGCCTACAAGAACTTCGGGATTACGCCCGATATTTTGACCAGCGCCAAATCGCTGGGTGGCGGCTTCCCTGTTGGAGCCACCTTGACTACGGATGCGATTGCGAAATCTTTAGCGATTGGTACCCACGGATCCACCTACGGTGGCAATGCTTTGGCGTCGGCAGTCGCACTGGCCACAGTGGAGTTCATTGACACTCCTGAGGTGCTCAACGGCGTTAAGCATCGTCACGACCTGTTCCGTGAACATTTAGAAACCATTAACCGCAAACATGGCGTGTTTAAAGAAATTCGCGGCATGGGAATGCTCATGGGCGCACAAATGTCGGATGCCTTCGAAGGCCGTGCCAAAGATATTTTACCGCTGGCCATTGAAGAGGGCGTGATGGCACTGATTGCGGGTCCTAACGTACTACGCATGGCGCCGTCTTTAGTCATTCCAGAAGAAGATATTGCTGAGGGTATGGCGCGTCTAGAGCGTGCTATTGAGCGGCTAGTTGCCAGCGCATGAATAGGCAAGAAGCCACACAAGAGGGGGCGTTAAGGATGCTGGTAATCCGACCGGTAACAATGGCTGACCTTCCAGCCCTGGAGCAGTTGGCAGAGCACGCGGTGCCGCGGCTCACCAACCTGCCCGCCAACCGTGATCGGCTTGAGGAGCGCATTGTGCGCTCCCAGGAAGCCTTTAACAGTGAAATAGAATTTCCTGGTAACGAGCACTACATGTTCGTACTGGCGGATGATGATCGTGAGGAAGTACTAGGCACGGCCACTATTCGCGCCCAGGCCGGCGCAGCGGAAGCCTATTACACCTACCGCCAGGAAACGCTGATTCATGCTTCTCAGCAGTTGAATGTGCGCCGGGAAGTGCAAACCTTGGCGCTTTCTCATGAAGCCTCGGATGCCACACTGCTTTGCGCGCTATCGCTTAACCCGCGCTACAAAGGCACCAGTGCAGAAAGTCTGTTACGCCGTGCGCGACTAATGTTCATTGCTCAATACCCCGAGCGTTTTTCACGCATTCTGGCGGTAGCATTTCCGGGCTACCTGGATAGCAAAAACGAATCCCCTTTTTGGGAAAGTGTCGGTCGTCACTTTTTTGCCCGCAGCTTCCAAGAGATGAACCACATCGCTGGCGTTCGCTCGAAAAGCTTTATTGCTGAAGTGATGCCGCAGTTTCCGCTTTATCTACCGCTGCTGACGCCTCAGGCGCGCGCTGCCATTGGTCGAGAACACCCCGCCCATGAAGACGCGCTAGCAGAGATGCTAGCAGAAGGCTTTGTGCGCTCTCGCCATGTCGATATTTTCGACGCAGGACCGATTGTAAAAGCCGAGCGCGAGCGGTTGGAAACCTTCCGGCGCGCTGCCTGGCATCCGGTTAGGGTGCGTCCTGAGCACGCGCTGCCCGATGCAGAACCAGCGATGATTGCCAACCAAACCCTAGGCGATTTCCGCTGTATTGTGGCGCGTTATGCACTTTCACCTACTGGGCAATTGATGCTTTCGCCGCAGCATGCTGAGCGCTTAGGTGTAGAAGAGGGACGCGCGGTGCTGGCAGCGCCGCTAACCTTGCCAAGCGCGGTAGATGCGCTCGATGAAGGAGAGATGTAATGCGCATTCGACCCATTGCCCGTGACGATTTGGATGGGCTCCAGGCACTTGCGCAGCAGGCAGGCGTTGGCTTTACCTCACTGCCAGATAATCGCGAGTTTTTGGCTGGAAAAATTGAAGCCGCTGCCCGTGCCTTTGAAGAGCGTACGCCGGTTAACGATCGACTCTACTTCTTTGTACTAGAAGATGAGCAGAATGGAGAGCTGGCAGGTTGCTGTGCCATTGAAGGTCAGGTAGGTCGTGAAGTGCCATTTTACAATTACCGGCTTGGCACCTTGGCACACTCTTCAGTGCAATTAGATTTGCACCGCACGATCGACACGCTATTTTTAAGCTCCGATCACACCGGTGATGCCGAGGTGTGTTCGCTGTTTTTACGTCCTGAATATCGCGGCGAAGCGAATAAACATCTACGCAATGGTGCGCTTCTTTCCAAAGCGCGCTGGTTGTTTATTGCACAGTTTCGTGACCGCTTTCCGCAGAAAATATTGGCGGAAATGCGCGGTGTGTTTGATGAACATAACACCAGCCCCTTTTGGGAAAGTCTGGGTAAGCACTTCTTTCCCATGGACTTTAACGAAGCCGATCGGTTAACCGGTTTGGGGCAAAAAAGCTTTATCGGCGAGCTGATGCCTAAGTTTCCGATCTACACCACCTTTATGTCGGAAGAGGCGCGCGCCTGCATTGGCCAAGTACATCGCCATACTCGTCCTGCGTTAGAAATGCTCAAGAAAGAAGGGCTGCGCTGGGAAGGCTATGTCGATATTTTCGATGGTGGCCCCACGGTGGAAGCCTACATTGACGATGTGCGGGCGATTCGTAATTCACGGCTCTACCAGGTAGAGGTTTCTCAAAGCGCACCAGACGAAAGCGTTAGCCGCTGGCTGGCAGCCACTACTGAGATGCTTAACTTCACCGCCAGTTGGATAGGCCGCGCGCCCACCCAGGAAAACACCATCGTGCTTAACCAGCAAGAAGCCGATCGCCTGGGCGTGACGACGGGTGACCACGTTCGTTTGTTAGAAACCTAGCTCTTCAAAACAACGCTTCACGACAGCTTTTCAAAACAGCTTTTCAGAACAGCTTTTCAGAACAAGTACGTATAACAAGCACGCATAAGGGAAGGAGATGACGATGCACGCCCAACAGCAGCAACTGATTAACGGCGCCTGGGTAACGGGCGATGCCGACAGCTTCACAAAGCACGATCCTGTTGCGGGAACACTGCTTTGGCAAGGTGCTTCGGCTTCAAACGCACAGGTTAGCGCCGCTATCGATGCCGCGCGTGTAGCTTTCCCTGAATGGGCGCGCACAACATTTGCTGAGCGCCAAGCACTTGTTGAACGTTTTGTTGAGGTACTGACGGCTCGCCGTGAAGACCTAGCGGTAGCAATTGCCTCTGAGACCGGCAAGCCGCTTTGGGAGGCGCGCACTGAAGCTGGCGCGATGGTGGGTAAGGTGGCGCTATCTATCAAGGCTTATCATGAGCGTACGGGTGAGCGAGAAAAAGAAGTGGGTAGTGCGAAAGCCGTACTGCGCCACCGCCCCCACGGTGTCATGGTGGTTTTTGGTCCCTACAACTTCCCCGGCCACCTGCCCAATGGCCATATGGTCCCCGCGTTGCTCGCAGGCAATACCGTGGTGTTTAAACCCAGCGACCAAACGCCGCTTACCGCCGATTTAACCCTGCAATGCTGGGTGGAAGCGGGGCTGCCTGCTGGTGTGATTAACTTGGTGCAAGGCGGTGTCGCTGTAGGGCAAGCTTTGGCAGCGCACCCCGGTATCGACGGCCTGCTGTTTACTGGCAGTGCTAAAGTGGGTGGCATGCTGCAGCAGCAGTTCGCTGGGCAGCTGGATAAAATCCTCGCCTTGGAACTGGGCGGCAACAACCCCCTAGTAGTGAAAGATGTCGACGACCAGCGTGCTGCAGTATTAACCATTTTGCAGTCGGCGTTTTTATCTGGTGGCCAGCGCTGCACCTGTGCCCGCCGACTAATGGTGCCGAAGGGGGAGGTTGGGGACCGCCTGATCGACGCGCTTTCTGATGCGATCAGCAAGTTACACGTCGCCGGACAGTTTGAAGACGCACCTGCTGCGCCGTTCTACGGCGGTTTGGTCAGCGTGGCGGCTGCCGATGGCTTACTTAAGGCACAAGATGAGTTGGAAGTCCTGGGCGGTACGGTGATTAACCGTATGCAACGCCTGAAAGAGAACACCAGCCTGTTAAGCCCGGCGCTGATTGATGTCACGGGGTTGGACGTGCCCGACGAGGAGCATTTCGGCCCGCTGCTGAAAATCCATCGTTACAGCGATTGGGATGAAGCCTTAGCGCTGGCTAACGATACACGCTACGGTTTGTCTGCTGGGCTCATCGGTGGCGATAAAGCTGACTGGGACGACTTCCTGCTGCGCATTCGAGCTGGGATTGTCAACTGGAACCGCCAAACCACAGGGGCTTCTGGCGATGCGCCCTTTGGTGGTGTAGGTGACAGCGGTAACCACCGCCCAAGCGCTTACTATGCCGCTGACTATTGTGCTTACCCGGTGGCATCTATGGAAGCCGATACTTTGGAAATGCCGGAAACTCTGCCGCCAGGAGTCAACCTATGAGCAACGTAATGAACGGCAACGTCAGAGAAGTTAATTTTGACGGGTTGGTTGGGCCCACTCACAACTACTCAGGGCTGGCCCATGGCAACGTGGCGTCGATGAGTCATGGTGGTCTGGTATCCAACCCCAAAGAGGGCGCACTGCAAGGGCTTCTGAAAATGAAGTCACTGATGGATGCGGGCTACGCCCAGGGCGTATTGCCACCCCAGCAGCGCCCCGATGTGGGGGCATTGCGAGATTTAGGTTTCAGCGGTAGCAATAGCGATGTGCTGAACCGTGCTGCCAAAGAGGCGCCCCAACTACTGCGGGCGGTTTGTTCGGCTTCCAGCATGTGGACGGCCAACGCAGGCACTGTTACCCCCAGCGTTGACGCGCCTGATCGCCGAGTGCATTTTACACCGGCGAATCTGCAGTCTAGTTTTCATCGCTACCTAGAGCCGCAAACCACCGGCCGTGTATTGCAGGCTATTTTCCACGATGAGCAGCACTTCGCACATCATCCAGTACTGCCCGCGACGCCTGCCTTTTCTGATGAAGGCGCGGCGAATCACACTCGCCTATGCGGTGAGCACGGCGAGCCAGGCGTTCACCTGTTTGTGTATGGTCGCCAAGCATTTGGCGGCGAGCGTGAGCCACAACGTTTCCCCGCTCGGCAAACGCTGGAAGCTAGCCAGGCGGTAGCCCGTCAGCACGGGCTAACAGATGCGCAAACGGTGTTTGCTCAGCAGCATCCGGATGCCATCGACGCAGGTGTTTTCCACAACGATGTCATTGCCGTGGGTAACGGCCCCGTGCTGCTGTACCACGAAATGGCCTTTTTGGATGAAGCGCGCACGTTGGATGAGCTGCGCGCCAAAATGTCTACGCCACTGATTCCGGTGCGAGTGCCGTTAGACGCGGTGAGCATGGATGATGCGGTAGCATCGTACCTGTTCAACTCCCAGCTGCTGTCCAACCCGGATGGCACCATGACGTTGGTAGTGCCCAGTGAGTGCCAAGAGCGCGAAGCGGTTTGGCGCACGATTCAGGACTTTATTCTGGCGGGCAATAATCCGATTAGTGACGTGGTCGTTAAAGATGTTAAGCAGAGCATGCGCAACGGCGGTGGCCCCGCCTGCCTGCGTTTACGTGTTGCCTTATCGGAAGCTGAACAGGCAGCGTTGACCGGCCGCGTGTTAATGAATGATGCGCTATACGATGACCTGACCGCCTGGGTCAACCGGCACTACCGTGATCGCCTTGCGGCAGATGACCTTGCCGACCCCCAGCTCGCCACTGAAGTGCTCACTGCGTTGGACGAGCTGACGCAATTGCTAAAAATTGGACCTGTCTATCCGTTCCAATTGAGGTAATCGCTCCAGCTTAGTACGCAAAAACGCCAAGGCACTGCCTTGGCGTTAATCGTATAGAGGAGAGCCGACACATCGCTCGAAAATGAATTCTAAAGGTCGGTAATCACCGTAATAACCAACACAATTTTGGCGTCTAGGTTTGGCAATTTCTAGTGCTGCTGCTTTTTGTTTAGTTAGCCTGAAACCTCTGATTAACTGTTGCGCTTGACCATACTGCGTTAAAAATCGCCTCGTGCGCGAGTCCGATCAAAATGCTCATTGACACCCCGTAAACTCGAACACGGTCCTTTTTTCGTTGATTTTTGCCTTATCTGCGCTCATCGCCTTCATCAAAGGCTCTCTATATTTTTTGTCTAATTTTAATTCGCTGGGGTGCAGTTTGGCTGTGCCAATATTAACCTCGCTATTAACTAGCGTCGCTAGCAGAGTTCCCACAACTTGCCAGTAAATCATTGGCTCGTTCACGCAAGGCATCCTTCAACGCCGTTGGCTTCAGTATGGTGAACCGAAATGGAAGCTGTGCCAGCCAGCTGGCAAGCCACTCGAAACTGTCGGTTTGAGTATTGATTAGCAGCCCGCCTTCCACCTGTTCGTGGGGGCTTGCACAAAGAGCCTGGAAACCGAATACGGCATTAGCGGTGTTGAGATCGGTGTGGAGTATTAGCGACACCTCATAGGGTTGGCTCCAGGACGAAAAGCTTTCACTTAAAAAATCCGCCGCATCGAAATTGGCTGGGCGCATAAATGTATCGCACTGAAGGTGAACATCGCTGATACGATCCAGACGAAAGGACCGCATAGCCCCCCGCAAATGACATAAGCCAGCGACATACCAGCGTCCCAGCTGAAAAACTAGGCCGTAGGGGTCAATCCTACGCGCTATCGGTCCCTGCTGTGGAGAGTGGTAGATAAGCCCCACCGTTCGCATGGTTTCTGTGGCTTTGGTCAGCGTTTCAAGGGCTCGGTTATCAAGGCTGGGTGCACCACGGGGTAGAATGACCCGAGTGGTATCACTAACACCCCGCATGCGGCTTTTAAGGTTGGCGGGCATCACTCGCTCAAGTTTCGCCTGAGCACTGGCAATGGCGGGAGCTGCATCCGAAAGGCCAAGTTGGTGGGCGGCTAGCAACCCCAGGGATATAGCGAGGGTCTCTTCGTCGGTGAACATCATTGGTGGGAGCTTAAACCCCGCCACTAATCGGTAGCCACCATAGCGCCCCTGCTCGGTCAATACCGGAACGCCCATGTCTTCCAGTAGCGTAATATAACGCCGGATGGTGCGCCGATTGACGCCCAGGCGTTCGGCCAGCTCTGCACCCCCCATCTGACCATGGGTTTGCAATAATTCAAGGACAGCAAGCACGCGTGTTGTGGGGGTCGCCATAACGGCCTTCCTCCTGGAACGAGTTTTGAAGCCTGAATTCAAGCATTGCAGACAAATTAAATTATTGCGTTTATATAGGACAAGTTATCACCTATTTACAAATTAACCTGATCTTGCAGCAACTCACGTCATCTGAAGCATTGACTGAAAAAGGAGATCAGCATGTCAGAACTAATTTTTTACACTCACCCTATGTCCCGCGGCCGCGTAGTGCGCTGGATGCTAGAAGAGCTAGGTATTTCCTACGTGACAAAGGCCATGGAGTACGGCGCTGAGATGAAAAGTCCGGAGTACTTAGCCATTAACCCCATGGGTAAAATACCGGCGATCCAGCATGGCAACACTGTCGTTACCGAGGTGGCAGCCATCTTGGTGTATCTAGCAGATCAGTTTCCAGATAAAAAGTTGGCTCCGCCGCTGAAATCCCCGGAGCGTGGTGCTTATTATCGCTGGCTGTTTTTCATGGCCGGTCCCTTTGAAATGGCCACCAGTGCAATGGCCTATGGGTGGAAAATTGATGACAGTAACGCCCAGGCCGTTGGTTGTGGCCGCCTAGAAGACAGTATTAATACTCTGGAAAGGGCGCTGGAAAAAACGCCGTATATTTGTGGCGATCAATTCACCGCAGCGGATATCTTGCTCAGCAGCTACCTATGGTGGGAAATAATGCAGAAAAACATTCCGCCAAAAGAGGTGTTCAAAGAATACATAGAGCGCACTGAAAGTAGGCCCGCCGCCAAACGTGCGAATGCAATAGATGACGAGCTGGCTACGAAAATGAAACCTGTGTCATTCTAGCGATCATCCTGTGTCATCGCCCTGGTCGGTGGTATTAGCGGGCTGGGGCGTTAGCAGGTATAGCGTGTATTGCAGACTACACGACTCACTGCTGCTTGGAATCTAACTCTGTTGCTGTCCTATTCATGAACGCAGCAACGTTCTGGGGTAGGCTGCACCTATATTTGTATTATCAAAGGCCTTACACCCAATGAGCACCCCGAGCCACCACTTTTCAGACGCTGAGAAGCGCGGGCTATACCGCGCCATTGATGAGCGGCGCGATGTGCGCTCACAGTTCTTACCTGATCCCATTGCCCCCGAGATTTTAGCAAGAGTGCTAAAGGCTGCCCATCACGCACCTTCGGTAGGGTTTATGCAGCCCTGGGATTTTATTGTGATCGAAAGCAGTGAGGTTAGAGCGTCGATAGTGGCGATGTTCGAGCAAGAAAACCAAAAAGCCGCCGAGCGGTTTGAGGGAGAGCGCAAGGAACGCTACCAAGGCTTGAAGCTTCAAGGCATTTTGGAAAGTCCGATTAACCTCTGCATTACCTGTGACCGCAGTCGTGGTGGCCCCCATGTGCTAGGGCGCAATAGTATTTTAGAGACAGACCTATTTAGCACGTGTTTAGCCGTGCAAAATCTCTGGCTGGCAGCACGGGCAGAAGGCATTGGCGTTGGCTGGGTCAGCATTCTCGATCAGGCGCAGTTAAGCAGTGCCTTAAGTTTGCCGAACCATGTTTATCCAGTCGCTTATCTTTGCCTTGGCTATGTCAGCGAGTTTTTAGACAAGCCAGAGTTGGAAGCAAAAGGCTGGCGAGCTCGGCTACCATTACACGAACTGGTGCATAGCGATCATTGGGGGCAGCCGTTGGCGGATAGCCCACTTGTGACTGCTTTGCATGAACAGGAATAAACAGTGTTGGCAATCGCTTTGGAGTCGGGAAAGCTAACTGCTTGTTTGTCGCACTGAGGTGATGGTCTAATTAATTAACCATCGGGCGCTCAGGGAGAGGAGCAATACAATGACAGCAAAAGGCAAAATCACTTTCTGGGATGATGATAAGGGCTATGGGTTTATTGAACCTGACAAGGGCGGTGAGCGGGTGTTTGTGCATATCTCGGCTTTTGAAGAGGGCTCGCGCCGACCGGGAAAACGTCAGCGGGTAATCTTTGAGGCGGGGGTGGATGGTCAAGGTAAACTGCGTGCTGAGCGGGCAACGTTGACAGGCATTGCGTTACCAGGGCCAGGCACGTTGCGGCGTTATATGAAACGCCCAGGTGGGCGAGCCGTGTTGTTAGCGCTGCTGTTTTTCGCCGTGCTAGCAGTACTTACGACGCTTCAATGGTTACCCATGTGGGTATCAGTGGCGTATCTGGTGGTCAGCGTGGTTACCGTGCTTGTCTATATGATGGATAAGTCTGCTTCTCAAAAGAACGGGCAACGTACACCAGAGAATACCTTGCACTTACTCTCGTTGATGGGGGGATGGCCGGGGGCGATGGTTGCGCAGCAGACCCTGCGTCATAAGTCACAAAAGCGCCGCTTCAGAGGCATATTCTGGCTTACCGTGCTGATCAATCTGGCGGTGCTGGCTGGTTGGGTATGGTGGCAGGTAGGCTGATTTTTCGCCTAACGAGTACATGCTAACCACCGGCCATAGGCCAGCCGGTGGTTACATTAGCGTGTATTAATTTCCTGAGGCCGCGCCACCGACAACGCCGCTGCGGAACCCGCTTTCGCTACCACTGCGGTTTTTCAGGTGGTTAGACACGGCATCCTCTGGCGATCCCGCCATTTCACGAAACATGCCCATAGAACCAAGCAGGGCAGAGGACTCGTAAGGCACGAACACCCTTTCTCCATCTTTCGCCATATTGGGCAGGCCCTTAATGTAGCTCTGGCCGAGTAGGTAGCCCACCACCGTGCGTTTGTTCTCTTCGCTGTCGCCGATCGCGTTAAGTACCAGTTTGATGGACTCCTGCTCACCTTGGGCACGTAAAATAGCCGATTCTTTGTCGCCCTGGGCGTTAAGAATGGACGATTCCCGCTGGCCCTGAGCCATGGCAATGGCGGCAGATTTTTCACCTTCGGCCTCGGTCACCGTCGCTCGGCGTTTACGTTCGGCCGCCATTTGCAAGCGCATGGCGGACTCAACCTCTTCTGGCATGGCGATATCCTGTACCTCCACCCGTGAGATTTTGACCCCCCATTTTGAGGCAGGCTCTTCCATGGCTACCTGGATTTCGTTATTGACCTCTGCGCGAGACTCAAACAGTTTATCCAGCTCCATCTTGCCAACCACCGAGCGCAGTGTCGTTTTGGCCAGTACTTCAACCGCTTGGCTCATGTTCTCGACTTCATACACGGCTCGCTTAGGATCGATAATCTGGTAATACAGCGCGCCGTTGATGCGTACGGTCACGTTATCCGTGGTGACGACAGGCTGACCGGGAAAGTCCATCACCGTTTCACGACGGTCGATACGCAGCTCATCATTCATGATGGGGTGATAGTCCTCACCCATTCTTTTATAGCGAATCATGGTGATCGCGCGTGGCTGCTCGATAAACGGAATAATGATATTAATGCCACTCTCCATGACGCGATGAAACGAGCCAAGGCGTTCAATCACCATCACTTCTGATTGGCGAATAATCACCAACCCTTTGGAAATGATTATTATGCCGATCACGACAATAATCAGGCTGATAAGTAAACCTGGGCTAATGGGTAAATCCATGAGGTTATTCATGTTTATGGCTCCTTGCGTTGTGAAATGTCATCCTGAGAGATAGGGTCTGCTGGTTGGCCTAGCGAGACTAACGCAGTGGTTCCTTCGAAACGTTTGAAGACGACAGGCGTGCCAGTGGGCAGTTCGGTGTCGCCATTTTCCAAAACGCGCAAGCGGTAGAAGTCTCCGTTGACGTTAATGCCGGTCGCGTGATCAAAATCACGGGTTAGCGTCTTGTACCGGCGGCCTTTCTCGACACCGGTACCGGTGGTGCCATAAGCAACGCCTTTGGGCGAAAAGCGTGGGCGAATCACCATAACACCCAGGGGCACTAATACACCCGCAAAAATACCCATGGTGAGCAGTTGCCAGGGCAGGGTTAGCCCAAAGGTACTCATCAATGCAGTGAGAGCCGCGGCAACGCCAAGTGCCAGTAGCACCATGGCCCCTGAGGTTAGTTCTGCCAAACTTAACAGTAGGGCGATGACTAGCCAGCTGTAAGCAGGGTTCCAGTCCATACGTGCTCCTATGCTGTGTATGGGTAATTACTGTCTACTAGGGTAACCCAATCAGCGTGTCTTGACCTGTGTGCTGCCCGTAGGTTTTACACTTTATCTGGTACTTTCCATCGCGACTGTTTTGTACGTTCATCATTTTAAGGAGGTTTACTATGCTGCCTATTCGTTCTGGCATTCAGCTATCTCTAAGTACGTGTGTCGTGGCGGGATTATTGGTGTCGCCCTCGCTATTTGCTGACCATCATGAAAGTCATGGTCATCAAGATAGCCATGGTCACCATGGCGCCTCGGATCATGCGCACGGCGACAACCCTGCCGTTGCAGCTTATCAAGCCGCCAATGACCGTATGCATGAGGATATGACGATATCGTTTACCGGTGATGCCGACGTAGATTTTGCAAAAGGCATGATTCCCCATCATGAGGGTGCCATTGCCATGGCAGACATTGTGCTGGAGTACGGCGAAGACCCCGAGATTCGCCAACTGGCAGAGGACATTATTGCTGCTCAAGAGAGCGAAATAGCCTTTCTTCGTGAGTGGTTGGAGCAGCATGGCCACTGAATGAGCATTTCATCTCCTCCGCTATGACCAGTGCATTCATAGGAGTGCTATCCTGCTCGCCTAATTGAGTATGTCTCTAAGGAGCAGCGAGTGTCGGGTTTGATCTACTGGTTGGATATGGCGGGGGTGATTGTATTTGCCTTGTCGGGGGTGATTTTGGCATGCCGTTCAAGAATGGATCCTTTCGGTATGTTGGTGCTGGCGGCGGTGACCGGAATTGGTGGCGGCACGCTCAGGGATCTAGTGCTTGGCGTTCGTCCAGTATTCTGGGTAACAGACCCGACTTATCTGTGGGTAATATTAGCCACTGTGGGTGTGTCTTTGGTGGGGTTTCACTATATTCATCGGCTGTCTCGAGGCTTTTTACCGGTTGCTGATGCATTTGGGTTGGCACTATTTACCGTCATCGGCACCCATAAAGCACTGCTGCTGGGTACCTCAGGCGTGGTAGCGGTGTTGATGGGCATGATGACCGGCGTGGCGGGTGGCATGATTCGTGATGTGTTGGCCCAGCGCGTCCCTATGGTGCTGCGCGAAGAAGTTTATGCAACGGCAGCGATGGCAGGTGGCATAGTCTATGTTGCCTTACATGAACTGGGCGCCCCACTTACCGTCACGATTGCTGCGGCGCTAATGGTCACACTTGGGCTACGTCTGGCGGCTATTCATTGGCATCTAGCACTACCGGTCTTTGCCTGGGTAACGCTGCCCCCGAAAGTGCACGATGAAACCGCCGCGCCGCTCTCTACGCCGCAAAAGGCCAAAGAGCGGGTGAGGATGATTCGGCGCGAGCGTAAAAAACGCCAATAAATTATAGCCACAATGTGGTGTTTGTTAATACTGGTTGAGCTCTCGCCAGCGATCAAACCAGGCTCTAGGTTGTAATACCTTCAGGGTTGGTTCACTGGCGATTAATTCTACCCCTATTCCCACTGCGCCAAGACGGGCATAGAGCGCGCCATTGGCGTGCTCATCAGCCAGGGTGACATCGGAAAGCAGCAGCAGCGAATCGCCGGTCAATGTCAGGTCGTGTAGGCGAATACGTTCGCCGCTGATGTGTAGCTGCGCGTCGCCATTGATGTTGCGGACATTTAATAGTCTACCCAGCCAGTCGCTTTCCCGAGCGCGGGCTAAAAAGAGCCTAGCTAGTAAGCCTGTATCGCGCATGCCCAGGTGCAGCTGGCTGGTTAAGCGAATAGGGTCGCCCCACTCAAGTTGGGCGTCTTCCATGGTGAGCTGAACCCACCAGCCAGCATCTTGCCTACCCTCCGTACTTTGCCGAAAGATGTTCTCTAAGCGCAGGAATGAATCGTTGGCGTTAAAGCGAAGTGTTTCTAAATCTCCTTCGGTGAGGGTTAGGTGTAACTCCACATCGCCTCTTAACCGTTGGTCGAGTAGTGCCATATCAGCGCCAAAAGCGCGTAGAGTAAGCTCGCCCTGAGCCGTCATGCCCTCTAGGAGCCATTCGCTAGCAAGGCTGGCTTGGCCGCCTAATAAGTTGACGCCAGCCTCCTCAGGAAGGTAACGGTTATAGCGGGTGAAATCGGGCACGTCCATAATGGGGAGCGAGACTCTGGTGGTGAAATGCGCGGGGTCCGGGGACTCCAGCACCTCGCTAAAGTGATCTGTTTCGGTAGTGAGGGCAAAGTGGCGGCCTTCCAGGTGCGGGCGGTCGTCGTCTTGTCGCATAAGCGAAAAGTGTGGAATACCTAGCGATAGCTTGGCCTGCTCGGTAGTGTCGAGTTGGGCTGTCAGTTCGCCACGCCCGCTGGCGAGGTAGTCTAAGAAGGCCACTTCGAGCTGGTTGGCGTTTACCCGCAGCCTGGTCGGTGCTAGCAAGCGGTCATTACGAAATGCGCCTTGGGCTAATAGCTGGCCATTACCGGAAAGCGCCAGACCATGGGCATCAGGAAGAAAAGCATTTAAAAAACTCAACCGCTGAACGCTGCCTTCGAGGGTGAACTGCCCGTTAAGCGCATCGCCATGCTGAAAGCGACCATCCCTCAATACCAGTGTGCTCTCTAAGCGTTCGCTAGGGGCGAGGCTGTCTGCTACCTGCCAGCGTAGGCGAGAACCGCTGATATCCAACTGAGAGCCATCTAGCGCCGCCTGCTGAATCGTCAGTCTGAGCTGGGCGTCGCTTTCTAGCGCGCCACTCTGCTCGCTGAGTTGCCAGCGGGTGGCTAATTGCTCTCCTTCTAAAGAGATCTCCCCGCGCATCTGCTCTGTAGTGAAATCGAGCTGTCCAGTGCTGGTGGCTTGGCCGCTAAGTAGTTGCAGTGGGGCAGGGTCGGGCAGCACCGCTCCAAGATAGGATTGCAGTACGCTGATATCAGGCAGACGTGCGGATTGCCATTGTAGTTTGGCGGTAGCGTTTTCCTGTGCCTGATCGGGGTCAAGCGGGCTGAGTGCGTGCAGCGTAATTTCTGCGTCAGCAAGGAGTTGCCGCGTTTGGTGGTGAAGCGTTGCATCGGTGAACATCAAGGTGGTGTCAACGATCTCCTCAGGGGTTAACTCGGCGGTGAGTACGCCACTGCCCTGGGCGACAACATCAAGCAACTCGGCGGCCAGTACTGGTGCCTGGATGGCGAGAGAGGCGTTATACGGCCGAGCATCGCGTAGACTGGCACTGGCCTCAATTTCTCCGTTGCCTGAAAGCTTGATGCCCTGACCATCAAGGGTGTGGGCTAAATAACGATCAAGCATATCCAAGCGCGTGATGTGGCCGTTAAGTGCAAGGTCCGCATCGGTAGGAAGCTCCAGTTGATCTAAGCGTTGATTGGGAATGTCGGTGGCGAGCCGCAGATGAGTATCGGTGGCATACGGGTGCGTATCCGCTAGCTCTACGCCGGTTAACTGGGTTGAAAAGTGTAGCTGGCCGTTCTCAACGGCAAGTCGCACTTGCCCTTCACCAGTAGCCGTGTGCCGAGGGGAGGGCGTATCAGCAATCAGCCACTGAGGTGTTTCTTGATCACGCGGGCGTAGATGCCGCTCGTCAAGAGACACGCGCAGTGCAGGCGCGTCTAAGGTGAGCTCGCTGCCGGTTTGGAGTTTGCCAGCATTTAGAGTGAGTTCGCCGGTTAATGCACCGCGCCCGTCTAGGGCGAGCCAGGGTAGCGCTTCCAAGTAAGGCATAAAGACGTCCCAGGCATCTGCTTGGGCATCAATGCTCAACTGGGCGGTCAGTGCGCCGAGTAGCTCAGAGGTCAGCTCATCGCTGGTGAGTTGCGCGGTGGCAACGCTTGCTAAAGCGGCGTTGGCGCGTAATTGAATATCGCGAACCAGTGTGGCTTGGTCGCTCAGGCGTATCAAACGCCCTTCACTAATATCTAACGCTACATTCGGAACTGCCAGCGTCGCACGGCTAAACTGAGTGTCCGCAACCTGCAACTGACCTTTGGCTTCCAGAGCAATATCGCCCACTGTCAGCCGGCGAATGCCATTGGCATCCAGGGCTTGAATATGCAGCTCGCCGCGCAGCAGGGCGAGCAGCGAAAGCGAAAGCGTGGCTCGTTCCGCCTCAACCGCCACAAGAAGCGCCTCGTCTTCCCGCGCTAGATAGAGATTTTCTACTTCCCAGCGCCCTGGATGTAAGCTAGTAGCATCTGTCCAGCGAACGTCGACACCTTCAATCTGAGAAATGCGCTGTGGTAGCCATTGGCTGTTAAGCAACCACGTGCTGCCAAATGACCACATTAATGCAATGACTAATGCGCCTAACAGCGTAATGAAGAGTATGCGTGGCAAGCGTTTTGAAATAGGGCGTTCATTCGACATAGGCGCTTCCTTGCAGATGACTCCTGTTAGCGAGTGTTTTATGGCATTATGCGCCACGTGGAGCCGTTATGGGTTTTCGATTTCAACGCTAGGCAGGCAGCAAAGCCATGTTCAAGGATTTTTACGCGCAGCGCGGAGAGTATGTGGTGATCTCTGCTGAGCAGGCCAGCCGTTTCGCCAAAGGCGTGGCCGGCGATTACAACCCGATTCATAATCCGGATGCGCGGCGTTTCTGCGTACCCGGTGACCTGCTGTTTACGCTGGTACTGGTGAAGTTTGGGTTGTCGCGACAAATGGAATTTCGCTTCACCAATATGGTGGGCGCTGATACACCTCTAAAGTTTAGTGAGGCAGATAACGGCGAGATCCATGTTTGCGACGATGGAGGCAAGTGCTATTTGCAGGTGGTGCGTGGTGGTGAAGTGACGCACGATGAAGCGGCTATTGAAGCCTTTGCCCGCTGCTATGTGGCGTTTTCAGGTAAAAATTTTCCTCACTATCTAAAGCCCTTGATGGAGCAGCACGGGGTGATGTTTAATCCCAAGCGCCCTTTGGTTATCTACGATAGCATGGGTTTTTCGTTAGAGCGCCTCGATGGGTTTTCGCCGGATTTAGCCCTTACCCGTTCATCGTTAGATGTGCAGGGCAAGCGTGCAGATGCGCTGCTAGAGTTCTCGATTGAATCTGCTGGGGAAGCGGTTGGTGTTGGCTCGAAGAAGCTCGTAGTGAGTGGTCTGTGTGATTATAACGCTACTGAGATGGCATCGATTGTCGATGAGTTTTACCGCTTAAAAGCGGCTTACGAAGCAGCGTAAACACTCCTGTTGCGTTAGCGTAATGGCGGGTGCCATTAACGCTAACGCTAGGGTATTCTCAAAGCCTATCAACTAAAAAAACGTGAAAAGCGCCAAGCGCGCTTTCGCTGGATATTAGAGGCTTTGTATGAACCGAATTAAAACGCTCACGCTTGCCTGTGCGGCGGCCGCTGTGGCTGTTTCGGCAATGAATGCTCAGGCACGGGATTTTCGTTTAGGTTTGATTACACCCGCTCAACATCTGTGGTCTACCGAGGCGGAAGCCTTTGCACAAACGCTTAACGAGCGCTCCGGTGGCGAACATAGCGTTAGCGTTTTTCCAGCTCAGCAGCTTGGTAACGAAGCGCAGATGGTGCAGCAGCTGCAAACCGGCGCGATAGATATGGCTTTCTTGACGATCGCCGAAATTTCCAACCGTATTCCAGATTTTGGCGCGCTTTACGCGCCTTACTTGGTCGATGATGTTAACCACGCTGCTCGGCTGCTGCGTTCTGACGCCGCTGGAGAACTACTGGAATTAATGCCGGAAGAAGTCGGCTTAATCGGCGTTGGTTACGGTATGGTTGGCATGCGCCAAGTGCTTAGCCGCAGCCCTATAGAGCGCGCCGAGGACCTGCGCGGCCAACGACTGCGCATTACTCCGTTTGAGCCGATTCGTGATTTCTATACAACCACGGGTGCTGCTCCAGCGCCGATGCCGCTATTGGAAGTATATGACGCGCTGGCTAATGGTCAGGTTGATGCCATTGATATGGACTTCGACTCTATTCTGATTTTGAAATTCTACGAGCAGGCGGAGAACCTGCTGATATCCAACCATATGATGTTCCCCATGGTGGGCGTTGTCTCTGGGCGGGTGTGGCGTGAGTTGTCTGAAGAAGACCGCGAGTTGATCGATACCGCCATGGCTGAGCACCTTGAAAATGTCCTGATAGGCTTCGAAGAGATGGATGCTGCGCAGGAGGAGGAGATTCGCGCGCTGGATATCAATATCGTTGAAGCGGATGCTGAGTTCTTCTCTGATGCCATTGCTGAGTGGGAAAACATCTGGGCTCCTAAAGCACCTATGTTAGAGACGTTACGCGCCGAAGCTGATCGGCTGCGTGAGGAGTAAGATGCTGCAACGTTTCTCTTCGGGGCTGGCCCGTTGTGAAGAAATCACCGCCGCTGCTTTGGCAGCGGCGGTGACCTGTTTGATTCTCACCAACATTGCGTTTCGCGCGATGGGTAGCCCGCTTTACTGGATTAGCGAGCTGGCCATTTATGCCATGATTTGGATGACGTTTCTGATTGCGGGGGCAGTGCTTAAACGCCGCCAAGGGATCGCTGTGACACTGTTAAGTGAGTTTCTGCCTCCCAAAGGTCGCCAGCTCATTGGCGTGTGGGTCGATACGATGGTGCTGGTATTTGCCTTGCTGCTCGTGTGGCTATGCTGGCGCTGGTATCAACCCCTTGCACTTGTGCAAGCGGGGTTCGATATCCGCGCGTTTCAGGGGCAGACATTTAATTTTATTTATGCTGAGAATACCTCCACGCTAGGGGTTAAAAAATTCTGGGCGTGGCTGATTGTCCCGTGGTTTGCACTTTCTCTTAGTTTGCATGGTGTGGCGAACCTTTTGCAGTCGCTTAATCAGTGGCGAGCTCCCACAGCACCCACCGCCAATTCCCCACGATAACCCGGACAAGGCTTATATGTTAATGGTGGGTTTATGACGATTGCTGTTTTTTTGCTGCTGTTGCTTGGTGCCGTGCCAATTGCGCTAGTACTGGCGTTGACCGCCATGTGGTATATCCAGGTGTCGGGTAATACGGTGCTGTTTGATTCTTACCCGCAGCAGCTGTTTAGTGCCATTGAAAGCTATGGGTTGTTGGCGATTCCGCTGTTTATGCTGGCGGGCGAGTTAATGAACGAAGGCGGTTTAACTCGCCGGTTAATTGCATTAGCGCGCATTTTAGTGGGTGGTTTTCGTGGTGGCCTTGCCTATATTAATTTAGTCGCCAACATGATGATGGCGGCGATTATTGGTTCGGCGGCCTCACAAATTGCCATTATGTCCCGGGCGATGGTGCCAGCGATGGAGCAGGAGGGCTACGATAAACCCTACAGCGCAGCGATTACCGCTGCTGGAGGGCTTCTGTCGCCCATTATTCCGCCTTCCATGCTGTTTGTGCTGTTTGGGGTGATGGCTCAGGTGCCCATTGCGGAAATGTTTATTGCCGGATTGCTGCCCGGGTTGCTACTGGGAGCTAGCTTTTTCGTGGTGATTGCCCTGGTAGGCTTAGTGCAACAATATCCCAAAGGTCAGTGGCCCAGCCGCCGTCAGGCGCTCCATGACTTGCTTTGGGGGCTGCCTGCGCTGCTCATTCCTGTGATCATTATTGGTGGTATTTTATGGGGCATTGCCACGCCCACTGAATCGGCCGCGTTGGCCTCGCTGGCGGCGCTAATAATGGGCCGCTTTGTATATCGTGATTTGCGTTTGACCCAACTGCCTCAGGTGCTGACGCGTACGG
This sequence comes from Vreelandella zhaodongensis, assembly GCF_013415115.1. Lineage (GTDB taxonomy): Bacteria > Pseudomonadota > Gammaproteobacteria > Pseudomonadales > Halomonadaceae > Vreelandella > Vreelandella zhaodongensis. The sequence continues at coordinate 59,041 of NZ_JACCDD010000005.1, read as the reverse complement.
CGATCAATGCGGGTCTAGTGATTATGCTGATTGCTGCCGCTGGTGTGTTTGGCTGGGTGGTGGTTTACGAACGCCTGCCACAAATGGCCGCCGCCTGGATAGCTGCGTTTACAAGTGACCCCTTCGTGTTTTTGCTGCTGGTGATTGGCGCACTGCTGTTGGTAGGGATGGTGATTGATGGTATTGCAGCGCTGATCTTGGTGGTGCCGATTTTAATGCCGATTGCCCAGAGCCAATTCGCTATTAGCCCTTATCAGTTTGGTGTGGTGGTGTGTTTAACGTTGGTAATGGGTCTTTTAACGCCTCCCGTGGGGGCAGGGCTGTTTATCGCTTCCTCGATGACCGGCGCGCCGCCACTCAAAATCTTTCGCGCACTGCTGCCATTTTTGCTGGCGACCTTAGTGACGCTAGTGCTTCTCGCCTGGTTTCCGTGGTTAACCAATGGGCTTATCCAGCGCTAGTCGGCATCACATCTACCTCGACCTCTAGCTGATGTTCGCCACCGCCGTTCATGACGCCTTTTAGCGGCGCGACATCCGCATAGTCACGCCCCCAAGCGAGCACGGGGTGCTGTTCGCCAGCGATGGTGCCATTGGTCGGGTCGAGCGCCAGCCAGCCCCAGTCAGGAATCCAAGTGGCTAACCAAGCATGAGAGGCGTCTGCGCCCACTAACCTTGGCTGGCCGGGAGGTGGCTGGGTTTCCAGGTAGCCGCTGACGTAGCGTGCGGCCAAGCCCACTGAGCGCAGTGCGCCAATCGCTAAGTGAGCAAAATCCTGGCACACCCCACGGCGGTTAGCCAGTACATCGCTTAACGGGGTAGCGAGCGTAGTGAAACTAGGGTCGTACTCAAAGGTATCGTAGATCAGCTGGTTGAGGGCCAGCGCGCTCTCAACAAGCGGTCGGCCGGGTGTGAAGCAGCTGCGAGCAAAGGCAGCTAATTCAGCGTTACGGCGAATAAACGGCGAATCCAGGCGATATAGTTGCATATCAAAGCGGCTATCGCTGTGGAGCTGTTCTGCGATGCTTTCCCAGGCAGGCGAAAAGGCAGGTAGAGGAGCCAGCGGCTGGGTATTGAGCTGAGTGACCACCGTCACGTCTAGCGATTGGTGGACGTCTTCCATCGCAAAATAGAGCACACGGTTGCCAAATACATCGCGTCGTTCCGCTTGTACCCGCGGTAGTGGGCTGATGGTTAACTCGGATGCACCGCACTCCTGGTGGAGCGTTTTGCGTGGCAGCACCCGTGCTTCGCTATGGCATAGCGTGACGGGCGCGCTGTAGTGATAACGCGTGGTGTGTCGTAGGGTGTAATTCATGCGCCAAGCTCCATGCTAACCAATTGGCGCGGCCGTTCGACATGGCTGAAATGACTATGGCTGATAGCATCAGAAAGGGCGCTTAGTGGATTAATCAGTTCATCAAGCAACTGTGCTAGCGCTTCTTGCGCTTCGGGAGTTTCGGCCAGATGGCTGAGGCGGTCAATATCAGCCAGATGCAGCGCTGCGTTGGCTTGGATCAGCAGGCGGCGCTCTGCATTACGGTAGGGAGATGCACTGCCCGGCAAGCGGTTCATTTGGCGCTCAAGGCGTTTGAGCATGTAACCCACCGAACGCGGGTTCGTTTCGTCAAATAGCAGTAAATCTAGAATCGCCTCCGGGTGCAGCTCGCTACGGTAGCGCCGGCGGTAAGCGGTAAAGTTATCGGTGGTTGCCAGTACCACTTCCCACAGCGCAAGCCCCGGTGTATGTGGCGCGTTGAGCGTGAGTTTGAGTAGCGATAGCAGCCCTAACACGCGATCCAAAAAGCGCCCGATATCCATAAACCGCCAGCCATAGTGGTGGGGCATGGTTTCATTGCACAGGCCAAAAAAGGCGGCTATCTGGGCGGAAAGTTCTTCACAGGCGCGCCGAGCAGCACTGGCGCCCAGGCTTGAATTAAAGGAGCCGACGCGCTGGCTAAGCTGGTTGATGACGCGCCACGAGTCATCACCTAGATGGTCGCGCACACTACGGGCGTTCCGCAGTAGTTGGTCAAACAGTGCATGCAAGGCCTTGGTATCAGTGTCATCAAACTGTGCGAGCAGCGCACCACGCTTCTGCACGAAACCGACGAGCGGTGGTTTCGTGCCGTCACTATCATCGTTTAGCGTGGTGATATTCAGCGCGATCAGCAGTTCATCGAGTAACTGGTCGGCGATTTCGTCTTGGTCAACTTCCAGTAACCGCATTAGCGCTTCACGAAGTAAGCGTGCGCGTGCATCCAGACGTTCGCCGTAGCGGCCTAACCAAAATAGGCTCTCGGCCACACGACTAGGAAGGTCGGTGCCGTCCCGAGTGGCAACGACCGGCCCGCGGGCTTGGCGAAGCTGACTAACATGGGGCTGGGGCGTATCTGCCGTGACCCATACATCTTTCACGATGGGGCTAGTTAATGAAGGTGAGCCTGGCGAGCCTACCCAGGCTAAGCCGCCCGGCATGACGTGATAGTCACTGAGCTGCTGGCCTGCCGTTGTCAAACGACTTGATGCGCGAGTAATAAAACAGCGCAGATTCATGGTGGTGGGCGATAAGCGCTGCATCTGATTATCAAATACAGGGGCAGTGGCTGGTTGTGTCGCAGCATCGGCATTTGGCAGAAGCAGCTTTTCACCCAGCAAATGCTCGCAAAGGGCAGGGAGGTAGTCGGCAAGCTCGGGCGACTCCAAGATACCCACGCCTAATGCGTTTGACATCGCCACGCCGCCAGAGCGGGCTGCTTGTAGTAAGCCAGGTACGCCTAGCTGGGAGTCGCCACGAAGTTCAAGCGGGTCACACAAAGCATCATTGCAGTGACGAAGTACCACATCCACTGGCTGTAAACCGCCCAGGGTGCGTAGCCATAGCTGGGTGTCTCGGACAATCAGATCCTGCCCCTCGGCAAGGTCGATATTGAGATAGTTAGCGAGATACGCGTGCTCAAAATAGCGCGGGCTGCTTGGCCCTGGGGTAAGCAGCACGATGTTTGGGTTGTCACGGTGTTGGTAGGCAAGCGCGGTGAGCGTGCGGTGATAATTGTCGAGAAAGCCAGCCAACCGCTTTAAGGGGGCATTGCGGTAAATATCGGGTAGCGCCCGCGCCATTAAGATGCGGTTTTCGAGGGTGAACCCTGTACCAGACGGAGCCTGTAAACGATCCCCAATGACGCGCCACTGCCCGTTCGCATCTTGGATGACATCTACGCCGTGAAAACTAATGGCGGGACGGTCACTGGGTTGCGAACCATGGCAGGGTAGCAATAAGTGCGGCGAGGCGAGTAACGTTTGTGTCGGCAATAAGCCCGTATCAAACAAGCTACGCGCGCCATAGATATCATCAAAAAGCGCGTTCAACAGCCGACTACGTTGAATTAACCCTAGCTCCAGGGCTTGCCACTGGGCGTGGTCGATGACCCAGGGGAGTGGGTCAAGTCGCCAGGAGCGTCGGGCGTCATCGTGCATATTAAAGATAACGCCATTTTCGGCTAGCAGGCGCTGAATCTCTTCATGCTGCTGAAGACGGCCCTCTGGACCACGTGCTTCAAGCGCCCCTAGAAGACTTTCCCAGCCAGGACGCAACTGACCATGACGATCTACCATGGCATCGAATATGCTGGGCTGTCCCTTGCAAAGCTGGTTGACGTAGTCCTCAACAAGTTCGGCAGTACCGAGCTTGAGAAGCGGGGGAGAAGCAGGGGCCGTCATGATCCTTGTCGTCCTAAGCGAATAAGCTGCGAATTATCCTGCAGCGCACGTTAATAGGAAAGCATAAGCTTGACCGAACTGCAGCAAAACTGCTTGCCAATGTTGGCCGCTAAAGGGCTTGGTCACTTATGGGGTTCGCGGGATACGCTCGATATACATGTCCACACTAAACTCGGTGTCGCACTTTTCGGAGGAGCCAGTGATGGCGGCAGCACTGTCGGTAGTGGGGGTGGCAGCCAGAGGGATGTGCCCTTCGCCAGCCAACAGTCCCGAGGTGGGGTCCAGGCCTATCCAGCCTGCTCCAGGTAAAAAAACCTCTGTCCAGGCGTGTAGGTCAGCGCGGTCAACGTCTTTGCTATGTGGGTCATCCACGCCTTTTTCATCCACACCTTTTTCATCGGCGGCAAGCTGAATCAAATAACCGGATACAAAGCGAGCGGCTAGCCCTAAATGGCGACAGATTTGCACCAGCAGCCATGCGCTGTCACGACAGGAACCCCTGCCCAGTGTCAATGTCTCTTCACAGCTCTGCACGCCGGGCTCCAGGCGTAACAAGTAGCTGATGTCGTTGTTGAGACGCTGGTTCAGGGCAACCAAAAAATCAACGCTGTTAATAGGCTCTCTAGGAATCTCTTTAAGCCACTCGCTTAGCCGAGGGCCCGCCTCGGTGGCCTCAAGGTAAATCCATAGTGCTTTGCTAAGCTCCCCGGGATAGGCGAAAGGGGTTCTTTGGGCGAATTCTTCCAGAAAAAAATCAAATGGGTTAATCATGGCCATCGACGCAGTGAGCTTGACCGTGATAATCAGTTCGTTACGTGGTTCGGGAAACACGATGCGCGCATTAAAGTTACCAAACGGGTCTTGCTGCCAGTTTAAAAAGTGATCTTCTCCAGAAACGGCAAGTGAGTAATCATCAATATGAGTCCGACATTGGGGGGCAGGGCGTAGACGAGCAATGTGGGGTGACAAATTTACTGGCCGATCAAAACGATAAGTCGTTCGGTGGTGTAAGGCAACACGTGTGGGCATAAGTCACTCTCTAAGGTAAGTCTATGAAACCTCTGATTAACGATGGCGCTTGACTATACTACGTTCAAAATCGCCTCGTGCGCGAAATGCTCATTTGCAGCCCGTAAACTTGAACGCGAGCATGGTCTTTTGTTCGTTGATTTTGCCTTGTCTGATCTGCGCCCATCACATTAAACAGAGGCTCTCTATAACAAACGATCCGCCTTTAAGAAGCCTCGGTTAAGAGAGGTAAGTAACAGAAGTATCGTTGTAGTTAGGTTTTTTTTCAGCTGCAAAATTCACTAAGCCGTTTAAGAAGTGTGAAAAAAATAAAATGCACCATTGGTGTTAGTTGTGCGCGCTATTTTGGTGCTTTTATTTGATGTTTTAAGTTGAACGCCAAAGTGTTAAATAAAAGCAACTATTAAGCAGGAGAGTCGCTTTGGGGGCTCGTCAAGATAATTCTCTTAGCGTTGAAATAGCGAAAAATATGGTATGTATTTTGCGTGCTTATATGTGCAAAGAACTGCGTAGTTCGCGCGGGGGTAGGCCTGCACTACGTTAGAGGAAGTTACTACTTCCACCATATGCGCCAGGAGAGCGCCCATGAGCCAAGTGAATTGGAATAACTATGCGTGCCGTGACTATTACGATGAGTTACTAGCGGCGCCAGGCAAACCACGTGCCTCGGCTGATGAGCTGTGCAATATGTTGGCAAGGTTTAGTGCGGAAGAGTTAGCAGAGCGTAAAACAGCTGCCGAAATTGCTATCAGGACCATGGGGATTACGTTTACTGTTTATTCGGAAGGCGCCATGATTGATCGTGCATGGCCCTTTGATATTGTTCCACGCATCATTTCTGCCAACGAATGGCGTAAAACCGAAGCCGGTTTAAAACAGCGCGTGCAGGCGCTTAATCTTTTTATTGATGATCTTTATCATGATCAAAAAGTAGTTAAAGACAAAGTGTTACCCGCTGAAGTGTTGGCTCAGTCGGCTAACTTCCGACCCCAGTGTGTCGGTGTTAATCCTCCCCATGGTATTTGGGCGCATATTTGCGGATCAGACTTAGTGCGTGGTGGTGATGGCACGCTTTATGTGCTGGAAGATAATTTGCGCATCCCCTCGGGTGTGTCGTATATGCTTGAAAATCGCAACGTAACCAAGCGCGTGCTGCCTGAGTTATTTGCGTCTGGCAAAATTCTTCCCGTGGATGATTACGTTGCCCAGCTATACGACATGTTAGCGTCGATGTCGCCACGCCCCGGCGATGACCCCCAGGTGGTGGTGCTAACACCAGGTATCTATAACTCTGCCTACTTTGAACACGCCTACCTCGCTCAGCAAATGGGTGTAGAGCTAGTGCAGGGTAGCGACTTGCTGGTCGATGATGACGACGTAGTGTATATGCGCACGGTTGAAGGGCTGCGTCGCGTTGATGTGATTTATCGTCGTGTAGACGATGAGTTTCTTGATCCTGAGGCGTTTAATCCAGACTCAATGCTTGGGGTAGCGGGGTTAATGCGCGCCTGGCGGGCGGGAAAAGTGGCACTTGCCAATGCACCAGGAGCAGGAGTCGCCGACGATAAAGTCGTTTATGCCTTTGTACCTGAGATCATTCGCTACTATCTCGACCAAGAACCATTGCTGCCAAACGTGCCTAGCTATTTATGCATGTTTGAAGATGATCGCAACTATGTGCTGGAGCACCTGGATGAACTGGTTGTGAAACCAGCGAATGAGTCTGGCGGTTATGGCATGTTGATCGGCCCACGCTCCACTAAAGAGACCCGCGATGAATTTGCTCGGTTGATTAAAGCCAACCCGCGTAACTATATGGCTCAGCCTACCCTGGCACTTTCCACCACTCCCACGCTGGCGAATGGCTTGCCGCAGCCGCGCCACGTAGACCTTCGCCCGTTTATTCTTTCCGGCCCAGAAACCCATGTGACCACCGGTGGTTTAACTCGGGTTGCTCTGGTGGAAGGCTCTCTGGTGGTGAACTCTTCCCAAGGTGGCGGCAGTAAAGATACCTGGATTGTTGAAACCGACGAGAACGCGGCGGCTGCCGCTGAGCAGGAAGGAGTCTAGCGCCATGCTGTCACGCGTAGCTGAAAACCTCTACTGGATGGCGCGTTACATCGAACGGGCCGAAGACACTGCTCGGCTACTGAGCGTCAATAGCCACCTAATGCTGGATTTGCCGCGCCATTTACCCCTGGGCTGGGCGCCGCTGATTGAAATGACCGGCACGTTGGAAGCATTTAATGAGCGCCATTCAAGCTTTGATGAACGTAGCGTGGTGCACTTTTTGTGTGCCGACTCGCAAAATGGTAGTTCTATTTTGGCTGCCTTAGCGAGCGCCCGAGAAAACCTGCGTACTACCCGCGATGTCGTGCCGAGGGAGATCTGGGAAGAGGTCAATCAACTCTATCTTAGTGTTGCAGAGCATGCGGAAAATGGCGTTAGCCCACGGCGGAGAGATGCCTTTTTGAAAAGCGTGATTCGTGGCTGCCAAACATTAACAGGTTTAATCGAAGGGACACTCAGTTACGGCCCTGCTCGAACCTTTATTAAACTGGGACGCCACTTAGAGCGTGCGGACATGACCACCCGCATTGTTGATGTTCGTTCAGCTAGCCTGCTGCCGCAAAATCCCGAAGAACTGCTGCCATTTGAAAATCTGCAATGGATGAGTGTGTTGAAGTCGCTCACCGCCTATCAGATGTATCGCCAGCAAGTCCGTTTGCGGGTGCGCGGGCCCGATGTACTGCGTTTTTTACTGCAAGATCCTAACCTTCCACGCTCTATCGCTTGCAGTTTGGAAATGGTGGGGCACGAGCTTCAGCTGTTACCCAGGCAAGATCGCGTGGCAGCAACGGTATCGCTTGTACGAGCAGATGTGGTGGACGCCGACATTCAGGCACTAGCCCATTCACCAAGCAAGCTGCACGCCTTTGTGGATGAGCTGCAGATTGGCTTTGCTGCAATTCACGACACCTTAAGCGCAACCTACTTTGTTAATAGTGACGGGCTCCCTCGGGGGCAGATCCAGTCGCAAAACCACGCAGGAGAGAGCGATAACGATTAATTATTACGTTTGGGGATGAGTCATACTCAACCATTAGAACTGTTTTAGCCGCTGTCGCTGCGCCATGTGGTGTTGCAGCGGCAGCAACCACCTCTCCTATGTGCCCTTTCTATTGTTGCCACTCCTTTGCCCGAGTTGTTGTCATTATCATTGTTCCGCCTTGACTCAGCTCTGAGTGAGCTCAGTCGTGTCCGTGGTGTTAATCTTTATTAATCGACATGTTGACGTTTACGTCAACTTGCTGATATACCCTGGGGTTCATATTTGCGTCTCATAACAAACACAACGATGAGGAAGGTAGTCATGTCCGTTCGTGAAATCCCCATGTATATCGATGGCCAGCCAGTCATGTCGCAAAGCCAGGATTGGCGAGATGTAGTAAACCCTGCCACCCAAGAAGTGGTTGCCCGAGTGCCATTTTGTACCGCTGAAGAAGTGGAACGTGCGGTAGCCAGCGCCAAAACAGCCTTTAAAGAGTGGCGCAAAGTGCCGCTTGGCAAGCGCATGCGCATCATGCTCAAGCTTCAGGCGCTGATACGCGAAAATACCGCTGAATTAGCCGCATTGATTACGGAAGAGCACGGTAAAACTCTGCCTGATGCTGAAGGTGAAGTGGGGCGCGGTTTAGAAGTCGTTGAGCACGCTTGTTCTATTACATCGTTGCAGTTGGGTGAGCTGGCTGAAAATGCCGCTAATGAAATCGATGTTTATACCATGCACCAGCCGTTGGGCGTTGGCGCGGGCATTACCGCCTTCAACTTCCCGATTATGCTGCCCTGTTTTATGTTCCCGCTAGCCATTGCAACGGGAAATACCTTTGTACTGAAACCGTCTGAGCAAGATCCCAGCTCCACGATGCGCCTGGTTGAACTTGCCCATGAGGCAGGCATACCAGCAGGCGTTCTGAACGTAGTTCATGGCGGCCCCGATGTTGCCAACCAGATCGCCGACCACCAGGATATCAAGGCACTCTCGTTTATCGGTTCGACCCATGTTGGGTCCTTGCTTTACAACCGCGCCGCTGCTGCAGGCAAGCGTATGCAGTCGATGATGGGAGCTAAAAACCACTGCGTTGTTATGCCGGATGCCAACCGCAGCCAGGCGATTGATAGCCTACTTGGCTCAGCGTTTGGTGCCGCCGGTCAGCGCTGCATGGCTAACTCGGTTGTCGTGCTAGTAGGCGAAGCCCGTGAGTGGCTGAAAGATATTGAAGAAGGCGCGCGTAGCATGAAAGTGGGTCCAGGCACTCAGCGCGATGCAGACCTAGGGCCGCTTGTCTCTCCCCAGGCCAAAGAGCGCGTTGAGCGCTTGATTACGGCGGGTGAAAAAGAGGGCGCTAAACTGCTGGTGGATGGCCGTGGCTGTACGGTAGATGGCTATCCAAACGGTAACTTTGTCGGTCCAACGCTGTTTGCCGACGTTACCGCAGAAATGACGGTGTACCGAGAAGAAATTTTTGGCCCGGTGCTGTGCGTGGTCAATGTGGAAACGTTGGATGAGGCGATCGAGTTTATCAACGCTAACCCTAACGGCAACGGTACGTCGATATTTACCAATTCAGGCTGGGTAGCACGGCGCTTTGAAACGGATATCGATGTTGGTCAGATTGGTATCAACGTGCCGATTCCTGTGCCCGTCGCTTACTTTAGTTTTACGGGGTCGCGAGCTTCCAAGCTTGGCGACCTGGGGCCGAACGGCAAACAGGCGATTACGTTCTGGACGCAAACCAAAACGGTCACCGCCCGCTGGTTTGAGCCAGAAAATGTATCCAGCGGTATCAATAGCACCATTTCGTTGAGCTAACCATGCCCCCAGCTATGGGGGAGAGTACAAAGCCCTGCTGTTTGCGGGGCTTTTTTGATACATCACGGATCAACTGTCTGAAAGCATTAGCTATGTGAGAATAAAGGCAGGCTTTTTTTTAAAAGCTGCTCGATAGGGCCTAGCTGGCTGGCATGTAGCACCAAAATCGTTGGCACTGTTTCCGACTGAGGTTGGGGAGTCAACAGCGCAAACTCACCTTCTTCGATATGGAATTCGTGAAGTTCGCATAGGCCATTGGGTGTTTCGCACTGAGAGCAGCGATAGTTATCGTCTTCGCCGTAAACCAGACGATGATACATCTTGAAAAGCGTGTAAAGCGCTAAGCCGCCTGGCAGCGTAGGCCAGCGAGCAGGCGTATTGCGCGTTGCTTCATTAACGGCGCTGTCTTCAGTCTTGGAGTGGGCAAGAATATTAGCTAACGGTGCCTCAAGAAGCGAGACGTCATGGGCCGGTAGAGGCAGGCGTTGCTGAGAAGCCAGGGAGAATTCGTTGGTTATCCGGTGTAACTCATCCAATGAGGTCAAAGGGTAGTCAATGTGCTTTAAATCGTGTGGCTCGAAACTCCCGTTTTCCCATCCATGAATTACTCGAAGAGTCACTTGCGACTGTTGCAACGGCTGTGCCAAAAGGGCGTGCAACATTATCCGAATATGTAGCTGTCGCTCATCGGTGTCGTTCTTGAACGCACTGTAGGGGTCAGCAAACAGCGTATGCAGGCGCCCAGGCGTATGCTCTTTGGCTTCGGAGTAATGCATTTGTTGTCCCTTTGAGTTGCCGTTTAACGCGTTCATTGCGCGGCTTATATGTTATTGAATAGCTTAGAGTATGGACAGCGTTAGCGGTGATTGAAAGTCACTTTGTTTAGTATTTTGTTACGGATTCGCAATACCCAGCAACGCGCATGTTGAACCAAACAAAAATTAAAACCTAAAACCAGAAAAAGAGGTATAACGATGACCAACCCACTTAGCCGCTTCCATGTGCCAGAAACGCTTGATGAACTGCCTGACGATATCCACGATGCGATACTGAACGTTCAAGAAAAAGCTGGGTTTGTGCCTAATGTGTTCTTAATGCTGGCTCATCGTCCCGAAGAGTTTCGTGCTTTTTTCACCTACCACGATGCCCTAATGGAGCGAGAATCCGACACGCTGACTAAAGCTGAGAAAGAGATGATTGTGGTGACAACGAGTGCGCGCAATCGTTGCCTTTATTGTGTGGTCGCCCACGGAGCTTTGTTGAGAATTTATAGCAAAGATCCGTTGGTGGCTGACAACGTTGCTATTAATCATGTGACAGCGGGGCTGAGTGAGCGCCATCGTGTGATGCTCGATTTTGCAATGCATTGTGGTATTGAAGTCGGTGAGTTAACTTGCGCATGGCAGGCCAGGTTAGAGCAGGTGGGGTTCACGCTTGAAGATTGCTGGGACATCGGTGCAATTGCGGCCTTTTTCGGCATGTCGAACCGGTTAGTTACCATGGCGGGTACTCCCCCTAACGAGGAGTTTTATGTGATGGGACGCCTACCGCGTTAGCATGCAAAAGACGCACACCTAGGTGTTACTCACTGACAAATTTTACTAACGTCCCGCCTTTACTAACGAGCCGCTTTCACCGAGGATAGCGGCTCCATTCACTGTCGCCAGGGGAGCCCTCACCATAATGGGCTGAGAATGCGCACTGCGCAGACCCTGGAACCTGATCCGGTTCATACCGGCGGAGGAAGCGCGACATGCCTTACCTAACGTCAGCCGTACTTGGTGCGGCGCTTTGCTGCTTTGCTTTTTTAGGCCTGCGGGCACGCTATGTACAAGGGTCGCTTGATGACTATGTCACGGCACGAAACTCTCAAACAGCGTCAACGCTTGGGTTCTCGTTTTTAGCCTCAGGCATGGGGGCATGGATTCTGTTTGCGCCGCCTGAAATTGGTGCCTTTGTTGGCCCATTAGCGCTTGCAGGATATGCAATAGGCTCGGCTCTGCCGTTTATTGTGCTGGGGCTGTATGGCCCCAAAATTCGCCGTGCGTTGCCAGAGGGCAGAAGCATTGCTGAATTTGCCGATGCCTGTTACGGCAAGGGGGTTCGACGCTGGGTATCTCTGGTTTCCGTTGCCTACATGGGGTGTTTTTTAGCGGCTGAGCTAACGGCAATTGGCGCTATTACAGCGCTGCTTTCAGATGTGCCGCCCGCATTAGTGATTATTGGCGTTGCGCTCACTACCTTGGTGTATACGGTGATTGGTGGATTACGAGCAAGTCTTGCCACTGATCGCTGGCAGGCATGGCTCTTGCTAGCCCTGTTATTAGCCGTCGGTAGCGTAGCCATATGGCGGCTACCAACCATGCCAAATGACGCAGTAATGCCCTCAGTTCCTATCGGGAGCGCGCTCAGTGTTGCCCTGACACTAGTGATCGCAGTGACTGCCGCCAATCTGTTTCACCAAGGTTATTGGCAGCGTGTATGGGCTGCCCAGGATGATCAAAGCTTAGGTCGAGGTGCTTGGTTAGGCGGCGGAATGACGGTACTTGTCGTGATGGTGATTGGCGGTGTCGGCATTATGGCTGCCATGAGCGGTGTGTCGTTGGGAGAGCCGCCAATGCCCTTTTTTGCCCTGTTAACTGATGCGCCTATGTGGGTAGCATTGCCTGCATTAGTGCTGGCTGTAACGCTGGTGACTTCGAGTGTTGATACGCTGCAAAATGGTATCGCGTCGCTTTGGATCGGACGTGGAGAAAAAAGCCACAGTGACTCGCTAACGACCGCGCGCTGGATAACGGTGGCCATGATGGTGCCGGTGGTGCTTATTGCCTTACAAGGGTTATCGGTACTGCGACTTTTCTTGATTGCAGACCTTCTTTGCGCTGCCATTGTGGTACCTGTGCTGCTTGGCCTATGGAAACGTATGACGCCAGTTGCGGCGATTGGTGGCGGTATGGCGGGGTTAGTGGGGGCAATACTGCCCGGTTGGATAAGCCAGGGCAGTATCAGCGCAGGCATTGTGGCAGCTTCGTTTCCTGGCAGTATACCTACTCTAGGGCCTTTTCTAGGGGCGTTGCTGGCGTCTATTGTCGTCAGTGTGACGCTGGCGTACCTGCTTGGTGCTCGGAGTGTCAGGCAGTAACAGTGGCTGATAAACGGCGTAGCCTTAGGGCGAGTAGTGCCAATCCAGTACCGATGAGTAGCCATAAACTTACTAATAGAAGGGGAAAGGCCTGTTCGCCAAAGGCATCAAGCAGCAGGCCGGTTAGTGATGGCACAATGAGTGCACCGCTGCCAGCCGCGATAAAAATAGCCCCTGTCGTTCGCCCGCGCATGCGCATGGTTTGATTGCCTAATGCATAAAGCGTGGGGAAAATTGCTGAGGCCGCTAAGCCAAATAGCAGTGCTCCCAGGCTTAACGGTAACCAGCTGAAAGAAAGCCCTATCGCAGTAATAAGCCCAACCGATAAGCAGCTACATAAAATATGCCAAGGGGTATAGCGACGTAGTAGTGGAATGGCCAGCAGGCGACCTGCCGATAACGCCAGCCAAAAGAGTGTGACCAGTAACGCCGCCTGGCTGAGCGGTATCCCAGTAAGTACACCGTAAGCGGCTACCCAGCCTGCGAACGTGATTTCGATACCCACATAAAGTGAGAAGAGCAGCATAAATAGCCCGAGTAGCAGTGGGTCTTGGTATTTTTGGTTTTGTTGTTGGTCGGTATTCGTGGTGGCGGTAGGTTCCGTTGGGCTGGAGAAGCGAGAGAGTGGCCACAGCATGCTCACAACAGCTAGGCCAACCAGCCAAAACGTCCAGTGGAACTGCCCTGTAAGTGATAGCACGGCTACTAATAGCAGCGGTGTCAGCATGTTACCCAAGCTAAAGCAAAAGTGCAGGGCACTCACGTTAGGGCCCGCCGCGTCACGGTGTAACCAAAGCAGCAGCGTATTACCACCTGCATTAAGCGAGACTTCAGCAAATCCAAGTAACATAAAGACGCCAATAAGCAGCAGCAACAGCGGGCTTAGCGGCGCAATAGCTAAGCCTAGCGCCGCCAATATCCCCATCCCTATTAATACGTAATGGCCATTGAAACGGTCCATTAAAAGCCCTGTCACGAAGGCGCCGCTCATATTTCCCACGGCACGTGCGGTAAAAAGAATGGCAATTTGGCTCATTGAGGAACCGCTAGCCTGGGCTAAGTGAGGAAGTGCCGGACCCAGAAGGCCCCCAGTCATGCCAATGGCAACAAACAGCCCAAAATACGTCCAGGTGAGACGACGATGATAGGCTGAAGGGAAGTGAAGCATACCTTTCCTTAGTGATAAACGATTAGGGGTGAACGAGGTCAGTGAGCAGTGAATACTGGCAAAAGTTGCCTCACGTGCATGTGGTTTAAGCGTGACTGTGGCATCCTCGCAGGCGACCAACGACTTGCAAACAACCTGGGAGCCACCTTTATGACCATTATGATCATTGGCCTGCTGATTTTTCTTGGTAGCCACTCTGTAAGAATTTTTGCTGAGAACTGGCGTCAGCAGCAAATAGCGAAATATGGTGAAAATACCTGGAAGCTGGCGTATTCCGCAGTATCGGTGATTGGCCTGGCGATCGCAATTTATGGCTTCGGCCAGATGCGTTTAAACCCGATATACGTCTGGTTTCCGCCAATGGGATTACGCCATGCGGTAGCGCTCCTTATGATACCTGCGTTTATTATGTTGGTGGCGGCTTACATGCCTCGCAATGCTATTAAAGCAAAGCTTGGTCATCCGATGATGCTGGCCGTCAAAATTTGGGCATTTTCACATCTGCTGGCTAATGGAAGGCTGGGCGATATTATCTTTTTCACGGCGTTTTTAGTGTGGGCAATTCTGGCCTTTAAAGCAGCTAAAAAACGTGACCGCAACACCCCGCCAGCCACTACCGCCACGTCTGTTCCGGCAACGTTAGCAACGGTAGGAATTGGCCTTGTGGCTTATGTGATTTTCGCACTTTATTTACACACGGTCGTTATTGGAGTGCCTGCATTTGGTTGAGATTGTTAATAAATATTAATGTCATCGACAGTTGGTAGCCGTTGATAGCGTTATATTTTTTAGCTCTTCCATGGCACTGGAAGTTTGTTATTGTCAGGCAGGTTCATCCAGCGTTTTTCATAGGAGCCGAGCTATGGTTGGAACTGCCTCTCAAGTGCCGAAGACAATGTCAGCCATGCTATTAACAGGTCATGGTGGTGTAGAAAAATTACAATATCGGCAGGATGTCCTAACCCCTAAGCCTGGGCTGGGGCAGGTGCTGGTGCAAGTAACGGCAACGGCTAAAAACAATACTGATCGAAAAGCGCGTGAAGGGCTTTACCCTACTAAAGGGAAAGAGGAGGTCACATCGTTTGCGATGGGAGGCTCGCCCACATTGACGTTTCCTCGCATTCAAGGCGCCGATATCGTGGGACGCGTGGTAGCTGTCGGCGATGGGGTGGAGACCTCTCGCATTGGTGAGCGAGGACTGCTCGATTTTAATATCTATGCGGATGAGCGTCGCGATATCAATTTGACGCCAGATTACTACGGCCATGGAGCAGATGGCGGTTACGCCGACTATGTGGTGGTGCCTGCTGATCAGTTTCACCATGTTCCCAACCCTGAGCTGCAAGATGCAGAGCTCGCCGCGATGGGCATGTGTTCTTATCAAACGGCTTATCACATGATGACCTCCGCCAACGTAAGTGCTGGCGAACGTGTGCTGGTCACAGGCGCCAGTGGTGGCGTAGGCACGGCCTTGATTCAACTGTGTCGGATTGTGGGTGCTATTCCTTATGCCGTTAGCCAATTGGATAAGGCCGATGCGCTTCTTACGTTGGGTGCTGAAGCGGTCATCGACCGCGGTGACTTATCGACGTTTGTTGAGCGTGTAATGGCCGAAACCAACGGTAAACCGATAGATGCAGTAATGGACTTGGTCGGTGGTCAGATGACAGACCTGTTTATCGACACCATGATTGTCGATATGCAGGGGCGTAGCAGTTATCCGCGGCTTTCCATTGCAGGTGCAAGCGGCGGCAATCTCAGCGAGATGATGTGGACTCGGATCTACCTCTACCAAGTACAAATTTTTGGTGTTTCCCACGGCACCCGTGAAGAAGCTCAGCAACTGATTGAATGGATTCGCAGCGGAGCATTAAAGCCGGTGCTGCACGCGGCCTTTAAGCTTTCCGACCTGCACAATGCTGAGCGCTACTTTGTGAACCGTGGCAGTAACTACTTGGGCAAAATCGTTATTGTTCCCGATGCGCAGTGGGGAACACATGGCGAACCGTTTGCCCTTACCTCTGCCTAGGAGTAGCACTTATGAAGGAACTGCATACAATCCAGTTGATGGATACCCATGCGGGTGGCGATGTTAGTCGTATAGTGACGGGCGGTATCGACGTACTGCCTGGTGCCACGGTGCGCCAGCAAATGGAGTATCTGCGTGATCATGCCGATGGCCTACGGCGGCTGCTGTTGGAGGAGCCATATGGTATTCCGGAGATGTCAGTAGACCTACTGGTGCCCGCAACACATCCGGACGCTGTAGCGGGCTACATCATTATGGAAGTGATGGGATATCCGATTTACTCCGGCTCTAATACGTTATGTACGGCCACCGCCGTGTTGGAAAGCGGGCTTGTCCCCAAGCAGGAAGGGGTTCAGCGCTTTAAATTGGAGGCGCCCGCAGGTTTGGTGCAAATTGAGGCACAGGTTCGCAATGGAGTAGTGGAGTCAGTTACCTGTGAAGGCCTGCCAAGCTATATCGATACCTATCGCGACACTATCCAAGTACCTGAAATTGGCACAGTCACTTACTCTGTTGCCTACAGCGGCGGCTTTTACGCGTTGGTAGAAGCTGAAGAACTGGGCTTTCGATTAGTTCGTGAGGAAGAGCAAGCGTTGGCCGCCTGTGCTTATAAAATTGTTGAGGCGATACAGGCGCAGCGCGGTTTTTCCCACTATACCCTAGGGGATGTGGGGCCATTGCCATTTTTGCACTTTATGGGGCCGGAAGAGAAAGTGGCAGAAGGCTATATTCGCTCGCGTTCAACAACCTATGTACATCCAGGCGTTATTTGTCGAAGCACTACTGGCACGGGTACCTCCGCGCGGTTGGCGCTGATGAACTACGAAGGTCGGTTGAAGCTAGGTGATAAATTAGAAACAGTGTCACTGCGTGAAACAGGGTTTATCGGCACTTTCACCGGCACACACCAAGAAGGCGCGTATCAAGTGGTGCATAACACCACGACTGGCCGTAGCTATGTGCTGGCAGAATCAAAGATCGTGATTAACTGCGATGACCCGATTGTGGCGTGTGGCGAGCTACAGCATATTCTGAGCGACCGGCATACTGGCGAAGTCTAACGCATCTCCTGGCGTAATGTGACGACATAGCCTTCTTGCTCAATTCTCTTCCATACCGGGGCCTTCTCGGCCTCGGTCATACTGCCCCAGCAGGCAATTTCATCTAGCGTCCGACCACAGCCTTGGCACAATGAAGAGGCCGGTTCAATATTGCATATCTGAATGCAGGGCGACAGCGGGCGGGATGAGACGTTGGCCATGGTGACGAACTCAATGCAATGGTGAAAAAACGACACTCGGTGGAAATTAATCGGTGCACACTTTATGAGATTGGCACTTTACCACGCAGCGACTTCGTTTTTCCTTTACGGGTTTTGTGGTCTACACGACGGCGCTGAGAGCCTTTGGTGGGCTTAGTAGGCCGACGTACCTTCTGCTGCTTGCCTGCACTTTGAATCAATACTTTTAAACGCGCTAGCGCATCTTCTTTATTCAATTCCAGAGTGCGATAACTCTGGGCTTTGATAATCACCACGCCCTCTTTACTAATACGCTGATCAGACAGCGCCATTAATCGCTCTTTGTAAATTGGCGGTAGCGTAGAGCTTTGAATGTCAAAACGTAAATGGACCGCAGAGGAAACTTTATTGACGTTCTGGCCACCCGAGCCTTGAGCTCTAATCTGAGTGATATCGATCTCCCAGTCCGCTATCGTCACGTTACTTGAGATAGTGAGCATTCAGTTCCTCTATGTCGCATGTGGCTCGTAAGGCTAGCACACTTAGCCCAGAGGAACCGACTTTAGGCGTATGACCTGCCACCTGACTGACAGTGACTCTATCGCGTTGGCGTGCCTCAAGGTCTGCATAAGCAGCGCTGCCACCGGTTTGGTTGATGGCATTCACCTCAGACAGACGAGTATTGCCGCTTTTCACATGTACATGTAGTAGCGGTTTACTACCCGCTGCGTAACAGCGCTTGCTACTCTCATCTAACACGCTAAGCGCGTGCTCTGCACCTCTACGAATAACGACAAGGAGAACTGAGATGAGCAGCAAACGTATTTTAATGATTACCGGTGACTTTACCGAAGATTACGAAACCATGGTGCCTTTCCAGGCACTCATGGCGGTTGGGCACCATGTTGATGCGGTATGCCCTGATAAGGCGTCTGGCGATACGGTGGCCACGGCGATTCACGACTTTGAAGGTGACCAAACGTACACTGAAAAACCTGGGCATCGCTTTGCGCTAAACGCCGATTTTGCCAATACGAATCCTGCTGACTATGACGCCTTAGTGATCCCAGGTGGCCGCGCACCGGAATACTTGCGCCTAAACCAAGACGTGCTGGCGATGGTGAAGCACTTCTTTGACACCCAGAAACCGGTCGCTGCCATCTGTCATGGCGCGCAGCTGCTGGCAGCTGCGAAGGTGCTAGAAGGCAAGCAGTGCTCAGCTTATCCTGCTTGTCAGCCAGAAGTGGAGCTTGCCGGTGGCCACTTCGCAAATCTGGAGGTCACCGAAGCAGTAACGGATGGCAACTTGGTAACCGCGCCTGCTTGGCCTGCACACCCTTCATGGTTGGCTCAGTTTATGGCGCTGTTAGATAAGTAGGCACTGACAGGCTAACCCTGTCGCGCCCAGCGATACCAGATCACCTCACGGCTGGGCGCGTTTTCTGTTAGCCGCTATGCTGAAGAGCAGGCCATTTACTCGATAGTAAAGAGAGCATAATGATGTGCAAACTGTTTATTGATGCAGATCCTGAGCTATGGCGAAGTGCCACACACTCGTTGCGTATCGATGGCATGGTGACCAGCGTGCGGATGGAAAACTACTTTTGGCACTTGCTAGAAGAGATGGCGCAGCGTGACGGAATGAATACAGCCCAATTGATCACGCGGCTCTATCATGAGTCGATCGACGCTGGTCACGATCTTGGTAATTTCACCTCATTTTTGCGTGTCTGCGCGCTACGCTACCAAGCGCTCCAGCTTAGCGGTGATATACCACGAAGCACGAAAGTGGCAATTGGCTCATTAGATGCGCAGCAGATTTTGCGAAAAGAAACCGCCACGCGACCAAAGCAGGTCCACTGACGGTATTTTATAGGTAATACAGTTACTCCAATCGCTCACGCAGGCCATTGAGAAATGTCTTAATACGCTGTGCATTGGTACCTACATCGCTGGTTCCCAAGCGAGACGCCGAACGCATGTCTACCTGCACGCCGTTTTGTAGCTCGGTCAGTCGAATGATGACATCATCTTCAAACCCAAACCAACGGGTTGTGGCGGTAGCCTCAATGGTGTTCTCCGTTATCGCTGCGATCTGCCAGCCTGACGCTTCTACTTCTGCTTGAGCCGCCGCAAGAACGGTCGCTTTGGGAGCGGCTACTTGTAAAGGCTGCACATTAGGGTAAGCATTCTGTTGCTGGCGCGCCGTGCTCTCGCCAGGATAATCAACCGCGTTGGGGGCGGCTTCACGGGCGTCTCTAAGCGCGACAAAGGTAGGTGGGCTCTGCATGTCAGTAGTGATGTCATGAATCGCCGGTACTTGTTGAGCAAGTTGCCACTGCTGCCAAGGCATATATAACAAGGCGGCGGTGGCGGCAAGCACGATGATTGCCACTACGCCAGTGCCAAAACGGCGCGTAAACGCGCTAACCAGCAACAGTAGGACGCTTATTGCCACGGCAGCGATTGCGGCATAGACACCATTGCGCATTAGGTTGAAGGCGTCGCCCAGGCCAATTAACTCCCAACGATAGGCGGGGCCAGCGCCAGCCATTAACAGGGCTGATGCTATCAATGCAATGACACTAAGCCAAGCCAATAGCGTTAGCCAAACGCCCCCTTGAAGCGAGCGTTCTGAGCGCTCCTTTGCCATATGTCTTCCCTCGCCGTGTATGATGTTGAGCTACTTAGCATAGGTGGCAGTAGAGCATCTGTCTTGGTTAGACGGGTTGGCCAAGACACACTACTATGCTGCTGTTAGCAGTAATGCCAATAGACCTAGCGTGGCTAGTGAGCTTTTACAGTTTGATAGCTTTAAAATTTGAGAGTTTGGAACAAGCATGACATTAGCATCGCCCTTGCGAGAGCTGCTGGCGTCGACCCCGAGCAGTGCGTTACCGATAACCTACCAGCAAGCGGCGAATGCCCTAGGCCTTTCGCCACCGAGAACTATTCAGCGTGTTGCACAAGCGCTCGAACAGTTAATGAGAGAAGATGCCGCCGCACAAAAGCCCTTTATTGCAACGCTTGTGATTAGCCGGAGCGGTAAAGGCCTTCCTGCGGCAGGTTTTTTTGAGCTTGCCGTGGAGCTGGGACGCTATCCCGCATCCCCCTCGCAACAGGAAGCGTTTTACTACTCCGAGCGCCAGCAAGCCATTAACGAATGGTGCCGCTGTTAGTTTGGGCAGCAAGCTCAGTTTTTGCGCAACGGGTTCAGCAAGTCGCTCAAACCATTGTGGTCAATCTCATGCATTAAATGTAGCAGTTGGCCTATTTCTCCTTTTGGAAATCCTTCCCGAGCAAACCAGTTCAAATAGGGGCCAGGCAAATCGGCAATGAGCCAGCCTTCATACTTACCAAAGGGCATGGTTCGAGTCACTAGCTTCTCAAGGTCTTCGGGGTTCATGCGCTAAGCTCTTTTTAAATTAGTGATCTAAGACGTGTTTCAATAATGGTTAAATAACGATTGATTTTATTTTTGTAAAGCGCGCTCTAGGATGGTTGCACAGTGAAAGCGCAACGCGCTAGCCATAAGACACAATTCAATTGTCTGAATTTTATCAATAACCACGAATCGACAGGAGATACCCATGAGTCTTTCCCCTTTTCATCTAGCTATTCCTGTTTACGACGTCGCCCTGGCTCGAGCATTTTATAACGATGTGTTTGGCTTGGCAGAAGGGCGTTCCAGCGACCACTGGGTCGACTTTAACTTCTTCGGCCATCAGTTGGTGATTCATGAGCATCCAAAAACGCCAGGGCAGGAGAGTGCTCACACTAACCCAGTCGATGGCCATAACGTGCCGGTGCCGCACTTTGGCGTAATTCTAGAGTGGGATGAGTGGGAGGCCTTAGCCGAGCGCTTGAAATCACGCCATACTGACTTTGTGATCGAACCTTACATTCGCTTTAAGGGCGAAGTAGGTGAGCAGGCAACCATGTTCCTGCTCGACCCCTGCGGTAATGCCCTGGAATTCAAAGCATTTAAAGATAAACGCCAGATTTTTGCGACATAGATTGGATTAAGCCCCCTCTGTGCCTAGGTGCTTAAGCACGTAGCGCGGCTGTATTACACGTGAGCAGAGACTCTCAGCCTGACATAGTCAGCGGTCCAGTTACCCTGACCATCGCTTAATGTGTGGGTGAGCAGTTTGATGGTGTTATCGATAATGGCGTTTTGTAGATCCTCGTCCAACCCATGCAAAAAGGGGCTTGCAAAGGTTTCTAGCCAACCAGCGACCCCCGTCGGTAGCGGCGTGGGACGAGGTATCAGCTCAATTGAGTCGACATGAAAGCCAACGGTTTGAAGCAGGTGCGCATACTCTTCAGTGGTGGGAAAGTACCACGGGTGGCGTCCATGAGAGCTGATTCCGCGAAACTGAAGTGAGGCAATGAGAGCCGTGCAAATGGCGGCTACATTGCCGTGTCCGCCAAACTCTGCAACGAATCGTCCACCAGGTTTTAGCGCGCGCTTTACGCCTGCTAGCACTGTTTGTGGATCTAGCATCCAATGCAGTGCCGCATTGCTAAAGACGGCATCAAACTCATGATCGAAGGGTAATTGGTGACCATCGATCACTCGAGCGGTTATGCCACGCTGCTGTGCAGCGGCCACCATGTCAGCTGAGGCATCAACTCCCAGTACATCGGCACCTAGTTGAGCAATGCGCTCGGTCAGCGCGCCGTCGCCACAGCCCAGGTCGAGTATTCGCTGCCCTGGTTGCGGTGATAAAAGTGCCAGTACATCGTTACCTAGCTTGGGGACGAAGTCAGCATGTTTTGCATAGTGGCTGGCATTCCATTCCTGCCCTGGCGGTGTATGAGAGGCGTTTGACATGTCGGCTTCCTACCGTCGTTATTTGTCGTGGGGATTACCCAATGGCTTGATTTAGTATAGCTTGCTATCAATAGCATGCGTTAAGCAACGCGAAATAATGAGGGGTAGGCTGCGCTCGGGTGGGGCGACAGGACATGGCTGCAAACGCTAATGTAATGCCACTCTATTAAGCAACAGGAGACGAGACGCCATGAATGATGTTATCAAACTGCTCCAGTCCCACCGTTCGATCCGCAAATTTACGGAGCAGGAAATCCCCCATGGATTGCTGCTTGAGCTGATCAAAGCCGGGCAAGCTGCTGCCACGTCAAGCCATGTGCAGGCGTATACAGTTATCCATGTGAAGGATGTCGCTAAGCGTGAAAAAATTGCCGAGCTTGCCGGTGGCCAAGGGTATGTGGCAAGCAGTGCTGTCTTTTTAGTGTTCTGTGCCGATATGAAACGCCCGACAGGCGCCTCCGAACGTACCGGCGCTAACGTTGAGCGAGGCATGACCGAACAACTGCTGGTCGCAACAGTGGATACCGCTTTGATGGCGCAAAACGTAGCGGTGGCGGCTGAATCGGAAGGGCTTGGAATCTGTTATATCGGTGGTATCCGCAATAACCCCGAGGCAGTCAGTGATCTGCTGCACTTGCCAGAACATGTCTATCCAGTATTTGGCATGTGCCTAGGCTATCCAGCGCATGATCCGGAAGTAAAGCCGCGCTTGCCGGTAGAGGCGATTTTCAAACAAGATATCTACAGCGATGATAGTGAGTATGTCGAGGCTTTTGACAGTACGATGCAAGCTTACTACCAGACACGCAGCACAAGTAATAAAAATAGTGACTGGTCACACAACCTGACACCGCTATTTGATTCAAAATTACGTCCGCATATGCGTGATTTCCTGGTCAAGCGCGGTTTTGAAATGAAGTAAGCAAGGCGTTATAACATAGCGCGGGCAGGCGTTGAAAAGGATCAACTGACACGATCAGCACGAATACGTGCTTGGATCTATACTGATGACGTAGTAAGACAGGTATTAACAACAATAAAAGGAGCCCTTAATGAATCTTCAGCGTGCCTACTATCTGTTGGCGGCTTTTTATAGCCTACTTCCTCTTATGGGGCTGGTTGCTGTTTTTTCAGGAGGAGGAACGCCCCTGGCGGTTGCTTACATCGCGTTAGGAACGGTCGCTGCAATAGGGCTTTGGGGTTACATTCTTAAACGTGGGTTTATGAATCCACGCATGTGGCGGCCTTTTGCGGCGCTACTGGCGGTTGGTGCCGTTGCGCAGCTAGTTATAATTTTAACGATGTCGGTTCCCAACGTTGCTTTAACTTGGATGCTAACAAGCAGCATTTTTTCGGTAATGATGGTGATCTTGTTATATCACTATGGTGATCGTGACCAACCGCTGTGGGCTACAACGGAAGAAGCCGATGCTGCTAGACAACTAACGGCATTATTAGATACCACGTCGCCGCTTATTGCGGTTCGTCGAGAAGGCGATCATGAAAATAGCGTGAATGTGGACAGGGTGGACGGCCAATATTGCGCCCGAGTGACTCGGCGTAGCAACAAAGGTCAGGAGGCATTTGAGAGGCGCTTTCAACACCCTGAAACGCTTGTGTTTTTTCTGGAGAAATTCGCCAATGTCACTGTCCAGGACTTTAAAACAAGTCGCTAAACAGTCGGTGCAAAAAGCGGGTGCGAGAAAATCGTAGAAAACCAAATAGGGGGCTATGGCTAGTGGAATCTATGTAGTAGCCATTTGGCTAAGCGCTAGCAAGTCCGGTTACAACTTAGTTCAGAAACAGAGGGACGTGAGCGACCTGGGGGTTTAAGGTCTTTACGATATGCTCGTAGAGAGGATACAGGCGCTCACTCATTTCTTGCTCGGCGACGTGATAGTCAATGTAGTAAGCATGGCGAATACCATGATAAACAATGGGGGCACTAACGTTGGTAAAACGGAAGCCTGATATCGCCAGTAATCGAGGCAGGCGAGGTTCCATCATGGCAAATACATGCCGACGGTGGGTCAAGCCTACGATGGAGTAGGTGCAAAGAAACAGGCCTAGTGCGATCAAGGAAAACGTCTTTGCTTCATCTTGCGAGAAGAATACAATTCCTTCGCCCGCCGCTTCTTCAGGTGTAGCACTTTTGCGCGTTCTAAAACGCTTAGAAATGGCCAGACGAGATACTTCGCACGTTTCAAGCTTGGGGAGTTTAGATGGCGTTAAGGTAGGATGGTTAAGCAGCTGAGCGCCTTTGTCTTGAACAGGTAAATGGTCTGGCGAGGTGGGGCTCTCGTTGGTCGGCATGACCAAACGAACACAACCTGCAAGCATACCGCTGCGCTTATGCTCTATAAGGCAATGAACCGAGTAGTTATCGTACGTATCGGATTCATAGACCTTTGACTCATCTTCATGCATTTCATAATTGAACTCTTTTAAAAATACATCGTGACGTAGTCTAAAGGCACGTTGCTTCTCCTCGTTGGTGGTCGCGATAAAGAAACGGTATTCATCAATGAGTTTATCAGTCACTCCTCTCTGGTGTCTTAAGTCATCAAACTCATGAGTGTTGAGCGAATTAGCTACCAGCATTTGTCGCTTCCTTTTGAGGGCGGCTATTTAATGAAGTCGAATTTTTTCAGGCTTTCCGAGGTGAAACCCTTGTCCATATTGAATGCCGTATGAAAGAAGCACAGGAACAAGTGCTTCCTGGTCTACAAATTCCGCAATAGTCTGTTTTCCAAAGCCATTGGCGATATCTGCTATCGCTTTGACGAGGGTGTGGCTATCTGCATCGATCAGCAAGCTGCGAATAAATGAGCCATCAATTTTAATATAGTCCACAGGGAGCTGACTCAGATAGTGAAAACTACTAAATCCAATTCCAAAATCGTCTAAAGCAGTTCGGCAGCCTAGCTCTCGAACAGCTTGGAGTACGTTTCGCGCCGTCGTGAAATCCGTGATAGCAGCGGTCTCTGTGACTTCTAAAATAAGGTGATAAGGATCAGCTCCACTGATTTTTAGCTGGTTTGCTAGGTACTGTTTCAAACTTAAATCATGTAAAGACTGGCCTGATAAATTCACCGCCAATGACATGCCTTTTTTTTGCAGCGCTGTTAGCACTTCTAGGCTATGACGTATAACCCAGCGGTCGACTTGGACAATTAAGCCACTCTGCTCAGCCACTGGGATAAATTGGGCAGGAGGAACGAGACTGCCGTCATCATTGCGCATCCGAAGCAGCACTTCGTAGTGCTTTATGTCTCGATCTTTTAAGCGCACGATGGGCTGTGCCCAGAGTTCAAACTCGTCGTTTTCTAGTGCTTTATGCAGCCGTTCTACCCAGTAGACACGTTCCTGCAGTTCGTCTTTGGCATTTTCAGTCTGCCTGAGCAAATACCAGTGCTGGCTACTACTCTCTTTTGCTTTGTACATGGCCATATCGGCACTGGCCAGCAAGTCTGCTGGTGTTTGCCCATTAATGGGAAATAGCGCGATACCAATGCTGGCCGAGACATGATGTTTTCTTCCCGCTGCCGTAAAACCAATACCGTCCAAGAGCTGGGAAATATATTCCGCGACGTTAATGGCCTGTTCAGAGGTAATGTTTTCGAGAAGCAAGGCGAACTCATCACCGCCAAGCCGAGCGATAATACTACGTTGGCTGAGGTTCAAAAATAGCGTGTTGGCAACCTCTCTTAGCAGACGATCGCCAACATAGTGCCCGCTAAGCTCATTAATCTCTTTAAACTGATCAAGATCTAGCAGTAATACCGCGCCCTTAGCCTGACCGATAATTGCCCGTTGCAGCGCATCTTGAAAGTAGTGCCGGTTGTATAGCTCGGTTAACGGGTCGTGTTCTGCTAACCAGGTTAAGCGTGACTCAGCAGCTTTGCGCTCAGTAATATCCAGCCCCACTGATATTTTCGAGGCGTTGAGGTCGTGGCTGTTGGCCAGTGGCGCATGGAACCAAGCGACGGTGAACAACCGCTTATCCTGGGTTTGGAACGTTTTCTCTTCCTGGCTAGGAGCACCTAAGTGCTGTACGAGGTCGTTGGGTGTGTCAGCCTCTTGATCATGCTCATGTCTGCTGTCACTAGACGATGGAAAGTCAGCGTTTTGATCAAAAAGGTCGGAAAAGTGTCGGCCGATAAGGTCAGCATCTCTAAGGCCTAGCCTTTCCCGGGTGTAGTCGTTAATTAATTGAATGCGCCCGGCACTATTTTGCACCACAATAAATACCCGCGCGGTGTCGAGGAGGCTGTTAACAAAGTCGCGCTCTTTGGCCAGTTCATCAACGCGTTCAGCGAGTTGGCCGCTGTGTTCCTGGACGACGATTTCTAGCGTTTCTAGCTGCTGGGAAAGCTCACGAGTAGAGTCTTCCAGCACATCAATTTCATCAGAGAAGTGTGGGTGATTGACAGGTAGCTTGTCACGTACGCGACTAAACTCGCCTCGTGAAAGCGCTGGTAGCAAGTCAGCAACACGGCGAAGTCGTGCCATTGGCCCTAACAAAATAACGAGCATTAATAGCTCGGCAGCTAGCCAGCCAGTAATGCCGACAATGAGTAATGTCTGAGTGGCTGATTGGATAGCGGCGATTTGGGCGGTGATATCGGAAATAATCAGGAAATACCCAGTGCTGCGCCAATCAGCATCTTCCTCCATATAAACAGCGCTTAACTCGAAATGGCGGTCTGCGAATTCGAGGCTAAAGGGTATGTCGATGAGTTGGTGTAGGCGAGTATTTGACGATGAAAGCGTAAGCAGGGGAAGCATTTTATCCCGGTTTGTCAGCGCTAAAATATAACCGTTCCAGCCATCTAAACGTGGCACTTCAGCCGTTGTTTGCTCTGCAATGGGACCGGTAACCATCAATGCAATTTCGCTGCCAGAGACTTCTCTCGCTTGTCGAGTGACGTCGGCAAGAGACCTTGATAACACCACCATTCCGATACTAACTCCCTCCATGAGCACCGGAACCGCTGCGAATTGCTGGCACGTCACTGCACAGCGCAGTGCGGTGATGGGCGATTCCGTGCTAAGTACATCACCTATCCAGCCTTGAATGGGTAAATGGGCGACCGATTCGCTGATGCCGGAATAGCCAACTCTTACCCCTTGGGCATTAAAGACGAAGACTTCGTCGACCCCAGCTTCCAACTGAAGCGATGGCCATTGCGCGCTTAGTACTTCGGCTAGCTCGTTTCGGCTACTGTTTTGTAAAGCGCTTCCTAGCTCTGGGGCAGCAGCCGTTAAGCCCGCAAGCTGACGTAAATTGTCGGCCGAGCGCTGCATGGCGAGGCGTATTTCGCGCTGCTGGCGCTCGTGGCTTTCCACACGGCTGCTTTCTAACTGTTGTGTTAAATGGTGTTGGCCTAGCCAAATAAAGAGTGCAACAAGCAAAAGTAGCAGCAGGCTGCTAAGGGCAATGACACGCCATGTCAGGCTGAGCCGCCGCTGCGTTTTAGGAGGGGAAAGTGCGGTCATGTCGGCATCTACCGTTTAAAAGCGCAGAGACAGTTGGAACAGCAGCATATTCCAGTGCCGGCTTGTCTCTGACGCGCTGGCATCAGTGTTCAGAGGAAGCCATCCTGTGCCGTCTACATGATGGTATTCACCTGCCAGCATAATATTTGGCCTGGGCATCCATTGAACGCCAACGGTAATATCATCGGCAAACTGTGAATGAGCAGGGCCCAGGCCACTCTGCTCATAAGCACTGCCTGAGCGATCGTTGCGGTCGTTGATTAAGCGATCAAAACGAACTAGCCACTGCCAGTCACTAGCAACACGCCGCGTATATTGCACATACCAGCTTTCGCCGGTTTTCTTCTGATCAATGCCAGGATTAAACCCATCAAGCTCAATCGTTCTTAACGCATATTCAGATGTTAAGCTCCAAAGTTCATGGTTGTACTGCAATGAAAAGACCCAGGGCAGGAACTGAAAACTACCATTATCCAGAGGCGGCTGTGAGCCTTGATAGTTGGCGTTGGCGCTAGCAGTGCTAACCGCCATCAAAAAGCGCCCGCTATTGTCTTCAAAACGCACCTGTCCAATGGCAGAAGAGCCCGCTTGTAATGTGCCAGGAAAGCGGTCAAGCCCCAGTGCGAGATCTACATCGTCTTCTATACGTGCTTTTCCTACTCCAGCCTGAAATCGAAAGACGCCCGCTTGAGTTCGTTCTTCGTGATAAAGGCTGGCTCCGTCTCCCGCCATGCCCAGTGAGCGAGTGCGGTCAAAGTAGATCGACTGAGGCAATAAAATGCTGGGGCGTGTGAAGGCCACGTCGCGGGTTTGGTTGTACAGACCAAAAGGATTTTTAAACCGACCTAGTTGTAAGCCTATCGTTCGCTGTTGATTCGACACCATCTGATAGTCAACAACGCCGTAATCCAGCGTTGGTATTGCATCGCTCGTTTCTCCTCCTGCGCGACGGCTAAGTACCTGCGCCGCAACCAGCAGGTTGGAGTGTGGCCGAATAGAGGCATTGAGCCCTAGTTCGGTATATTCCAGGCTACCGGCATTTTTGCTGCTATTACCAAAAAAGTTGTTGTCATCTGTGATAACAAGCGCTTGGCTCAGAAACCCATGCACCTGCAAAGTGTCCAGCATACTGTCGTTCGCCCAAGTAGGTGCAAACGGATAGATAGCCAGCAGGCTCACCCAAAACCACTTAGTGTGCTTGCATGCAATCGATATGCCTTCATTCCATTGAAATGACATGGACACTCTCATCAATATACTCCCTTTCAAGATAGCCCAGTGCGCCGGGGGTATTCGCTACTTTTTCACGCATTTCGAGCTGGTTACTAACGCGGTTGGGTGCTTGTCCCATGCCAGAGAACACCATGCGGTCCCAGGCGAGCTGCAATTGATGTGGATAGACAGCGAGCTGCTCTTTGGCAAAGCGAGCGTGGACAGGATCACGATTCGGCAGCACAAATACTTGTACTGCCTCTCCATCAGGCCACGTACGCTGACGCATAGCGAAAATGGCCCGCGTCGTATCACGGTTCAGCCAGCTAGTCGCTACCGTGGGGTGTGCCACCAGTCGTATCGCTGCATGCTGCTCGGGAGATTGAGCATTTGCTGGCCCAGCCATCAAAGCCAACATTAGTGCTGCTAATACCACAGTGCGAATAGCGCTAGGAATCAAACAAAAAAGCGGCATAGTGCGAATCTTAACCGATGCCTGTTGGATAGCAGGTTTATGAGCCATGCAGCCCGTGCCTGAGCTAAATATGCGTATAAGGTGATGACGCGTACTCCTCTTGAGTCTTTAGAGGCAATCTATTGTTTTAGCATTTCTTTTTATTAATGAGCTTGGCTTTTTCGTTCGCTGCTACACACGTTTAAAGCGGAGCGACATAATTTTCAAACCTACATCAATTCGGTTGAACTTGCCTGGAGCTGAATCAACGTAATCGCCCATGGCGAAAACGCAGGTGCTCTGTCAGTGCCATACAAAAAGTTTACCAATAATGATGCAGGGTGATTGCGATTGATGCGCCAAATAGATGTGCTCAACAGACTTACTTCGAGACTTGATGCCTGCTTGTCCGTACCGTTATCGCAAGTTCGACCAACGCGAAAACGCCCGGCTTTGGCCGGGCGTCAGAGCAGTTAACGAGAGGCATTACTCAACGAGTTCAAGCAACCGATCGGGGTAATCGGTAAACAAACCGTCGACGCCCCAATCGATCAAACGCTGCATATCGTCTGTTTCGTTGATTGTGTAAATATGCACCGGCAAACCGTTTGCTTGAGCCTGGCGCATAAAGTCCGCATCGATGACATCCTCGCCTTCATACGTCGCGTTAGTGCCGATACCTACGGCATACTCGGCAACTGCCTGGAAGTCTTCATCGGTGATTTGTGCTGGCCCCGGCGTAACATTGGTCCACTCTTTAAGCTGCGTGTCATCTTCCTCATCGGTGTGGTACCAGACTAACTGAATGAGCGGCACGTTCTCATTGAGCTCACGCATCTTGAGCAGGCTATCCTGCTCGAAGGACTGCACAAGTACCCGACCATTTTCAATCATATCGTGGGCTTCTAAGGTCTCTACCAGTGCCTCTTCCAACCCTGGGTTAAGGTGGGGCGATTTGGTCTCAATGTAATATCGGGTTTCATTGCCAAACCGTTCAAACAGGTCGTCTAACGTGAGAATCTGAGCGCCTTCAAAGGCGGCATCAGCTTTATCAGCATTGGCTTCATTGAACCACGTGCCGATATCCAGCGCCTTGAGCTCTTCCAGGGTGTAATCATTGATCTTGCCTTCACCGTCACTCGTGCGGTCAATCGCATCATCATGAAACGCCACTAACTCGCCGTCGGATGTGATTTGAATGTCCAGCTCTAAGTAATCGACACCCCATTCATGCGCTAGCTCATAAGCGGCCATGGTGCTTTCCGGTGCATGGCCGCTTGCTCCTCGGTGAGCGATCACTTGGAACGATTCCAGATCTTTTAGCTGCTGCTCCAGTGGCGAGGTTTCTGCCTGCGCAATGGTGGCGGTAGCACCTGCGAAAAGACCCAGTGACATAGCGACAATCAACGGATGACGTTGCATAGGAATTCCTTAATTGAATGGTTGTTCAATTATCCTACATGCCCCAATGCCTAAATGACAAACGCACACCCCCATGGCATGGCCGTCAGTATCGAATCATAAAGCAGGGAAGGCACAGGTCTGGCGACTTTCTTAATGTGCCTTCACTACCTATGCTTTATATCTACTTCTAGTGAGATTCCGTCATGACACAACAGCCAAGCTGGGTAATGGTAATTCTGCGCTTTCTAATTGCGTTGCTGGTTGGCGTCGTGCTGGGCAGCATTGTGCAAACCCAGTTCAATTTGGCGGCGCTTCAGTCGATGGGGGTGGAAATACCGCTAGGGCTAAGAATTGTCTCGACGCGGGAGGACTTGATTCACTTTGGACCTGTGTATGCCGTGCTGTTTTCGGTGGGATTCGTGCTTTCTCAAGCAGCTGCCATGCTGGTATCTCGCTGGATAGGTAGAAAGTGGCTGGCACCGTTATGTGCTGGCGCTGGAGCGATAGGGCTTCTAATAACGCTGCTACTGGTGAACCGCATTGCGCCAATGCCTACCCTGATTGCCGCTACTCGCGAAACGACGGGGTTACTGGCCATGCTAGTGACTGCAGGTATCGCTGGTTTGCTGTTTGGTTTGCTATGCAGTCAAACCGCTAGCAGTGCCAGCTTACGTGGGTTTGCCAGCATGACGTTGGCCGTGGGAGGAGTCGGCCTATCTGGCTATTTTCATGAAGCACAAGCTCAGTCTCAGTCCGCGTCCGCAAGTGAGCTGCCGTACCGCATTGAAACTGTTGCCGAAGGGCTGGAGCACCCATGGTCGCTAGCGTTTCTGCCCGATGGGAGAATGTTGGTCACTGAGCGCCCTGGGAGGCTGCGGCTGTTAAGTGCCGAAGGCGATACTCTGGTGGAGTCACTGAGTGGCTTGCCGCCGGTATATGCTTCTGGGCAGGCGGGACTATTTGAGGTGCTGCTTTCCCCTCAGTTTGAGCAGAACCAGCAACTCTTCATCAGCTATGCTTGCGGTGACTGGGATGCTAATCACACATGTCTTGCCTATGGAACGTTGACTGATAGCGGTCTGGAAGCGGTCACTGAAATATTCCGTATGAAGCCCGCCAAACATGGCGATGCCCATTATGGTGGGAGGTTGGCTTGGCTACCCGACGATACCTTGATGCTTACCCTGGGCGATGGGTTTGACTACCGCGAGCAGGCGCAGAGTCTAAAGAATCATATTGGCAGCATCGTGCGTTTAAATGCTGATGGCAGTGTACCCGACGATAATCCTTTGGTTGGCCGTGAGGATGCCCAGTCGGAAATTTACAGCTATGGCCACCGCAATGTACAGGGGCTAGTTTTTGATGAAAATAATCAACGCCTTATTGCCCATGAGCATGGCCCTCGTGGTGGTGATGAGCTGAATATCATTGAAGTAGGTGCGAATTACGGCTGGCCCATTGCCACAGGGGGATTGGACTACACCGGTGCAAGGGTGACGCCATTCAGCGAGTACCCAGGCACCGTGTCGCCTATTCTTGAATGGACACCCTCCATCGCTCCCTCTGGTATGGCGCTTTATAATGGCGAGCTATTCCCATTGTGGCGGGGCGACTTGTTAATAGGTGCGCTAGTCAATAAAGAAGTGCGACGCGTACGCTTATCAGATGATGGGGCTCACGCGGAAGACGTGGAGGGCTTGTTTGGGGAGCTTGAGGAGCGCATAAGAGATGTGCGTATAGGTCCCGAGGGTGCCGTTTACCTTCTCACCGATAGCCCCGAGGGCAGGGTGCTTCGGGTGTTACCCCAGGAAAACAGAACATAAGAGGTGGCGATAATGATTGCTTACACCATGGTAGGCACGAATAACTTAGAGCGCGCTCTTCACTTTTATGCTCCTCTGTTCAATACAATGGGTCTGGACGTGTGTTGGCAAAACGATGTTTGTGTTTCGTTCGGTGACCCCGATGATGTCAACGTACCAAGATTTTTCGTTGGCTACCCCTTTGATGGCCATAATGCCTGCGTGGGAAATGGCACTATGACTGCCTTTCAGTTCATCGACCCGAAAGAGGTAGATGCGCTCTATCAACTAGCCATGCATAACGGCGGCCGCGATGAAGGTCCACCAGGATACCGCCCGCAGTATGGTGAAGGCTTTTATGCGGCATACGTACGAGACCCTGACGGCAATAAGCTGGCGTTTGTGGTCTATCCTCACCGGTAATTCCGTCTACCTGTTTTGTAGAAATCCTCATGTGGGTGGGAAAGTCCTCTATACCTTGGCCTCCTGGCGTAACGTATCGACAAAGCGTGCTAAAGCGGGAGACCAAGTGGCGGGTTCTGGTGTGACAAAGTAAGTGTCAATGTTGGCAATATCTGAGGGCAGTTCCATCGTGTGAATACCGAAGCGGTGCCGGTGTGCCTCAACGGTAATGCGTGGCAGCACAGTGTAGCCCATCCCCGCGGCGACGCAGCCAAGCATGGCATCTAGCGTGCCAAATTCAAAAACACGAACCGCATTAATTCCCTGAGATGCCAGCAGCAATTCAATACGTTGGCGATAACTACACCCCTGGCGAAACGCCAGAAAGGTTGCTGTCAGTAATTCTTCAGAGCTGGGTACGCTTGCCATGGGGGTTGGGCTTACCAGCACAAGCTGCTCGCTAAAGACCTTGAGCGAATGATAGCGATGATGATCGATAGCGCCTGCCACGAATACGCCATCCGCCTGTCCGGCCATGAGTTTCTCGATCAGGCTGGCGGTGGGGCCGGTCGACAGCGTCATATCAACGTCAGGGAAGTTAGCATGATAGGCCGCCAGTATCGGGGGGAGACGCAGTGCCATGGTGGTTTCCATCGACCCTAAGCGCAGCTGACCAGCGGCGTTCTCTGGGCTTTTAAATAGTGCTAACGCTTCATCATGAACCGCCAGCAACCGTTCCGCGTAATCCAGTAATGCCAGCCCGGCAGAGGTAAGACGCACGCCACCAGCGCGATGAACCAACTGCGCGCCTAACTCTTCCTCAAGCTTTTTAATATGGGTGGTCACGTTAGATTGCACCGTGTGCAGTTGCTTCGCAGCGGCCATAAAACTGCCGGTTTCAGCCACGGCCATCAACAACCGCAACGATTTCAACTGCATTCCCATCTCCTTTAGGTATCTTTTATCTCAAAATGAGATAGCTACTATCATTATAAATCGTTTTTAAAGAATTGCTGGTGTGCGTAGGCTACTAGCAAATACGCCCGTCGCCAATCTTGCCGCACAGCGATTCAGTAAGGACGCAACATGATCAACAGTAAAGATTTGCCTGCCCTGGTTACCGGCGTGATGGCAACCTTGGCAGGAATAGGCATCGCCCGCTTTGCCTACACACCGCTATTACCGGCGCTGATTCAAGAGGGATGGTTTACCGCCAGCCAAGGGGCTTACCTGGGGGCCGCCAATCTTTTGGGCTACTTTATCGGTGCGCTTTCTGCTCACGCGCTGAGTGAGCGCTTTCCAGTTCGCGCAGTGTTGGCGGCAAGTTTCGTGGCGATTGCTCTGAGCTTTTTTCTCTGTGCTGGGGCTGGCAGTTTCAGTTGGTTCCTCTTTTGGCGATTAGTCTCAGGTATTGCTGGCGCTATTCTCATGGTGGTTGGCCCATCGATGGCTCTGTCGGCAACACCCCCTGAAAGGCGAGCCGGTGTCGGTGCACTGGTTTTTACTGGCATTGGTCTTGGTGCACTGCTTTCAGCATCGGTAGTGCCTATGCTTTTGGAATTAAGCCTAACAGCGACTTGGGGGGCGCTTGGTCTGCTCTGCATCTTGGCGGGGTTGGTAGGTGTCCGTGGTGTCGTGCGACTGGCTTCACCCCCGGTGACAGGTAACGAAGGGGCGGAGAGTCAGAAAGGGTATGCAGGGGTAAAGGTCGCCGTGCTACTGGTAATTGGTGCGTATGCCCTGGACGCCATCGGGTTTGTTCCGCATACCGTATTTTGGGTGGATTATCTTGCCAGGGAAAATGCGCTAGGCAATCAAGCGGCTTCTCTACAGTGGGGCATTTTCGGCTTGGGTGCCGTGTGCGGGCCGCTAATGGTAGGAGCATTGGCGCGACAAGTGGGCTGGCACCATGGCCTAACCATCGCCTTTTTAGCCAAGGCTGCCGCTGTATCCCTACCCGTATTTTCTCTCGCACTTGTTAGCCAGTCAGTTTCCTCGTTTGTGGTGGGCGCGATGATCCCTGGCATTGTGGCGTTGACCTCTGGGCGTCTTGCTGAATTAGTCGGCCCCACCGCCCACAAAAAGCTCTGGGGGAAAGCCACTGCCGCCTTCGCTGCCGCTCAGGCGCTTTCTGGCTACGCGATGTCCTGGCTATATGTGGCGTGGGGCACGTATTCACCGCTATTTGTGGTTAGTGGCTTGATGTTGGTAGGCGGCTTTTTTCTGGTGCTGCTTAGCCGTGGCGTGGAGCAGCGTCATGCTCCTCTCTCTACTGTTCCTCTCACTACTGTTTCTCTCACTACTAAGAAACGGAGGTAATAATGCAGCTTTTCCTGAACGCAACCTCACCCTATGCGCGCCTAGCGCGGATTATCTTGCTGGAGAAAGATCTGCTGGATGAGGTTACCTTGCGCTGGTGCGACCCCTGGGCAGATGACAAAGCGCTGCTAGAAGTTAATCCCGCTGGGCGAATTCCTGCGCTAGTGACTAATGATGGCACGACACTTAGCGAGTCGATGCTAATGGCTGTTTACCTTGATAGTGTCAGCTCTCACGTGCCCATGTTGCCAGCCTCCCATTTGGCTGATGTGCTGCATTTGGCGGGGCTTGGTCAAAACCTAATGGACGCCGCCTTCACAACGGTTATCGCTAGAAAACACTATGGCACTGAGATTGATCAAAGTGAGCTTGGGCGCAGGCGTCGGCGGGCTATCCAGCGCATAACACAGCAGCTCGACAGCGAGCTCCACGAAAGTCAGCTGGCGCCGTCGATTACTCTTGGTGAAATTGCCTGCGCTGTTGCGCTAGATTACTTGGCCTTCAGGCTGCCAGAAGTGCACTGGAAGGAAGCGTACCCACAGCTCAAAGCATGGCATGCCGCAGTAATTGCTAGGGATAGTTTTCAACAGACAGCATTTATGTAGCCGCCACCGCGAGTGCGCTGACGCCGCGCAACAATATATTAAAGTTCAATGGCTTGGGTTCTGTAGCGTGGCGTAACGAATCTTGCGAGGGACGAGCAAATGAGACACCCGCGAATAGAGGCGCAGCCTCCCGGTAAGGCTGGGGGTCACTCGTTAAGCGCCTGCTTAAACCACTCTGCCAGCGGCTCGCTGCGGCGAACGTTGGCGTGTTTAGGTAGTAACAGGCAGAGCCGCGCGGGCGTTTCGATACTTCCCCACGGGGCAATTAGCCTCCCGCTGCTCAAATCATCCTCTACCAACAGTTTGGGTGCAATGGCGACTCCCAAACCGGCCACTGCTGCTTCAATCAAATAGTAAAGATGGGCAAAGCCTTGACCTTGTTGAAGGGCGTCCTCCAATGCACGTTGCTCCAGCCCTTTAGCATTGGCCCACTGCGGCCAGGCCTGAGGCCGCGAAGCGGTCACTAACAGCTTGTTAGCAAACAGCGATGCCGGTTTGGCGGAATCGATTTGCGCTGCCAGCGCTGGGCTCACCACTGCACAAATCTGTTCGGACATCAGCGGTATAACCGCCATATCAGCAGGCCAGGGCGGTTCAGTAAACGCCAGTGTGGCGCTGGCATCACTAGGCTTACCGAGCTGTTCGGTGTCACTCACCACCACCTGCAATTTTAGTTCGGGTAGCTCACGGTGAAGGCGATCAAGCCGAGGAATCAACCAACGCGCTAGCAGGCTGCCAGGGCAAGCCAGGGTAAAGGGCGTCTCTTCCACCTCATGCTTGAGCGCTGCGCAACTATCACGCAGTCGTGAGAACGCCTCGCCCACGCCGCTTTGCAACTGCTCACCGTGGTGAGTCAGCACCAACCCACGCCCCACTTTGGCAAATAGCGCCACACCAAAATGTTCATCCAGACTTTTTAACTGGCGGCTAACCGCACCATGGGTAACGTTGAGCTCATTTGCTGCAGCGGTCACGCTGCCCAGCCGAGCAGTCGCTTCAAAGGCACGCAGGGCGCTTAACGGTGGCATGCTGTGTTGCATAGTTTTTCCTGCATAGTTTTTCCTGCATAGCTTTTCCTGCATGGTTTGTGCTGTGTTAACAGTTGACTATATCTCACATGTTGCAGCCATCTTATCGATTTTTATCCCCGACTGCCTGCGCTACCTTCAATGCATTCCAAAATTCTATACCGCACTCAGAGGTCGTGATGAACCAATTCGTGAACCTGCCCGATGCCAACGGACTATTTGGCAGCTTCGGCGGCCGCTTTGTCGCTGAAACGCTCATGCCGCTCATTTTAGAGCTGCAAGACGAATACGCCGCCGCTAAAAATGACCCCGAATTTCAGCGCCAGCTCGCCTACTTCCAAGGGGATTATGTGGGGAGGCCAAGCCCGCTCTACTTCGCTGAAAGGCTGACCGAACACTTCGGCGGGGCGAGTATTTATCTCAAGCGCGAAGAGCTAAACCACACCGGCGCGCACAAAATTAACAACTGCATCGGCCAAGTACTGCTGGCCAAGCAAATGGGCAAAAAGCGCATCATTGCGGAAACCGGCGCCGGTATGCACGGCGTGGCCACCGCCACGGTGGCGGCGCGTTTTGGCTTGCCTTGTGTTATCTACATGGGCGCGACCGACATTGAACGCCAGCAGCCTAACGTGTTCCGCATGAAGTTACTGGGGGCTGAGGTGATTCCTGTTACCTCCGGCACCGGCACACTCAAAGACGCCATGAACGAAGCGCTGCGAGACTGGGTAACCAATGTCGATGACACCTTCTACATTATTGGTACCGTGGCTGGGCCACACCCGTACCCCGCTATGGTGCGCGATTTTCAAGCGGTGATTGGTCATGAAACCCGCAGCCAAATGCTCGAAAAGCAGAGTCGTCTGCCGGATTCATTAGTGGCCTGCATTGGTGGCGGCTCAAATGCTCTAGGGCTATTTTACCCGTTTCTAAACGACCCAGACGTGAAGATGATTGGCGTTGAAGCGGGCGGCAAAGGCGTTAAAAGCGGCCTGCATGCAGCCAGCTTGAACGGCGGCACGCCAGGAGTGCTTCACGGCAACCGCACCTACCTACTGCAAAACGAGGATGGCCAGATTATTGATGCCCACTCAATTTCAGCGGGGTTGGATTACCCCGGTATCGGCCCAGAACACGCATGGCTCCACGAGCAGGGGCGGGTAGAGTACGTTTCCGCCACCGACGACGAAGCACTCGAAGCTTTCCAGATCTGCTGCCGCCAGGAAGGCATTATTCCCGCCCTTGAAACAGCCCATGCTCTGGCCGAAGTGGCCAAGCGTGCACCGACGTTGCCCCGCGATCACCTAATGGTGATCAACCTAAGTGGGCGGGGTGATAAAGATATGATGAGCGTGGCCCATCACCTGGGCGACAAATTTGGCGTTAAAAACCCATGAGCGTGCACAAGGAGCTTTCCATGAATAATCCTTCTCGCCTTGAGCACTGTTTTGCAGCGCTCAAACAACAAAATCGCCCAGCCCTGGTCAGCTACCTTACCGCTGGGGATCCAGATGCCGACACCTCACGCCGTCTGCTGCGTGGGCTACCCGAGGCAGGAGTGGATATCATCGAGCTTGGCATGCCGTTCAGTGATCCCATGGCCGATGGTCCCGCGATTCAAAAAGCCGCGCTACGTGCCCTGGAAGGCGGTCAAACTCAAGCTAAAACGCTAGAGATGGTGCGCAGTTTCCGCGAACAGAACAGCACCACGCCGATCGTACTGATGGGCTACTACAACCCGATTTATTGTTACGGCGTTGAGCGTTTTCTTACCGATGCCGCCAGGGTTGGGGTAGATGGCCTGATTGTGGTGGATCTACCTCCAGAGCACGATGAAGAGCTCTGCCAGCCGGCGGCCCAGCATGGCATTGATTTTATTCGCCTAGCAACGCCGACGACTGATGCCAAACGGTTGCCCAAAGTGCTGGGTAACGCC
The DNA here is from genome assembly GCF_013415115.1 of Vreelandella zhaodongensis. GTDB lineage: Bacteria > Pseudomonadota > Gammaproteobacteria > Pseudomonadales > Halomonadaceae > Vreelandella > Vreelandella zhaodongensis. Next base: position 20,343 of record NZ_JACCDD010000005.1, on the reverse strand, counting down.
TCTGGATTTATCTACTACGTATCTGTCGCGGGCGTAACGGGCGGCAGCGCACCCACACCGGAGCGTTTAGAAAGTGCGGTGAATGATCTACGAAAACACACCGAGCTACCTATTGCCGTTGGGTTTGGGATTCGCACTGCCGAGCAAGCCGCCACCATTGGTCGCTTCAGCGATGCGGTGGTGGTCGGCTCCGCGCTTGTTGACTGTATCGAACATGCCAACACGCCAGATGAAGCCGTTGAACGAGTACATGGCTTAGTCAGTGAACTGGCAGAAAGTGTCAGGGTGTGCCGAGAGGAGGGCTACAAACAGCTTCAGGTGGATACCGTTACATACTAATAGACAAAAAAAAGAACTAATATAAGGGCTATATAGAGCACTTAACATAGCCCTTATAGGAACCTAGGAAACCTCTGATTAACTATTACGCTTGGCCATACTGCGTTAAAAATCGCCTCGTGCGCGAGTCCGATCAAAATGCTCATTTACAACCCGTAAACTCGAACGCGAGCCCGGTCCTTTTTTCGTTAATTTTTGCCTTGTCTGGCCTGCGCTCATTACATTAACCAGAGGCTCCCTAGTATTCACCGAGTATTAGCAGATTTTTCGGTAAGTAACTCTGAGCTGAAGAAAAATCCATCGTCGTTGCTTGCCCAGACCAGTAGCTCCCCTATTACCGTACTGAACCACAATAAACCAAACCAGCAGCTTATCTCATTCCCGCTGAAACCTATGCAGCCATGATGGATATGTTGGAAGACCTCGAACTGGCTAAATTGGTGTATGAACGCCGACATTAAAGTAATCGGCGATTGATCGTCTAGACTATAAATTGAAAACGACTACGCAATGTTAGTTTGTAAATAATGTTCATTTTTGAGTGCTTGTAGCCACCCCTTACCGCAGGCATTATCACCGCTCACGGTTGCCTGCCGAAGGCGGCAACCATAAGGCTTTAGTCACCCTGGGGGGAATCGAATGGGAAAGCTTTTTTCACTGATCGTACTACTGGCAATTGGCTACGTGGGCATCTATATCTATTACGGAGTCGCTGTAAAACAAGAAGTGCAGCAGCAGCTAAATGATCGCGGCCTGTCTTCGGTAAGTGTTGATAACGTTGAGTATGGTGTATTCGCGCCTATTAGCACCTCTGCCGAGCTGACAGTGACCGTCACCTATCGCGGTTCGCAGGCAGCCGTGAACATGGTGGTAGAAGGGCACCCAGTGTTTTCTGACGACGTAAGTGTTGAGTTCGATGGTCTTCAAGCGCTGCGCTTGGGAATAGGCTTCGGGCAGTAGATTTCACAACGCTTGTTTTCAATTACTAACACCATGTGGCAGTGCGTTTGCCACTCGGTCAGAGGCACGTGACTAACCTATGCTTTCCAAAATTATAAGTGGCGGTCAAACAGGCGCTGATAGGGCAGCACTAGATGCTGCATTAACGCTGAACTTCCCCATCGGCGGTACTTGCCCCGTAGGCAGAATGGCCGAAGACGGGCCGATGAGTAGCGTCTACACTCTCGAAGAAGTGAGCGGCGATTACCGTCAGCGCAACCATCAAAATGTACAGAACGCGGATGGCACCGCCATCTTCTATGCGTCTTATCTTCAAGGGGGAACAGAAGCCACCGCACTCTTCTGCATTCAGCAATCAAAGCCCTATAAACTGATTGATATTGAGCTGATAGACCCGCTTCATGCCGCGATGCTGCTAGCCGACTTTGTGCACGATCACCACATTACCGTGCTGAACGTGGCAGGCTCAAGAGCCAGCACTTGTCCAGTCATGTACGATTATGTCAAGCAAGCGGTTGAGCTGGTTATTAAGCAGTCACGTTAGACTAAGCTTAAAGGAACAAGCCGATGCACCAGCATGAAAAACTTAATTACGTAGAGTTCGCAGCGAAAGAGTTAGCGGCGACAAAAACGTTTTTCACGGCGGTGTTTGGCTGGGAGTTTGTCGATTACGGCCCTGAATACGCAGCGTTTTCTAACCAAGGGTTAGATGGCGGCTTTTATCATTCAGATGCCTGCAACCGAACTGCTAATGGCGGTGCATTGTTGGTGTTTTACAGCGCAGATATAAACGCAACGCTCAGTAAAGTAAAGAAAAACGGTGGTGAGGTCATTCAGCCTATTTTCGAATTTCCAGGCGGCTTTCGTTTCCACTTCCTAGAACCCAGTGGCAATGAGTTTGCTGTTTGGTCAGAGGTGCGCACATAAAGTGCCAATATCGTTTTACCCTTCTTAAAATAGGTAAAGAGGATGACATAAGTGGCCTTTACTGATGCTGAAAGGGATGCACTTTTGAGTGTCAAAGGCGTAGGCCCCACCGTTCTTAAGCGTTTTGAAGAGGTTGGTATCGACTCATTCAGCGAGCTTGCCGAGTGCCAAGTAGATGAGATAGCAGAAATGGTGGCTGCTATGCTGCACACAACCTGCTGGAAAAACAGCCCGCAAGCAAAGGCAGCTATTTCTGCCGCTATTGCCAGAGCGCAAGAAGGGTTATAAAACTGGGAAGACATTTCATTAGGATCATTCACTATGTTCACCGGTCTGAGCGCATTTCCACTAACTCCCATGAACGAGCAGGGCATTCATAAGCATGAGTTTACTCGTTTGGTGGAGCGCCTGGTGGAAGCACGGGTGGACTCAATTGGCGTGCTGGGGTCGACGGGCAGCTACGCTTATTTGAGTGGTGAAGAACGCGCCCGTGTTGCCAAGCTTTGCGTTGAGCATGCTGCTGACGTGCCAGTGGTGGTGGGCATAGGCGCGCTACGCACCCGCGATGTGCTGGTCAATGCCGAAAATGCCCAGAAAGCTGGGGCAAGTGGCGTATTGCTGGCACCGGTTTCCTATCAAAAGCTTACCGAGGATGAGGTATTTAGCCTTTTCGAGACGGTTTGTCGTTCGCTGAGCGTGCCACTATGTGTCTATGACAACCCTGGCACTACGCACTTTGAATTTAGTGAGGAACTGCATGGGCGCATCTCCCAACTGCCCCAGGTTCGTTCGATTAAAATTCCCCCAGTGCAGAATGATATAGCCGCCGCACAGGCGCGCGTGGCACGGCTGCGCGGATTGATTTCCAACGACGTGACAATCGGCATTAGCGGCGACCCAGCCGCTGCCACGGGGCTACTTGCTGGCTGCGATGCTTGGTACTCAGTGATTGGTGGGCTATACCCTGACACTGCGCTGGCGCTAACCCGTGCCGCCCAAACGGGAGATGAGCAACACGCCAATGGGCTTTCCGCTGCGCTTGAACCGTTATGGGCACTCTACCGGGACTTCGGCGGCAGCCTGCGAGTAGCCGCTACTATTGCAGAACTTACCGGAAAAGTAAGCCAGCCTTGTTTGCCCCAGCCATTACAAACGCTGCAGGGCGATGCGCGGAAAAGGGTGGCAGCAGCGATTGACGCGCTTGAGCTAAGCTAAAGCGTTGAAGAATGGCCAGCCCTGGGAAATGCGCTGCTTTCCCCAGGGCCAGTTGCAAATGCGAATTAAAGCCCTTGAGCACCGCGCCGCAACCAATTATGCACGAAGGCTAGCTTGCGCATTGCCGGATCGGAAAGCACAAACGGATAAAGATCCGAAAGCCCCATCGAGCGGTTCACATGGTTAACACCGGCGACTAATGATGCCGCAATGTGGATCAGGCGCTCAGCATCCGGTTCTGCGTAAGCATCCCAACCATAGGTGTTGGGCAAGGCTGGAGAGGTCATACCCGCCGACACAAAGCTATCGGTGATATCGGTCAGGTGCAGCAGGTGCGAGGTAGTTTCCGCCCAATCTTCATGGGGGTGGGAGGACGCATAGGTGGAAAGAAAACGCTGCCGCCAATCCGCAGGTGGGCCATTGTGATAATAGTGCTGCAACGCTGCTGGGTAATCCTCCCGCTCATCGCCAAACATCTCACGAAACTCATCAAGAAAGTCATCCCGTAAGCTCAGCCGCCACCACAGCATATGGGCGATTTCATGGCGCATATGGCCAATCATTGTGCGGTAAGGCTCTGCCAATGCCTCTTTGCGGGTCGTGCGCAGCACTGCATCCGCTTCCGCGACACTGATGGTCACTACGCCACCCACATGCCCCATGGGCACCGGCGTTCCTCCTTCCGCCAGCATATGAAATATCGGCGGTGTACCGGGGTCTTCTGGGCGAAACCAGTTCCAACGGCCAAGGTTATCGATCACCCAGCGCTTCGCCGCCTCCGTTTGTGCCCAGTTGGGCATGGCATCAGCAATAGAAGGATCTGGTGCAAGGGCAGTCATTGCGCAGGCACGGCAGAATTCACCTTGCTTAGGCGCAATCCAGTTGCAACCGATCACTTCGCGGTTGGCACAATAGGGTGGCATCGGCAGAAAGGCGCGCGCTTGCGGGTCGTAAGCCACAGGAACGCCGTCGGCGGTCACCAAATTATCAAACCAGAGTGAACCGGCACCGACCGGATTAGAAAACACACGCATAGGTCGGTAACTCAAAAGAAATGAGCTTTCAGTCTAGGAGCCGAGGCGCGGATAAGCGAATCACATCTACCTTCATTTCTGCGTGGTTGGGAAAAGCAGGATAGGAGGTGGCTGTAGTTTTGCGGTAAGGTCGTAGCCCGCAACTGTTTAAGGGTATCCAGAGGATAAAGAGTGGTGTAAAAATAGCCAGTTAGGTAGCTTCAATAATACGTATGGTCGATAAGCAATAGGCTGATAGTGTCCGCAGGTAGTTAGATGGCACTCGAGAGGCTGAGGTGGCTAGTGGTTCAGTTAAAAGAAGTATTTGTTGGTCAATAAGTAACATCTGAGGTATGAGTGCTGCTTTCCCTCTAGAGTGAAAGCAGAGCGAGCTGTTTCGGTTTAAATGAACTTCTAGAGGGGCAATGGGCTCGTTACAAGTTGGAGAGGAATGGTTTAATGCTAAAGAGATTGAGTGATGAATGATGCACTTAGCAGGCTAGCTGAAATCATAGCCGAGCTTCTAAAGTTGCTCGTTATGGTGCTGCTTATCCAGATTGTATTTTTTAATCTGGGGCGCCTATCCCTCTGGTTTCTCACTATTGGTCGATACCCAAGAGGAGCGTTAACTCAGCGGGATGTCAATTGGGTTACCATTTTTGGTTTTATTACCTTTGTGATGTTTGTTCTTGCTATGGGCTTTTATAATGCATCCTTTGGTGCGCATTCGATGACATAACAGATATTTGCTGGCGTACGGCCCATGCAGCTTTCGGAACTCGACTCGTTACCGGTAGCTTGGCTATGGCGCATTTTTCGGTGTTTAATCAGTTTCCAGGGCGATGGCGTGAAGCTGGTCGAATGAGCTTAGTGACTTCATTTCTTCTAATTTTTGATTAGCGCATTCATCATAAACGGCCATCGCGCCGTCGTAATAGTGTTCCTCTGATGCAAATACGCTAGCGATAGTTTCCACAGACCTTGGGTCACTTGAAAACATACTTAGCAGCTCTTCTTCCGACTTATGTTGCTCATCTTTGAGTTGGCCAATATGAAAATAGAAGATGCTATCCAGGTGGCAAACACGAATTTTATTGTATAAGGCAGAAAGCGATATTCTGGAAAAGAGCGCGATATGCCGCATAGCCTCAGCTTCTGTATATAGCTCTTCATCAGCAGCCCAAGCAGTTTGCTGATTAATCACCGGCATCGAAGTGGTCAGGAGGGTAAGGTTGAATAGAACTAAACGAAGGAATTGCATTCGTAATGCCTTATGTGTATTAACGTAAGAGTACCATCCTACCATTAATTTTCATGTGGTTGCTTTCAAAGCAAAAGGATTGCTTGTGTGGGCTAGTTCTCGCTAAAAAAGCTGGGTATCAGGATTGGGAGAGACCTTTCCCTAAAGTGAACAAGTGTGTCAACGGTGCTGGTTTACCGCTAGGTGTCATGCAATCAGGAGGAAGGTGTGTATACAGTAGAAAGAGCAACGTTTCCCGCTGACTTAAATGCTGTACTTGATTTGTATCGAGAATATATAGCGAACACGTCAGTTGACCTTGCTTTTCAAGGTAATGATGAAGAATTTAATAGCTTATCTGAAAAGTATAGCTCGGATGAGTCAAAGATATTTTTAGCAACAATTAATAAGATACCGGTGGGGTGTGCTGCATTTCGCAAGGTGAACGATAATACCTGCGAAATGAAGCGGGTTTATGTTCGTCCAACTGCTCGTGGAAGTAAGTTGGGCGCTAGGTTGGTAGAGCGAATATTGCAGGAAGCCATCAGCAGTGGGTATAAGAAAATATGCCTTGATGTACTACCTGAGTTCGAAACGGCCTTGGCGCTATACCAGTCATATGGGTTCGTTCCACACACACCCGTGACGAATAACCCTGTCCCAGGAACCCAATTTTTGGGATTGGATCTGGAATGGTATAACCACGCATCTTCTGAGCCTAAAACGCGCTACGCCCCAAGCTCATGAGGAATGGGTCTCAACAAGACGTTTGAGCTGCTCACTCAAAGGGTTGCCTACTTTGCGGGCTAGCAGTAGCGGCTGGGAAGAGCCTTCATCGGCAAGCGGTATGGCAATCAGGCTGTGAGCCATCGACGCGGCGCTGGCAGGCAGAATCGTGATACCAATGCCGGCGTCTACAAAGCACAGCATACTTCCGATATCAGGCACTTCTAATGCATGGCCGAGAGGAACCCCCGCTTTATCGGCCAGTGTTTCCAGTTGGCGTCGTAGGAATGTCCTTTGGGTAGCTGGCTGGAGTAAGAGCCGCTCGCTGGCTATTTCGCTAAAATTGATGGAAGACCTTGCCTGCAGCCGATGGCCTGGGGGGAGAAGCACGAACAGCGGTTCATCTCCCAACCTGGAAACCGATAAACCCGTTAGAGCGTTCTCGTCCAGGTCGGCTCGTAGTACCGCAGCGTCAAGCTTACCCGCTTTCAGCGAGGCGATATGCAAGAGGGCATTCCCTTCGCACAGCTGCAGTTCGAGCAGTGGGCGATCGGCGAGCAGTTTAGCTAGGGCAGAGGTGAGGGTTTTGGAGAAGATCGCACTGGCCGAATAACCAATGCGCAGCGTGCCGACTTCACCATGAGCCGCTTGCCTTGCAACGCTGACACTTCGCTGCGCAGCTCTCAGTATTTCCAGGCTCTCACCAAGAAAGGCCTCGCCTGCTTTGGTGAGATGGACGCCTCGGGTATTGCGCTCGAACAGCTTCACACCCACCGTCTCTTCCAGTGCTTTGATGCTCTGGCTCAGCGGTGGCTGGGTAATATGCAATCGCTCGGCAGCGCGCCTGAAGTTAAGTTCCTCAGCAACGGCAACAAAATGCTTTATCTGCTTAAGCTCGACCATTTCGTAGCTCCTCACTTGAGCACAACATACGCTGATTTCGGACGCAGTGCTCTGTCGCATCACGTATCACTGAGATACCGAATCCGACCTTCATTCTAACCCTGCCTACACGTATGGTGAGGCCTACCTAAACGGGGGTAAGCCATGCGTACGGCCTTAATGATCGGATCGCTCGGCGCTTTTTTTAATTTGTACCAGCTTCAGGCGCTGTTTCCAGCGTTAGTAGAGCGGTTCGGAACAACGGCCACTGGCGCTGGCTGGTTAACGATGGCGTCGCTGCTAGGAATGATGATAACCGCGCCAATAACGGGTGCTGTAACAAAACGCGCCAACCCATCGACCTTATTGATAGCTGGCTTTCTCACATTGGCTGCGATTAATGCTTCGATTGCATTTACCACTCGCCAAGATGTGCTTTTTGCAATGCGGCTCGGCCAGGGCATTGTCATTCCCTCTCTATTAACCGCAACAATGAATCTGGTTTCTCAGCACCCCAGGAGCTTCGTGCCTCTGTACGTGACCGGAACCATTGTTGGCAGTACGCTCAGCCGGTTTTATCCCGCTTGGTCAGTTGATGCCATTGGTTGGAAGCTGGGATTCTTAAGCTCCGCATGCCTGATGGTGCTGGCTGCGGTGGCGATTTGTCTTCTTCCGAAAGCGACTCTTCCGAGAACTACTCTTCCGGAAACAACTCTTCTGAAAACTGCGGGTGCCGGACCAACGCAGTGTGCGGAAAGGCATCAAACGCCGGTGACATATATAAGGCGCGCGCTTACTGACAATACGCTGCTTATTGCCTATCTCGCTGGTTTTGCTCTTCTTTTCACGCAAAGCGCTGTGTTTACCGCGCTTGGTTTATGGCTTTCTCAAGAACCCTATCATTGGGATTCACAGCAGATCGGCACGATCTATCTAGCATGTCTGCCAGCGCTTTTTTTCGTACTCACTTCCAGCGTATTGAGGCGCTACCTCAGTGAAATAGCGATTGCCATATTACTGATGGCGTTGATCTGGGGATCGCTGTGGCTGATTAGCGCAATGCACATGTCTATTCCGGTGGGCGTTGCACTATTTGCCATAGGAACCTATATGTTCCAAACAGTGACGACCCAGTTATTAAGCAGCTCGCGCCGCGTACCCGCTGGTGTTGCTGCGGGCATATACCTCACTTGCTACTATTTAGGCGGCGCAATGGGCGCAAGCCTTGCGGCGTATGCCTTTGCGATATGGGCCTGGAGCGGGGTAGTTGCCTGTATAGCGATAACCCAGGTATTCATCTTTTGCCTGATAATGGGAGGCCGATATTGTCGAAGGAGCGGTAAGCGAAAATCCCCCTAACACCTCATAGCTAGCGAGTGTTATTTGTATTATTGTTTATGCCTTCCCACGTTTAGCAGAGGTATTTGTCCAATGAACCATTGATGCCGCCGTTGCAATAACGGCCAGTCTCCACCAGCCCCCAGTAGCAAGGATAGTCCTTGGCATAGTTCTTGGAATAGTTCTAGGGATGGTCCTTGGAATAGTTCTTGGGAGGGGGTCTAGAGAGAGTTCTTGGCATCGTTGGAATCACACATGACAAATACCTATCTCACCTTAAAAGGTGTTTCCTACGTTCTGTCGGATGGCAGAACGCTTTTCACTGACCTTTACGAGCAGTTCGATAACCGCCCAACCGGGTTGGTGGGGCGTAATGGTGTCGGCAAAACAGTCCTAGCCCAAATCCTCGCGGGTCTATTGCAGCCAACCACTGGCGAGTGCCAGCGCCCCGATAGCGTCCATTACCTTGCCCAGCAGATAGCACAGCCGAAGGGTGCTTGTGTCGCTGATCTTGCCGGTGTTCGAACAACGCTGGATGCGCTAGCCCGCATTGAGGCGGGCAGCACAGCGCCTGAGGATTTTGAGGCAGTTGATGATCGCTGGGACATGTCCCAGCGATTTCGCCATGAACTCGAACGCAATGGCCTGGGCTATCTTGAGGCCAGCACACCAGCGAACACATTGAGCGGCGGTGAAGCCATGCGCGTGGCCTTAATGGGCGCCATGCTCTCGGAGGCGGATTGCCTGATTCTTGATGAGCCAAGCAACCATCTCGACCGACCAAATCGGCAGGCGCTTATCGAACAGCTGCAGCGCTGGCCGCGTGGGCTGATTGTGGTTAGCCATGACCGACAACTACTGGAAGCCATGGAGCGTATCGTGGAACTGTCGCCCGTAGGGCTGCACAGCTACGGCGGCAACTATACGTTCTATGCCCAAGCGAAAGCGCATGAACAGCAGGCTGCCCTTGATCAGCTCAGCCAGCGAAAGCTCGAACGCCAACGCGAAGAGCGAACGATGCGCAAGCAGCGTGAACGTCAGGAGAAACGCCAGGCTCGCGGCAATCGGCTGGGCAAGGAAGCCAACCAGGCCAAGATCCTGTTAGACCGCCAGAAAGAGCGCAGCGAAACCTCGGCGGGCGCGCTGCGCCAAAAGCAGGTGACCAGTCAGGCGCAGCTAAATCAACGTGTGCGTGACGCCGCAAAGCAGGTTGAAAACGAGCGACAAATCAACCTGCATGAAATACCTATTACTCAGGCCGCCAAGCGCTGTTTGGCTGAGTTAGAAAGGGTTGAGCTACCGTTCGTCATGGGAGCCACTCGGCACATTAATCTAATGCTGAAAGGGCAGCAGCGACTAGGCATTGTCGGGCCGAATGGCTGTGGTAAATCTACGCTGCTCCGCGTGCTGGCGGGCCAGATTGAGCCCTTATCAGGAACCTACAACATTACGCCTGAAAGCGCCTATCTTGACCAGCAACTGGGGAATCTAGACCCAGCAAAGACGCTACTCGAACAGCTGCAACGGGCCAACCGAACCGCGAGTGAAGGAGACCTACGCATGCGGTTAGCCCAGTTAGGCCTAGGCGCGCAAAAAATCACCACACCCAGTGGATTGCTAAGCGGTGGTGAGCGCCTGAAAGGAGCGCTGGCCTGCATCCTTTATGCCGACTCCCCACCGCAACTATTGCTACTGGACGAGCCAAATAACCACCTTGATTTGCCTTCAGCACAAGCACTGGAAACCATGCTGCGCAGTTACCAAGGCGCGTTAGTGGTGGTATCCCACGACGATGCCTTTCTGGAAAACCTAGCGCTAACAGACCGCCTGCTAGCAACCGAACAAGGTTGGCACCTGGAGCCGGTTTGATCTAAGTATTCGAGGTGTGATGCATTACTAAAAAACGGCGTAAGTCTAAACAGCTTGTTGGGGACAGCTATACAGGGAAGCCATGATGACTTCCATCGGGAAGTTCTATATCGACACGGACTCGGCCGCCTAGCGCTTCGACGTAGCGTTTGAGTGAACTAAGGCGCATATCCTGGCCAACTTTCTCAAGTCCTGCGACGGTGGGTTGTTTTACTCCCATCGCAATAGCTATGTCTGCTTGGGTTTTCTCCGCTAGCTGACGAATTTCGGCAAGCCTGATCTCGAATAACATATCGTTGGCTTTCGCCTCGGCTGCCGCAACGATCTCTGGCTTTTCTCTTGCTAACAAGTCTTCCAGTTTACGTGCCATGGTTACCACCTCACTTTAGTGTTTCCAGGTGAGCCGTATATTCTTTATCGGCGACTGGAATCATCTCATTATAGAAGCGCTTGTCATTTCCACCTTTATCGCCTGCGCATAGCAAGATGCCTGTGCGACGTGGGTCAAACGCAAAAAATACTCTAATAGGACGTCCCTGGCACTGAACACGCAATTCCTTCATGTTGGAATGCTGCGAGCCATTTACAGTGTCAGCGTGCGGCCTTGAAAGCATCGGGCCTCGTTCACGTAGAAGAAGTACAGAAGCCAGAACGTTCTCACGTTCAATTTCTTCCAATGAGAAGAACCACGCTTCAAATGTGTCTGTTTGCTCGATAGACCACATGGAGACCTCTTTTTTATAGGTTTTATCCTATATAGGCTATGCCCTATTATCAAGAGATTTTCTAAAACTAGGAAGAGGGCAAAACAGCTAATCAAATTATGCCTATCTTCAGGTAGCCAACCCATCATCCCCAACTATAAAAACGCCCTGTAGGAGGTGGCTTTAGCCCGCGACGATTCAAACACTGAGCCATCAACAGGCACCGCTTCCCAGTGAACCTGCCTGGATGCATTCGCCAAAGCTGCAAAGGCTCAGTATCATAAGCAGCCAACCAAATCACAGAAGTCACCTTCCATGTCATGCCCACCTTGCCCCAATTGCCAATCTGAATTCGTCTACCAGGATCAAAGCCTGTTCATCTGCCCGGAATGCGCCCACGAATGGAACCCCTCCGAGGTTGAAGCGGAAGACACCGTCACGGTGAAAGATGCCAATGGCACCCTGCTTGCTGAAGGCGATAAGGTAACGCTAATCAAAGACCTCAAGGTCAAAGGCAGCTCAATCGTGCTTAAGATTGGCACCAAGGCGGTTATCAAGCGGCTTAAGGAAGGCAAAGACCACCAGCTCGACTGCAAGGTTGATGGCGCTGGCGACATGATGGTCACCGCCCAGTTTGTGAAAAAAGCATGAATAAATAGATGGCAATTTGTGTTAGCACAAAGCGTTCATAATAATTGTTTTTATTGGAAATTAAGATATTGGAGAGGGCATTAACTAGGCTGCATGTGGTTGATCCATATGCTGGCGTACTCACCCCACCATAGAACGTACCATCCAATATCTGTTAGGAGATTTATAGTGATCTCATATCAACCAACTACTGATTTTGCGAAGTCAGCAGAGATGACATACGACAATATGCGTTCGTACTATGAGCATTACTCTGTTGATTGGGATCAAGCCAGAATATTGGAACAGATTCTAAAGCTGAAAAACTGGGACATTTTGCTGAATGGTGAAATGGTTGGTGTAATTCGCCTAGAATTCGACCATGAGAGCTGTTATTTACGAGATCTTCAAGTTCGTGACAAATTTCAAAATAAAGGCATTGGTGCATCTGCCCTGGACGAGTCTTTAAGGCTGGCGAGAGAGTCCGAGGCAATACAGCTCCGGCTAAGGGCGTTTAAAATTAGTCCAGCGCATCATCTTTATAAGCGGCTTGGTTTCAGAGTGGTTGCAGAAGACGATAGGTTTTTCTGCATGGCTAAAGAGCTCTCCTAACACCCTGTTTAAGAAGAATTTCAAACATTTGGTATTTTTAGTTAAAGCTGGCATTAGGGGTTGTGCGTTTTCAGCCTCACAGCAGTGTGTTAAGTAGGTAATAGCATGGTCTTAGAAGGCTGGGATAGAGTCGCCAACCAAGTTAACTTTAACCTGGAAATAGATAGGGAACGATTCTGTAGCTTAGTCGATTTGCAGGCCAAAGTGCTTGATGTTGGGTGTGGTTATGGCCGAATCGTTAAGGAGTTAACTGAGAGCGGATACACCAATGTGATCGGTATAGACCCGTCTTCTATGATGGTTGAGCGCGGGCTCAAAATATTCCCAGAGCTTTCTCTATTGCATTCATCTACGGCAACACTGCCCTTTGATGACTGTTCGTTCGATGCGGTCGTGGTTTGTGCGGTTTTTACGTGCATTCCTTCATTGGTGGAGCGTGTCGAAGTAGTTGCGGAGATTATGCGTGTATTGAAGCCAGGAGGGCTCCTTCACATTGCTGAGTTCTGTTCAGAAGAAGAGGCGGTTTTTACGGCAGGTCTAGGCATACCTATGTGTTACAGCAGGCCCGAGGAGCTGCGAGAGCTATTTGGTGGCTTTCAGTATTGTTACGATGAGGTTGTTAGCGCAAGTACCATGAGCGGCAAGGATGTGCAAAGCTACCGTGCCTTTGTCCAAAAAAACACTTAACAAGGTCAGTCTCGACGATGGTAGCTTCAATAGATCAAGACTAATGGTTGTGTAGCGCGTGGTAAGCCTCCGGCGCACCCGCGAGGAGGGCTGCAACAGGCTATATACTCAATGGAGTTCTCTACTATATAACTAAACGAACCTAACCTAACAATACCGTTCCTAACCACCACCTGAGCAGGAAGTCCCGCTGGCGATGACGTTCGGTTACAGGTAGAAGGAGATGACATGTTTCCACTAGAGGTGTTGGCTACATATACACTGGCATGTTTGCTGTTAGTGATTTCCCCTGGGCCAGATAACATGCTGGCGATAGGACGAGGCTTAAGCCAAGGCAGATTGGCCGCAACCGTTTCTGGTTTATCGTCTGGAATGGGAATTCTATTTCACGTGCTAGCGGCGACATTTGGGCTGACTCTTCTAATTCAAACGTCCGAGCTAGCCTTCTATGTGGTCAAGATTATTGGTGCGGGCTATCTCATTTGGTTAGGCGTTAAAGTCCTTCGCTCTCGAAATCTATTTTCCTTAGAGCCTGCAAAAAGACAGTCTTTAAAAACCGTATTTTCAACGGGCTTCCTTTCAGCGGCACTCAACCCTAAGCCGGGTATGTTTGTGCTCGCGTTTGTCCCTCAATTCGTAAATCCTAATCTGGGCTCTGTGACCTGGCAAATGATTGGCTATGGGGTTTGGTTTGCGGTTTTAACAGCGGCAGGTTTCAGCCTTATGGGCGTGTTTTCATCTAGGTTATCAGAATGGCTGAGAAACAAACCTAAATTGGTTTCCGGGTTAAATATTGGAGCAGGCGTTACGTTTGTATCGTCGGGTCTGGCTGTGGCGTTCATGAAGCAGAGGTAAAAAGCGCGCTTCATGGAACCATCACAAGCTCCACTACTAGCGGGATGAGCGGATCTGAATCAGTCACTGGCCGCTGAGGTATAGAGAAAATCGCAAAAACCTGCCCGAGGTCATTTCCGTAGCCTAAAGTGTTATGGGGCAAGCGTAGGACTCAACGGATTTAACTGCTAAGCTAATTTTACTAGAGCGAAAAAAAGCGCCGCAGGAAACAACCTAATGCAAAATGCCCCACGCATTGAGCTTCACCCTATTAGCCAACGCGTGCAGGCGCATGTTGATGGCACGTTAATCGCCGACTCCACCAATACGCTTGAACTCCGCGAACGCGGCTACCCGCCACGCCACTACTTCCCACGCGAAGACGTGCGGATGGATTTACTCAGCGTTTCAGAAACCACCACATTTTGCCCGTTTAAAGAGCATACGGTGACTTTATCGCTGGGTGAGGTTCAGGATATTGCTTGGAGTTATGAGCATCCAATTGAAGGTATGGAAGCTATTGAGGGAAGGGTGGCGTTTTATAAGGAATTGAGCGAATGACTCTTTTCGACCCTGGGCTGACATTCTCTAAAACCATATATTTACAGAGCGCACAGCTCACAATGAACGCTTTTCTGATGGCGGTTATGATACGAGTGCGCATATTCCTGGGAAAATGTGCTGTAAGTTTTGGTAAAACAATAGTTTATAAAAAGGCGTTGTATGCTTATGTGCCATTTTGAAAAAATGATCATAAAGTTAGCGCGCATGCGAATTTTTCTAACGAGGCTTACGAGAAAAAATAGTATTCAACCCTTTTCGGTCAGTAAGTTAGGTGCCTGTTGGCAGGGTGCGGCTTGCCAGAAAAACGCGCATGCGCATAAATAAAACTGTTAAATTCTAAAGGAGATAGCCATTACATCAATAGTGTGTTGGAGAAACCAAGAAGAGTCCGATGCAATCTGGGCCGTTGGTGATTCTCGAGTGACCGGTAATAGTGGCAGTGTCATGACAGACAACTGCCCGAAGTTGTTTAAGATTGATGTTAACGCTTTTGTACAAGATGACTACCTAAAAATCAGCCCGATCAGATTGCTAAGCATAGGTTTAGGGTTCTCTGGTAGCACCCTTATCGGTACGAACGTAAAAGAGATGTTGAGCACGTTTCTCGGAAGTCTTAATGAAGTCCCTTTTACGGATGCCCCAGACTATCCGTTTGACCAGCGGATACCGACTTTAAGGGAAATAGCAGAGCTAGCAAAGAAGATCGGCGAAAGGTATATAAAAAGTTTAGGCCAATATTATCCGGGAAGTGCAAGATGTGAAATATCCCTGTTCGGTTACTGCAGAAGATCGGGACTATTGAGTGCATACAAACTCTCGAACTCACCAGAAAAACCAAAGACCATAGTGATAGAAGAAGCCGATATATCTAATGGCGCATTTTTGATAATCGGAGACCGAAAAAGCGAAATATCTGATTTGATCGAAAAGAAAAGATCGAAGTTCGAAGAGGCCTCACTGAACTGGTGGAGATCGCCATTTATAACGCTTGCCAACATTGTACGGAATGAACAAATATCAACAGTTGGTGGATACTTACAATTCTGCATTTCATCTCATGTGGACACAAGAATGTTTTTCGTAACTCCTTCCGAATCTTCTGAGGCAAGTATCGTCGGCTTTGACATATTCACTGATATTGGCATGGTTGGTGGGTTCATGCCGGGAATAAACGCAGGCATGTTGATGCCGGGTGAAGATGGCTGGAATTTAACAAAAGGGTCCAGGTGACGCCGTGGGCGCACCGGACCCTAGGCGTTATGAGCTACGGGAGGCCGTGGATGGAACATGAGATTAGTCCAAACTACAAGCACGATAAGCTCGACGATCCCACGCATGAGGATTTAGTAGATGTCGTTGAGGATACGTGGAGGCATTATGTTTTCGCGCCGGTCCATGTGTTACTGGACCAGCCGCATGGTGATATTGCCGCAATGACCTTGCTTTCGTCATACTTTGAGGCGATTTGGAGCTATGTATCAGGAGAGAGTAGCGAGGGTAAGTCCAGAGTGTTTTTTAAAAATGGTTTTTGCGAGGTATTCAAGGCGGATGGCGAATCTTGCGAAATTGCTGCGAGAGCTATCTACAAAAATCTTCGGTGCGGTGTGGCACACGCGGGCCTTCCCAATCATAAAGTCAGCTATAGTCGTGAAGGCATTTTACCTTACATATCCGAAAAAATCGGATGGGTCGCTGGATACATCAGTTCCCCCTCGTTCAATCGTTGCCAACCCCATACGCATGTTTGATGGTGTGAAACAGCATTTTCAAGCACTTATGGTGAAACTGAGAATGGCTGACGATCAGGCCCTAGTTGAAGCCTTCGGTAAGTCAGTTAGGCGCCTTTGGGGGATCGGGGCAGAAGAAAATATTATTGGCATGACGGAGGAGGAGTTTCTTGGTCGCTCATAACCAGTGGCAGCAGTTGGAACGTTTTTTCCGCTCCTGCGTCGCTCCAAAACGTCTGCTGTGCCAAGCGTTATGCACTTAATGGAGGCATTCAGAGTAGATGATGCTAAAGATTGAGCCAGACTGGGTTTCGGCAGCAGCTACGTTCTTTGCTGGAATCGCCACAATTGCGGCTGCGTTGACTGCTATTTTCGCATATAGACTGCAGCGAGCTATGGCTAAGAGCAGGCAGCAACTTTTGAAGGGAGAAAACCTGCTGAAAAACATTCAGTCGTTGATTGCCACTTTTGCGGATATTCATGCAACGGCCAAACAAGACTGGTCTCCAGACAGAACAGAAAAGCTTCGCTTGCTCTCAGAAGATATTCGCTATACCGAGACTGTTATAAAATCGTTGAATCTCGGCATAGGTGCCAAGATCGAAGAGTGGCGGATTTCTTCAGATAGTCAAGGGGATAGTATCCCCCGAATTGTGGATTATATTCTTGGTGGGGCTGGCGCAATCATCGGAGATAGTTATGACAACTTCCTATTCTCAAAGGCGTCAGAACTCAGAATAATTCAGGACGAAATGTTCAAAGAGATAGGTGCATAACCATGCAATGCACGCGACAGGCGCGTGCATTTTGGCGTTAGCGGCGTAAGGAGATATCCATGTACTCAGACAAAGGTGGATTTTCAAATGATCCATTTGGTTATAGTGCTCTGGCATGGCATAAATGGGGTATGCTTGCCACCGCGAATGGCTTAGAAATAGATATCACCAAACCGCCAACGGTGGAAGATCTAAAAAATCCAGTTCTCTGGTTAAGCCACGCTAATGCACTAAGCGAAGCAGCTGTTTGCTTAGCACGGAGTTCCCAGACCTTTGAAAGTATGCCTCCAAGTATTCGTACTATATGTCACAGTCAATATCATGCTGTTGTACTAATGTTGGTTGGCTATAGTCTTGAGGTTTGCTTGAAAGCCATGATCTTAATGCGGCTTGGAGTTGAGGAGTTTACAAGACAGGAAAAGAAACACTTCCACCACCAGTTAGATGATTTAGCTCAGTTTATTTCCAACTTAAGTGAGAAAGAACTAGCGATATTGAAGGGGCTTACTCATTTTGTACGTTGGGCTGGTCGCTATCCTGATCCAGGATCACGGCGAGTGAAGGATGCCGAAGAAGTATTTGAGATCTCCGAAGCGTATGAGATAAGCGCTAAAGATCTTTTTGAGTTATCCACAAAAGTGATGAAGCATGTTAACACTGTCGTCGATTAGGGCCGCTAACAAATTACTGCACCGGAAAAATTACTCGCTGCGCTCCCAATTTTCCGGTGAGTTAGGCGTTGAGCCTGTAGAAAAACTCCGCTGACGGCTAAGTTTTGGTAGGATTGAGGAAACAGACGAGGAGTGGTCAGCATGCCGCGCTTCAAAGCTTATAACTACGACCAGAACGCTATGGTGGTGATCAACTACCAAGATCAGCTCCATCCAGGCACCTTTGAACACGCTGTGCACTACCTGATCGAGCACAAGCTCGACTTGTCCGTTTTCCATCCCCAGTACCGCAACGACGCGACCGGTCGGCTGGCCTATGATCCGGCCATCCTGTTGAAGATCATCCTGTTTGCCTACTCTAAAGGCATCACCTCCAGTCGTGAAATGCAGTGGTGCTGCGAGACCAATATTATTTTTAAAGCTCTTTCCTGCGATACCGTTCCCCACTTCACCACACTGGCCAGCTTCGTCAGTCGCCATGCCGATGAGATTGAAGCGCTGTTCGAACAAGTGCTGCTGGTGTGCTACGAACAAGGCTTGCTGGGTAACGAACTCTTTGCCATTGACGGCTGCAAGATGTCCTCCGATGCCTCCAAAGAGTGGTCGGGCACGTTCAAAGAATTGGGCGAGAAACGTGAGAAACTGAGAGGCCTGATTCGGCATCACCTACTAGAGCACTACGCGCGTGATGAAGCCGAAACGGAAGCCGATCTGGATCGGGATATCCGACGGACCAAGACGATTCTCTCGCTAGATGCTGCCATGAACAAAGTGGATTGCTTCCTAAAGACGCACAGCCCAAGGATGGGCCGGGGGAAGCGAATCAAGGAAGTGAAGAGCAATCTGACCGATAACGAAAGTGCCAAGAAGGCAGGTTTTTTGCTCCTGCAAAACCTGCATTCCCCACATCCCTGTGGGTCAACGACAAGCAAGGGCACGATCCAGGGCTATAACGGTGTAGCCACGGTGGATAAGAAACATCAGATCGTCATTGACGCTCAGGCCTTTGGCGAAGGCCAAGAACAAGAACATCACACCCTGAGGCCAGTTCTGGAGAAGGTTGAAGCGCGCTTTAAAAGGCTGGGCATCGCTGAGAACATCTACCAAAAAGGCACCGTCGTCACTGCCGATACCGGTTTCGCGAATGAAGCCAATATGAAGTACCTTCACGAGCGACGGATATAATGGCTATATCCCTGATAATCAGTTCCGCAGCCGAGACCCGAAATTCACCGACCAGAAAAACAAATACGGCAAGCGCCACCAGAATTTACCAGATAAAGGCTGGCGAGAGACGACACCCGCCAGCGCGTTTCAGTTTGACCCAGTAGAGCTGACGTGTATCTGCCCAACGGGCGAAAAGTTGACCTATAGAGAGCAACGGGAAACCGATAATGGCCAGATCCGGGTACACTTCGAAGGGCGTTTGCTGCAATGTCGGCATTGCCCAAAGAAATACAGCTGTATGCAGAACCCGAGTTCTGCCGACCATCGCAACGGCGCAGGTCGACAAGTGTCTTTTATTATCGAGAACAAACGCTTACCCAATTATACTGACTGGATGAAGCACCGAGTCGATAGCCCCAAGGGCAAAGAAATTTACAGCCATCGTATGTCAGTCGTGGAGCCCGTCTTCGGCAACATTGGCACAACGAAAAGACTGAACCGCTTCAGCCTTCGGGGTAAGAAAAAAGTGCAAGGCCAGTGGCAGCTATACTGCTTGGTACACAATATTGAGAAGTTGGCGAATTACGGCCATTTGGCCGCCTCATGAAGGGCTTAGAGCGTGGTAAGTTGCTTTTTAAGAGCAAAAGGCCGTCTTCGACAAGCTTTAGTTGGGTGCCCAAGTGGCTAAATGCCGATACTAAGATGACTCAGCCAGATGACCGGCTGGGTACATGAATAAGGACAACAGGCGGTGGAGACGGCTCGAAATCGGGTTTTTCTACAGCCTCGTTAAATGCCTATGAAAATTATTGAGTATGACGGAAAGCACCGAGAATCAGCTATTGAGCTGATGTGTTTACTACAGGAACATGAGCGCCGATTAAGCAGCGATCGGCCACCGTCCAATGAGATTTCAGCGGGCCAACTCGACTATTTAGTGGCTGCAGTTGGGAACTCAATAGGAAAAATATTTCTCGCTATTGAGTCAGCTCAGGCTGTTGGTCTGATCGTAGTATTCCGTGACAATGAACATCCGGGCACGCAGCACGTATATCCAGAATATCTCCAGTACGGCCTAATTACAGACTTTGTTGTGGCAGAGTCTCATCGTGGCTCAAGCGTCGCTTCTGAGCTTTTACAGCACGCAGAGGATTTCTGCCATTCCCATGGATTATCCATCGTTAAACTATCGGTGCTACACACAAACGCAGTTGCTCGTAGCTTTTATGAGAAAAAAGGTTATCTGCCCTATGAAATGGTATACCGAAAGGTCATTTAACCAAGCGCTTTTGCCGGACAATTTCTCCACCGCTTCGCAGCTCCAAGCCGGCGCGTGAGCCGGGCGTTGAGCCTGTAGAAAAACTCCGCTGACGGCTAAGTTTTGGTAGGATTGAGGAAACAGACGAGGAGTGGTCAGCATGCCGCGCTTCAAAGCTTATAACTACGACCAGAACGCTATGGT
>NZ_JACCDD010000004.1 GCF_013415115.1 Vreelandella zhaodongensis | reverse complement strand
CGAGTCACATCACCAGCCAGGCTGTCGTCACCGACCAGGTTGCCCTCGGTGACTTGCCAGGTGAGTTCCGGGTCGTCATCGCCGTAGATCTTCTCCTGATCATCGGCAGTGACAGTAATCGGGCGCGGGTCGATGGTTAACTGTCCATCGTTAAAGGCTAAACGGTAGTTTTTCGCCGTACCGTCAATGGCATGGAGATAGCTACCCGCATCGGTGCCGCTGCCACCGGAGGTTGTGACATTGCTGAGAACGGCTTCGGTCTCACCGGCGACCAACCCTTCGGCGGTGAATCCGGTGATGCTTTGCTTGGTGCCATCATAGGTGGTGGTGGCGCTGTTGGCAGTGACGGTGGCATTGGCCTTGTCGATGGTCAGCTCGCCCGGTTTGAAGGTCAGGGCGTAGTTGTTATCCGTGCCGCTGGCCTCATGCAAATAACTCCCAGCATCGGTGCCTCTGCCACCGGAGGTGGTGACATTGCTGAGAGCGGCTTCGGTCTCGTCAGCCACCAACCCTTCGGCGGTAAAGCCGGTGACGTCTTGCTGGGTGCCGTCATAGGTGGTGGTGGCGCTGTTGGCGGTGACAGTTAACGCGCGTTGTGTAACCTTTGCGCTATTCGGCTGGGTAAATTCAGCCAATGCATAATTGGCGGCATCTTCGCCATTCAGGCTGTTGGTATCGACGGTTTGGTCGTAAGTGCCCGCATTGACGTTATTGGACGTGCTGAGACTGACATCCGCCACTGCGGCTTCGGCCGTGGCCTGATCACCGTTCAACACCCCCTTCAGTGCCACATCCCCAGGCACGAGCGCGTCGCCGTACATGGATTCTGTCTCGGCAATCTCGGTGGCGGTCAATGCTAGGGGATCAACAGTGAGTGCGCCGGTTTGTTCTTCATTAGTGACGATGGCATACCCAAGCGCGTTCGAGAGGCCATCGGTGTAGTGAATGCGATGTTCCCCGGCTTCCTGATAGCCCGCATTGGAGAGCGCTTCATCGACAGACCATTGCGGCGTGCCACTCAGAATGCTGTCGTCGTCACTGTTGACGTAGCCGCGTGTGTTTTTGAGGTCATAATCCGCCGGGATGCTGTCGCCGTAGGTGACGGTCTTGCCAACGGCGCTGACCAGAATCTCGGGCTGTTTGCGGTAGATTAGATGACGCTCGGCGTTCAGCGGTGCCGTGAAATTGGTCTCGGAGGGGGTGCTGTTGTAGCGGAAATCTCCAGTTTCAATTAACGCTGCGATGGCCTCGCTACCCGATAAGCTGCCGGTATACAGCAGCACGCGCCCACCGCTGCCAGTGGTGAGGTCGCCTTGGTGATGGACTATATCCCCACCGCTGGAAGTGCCTGCGCTCTCACTTGTCCCGGCACTTAGGAGTAGCGCCTGATCTGAGGTGTCAGCGGTGGTGATATCACCTGTTAGGGTCAAGTCCCCCGTCTGGGTGGCGATATCGATGGCATCGGTTGCCGCCACCTCACCCAGTCGCAGCGCCTGTTGGCTGCTCAGTGAAATACCGCTCGCCGCGTCAAGGTTCAATACCGCATCATGCTCAGCGGTATTGCCTAGATCTACTGTGCTCGGCGAGACAATATCGGTATCCGTCTTATTGTAATCGCTGGTCGTCACCAGATTCACGTTAATGCCGGCGTCAAGGCGGTTTCTGATCGTGGTGCTATCAACGTCCGCTGGCTCGCCAGGCTCATCGGCCAGGACTATAGCGCTTTCATGCTGCACCCAATGCGCAGTATTTGTAGTGACCGCTAGGCCATCATATAAAGCCCCGGTATTCCGGCCTAGCAAGCCATCGGCTACCTCAATTTCGTTACCAGTGGCATTGCTGGCTGTGACACTGCCGCTGGCCTGAATATTGCGCAGTTCCCCTTCGTTATCACCGGTAAAGCTGCCCATGCCCAAGTAATCAGTCGAGTTGAACGTATTTCCAACAAGCCCGGCAACATCACCGCTGGCCGATGCATTTTCAATATCCCCTTCATTACGGCCAACCAGTCCACCCGCATACCCTCGAGTGGCTTCACTGGCAGTATCAGCAATGGTGACATCACCTGAAGAAGCAACATCTTGCAGGGTGCCGCCGGAACGGTGGTGACCGATAAGGCCGCCGACATGGGCGCCACCACTGATATCGCCACTGGCTGCACTGTTTTCAATCAGGGTGGTATTGAGTGTACTGCCCACCAGCCCGCCGGCGTTGAAGGAACTCGGGTCTCCGGTGACAGCGGCAGTAGAAGAACTGTTGGTAATGGTCGAATTGTCGGCTGACCCCACTAACCCGCCAACGTCGACGTAACTTGACACTTTAGCTAGGTCGCCATTCACCGCAACGTTATCCACAGTAGTATTGTCGATGCGACCCGCCAGTGAACCTGCGTAGTAAGAGAAACCTAAAGCATTGACTGAAGGATTATGCAGGGTCAGGTCAGTGATGGACGAGTCTGTAACCGCACCAAAGAGCCCTGAATCCCAACGATTACGCTCCAGGGTTAAATCACTGATAGTGTGGTTGTTACCATCAAAATGGCCGGTAAATAGCTCACCACCGAAGTTACCACCAATCGGCTCCCAGCCTTCACCCTCATTGGCATTTTCGCTGGCCAGCTCGGCGTAACCATCGGTGTTCGTATCCAGGTTACTTGCCAGTGCATAGTAATAACCACCGGTCAGCACATCGTCGTTGTGGTTGATGTTCTGCAACTGCTGCCAGTCGGTCAGGGTAAAGGGCTGATCTTCAGTACCAAAGCCATCTGCAAACAGCGTTGTCTGACTGGGGATATCCTCTTCGCGGGTGACGTTGGTGAGATAAGGGCGGGAAAGACCGTAACCTGCAGATTCTGCACCGGCACCAAAGGACCAGATGGATGCATCCCAACCGGCATCAGTAAAGGTGGAAGGGTTTTGCATCTCGGCGGTGGAAAGGCCTGTACCGCCAGCACTGTTACTCTGCCCAGTAGTTTCGGTGTCCCAGAAAGAGGCGACGACATCCCCTTGGTTCAAGCCAATGAGTCCACCCTCATTATCGGCATCAGACTCACCCTTATTTACTGTGCCAATGGCGTAGCTGTTGCGAACTTCAGATGAGCTGCTGTTGAACCCCGCAAGCCCGCCGATGTTCTTAGAACCTATCACGCTGGCGGTGGCGTAACTGTTTTTGACCTCGGAGGAGTTACCATGGAACCCCACTAGCCCCCCGGCATTAATTTCGTTGCCTTCTACGCTGCCGCTAGAGTAACTGTTGGCCACGGAACTAAAACTACTGTCCCCCACCAGCCCGCCGACTCGGATGTTGCCCTCTACGCTGCCGGAAGAATAGCTGTTAACTACGGAACTAAACTCGTTGCTCCCCACCAGCCCACCGACGTTTCTGTCCCCTCTCACGCTAACACCTTTCAGTCCCACATTTCGAATGGTCGCGCCATTGGTAGTGGCAAACAGGCCAACATTATTTTGAACGGGTCGGTCGATGTTAAGTTGGCTGAGCGTATTACTTTGACCATCGAATGTACCGCTGAAAGTGGCATTTAAATCACCAATCGGCTCCCAGCCTTTACCTTCGTTCGCTGTTGAACTGGCCAATGCCGTATAGCCTTCGGTGCTGGTATCCAGGTCGTTGGCTAGCACGTAGTGATAGCCGCCACTCAATACATCACTGTTATGGTTAATATTCTGTAGTTGCTGCCAATCAGTGAGGGAGTAGGGGGCAGTGTCGGTACCAAAACCATCGTCAAACAGGAGGGTCTTATCCGGGATATCTTCTTCACGAGTGGTGAGAGTTAAATAGGGGCGGAACACGCCGTAGCCCTCAATTTTGGCTCCACCTATGGTCCAGACCGAGTCATCCCAACTAGCAAAGGGGACGGCGGTGCTCAACGCTGCAAGGGTTTCGCCTTCGCCCACGCCGGAATCATTGATGTCGTTGATTGGGTTGCCGTCGTCATCCGTGATGGCGTAGTAGCTGGACGTGACGGTAAGGCTGCCGCTATTGCCGACGTTACCCAGCAACCCGCCAATATCGTTATTGCCGCTTACCGCACCTGTGGCGTAGCTATTCGTAATGCTTTTATCGCTAGATGTACTGGAGCTGAAGCCGACCAAGCCGCCAACATTGTCATCACCGTTTACCGCGCCAGTCGCATACGCATTTTTAATTGAGCCTGAGCCTATTACACCTACCAGCCCGCCAACGTTTTCACTGGTGGTACTACCGCTCACTGCGCCGGTGGCATAAGTGCTGTCGATTTCTCCGAAGTTTTGACCAACAAGCCCACCTACATTCTCAATGCCTTCTACGTCACCCGTCGCATAACTTCTATTGATTGATACTCTGGATCGCACAATCCCTGCCAACCCACCAGCAACTCGCTGACCTGACACATTACCGATTGCATAACTATCGGTTATTTCTCCGCTATCCATGGAGCCGATTAATCCTCCAGCTCTATCACCCGTAACTGCCCCGGTAGCAAAGCTGCGTCTTATGTTCATAGGACTTTCAGCACGACCGACTAAACCGCCTGTAGCACTTAGCGGGGCCTGTACCGGCCCTGTTACGTCTGCGGCGGAGGAGCTATCTTCAATGTTTGCCGTATCGCCTTGAACAAACGATCCGCCAATCAGCCCACCTACATCTGTCTCTGCCGTCACGATTCCTGATACGTGAACATTGCGTATAAGCAGATCCTGCGCAGTAGCAAAGCCTATGAGGCTGCCAACCAGTTCACGGCCGTTAATCTTGACGTCGATTAAATTAATATTCAAAAACTGGGTCGAAGCGCCAGGACCGCCAAATAAACCAATAAAGTTCTGACTTGGCCGATCAATGGTAAGTCCTGAAATGTTATGGCCCAGACCATCAAGCCCCCCTGAAAAGTCGTTAATTGGCTCCCAGCCTTGGCCGTTATTCGCGCTAGCGCTGGCCAACTCGGTATAGCCTTCGGTGCTGGTATCCAGGTCGTTGGCCAACACGTAATATTTACCGCCGCTCAACAAATCCGAGTTATGGGTAATATTCTGCAGCTGGTGCCAGTCAGTAAGGGAATAGGGATCAGTGTCGGTACCAAAACCATCAGCAAAAAGCGTTGTTTCCTCGGGAATGTCGCTATCTCGCGTTACATCCCTGAGATAGGGCAAAGAGACGCCATAACCTTCCAGATTCGACCCAGAGCCAAATGCCCAGACCGAGTTATCCCAACCGGAAAAGGTTCTATCGCCTTGCATGTCTGCAAGGTTTTTTCCTTCGCCCACCCCCGAGTCATTGGTCTGATTGATCTCATTGCCATCGACATCAGTGGTGGCATAAAAGCTGTTATTGAAAGTGACATTGATACCGAGCGAACCCACCAGGCCGCCGACATTGGTATTGCCACTCACCTGACCTATGGCGTAGCTGTTTTCGGTTGTGCCTTGCGAACTGAACCCCAGCAGGCCGCCAACATTATTTTCACCCGTTACCGGGCCTGTGGCGTAGGCGTTGATGATGCCGCCCAAATTTCCCCCTACCAGACCACCAACAGCATTCTCACCGGTTACCGCGCCAGTAGCGTAAGCATTGGTGATATCGTCATTCAGCTTGCCACCCACCAGCCCGCCAACGAACTCATCACCGTCGACATTACCACTAGCAGACACGTTACTGATCTGGCCCCCGCTGCTCCAACCGACCAGCCCGCCAACCTCTTTAGTGCCATTGACCGCGCCGGTCGCGTAAGCATTATCGATTGAGGCGTTGTCGTTGAAACCCACCAGCCCACCAACGCGTTCAGTACCGGTTACCGCGCCAGTGGCGTAGGCATCATTGATACTGCCCGTATTGCGGCCGACCAGCCCGCCAACGTTCTCGCTGTTGGAGTTACCGCTCACTGCGCCGGTGGCATAAGCGCTGTCGATTTCTCCGAAGTTTAAACCAACAAGCCCACCCACATTGCGGGTGCCTTCAACGTCACCGGTTACATAGCTTCTATTGATAGAACCCGAAAAGCGCCCTGCCAGCCCGCCTACAAATTCCTGTCCTGTCACCTTACCGGTTACATGGCTATCGGTTATTTCGCCGCTCCCCCCCGCCCCTATTAATCCACCGACACTTTCACCAGTAACAGTCCCGCTGGATGAGCTGCGTCTTACAATAATAGAGCCCCCCGCTACACGACCGACGAAGCCACCTACATCAGAAATAGGGTTGCCCGGACCCAGCCCCGTTACGTCTGTGGAAGAAGAGCTATCTTCAATGATCGCCGGGGCGTCGCCTGAAATCAGCATACCGCCAACCAGCCCGCCTACATCTGACTGCGCTGTGACGCTACCGGACAGGTCAACATTTCGTATAACAAACTGCTGCCGCGCGATGCCTATCAGGCTACCCACACCTGATCTGCCATCGATGCTGACGTCGACTAAATTGATATTCAAGAACCGGCTTGCACCACCAAGGCCGCCAAATAAAGCCACCCTGGTCTCACCTGGCTGATTGATGGTCAGCCCTGAAAGATCATGACCCAGCCCATCGAAAATGCCTTCAAAACCGGCGATCGGCGCCCAACCCTGGTCGCTATTCCAGCCCGCCGTGCTACTGGCATCAATATCCGCCCCAAGGGCATAGTTGCCGTTATTGTCACGAATGGCCTGCAGCGTGCCACCGGCATAATTGTTTTCAGCACCCAGCTCGGTAATAACGGTGAATTCCTGCACATCACCGTCACTGCCCAGCTGCGTCGAGAAGTTCTGGCCGGCTTGCAGATTGACCGGCGCATTAACGGTATAGATGGCTGTGTCGCCATTAATCTTACCGTTGGTGCTGCCCTGCCCATATTCCAAGGCCAGCTTGCCGCCATCGCCCTGGCTGGCATCCATTTCCTGGTTGATCTCGATATCCCGCTGGGCATTGAGCGTCAGGGTAGTGCCGCTGCTCCAGGTGACTTCGTCGTTGACGAAGATATCGCCGTTGCCGTCTTCTCCGCCTTTAACACTTTCAATGGTGACGTTGTTATCGGCGAGGTTATTGGACAGGGCGTTGCCGGTCATATCGCCGCCGGCTGGTGCGACGGTGTAATCCTGCGGATCAATCAGCCATTCGCCGGTCTCGCCGTTATCGGCGCGGGTGGTCACGGTGGCTTCGTCCATGATGCTGACTTTGGCGGCACTGGTTTCCACAAAGCCGCCGTCGCCGCCGTCAGGGTTCTGCGCAGCAGGCGCCGAGGCATCCAGAGTGCCGGCCACCTGGGTTTCGCCGCTGTCCATATCGCCCATCAACCAGATTTCACCCTGCTCGTTTTCCGCAAGGGTTCTGGCCTGGGTCACACCGGTGTGGTTGATCACGCTGGCGGCCAGGTCACCGGCGGCTTTGGCGGTGAGGTAAACGCGTCCACCGTCGGCCTGTATTGCGCCGCCTTGCTCAATGTAAGTGTCGAGTAGCGCTTCTTCGACCTCAATTTTGATAGGGCCGCCCATGTCCAGGGTGACGCGACTGCCCGCACCCATCATCACATCACCGCGAGGCGCACTGATATTCCCTCGGTTGATGATTTCGGCGGCAATTAGGGCGACATAGCCTTCATTACTGGCGCGGATGTTGCCCTGATTAATAATCGCGCTGCTGCTGGCGCCTTCGAAAGTGAAATCTCCGGCCATGAAGTCTTCAGGGCTAATATCCAGAGTGGAAGCCACCAGTCCGCCGACATCGACCTGGGCGGTGTCACTAAACACAATGCCGTTGGGGTTGACTAGAAAGACCTGACCGTTGGCATTAATCGCACCGCGAATCTGCGATAGCTGATCGCCGGTGACGCGGTTAAGGGCAGCGGCATCACGGCCGGGTTGATGGAAGTCAACGCGATGGCCTTCCTCCACGGAGAAGTCATCCCAGTCAATGGCCATGCGGTCACTGTTCTGATTGATCTGCATGGTGTGGCCAGACTGTTCGATACTACCGCTACCGGCACGTATATCGCCGCCCGAAGGCAAACCGCTGGCAAAGGCGCTTAAGGGAAACAGCAGCAGACTCCCGGCCGCCAGGCTTGCAACGGTACCAACAGTGCCCGAGCGTCGCGATACCGTTTTACCGCGACGTTTGACGTTCTCTGGTGCGACTTGCCATTGGCCCTTGGCTGCGTTCCAAACGGTGCGATAAATCCGGTTCATGCCGTGCCCCTTGCGAATGACGGTTTGTTAAACAGTGTGACTTGTTGGCAAGGGGGGGGCTTCCACTCAGCGCTACACTTTGACCAGTTAATCAATACCTCGAATGGGTAGCGATATGGCGCGCTTCGCCAGGGGGTATCCCAAACCGGTGTTTGAAGGCGCGGTAAAACCAAGAGAGATGATTGAATCCAGCGCGAAAGGCAATGTCGCTGACGGATCGTTGTTGCGTTGCTTGAGTGTTGGTGAGCGCGTCAAACGCAAGTTGTAGCCGCTGTTCGAGCAAGTAGTCGGTAAATGACGTGCCTTTACTATTAAACAGCACACGTATGTAGCTGGGCGATACCGAGTGTCGTAACGCTAAGTCTTCAAGGCACAGGGGAGTGCGAGCATGCATATTGATATCAGCCTTGATGGCTTTTAAGCGGGCATCTCTTAAGCCGCCTCGACGAGAGCGGATGCCTGCATCGCGAGTGGCACCTAGTGAGAGACACGCCAAGTCGAGTAGTTGACCGCTAAGCTGGGCGGTTGAGTGTCCATTGATAGCATCAGAACGCCGAGTAAGCGCCAGCGCGAGGCGGGTGAGGTGCTGAAGTGGCTCTCCAGGTGGCAGTAACGTTTTGGGTAAGCGATCAATGTCATCAATCAGTGGCATTAATTGCGCTCTTGAAAAAGCGATACTGAGGAAGTTGGCGCGCTCACCATAGAAGTCAACGCTACCTAACTGATGATTGAGCACAATGCGTGCACGGCCAGGCGTGCAGGCTAGTGAATCGTGTGCTTGCAGATGAGAAAGCCATCCGCCCGTACCACCAGGGTGGATCAAAAATGTAATATCGTCGTTGCCGTCGGCCACTTGAGGTGACTTGCGTGATGCATGCAATGAAGATGCTGTCACACTAGCTATGGAAACCCCAGGCAACAGCCTAATGCGCGTCTCAACATGAGGCGTTTGCTTTTTTGGCGCCCGAAGTTGCACTTGTGCCATTGCGCTGTAGATATCTTGAGCAGCTTCGAGTCGCTCGTTAGGAGCGAATTGACGGGTCGAAAATGAGAAAAATGCCATAACAAGTCAGCATGATAAGAAGTAATCGTTGTAAGTATGATTTTATTAATAAACATTAAGTGCGTTGAAGGCAAGTAAGCTGAAAAAGCTATGCCTGCCACTCTGGGTCGTGTACCTGGCAACGTGGCTAGCGGATGTCTTAGGGATAAAGCACCGGCTTTTTCGTTTGCACTACTGTTCATGCTCCCAAAAAGCTATTTTTATAACTGTATTTATAAGGCTGTTTGTGCCGCCCACTGCTGATCAAAACGGCAGTGAGGCAACGCTTAATTGGAGAAAACGATGTGAACGCGTTAGCTTAGCCTTAACGTATTTACGACTCTCCAGGGAACGGCCATGACCTCGCTATCACCACAGCAGACGCTGAAGGCAGTATTCGGATTTGATGATTTTCGCGGCGGCCAGCAGGCGGTGGTGTCCAGAGTCTTGTGCGGGCACTCTACCGCGGCGATTTTTGCCACTGGGGCGGGGAAGTCGCTCTGTTATCAACTGCCTGCACTTCATCTTCCGCACCTGACTCTGGTGGTATCACCACTGTTGGCGCTGATGCAGGATCAGCTCGCTTTTTTGGCACGCCATGGTGTTGCAGCGGCCAGTATTGATTCCACCCAGGATCGCGATACGACCCGCGAGGTGATGGAACGTGCCAAAAGTGGTGAGCTAAAAATCCTCATGGTGTCGGTGGAGCGGCTTAAGAACGAGCGCTTTCGGCACTTTCTACGTCAGGTACAGATATCACTGCTAGTGGTTGATGAAGCGCATTGTCTCTCTGAGTGGGGGCATAACTTCCGCCCCGATTACCTCAAACTGCCGGATTACCAGCGAGATTTCGCTATTCCCCAAGTGTTGCTACTGACAGCCACGGCCACGCCAGCGGTTATCGCTGATATGCGTGAGAAGTTTTCCATCGCTCCGGAAAATGTCATTACCACTGGCTTTTATCGCGCTAACTTAGCGCTTCTGGTGGTTCCCGCAATGGAAAATCGTCAGCAACAGCTGATTGATTGGCTTAAACCGCAAATGCCGCCTGGCAACGAAGCGCCCACGATTATTTACGTCACCTTGCAGCAAACCGCCGAGCAGGTGGCAAACGCGCTAGCGGCCCAGGGGATTGCCGCCCAGGCCTACCATGCGGGGTTGGATTCAGTCCGCCGTGACGAGATCCAGGGTCAGTTTATGAGCGGCGAGTCGCCCTGCATTGTGGCTACTA
The DNA here is from genome assembly GCF_013415115.1 of Vreelandella zhaodongensis. Taxonomy (GTDB): domain Bacteria; phylum Pseudomonadota; class Gammaproteobacteria; order Pseudomonadales; family Halomonadaceae; genus Vreelandella; species Vreelandella zhaodongensis. Next base: position 341,883 of record NZ_JACCDD010000004.1, on the reverse strand, counting down.
TTGCCTTTGGCATGGGGATTGATAAAGGCAATATCCGCAACGTTGTGCACTTTGATCTCCCCAAATCGATTGAGAATTACAGCCAGGAAATTGGCCGAGCGGGTCGCGACGGGTTGCCTTCGACTTGCTTGACGATCGCTAGGCGCGATGGACTGAGGGTGCTGGAGAACTTCGTTTACGGCGACACGCCTGAATACGTGGGTATTCTGCGCTTACTGGAAGAAATCTCATCAGCTGGGCAGGCGCCAGATCGTCAGTGGGAAGTGTTGCTTACTACGCTTTCCCGAGATACCAATATCCGTCTGTTGCCGCTAAAAACGCTGCTGGTGAGGCTGGAAATGCACGGCATTATTGCGCCGCGCTTTGCGTTCTTAGCCGAGTATCGGTTGCGCTACCATATTGAACCTACTGCCTTGGTGGGGCGTTTTGAAGGGGAGCGGGCAGCCTTCGTACGCTTGTTGATCGACAATATTTCTATCGCCCGCACCTGGGGAACGGTGGATTTTGATCGACTGCATCAAGCTGGGCAGGCACTGCAAATTGATGCTTCAAGGGCCCGCGTGATTACCGCGCTTGAGTACTTCCAGGATAAAGGCTGGCTGACCCTGGAAGGTAAACGCATGACCGACGTGTATGAAATTTGTCAGCCGGGATTTTCGGTCGAGGCGGTGGCGAGCCAGTTGTTTAATGAGTGCCTGAATCGGGAGCGAATCGAAATTGAGCGATTACATTCCATGCTGGCGCTGTTTGAATCGGAAAGCTGCCTGACTAGGCGGCTGGCTGAGCATTTTGGGGATGCCACCTTTGATGGGCCTATTGGTACAGAGCAGAACCGCTGTGGTCACTGCTCTGTGTGCTACGGCAACCCAGTTAGGTTGCCGGATGCGCCGCCGTTGCCCGCTCTGTCTGATAATGATTTTACCTGCTATGCCACACCGCTGATTGAGCGCCACACGGAAAAGCTCGGCCAGCCACCCAGCGCCCAGCGGCTGGCACACTTCTTATGTGGCTTAACCATGCCGGTGTTTACTTCGCTCAAAGCGCGCGGCCTTAACGGCTTTGCGGTCTTTGAGCAGCGTGCCTATCCCGAGGTGCGACAGTGGGCAGAGCGCTATTTGACCAGTTCAGGCGGCGACACCTTACTACCAAACGGGGAAAGGATCGGGTAGCTGCTTCCAGGCTTCCATGCCTTCCAGCAGCTCCGCTTCGCTTAGCAAGCAGGCGTCCAGCGCTTCGCGCATGTTGTCTTGGTCTAAGTTCTGGCCGATAAACACCAGCTCCTGGCGCATGTCGCCAAACGGCTCCTGCCACTTTTCCATAATGAACTGGCGGGTTTCAGGATCTTCCGGCCAGTTGGCTTCGGGAATGGCTTTCCAGAACACCCCTGCAGGGCCGTGATGGGCAATGCCGCCTGCTTGGCTCCATTGGCCTGCATAGCGTGGCCGAGTCGCAAGCCAGAAAAAGCCTTTCGAACGCAGCAGTCCTTTACCAAACCACTCTTCGTTGAGTAGGTCGTGGAATTTCTGCGGGTGGAAGGGGCGGCGAGCGTGGTAGGCAAAGCTGCCGATGCCGTACTCTTCGGTTTCTGGTACATGCTCACCACGCATCTCTTTTAGCCAACCAGGCGCTTGCTGGGCGCGCTCAAAATTGAACTTGCCAGTATCCAGCACTTTCTCTAGCGGCACGCTGCCTTGAGAGATAGGTACCAGCTCCGCATCGGGGTTCAGCGAACGTAGAATCGCCTTTAACGCCTCGAGCTCTTTTTCACTGATCAAGTCGGTTTTGCTAATCAACAGCACATCACAAAACTCGATCTGGTCGACCAGCAGGTCGGCGACATTACGCTCGTCGTCTTCACCCAAGCTTTCGCCCGCTTCCGCGAGGCTCTGCGCTTCGCGGTACTGCTCAAGAAAATTGGCGCCATCGACCACGGTGACCAGCGTATCAAGGCGTGCAACCTGGGAAAGACTCTGGCCGCTTTCGTCTTCAAAGGTGAAGGTTTCCGCCACCGGTAGTGGTTCAGAAATGCCAGTGGACTCAATCACTAGGTAATCGAATTTACCTTCCCTGGCCAGTTGGCTAACCTCTTCTAGCAAGTCTTCACGCAGCGTGCAGCAAATGCAGCCGTTGCTCATCTCGACTAAACGCTCTTCAGAGCGGTTCAGCGCCACCTCGCCATCTAATGTTGATTCGCCAGGGCCGCCGCGCACTAATGCCCCGTCGATATTGACCTCGCTCATATCATTGACGATGACCGCAACACGGCGACCTTCGCGGTTAGCTAAAATATGATTGAGTACGGTCGTTTTACCGGCACCAAGAAAGCCCGAGAGCACGGTCACGGGTAGGGGAGAGAACGCGGTCATTGCTGATCACCTCTAAGCGGGTCTATGTTATGTGATAATATAACACTTGGTGGGCGGTTAGAAAGGTCCGTTTAGAAAATGATGGCGTTCCATTATCGTTGGATAAGTGAATTAGCGCTTATACTGCGTTGGGCAGTAGCCGCGTAACACATCAGGTGAGCGCAAAGCCGTATGTTTAGTCGCGCGACCAGTAACGCGTTTACGCCATAGCCGAAACGAAGCAGGCTTGAGCTGGTGGCGCATTACTTCGATAACGTCCGGCTCACCAAGGCCAAACAGTGTTTCTATCGCTTCAAACGGAGTGCGGTCTTCCCAGGCCATTTCAATCACACGGGACTGTTCTTCTTCGGGTAGACGACGAAAGCGTTTTACAGCAGCTTTAGGCATTAGGCACCTTACATATTGATGAAGCGTGCAAGCGACAAATAAGTATTAACTGTACCAGAGTTGGACGCTGATGTTTCTGTTGTACTAATGTCTCGATGGATGTGACGGTGTGACAGGCAGGCGGTTATAAAAGCCAGTCTGCGAATGGTTCAGTAAGGGTTACTTTGCAGCTAACAGCGCGCGAAAAAGGCCATTCATCAATACGGGTTCGTCGCGGCGGATGTTGAAACCTGCTTGTTGAAGCAGTGGCGTTGCCTGGCGGGTGATGTCGGTCGCGATCAATGAGGTAAGCGCATTTAATGCTCGTCGGCTGGGTCCGGCAGGGTGTGTGTCGGGTTGAAATTTATCCATCACACAAAGCTGCCCGCCGCTTCTTAACACGCGGTGTGTTTCGGCTAACCCCCGCTCTGGGTTTGGCATTACGGCTAGAATCAAGTGCATGATAACCACGTCAAAATGTTCATCTGGGTAATCCAGCTGGGTAGCATCCATCACGCGACATACCACGTCTCGTTGGGCATGTTCGGCACGTTCACGCGCCCGTTTCACCATGGCAGGCGTCAGGTCGGTTAAATGAATTTCTAATTCACGGGGCAAGTAGGGTAGGTCTAAGCCGGTGCCAGCGCCCACCAATAAAACACGCATGCCGGGCTCCCAGTCTATTTGTGCTAAGGCTTTCCGGCGTGGTTTGCGAAACGCCCTAGTAGCCACTAAATCGTAGACGGGTGCGTAGACGGTATATCGCAAACGATTCCAAGCCGTGGTGTTGATCATTGGCTACCTCTATAAAACACGTTTACTAAACTGTACTTAGCGTTTGCGAAGGGCTTTCACCAAATTGCTGCTTATAATCATGAGCAAATTGCCCCAAATGCCAAAAGCCCCAGTAGGTGGCAATTTCAGTTACCGTCTGGTGAGGTTCGGCATTGCGCAGGGCGCGGCGCACCCGATTAAGCCGTGTTAAACGTAAAAACTGCAGCGGACTAATTCCTAGGATAGTCGTAAAACTGTACTGCAGCGTACGCCTGCTGACATGGGTGAGTTCGCATAGAGTTTCCATGGTCACTGGGCCTTCTAAATGCTCATCAACATAGCGCTTCACTCGGTCAACTACTGCTTTTCGGTGGGCATAGCTGGGTGGTGGTTCATGGCTTGCTTGGTTGGCTTTTAGTAGCTCTAGCAGGCCCGTTAGCAAAATATCTTGATGCACGTTTTCAGCAATGGCGCCCTGCTGGTGAGAGAGCAGGCGTTCAAGTAAAAACGACACGGCATGGAGTGTTTCAGGCGTCACTCGGCGGCGCGGTGACCCGTGCCATTCATGATCAAGTAGCACACCTTGCCGCTGGGCGGCAGCTTGTAAGATCGGTAGACGTATCACTAATCCATAGATATCAAATACCTCTGGCGTTACCAGCTCAAAATCGCGACCACCAGGGTGGCACATCACGTCATGCTCTTCCAATGACTGCCCGTTGATGCGCGACCCCAGTGCCCGAGTGGGGATGCCCAGCCACAAGGAATCAGCCCACACTCGGCAGTCTTGGCGTAGCGCTTGCCCTGTATGTTCTTTAAATACCTGCATGGCGGGCAGCGAAATTTCATCCAGCCGCCCATAGAAACGGCCAGGACTAAGTTGGTCGTACTGTTGCTGCCAACGGGTCAGGTTTTGGGCATGCTCATCGGCATCAAACGCCTCTTGCATGCACTTCTTTGGTGCGAAGTCTTGGCTCGTCAGGGTCATTTGAAGCTCCTGTGGACGCGATGACAGCGCTATCACGTCACTTAGCTATTCCTAATTTATTGTATTTGTTTTGTTTTTTATCAGTATGGCAGATTTGCCGAAACTCGATACTCCCCGTTAAGTGATAACGCTATTGTAGAAACAAGCAAGTTCTGTTCCTCAACGCGCATGCGGTGCCGTTGTCTTTTAACTATAAAAAAGGAAGGTCCTATGGCGCAGACCTATCACACCACAGTGGGAAGCCGCCGCTACCGCTTTAAAGGTTTGGCAGAATTAATGGCTAAAGCCACGCCGCCACGCTCCGGTGACCGTTTGGCAGGTGTCATTGCAGAATCCGCAGAAGAGCGGGTAGTGGCACAAATGGTGCTGGCAGAGCTGCCGCTTACCACGTTTTTGAATGATGTACTGATTCCCTATGAGAAAGACGAGATTACTCGATTAATCATCGATGAGCACGATGCTGCTGCGTTTGCGCCGCTGAAGCATTTAACCGTGGGTGACTTTCGCAACTGGCTGCTGTCCGACCATGCCACCAGCGATGTTTTAGCTGCGGCTCGCCCTGGCATTACCCCTGAAATGGCCGCCGCTGTTAGCAAGTTGATGCGCAATCAAGATTTGATGCTAGTGGCCAAGAAGTGTCAGGTGACAACCGCATTTCGCAATACTATTGGTTTGCCGGGACGGTTATCCACCCGTTTGCAGCCCAACCATCCTACCGATGACGTGACCGGGATTGCCGCCAGTATTCTGGATGGCCTGTTGTATGGCAGTGGCGACGCGGTCATTGGTATCAATCCTGCTACTGATAATGTCGCCCAAAGCATCAAGTTAATGCGCCTGATGGATGACGTTATCCAGAAATACGAAATTCCCACCCAATCCTGCGTGCTTACCCATGTGACCAATACGCTAGAAGCGATTGAGCAGGGCGCGCCAGTAGATCTTGTCTTTCAATCCATTGGCGGTACCGAAGCCACCAACCGCAGTTTTGGCTTTGATCTGAGTACGCTGGCGGAAGCCGAAGCGGCCGCTCAGACGCTGGATCGCGGTACGGTTGGGCGCAATGTGATGTATTTCGAAACCGGCCAGGGCAGCTCGCTTTCCGCTGACGCCCATCATGGCCTGGACCAGCAAACTTGTGAATCCCGTGCCTATGCCGTGGCGCGTAAGTTCAACCCACTGTTGGTGAATACGGTGGTGGGATTTATCGGTCCTGAGTATTTGTACGATGGCAAAGAGATTACCCGAGCGGGGCTGGAAGACCACTTTTGCGGCAAGTTATTAGGCGTGCCCATGGGCTGCGACGTGTGCTACACCAATCATGCTGAAGCCGATCAAAACGATATGGACAACCTGCTGACGCTATTAGGCGTGGCGGGCTGTAGCTTTGTGATGGGGATCCCCGGTTCTGACGACATAATGCTCAACTATCAAACCACCTCTTTTCACGATGCGCTGTATGCGCGGCGGGTGCTTGGGTTGAAGGCTGCCCCTGAGTTCGAGCAGTGGCTGGCGAAGATGCAAATCTTCCAAGACGTTTCTTCCTATCGGCTAAACGATCAGCTACCAGCCGCTTTCGCTAACAGCCTGCGCCACCTGCCAAAGGAGGCTGCCCGCGATGTCTGATAATGAATCGAAAGAGTCCCCACCTATCGTCATCGCGAACCCATGGGAGCGGCTGAGGGCATTTACCGATGCCCGTATTGGGCTTGGTCGTGCGGGCATCAGCCTGCCTACACATCAGCTGTTGGCGTTTCAGCTGGCTCATGCCCAGGCCCAGGACGCCGTTCACTGCCCCCTTGAGTGCGACGCGTTGGCCAGCGAGTTAACGACAGCGCTTAGCCTGAGCCAGACGCCTATTCATGTACACAGCCACGCGGCAGACCGAGCCATGTATCTGCAACGCCCTGATTATGGCCGTCGTCTTAACGACGACTCGCGAGAGAAACTGCAGCAAGCAGCGGAAAGCGGCCAGCGCTTCGATTTGGCGGTGGTTATTGTCGATGGGCTTTCCGCACTGGCGGTGCAGCAGAATAGCGCGCCGTTTCTTACTGCGCTGTATCGCGCCTTTGAACATGATCAGTGGGAGTGGCAACTCGCGCCGTTAACCATTGTCGAGCAGGGGCGTGTGGCGATTGGCGATGAGGTTGGCGCGCTGCTTAATGCCGATGCTGTGCTGGTGATGATTGGTGAGCGCCCAGGGTTAAGCTCCCCCGATAGCCTCGGGCTGTATATGACCTGGGCACCCGAAGTGGGCTTAAAGGATGACCGCCGTAATTGTATTTCTAACGTTCGCCCAGCAGGTCTGAAACCTGAAGAGGCCGCGCGGCGGTTGCTGTTGCTATTAGTCGAGGCCCGTCAGCGGCAACTGTCTGGTGTTCAACTGAAAGATCGTAGCGAAGATAACGTATTAGAAGGTGCATCGGGTGGCTCACCACAAAACTTCCTGGTGGCCGATTAACGGGGGCTTGCGCGCTAAGCGCAACCCATGAACAACCTGCCAATAACGACATATCAATAACAACACTTATAGAAACGCTCCTAACAACGCTCCTAACAACAATATGGAACCAACCCCCTGACTCAGCACGCCGCTGACAACGATTGCGTTCCACACTAAAAAGGGTAAGACAATGACACAACCTTCTGTCGATCAAGCGTATCTGGCCAAGCGCCAGCTGCGAAAAGGAACCGCTGGCTGGCTATTACTGGCGGGGCTTGGGGTTTCATACGTTATTTCTGGTGACTTTGCTGGCTGGAACTTCGGTATTGCCGAGGCGGGCTGGGGCGGCTTTGCTATTGCCGCTTGTTTAATGGCGCTGATGTACCTTGCGCTGGTGCTGTCTCTGGCGGAGATGTCGGCGGCGATTCCAGCCGCTGGCGGAGGCTACAGCTTTGCCCGTCAAGCGATGGGGCCAACGGGAGGTTACCTAACGGGGCTTGCGGTGTTGATCGAGTATGCCCTTGCGCCAGCCGCTATTGTGATTTTTATAGGCTCGGCAGTTGAAGCGCTGCTGGGCATTAATGGGCCGTTGGTTTACCTGCTGTTCTACGCAGTGTTTATCGGTATTCATTTAGCAGGCGTAGGTGAAGCGCTAAAAGTCATGATGGTGATTAGCGGCCTGGCGGTGTTTGCGATTTTGGCAACGGCAGTGGCGTTGATTGGCAATTTCGACTCAGCGAACCTATTTGATATTGCGCCCACTGATGCTGCTGGCGCGAGTACCTTTATGCCCTATGGCTGGTACGGTATTTGGGCCGCGCTGCCGTTTGGTATGTGGCTATTTTTAGCGGTTGAGGGTGTGCCCCTAGCGGCAGAAGAAGCCAAAGACCCCGCGCGCGATATGCCTAAAGGCATTATTGCTGCAATGCTGTTTTTGCTGTTCACGGCCTTATTAGTCGTGGTGTTACTGGCAGGCGCGGCGGGTGCTGAAATGATTGGTCAAAGCGGTGTGCCGCTGGTGGATGCGCTCAATGCGACGGGCAACCCAACCTTGGCGACATTAGTGAATGTGTTGGGCTTGGCAGGACTAATTGCCTCCTTCTTTTCTATTATTTATGGCTATAGTCGGTTGGTATTCGCACTTTCGCGGGCGGGGTACCTCCCTAAGAAGCTGTCGCTGACCAGCGAGCGTAAAGTGCCTTATCTGGCGTTGATTGTGCCGGGTGTTTTCGGCTTCTTGGCCTCATTAAGCGGCGAAGGCGATCTTATGTTAGCAATGGCGGTCGTCGGCGCAACGATCTCTTACGCGCTGATGGCACTGAGCCATATCCTACTGCGCGTACAGCAACCAGACTTGCCACGGCCTTATAAAACCCCAGGTGGCATCGTGACTTCATCGGTTGCGCTGGTATTGGCAATTGTCGCTCTCACCGGTGTTTATGCTTTCGACCCGCGTGCGTTCAATTACACCATTGTGCTGTTCATTGCCGGTGCGGCGTACTACTTCTTCTATAGCAAAAATCAGCTGGTGGCGAAAACCGCTGAAGAGGAGTTTGCACTGGTGACGGCGTCGCCGGAAGCGTTAGACGATGACGAGTTACTGCCTGCCGCCGCTAAGCTGTAGTTTTTGGTGCTAATCGCCTAGGCTGACTAGGCAGTTGAAGCCTCTGTGCCCTGATGGCCCAGGGGCTTTTTAGTTTAATCAGCAACGAGCAGCGCAACGTTGACTGCTACAGGAGCCAACATGACGTTAACCTTCGGGCCCCGTGTTAACGACCCTAGTGTTAATCAGCGCGGTGAGGAGCAACGCTGGTTCGCAGTAAATGATGGTGTGATGGGGGGCGTGTCTCACAGTACGTTTCGTATCGAGGCGGGGATGGGATGTTTTATCGGTGAGGTATCGCTAGAGAATGGCGGTGGCTTTGCCTCGATACGCCGCCAACCCGACCACTTCGAGCCATCACTCACCAACGGCGAAGGCCTTACACTGCGGGTGAATGGTGACGGTCGCACTTATCAATTGCGCTTGAAAAGTACCGCGTTAGACGAGGCTAGCGCCTACCGAGTGATATTTACGCCTGCCCGAGACCAGTGGGAAACGCTGAAGTTTACTTGGCATATGTTTGAAGCCGTAAGGCGCGGTAAGGTACTTGACGATGCGCCGTCGCTTTCTTCTGATAGCATTTATCAACTGGGCTTCTTGATTGCTGACCGAACAGCTGGACCGTTTCGACTAAACATTGCATCAATTGCACCGCTTTAACGGCCGATTTACTTAAACGCGACAGATGCTTAAACGCGATAGGTGCTCAAATAATAGGGCTAAGGTCGTCTCGAATGTCGTGGGCGGCTAGTGGAGTCTTAGCAGAGAAAATTTCCAATAAGAGCACACCGCCATGAAACACTCCCCAGCGTATCGTTTAGCGGCCACTATTCTGCATGGGTTTGATGGCTACCGTGCTCGCTTTAAGCAGATTACCTTTGATGCCAGCCGCCGCTTTCGAGAGGCGGCGTGGCGGGAGGCTCAGCAAGCCTCAGCGGCACGGATCAATCTTTATGAAGAGAAAGTTGGCGATACGCTAGCGCGTTTGCAGCGTACCTTTGCCCATGAAGCGCTCACGCATTGCGAGACATGGCGTGAAGCGCGTGAGCACTATGCACAGCTGATTAGCCAGCGGTTGGATTACGAATTGGCAGAGACGTTTTTTAACTCGCTGTTCTGCTCGATATTCAACCATCGCCATATTCGCAATGACTGGATGTTTGTTTACAGCTCTCGAGAAGACGCTGCGCATCACTCGGGAATTGAGCTGTGTCGACAGCATTACGTTAATGGGGATTGGCCCCAGGCGCTTGCCTGGGCGCTTGAAGAGGCACCGTTTGATAACGCCTTTGCTGATCTGGAACGCGATATCGAGCTAGGGGCTGATTTGTTGGAAAACCAGCTTCCCGCTGCCATTTTGCAGGCAGATGACGCTCGATTAGAACTGTTGAAAAGCGTTTTTTACCGCAATAAAGGGGCGTACTTGGTAGGTCGTATTCTGGGGGGCGGCGAGCAAGTGCCGTTGGTGTTACCCATTCTGCATGGTGAAGGGTTTGGCGAACAGCAGGGCGGCGACCCCTGCCTGCATTTGGATACCGTGCTAACAGAGACCGATGAAGTCTCGATTATTTTCTCGTTTACCCGAGCCTACTTTCAGGTAGATGTACCGGTCCCGGGAGAGTTCGTTCATTACTTAAAACAGTTGATGCCCCATAAGCCTGAGGGGGAACTGTATGCTGCCATCGGCTTTTTTAAGCATGGCAAAACTGAATTTTTCCGTGCGCTAAACCAGCAGGTGGCTAAGCGTGAGGATCAGTTTGTGATTGCGCCTGGGGTGCGTGGCATGGTGATGGCGGTGTTTGTGCTGCCCAGTTTTCGCACCGTGTTTAAAATCATTAAAGATAAGTTTGATCCTGCCAAGGATGTTACCCATGCCATGGTGCGCGAAAAATACCGATTGGTGAAACGCCACGACCGCGTTGGGCGTATGGCCGACACCCAGGAGTTCTCAAATTTTACCGCGCGGCAAGATCACTTTTCCCCAGAGTGTCTAGAGCACTTGCTTGAAGTGGCACCCTCTACGGTGTCGTTGAAAGATGACAAGGTGATTATCAAGCACTGTTATACCGAGCGCATGATGACGCCGCTGAACATCTACCTTGAACAGTGCAGCGCAGATGAGCGTGTGATGGTGCTCAAAGACTACGGTAACGCCATTAAACAGATGGCTGCGGCCAATATTTTTCCTGGCGATATGCTGTTAAAAAACTTTGGTGTTACCCGCCATGGCCGAGTGATTTTTTACGATTATGACGAGGTGTGCTATCTCACGGAGTGCCGCTTTCGACACATTCCCAAATCGTATGGCAATGACTTCCAGGGTGGCGGTGGCGAAAGCTTTTCTATCGGTCCCAACGATATCTTCCCCGAGGAGTTCGGTCCCTTTATGTTTGCCAACCCGGAGCTGCGCAGTATTTTTATGGGACAGCATCCAGAATTATTTGACCCCGAGTATTGGTTGGAGTTACAGCAGGCGATTGTCGATGGTCGGGTGATCGATGTTTATCCGTATCGTAATAAGCAGCGCTTCGCGGGGACCATAGGGCAGCTGGTATATTAAGTAACCTCTGATTAACTATTGCGCTTGGCCATACTGCGTTAAAAATCGCCTCGTGCGCGAGTCCGATCAAAATGCTCATTTACAACCCGTAAACTCCGCTTTTTCGTTGATTTTTGCCTTGTCTGGCCTGCGCTCATTACATTAATAAGAGGCTCCTTGTGAAACAGTAAGCAGTGATTTAGTCGAGGAAAACATGACAGCACCACCGCACTTAGTGGTTTTTACCGGTTCAGGGATTAGCGCCGAAAGCGGTATTAAAACGTTCCGTGCCAGTGATGGTCTCTGGGAAGACCACCCAGTCGAGGAGGTGGCCACGCCCGGGGGCTGGCGCCGAGACCCACAGCGCGTACTGGAGTTTTATAACCTGCGTCGGGAGCAAATTCGTAAGGCTAAGCCCAATGCTGCCCATAAAGCCCTGGCGGCGCTTGAAAAAGATGGCTTTCGAGTCAGTGTTGTCACGCAAAATATTGATGATTTGCATGAGCGTGCAGGGTCGCGAGATGTGCTGCATCTTCATGGCGAGATTTTGAAGGCGCGCTCTACAGTGGATGTGCGGCTGCGCTATCCGCTGCCGAAAGGTGGCATTGCGCTGGGCGATATTTGTGACAAAGGCAGCCAGCTGCGCCCAGACGTGGTGTGGTTCGGTGAGTCGGTGCCGCTGTTTGAAGACGCCTGTGAACTTGTTAGCCAGGCGGATTTCTTGCTGGTGGTAGGCACGTCCCTAGCGGTAATGCCCGCGGCGTCGCTGCTGTCGTATATTGACTTGGATACCCCGTGTGCGCTGGTCGACCCCGACGCGGATGCCTTAACACCGCCTGGCGTTCTAGCGATTAATACCACCGCAGGAGAGGGCGTTCCAGCGTTGGTAAACCAGTGGCGCAAACAGGGCAATTTGATGCTGCCTTGAACTGTCTATCGCTTCAAAAACCATGCTTTCATTACGTCGGTAATCTGAGTGATGTCGGCGTCGGTAGCGATATAAGCGGGCATGGTGTAAAGCCAGCGGCCGATTGGGCGCAGCCATACACCACGCTCGCGGGCGAACTGCCCGACACCTTTCAGCGCCTCGGCGGAGTGCGCTTCAATCACCGCGGTGGCACCCAGTACTCGCACATCGGCCACGTCTGGGTGGGCGTTCAGCACGGAGTCGTCAATTAACGCTCGGCTAAGCTGTTGGCTGAGAGCCGCAATCTTGTCCAGGTAGTGCTCCTCTTCAAACACGCGCAGGCTTTCCAGCGCGACGCGGCAGGCCAGCGGATTGCCCATAAATGTCGGGCCGTGCATAAAGGCATGGTGGGCGCTGTCGCCAACAAACGCATCGTGAACACGGTCGCTGGCCAGGGTCGCTGCATGGCCGAGGTAGCCGCCGGTTAATCCTTTTGAGAGCACCATAATATCCGGTGTTACGTCAGCGTGATTGGCGGCAAACAGCTTGCCAGTGCGGCCAAAGCCGGTGGCTACTTCATCAAAAATCAGCAACACGCCAAACTCATCGCATAACGCCCGCGCACCGCGCAGGTAGTCCGGCGAGGTCATGTTTAGCCCGCCTGCCGCCTGGAGTAACGGTTCCATCAGCAGGGCAGCAACCTCATGATGGTGGCTCGCCAAGACGTCGCGAAGCGCCGCTAAATCGTCGGCTACCTGTTCCGGTGTGGCGTTAAACGGTGCGGTGGGCGCGGGGGCGAAGTGGTGCTGGGGCAGCAGGCTGGCGAATAGACTGTGCATGCCTTCTTCAGGGTCGCATACCGCCATACAGCCGGTGGTATCGCCATGGTAGGCCTTCATTAACGAAAGCATCTTGCATTTTTCGGGGTGGCCGATGAGCACTTGGTACTGCAGGGCCATTTTCATTGCCACTTCCATCCCAACTGAACCACTGTCGGAGTAGAACACGTGATTAAGCCCGTCAGGGGTGATGCGCACTAGCTCCTGAGCAAGCTGGTCGGCGGGATCATGGGTGAGGCCGCCGAGCATGACATGGCATAGCTCGCCTGCCTGTTCACGAATGGCCGCGACTAAACGTGGATGTCCATAGCCATGAATCATGCACCACCAGGAGCAGGTAGCGTCGAGCAGTTGCTCGCCGCTTTCCAGGGTGAAATGGCTACCGCTGCCGCCGACCACTTTGGGTGCTGGCGCTTGGGTTTTGAGGTGGGCATAAGGGTGCCAAACGGGAGAACTCATAGAGCGGCTTCCTGATTCAAAACTGAGGTGTTGAGCAGCGCGGTTAGTGAAAGCGCGTGGCGCGCATGGACGGCATCAGCGGTGGCTAAATGAGGAATAATGCCTAGACATGGCGCGTTAAGGGTGTTTTTAAGCAGGGTGATGTTGGCGTCAAAGCGCGCTGTGTCAGAGGCGAACTCAGGATCCACTACACTGCCGACCCAACCCGCAAGGGTTAGGCCATCGGCAGCGATGACCTCCGCGGTAAGCCGCGCATGATTAAGGCAGCCAAGTTTTAGTCCCACGACCAGAATGACTGGCAGCTGCATCATCCGGGGTATATCGGAAAAGTCGTCATGCTCATTGAGTGGCACACGCCAGCCTCCAGCGCCTTCAATGAGCGTTAGATCGCGCGGCGTGTCGTTTAGAGTGGCGTTAAGCGAGTCAACCACGCGGTTGACATTAAGAGAGTGCCCCGCCTCGCTGGCGGCCAGATGCGGCGCAATAGCTGGCGCAAATGCCCAAGGGTTAACGGTGGTGTAATCGACCGGCGGAGCGCTTTGTGCCTGTAGCGCCAACGCATCGCTATTGCGCAGCCCATCCGTCGTGATGTGGCTGCCAGAGGCAATCGGCTTAAGCCCCAGCGTGCTGAGCTGCTGATCTTTGGCAGCGCACAGCAGTGCGCTGGTGGCCAGGGTCTTACCCGCATCGGTATCGGTGCCGGTCACGAAATAGACGGTCATGGTGATTTTTCCAGGTGCAGGGTGATGCAGTGGTAACTAACGGGGAGTCCTTGGGGTTCACGTAGTGCTTCAAACCGCTCGCGGGCGGCGGCCAGCTCTCGACGGGTAAGGCGCGCCTTGGGCCGCGCCACCTGGGCGCCTACCCCCTTGATTGAGGCCATGACCGCATTTAGGTCGGGGTAGTAAAACCGCCGCCATTCGGTGATGTGATCAACCAGCGTTAGGCCGCTTAGGGCAACAGCGCGTTCAAGTGCTAGGGCATTCGGCGTTTGCAGTAACGCCTCCGGGCGCTGCCAAGCCGTGGCGACTTCTGCCAGCGTGCCAGGTAAGAGCGTCGTGAGATGCACTTGGCCGCCAGGGGTCAGTGCTCGTTGAAGCTCGCGCATAACAGTATCGATATCGCGGCACCACTGGATGGCGAGGTTGGAAAAGACCAGATCAAATGTGCTGCGCTCAAAAGGCAGCGCAGCGGCATCGCCTTGCTGCCAACGAATATGATTGCCATAGCGCGCCTGGGCATGGGTGAGCATGCCCGGGGCAATATCCAGCCCAGTGACGTGAGCTTGGGGAAACTGAGTGGCTAGTCGTTGTGTCCAGACGCCAGTACCACAGCCAAGATCGAGTATGTTGTCGGCACTAGGCGGAAGCGATGACCATAGCGTTTCCCCTATCTGGCGCTGAGCGCTGGCCAGAGCATCGTAGCGTGGAGCCGCCCGAGAAAAGGCGTGGGCGACTTTTGCCTGCCAGTTTGGTGCGGGCATTGTCGTTAGGTGCATACGTGCTCCTTGGTGACCAGTGCGGCCTGGGAAGCGATGGTCGCGACCAGCTGAGCTGGCTGGGAAAGCATCGGGCAGTGCCCCGCGTGGGCAAGGTTGATGGCCTGAGCGCGGATACCGGAAGCCACTAACAGGTCGTGCTCGCCAACTAATCGGATGACCGGACAGGGCGCTTCTTGCAAACGCTGGGTGTTATCCAGGCTGGCAAGCCAGTGAAGCCCTTGGGACAGCGTGCTGAGCGTGGCGCTTGGGGTGTCACCCAGCATGGCGCGTAGCTGTTGGTGGGCGTGGCGAGCGTTAGGTTCGCCCTGGGTTTGCCAGCGTAAGAAATGCCGCCAGGTGGCATCGGGGTCGCGGCTAAAGGCGCGCTGAAAGCTGGCAAGCTCGGCTTTGCTGACTCCGTCATCGCTACAAAATTGCTCGCCCGTGCCAATCAGCACAAGGCCGAGTGGCGCAGGCAGCTTATCGAGCAGCGCGCTGGCTAACAGCCCGCCCAGCGACCAGCCGACCCACACAGCGTTACTGGGTAGTTGGTCGGCCATGGCGCTGGCAAGAGTATCAAGGGTGGCAGGTTCAGCCAGGGCAGGGGTATCGCCATAGCCTGGCCAGTCCACTGTGTGTACCTTGCTATGGGCGGGCCAGTGGTGTTCCAACGGCTGCCAGATGCGCTGATCGACTCCCCAGCCCGATAGCAGCACCAGATGTAGAGGGGCGGCGTCTAGGCAGGACATCGTGCCTCCTCGCGCTGACAGGCGCTCAGACCTTCGACAAGCCGATCAATATCGCTGGGGGTATGGCGGGCGCTCAGCGTAATACGCAGGCGAGCGGCACCATTGGGTACCGTGGGTGGGCGAATCGCCCCTACTTGGATGCCTCGCTGGGAGAGCTTAGCCGCCCAAGCCATGGTGCGTGGCTCGTCTCCTAGCAACAGCGGTTGAATAGGCGTATGGGAATCGGCAAGGGGCAGCCCTAGTGCCTGGGCTTGCTGGCGGAAGTAGCTGATATGGCGCTGGAGCCGCTGGCGATGTTCAGGCTCGCGCTGCACGATGGTCAGCGCTTCCAGAGTCGCCGCTGCAATGCTGGGGGGCTGGGCCGTTGTATAGATATAGCTGCGAGCAAACTGGGTGAGGTGGTCAATCAACGCAGCGTCACCGGCCACAAACGCGCCAGCGGTGCCCAATGCCTTGCCCAGTGTGCCGACCAAAATAGGCACCGCTTGGCTGTCGAAACCTTCCACACAGCCGCTGCCGTTATCGCCTAAGACACCCAGACCGTGAGCGTCATCAATCATTAGCCAGGCGTTGTGCTGCTGGCTGACGTGGGCAAGGGTGGCAATATCGGCAACGTCGCCATCCATACTGAACACACCGTCGCTGACCACCAGCTTATGGGTGGCGGAGCTGCGCGCTAATAAGCGTTCAAGATCAGCACTGTTGCGGTGATGAAAACGCCGCGAGCGAGCGCCGCTTAACACTGCGCCATCTAACAGCGAGGCATGATTCAAACGGTCTTGAAAAATGGCAGTGTGCGGGGCGGCGAGCGCCTGCAACACGCCAAGGTTAGCCATATAGCCGGTGGAAAACAGCAGTGCACGCTGCCGTCCGGTCCACTCGGCCAGGGCGTCTTCCAGTGCGTCGTGAACCTCCAAATGGCCGCTGACCAAGTGCGACGCGCCCGCGCCTGCGCCAAAGCGGCGCGCACCCTCTGCCTGGGCAGCTTGTACACGTGGATCGCAGGCCAGCCCAAGATAGTCATTACCGGCAAAGTCCAGCGTGCTGTGGGTGTTCACCCGTCGGTGCCGCCAGCGCTGTCCATCGACACGCTGCTGACGGGCGCTGGCTAGTCGCTGCTGCCACGCGTCAGACACTAGCATCTACCGCCAGTGCTGCTGCCCGCTCTGCCTGGGCGCGTTGCTGAGCTTGTTGGGTGAGTCGCTCGGTGTGAGTGGCTTCATCTTCGCAGGTATCACGGCGCTCTGGGTGCAGGCCTAATTTTGCAAATAGCGCGCGGTCGCGATCTGCCTGGGGATTGCCGGTGGTGAGTAGTTTGTCGCCGTAGAAGATCGAGTTGGCTCCAGCCAAAAATGCCAGTGCTTGAGTCGATTCGCTCATCTGCTCGCGGCCAGCGGAAAGCCGCACATGGCTTTGCGGCATCATAATACGCGCCACCGCAATGGCGCAGATAAACTCAAGCGGGTCTAGGTCTTCGACGTTCTCTAGCGGTGTACCCGGTACTTTAACCAGCATATTGATGGGGACGGATTCTGGGTGCGGTGACAGCTTCGCCAGCTGCTGTAACAGCGCACTGCGGTCTTGTGCGCCTTCACCCATGCCTAAAATGCCGCCGGAGCATACTTTCATGCCCGCTTCACGCACGGTGGCCAGGGTGTCCAGGCGGTCGCTGTAGGTGCGGGTGGTGATAATTTCACCATAAAAGTCGGGGGAGGTGTCCAGGTTATGGTTGTAGTAATCCAGCCCAGCAGCCGCCAAACGGTTGGCTTGATCACCGTCGACCATACCTAGTGTCATGCAGGTTTCCAGCCCCAGGGCTTTGACTTGACGAACCATCTCTTCGACCAGCAGTAAATCTTTGTCCCGCGGGCTGCGCCATGCCGCGCCCATACAGAAACGGCTAGCGCCGGCTTCTTTAGCGGCCTTGGCCTGGGCAACGACTTTTTCGATTTCCAGCAGCTTCTCTTTTTCGAGCTGGGTATTGTAGTGACCGGACTGCGGGCAATATTTGCAGTCTTCTGGGCAAGCCCCCGTTTTAATCGACAGCAGGGTAGAAACCTGCACCGCGTTAGCATCAAAGTGGGCGCGATGCACTTGCTGAGCTTTAAATAACAGGTCGTTGAAGGGCAGCGCAAACAGCCCATTAATTTCGTCCAGCGTCCAGTCGTGGCGCGGGGCGGCGGCATTGAAAGCGGTGGCGGTCACGGGTAAACCTTTTTTCTTTTGAAAGTTGACGAGACTCTAGCGGCGTTCTGCTTTTAGTGTCAACTGTTTAGAGTTTTTTGGTTTACGGTTGATGGTTTTAGAGAGCTAGGGTTCGTCATGGCGGCCGGGCTGCTTTATACTCTGCGCCCTTTCTTAATCGTCTTTTCTTGATCGCTTTTTGTTAATCGCCCTTTATGAATTGGAGCGCGGATGTCTGACGCTACGTCACAGCCTCTTGAGTCTTCTTCATTGACTGACTACGACCCTGCTACGGGGCATCCGCGTCCACCTCGGCGTGAATTTAAAGCACGGGGCAGTTTTGTCACACGCTGTGAAGGGTGCAACCTTCCTGAGCTTAATTGTCTGTGCCCTTACCAGGTGAAAGCGGATAGCACCGCCCAGGTGTGGCTATTAACCCACTCTATCGAGCATTACAAGCCGACGAATACGGGCCGGTTAATTGGGGATGTGCTGACGCAAACCAGAGTGTTTACCTGGTATCGCACCGCGCCTGACGAAGAACTAGCCGCACTGCTTGAAGATCCGCGCTACGCGCCTTTTGTGATCTTTCCTGATGACCAGCCCGACTATGCAGATCGTGTGGTGGATATTAATGCCGTGCATGCGGTGAAGCAGCAAGCGCGTGTTCCGGTATTTGTGATTTTAGATGGCACTTGGCGCCAAGCGCGGCGGATGTTTCGCAAGAGCCCTTATCTAGATACGTTGCCGGTACTGCCGCTGCGCACCGAGCGGGAGACTCGCTATCGGCTACGCAAACCTGCCTCAAAAGCACACCTGTGTACGGCAGAAGTTGCTATTGAACTGCTGCGCCAAAGTGGCGATGAGAATGCCGCTAACGTGCTGGACGATTACTTTGATGTATTTAACGATAGCTATGCCGAGAGCCGCTACTATCGCAAAATTGCTGAGCCAACCGCTGCCATGCAGCGGCTGTTAGACCGACAAACTGAGGCAAACGTTAACTAACTAGTGCCACTACCGAACAGTGCGCCCGCAATTCTAAAGCCTGCGACCCAGGTGCCTACTGCTGAGCCTACCGTGGCCAGAATAAATACCAGCAGGGTGCGAGATACGCGGTTTTTCCACCACCCCTTCAGCTGAGTGACGTCATGGCGCAGGGTGGAGAAGTCGCGCACTTTGGGCTTGCGCATGTAAAGCTCGATCCCAGCAGCAACAAAGCCTGCACCAATGGTTGGGTTAAGCGAGGTCAGTGGAGCGGCAAAGAAAGTAGCAATCACTGTCACAGGGTGTGCTAGCGCTGCAATGGTCGCGCCAGCAGATAAAACACCGTTAATTAAAAACCATTCTATAACCAGCTGCCAGCCAAGCTCGGTATTGCGCGAAAACCCGATCGCAAAGCCGGTTAGCACCAATGCGGTAATCAACCATGGCATGGCTTTCCATAGCTTAGAAGGCGGTGGTGTTGCCTCAAGCGACTCACGCTCAGCGGTGGGGTTTTCTGGTAACGGCGCTTCCAGGTGTTCGCCAGTGCCTTTTAAGTGCCCTGCACCGAGTACCACTAACACGTTTTGGTAGCGCCCGGGCGGGGCTTCTTCAGCTAAGCGCAGCGCCATATAACGGTCACGCTCGCGAATGAGCGGTGTATAGAGCGCTTCAGATTCTGCGGCAAACTCGCTGAAGGTCGCCTCCAGCATGTCGCCTTCTTTTAGCTTTTCAATATCTTCTTTGGAAACATCCTGGCGCGACATCACGCTGCCAAGCAGCCCAGAGAACAACGAAAAGCGCTGCCACCATGGCACATTGCGGTAAATGCGTTTAAGTGTAATGCCAACGTCTCGGTCCACCAGCAACAGCGGGAGCTTGCGTGTACGACACTCTTCTATTGCCGCGCGCATTTCAGCGCCAGGCTGGATGCCGGACTGCTCGGCTATGCGCTGCTGAAACGCACCAAGCGCCAGACTCGCCGCTACCATGCCAGCTTTGCCTTGTTTGAACACTTGGAACAGGTCTTGCTCACCCATTGCGTCAGGGTTGTCGATGCTGTGATGACGGGCATCGCATAGCTCGATGGCAACGGCATCAAAGGTACCATTATTGATTAACTGGCGTACATCGTCAGCGCTCTCCGCTGACACGTGAGCCGTACCCAGTAACGTGTAACGAGTGCCGCCAACCGTAATCGTTTTTAAAGGGCCGCTGGTGCTTGGCAGTGCATCTGGCTCCTGCATCAGCGGTGTCGCGTTATCGTGGGTCATTAATGTTACTCAACTCATAAATGTAAAAACGTTAATTCGTCGACGTTAGATCAGCGACGCCAAAATGCCGGTGTAAACAACACCAGCACTGTGAATATTTCTAAACGACCGAGCAGCATAGCCAATACTAATATCCATTTGGCTAGACTGGGCAAGTCGCCGTAATGGCTACTGGCTTCACCCAGTGCAGGGCCTAAGTTGTTCAGTGCAGAGCCGACCGTTGACCAGGCGGTGACTTGGTCGACACCAGTGGCCATAACGCCTACCAGCATCAAGAAAAACAGCATGACGTAGGCAGAGAAAAATCCCCATACCGCCTGGGCGATGCTATCGGGTACGCTGACTTTACCCACTTTAACGGCAATCACTGCGTTGGGGTGAATAAGGCGCATTACCTCCCGCATACCCTGTTTTATGATGAGAATAATACGAATTACCTTCATGCCACCCGCTGTCGAACCCGAACAGCCACCAACAAAAGCCGCGATAAATAGCAGAAAGGGAATGGCTCCCGGCCAACCTGAGAAGTCAGCCACCGCAAAGCCAGCGGTAGTGGCGACTGATACGACTTCAAACAGCGCGTGTCGTAGACCTTCGATATCGTTATAAGTGCCCGTAAACCACAAGGTGATCACGGTAATCACGGTGAGTCCTGCTAAAAAGAGCAGCAAAAAGCGCGCTTCCGGATCCTGAAAATAGTGCAGCAGGCGTTTTTCTCGCCAAGCGATAAAATGCAGGCTAAAGCTAACCGCTGAAATCAGCATAAAGCCGATGCAGATAAGCTCAATGGCGGCGTTGTCAAAGAAGCCGATACTGGCGTCATACGTGGAGAAACCGCCAATCGCCACCGTTGAAAAGCTGTGGCCTAGCGCATCAAACCAACTCATACCGGCCAACATATAAGCGAACATACAGGCCAGCGTCAGCGTCGCGTAGATGTACCAAAGCGCTTTAGCCGTTTCGGTGATGCGCGGTGTCAGTTTGGAGTCTTTCAGTGGTCCAGGGATTTCTGTGCGATATAGAGCCATCCCCCCAACCCCTAGCGTGGGCAGAATGGCGACGGCCAGCACGACAATCCCCATCCCCCCCAGCCACTGCAGCTGCTGGCGGTAGTAGCGCACAGATTCCGGCAGAAAATCGATACCAGTAATGACGGTGGCACCGGTGGTGGTTAGCCCGGAAAACGACTCAAACACCGCATCGGTGATGCCGAGCGAGCCTTCACCAAAGAGCATCAGCGGCAGTGAACCAAACAGCGCTAGCACGGTCCAGAACATGGCGGCAATAATAAAGCCATCGCGGATACGTAGCTCTTTATGAGAGCGACGATTAGGCAGATAAAGCATTAACCCAGTCATGGCGGTAATCGCGATACCGCTCATAAACGCATGCCAAACGCCGTCGCGAAACCATAATGACATCAGCATCGGTGGTAGCATGGTGAGGCTAAACAGCATTAGCAGTAGCCCCAGAATGCGTAGAATAACCCGCAAGCTCATAGCAGTGATTGCCTCATAGCGGTGGCCCGGTTTTTAGTTGAACGCTTCCTAAAAGAACGTTAACCCGACCTGGAACAGACGCTCCACATCGCGAATGCGTCGCTTATCGATAACAAACAAAATGATGTGGTCGCCGCTCTCTACCATGACGTCATAGTGAGCAATCAACACCTCTTTGCCTCGTACAATTGCCCCGATAGTGGTGCCTTCGGGCAAATCAATTTCTGCAATCGTACGGCCGACGACTTTAGAAGACTGCTTATCACCATGGGCGATGGCCTCAATGGCTTCCGCGGCACCACGGCGCAGCGAGTGAACGTTGACAATATCGCCCCGGCGTACGTGGGTGAGCAGGCTGCCGATCGTAGCTTGTTGGGGAGAAATAGCGATATCAATTTCACCACCCTGCACCAAATCTACATAAGCGGCGTTATTGATGAGTGTTAATACTTTTTTCGCCCCGAGCCGTTTGGCCAGTAGCGACGACATAATATTCACTTCGTCGTCGTTGGTTAACGCGCAAAAAATATCGCACTCTTCGATATTTTCTTCTTCAAGTAGCCGTTTGCTGGTCGCACTGCCATGGAGCACCACGGTGCGGTCAAGCCGCTCGGATAGCGTGGTGCAACGTTCCAGGTTGTGCTCAATGATTTTGACTTGGTGGCTGTGCTCCAGGTGTTCGGCTAAACGTTCACCGATATTGCCGCCTCCTGCAATGACGACTCGGCGAAAATCTCGCTCGACTCGGCGTAGTTCACTCATCACCGCGCGAATATCACGCCGTGCTGCCAGGAAAAACACCTCGTCGTCGGCCTCAATCACCGTATCGCCACGGGGGATAATCGGCCGGTTGCGGCGATAGATTGCCGCCACGCGGGTTTCCACGTTGGGCATGTGCTTGCCCAAAAAGGCTAAGTCCTGGCCGACCAGAGGGCCGCCGTAGAAGGCTTTTACCGCTACCAGCTGTACCAGGCCTCCGGCAAACTCCAGTACCTGCAGCGCACCGGGGTGCTCTATCAGCCGGCGCACATGGTCAGTGACTACCTGTTCGGGGCTGATTAACACGTCAATAGGGATGGCTTCGTGGGCGAACAGGCCTTTACGGGTGAGGTACGCGGTTGAGCGCACGCGGGCAATTTTGGTCGGTGTGCGAAACAGCGTATGGGCGACTTGGCAGGCGATCATGTTGATTTCATCGGTGTTGGTCACCGCAATTAGCATGTCGGCATCTTCGCAACCCGCCTGGCGCAGCACGATAGGGTAGGAGCCCGCACCGGTAACAGTGCGTATATCCAACTTGGTGTGCAGTTCGCGTAATTTGGCACCGTCGGTATCGACGACGGTAATGTCATTTTCTTCGCGGGCAAGGTGCTCCGCGAGGGTGCCGCCGACCTGGCCGGCGCCGAGAATGATGATTTTCATTGCTGAGCATCGGTTCCGTTGTAAGCGCCAGCGCGTTCTCGGCAAGAGATGTGTGCGCTGCAATAAAGACGGCGGCCAGTGTAAACCAGCCGCCGTCGAAAAGCAGGTAGGGATTATTCCAGCGTAAAGCCGATTTTTACCGTGACCTGCCAGTGGGCCACACGGCCATCTTCAATATGGCCGCGGGTATCGGTTATTTCGAGCCAACGCATATTCTTGACAGTTTCAGATGCTTTGGCGAGTGCATTTTGAACGGCTTCCTCAATACCCTTCTCGGAAGAACCGGTGAGCTCGATATGCTTATAAGTGTGATGACTCATGCTATCTCCATCGTTGCCATGAATTCGCTGCCCTGTCAGTTAACAGTGCAATGGGCAGTATGTTAAGCAATCTGCTTTTCTAGTCTGGCATAAAAAAAGCCATCGTGACTGCTTTGTGCAGGAAACAGTTGGCGGCCATCGCCACTGACTTCACCCCAAGCAACATCGCTAGGCGTGGTGACCTTCGCATCTGGTGTGCGGGCAATAAATGCCGCAATTTGTTCTGCATTCTCTTCGGGTAATACAGAACAGGTGGCGTATAGCAAGGTGCCGCCAGGACTCAGCAGCGCCCATAAATTATCCAACAACTGACGCTGTAGCTTGGCTAGCTGACGAATGTCATCTTTACGACGCAACGTTTTAATATCGGGATGTCGGCGAATAACGCCTGTGCCAGAGCAAGGTGCGTCGAGCAGGATAGCGTCAAATGGCATGCCGCTCCACCAGTCACGTTGGGTGGCATCGGCGTGCTGTAGCTCTGCGGCAAGCCCTAGGCGGCTGAGCGTGTCTTCTACCTTTGCCAAGCGCTGGTTGTCGCTGTCGATGGCGGTGAGCGCGATATCGAACTGCTCTAATAGGTGTGCTGTTTTACCGCCAGGAGCGCAGCAGGCATCCAGTACGTGCGCGCCAGGGCGTGGCGCTAAAGCGGGGCCAAGCAGTGCTGCTGATAGCTGCGCGGCCTCATCCTGAACGCTGACATGGCCTTCTTCGAATCCAGGGAGCACAGTGACATCGCAGGGAGTCTCCAAGGTGATGCCGTCAGGTGCGTGCAAGCAAAGTCGTGCGCTCAATCCCTGTTCGCTAAGTTGCTGCAGATAGGCTTCGCGGTCGTTATAGCGTTGGTTGACCCGGAGGGTCATGGGGCCTGGGTCGTTGTTCGCTTCTGCGATGGCGCGCCATTGTTCGGGCCACGCATTGCGCAAGGCGTTGAGCAGCCAAGGTGGGTGTTCCAGGGCAACGCTTTCGTCGCGGTCGACCACTTCCTGGAGCGCGTCGGATTCACGCTGGAGGCGGCGTAGGCAGCCGTTAAGCACACGGGTAGCCCACTCTTTGCCTAGCAAGCGAGCAGCGCCAGCGGTTTCACCTACTGCTGCGTGGGCGGGAATGCGCATGTACAGCAATTGATAAATACCTACGAGCAGCAGAGCGTGAATGTCACTATCGCGCTTCTTAAAAGGCTGCTTGAGCAGTGCGCTAGCCAGTGCTTCCAGACGCGGCAAGCGCCGACAGGTGCCGTAACAGAGTTCTTTTAACAGGCTGCGGTCGCGGGCAATCACACTGTGCTCGTCTAGCCCGGCCAGCGAACCTTGATCGGTCAATACCGGCACTAGCGTGCGGGCGGCCGCAGCGCGCACTTCCTGGCCACTGCCACTTTTGGGTGGGCGATTCTGGCTCATTCACTAACTCCTTGATGAGCGGCGGCGTGCCCAAGGCGTGCGCCGACGGTAAGCGGGGTTTGTCGGGCGTTCAGCAAGTCGCGCACGGCCATCGCTTTACCACCAGGTAGCTGGGCGTGGCTAACGCACAGTACTTCTTGGCCTTGCTCGCCACAGGCAATGCGCAGGTGATCCTCACCATGTTCCAGTAGCGTGCCAGGCGGAGAGGGCAGTTGTTCACCCGGTTCGACACTCGCCATTAACAAGCGTAGGCGGTCATTGCCTAGCGTGCACCAGGCCACTGGCCAAGGGTTAAACGCGCGGATTTTACGCGCCAACGGTTCTGCCGACTGGTGAAAGTCCAGTTCGGCTTCCGCCTTGCTTAGCTTGGCTGCGTAGGTAATGCCCTCGTCTGGCTGCGGTGCTGGTGTTAGGTCGTTACTGTCTAGGATATCCAGCACGTTAACCAGCGCATTCGCTCCTTGAATGGCTAGCCGATCGTGCAAGTCGCCGCCTGTGGTGCGGGGAGTGATTGGCGTGCGAACTTCATACAGCATGTCACCGGTATCCAGCCCTGCATCCATTTGCATAATGGTGACGCCTGATGCGTTATCTCCGGCTTCAATGGCGCGCTGGATGGGGGCGGCGCCCCGCCAGCGCGGTAGGAGCGACGCGTGCACGTTGATACAACCTAAGCGAGGGGTATCCAATACGGCTTGAGGGAGTAGTAGCCCGTAAGCAACAACGACCATCACGTCAGCATTTAATGCTGCCAGTTCCGCTTGGGCATCGGCATCTTTTAAGCTAACAGGTTGATAGACAGGTAGCCCATGTTCAAGAGCAAGCTGCTTGACGGGGCTGGGAGTAAGCTTACGCCCACGGCCTGCTGGGCGATCAGGCTGGGTGTACACCGCGACAACCTGATGCTGGCTATCTAGTACGGCAGCAAGGCTTGCGGAGGCGAAATCAGGCGTGCCAGCAAAAATAACGCGCAACTGTGACATGGAGTTGGCTACCTAGCATTGAGTGGGGAGACGACGGGGCGGCGCGTGAAACGAATGAAGGCCGAGAGGCAACGTTGCAAGACACGATGTGAATATTCCGTGCGTTTGCAACGTGTCGGCTCGGCCATCAATAACACGGCGTGAATCGGTTTACGCGTCTTGCAACAACTTATGGCGCTTTTGCATCTTTTTCATCACTCGGTCGCGCTTAAGGGGTGATAAATAGTCAACAAATAGCACGCCTTCCAGGTGGTCATACTCATGCTGAATGCAATGGGCTAACAAGCCATCTGCTTCCAGCTCGTAAGGCTCACCATTACGATCCAGCGCGTTCAACTTTACGTTTAGATAACGCGGTACTTCCGCGTAGTATTCAGGGATCGACAAACAGCCTTCTGAAAGCGGCTCTTTCTCTTCACCAATGGGCTCGTAGCGCGGGTTAATAAGCACCAGCGGCTGGGAGTTATCATCGCTGACATCCATCACCACGATACGGCGATGAACATCTACCTGGGTCGCGGCAAGGCCGATACCACGTGCGTCGTACATGGTCTCCAACATATCGTCGACGAGCTGGCGGACCTCATCGTCAACGGTTTCCACCGGTGCAGCCTTAGTGCGCAGGCGCTCGTCGGGGAATTCGAGAATAGGAAGTTTGGCCATGGCGTTACAATCACCGTTATGCTGAGTCTTTAATGTGAACAGGTCTTCCAGCTGTGTTGGCAGACCTCAGTGCTTTAATGCACCACTATACTATGCATCACTATATCATGCTGTGGGCGTGCCTGGGCATGCACAGTGCCGTGTAACCCCTTCGCCGCTTTCCGAATGATTGCGAAAGGAGAACAAAACCGTGGCAATAAAGCACCCTCTTTATTATAGCGTCTTTGGTGCTGTATTCATTGGTGCTTCGTTAGCGTGTTTGATGCTCTTTCCCAGCAGTGCATTTGCAGGGCAAGCGCCACAAACCGTGGTGTCGCTTTCTCCCCAGGTACGCAGCGTGCCGCATTATCAGGTAGATGCCCCGATTCCTGTAGACACGATTCGTGCCTTTTTGCGCGAACACCGAGTGATCGAGCAGGGGGAGGTCTTGCAGGAGTTGGCCTACGTCATCGGGGGAGAGCATCAACGTCTGATGAGCGGTGCAGGCGATACAATTTATGTCCGCGGCGAACTTCCTCCCAAGGAACGCGTAGGCATTTACCGCCAGGGGGAGCCTTACATGGCGTCTGATGGTTCACCACTGGGAAGAGAGTTAATGGCTATTGGCGAGGCACGCCAGCTTAGCAGTGAGGGAGATATTGCGCGGGTAGAAATACTCAGCGCCCATCAGGAAGTGCGCAGCAATGATGTCTTACTGCCGCTTGAATCTCAAACCGTAGAAAAGGACTTCCAACCTCGGCTACCGTTGAATCATGTCGCTGGCCAGGTGATTGCGGTACCTGGCGGGGTACGCTTTATTGGACGTTTACAGATGGTTGCGCTGGATGTTGGTACTCAGAACGGTTTGCAGCCAGGCCATGTGTTACGTGTGAACCGGCAGGGTGGGCAAGTTAATGACCCGCGCACTCAGGCGCTTCTTCAACTGCCCGCTGAAGAGGTGGGGATGATTATGGTCGTTAAGCCATACAGCCATATGAGCTATGCCTTGGTCATGCAGACAAGCAACGCTTTAGCCGTGGGTGATAAGGTAAGATCGCCTTCCGACTAGGGGGAAGTGAATAGGGGATGCGTATGAACGCCAAGGAGTGGCTGGTAGTAAACGCTCTGCCGGGTATGGGGGCACTGCGAACTGCCCGATTAGTTGCCCGACAGCCCCAGTGGCCTGATGGCTGGCTAGCGGCATTGCCTAGCCAGGCTGCGAGTGCGCTCCGGCTATGGTTAACGCACCCCGAACGCAGCCCGCTACAGGAGGTAGTCGACGACGCGGAAGCGTGGTGTCGGAGCGGCTTCAATCGTCACCTGTTACACCGTGATCACCCAGCATGGCCTGAACTGCTGAATCAGTTGCCTGACCCACCCGTAGTGCTTTGGGCGCAAGGTGATCTCACTGCGCTGAATGGCCCAAAACTCGCCATGGTGGGCACTCGACGTCCAACGTCGGAAGGCAGCGGTAATGCTCAGGCGTTTGCCCGAGAGTTGGCCAGTCGTGGCTGGTGTATCGTCAGTGGTATGGCGCTCGGGGTGGATGGCGTTGTACAGCGTGCAGCGTTAGCGGCAGGTGGCCAGTCGATTGCAGTGCTTGGCTGTGGAGTTGATGTGATTTACCCGCCGCGCCATCGTGATTTACATGAGCAGCTAAGTAGCGTGGCCGGAGGCTTGCTGTTATCGGAACATCCGCCAGGAACCGTCGCTCGCTCAGCCTTTTTTCCACGACGGAACCGAATTGTTACGGGCCTTTCACTGGGCACGCTTGTGGTTGAGGCCGCCGAGAAAAGTGGTTCATTGGTCAGCGCGCGTTTAGCCTTAGAGCAAGGTCGTGATCTGTTTGCCCTGCCGGGCTCGTTGCACAACGTTCAGGCCCGGGGCTGCCTACAGTTATTACGCAGCGGTGCGACGCTAGTGCGTCATGTGGACGACATTCTGGAAGAGCTTCAGCATTGGGCGGAAAGTTTTATGCCAGCAGCATCAGTCGCGAACGATGAGGAAATAAGCGCGAGTGTGTCGAATGATACTGAGCTGCCAGCTGACACTCTGTTAAGTGCCTTGAGCGCCACACCGACGCCAATTGATGTGTTGGTTCAGATCGCAGGCGTTACGGTGAGCGAGTGCCAGCAACGGCTGCTGATGTTGGAACTTGATGGCAAAGTGGCGCAGCAAGCGGGTGGCTGGGTGCGTTTGACGCGGCCATGGTAGGATGTGAGTAACAGTTTTTCATCTGCTGAGGCGGTATCAAGTCTAGGGGGATGAAGGCCCGCGTTTGTGACGAGGAGCATCTATGAAATCGGCTGTTGACGTTAAAGAGGCGGTACGTGCATTGAAAGAGGGGGGCGTCATCGCCTGCCCCACCGAAGCGGTGTGGGGTCTGAGCTGTGACCCGGATAACGATGAAGCGCTAGCGCATTTGATGCGCATGAAGGAGCGTGATCCCGCCAAAGGCGTTATTTTAGTAGCCGCTAGCATTCAGCAATTTCAGCCCTGGCTAAACCAACTGCCGCTTGAGCTGCATGCACCCTTAGCGGCCAGTTGGCCTGGCCCCAACACATGGCTAGTGCCTGACAATGGCCGTAGCCATGGCTTAGTACGCGGCGCCCACCAGAGTGTGGCACTACGAGTGACTGACCACCCTCTAATGAAGGCGCTTTGCGAGGCCTTTGATGGCCCATTAGTTTCCACTTCAGCTAATCGTGCGGGCGACCCACCTGCCATGAGTGCTGAAGAAGTCGCGTCCATTTTCGGCGATGAAATAGCCGCGATTGTCGCGGGTGAGCTTGGGGGAAATGCAAAGCCCAGCACCATTAAAGACTTGGTGACTGGCAAAATAATGCGTTCTTAACCCAGCGTCTCAAACGGCCTCTGCCATTCACTATTCACCAATCACACTTATCCTCGACCCCTTTGGAGTTACTGTGGCTCACGAGCACCTAGATGACGTTAAACATTACCTTCTGGACCTGCAGGAACGGTTATGCGCAGGGCTTGCCGCTGCTGACGGAAAAGCGGAGTTTAAAGAAGATAGCTGGCAGCGTGAAGAAGGCGGTGGCGGTCGTTCAAGAGTCATCGAAGAAGGCGCGGTTTTTGAGAAAGGCGGTGTTAACTTCTCCCATGTTTACGGTGCTCAACTGCCTCCCTCAGCGACGGCTGCACGGCCAGAGCTTGCCGGACGTAGCTTTCATGCGGTTGGGGTTTCCTGGGTGCTCCACCCTGAAAACCCTAATGTGCCGACAAGTCACGGAAATGTGCGCTTCTTTATCGCTGAAAAACCGGGTGAAGCACCGGTATGGTGGTTCGGTGGCGGCTTTGATTTAACGCCTTATTACCCGGTATTTGAAGATGTCGTGCACTGGCATCGGGTTGCCCATGCAGCCTGCGTGCCGTTTGGCGAAGAGGTCTACCCGCGCTACAAAGCGTGGTGTGATGAGTACTTCTATCTTAAACACCGTGAAGAAACCCGAGGTGTTGGTGGGCTATTTTTCGATGATTTAAATGAAGGCGGTTTCGACGACTGTTTTGCTTTCCAACGTGCGGTGGGCGACAGCTTTCTGGATGCCTACGTACCGATTGTGCAGCGCCGTAAAGATGACGCATGGGGTGAAAAAGAGCGTGATTTTCAGCTCTATCGTCGCGGCCGCTATGTTGAATTTAATCTAGTCTGGGATAGGGGCACTCTGTTTGGCCTGCAAAGCGGCGGGCGCACCGAATCCATCTTAATGTCTATGCCGCCGCTAGCCCGCTGGGAGTATGCGTTTACGCCGCCAGCGGATAGCCGTGAGGCGCAGTTGCATGACTACTTGGTGCCTCGCGACTGGCTTGCCGAAGCTGATCAGCAGGGTAACGCATAAGGAGCTTATATGACTGATCGTTACTGTGTGTTTGGCAATCCGATTAAGCACTCTAAGTCACCATTAATTCACGGTGAGTTTGCCAATCAAACCCAGCAATCCATGACCTATACTGCCGAACTTGCACCGGTGGAGGGCTTTTCCAGCGCTTGGCGAGAATTTGTGGCAACGGGTGGCCGCGGGGCAAACGTCACCGTACCGTTTAAGGGCGATGCCTTTGCGTTGTGCGATACCTTGAGCCACCGCGCCAAGCGTGCTCAGGCGGTGAATACGCTGGTTGTCGGCGGCAACGGCCGCACCTACGGTGATACCACTGATGGCATTGGGCTGGTACGTGACCTCGGGTACCACCGCGTCCCCATCCAGGATAAACGCGTGCTAGTGATTGGCGCAGGCGGTGCGGTGCGTGGCGTGCTTGAACCGCTGCTTGCTGAGCAACCCCATGATGTGGTTATCGTCAATCGAACGGCGGAGAAAGCCGCCCAATTAGCAGAAGCGTTTGCCGATTTAGGCACCCTTCAGGGCGGCGGATTTGACACGTTAGAAGGCCAGTTTGATCTAGTGATCAATGGCACCAGCGCCAGTCTTTCCGGTGATTTGCCGCCGTTGCCAGATAGCGTATTTAACCCAGGGGCTTGGGCCTACGACATGATGTATGGCTCAGAACCCACCGTGTTTTTACAGTGGGCAGGGCCACGTGGTGCTAAGCTGCTCGATGGTCTGGGTATGCTGGTAGAACAAGCCGCCGAATCCTTTTTCTTGTGGCGTAACGTGAGGCCCGAAACTGCTTCGGTGCGCACACTGTTACGGCAATCGTTGAACATCGCCAGCGACTAGCTTTCGAACGTTCGACAAAAAAGGCAGCCATCGCGGCTGCCTTTTTTGGTTAATGCGAGTGGTTCTCCCGTTGCTAACGAGATTTGGTATAAAAGCCAATCATGCACATGACTAAGCCAACCACCGAGAGCAACATGCCTCCATTGACCAACAGCGGTGAGCGTTCTAACCATGATACAAACGGCTGTGGCGTGTCGCGGCACACGCTTGCTAGGTAGTCCCAGTGCCCGCCATCCAGCTGGCAGGCGCGTACATCGCCTAGCTCCCAGAAATAAACGCCGAGCAGTACTATGACGGGGAGAACAAGCAGCAGTAAACCAAGTCGAATCATTCAAACCTCAAAGTTAAATCGCCTACGGGCGTGGGCAGTTGGGGGTGCGGCCACTATTGCGCGCTTGCTCATAGCTCGCCAGAGCTTCGTCCATATTGGCTTGCAGGCCTTGAATCCGCTGGCCTTGGCTTGGGTGAGTCGACATCCACGCGGGCGGTGCGCCACCGCTGGAGGCCGCCTGCATATTTTCCCACAGGGTGACACTCTCTCGCGGATCGAAGCCTGCCTGGGCCATCAATTGCAAACCGATTAAGTCGGCTTCACTCTCATGACGACGGGAGAACGGAAGAGCAATCCCGTACTCTGCGCCCATTCCCAGCACCCCCATTAGCTGTTGGCCAGCGGGTGTTTGCATACCCGAGGCGCTTGAGATTACTGACAAGCCAAGAGAGGTTGCACTTTGAGTAGAAGCGCGTTCGTTGGCATGGCGAGCTAATACGTGACCAATCTCATGGCCTACCACGGATGCCAGTTGGTCTTGTGTTGTGGCTATATTGAGCATGCCGGTATTGACGCCCATGTAGCCACCGGGTAAGGCAAACGCATTGGGCTGCTCAGACTCAAAAACACGTATTTGCCAGTCTAGGTTTCGCTGCTCACTGGGCAGTACATCAACAATGGCGTTGGTAATACACTGAACGTAGCGGTGGCTGGCTTGATCAGCGGTAGGGATGTCTTGTTGGTATTGTGCGAAAGCCTGCTGGCCCATTTGGTTCAATTGGTCATCTGAAAGCAGTAAGAGTTGGGAGCGACCGGTGGGGGAGGTCGCACACGCTGCGATCGAGGCGCATAAAGCGGTGACAGCTAAGGGGCGGAGCCAGCGCATAGACGGTTTCCTTGTAGACGAGTAGGGAGCTTTGCACACAAGATAACCACTGTCAGTGGTAAATCAACTCTTATCATAACGCACTATGAGGACGACTATGGATGCTGAATTAAGCCAACGTTTAACGCATCTGTTAGATCATATCGACCATTGGCTGCCTACGGTGCCAACACCAGTTGATTGGGCTACCCATGTAGCGGCTATTTGGCAGCGCCACCCTTTAGGCGGACGCTTGGTGCCTGTGCCGCCTAGGGACACAATGATGCTAGACGACTTACTGGGTATTGAGCGCCAAAAACTGGCCTTGGTCGATAACACGCGTGCTTTTTTACAGGGTTTGCCTGCGAATCATGCCTTGCTGTGGGGATCCAGGGGCAGCGGAAAGTCGTCGGTGATTCGCGCGCTGCTTAACTCACTGGCGAATGACGGGCTACGTTTGATCCAGGTGGATCGCCACGATCTGAGTAGTTTACCGATGTTAGTAGAGCAGTTACGCGATACGCCGCATCGTTTTGTGGTGTATTGCGATGACCTTTCGTTTGAAGGCAATGACGACGCGTACAAGGCGCTAAAAAGCGTGTTAGACGGCGCCTTGACGGGGCCGCCGGAAAACGTCTTGTTGTATGCCACTTCCAATCGTCGTCATTTATTGCCGGAATCCATGGATGACAATAGCGGTACGCGTCTCGTGGGTGAAGAGCTACATCACGGTGACGCTGTTGAAGAGAGAATCTCATTGTCGGATCGTTTCGGCTTATGGTTGGGTTTTCACCCTTTCAGCCAAGCGACTTACTTAGAGGTCTGTGAGCATTGGGTTGCTCGCATTGGTGATAAGCAAGATTGGAGTGACGCTGCACGAGCAGAAGCCGTTCGATTTGCAACGCTAAGAGGCGGGCGCAGCGGCCGGACGGCTTGGCAGTTTGCGGCCCAGTGGGTGGGCCGCAAACGGCTGCATGAGGGAGTTACCTAGCAAGCGTTCAACGCACAGGGGTTAGCTGGCCATCGGCACCTACGTTCAGGCGAATGGTCGGCGTTAAAAGCCCCGCTGGCAGTGTCATGCCTAGGCCGCGCAAGTCGCCTGGGGTAATTGCTAGTTGGCTGCCTGGTGGAAGCTCGCCCTGGGTGGCTAGCTGGCTGGCGAGTTCTAGCATTGGCATCATACGCTGGGTGTCGGTAGTGAGAAGGTCAAATGCAACGGGAAGGCGTAATGTTGAGTCCTTTCCTGATGTGAGCGTGACGTCCTCTTGGTATTGGCCCTGGACTGGGTCGATACCTGGCATATCTAACATCCAGCGGAACCCTGACATTTCAACAGCGGGCATGCCGATGGGTAAGCCCAGCCCCATCGCGAGTGTCGCCTGGACGGGTAAACTGCCTGCGCCAAGACTAGACGCAAGCAGGCTGGTTAGGTCGCGGGTATCCAGCCCCGCCTGCACACTGTAGGGGCCAATACGGACGTCTTCGATGCCTAACGATGTTACCGCCAATCGAAAAGCAAACAAGCCTGTTTGGGGTAGTGCAAGGCAGCCTGTCAGCAAACTGGCCAACAACAATAGAGCCAAGCCGCGCCCGCGGTTAAGAGCGTAGTGCATGCAGATCCCTCCTAAGAAGGGCAAAGGGTAAGAGTGGTGACGGCCGAAAAGCGCGGCTATTTGGGAGTGAACGGCAGTATTTGTCAATAAGCTTGTTGAATGAAATTTGGTGCTCGTACCGCTGATGGTAAATTAATCCGGTATTTAAGGTGGCAAGCTGCATCATTATGGTATAGAAATCATGGTGTGTATAAGCCTTGGTTGATGAGCAATGTTGCGCCTAGGATCTAGAGCCAGCTTAGCTCCTTCCTTGTGTCAGCGTGGATTTACCCACTAAATTGTGCTCATGGACGGGCAGTCTTCTAAGAGAGGCAACGCCATGGGTCAACTGCCCCCCGAGCAATATGGGCTCTACAAGACGCTTCTGGAGTCGACAAAAGCAATTCCCTGGAAGCTGAATTGGATCACAAAAGAGTTTGAATATATTGGTCCCCAAATAGAGGCGCTTCTCGGTTGGCGCCAGGATAGCTGGAAGACTGCACAGGACTGGATAGATCGTATACACCGCGATGAGCGCGAAGACACCGCCAACCTTTGTATTACTCAATCAGACTGTGGCATTGATCATGAAGCGGATTACCGTGCTTTAACCGCTAGCGGTGGTTATGTTTGGGTGCGTGATGTAGTGCATGTTATCCGTGAAGATGGCGTTACAACTGCCTTGGTAGGGTTTATTTTTGATATTTCTGAGCGTAAGAAGATGGAAGACGTCTTGTTACGCCTGAATAAGCAACTGGCAGCGCTCTCCTTTCATGACGGCTTAACCGGTATTGCAAATCGCCGTATGTATGATCGTTCGATCCAAGTTGCCTGGGCTCAAGCGCAAAACAACCGAACCCCCTTGTCGTTGGCGATCTTGGATGTTGATCACTTTAAACATTACAACGATAAAAATGGCCATGCGGCGGGAGATGAGTGCTTATGCCAAGTGGCGAATGCGCTCAATAACTGTGCGGCGATGCGCCCCACCGATATGATTGCACGTTATGGTGGCGAGGAGTTTGTATTAATACTGCCAAATACTGGACCCGAGGAAGCGGTAGATATCGCAGAAACTTTTCGGCGTTTGGTTGCTAACCAGCGGATCCCTCATCCGGGTGTTGGTGTGGCGGATGTTGTTACGGTAAGTGTTGGTTTAAACACGATTATTCCAGGAGAAGAGGATAGTTTGCAGGCTTTCTTCGAAGTGGCTGATAGAATGCTTTATCGAGCAAAAAGCAACGGACGAAACCGAGTTGAGTGCGCGGGGTCGAAGCGAATATTTGCTATTAATTGATGTGTTGATATAAAAAACGCCTGCTGGCATCTGCTAGCAGGCGTTTTATTAAGGCGATGGAAAAAGGGGATTAACGTCGGCTTTTACGCGCCTCTTTGGTGCGATTCAGCTCACGTTTTTTGGCTTTCTCTTTGTCGCTTGCCCCCGCCATATGATCAAACGGATTGTTGCCAGAGCGGAATTCAAAGCGCATTGGCGTACCGCGCACTTTTAACACTTTACGAAACGTGTTGGTTAAGTAACGGCGATAGGCTTCTGGCAGTGATTCAGTCTGGTTACCATGAACGACAATGATAGGGGGGTTGCTGCCACCTTGGTGTGCCATGCGCAACTTGATCCGCCGACCGTTAACCATGGGGGGCGGGTGTTGACTGACCGCATCTTGAAGCAGCGTGGTCAGGCGGTTGGTTGACCAGTGGGCGTTAGCCGCATCGAAAGCCCGCTCAATAGAAGGGTAAAGATCACCCACCGCAGTACCATGCAGCGCTGAGATAAAATGCATCTCTGCGTAGTCGGCGAAGCCCAGGCGTCGCTTGATCTCGGAGCGCATCTTCTCTTTCGCTTCGCTTTCCAAACCGTCCCACTTATTGATGGCCAGTACCAGTGCCCGGCCGGTGGTGAGCACGTAGTCCAGTAGGTGCATGTCTTGCTCTACCAAACCGTTGCGTGCATCTAGCACCATGACGGCCACGTGGCACTCTTTAATGGCGTCGAGGGTTTTGATGATGGAGAACTTCTCCGCGATCTCACTCACATTCTTACGGCGCCGAACGCCTGCAGTATCAACTAATACATAGGGCTTGCCACGGCGTTCAAAAGGAATTTCGATGGCATCGCGGGTGGTGCCAGCCTCATCAAATACAACAACACGTTCTTCGCCTAGTAGCCGGTTAACCAGCGTGGATTTACCTACATTGGGGCGGCCAATGACGCCGATACGAATACCCTTGCTGCCTGTGTCAGCAGGGATGCTGGCGTCACGCTCGGGGAAGGGCGCTAGCACCGTGTCAATCAGTAGCGATACATTGCGGCCATGTGCGGCAGCAATGGGCCAAGGGTCGCCCAGTCCTAAACGCCAAAAGTCGGCCATCGCCGAGTGCTCTTCTAGCCCATCAGTTTTGTTCACCACGAGCCAGGTTTTTTTCTGGTTAACCCGAAGATGGTTAGCAATCGCCTCATCAGCGACGTTCAGTCCTGCGCGAGCATCTACTAGGAACAGTACAATATCAGCCTCATCAATCGCTGCCAGAGATTGTTCGGCCATTGCGGCATCAATGCCTTCTTCATCACCACTGATGCCGCCGGTATCAATGACGGTATACGTCTTGCCGCCCAGCATGCCATTACCGTATTTACGGTCACGGGTTAGGCCGGGAAAATCCGCCACAAGCGCATCACGAGAGCGGGTGAGGCGGTTAAACAGCGTCGATTTGCCAACATTGGGCCGACCGACTAAAGCAATGACGGGTGTCATGGAGTTACTTCCAGGGTTTCCAGGCGACCATTGTTAGCCTGAACATGAATGGTGCTGCCTTCAGTGACAGGTCGCACGCTGACGCCCGACCGATGCACTTGGGTGCGTCCTACCAGGTTCCCTTCACGGGCATCCAGCAGGTGAACGTAGCCCTCAAAATCACCGACAACTAGGCGGCCGTTGGCAAATGCTGGTGCAGTTAACCAGCGATCTTCCATATCATCATTTCGCCAGACTTCCTGACCGTTGTCGGCATTTAACGCCACAATATGACTATTATGGGTGACGACAAACAGCAGGTCTCCTACGATAATAGGGGTATGGCGACTGGAAAGGTTCGCTTCCCAAAGAACGCCGCCTCGCGTGGCTTCCAGTGCAACGACGTTGCCGTTATAGCTGGTGACAAACAGCCGCCCATCAGGAGTGACCACAGGTTGACCAGCTAAATCTACCAAGCGGTCAACGTCGCTACGTCCGCGTGGGGTGGCGATCTGCTGCTCCCACAGGGGTTGACCATTGCGATTGTCTAAGGTGGCTAGCCGACCATTGGCGAAGCCCACAAAGCTAACGGGATCGATAACCATGGGGGTGCCTGTGCCCCGCAGTGTCAATGATGGCTGCGAGGTGGTATAGGCCCATATCTCTTCGCCACTAGAACGGTCTAGGGCAGTCACTTGGCCGTCTACGCTTTGCACAAGCAGCAATTGCTGGTTGGCTTGTGGAGCTGCCAGTACCTCACTGGAAACGCGTGAGCGCCAAGCAATGTTACCATTACGCTGATCAAGGGCGATGACTTCACCGTTACGTGTGCCTAGGTACACGTGACCAGCAATCGCATTTAGGGCACTTGAAACGGGGGTGTCTAGCTTGACTTCCCATTCGCGTTCGCCGTTGTCAGCGTTAAACGCTGCGACAAGGCCGCTAGCATCTGCAGCAAAGAGCGTGTCACCTTCACGAGCTGGCGAAATAGGGTAACGTGCGCGGCCGAGTCCATCGCCGACGTTTCTGCGCCATACACTATTAAGCGAAGATGTTTCTTCAAAGCTGCGAAGCTCTTTTGGAGTGTACGCAGGCTCGCCTTTGCTAGCGCAGCCCGCCAACAGTGCCAGGGCCATTGCCCCCAGCGTGGTGCGAACGAAGCGCTTTGAAAATAGCGGTTTAGAAGGGCTAGTCGTCATCACTGTATCGTCTCCTCGGCGCCGAGATCATCAAGCTTGAACTGCACGCCGTAAAGCGGCTGATTGTGGGTCTGGGCCAGCTCTAGTGCGGTTTGCCAAGCGTCTCGTGCTTGTTCAGTTTGGCCAAGACTCGCATAGGCATCGCCGCGCACGTTGGCTTGTTGGGCTGCTAGAGCGCTGATAATAGGCTGGTCTAGCAGGTTAAGCGCTGCATCGGGGTTGCCGTTAGCGATTTCAATGCGTGCCAAGCGCAGCCACGCAAGGCTGCGCACATAGCGGCGAGATGAGTCGTTAGCTACGCGCTCAAGGGCGCTTTTCGCATCATCAAGATTGCCCTGTTGAACGGCGAGGCGAGCATCTAGCAATGTCGCTAACTCAGCATAGAGCGTTTTGCCATGTTCATCGGTAATCTCGCTAACTAGCTCACGGGCGCTGGCTAACTGATCTTCCGTCAAGGCGTTACCTGCAGTTAGGTTAACTAACTGCTGATAACGCACAGAGGCAGCTTCTGCTTGGCCTTCTTGATAGTTCTGCCAAGCATTCCAGCCAAATACCCCCGCCGCGGCAAGAACAACTCCTGCTATAAGAGAGGTTCCGTTCTCTTTCCACCAGCGTTTGACGACTTCCAGTTGCTCTTCTTCGCTTCTAAGATCCGCCACGGGCGGCCTCCTGTTCTTGAGCGCAGCCGTTAAGGCGGCTGGCAAGTGTTCGTTAAGATTAGTGGGACACTAGGTCTTTCAGTTGGTTGGCGAGCTCAGCTTGAGGCACCCGTTGCTGTTCGCGCTCATCACGCAAAAACTTAAGCGTGACTGTCTGTTCTGCTATTTCGTCTTCACCCAGTAAGATGGCGACGGACGCTGCACTTTTATCGGCTTTTTTCATGCGGCTTTTGAAGCTGCCTCCACCGCAGTGCAATTGCAGCCTAAGCGTAGGTAGTTCGCTACGCAGTGTTTCAGCCAGGGTAAGAGCCGTCACCGTGACGCTTTCATCCATCGGTAAAAGGTATACATCACAGCCGCCAAGCGCTTCATCCGGCACTAGATCAAGCGTTTCAAGCAGCAGTACCAAGCGCTCTATGCCCATGGCAAAGCCTACCGCTGGGGTGGTCTTGCCGCCTAGTTGCTCAACTAAACCATCATAGCGGCCGCCAGCACAGACAGTGCCTTGGCTACCCAGTGCAGTTGTGGTCCACTCGAATACTGTGCGGCAGTAGTAATCAAGGCCCCGTACCAAACGCGGGTTGATCACGTAGCCAATGCCTGACGCATCCAGCATTGCTTTGAGTTGCTCGAAATGCGTCCGCGACTCCTCATCCAGATGATCCATCAATTGCGGCGCGTTATTGAGCATGTCCGCCATCGCTGGATTCTTCGAGTCTAGGATACGCAGTGGGTTGCTGATGAGACGACGTTTGGAGTCCTCATCAAGTACATCTTGATGCTGTTCGAAATAGGCGACTAACTTATCGCGATAGGCCGCACGTGCTTCTGCAGATCCCAGTGAGTTGATCTCAAGCGTTACGTGCGCTGACAGGCCCAGCTCTTGCCAGAGACGAGCAGATAGCAGAATAACTTCGGCATCAATATCGGGGCCTTCAAAACCGAAAGTTTCCACGCCAACTTGATGGAACTGGCGGTAACGACCTTTTTGAGGGCGCTCATGGCGGAACATGGGGCCCTGATACCATAGCCGCTGGGTTTGGTTATGCAGCAAGCCATGTTCCATCGCTGCTCTAACGCAGCTGGCAGTGCCTTCTGGGCGTAGTGTCAGGCTGTCACCGTTGCGATCATCAAACGTGTACATCTCTTTTTCGACGATATCGGTGACTTCACCGATAGAGCGGGCAAATAGAGCCGTTTGTTCAACAATAGGGGTGCGGATTTCATCGAATCCGTAACGCTGCATTAACTGACGTACTTTGGCTTCAAAAAATTGCCAGCGAGGGCTCTCGCTGGGCAATAGATCATTCATACCACGGATAGCTTGAATTTTTTTAGCGGCGGACTTGCTCAATGAAAACTCCTTGTATGGGAGACAGCACAGGTAGCGGAAAATAACGTTATACCCAACTTCCAGGCTGTGTATCTCTTGCTCGACGTTAAACGCTGCGAGCAATCATATCGTCTTGCTGCTGCTGTTTTTGACGCACTTTATCGCGGATCAGTTTTTCTAAATCATCCACGAGATGATCGTTGCGCAGCTTGCTAGCAGGCTTGCCATCGATATACACCAAATTGGCCGGTGAGCCGCCGGTAAGGCCGATATCAGTCTCTTTCGCTTCGCCTGGGCCATTAACCACACAGCCAATTACAGAAACATCCAGGGGCGTCATGACGTCTTCTAGCCGCTCCTCAAGCTGATTCATGGTGCTAATAACGTCAAAATTCTGCCGCGAACAACTGGGGCAGGCAATAAAGTTAATTCCTTTAGCCCGCAGTCGTAAGCTTTTGAGCATATCAAAGCCAACTTTAATCTCTTCTACCGGATCGGCCGCTAGCGATACACGGATCGTGTCGCCGATGCCGTCCATCAGCAGCATGCCAAGGCCAATCGATGATTTGACCGTGCCGGAGCGCAGGCCGCCTGCTTCGGTAATGCCCAGGTGTAGCGGCTGCTCAATACGGGTCGCTAGGTCACGGTAGGCCGCCACTGCCATAAATACATCTGAAGCTTTTACACTGACTTTAAATTCTTGAAAGTCGAGGCGGTCTAGGTAGTCGATATGACGCATGGCCGACTCCACTAACGCTGCGGGGGTGGGCTCGCCATACTTTTTCTGTAGATCTTTTTCCAAAGACCCTGCATTGACACCAATACGAATCGGTATGCCGTTATCGCGGGCAGCGCTAACCACCGCGCGTACTCTGTCTTCACGACCAATGTTGCCTGGGTTGATGCGTAGGCAGTCAACACCAAGTTCAGCAACGCGTAGCGCAATTTTGTAATCGAAATGAATATCCGCGACTAGTGGAACGTCGACACGCTGTTTGATTTTGCCGAAGCTTTCAGCCGCGTCCATATCGGGTACCGAAACGCGCACAATATCCGCCCCGGCTTTTTCCAACTGCTGAATTTGCGCTACAGTCGCGTCAACATCCAGCGTGTTGGTATTGGTCATGCTTTGTACGGCAATAGGTGCATCGCCACCCACGGCCACGTTGCCAACGTGAATCTGGCGGGATGGGCGGCGCTTGATCGGGGAAGGGGCGTGCATAGGGTGGGTCACTCTCCCAAGGTAAAGCGGGCAACATTGTTGGCACCAGCGCGCTGGCGAAGATTGATAGTTTCGCCTTGATAGCGCAGCTCAACACCTGTGGAGTTGCCAATAGTTAAACGAAAAGGTGGTTCGCCCTCAACACTGGCAGTGGTGCCGGGCGTCTGCAGGCCAACGAATACCCGCTGGTTGTTGGCATCAAAGATCTCTGTCCAAGATTGCTCGTTAAATGTTAGCTCAAGGAGGTTCGGATTTGCTGCGGGCTCTGCGTCCGCTACCTCTTCTTCCGAGTCGGCCTGTGCTGAGGTGTCTGCCGTGGCGGTTGCAGTACTTTCCGTTGCCTCTTCAGTTGAAGTAACGGGGTCAATGTCGGCCGAATCAGTGGCAACAATAGCATCACTGACAGTGCTTTCCACCGTTTCCTCCGGCTCTTCCGAGGTGCTGCTAGGAAGCTGAGGTGTGGAAACAAGCGCTTGGTCAGGTGCTGTCGTTGGTGGGGCGGATGGTGACGTAGTAAGGTCGTTTTCCTCCTCTAGGGTCGATGTGCTGCCCATGCTGGGGGGTTCGCTGCCACCACGGCTTTGCCACCACATCACCGTTACCGCAATTAAACCAATGATTACTAAAAGCGTCACGAGTTTGAAGAGCCATGCGCCAATGCGCGAGGGCGGCCTCGTGATCGAGACAGGCGTGACTCTACGGTCTGTCTCTGTATTGCCATGGCTGGCTTGGTAGGCGTCTAGAACCAAGCGATCATCCATCCCTAGGTATCTTGCGTAGGCGCGCAAATAGCCACGGCGATAAGCCGCAACCGGGATCTCATCGTAGTTGTTTTGTTCCAGTCCATCCACGACAGCCGGGCGCAGGTTGAGTGCTCGTGCAGCATCGCTGAGCGGAACTCCTAGAGCTTCGCGTTGGCGTGAAAGCAACTCACCTGGTGTGGCTGTTGAGCTAGTAGTGACATTATCGTGTGACTGTGTATCGCTCATGGCTGAGCATCCTTCAATAATTAGGTGATCAGGGCACTATTAGTCAATATTCAATAAACGCTGGTAGTTCGCTGCTGCAGCATGGTCGCCGCGTGCGTGGGCGATATCGACCGCCATTTCCAGCGCCACTGGGTCTTGCCCAGCCAGTTGCAAATAGCTTTGCAACGGCTCCCAGGCTTGACCGTAATTACCCTGTGAAACTTCAAGTTCGGCTAACAGTAAATATCCGCGCGGGCCACGTGGATCAATACTCACTGCGCGCTGTAAGCGTTTGCGCGCTTCTTCAATCTTGTCGACTGCCAAATAACACTGCCCTAGATTCGTAAATAATTGGGCACGGTTAGTATATTGGGCATCCTGAGATGCGGTTTCCAACTGCTCACAAGCGGCATTGTAATGCCCCTGTTGATATAAAAACGCCGCGTAATTATTGCGCGCGCGTGTGAAAGAGGGAGCTGATTGAACTGCCTGTTGAAAATACTGACGGGCAAGCTCATTTTCGCTCTGCTGTTGATAGACCAGCGCAAGCGCCTGAAGTGCCTCGGCATTGCGAGAATCAATTTCAAGCGCACGCTCAAGCGCGCTTAGTGCGCGAACAAGGTTGCCTCGTTCGAGATAGGCAACACCTAGCTGAGTGTATGCATCTGCAGCCTCGTGATTGGCCTGATTGGGCGCACTGCCTGATGTGGCACAGCCGGCGAGCAACATGCTGCTTAAAAGCACTACTGACAGCATGGGCACCCTGGACGGGTAAAAGCGCCTGCGGTGACCGGTCATGTACACCCTCTTCAAGTATCCAGCTAACGAACTGCCATTTGGCGACTTTAAAACGTGTCCATCAAAGCGCTGTGTTCGATGGAAGTCAAGACAAGGACGTTTTAGTCCGCATCAAGTTGTACGGACTG
The DNA here is from genome assembly GCF_013415115.1 of Vreelandella zhaodongensis. Taxonomy (GTDB): domain Bacteria; phylum Pseudomonadota; class Gammaproteobacteria; order Pseudomonadales; family Halomonadaceae; genus Vreelandella; species Vreelandella zhaodongensis. The sequence continues at coordinate 299,183 of NZ_JACCDD010000004.1, read as the reverse complement.
TATATAGCGAGCACTTCGTTTAGTGCGGTCTTTAACACGACCGACCAACTGACCACAGGCAGCATCGATGTCTTCACCCCGTGTGACACGGACAGTGGCGTTGTAACCCAGGTCGTATAACCACTGTTGAAAGCGCATCACTTGGTTACGTGAAGGCTTTTCATAGCCTGAGTTAGGAAATGGGTTGAACGGTATGAGGTTAATTTTGCAGGGCAGTTCTTTTAACAGCGCCGCCAGTTGCTCGGCATGCTCCTGCTGATCATTCACGTCTCGAATCAACGTGTACTCAATAGTGACTTGGCGGTTATCCGGGCATTTGGACAAATAACGGTGGCATGCATCGAGTAACGCGCGAATATTATATTTACGATTAATCGGCACCAGTTCGTTGCGCAGCTCATCGGTAGAGGCATGCAACGAAATGGCCAAGCTAACGTCAATTTCGTCGCCCAGTTTGTCGATCATTGGTACCACGCCTGATGTAGAAAGCGTGACGCGGCGTTTGGAGAGCCCATAGCCATTATCGTCAAGCATCAGTTTCATCGCGGGTACAACGTTGTCAAAATTGAGCAATGGTTCGCCCATGCCCATCATGACGACGTTGGTCACTGGGCGGTTGGCGGTGTCCCGGCGCGGACCGACACTGCGCTGAGCTACCCATACCTGGCCAATGATTTCGGCGGCGGTCAGGTTACGTTGGAAGCCTTGCTTACCTGTCGAACAGAAGCTGCAATCTAACGAGCAACCTACCTGGGAGGAGACGCATAGCGTCCGGCGCTTGCCATTTTCAGCAGGGATGAGCACCGTTTCCACGTAACTACCATCTTCTACTTCCAAGACCCACTTGCGTGTGCCATCGCTGGAAGTGCCTTCATAGACAACGCCAGGGCCACGAATCTCTGCCACCGTCGCTAGCTTTTCCCTCAGCGGCTTAGATAGGTTGGTCATCGAGGCAAAGTCATCGCTACCTTCTTGATGAATCCACTTCATCACCTGGGCAGCACGAAACTTCTTTTCGCCAATCGATAAAAAGAAGGCTTCCATCTGCTCGCGGGACATACCAAGCAGGTTCTGGCGCTCTGGCGCAGTGGCGGCGTCAGATGAACTGTCGGTCGACGAGAGAGAAGCGGGCATATGTTGAGCTACGGTGGTGGTCATGGTGGTCAGCGTTCAGTGCAAAGGCGGGGGCGTAGCCCCCGCGAAAATGGCCGGCAACGGATGTTGAATCGGCGGCACGCTTGGCTTAGCGCGGGCAAATTTCGTCGTTACCGAAGAAGTAGCTAATTTCGCGCGCAGCGCTTTCTGCAGAATCAGAGCCATGGACAGCGTTGGCGTCGATTGTTTCCGCAAAGTCGGCGCGAATTGTGCCCGGAGCAGCTTCTTTCGGGTTGGTAGCACCCATTAGCTCGCGGTTTTTAGCAATCGCACCTTCGCCTTCCAGTACTTGTACAACAACCGGGCCAGAGGTCATAAAGCCGACCAAGTCTTTAAAGAAGGGACGCTCTTTATGCTCGGCGTAAAAACCGCCTGCTTTTTCTTCAGAAAGATGAACCATCTTAGCGGCTACGACGTTCAGGCCAGCTTTTTCAAAGCGAGCGATGATGTCGCCAATCGCATTTTTAGCGACGGCGTCAGGCTTAATAATAGAAAGAGTACGTTCAGTTGCCATGGTGAAATCTCCTTAAAAGGCGTAAAGCAGAAGTGCCGCCCCGGGAGGCCGAGGCGGCGCAGGAAAAATGAGTCGGCAGGATCTTAATGTCACTGGTTGCCGAGTGGTCGCGATTATAGCGCCTCAAGGTGGGGATGAATACCGGTGATGAAGCGCTAGGCACTTAGACCGTGAAGCTTTCGCCACAGCCACACTGATCCTTGACGTTTGGGTTGTTAAAGCGGAAAAAACGATTGAGCCCTTCGCTCACATAGTCCACTTCGCTGCCGTTGAGTACCTCTAGCGCGTCGGGAGCCACGTAAACACTGGCCCCGTGCTCTTCAAAACGTACTTCGTCGTCGCGAACATCATCAGCAAAGTCGAGTACGTAACTGTAGCCAGAGCACCCGCTAGGTTTTACAGAAACACGCAGGCCAAGCCCCTGACCACGTTCGTCAAGAACGTGACGAATTTGCTGCGCAGCAGCAGGCGTAATATTGAGAGTTGCCATATGGGCGTCCTCCTTCCAGAAGTCTGTCGGTTGATTCTCTAATGAGGCATCAACCATTTAACGCGCTGATGAGCGTAGGCCGCTCAGTGCGTGGCGTAATAATTTGAGTGCGTGATCTATATCGGCGTCTTGGGTAAAGCGCCCAAAGCTAAAACGAAGTGATGAGAGTGCCAGAGCGCGTGGTGTGCCAATTCCTAACAAAACATAGGATGGGTCAACGCTTGCTGAATTACAGGCAGACCCTGTTGAAACAGCAACGTCACGCAGCGCCATTAAAAGCGATTCGCCTTCTACGCCTTGAAACGCAAGGTTTAAAATGTTGGGTACGGCATTTTCTAAAGGTGAATTGGCGACCACGCCATCAACATCGGAAAGACCCTTTAGAAACCGCTCACGCAGCTGAGCAATATGTACTTGATCATCTTCATGCTGCTGTTGCATCAGTGCAAAGGCTTCACCCATGCCGGCAATTTGGTGGGTGGGCAGTGTGCCAGAGCGCATGCCACGCTCATGGCCGCCTCCATGAATCAGCGCTTCTAGGCGTATATCAGGATGGCGTTTGACGTAAAGCGCACCGACCCCTTTGGGGCCGTAAGCCTTATGACCAGACAATGACATCAAGTCAATCTGCTGCGCCACCACATCTAGTGGAATGCGACCAACGGCTTGGGCCGCATCGCTATGAAAAATGGCACCAAACTCATGGGCAACCTCTGCTAGCGCGGCAATATCATTAATGCTACCCAATTCATTATTAACCGCCATTAATGACACGAGCGCGGTGTCGTCCCGCATGGCTGCGCGCAGCTGTTCAGGTGTTGTGCGACCATCTCGGTCCGGCGTTAACCACGTTACCTCAAAGCCCTCATTTTCTAGGGCGTTGGCGGTATCAATAATCGCTTTATGCTCAATGGTTGACGTCACTAAGTGCATGCCGCGCTCACGGTTGGCACGCATATAGCCAATCAACGCTAGGTTGTTAGCCTCTGTGGCACCGCTGGTCCAAACGATTTCACGCGGGTCAGCACCAATCATATCCGCTACCTGACGACGCGCCTGCTCTACCACCTGCTCTGCTTGCCAACCTAGCATATGACTGCGCGAGGCGGGATTAGCAAACAGCTGGTCAACGGTTAAGTAGCGCTGCATGACGTCAGCCACACGTCTATCTACCGGCGTGGTGGAGGCGTAGTCCAAATAAATTGGCAGCGAAGAGGGTGGAGTCATCGTCATAGGTTCCAACGTGCGGTGAAAGCCGTTAAGGAGAAGAGGCGAGAATGCCTGCTTCCGTGCGCTGCTTTTGCCGAGAAGCAATGCGCATAACATCAGGTCGTTGCATTAGTTGTGCAAGGCTGGTGTCGTCAAGAAAGTTGCGAATCTGCCCCGACAACTCGCACCACAAGTGGTGAGTTAAACACGTGTCGCCCTGCTGGCAGTCAGACAGTCCTTGGCAGCGTGTTGCATCTACCGTTTCGTCAACAGCGTCAATCACTTGGGAAACGCTAATGGCATCAGGCGATTTGGCTAGCAAATAGCCGCCGCCAGGGCCGCGCACACTGCTAACAAGGCCTGCGCGGCGTAGGCGGGCAAACAGTTGCTCAAGGTAAGAGAGTGAGATTTCCTGGCGCTGGGAAATATCCCCCAGGCTGGTAGGCCCTTGGGGGCTATTGATCGCCAAATCGAGCATGGCGGTAACCGCGTAACGGCCTTTCGTAGTCAAGCGCATGGCAGGCACCTCGACGCTGAACCTTCAGCGCACTTACGGCAAATGTAATGCCATTATGGAAATCCTGAGTGCTTTGGTCAACTATTGCGCGTTGTTGTATCTGCTGCGGTCGTTTTGGGGGGGCTGTCTTGGCTCTCGCGCCCCAGTCCTGGGCAGCCCGTTTCATGTTCGTCGAGAATGTCGGCGAAGTCTTCATCGCGAAGAGCCGGCAGTTGTCCGTCGCGATAGTTGGCATCAAGCTTGCGCAGTGTTGAGCACATGCGCTCAATGCGCTCATCCACTGCGTGCATGTGGTCAAGCATCGCCTGCATCGAGCGTGCCATGGGGTCGGGCATATCCTGGCTGACTCCGTAAGCGTCAAAACCGAACTTCTGGCAGATAGCCTCTCGGCGGGCAGGGTCGATATCGAGTGCTTCTTCAATATCGGGGTCAGCACGTTTAACGATTTTGCCAGGAATTCCCACCACCGTCGCGCCGGGAGGAACCTCCTTTGTCACCACCGCGTTGGAGCCAACTTTTGCCCCAGCGCCAACGGTAAACGGACCCAAAATCTTAGCGCCTGCACCAACAATCACGCCATCTTCCAGGGTAGGGTGGCGTTTGCCTTTATTCCAACTAGTCCCCCCCAGGGTAACGCCCTGATACAGCGTCACGTCATTGCCAACCAGTGCTGTTTCGCCAATCACTACGCCCATGCCATGGTCGATAAAGAAACGACGACCAATGGTAGCACCTGGGTGAATTTCGATGCCGGTGAGCCAGCGGGAAAATGTCGATAACGTACGCGCTAGCCACTTGAGGTTTTTCTTCCATAGCCAGTGTCCGCAGCGATGCAGCAGCAGGGCGTGCAGGCCAGGGTAGTTGGTCAGCACCTCAAGAAAGTTACGTGCCGCAGGGTCGCGGTCGAATACGCTATTAATGTCTTCACGCAGGCGTTGAAACATGGGTGATCCTTGGGCGTTAAAGGGCGGCAGTCATGGATGCTCTGGGTATCGAATTCTATGGAATATCGTTAGTGCGAAGCGGTTGTTAAGAAGGCGATGTTGGGGCGCATGAGCGTGACTTCAAGTTTAGGCCATTGCCGCTCAACCGGCATGCCAAGCTATGGCTGCCGTTGGTCCGCTGCTTTTTCCGTTGCCGAAAGAATGCCGCGCAGTATGTTCATTTCCATTTTCTCAGGACGTGCGCGCAAGTAAAGGCGGCGAAGTCGTGCCATCAACTGGCGTGGCTGAGCAGGGTCATGGAACTCAATGGCAATTAAAGCGCGCTCCAGATGTTCAAAGTAGCGCTCTAGCTCGACGTGGGTTGCCAGCGCATCATCGCCTTCTTCTTGTGCGGTGCTGGCGGTATCCTCTTGGCTAAGCCATGCCATACGGCACTCATACGCGATAACCTGAACGGCGGCGGCTAGGTTTAGCGAGCTAAAGTCCGCATTGGTGGGAATATGTACGTGGGCGTGACAACGCTGCAGCTCGGCATTGGTCAAGCCACTGTCCTCACGGCCAAATACCAGGGCTACGCGTGCATTTTGGGGCTGGCATTCGCTGGGCAGTCGTTCGGCTAACTCACGTGGGGAAATTATCGGCCAGGGCAATGTGCGCGAGCGGGCACTGGCGCCCACGGCCAGCGTGCAGTCAGCAACGGCGTCTTCAAGGGTAGGGTGAACCGTTGCCTGATGAAGCAGGTGATCGGCTCCCGAGGCGCGGGAGATACTGTCTTGGGTAATCACTTCGCAGCGAGGGGCCACCAGGGCTAAATCGGCCAGACCCATGTTGTGCATGGCGCGGGCGACGCCGCCAATGTTGCCAGGATGACTGGTGCCAATAAGAACAATACGAATGCGCTCAAGCATAATGGGCTCGGTAATCAAGTGCGGAAAACGCGCAGTTTAGCATGAGTCGATGGCATGCCCGAGGGGGCTCTGTTAGAATTGCCCGCCAAAGCAGTGTCCTGCCACTGCCTCCGTTCTTTAACATCACTGTGACAAGGCCCGATCATGAACCCTATGGTCCAATTTACGCTGCGCGCTGCGCGTGGCGCTGTTGAACACTTTTTACGTGTGCGTGAGCGCATTGAGAATGCTCACGATGAATTTAACCTCGACCGCCTGCTAGAAGATACCGCTCGCAAGGCAGAGGCCACTATTGTTCAGCAGCTGCAGCGTGGTTATCCCCTGCACGGTTTCAGCGGCCGCTATACGCCCCATAAAGCGGGCGAAGGCGAAGGTGCTGATATTGTCTGGAAAATTGAACCAATGCACGGCTATTCAAATTTAGCAGTGGCAGGTAAAGGCTTTGCTCTCTCAGTGGTGTGTCTCGTGAAAGGTCGCCCTGAACACGCAGTGGTGCTCTCGCCGTTTGGTGATGACGAATATATCGCCAGCCGTGGTCGCGGTGCCCAACACAACGATAAACGCATGCGTGTTAGCAAGCCGACAGCAATTTCAGGTACGCGAATGGCCATGAGCCTTCCGGAAACCTGGCTGCGCCCAAACCACTTGCCGGCTTATCTGACCATTACTCAACAGTTAGCCCCCCAAGTAGAAGCCATGTTGGCGTCAGGCAGCGGCTTGCTGGATATTTGCGAGCTGGCCTGTGGTCGTGTGGACAGTGCTTTTGTCCTGGGCCTTGAAGAGCAGGACATGCAGGTGGGAACGCTATTACTGAAAGAAGCGGGTGCATTGATGGGCACGCCTGATGGCAAGCCGACAGTGAATGCTGAGGGGCAGCTAATGGCTGCGGGCCCGCGTCTTTACAAAGCCTTGATTAAACAATTGGCACCGCATTTTTAAGCGTTAAACATGATGTAAGTAAAAAGCCCTGCTGGTGTTTCACCAGCAGGGCTTTTTGTTGTGTGCCAACCAACGTTTGGCGCGACAGATCCACTGTTTAAGGCAGTTCTTCTTCCTCTTCGTCCACTTCTTTTTTAGTGGGGATGAGGTCTTCTCGAGATAGCTTGAGCGGAAGTAGTAGCGCACCCGATATATAAATCGAGGAGAAGGTGCCCACGAGAACGCCAATCAGCAGCGCGATGGCGAAGTTCTGGATCATATCGCCACCCAGAAGCAGTAACGCAAGCAGTACAAGTATCGTCGTACCAGAGGTCGCTAACGTACGAGATAGCGTCGCGTTGATCGCTTCATTAAAGATTTGCGGCATATCATCGATACGCGAGGTGCGGATGGCTTCACGGATACGGTCGTAAACGACGATTGTATCGTTGAGTGAGTAGCCAATCACCGCGAGGATGGCGGCGAGTACGGTGAGGTTAAAGTCGAGCTGGAACAGTGCAAAAATGCCCACGACGATGATTACGTCATGTAGCAAAGCAAGCAGTGCCCCGAGTGCAAATTTGTACTGGAAGCGGAACGCTACGTAGAGCATGACCACACCCAGCGCTACCATTAAGCCCAGGCCACTTTGGTCGCGAAGCTGTTCACCTACTTGAGCACCAACGAACTCGGCGCGAACTAGGTCAACGCTAGCGCCGTCAGCGCGTAGCAGGCTGACCACTTCACCGCCTACATCGGGATCAAACGCCTGCTGTAAGCGAATAAGTACTTCTGTGGATGCTCCGAAGGTTTGGACCGACACATCTTGGAAACCGCTGGTTTCCAGTAGTTGGCGAATGGCGTCTAGTGAGGGCGCGGTACCATAGCGCACTTCAACCAGCGTGCCACCTGTGAAATCTAACCCCAGGTTGAGTTGTTGAAAAATAATCGCGCCAATCGATATTACTAGCAGCACAGCAGAGATAACGAACGCAAGGTTTCGTCGTCCCATAAAGTCGATTTGCAGTTGTGATAGGGGTTTCATTACCACCTCTTGAATTCTGGGCTAAGCACGCGGTTTAGATCCGTGCTTTTCAAATCTATGTCATTTAAAACCATGTCATTCAAATCCATGTGATCTAAATCCATAGCTTTTTGACGGGCTTGCGGCCATAAGTAAGGTTGACCATGGCACGTGTCACCAGCAGAGCGGTGAACATCGACGTCAAAATGCCAATCGAGAGCGTAACGGCAAACCCTTTCACTGGGCCGGTGCCAATCGAGAACAGAATCACCGCGACTAGCAGCGTGGTGATATTGGCATCCACAATGGACGTGAAAGCACGTTCGTAACCGGCGTAAATGGCTTGCTGGATTGATAAGCCGTTGCGCAACTCCTCACGGATACGCTCAAATATCAGTACGTTGGCATCCACCGCCATGCCCAGTGTTAGCACGATACCCGCAATGCCTGGCAGTGTAAGCGTTGCCCCTAACATCGACATAATGGCAATCAACAGCGTCAGGTTGAGTGCCAGGGCAATATTGGCAAATATGCCGAACACCTTGTAGCGCACGAGCATAAAGATCACGACTAGTAGCAAGCCGATCTGAACCGAGAGCAAGCCGCGCTCGATGTTTTCGGCACCCAGGCTTGGGCCAATGGTGCGCTCTTGCACAAAGTAGATGGGCGCGGCTAGCGAGCCGGAGCGCAGCAGTAGTGCCAGCTCGGCTGCTTCAGTGGGGGAGTCTAGCCCCGTAATGCGGAAGCTGTTGCCCAGCGCACTTTGTATCGTCGCAAGGCTAATTAGGCCGCGTTCGACGTAAGGGTCACGAACGATGGTCTCTGCGCCGGTCTCTGGGTCGACTTCAACACGGTCTTCGCTTTTATGCTCAATAAACAGCACCGCCATGTTGCGCCCAATATTGGTGCGCGTGGCGCGGTTCATTAATGTTCCCCCGGTGCCGTCCAGGTTGATATTGACTTGGGGGCGGCCGTTCTCATCAAAGCTGTGGCTGGCGCTGGATACGCTGTCGCCAGTAATGATGACATCACGCATCAGGTCAGCAGAGCGGGAAGGATCATTACGGAAAGAAAAGCGTTCGGTTTCGAGGTCGGGCGTGTCGTTACGTGCTTCTAGACGAAACTCAAGGTTGGCCGTTGCGCCGACGATACGTTTGGCGGCAACAGTGTCTTGGATGCCTGGTAGCTCAACAACGATTTGATTGGGGCCTTGGCGCTGAACCATGGGTTCGGCAACCCCGAGTTCGTCGACGCGGTTACGTAAGGTGGTTAAGTTTTGGTTAACCGCATAATCCTGGATTTCATTGATGGTTTGGTCGGTAAGCGTCATTACTAGGCTAGCGGCGCGACCATCGCCTTCATTGCTGTATTCAAAGTCAGGAAAGTCGCGATTGATTAAACGTCGTGCCGTGTCGCGGTCTTCTGAGCTGGCAAAGTCAATGGAAAGAGAGCGTTCTTCAACGGTTGTGTTGCGGTAACGGATGCGCTCGCTACGTAGCAGCTCGCGCATGGCGCTGGCGTTGACTTCTAGCCGCTGGGTAAGCGCCGCATCCATATCGACTTCCAGTAGGAAGTGGACACCGCCACGCAAATCTAGACCTAGTGTCATAGGTGAAGCGGATAAGGCTTGTAACCAACTGGGCGTCGCTTCAGCGAGGTTCAATGCGACCGTCGCTTCGTTGCCTAGTACGTCGGTGGCAACGTCTCTGGCGTTTAATTGGTCGTCGTCATTTTGCAGGCGAATAAGCCACTGGCCACCCTCGTGCTCCATCGCTCTGATTGCGATGCCATTTTCAGCGAGTGCTTCTTCGACGCGGTTTATTTGCCGTTCATCCAGCGCATTGCCTTGGGCATCGCTAATCTGGATGGCGGGATGTGCGGGGAATAGATTGGGAAGTGAATAGATCAGGCCGACTACTAAGATGACCAGTATCAGCAGATACTTCCACAGGGGGTAACGGTTGAGCATGCAAGCCCTGCCTTCAATTACAAACGGAATTGCTGCGCGCGAAAATATCGCGCACAGCAACATTCATCATCGACGCTACCATGTCACCCCTGCCGGGGTGGCTGGCACTGGAACGGCAGGGGGAGGTGCAAGCGTTAGATGGACTTAATAGTGCCCTTAGGCAGCACGGCAGCCACGGCGTTTTTCTGCACGTTAACTTCGTTGCCTTCAGATACTTCCAGGGTCAGGAATTCATCGCTGACTTTGGTGATGCGGCCAACAAGCCCGCCACCGATGACGACTTCGTCGCCTTTGGCCAAGCTAGTCACCAGCTGCTTGTGCTGCTTGGCGCGCTTTGCTTGGGGACGCCACAGCAGGAAGTAAAAAATCAGCACGAAGCCGACCAGCATGACGATTTGCGCGATGCCACCGCCGGCAGCGGCTTCTTGGGCATGGGCTGGTGAGATGAAAAAATCCAGCATTTCAGAGAACTCCTGGGTTAGAAAGTGTAATGGGTGAACGGGTTAAACCACTCGCCATAGGCGAGAGGCATTTAATTCGCTAGGGGAGGCACTGGCAGGCCGCGTTGGGCGTAAAAGCCTTCCACAAAGGTCGTCAATGTACCCGCTTCGATTGCCGCGCGCAAATCAGCCATCACGCGCTGGTAATAGCGTAAGTTATGGATGGTGTTCAGCATGGAGCCAAGCATCTCATTGCAGCGATCTAGATGGTGCAGGTAACCGCGTGAGAAATTCTTGCAGGTATAGCAGTCGCACTCTTCATCAAGCGGACGGGTATCAAAGCGGTGCTTGGCATTGCGGATCTTGACTGTACCTTCGGAGGTAAACAGGTGGCCATTGCGCGCGTTGCGGGTGGGCATCACACAATCGAACATGTCAACGCCTCGGCGCACACCTTCTACCAAATCCTCTGGTTTGCCAACGCCCATTAGGTAGCGCGGGGTGTCGTCAGGCATCCACGTGGGCAGATAATCGAGTACTTTGATCATCTCCTCTTTAGGTTCGCCCACCGACAGCCCGCCAATGGCTAAGCCATCAAAGCCAATGTCTAGCAGCCCTTTTAGTGAACGTTCGCGAAGCTCAGGGTGCATGCCACCTTGAATAATGCCGAACAGCGCTGAGGGCGAGTCACCATGAGCATCGCGGGAGCGTTGGGCCCAGCGCAGCGAAAGCTCCATGGACTTTTCCGCTTCTTCAAAGGTAGCGGGGTACGGCGTGCACTCGTCGAAGATCATCACAACGTCAGAGCCCAGCGAGCGCTGCACGGCCATGGACTCTTCCGGCCCCATAAATACCTTGCTGCCATCTACTGGCGAGCGGAAATGGACACCTTGCTCGGTAATCTTACGCATTTCACCCAGGGAAAAGACCTGGAAGCCACCGGAGTCGGTCAGAATAGGCTTATCCCATTGCGCAAAGTCATGTAGGTCACCATGAGCTTCAATGACATCGGTACCTGGGCGCAGCCATAAGTGGAAGGTATTGCCGAGAATGATTTCTGCGCCAATCTCTTTCACGGAGTCTGGCGTCATACCTTTCACCGTGCCGTAGGTGCCTACCGGCATAAAGGCAGGTGTTTCTACAGTACCGCGGGGAAAGTGCAGACGTCCACGGCGCGCACGGCCATCGTCAGCTAGGCGCTCAAAGCGCATAAAACATTCGTTTCGCATCTAAATAACTCGTCAATAATCGGTTAAAGCGCTGGGCGTATCGTGCTTAGCGGGTCAGCAGCATGGCGTCGCCGTAACTAAAGAATGCGTAGCGCTCGTCTACTGCCGTGCGGTAAGCGCGCATCATGTGTTCATAGCCAGCAAACGCGGAGACCAGCATCAGCAGGGTCGACTCGGGCAGGTGGAAGTTAGTAATCAGGGCATCCACACAGCGCCACTGGTAGCCCGGGTAGATAAAGATATCGGTGTCGCCGCTGTAGGGGGCGATCTGGCCGTCGCTACTTTTCAGGCACGCGCTTTCTAAGCAGCGCACGCTGGTGGTGCCGACGGCAATGACCCGTTTCCCGGCGGTCTGAGTGTCACGCACTTTTTGACAGGCGGCCTCAGAAACCTCAATCCACTCGCTGTGCATGTGGTGTTCAAGAATGTTGTCGACGCGCACTGGTTGAAAGGTGCCAGCGCCGACATGTAACGTGACAAACGCACTGTTAATGCCTTTTGCGGCCAGGGCATCTAGTAGCGGTTGGTCAAAGTGAAGCCCAGCGGTGGGCGCCGCTACTGCGCCGTCGCGGCGGGCATACACCGTTTGATAGCGTTCCCGATCACTCAGTTCATCGTCACGGGTGATATAGGGCGGTAGTGGCATATGGCCGTGCTTTTCAAGCAGCGCAATCATGGGCGTGTCGCCTAAAAAACGCAGCTCAAAAAGTGCATCGCGGCGGCCCTCAACCACCGCATGAATATCGCCTTCAAAGATCAGCTCGGTGCCGGGTTTGGGCGATTTACTCGAACGGATATGCGCTAAACCACGGTGGCTGTCCAGCGGACGCTCCAGCAGCATTTCGACTTTACCGCCGCTAGCCTTGTGGCCATGCAAGCGTGCTGGAATGACACGCGTATCATTGAATACCAGCAAGTCGCCGGGTTCGAGCAGCTCAAGTAAATCAGGAAATCGGCGATGCTCAAGCGCGCCGCTTTGGCCATCCACGCATAGCAAACGGCAGTCGCTGCGCTGCTCAGAAGGGTAACGAGCGATTAGCTCGTCGGGTAGCTCGAAATGAAAATCCGCGCGCTGCATGGAAATGGCTCTTGTCAGTGGTCAAACAGGCGGCATAGGATAGCGCTTTAGATGGATAAAGTCAGTCAATGTGATTGACCTGCGAGGTTATCTCCGTATAATGCGCAGCCATTGCCGGTGTGGCGGAATTGGTAGACGCAGCGGATTCAAAATCCGCCGCCTTTACGGGTGTGCCAGTTCGAGTCTGGCCACCGGCACCATCTTTAGAATCAGGGGCTTAGGCCCCTTTTTCGTGTCTGTTTGCCTGGTTTTTTTACTCCCCCGTTTTTTCGAGTGTCCACTTTTTGTCCACCGATATTTTTGGCGCGTACTTAATCGCGTCGGCTAAATGATCGGGCGAAAGGTGTGCATAACGCATTGTCATAGAAATAGTTTGGTGCCCAAGAATTTTTTGTAGCGTCAAAACGTCGCCCCCGTTCATCATGAAATGGGAAGCAAACGTGTGACGTAAAACGTGAGTGCGTTGGCCTGTGGGTAACGTAATTTTCGCTTTAATGAGCGCTGCCGAAAAAGCTTTATAGGCAGGAGTGGGGAAAAGCCTGCCGATCCTAGAGCCATGAGCAAGCAAAGCCTGGTATAGGTCTTCTGGAAGGGGGATAGTTCTATTCCTACCGTTTTTGGTTGTGCTAAAGGTAACGCGGCTGTTCCTGAGCATTTCCGCCCTTAAATATTGTGCTTCACTCCACCTGGCTCCTGTCACTAGGCATAAGTGAGTAATGAGCAAAACATCTGGGTTACTGGATTCGCTAAGCGCTTCAAAAAGCGCGTTGATATCTTCATGGGTGAGATAGGAAAGTTCTTTTTCTTGAAGGCGTAGCGGCTGCACTTTGGCGAAAGGGTTGGTATCGCTCCATTCATCTAGCTTGATAAGCGTATTGAATACGGCTCTAAGATGCGCCTGGTCATGGTTCACAGTGTTAGGGGTAATACCGGATTCGAGGCGTTTCTGTCGTAGGCGGGTAGCGTCAGCGGGGGTGATTGTGCTGGCGAGAGGGTTGCCCATCATATCAGCGAGCGCATTTAGCTGTGAAAAACGCCGTTGGCCGTCTCTAAGCGACACGCCGTGATAGTTAAACCAAAGCTGGATTAAATCCTTTAAACGCCGCTTGTCGCGCTTTTTGGGGCCATATGGCTCACCTAAAGCTGCCTGACCAAGTACATAGCTTTCAAAGCGCTTCGCTTTAGCATGGCTAGGGAAAGTTTTGCGGACGCGTTTTCCATGTACGCCAAAGGGGCGGACATCAACCTGCCAGCCATTTTCTACTTTTTTGATGGCCATGTTTACGCTGCCTTACCCACCAATCGCCGTTCTATCAATTTCTGTTCTACGATCTGCCGGAATTGGCCGGAGTCGACGCCTCTTCGTCGGTAATATTCTGCGAGGTCTTCCCACATGCCGGAGCGTTGGAGAAAGCGAACAGCTTCATGGGTGCGGAAACCCTGACGGGCGTAAATGCTAATGAGGTTGCCAAACGCCAGGGTTACGTTCTTTTCGTTGCCGAGCCCAGGCGCTTTGCGGGCGCGTTTGTACATGAAACCAGGCTCATGACAGTAGAAACGGGCATCCTCTTGCATCACTTGCCACGCGGGATCAATAAGATTGCGACGAATATCCAATCGATAGGATTGCATGGCAGTACGCCAGAGGCCGGAGAGGTGCGGTACTACGTCAATAAAGCGGTTGAAGCCGTGGGAGTCGTCAAGGACTTCGCCAGTGTCGACGTTGCAGGGGATGCCCTGTGCATACTCTCGGAGCACCGATTGATGAAAGCGCAGCTCGATACGCCACACATCTTGATCAGGATCGTAAGCTTGACTGAGGTCGTCTTTAACGGCGTTTTTCCAGATACCTTCCCAGAAATGCATTTTGTCGCGGTGCTTGGCTTCGAGTGTTTTGTTATAGATACAGCATTGGAGCGCCCCAGCCGTACCAAACATGTAGGTTTCACCGCGGCCATAGGTGGTAGCAATATTGCCGTGGGCGAACTCTAAGGTATCAATGCCGTCGATCCGCATAATTTTCTTAGAGCGAGTTACGAAGCGTTGCATAAAATCGCTAGGTGGCTCCCAGCCTTGTACGTCTAACGCCAAGTGTATTGCACAGCCGATAGGTTCAACATGAGCGAGCATATGAGCCGCAATGTTGTACATGAAGTCTTGGCACTCTTGGGGGCTGCGCTCTTGAATGAAGTGAGGGGAAAGCTCAATTTTTAGGTGGGTACCGATGTTCTCATTTTTGACATGACGTGCCTGGAAAAAGACGATCACTCCTAGTTCATTGTTTTGGAGTCGATAGCGGAAGCCGGAACCGGCTGCGCCGGCACCTACTGCCCAATCTACATCAAAGAGACGCATGGTTGCGCCTTTGCCTTCGTTGTAAACGTTAATGATCTCATCAAATTGGTTAAGGCACGGTTTGCCTTGGTAAAGCTGGCGGACGGTATCGACGCCAGCATTCAGAAGATGAATTTTGTGCATTTCACGCTGCCCAGCAGAGCTAATCAGCAGCTTGCCAAATTGATCTTCTTCTCCTCGCTGTAACGATGCCAACGAATAACGATTCCAACGTTCCATGGCCTATTCCCTGTAAATTTCTAAATGTCGCAATGTGCTGTAGTGAGCCAATAGCTCAAGTTGGATAATTACTCTGCGAGACGTGTTACAGGGAGGGTCTCGACCTCGTGACGCCAGCTTGTAGTCATCAGACCTGCCACGGTTTGAGCGGCGTTATGGTCGGTGACGAGCTGGTTAGCGTCATAACGAGGCAGAACAGTTGCCTGTAACAGCACATGTAGATTGGTACGTTGGCGGGAGTTGGATTCGTTCTGGAATAGACGACCGGCAACGGGAACGCTCTGTAAGCCTGGAACGCCCGAGACCTGTTGTTGGTCGTTTTGGGACGAGAG
Source organism: Vreelandella zhaodongensis (assembly GCF_013415115.1). Taxonomy (GTDB): domain Bacteria; phylum Pseudomonadota; class Gammaproteobacteria; order Pseudomonadales; family Halomonadaceae; genus Vreelandella; species Vreelandella zhaodongensis. The sequence goes on along the minus strand of NZ_JACCDD010000004.1, from coordinate 283,882 downwards.
GCCGCCTAGAAGAAGCGTTTGGCCGGAACGTATCTGAACGGTGGTATTGATATGCCGTTGATTCGTAATAATGTCAGAGGCTAGCACAGAATCAGTCAGCGAGTCAGCCGAGGTAGTGATATCCATGATCACTAAACCAGAGGCAGTGACCACAGGCAGCACGTTTAAACGTATACCAATATCGCGGCGTTCAATGGTCTGGAAAGGGCTGTTAACGTCGGCTGATTCACCAGTGACGCGACCAGTGACAAACGGCACATTCTGACCGATGGAGATCGTGCCACGCTTACCGGACAGGGTAAGTATTTGCGGTGTGGATAACACGTTAGAGCTTGAATCTCGCTGTAAGGCATTGATAGCTAAAGCGAGTACGTTGCCGTCGAAGATCCCGAAAGTAGCACCAGAGGAGGCTAACGATGTTCCTAAGCTACCGGTGTTAAAGCCACCAGCAATGCGGGAGCCGGTGGCGCGACCAAGAGCAACACCAAGATCGAAGGTATCCCCATCCGTGGTTTCGAAAATTACCGCCTGGATGAGTAACTGAGGGTGGGCGACGTCTACTTGGGGGATAAATCCTTGGAGCTGTTCAAGCTGCTTTTCTGGCCCTTTGGCTAAGATAGCGTTGGAAGCGTGAAGCACCTGTACCCGAGGCGGGGTAATGCCGTCCTGGGCGTTCTGAGTGAGAAAGCTGGTGACCAGTGGGGCAATGTCATCGGCGCGCACGTTGTCGAAGGAGAACAGGTGTGTTGCCTGGGGAGCTGGTGGTGGGGTGGGTGTTGGCTCGTTGGCGATCGTGGCAGCGGGTTTGGTTGGTTCTAAAGAAACACCTGGTGTTTGTTGGGTCATGGATGCCGTTGGGCGTTGGCTAGCAGGCGCAACGGTGGGCGGGTTACCTGGCTGTATAGTGTAACCATGTGAACTCAACACACCTTGAAAGAACTCATCAAGCTGGTGATCGGGCACATCCGGTGCATAAACGGTAAGCGTTCCGGTAGCAGTGGGATGGATGGCTAAGGAGGTGTCGGTTTGCTCTACGTACCAGCGCACAAAATCACGGATATCAGTGTCTTGCATCTGTATCGGCGTGGCGTTGGCGGTGCTGGTGAGCGTGGCGAAGGCAAAAGCGGCAACGGTATTAGCAACGAACTTCTTCATGGGTAACTCCATTTTCTACGCGGACGAGGCAAGCATTCACGGGGACGATGTCGAAGCCTTGGCGGGCGAGGTCGTCAGTGGTGGATGTGTTGCGGTCGCTATCAATGAGGTGGTAGTTAGTGTGGTCGCCAAACTGGCTAAAGCTGGCGATGCGGGTGGTGCTTAGGTTGGGAAGCTCTAACGGTGCAGCGGGGGGCGGTTGATCCTGGGCACGGGCATTAACTCGGTCAGCCACTAAAACGGATACCGTGAGTAGGCAGCCGATACCAAACGAGGCAAACGAAAGAAACGGGCGGTTGAAGCGTTTCCAGTAGATACGGGTCATTTTCATATAGAACCTCGCGTCATGGGGTACGCGGTGCATGCCGTGGGTGTACCAGGGCGGCAGCACGGAGTACGTGCCGTGGGGGTAGTGATCAGAGAAGGCTTGTTTGGTGTCGTAAGCGGGGTAGAGGGCGCGGCCGGTATAAGTCCAACGTTCAACGGTGAGGCTTTGCGGAGAGTCGCCATACTTAACGATGCCGAGGTGGACTTTCGGTAACGGTATTTTTGAGCCCATGAACAGCGAGTAAATAGCGCCGATGAAGGGGATGGAAACCCGATCCAGGCGACGGCAGTAAACAACGTGTTCCGCCAGGGCAACACGGGCTTGCTTGTCCATGATCGACAAGTCTTGAATCAGAAAAATAATGTCCCAGCCCAATTTACGAGCATGGAGAAACCAGTTGATAACGTCTTGGCGGCTTTTGTCGTTCCAGGATCGGGCGTTAAACCAAGTGCCGCATTCATCCAGGACGAGCAAGCCGTTGTGGTTTTCGTCGTAAGCGTCGGTACCGGTGCCGATAGATTCCAGGTCAGCAAGAACGGGTTTATCAGGAATGCGGTAGCAGCGGGTTTCTTTGGCTTTTTCACCAATGAGCTTATCTAGGTTTAAGTCTAGGTTCGTTGCGACCTTACAGCCCTGGCTAAGCTTGTCCTTGATCTTGCCGACAGCGACAAGGGTTTTTCCAGCGCCGAGCTTTCCGGTGACGACGTAAACGGCCATTAGAGAACGGGCCTCCCTTGCTCCCAATCAATTAATTGTTTTTTCTGCTGGAAGACCCACATGGCCACTTTGCTGCTGTAAATAGCAGCTATGCAGGCTTCAAGGTTGTCAGGCTTCACAGCACCCATGCCGTTAGCGAGTTCAGAAGGAAGTGAGGCGCTAATACCGTTGATGATCAACGCAAAGGTGGAAGCAAGAGCCACCAGGAGCGTGATATAGAGCGTTGTCCATACCAGCATGCCCGCTAAGCGGCTGGTAAAGCGGGACGCGATACGGGTGACAAACCATTCAACAATGCGCGTGAAAAAGCTGATGATTGCGCCCATGCCTAGCAGTGCAGGAAGTGCCATCTACGCTGTCCTCTGTTCAGAACGAAAGAAGGTGTCGATGATGCTAACTACCGTCCAGAAGTAGATGATCCACGTGAGCCAGAGCTTGATGGTGTTGAATGCTTGGCAAGTGATTTCCATGGGGCCGAACTGTAGCGGAACGCAGCCACCGGAAGGCAGCGAGGGTAAGCGGGAGGTGACTTGTTCGGCTATGCCAGAGGTAGCTCCATCGCCGATCTCATCCATCAGGATGTTTACATCATCGGCGTGCTGTTCTTCTTGGGCTGCTACTCCATCAAGGGTGTCGTCAAGGCCAGAGGAGTTGAACAGGTCATCACCGCTACCGAGATCTTCGGTAAAGCGAGAGGCGATATCATCAACCATTCCATTGAGCAAACGAGCAATACCACCTAAAAGGCCATCCCCTTCACCTTCTTCACCTTCCCCCTCACCTGCTTCACCAGACCCCGAACCAAAAGCGTTAATGGCATCGACAATGGACATGCCGAGGTCATCTAGTGAACCGGTTAGAGTTCCCGTTTGGCCTTCAATAGCACTAGTGAGGTTATTCGTTTGGTCATCAAGGGAAGTTGCAAGCGTATCTGTTTGGCTGCTCAATGAGCTGTTTAGAGCATCGGTTTGAGCGTTAGTAGCCGTATTAAAGTCACTTGTTTGACTACTAATTGCGCCGGTAACGTCGTTAGATAGAGCGTTGATGGCATCGCGGTTAGAGCGGCCAACGGAGCCAATAGCTTCAATAATGCCGGAATCATCAAGCTCAAAATCGGGCACAGTCGAGCCGCCACCGGACGAGCCACCACCAGACGAGCCACCACCAGTGTCACTACCACCAGTATCGCCACCGCCAGTATCGCCACCACCAGTATCGCCACCGCCAGTATCGCCACCACCAGTATCGCCACCGCCAGTATCGCCACCGCCAGTATCGCCACCGCCAGTATCGCCACCGCCAGTATCGCCACCGCCAGTATCACTACCACCAGTATCACTACCGCCAGTATCGCCACCACCAGTGTCACCGGTATTAGGGTTCGTTTGAGTTACGCCGTTAGTATCAACATAACTGAACCAATCAGGAGCCTGATCCCAATCAACTAAAAAAGCCGATTCACCGATAAACACACAGTTAGAGTTATCAATACAACCGCCAGGAAGCTCATGTAGATAAGATGAATCAACGTCAAACGAAAATTCAGACGAAAAACCACTATCTATTAAATCAAACTCAGTGTTTCCAACAATGGAAGAAAGGTCTCCAGGACTACCAGAAGAAGTCGCAACTAAGTCAACAGTACAAGTCATAGGCTCATCACCAACCTGAGAACAAACCGACGAGGAACCAGTAACTGAACAAGTACCACCCATAGTTGAATAAGTACCACCAGAGGTTAAGTAATTTGCAGAACCTAAAGATAACGGAATAGAAGAGCCAGAATATTCTGAACAGCTATTATCATCGGCGGGGTAAACGCTTAAAGGATTTTCAATCATCCATTGATAAAGTTCGGGAGAATAATCAGACCGTTTAACAATACAATTAGCATATTGTATTGTTTCGCCATTAGAATTTCTGCGACTCTCTCTCCAATAAGACAATTCACCCCTAGAGGTCATGCCAGGAGTTATATTAGCGTAGTGAGAGCCAGGGAAACGAAAAAAACAAGTATGAGCATACCCAGGTTCATAAGCAGAAAAGGAATAATCAGAAAACACCATTAAAAAAGGCGCTGTAAGTGTTAAAAGAACGGCTTTTTTAATCATGTTTTCCTCGCTATATAAAAAGGGGCGTTTCTGCCCCTTGGTTGATCCCTGGATGGTTAGAGCACGCCGAACAGACTCGCGGCAACCCCAGCCGCTCCCTAATTCGACGCGCCTAACCATCTGGGGTTAATGAGCGGTATTAAGAAGCGCGGTTAGCAAACTTCTTAAACAACTTGATACCGATCAGCGCAGCGGTGATGGAAGCTACTACTGGCCATGCGTAACCGGCCATATCAGCACCGGCTGCTTGTACTTCAGAAAAGGCAGTTTCTGCACCAGTGGTTTGTGCGTGAGCAGCTGCCGAACCCATTAGCAGGGCAGCACCGCCAGCGATTTTGCCGCGTGTGGTGGTAGCGGCGTGTTTAACGTGTTGTGCGATGGTGTTAAGGGTCATGAGACAGACTCCATAAAGCGTTTCAACGTAAGAATGATGTGCCCAAAAGCCCAACCGAGGGCGTAGGACGTGAAAAGAGAACCAACAACAAACGTAAGGCTGGGATCGTTCATCGTTGGCCCCCATTTATTGCGCCGATCCCGAAGGCCAAGACGAGGCCGACGCAATAAACCAGGAGCCACAGACCAGAGAGTTCACTAGTGTCCATGGCTCAAAATCCTATTTTTTATCGCTGTTAGTAGACGATTGCTGCTGTGGGCTACCAGTGGCGTTAGGTTTGCGGGCGGCAATAACGTGAATGGTGGTTTTGCCACCCGCTGATGCGGCAGAGGTGCGCAGTTCAATATCAAGTTCCATGCTGCAAGGCATGTGGGGGGCTGAGGCGTGGAGCTGGTCGAAGATTTCATAAGGCGCGGTCATAACGCTGACCTGGTTGCCTAAGACGTTTTCGTTGTCAGCAGAAGCCGACTGCATAACGGTGATTTTTGCGCCTTTAACGCCGTTATCCATGCTGTAACGTGATGCGCCGATAACGTGGGCTTGAATAGTGTTGATCATGGTCGTGTTTCCTTTTCGTTAGCGTTGGGTTCTGGCGGCCTGGGTTAGGCAGTAGTCCGCGAGAATGGCTAGCTCAGTGGTTTCAGGTGTAATACCGTCGACGACTAATAGGCAGTATTCAGCCTGGGCGTAGTACGTCGCGGCGCGTGCATAGTCCCTACCGTGGAGGCACCGCTGGCCCCGCTCCCTCAAAGCTCTGGAATCGAGGCAGGGGGTTGTCCCCTTCGCCCTATCCGTGCCCTTCGGTCGTTTTGCACGGCAGCCCACCCCGGCACGGCTGTCAACCGCTCGTGCCTCGGGTATGACAGCCGCACCGGTGAGGGCTCTAGAAGCCGTGCGACCGAAGGGCGACGGATGACGGGCAGGGGACACAGGTTTATGCCCCGTTTCCGTAGGGAGCGGGGGTGGCGTCACTGGCAGGTGCTTTCAGCGGTGCCTTATCGCCGTGTTCTAACTGGGTAATGCCGTACTCAATCAGAAGCTCCCCCAGTGCCGAAGGAGTGAGGCTGTTGGTGCCTGCCTGGATTAAGTAACGGCTGTGAATCTCTTGGTCGAGAAACACGCGGATGGGCTGTTTTTTAGCCATGTGCATAACTCCGAAAGGGCTAAAGGCCGTTGTGGATAACGGGCGACGCGTTAGCCGTGGGGGTGTGGATAGATGCGCAGGAACAACAATTACCGACGAACAGGGGGAGGCATCGGTGGTTGCAGGGGCGCAGTGATCGGCCAGGGAAAGGCCGTAGTGCTTGGCGAGGTAGGCCAGGGCGTGGTGGTAGTGTTTAAAGACGATGCCGTAGCGGTGGCCGTTATTAAGCACGCTGACACGGGTAATGGTGCTGTCGTCTAGGTCTAGCGCGAACAGGTGAGCGGCAGGCACATCGATAAAGCAGAAACCACCCGCAGGCGCGATATGTTGGTGAAGCGTGACGTTGTCGGGCGTGTGATCACCGTCCAGCAAGAGCTTTTGCGTGCTGATAGTGAGAATGTCGGTGTCCAGCAGGGTGAAGGAGGCCGCAAGCGAGGAGATAGGGGCTAGAACGGTCATTAGTTCCAATCCTCCGATTGCAGGCACTCAGCGGTAAAGAGCGCGACATTTACCAAACGGCGACGACCCACCTTAATAAGAGGGAGGTTTCCTTGGTTAAGCTGGCCGCGAACAGTGTCGGGGGAAAGGCCAGTTAGCTCTGAGAAACGCTCTATCGTCATGATGGGCACTTGAGGTGCTGGGACGTGGGGCGTGTTGCTCGTTTCCATGCTGTACCTGCTCGCTGTGGCATGTTGTGTTATCTTCAGAATCTGAACTGCTTTATGCAGTACACTTCAGAACATGTGTACCAATTAATTGGTATCCGATGAAATTAGTATACGAAGAAGTTGGTATATGTCCAGTGATTTAGCCCAAAAAATGCGAGAAATTCGTGAGGCCGAGACATCAGGCCGCACAGAGTTTGCGCAACTAATTGGTTTTAATAAAAAAACTGTTGAGAGTATTGAGCAGGCAGGAAGAGCGCCCAAAGGTGAAATGTTGGAGGCGATTTGTAAGCAATGGCCGAAGTACACGCTTTGGTTAATGACTGGCCAAACTAACGATGAGTGCGGACAAGTAAGCCCCGAGATAGAGAGGGCTCGCCGTGAGTTGAAGCAAACAGGGACGGATACCGACTAGCGCAACGGGTTGTGAATAGATGGTTCCAGGGAGGTAGGGGTTGTGGATAAAGATAAAAAAGGGGGATGTGATGAGTAATAGGGAACCATTTCCGCAAGGAAGTATAGATATCCAATTTAAACTCACCTTTAAAGGTGGAATATACGATAGTAATGTGAGCGATTTATATGATGGCATTGAGGCTTTGGATGGCTTTTCGAAAATGCTACATATAACAACTCATGCTTATATTAATCAAGAGGTTATAAGGAAGGCTACAGCTTTAAAGGGAGCGAAAATATACCGTACTGCTTCAAGGCCTGGAAGCTTTGTTGAAGTAATAAATGTTGTTCTAGAGCATCCCGTTGAAGCTATTGCGACGAAAGTTGTTTATGACGGGCTTTATGATTTTGTAAAGTATGTTGGAGCTAAAGCCATTGGTAAAGCCTACTCTCCAAAAAATAGAAAAGTAAAGAAGCTGGTGAGAGATGAGCCTTTTATTAGCGCGCTCAACGACTCGGTGAGAAAGCCAGTAAAAGAAATGCATAGACCTATAGTTACGGATAGGAACGTTAGAGTTGAAGTTGGTAAGCCTAGGACTCCCTTGTTGTTATTTAATGAGGATAGCTATCTTTATCTGAAAGAAGAAAGACTTTTAGATTTAGAGGAGAATTTGTCATGCAATGTGACTAAAATGAATACTCTTTCTCCTCATGGAAGGATTTATTTAGACTCAGAGCGTAAAACAGTTTCATATGAGGCTGATGATGGTTTGTCATTTTCTGAAGGATTGTTGTTAAGCAAATCTCTTGACGATACAAAAAACCGTAGAAATAATAAGATAAATATTGATGTGAGAAAATTGGTAGATGGAAATGGACGTTTGCTAAAAATATTTATATATGGTGTTAGGTAGCTTTAAAGTCAGGTTATCTTCTTGCATAACTAGAAACCTCACCATTGCAGATAATGACCGTATGGCGTCCGCTTTGAAAACGCTGGCGTCCATCCCAGTACAAACGGCGGCAGAGATTTCCCCCGTAGGTGTAACTGGATATACGGGTTGGATTGCCCAACACGCTAATGGCCTGGTTTTCAGACATTCCAGGAATCACCACCCCGCGAGCGCGGGCACGCACTTCAGCGTTACGGCGTTGGGTGCTGGTTTGGTAGCTACTGCTGGATGAGCTGTAGGCGGGTTGGCGTAGCTGAGGTGTCGCAGATCGGGCAGGTTGAGAGGGTGTGGTAACCCTTGGGGGAGCAATAATGGTTAAGTTGTTGGTATCGACTGTTTCAGAATTGCCGTTCGCACAGGGGAAATCTTGAAAGGTGGTATGGCCATTCTCGACACACTTGAATAGTTCAGCGTGAGCGGTAACGGGAAGAGCAAATAAGAACGCGAGTAGCGCTGTTTTTTTCATCGTCCATGATGCCTGAGTGAATATCGGTTACGAAAGATTACCAAGGAAATTTTGGTTTTGGGGCGTTGGGGATAAGTTTTTTTGATAATACTTGTTTTGGCATGGCTTAAGGGAAGTGGAAAAAAAGTGTCCATCGCTGTATGCCAAAGCAGGTCAAAACAGGCTGTTGATAAGGCAGAGAAGCCAGAAAATACGGGCAGTGTGCTGTAACGTGCTAATAAGCAAAGGCTTCAAAATCCGCCGCCTTTACGGGTGTGCCAGTTCGAGTCTGGCCACCGGCACCAAATTTAAGGGCTTAGCGATTTATCGCTAAGCCCTTTTTTGTTGTTTGTCATTTGCCGCTTCTGCTCATCCCGCTATCCCTTCCCGCTATTCTCACTGCCTGCTTGTGGCTGCGCTTTTGTCGTGGCGATGCGTCTAATGCTCTGTTACCGCTATATAACCAGCCTTTTTCAGGGTTTGGTTAGTACCTCTTTGTGGAATACTTAAGCTTATTTTTCTAATACGCCTGATTAACGGGGTGTGTGCAGGCGTGTGGGCGATGAACGTCAACCAGACACAAAAATAGGGCGCCAAGCGCCTGTGAACTTTAAGTGGAGAAGTGCTCAATGGCGATATCATCAGCCGATATTCTTAAGTCGACCCAGCCTGGTGTGATGAACGGCCACTTGCTCAATGGCGTCAGGGTGAGTTCAGTGGGCTCCCAGGGCGACTGGCAAGAGTTCGCTGACACCCAAGAGGGTGTGGCACGCATAGAAATACCGGCTGATCCACAGGCACGTCTTGCTTTTGTTCGTCGTTGGATGGTGAAAAACCAGAAATTGTTAAAACGCGGCGGAATGGCTTCGACGCTAGTACTACCGCTGATGGCGCAGCAGGTATTGGCTGATGATATGGTCGCCATTAATGACCTGCAGGGCGTTGATGATGTCATTCGCCAGCCTAATGGCAGCCTCACCTTGGTGATGAATAACGGCCAGCATATTTATCTGGCGGCAGCGGATGTTGAGCTTGAAGGTGGACGCGTGGTGGTCGATATCACGGCGTTAATGGAAAAATTAGATGCAGGCAGCGGCCTTCTGGTGCCATTAAGCCAGTTACCCAATGTGCAGACATGGGAACTGATGCCCGATGGCAATGTGATGATTACCCGCGCTGACGGTTCGCAGTTACTGGTGGAGCGGGGCGCTGTGGTGCAGCAGGGCGATCTTTTATTAATTAGCCCGAGCAGCGCATTGCAGCAAGGTGTGGCTGAAAGCACTGACTTTGCCACGCTGCTTTTTGTGCCTAGTGCGTCTTTTTCTTCACCTAGCGCTAGCGGTAGAGAAGTCTCAACGGCTGGAACGAGCGCGAGCAGCGCGCCGGTCAGCTCTTTTGGTGAGATACCACCTTGGCTTTATATCGGTGGCGGCGCACTGGCGTTAGGGGCGGTTGCAGCAGGCGGTGGTGGTGGCGGTGGCGGAGGCGGCTCTGAACCATCTACGATCAGCGGCTATGTAATTGATGGCTACATTGCTGGCGCAACTGTTACCCGTGCCGTTAATGCCAATCAAGTGGAAACCGACAACAGCGGTTTCTTTAGTGGCTTGCAGGGCAGCGGCATTTTGACTGCTACGGGGGGTGTGGATATTGCTACTGGGCTGCCCTTCAATGGGGTGTTGCGAGCACCAGAAGACGCCACGGTGATCACGCCATTGACCACCATGATGGTTCAGTTATCGTCGCAGTTCGATATTAACGACGCCACTTCACAAAGTGTCATTAAAACTGCATTGGGATTGGATGAACGCGTTGATTTGCTGACTAGCGACCCACTGGGCGAGGACTCTGCTAGCGTAGAGTTGCTTGTCGCGGGTGTTAAAGTTGCTGGCTTGCTGGCGATGGCCGACAGTGCAGGTATCAGCAGTAGTGACGCGCTGTCACTTCTGGCTAACGCTCTCAACCAAGCCAATGAGGCAGGGCGTGAGCTGACCAATCAGCAAATGGCCGATGCGCTAGGGCTGCCTTCTATAGCAGGTCAAGTGAAGCAAGCATTGGACGCTATTGATAAAGCGGGGGCAGACGTCAGCCTTGATGCTTATCGAGAAGGCGACAGTAATCCGCTTCGCGATGCTCAACAAGCGGTTCAAAACCCCAACAGCGATCTTTCCAATACGATTGATGTTCGCGCTGATCTTGCTTATCTCACGCTTCAAACCGCGGTTAATCTTGCGCAGAACGGAGACTTGCCCTCTCAGTACTTGATCAACCCTGATCAGGGGTTCTCTGCGGGCACGTTGGGGTTGACCGTCGCCGCTGACCGTTTAGCGCTGGTGGAGAAGATCTTAGCAGGTGATTACGATGTTGGAACGGCGCCTATCGAGCTTTCCGACATTTACACTTGGTCAATTCGCGCTAGCGTCGAAGATGTGTTGGTGACTGGCGGTTTGGAGCGCCCCGCCGTTTTAGGTGCTGAGCGCGTTACGCTAACGGACGAAACGATCCGGCCGGACCAGTTTGCAGACTTGAATACGCTGGATAACTTTGTACTTGGCAGCACGGTGGTGCCTTACACGCTTGAAGAGGCGCTGAAAACGGCAGAAATGCCCGCAAACTACACGTTAGATCCAGAAACGCCGTTTGTTAATAATGAATTAAGCCTGCGTGAAGCGGCAGAGCTTATTGACGAAACACGGCTGTTAACGGATCGCGCTCTGAACACTGGCGAGGATGGTTTAACACGCGAGATGTTGTTGAACTGGACCATCCTCGATAGCTTTGACAACGTGATGGGCGCTTCCAGCGCTGACCCGCAGCTTAATGAAGCCCGCGGTATCAGCATCACCGAAGCAGTGATTACTCCTGAGCAATTTAAGCAGCTTGATGCGTTGGGGAGTTTTGAGCTAGGAGCCACAGAAGTAGGCTATACGCTTTCAGAAGCCCTTGAGGCAGCGCCGCTGGCCAGCAACTACATTATTGATCTCGATGTTCCCCTTAACGTGGGAACCGTGAGCGTTGCGCAAGCGGCGTCAGCATTTGCCGATGTTTCGCGTGTTTTGGAAGGTGCTAACAATCAACCACCGCTGACGCTATTTCAATGGGCCGTTAGTGATAGTGCCAATGCCATTATTGCGGATATCAACGATGGCCACATCGCTGGCGCTAACCCCGTCACTATCAGTGATCGTGCGATAACCGTTGGTGAGTTTGACCAGCTTAATACGCTGGAAAACTTCCAGCTAGGCGAAACCGTCGTAGGCTACACCTTGGCGCAAGCAATCACTGCCGATGTGCTTGCGGATAACTATGAAATTGCCGAGCAACCGCCCTTTAATGCGGGCAGCGTTAGCGTATTGGAAGCAGAAGAGACGCTTGCCACAGTAGAAGATCTCCTGGCTAATGCGGTTAATCCACAAACGCCCAATGCCGACCAGCTCTTCAACTGGATAGTGTTTGATACGGTTGATGCTATTTTGGGCGCGGGTGACGTCGCTCACTTATTGCGTGCCAATGCAGTCAACGTTAGCGACGGCTTGATCACCCTGGCGCAGCATAACGCTCTTCTTGAGCTGGATAGCAACTACGTACGCACCGGAGAAACCGTTGAGTACATCCTTTCAAGCGCTATTACCGCTGACAATAATGAGTCGCTGCTCAATAATTATGCGATCAACCTAGAGGCTATTCGTGAGGCTGGCGAAATCACTGTGGAAGGAGCACGTGACGCGTATGCCCAGGTCGTCGAGTTGGTGGAAAATGCTGAAAATAGTGCTGAACTGCTCGAAAACCTGCCGTTTAGTTGGGTAGTCGTCGATAACGCCAACACCATCATTGGTGATATTGCCGACGACCATGTGACGCTGGCGGATCAAGTGCGCGTTACTAATGCTGGGATTAATCAATCCCAGTACGAACGTTTGGCAATGCTGGAGAATTTTGAACTGGCGTCCGCTGTTGTTCGATACACGTTAGAAGGTGCCCTCAATGCAGACATTGAGTTGGCGGACAATTATCAAATTGAAACAGAGGCTTATACCCCCGGAAGTCTCAGTGTTGCTGATGCCAGTTCTGAGCTTGCCCGTGTTGAAGACATTATAAAAAGCGCCAATAACGCCGATGGGCTAGACGCTGGCGAGCTATTCAACTGGGTGATTAACGATACTGCTGAGGCTATTTTGGCGGCTGGACAAGATGCGTCGCATATCGTACGCGCCGATGAGCTTCGTGTAACTGATCGAACTATTTCGGTTGGCGAATACAATGCTCTGCTAGCCATTGAGAGTGATAATGGTGGGTATCAGCGCGGCGACGAGCAGGTGGAGTACACGCTAGAGCAAGCGTTTACCATGGGCGACGATGACGTAGTGGCTAATTATATCATTAGTACTGGCGCGTTATTTGCGCCGCAGCCATTGACTGCACAGGCTGCTATTAATGATCTGGCCGCTGTGCGCCAACTACTGGATAACGCTGAAAACACGCCTAATCTCAGCAATGTTTATACGTGGAGCGTGCTTGATAGCTACGCCAATATCCAGGCGCAATTAAGGGCCAATCTTCCAGACGGGTTGCAGCTTGCGGATACGGTTCAAGTTACTACCCCCACGTTAACCGCTGGGCAGTACGAGCGTTTGGATACGACGCTGAATAACTTTAGTTTAGGTGATACGACCGCAGTAACCTATGTCGATATTAGCGATGCGTTGCGTGCCGAAGAGGCCGATCTGCTCGCGCCAGAAGGGCGTTTTAGCCTGCTAGATGACACAACAGCCCTGGTAGAGACCTTAACTGTCTCAGAATCCGCCGACACCTTGGCCAACATCCGCACGGTGCTAGAAGCAGCTAACGGCCTCGCCAATGATGATCAAACCGTTCAAACACTGTTTGACTGGACGGTAAGTGACACGGCTGACAACGTTATTCGCGTCATCAATCAAGGCCACATAACGTTGGCTGGCAATGTCGTGATTACGGATGATCAAATCACCTATGCGCAATATCAGTCGTTGATTACCCTAGGTAACTATCAGTATACCGATGACCCTATTGAGGTGCTGTATACCCTAGAAGAAGCATTAGAGGTCATTGACGAAGAGGGTGTCGAAAGCCTCAATAAAGATCCAAGCGACAGCAGTGTGGGTTATCGCATTGCCGATGAAGAGCTGCCTGTCGGCACCTTCACTGCTGCAGACGTTAAACCGTTGGTAGATAAAGCGCTATCTGCACTGGTAAATGCCAATGCGCCCACGCCAGCAGTAAATGCACTACTGAAATGGACGGTTGTTGATACGGCAACTGCCTTGCTAGAGGCCCAGGCTGGCACCGAGTTCCCGCTGCATATCACGGGCGCGGAGCAGGTGTCGGTTAATAACGACATCCTAGCGATTGCCGATTTACAGCGTTTACAACGGTTAGATAATTTTGAGCTTGGCGATACGCCGGTGCGATTTATCTTAACCAGCAACTTAACGCTGAATCAGATTGAAAGCATTGCCAATAGCTATGAAATCACCCCAAACAGTGGTGAGCTACCCAATTTCTCACTTACTACGGTTGCCGATGCACAAGCCCGATATCAGTCGGTTCAGGCAATTGTCGATGGTGCGCTAAACAGCCGCGATGTCAGTGTGGAAGTGCTGCAAATGTGGAGTATTACCGGGGCTCGGGCGGATGATTTATTAGCGGCGAGTGATGAAGCGTGGGTAACGGGCGCTACTACTACCAGCTTGGAGTTGGGGGCTGATGAGCTTCTGACCGCCGAACAGTACGAAGCGTTTGTTGCGCTAGGCAACGTGACGCTCGATAGCATAGAAGTGGGTTACTCCTTACAAGATGCGGTTGCCGTGGTAGATGCTGGAGAGGTGTTGCCTGCCAGCACAGAGGAGCGTCCGGGCAGTTATCAAGTGTTGGCTGATCAGCCTTTCGATGCCTCCTCGTTAACCGTAGCGGAAGGTGAGCAGCTGCTAGCCACCGTCGCCTCAATTATGGCAGACGCCAACAATGCCGCTGCGCTAGACCGCGAAACGCTGCTGAACTGGGTGGTAGAAGATAGTGTTCAGCAGCTCATGGACGCCATCGATAGTGACGTGCTGTTAGCGGCGAGCAGTGTGCGCGTCAATACTGATGAGATCGGTTATCAAGATTTTGAAGTGCTCAGCGAGCTAGAGAACTTTGACCAAACAGGGCTGACGGTTTCTTACCCCCTGGCAGACCTAGTGCAGCGCTTTATCAGTGGAGGAAGCATCCCAGAAAACTACTCGCTGGATACCAATCAAAGCGCATTTTTTGATGCTGGATTGTTGGATGTTCGCGCGGCTGAGGAACTGTTTGACACCGCTAGCACGTTGCTAGATGGCGCGGTAAATAACGATGTGCCTCTCTCCTCATTAACGTCATGGGTGGTGCAGGATACCTACAGCAATATCTACACCCTTAATGTCGCAGGCAATGGGGGGGTACCTGCTGACTTTCTAGTCGATGATGCCGCAAGCATTGTTGTAATCGATGACCCGCTTGAGAGTGATGCCGAGCAGGACCTGAATATAGCCTTTACGGTCAATGGCTACACGCATCAGCCCGGTGCTGAAGCGGGTGGCAGCGTTGAGCAACTATCTAAAACCTTTACGGTGGATGGTCAGCCAGACGGTAGCGTGATGACCATCACCGACTTCCGCGTCGGCGATGTGCCAGGCGCCGACGAACTACGCGTTGGCCTAACAGTAGAAGAGTTTGCAGCACTACGTGGTGAGGGCGCTGGGCTTGTTATTAGCGAGGATGTGCAAACGCTAGATGTTAACGATGCTTTCGCCGTGTTCACGACTGCAGAATTCGAGAACGGTGTTGATTGGCTCGATCAGCTTGGCCTGGAAAGCGGTGACGTAGTGTACCTCTTGGCGGGTGATGGCAGTACGCAAGAGATCGCCGATGACGCGCTACTGCAACGTGTCGAAGCACTTTCAAACAGCGCGTTTAATATTGATACGCTAGCGTCGTTCGAGACTATTAATCTGGGAGACTTTGATAATGTTAACTGGAATACCAATTACAATACGATTGCCTAATGGCTGTGTGAAGACGGTGTTGGCTAGTTTGGCGGAGACCGTCTTTCAAACGTCGAGTTAGCTGTTTGTAAAATTGTTTTACGTATAAAGAAAGCGTTAGCCGATCGTTGGCGCTTTCTCGCTTTTCTATGGGCAGCCGTTTTATAGTGAAATCGTCAACGTAGAATCAAACGGTATGTCCATGGTCCAGTTTGAGCTGCATAACCGTAATTTAGCCCCCGAACAGGTCTCTCACTCGCATGATTTTCACCAGTTAATTCTGGCGACATGTGGCGTGACGGAGCTTGCTATGGAAGGGCAGAGCGAGCGCGTCACGGCACGCCGTGGCTGCTTGATTCCGTCGTCCCGTCACCATGAGTACCTGGGGGATGGCAGCAACCGCACGCTGGTGCTAGATATTCCGGTAAAGCACTTGGCGATTTTGGAGAAAGGCAGTGAAATCGAGCGGCTGTTCGATAAGCCACGTTTTTTCACCGTGCCTCCGGCGCTTAATCAGCTTACTCATGCCTTAACGCATCAGTTAGAGCAGTGTCCCGCGCTGCAAAATGAAATTGCCGTGCTGCTGCTTAGAGCGCTGTATATGTACCTTCAAGATGAGCCGAAGAAAGTTGCTGATCAGGTTGGCGTACGTAGTATCAGTGAGCGGCTGGATCTAGAAAGGCTGGATGCTTGGCTAGATCAGCACTTAGCGGATGATATTCGGGTGGAGCAATTAGCGGCATTATGTGCGCTAAGCCCAGGTCATTTTCATGCCTGCTTTCGTGAACTAACTGGTGTGACACCCTTAGCGTATGTTCAGCGCAGGCGGCTTGAACACGCGCGTACCCTGGTTCGGCATAGTGCGCTAAGCCTAGGCCATATAGCCATGCTGGTTGGCTTTCGTGACCAGGGCAGTTTTTCACGCGCTTATCGGCGCTACTTTGAGATTTCCCCCTCCTCAGACCGCTAGCCTACCCGCGATCATCATTGCTTGGCGTGTTTCAACACTTACGGGCAAACTTGTCAGAGTTTCGGGCAAGCACGCCGCTCATCATCATCGTAGTCTCAAGAGGAACCCCCCACCTTCCTTGGAGAGACTCCATGAGCGTTACCTATCAAGACAGCAATGCCCGTATGAGCCAAGTCGCGGTTCATAACGGTACCGTGTATCTCGCTGGCCAAGTGCCCAGTGATGCGACGGCTGATATGCGTGGACAGACCGAGCAGGTACTTGCGCGCATTGATCAGTTGTTAGCTCAAGCGGGTACCTCGAAAGAGCAACTGGTTTCAGCACAGATTTGGGTCACCAGCATGTCTGAGTTTGACCAAATGAATGCAGCCTGGGATGCCTGGGTAGTACCTGGCCGCCCGCCAGTACGCGCAGCGGTTGAGGCCAAGCTTGCCAAGCCAGAATGGAAAGTAGAAATCATGGTTGTTGCTGCGCTGCCGGAGGCTTGATATGCAGGTTGTGTCTGCGGCGGAAGTGGCGCGCTATCTTACCTGGGAAGGTTTGATTAAGCGGCTACACACTACCTTTGTGAACGGCGTTGAATCTCCGCCACGCCATCATCACGCGATGTATCGTCCCGACGGTGAAGCCACCATGCTGCTAATGCCAGCATGGGAAACGGTAGGCTATATCGGCGTCAAAATGGTCAACGTTTTTCCTCAAAATGCCCAGCACAACCTTCCTGCCATTTCTGGGCTTTATTTGCTTAGCGAAGGCAAGCATGGCCAGCCGCTGGCTTGTATTGACGGCAGTGAGCTGACCCGGCGTCGCACGGCGGCGGCATCGGCGCTAGCAGCAAAGGCATTGGCGCGGCAAGACGCAGAGACCCTACTGGTAGTGGGAACAGGCAAGTTGGCGCCTATGGTTATCGAAGCCCATGCCAGCGTGCGCCCTATCAAACGTGTTCTGGTATGGGGCAGGAGTGTCGAGAAAGCTGCTGCGGTGGCTAATGCCTATGCCGAGCGTTTCGACACCCAGGTCGTCGGCAATCTACAAAGCGCTGTTGCCCAGGCTGATATCGTCAGCTGTGTCACGCTCTCCACTGAGCCTTTAATTAAAGGAGAGTGGTTGGTACCAGGCACGCATGTTGACTTAATCGGTGCTTTCCGCCCCCAAATGCGCGAAACCGATGCTGAGTGCCTACGCCGAGCTGATGTGTTTGTCGACACCTATGCAGGTGCTAAGGGCGAAGCGGGCGATATTCTTCAAGCCATTGAAGAGGGAGCCTTTCGTTTCGAAGATATCAAGGCAGATCTTGCCGAAGTGCTGTTGGGCGCTAGGCCAGGCCGCACCGCTGAAGACACCATTACGCTGTTTAAGTCAGTCGGCGCCTCGCTTGAAGACCTAGCGGCGGCGATTGAAGTATGGGAGGCCATTAACGAATAACTAACAGGGAGCCGAGTAAATAATAGGAAGCACTAACGTTCGCCATCTACAGCGATGGCCATAACAAGCATTAATCGATTACATCGTTAGTGGAATAGTTAGTAGAAACGCTAGTGAAATAGCTAGTGAAAACGCCAGTCATAACGCAAACCAGCCAATAACCAAAACGAGGTAAGTTATGAAGCCTACACAATCTTTTCTAATGGCGGCTATGGCCGCGCTGCCACTGGCTATTGCCAGTGCCACTGCTCAAGCGCAATCTTATGAAATGGTCATCGCCACTCAGCTGCCAGAAGATATGCGCAATAACGAAATCTACCCAGCACTGGTGCACTTCAAGAATCTTGTAGAAGCACGCACGGATGGTGACCTTGAAGTGACGATCTTTGGGGGGGGGCAGCTAGGCTCTGAAGTAGAAAATGGCTCGGAAGTGCAAGGTGGTCGTACCCTTCAGTCGACCATTATGTCAGCGGGTGCCATGTCGTCGTTTTACCAAGACTATCAGGCGGTAACGGCACCATTCTTGTTTACCAGTTGGCGTCAAGCGTGGAGCTTCTTTGACAGTGAATGGTTTGCTGACTTTATGTCCGGAACCGTCGAAGACGCCAGTATGCGCTACTTAGGTACGTTCGATGATGGCGGGGGCTTTGTGGCCTTCACTAACAACGTGCGCTTGATTGAGACCATGGAAGATCTAGAAGGGCTCAATATCCGTACCGAAGAGAATCCAGCTCACGTCGCTATCATGCGCTCACTTGGTGCTTCTGCTACGCCACTGCCTTGGGGAGAGCTAATTACGGCTCTGGAAACCGGCCTCGCCGATGGTCAATTCAACGCCCCAGTACTCAACACTACCTTTAACTTCGATGCAGTCACCGACTACACCACATTGACAGGGCATGTATACAACAGTGCCCCCTGGGTGGTTAGCGAGTCCTGGTATCAGTCATTACCCGAAGAGCACCAGCAGGCGCTAATTAGCTCTGCCCGAGAAGCCATTCAGCTAAGCCACGGTATGTCGGGCGCACTTGCCACCGCAAGCTGGGTGGAGTCCTGTGAACGTTTCGAAGCCTGCTACCTAATGCCCGATGCTGAACGGGAGCGGATGGCAGAGGTGGCTCGCCCTGCTTGGCAAGAATGGATCGTCAACGACTTTGGTATGGATGAAGCCCGTGTTCAGGGGCTACTAGACGAAGTTGAGCGGGTTGGTCAGCAGCTTGCAGATGATGATCTGCGTATTTACGGCCAGTAAGACTTAGCGACGGACAAACGCTGGGGTAGTTAGTTTGCCCCAGCGTGAGGAATCACGATGAGCGTTTTACTCCCGTTACGCCGTCTAAGCGATCACGTTAATCAGGCGGCAATTGTGCTGTGCGTTGGCTGTATCTTAGCAATGCTAGGTATCTCCTTCACGGCTTTTCTTTACAAGCTGTTTACCGGTAGCACGCTGAGCTGGACCTACTCGTTAGCTCGGCTATTTCTACCGTGGATAGGCTTTCTCTCCATGACCATTTCACTGCGCTATGGCGAGCATGTGGCGATGACGTTGTTAGTGCGCAGTCTGCCAAAAATTATGGTGAAAATAGCAGCGGTGATGTGTCTTGCCGTCATCGGTTTGTTTGCTCTCATGCTCACTTGGTATGGCTGGGGCTACTTCACCAATGCGACGCAGGTTTACATGGTGTCGGATCAAATCCGCATTCCTAGCAAAGTGACCGCCATTGTCGTTCCCATCAGTGGTTTGATTATGTTGCTGCACTTGGTTCACGGCTTTGCATTGCTTGAGCACTTTACGAGCGAGAGCGAGGTGATTGAAGAGCTTCTTGAGAGTGCTGAAGGGGAGACCCGGCCATGACGCCTACTATTGTTGTTTTTGTGTTGTTGCTATTTATTGGGGCGCCGGTTGCTGTGGTAATGGCCATGTCCGGGTTAGCTGGCGGCTTTGCCCTGGGCGGAGAGCGCATGCTCGGTATCATTGCCGACAGGATGTTTTCAGGTGTTTCTGGCTTTCTGCTGATTGCCGTTCCTTACTTTATTTTTACCGCTGAACTGATGAACCAGGGGGGGTTAACGCATAAGCTGATTGCGTTTAATAACTCCTTGTTTGGCCGCGTGCGGGGCGCGCTTTCCCACGTCAATATATCCGTATCGGTATTTTTTGCCGGGTTGACCGGTGCCGCCGTTACCGACACCGTGGCGATTGGTAAGATCATGATCCCCGAGATGAAAAAGCAGGGCTACGACGCTGAATATGCGGCTGCGGTGACGGCGTGTTCATCGATTATTGGGCCGATTATTCCACCCAGTGTGGTGATGGTGGTTTATGCAACGCTGCTACGCGACATTTCGGTAATTGATCTATTTGCTGGCGGTATTGTCCCTGGGCTGCTGATGGCGCTGGCGCTTCTAGGGGTGAGTTTTTTCTTGGCTTGGAAGCGTGGGTACCCCAAACAGGCACCCACGCCGTTTAAAGTAGCGATGATGTCGTTTTTTGTCGCGCTGCCCGCCATGGTGGTTCCGCTGATTATTTTGGGTGGCATTCTGTCAGGCTTAACCACCATCACAGAAGCCTCTGGATTTGCGGCGGTATATGCCATCGTGATTGGCGTGGTGTTTTACCGGAACCTCACTTGGCGAAAAATTTGGGACGCGCTAGTCGTCACTGTACGCTTCTCTGGCGTGGTGTTTTTCTTGCTTGCCACCTCGGCGGTATTGGGCTGGTTTGTAACACGCTCGGGTATTGCCAGAGACGCCGCTGGGCTGATTACCACCTTTAGTGATGCTGCCTTCTTACAACTGATGCTGGTGTGCGTGCTGCTGTTGGTAATTGGTACGGTGATGGATGTGCTACCTGCGCTAGTGGTGGTGGCGCCGGTGCTTGTGCCTGCCATGATTCAGCTTGGCTTTGATCCGCTGCATTTCGCCATCTTAATGATCGTGGTGCTCAACGTTTCCAATGTGACGCCCCCTGTGGGGATGACTCTAATGACCGCTGCCCGAATAGCCGAAGTCCCCTACGAACGGGCGATTGTGGCATCACTGCCATTTTATGTAGCGTTTATTGGCGTTATTGTGCTGTTAGCGGCGTTCCCAGCGCTTTCTACCTGGATTCCTTCACTCCTTTAAACGCCTAAGGATTGCGATACATGAAGTGCTTTTACCACCCTGATCAGGACTACCATGCGCCGCCGACCTTTCTGCTGCGTGGCCAGCCGGCCCCTTCGCCAGAAGGGCCGGTACGCGCTGAACTGCTCAGCGAAGGGCTGGCGGCGGCTGGCCTTAGCCTGACAGCCCCTGGTGAAACCGACTCGCCAATGTTGCGTAAACGTCTTGAGCAGATTCATACGCCGCGCTATTTACGCTTTTTGGAAACGATTTATGAGCGTTGGCAGACGCTGCCTAATGCAGCGGCGCTGGTGGCACCGAACGTTCACCCCTGCGGCGGTGCGCGTCACTATCCGAACCACCCGATTGGCCAGGCAGGCTGGCATTTGCACGATATGGCCTGTCCGCTAAGTGCCACTAGCTTTCAGGGGGCGCTGGCCTCGGCGGCGACCGCCGTGGCCGCGACAGAGGAGGTAATGAGCGGGGCCCCACGTGCTTATGCCTTGTGCCGCCCACCGGGTCATCATGCGGGGCCGGATAACGCGGGTGGCTTCTGTTTGCTGAATAACGCTGCTCTGGCTGCCAGCGTGCTGCGTGAGAAATTTGCCAAAGTAGCGATCATCGACGTGGATCTGCATCACGGTAACGGCACCCAAGATATTTTCTATTCCCGCGGGGATGTCTGGACCGGCTCGGTACACGTCGACCCAAGCGATTTTTATCCCTTCTTCTGGGGAGGAGTGGATGAAGCGGGTAGCGAAGAGGGTGAAGGTGCGAACGTTAACCTGCCTTTGCCGCTGGACAGTGATGGAGAAGCCTATCTTCACGCCGTGGCCACACTGATTGAACAGCTCAATCGTTACCAGCCAGAGGCGGTCGTGGTGTCGTTGGGGCTGGATGTCCACAAGGATGACCCGCTTGCTGGGTTCAGCGTGGAAACGGAAGCCTTTGTGGCACTAGGTGAACAGTTGAGCGCTTTATCGCAGCCCACCGTTGTCATTCAGGAGGGCGGCTATCCGACCGACCATCTCAGCGCTAACCTTGCCGCCTTTATGCGCGGTTATCAGAGAAGTTGAGAGAAGCTGAATGAGCAAAACAGGGTTTTACTGGCACGAACGCTGCTTTTGGCACGACCAGGGTGCTATTGGGGTGTTTTCCGCCCCTGGCGAATTTCTGCAGCCGCAACCAGCGTCGGAAAGTCCCGAAAGCAAACGGCGGCTGAAGAACCTTCTTGAGGTTAGCGGACTGATTGACGAGCTCCGCGTCGTCAAACCTCCTGCTGCATCTGTTGAGGACCTGCTGCGCTTCCATACGGCTCGTTATCTTGAATCACTACAGGCCGGCGACCAGGCGCGCGGTGGCAACGGCGGCGACTGCGCGCCTTTCATGCCTGGCAGTTGGGCAGCAGCAAGGCACTCGGCGGGGCTGGCGATTGCAGCGGTTGAAGAGGTGGCGCTAGGGCATGTAAATAACGCCTATGCGCTTTGCCGTCCGCCGGGGCATCACGCCGAGGCGGATCAGGGGCGCGGTTTTTGTTTGCTGGGCAATATCCCAGTAGCCGTGATGCGTGCCCGGGCCTTGGGGCAAGTGAAACGGGTGGCGATTCTTGATTGGGACGTGCACCACGGTAATAGCCAGCAGTCGGCGTTCTACACCGAGTCTGAGGTGTTCACCGTTTCCGTTCATCAAGCTGCGAACTATCCCCTCGATACTGGCAGTTTTGAAGAGCAGGGAGAAGGCGAGGGGCTAGGGGCGAATCTTAACCTACCGCTGCCGCCGGGCTGTGGTTTGGGCGCTTATCGCTATGCGATGGAGTCGCTGGTGTTGCCAGCGCTGGAAGCTTTTAACCCAGATTTAATCGTGGTGGCCTGTGGTTATGATGCCTGTGCAAAAGACCCGCTAGGCAAGATGCTGCTCAATAGCGCCGCCTTTGCCGAGATGACCGCACAGTTAAAAGCACTTGCCGCCCGTTGCTGCCAGGGAAAGCTGGTTTTTGTCCATGAAGGCGGTTACTCAGAAGGCTATGTACCGCTATGTGGGCATGGCGTTATTCAAACCTTGGCAGGTAGTACGATGAGTGTCCCCGATCCGCAAAACGATGAAATTGCTGCCTGGGGGTATCAAGCCTTACAACCGCACCAGCAGGCGCTTATCGATGGCTGGCGCCAACAGTGGGAGCAATGCACGCAATGACACCGCTTTATGATCGCGATGGTTGGATTTGGCAGGATGGTGAATGGCTGGCTTGGCGAGAGGCCAAGGTTCATGTGTTTACCCATACGCTGCACTATGGAATGGGCTGCTTTGAGGGCGTGCGCGCCTATGAGGGGGAGCAGGGAACGGCGCTGTTTCGCGTGGCTGAGCATACCCGCCGCTTGGCAGAGAGCGCCCACTCCTTAGATATTCCGATCGCTTTTAGCGAAGAGGCGCTGATCGAGGCTCAGCAGGAGTGCCTGCGTAAAAATCAGCTGACTAACGCTTATCTTAAGCCAACGGTGTTTCTTGGAGCGGAAGGCCTTGGCCTGCGAGCCAAAGGATTAAGCACCCATGTGATGATTGCTGCCTGGGACCTTGGGCCGTATCTGTCGCCGCAGGCAACCCGCTGTGGCCTACGTGCGCTGACGTCTTCCTGGGCGCGTCACCACGTCAATATCAGCCTGTGCCGTGCCAAGACAAGCGGTCATTATGTGAATTCGATGCTGGCGCTGAATACCGCCGTGAAAGCAGGGTTTGATGAAACCATCATGCTTGATCCAGAAGGCTATGTAGCCGAAGCGTCCGCCGCCAATGTTTTCTTATTGCGAGATGGCGTGCTGCATACGCCTGAAGTGACGTCCTGCTTGCAGGGCATCACTCGCGACAGCGTGATCCAGTTAGCCCGCGAGGCACTGGGCATTGAGGTACGCGAACGGCGCATCACCCGCGATGAGCTATATACTGCCGATGAAGCGTTCTTAACCGGCACCGCTGCGGAAATTCTTCCTCTGCGTGAGCTGGATGGCCGCCGCATCGGGGTAAGGGCGGGCGCGCCGGCTGTCGACGCACCGATTCCTGACGACAGTGTGACCGCGCGCTTGCAGCGTCTGTATCGCCAAGCGGTGCGCGGCGAGCTGCCCGCGTTCAAGCACTGGTTAACGCCCGCCTAGGTTCGTTCTACCTAACCCGCCCGGTGTTTGAATAATGCCTGACAGCCACTACTGGCTGTCAGGCATTCTCTTTAATGGCCTGCTCAAGAATCGCCAGCTGCCCTGGTTCCAGAGCATCCGCGACGGCGGTAATGCGTAATACATGGCCAAGCGCTGGATGAGCGGGGCGGGCGATTAAACGGCCTGCTTCTAATAGCTCTCTATTAACGCGCTCGGCAAGTGCCGCGCTAGGTAGGCGAATGCCGATAAAGTTGGTGGCGCTAGGCAGTACGTCGGCGCCAAGTGCTCGGAAATGAGCCGCTAATTGTTCCCGCCGTGCTTTCACTTCCGCAATATGTTGGTGTACTTCATCTGGGTGATCGAGCACGACTTCTGCGGCTGCCTGGGTAAAGGTGGATACCGCGTAGTGAATGCGCACCTTCATCATCAATGCGAGCACGTCAGGGTCAGCAATCGCATAGCCAATGCGTAAACCTGCTAAACCGTGGGCTTTTGATAGGGTACGCAGACGAATGACTCCAGGAAGTGCCTTGGCGGCGAACTCGCTGTTGGCGTCATCACGAAAATCGCCATACGCCTCATCCAGCAGCAGCCAGCAGGTGTCCGGCAGTGCGTCGCGCAGCTTGAGAATGGCACTGTCGCTATGCAGGTGGCCGCTAGGGTTATCGGGGTTGGCTAAATAAACCAGCTGGGCGTTTTCCTGGTGTGCGGCTGCCGCTAATGCCTCTAAGTCGGGGGCAAGTAGGCCTGGGGCTTCAATGTAGCCAGGTTCTACTAAGCGGCAACCCTGGCCTTTCGCAAAGTAGCCAAAGGTTGGGTAAGTGCCCGCCGTGCTAACCACGGTGTCGCCCGGTGTGCAGGTGGTGCGCAGTGCTAATGCAATCAGGCTATCGGCACCGGCATCCACCAGTAAATGATCAAGCCGTATACCCTGCTGGGCGCTTAGTCGCTGACGAACGCCGAGAGCTTCCGCATCGCCGTAACAGTACACATGCTCGGCGATAGCATCGCCAAAATGTTCACGTAGCGCACGATGGGGCATGTCCAGCCCTTCATTAGAGCCCAAGCGGTGGGGGATCTCGCGGCCAATTCGGCGCTCCAAAACTTTAATCCCAGGAAACGGATTAACGGGACCTTCACCCGTAAGATGATGGGGGTAGGAGGGCATATTGGTGTCCTAGTAGTGAAAAATTTCTTAGCTCAGTCGTTCTTCATAAATGAATAGTCTACACCTGAACAGATGCCGCCACGCTCTGTGTCTGGCAAGATAGCCTTTTCGGACGTTTGACGATCAAGGACACGGCATGGCGCATTTGCTACGCATCGTTATGATTCACGGCCACTTGTCGGGAGTGGTTGAGCTCAATGTGGATGGCCACACCAATATCTGCGGCACCAACGCGTCAGGCAAAACCACGCTTCAGCGGTTAGTGCCGGTGTTTTATGGTGAGCTGCCCAATAAGGTGGTGCCGAAAACCCGCATGAAGTTTGATGCCTTCTATTTGCCCACTCGTCAAAGCTATCTCGTCTACGAATACCGCCGCGAAGCAGGCAATGTTTGCCAAGTAGTGCTGACGCGCAAGCAGGAAGGCGGCGTGGAGTACCGTTTTGTCGGTGCCCCTTATCGGCCAGAAGACTATCTGATCGAAACTGAAAAAGGCCCCTTGGCGCTGGAGTACCCGCAGTGGTCTAGCGGATTGCGCCGCAGCGGGATTCCTGTCTCTTCCAAGCTGGGGGCTACCTCCGAGTTTCGCTCGGTGATCCAAAACGACTTTACCCAGCTTCACGGTAATAGCCGCGACGGCCTAAAACTGCGCCAAATCGCAGCGCAGTTTAGCCTGGTTAACCCTGAACGGCGTATTCGTCATATCGAAAAATTGGTCTCTGCTGTGCATGCGAAAGAGGGCAAGATGGATACCCTCAAAACCATGCTGGCGGCAATTTTCGAAGAGGATGGCGTTGAGCTACCGGTCACCCGTATTCGCAGTGCCAAAGCGCGGGAGTGGATTGCCCAGATGCGCCAGTCCATGCGCCTGGAGCCGCTGCAAGCCGCGCTGACCAAGCTTGGCGGCATTGACCGCGAATTGGCCCAGTTAGAGATCACGCTGTGGCAGTTGAAACCCCAGCTAAGCGCCGATCATCAGCAGGCGGAGCAGCGCATTGCGGATCTGGATGGCGAGTTAAACCGCCACCAGCGCGAATTCCAGCAGCGTGAAAATGCCTACACCCAGCAGCGCGATGAGCTGAACGACCGCCACAGTGAAGTTGCGAGCGACTTACAGCACACTCAGCGTCGCTTGAATGACCTGCAAACCCAGTTTGAGCACTACGCTGATGCTGACATGACCGGCCTGGAGCGGGACATCAACGCCTTGCCACAGTGGCGTGATCAGCGTGATCAGCTTCAGAAGCACCTGCAAGTTATGCAAGATGCGGTAAAAGAGAGCCAGGCGCGCTTAGATGGCCGGTTACGCGAGCTTTCCGAAGCACTTGCCCGGCAAACTCAAGAAAATCAGGAGTTGATAGATGCCCTGGTCGAGGAAAAAGCCCAACGCCGAGAGCAGCAGTGGCAAGCCGAACAGCAGCATAACGAGCGCTATCAGCAAGAGCGTCAACGGTTAGAAGGTGAGTATCAAGCGCAGTTAGAACTGGGTGTTGAGCAGCTTGCCGAATTAAAAGCGCAGCTGGCGATGCCCACCCAAACTGCTGAAGAGGCTCAAGAAGCCGAGCTTGCCCAGGCGCGTTTAGACCAAACACAGCAGGAACGCAGCGCTGCCGCCGCCACGTTGGAAGCGCTGCGCCGCGAGCTTGAAAGCCACAAACGTGAACGCGATGCCGCCGAGCAGCAGCTGGTGCAGTGTCGCCAGCAGCGTGAGCGGGCCGAACAACACTGCTATGCACTCTATCAACAGCGCGACCCCGAGCAGGGTAGCCTGCGCCACTTCTTGCGCTACCATCGCCCCGGCTGGGAGCAGCAACTCGGCAAGGTCATTGCCCCAGAACTGCTTGAGCGCCGAGACCTCGCCCCGCAGCTTGCTGAAGGCGCTAGCGACGACCTGTTCGGGTTAGCGCTGGACCTAAGCGCCATTGCACTGCCGGATTACGCCCAAGACGAAGCCAGTTTGCTGGCGGCGATTGAAGAGGCGGATGGCGCTAAACAGCGCGCCCAAGCCGAGTGTGCCGCTGCCGAAAAAGCCCTAAAGCAGCACAACGAACGGGTGCAACAGGCCGACGAGGCCCAAGATCAGGCGCGCATGGGGTATCAGCGTGCCGAACAGGAAGTGGAGTATGCCCTTGAGGCTCGCCGCCAGCAGCAAGAGCGCCATACCAAGCGCCAGCAGGCACGCCGAGCGGAGCACCAAGCGGCGTTGGCTCGCCAGGAGCAGGCCCAGGCCGAACTGCGTGAAGAGAAACGCCAGTCGCTTGCCGAGCTGGCCGAGACCCATCAGGGCCAACTGCTGGAGTTAAAAGCCGATGCGCAAAACCAGCTGGATAGCCTGGATGCGCAGCTACGCCAGTACAAGCAGCAGCTCAACGATGCCAACGCGGAACATCAGCGCCAGCGCAATGAGCTGGAAGCCGCCTTCAGCCAGGAACTTGCCGAGCAGGGCGTGGACCCCGCGCAGCTTCAGGAAACGAAAAAACGCATAGAGCAACAGAATGAGCGCATTCGTAAAATCGCCGCTCGCCAGGAAGAACTCACCGAGTACCAACGCTTTATGCGCGTGGAGTGGAGCCAGCACAAGCCCCAGCTGGTGGCGCAGGAAGCGGAGCTTGTTCAGCTTGACCAGCAGTTGAAACGTGAAAAAGCGCGCCTCAAAAACGACTTCCAGGCCGCACGTGAAGCGCATCAATCAGCGGTTAATGAGCTAAAAATTCAGCGCGCAAATGCCCACGGCAGTGTAGAAGCCCTTAAGCCGCTGCTGGCCCAGTTGGAAAGTTTGGACATCGTTTCAGAGGGGGCGCCCTTAGCGGATGCCGTAGGTGACATGGAGGAGCGCATTGAGCGTGCGCGCCAAGCGTTAACCAGCCGCCATCAGCAGCTTGAACAGCTGCGCCGGGGCTGTCTGGAGGTAGAAAGCCAGCTGATTAAAGATGCCAGCAGCGGCTTTGCCGATGCACTGCAAAGCGAACGCGAGAAGCTGCCGAACGACAGCCCGCGACTAGTGTTGCCGCTGCTGCGCGACATGTTAAAACTGTTAGAAGATCAACAGCAGCAACTGATTCAGGAAGGGCGCAATTTAAGCGATGACCTGGATAAATTCTTTATTGTCTTCCGCGACTTAAACCGCCGTATCAGTGCGCAAAGCCGTCGGCTTTCCGACGAAGTAGCGGATGACCTGCGCTTAGAGGGCATCAGCAAAGCGGAAGTGCGCATTCAATCGACGATCGATGAGCTGGGTTTCTGGGAGCCTTTAAAGTTGTTTGCCCAGCGCTACAAAGCGTGGCGGGAATCTGGCCAGATGCTGCCCAGTGACGATTACCTTAATGCGCTGGCCGATGTAGTCGATTTGCTGCGCAGCGACCAGCAGTACAGCTTCGAAAGCCTGCTGCGCCTTGAACTGCATCTAAACGAAGGCGGCACTGATCTGGTGATCAAAAACGACCGCCAGTTGTTGGAGTCCTCCAGTCATGGCATGGCCTACCTGATTTTGTGTAAGTTTCTGCTGGCGTTTACGCGGCTACTGCGGGGGGATGCGCAAATCGCTATCCATTGGCCGATTGATGAAATCGGCACGCTGGCCTATCACAATGTCGAAAAGTTGTTTGATGCTTGTGACAGCAACCGCATCCACATTGTGGGGGCTTTCCCCAACCCAGAATCGGATGTGCTGCTGCTGTTCGCTAATCGCTACCTGATTGAGCGGAACCCTAACCAGCCCAACCAGCGCCTGCTAAAACGTATTGAGCCGCGCCTTAGCCCGCTTGCGAAGCGGATCAAGGAGCGTCAGCAAGAGGTGACCGCATGATCGAACACGGCCCGCTACTGGAACGCCTGCTGGCTGGCGAGTTTGTCTGCGCCGTCAGTGATGACAACGCCTTTCGCCACTTGGCAAATGAAGAGACCCGCGACGCGATTGATGACTACCTGCGCCCGCTCAATCGCAGGCTGGCGAGCAATGATGAAGGCAGTGTCTACTTTTTAGCTTGGCGACAGCTTAATGAAGGCGCTCGGGAGCAGCTATCGCGCCAACTGAGTGACACGGTTAACAGCCTGTTGCCGCTGCTGGAATGGTTGCAGCTGGTTCAAGAGGCGCTAGGCCGCGACACCTTGGCAGCCCCTGGCGATGTTCTTAAGCCCGCCGAGTTCAGTGCTAAGTGCGAAGATAACCAAAGCCTGCGTGAGCGCCTGGAAAGGCTGGCCACAGACAGCTTCTTTGGCTCCCAGAGCGACCAGTTAGATGCCCAAGTAAAGCAGCTATTTAAGCGCTTGAAAGAGCATGGTTACTTGCTTCAGCCCCACACTGAGCGTCAGGTGTTTGTGGTCACCGGTAAAATTGATTACCTGATCGAGGTGGTGCGCTTTATCCGCGATGAGGAAAACTTGCCCATTGACGTGGAGCAGGAAGAGGGTGCCCAGGAGGCGCTGCTGTGAGTGAACTGGAAAGCCGTCTGCTAAAAACCGGCGCTGAACGGCTGGCGCTGTTGGGCAAGCATGCTGAACGACTGATGCAGGGCTACACTCGTGATGACGTGCCGTTAGACGGACTCAACGACAGTGCGCTGCGCAAGCTGTTGGCCGCTCGGGTGTTATGGCGGCCAGATGAGCAGAGCGGCGTAAAGCTCTCTCCCAAGGTGCGCGACCTGATCGCTGAAATGCTCGCCGACGAAACCCGCCGCCATGTAAATGCCGATGTCGCGGAAACCCTTGAGCTAGTGCGCTCGTTGGTGCACAGCTACCGTGAGGCCCGCAGCCGAGGTGAACATTGGCGACAGGAGCAGCAACTGCTGCGCCTGCGCCAGGAAGTGGACGATCTGAACGGCCGCTTTGCCGATGCCATTGATAGCCTTTGGCAGCGGCTCAATAGCGATTTCGGCTTTGTTAGCCAGTTGAGTGATAAGATCCGCGAAAACGACCGCGCCCAGAAGCAGATTGTTAGGTTGCTGGATGGCCTGGCACTGATCGATTTCGACGAGCTGATTGCGTTAGTAGGCAGCGATGGCAGCTTGCGCAAGCTACTGATCAGCCAGCTACAGCAACGCTTAAGCCACCATTACACCAGCCTGCGGGAAGTGCAGCGACGATTAATCGAGCTAATGGCACGCTTTCGCAAACAGCAGGCACGCAGCCGCCTGATCAGCGGCATGGTCGCGTTCATGCGCGAACATCCAGGCTTTGTGCCGAGTAATTACGCGAAACGCAGCGACGTACCTGCGTTATTCAACCACGCCGTGCCGTTACATGCCGCCGCTGCACCAGCGCTAGACCGGGCGCTAGAAAGCCGCGTGCTGGCAGAGCTGCTGCATGAATTGCCAACCCCGCGCCATGCCACGCAAACCGTCGAGTCGGCAGTGCCTGCGCTCACGCCGGAAGATAGCCTCGCCGCCGCTCGCCAACAGGCGCTTAAACAAGATGTCGAACGCTTTTATCTTGCGGTGTTAGATCAGCCCCCCGCCGAGCCGATTAGCGCCCTCGCTTATCTGTACGACAGTCACCTCGAATGGCCCGATGAAATTTGGCTGTTTCAGGTGATCTCCGAATACCAGGGCTTGCCGCGTAGCGAGCAGCAAGCGTTTCGCCTACACCAAGACGAATCACCGGCCAGCCCATTTAACGATCTGCGCCTGATTCATGACGTCGCACTGGCGGTGGCGGTATGACGTTAACTGGTCGTGCCCGTGCGGGGCTTAACAGTGTGGCCCAAGAACTTAACCGCAAGCCCTGGGTAGAAAAGCCGCGTCGCCAGTGGGTAGAAGATGTGGTGGCGTGGTGTCACCAGCAGGATATTGACCTGGGCATGCGGCTTTCCAGCCAAACACTTCGTTTTGACGCAAGTTTGCTAACACAAATCAATGACCTATTAGAGAGTGCGCGCTTGGCACCGCTAGGGCGGTCGTTAAGTGGCTTAAATAGTGCCGCTCAAGCAGCAGAAGGCGTCGAGGAAGATAAAAGCAGCCGCGAAGGGCCACGCGCAAAACGCGTGCTGATCAACTTGCCGCCGCAGCCCTCGGCGTGGCTTGCGCCAGAGCCGCGCAGCATTCGCGATGTTGATGTAAGCGGCTTGAAGCTGGCCGTGTTTGGGGCGCTCGTTCAGGTGGAAAACCTGGATAGCTTCTACGTGTTTTCACCCGAGATAGAAGCGCTTAGCGGCTACGCCAACCCGCTGGTGATCTATCGTGGCGACAGCCACTACGGCGGCGGCTTTGCCGAACTGACAAAAGCATGGCGCAAAACCAACCGGCCACACCTCTACGCCGGTGACTTCGATGCCAAAGGCGTGACCCTGGCCCTAGACAGTGGCGCCACACATCTACTACTACCGGACATCGAATGGCTCGCCCAAAACGTCACGCCACTGCACCAACCCGCCGAACAACTGCCTTTCCAGCGCCGCCTACGCCAGCTGCACGTTACATTACCCAACCACCACCCCCTACGCCCGTACTTAGCCCTGCTGGAAAAACAGCGCGGGCTAAAGCAGCAATGGTTCGGAGGGGAGTTGGTGTGTGTGGGGTTGGGAAAGTGATGGGAAAGAATACTCGGGTAAGCAAATGAAGTAGGGTTGGCTTAGATAGAAAGGTCATCGCTGTTATATTCTTATGAGGTGGTATGAAAAAGCTTACGGCTATAGTTGTTATTGTATACTTTATTCCATTATTGATTTGGTGGTTGGTTTTTGGTATGTATAGCGGTGGTGGTATTAGTTTGAATAATTCGGACTGGGGGGCTTTTGGCTCATTTGTAGGTGGCGTTCTTTCCCCTCTTTTTAGTTTGATCTCTATTATTTTTCTATATCTTAGTATTAGAAAAAACAATGAGAATCATCAAGATCAACTGGATTCGCTAAAGGCTCATAATCGTAGAGAGCAACTGGTAAAGCTAATTGATATTTATAATTCGAAGTTAGATGAGCCAGTGGGCAGGCAGTTTGATAGTATTTTATGTAAATCTAAGTCTAGTGGGTATAAAGTTAATGTTTATACTGACGGATCTAAGTATATAGATTTTCCTAGCGGAGCGATGAGAGACGTTATTTTTGGGTTTTACTCTTCAAAAAGTGCTAAAAAAAGACATTCAGAAGAGTATATTGATCTTGTTAAATCGATAGTTGCAAATGTAGAGTTGTGTTTTTGTAAAGTGTTAGAGCTTCTAAGCTCTATTGAGAATCCTCAGGAGTTTGAAGATGCTGTTGATATTGCTGAGGCTTTGTCAGAGTTTCATACAACAATTGGGCTTTTAGAGTTTAATTTAAGTCAATTGCTTTATAGTGATGACTCTCCGCTGCTTGAAAGGTTGGCTTTATTGAATAAGAGAACAAAGTTTAAAAATGAGGCGGTGGTTAGATACTTGAGAATTAAAGAAATAAAAGCTGCGGGCTAAAAGGTTAGGTTGTTTATTTTCTTCAATGAAGTGCTTCGATATATCAGAGTTAAGTGACTGTGTGTGACAGAGTAAACTGTTGAAGATCAACGGAAATTGGCGCATGACGTTCGAATTTCGAGATGGCAATGCGTACATTCTTGATTATGAGGATTATCACTAATGACGATGCATAATCCGCCGCATCCTGGCGAATTTATTAGGGAAGTTTACCTAGAGCCTTTTGGTATCAGCTCCCGTCAGCTTGCTTCCAACTTGGGTGTTTCACCATCCACCTTGTCACGGTTGCTCAAAGGGGATAGTGGCATTAGCCCTGAAATGTCTTTGCGCTTGTCGAAGGTTCTCGGACGTACCCCAGAGAGCTGGCTATTAATGCAGGATATGTATGATCTATGGATGGCTCGCAGCACAATTAATTTGGACGACCTGCAGCCATTGGATTTTGAGGCCGCTTAATGATTGTCACTGTTGTTGTTGGCATCCTGTTGTAAAAAGCTGAGCAACCAAACTTATTGGAAATCTGTATGCCGCCAGACTAGGTTCAGGTTTCTAATAGAGAAAGCACGGACGCGATATGAACCTACTCTTTCTCGGCACCTCCGCCGGTGTGCCCACCAAACAAAGAAATGTCTCTGGGATCGCTTTGCGTGAAAGCAAAGGGAAGGGCTGGTACCTGATTGATTGTGGTGAGGGCACCCAGCATCAGGTCTTGCATACCAAGCTGTCGTTCCATTCTTTGAAGGCTATCTTGATTACCCATGTGCACGGCGACCACTGCTATGGGCTGCCGGGCATTCTGGCGAGTGCCGCCATGGGGGGCCGGAAAGCGCCGCTGACTATTGTTGCGCCCACAGGTATCCAAACGTGGTTGGAGGCAACCTGCGAGGTGACGCAGCTATGCTTACCTTTCGCCCTGGAGTTTATCGCCTCAGACGATCTGCAAAGCGTTGAGTTTGAGAGCATCGCGGTTGAGACCTTCAGACTTTCACATCGGGTGGCGTCTTATGCCTATGCATTTACAGAGCGAAAGGTTGATGCTGCCCTGGACGTGGATAAGCTAGCGCAAAAGGGGATTCCGAGAGGGCCGTTGTGGGGGCAGTTGAAGCAAGGGGTTGATAGTGAGTTTGCAGGTGAGCAGTTAAAAAGCCATGACTACTTAATTTTTAAGAATAAGCCCAGGAAAGTAGTGATCGCTGGAGACAATGACCAGCCTGACTTATTGAGCGAGGCGTGTGCAGAGGCGCAGGTGCTGGTACATGAGGCCACCTATACCGAAGAGATGGCCCAGAAGGCCGGCGATGTGGGACATAGCTACGCCAAACTTGTTGCTGCTTTTGCCGAATCGATAAAGCTACCTAATTTGGTGCTGACTCACTTCAGCCCTCGTTATCAGTTAGGTGCCCATGCATCGCCGTCCATCGAGGACATCCGCAAAGAAGCTGAGGGCGCCTATTCAGGCTCGCTTTTCTTGGCGCGGGATTTTGGCGAATACAGCTTGGAAAAAACGGGTTGCTTTTCTGAGATGGTGGGCGAGTAGTTTTTCCACGCGTTTATCAGTAGTGATACCGAAGTTGGGCGATCAGCAACGCTTCGTAGTCTTCAAGCACTGGCTTCCGGAGAAGCCAGCGCTTACTTCGTTATTTCAAAAGCAGCCTCAAGAACTGCCTTAAGAACTGCCTTAAGAACTGTCTCAAGAACTGTCTTAAGAGCTATTTCAAAAACGCTCGCAGCGTTTCGCTGGCTTGGTCGATAGCGACAACGCCATCTAAATGGCCGCGGTTGCCTTCTAGGGTTTCAAGCGTTACTTCGGTGCCGTCGGCTTCTATCAGCTCGGCAGTGCGGCGCACGCCTTCGGGGGCGAAGACGAGGTCGTTTTCGCTGTAGAGCATCAGCGTGGGGGCGTCGATGGCGGCCAGCCCTTCTTCTAACGAGTCACCGTGGCCCGCCATAAAGAGTTGGTTGGCGCGAACCAGGTAGAGCAGGTGGTTGGCATCGGAAAGCTCGGCGCGGGCGGCGGCGACGTCATCCAGCGTTTGCTCAATGGCGTAGCGGGCGTTGATATCCTGAGCGGGGTCGCGCTCGGCATCGGCCCAGTCGCGGTTGAAAGTTTCGTTGGCCCACTGCCAGTGATTGGCATTGAGGGTGACGAGCTTGAGCGCTTCTTTTAGGCCATCGGTGGGTGGCTCGCCATCGTAATAGTTGCCTTCATTCCAGTTGGCGTCTAAGCGAATGGGCGCTGCCCAGGCGCTAAGCGTTGCCAGTAACCAGGGGTCGGCAACGCCGCCGCCGATAACGGGAATCAGCCTGTCCACTTTGTCAGGGTACGCGCTAGCCCATTCAAACGCTTGAAGCGCCCCCATGGAGGCGCCCATGACCGCGTGTAGCGATTCAATGCCCTGGCTCTCTAACAATGCCCGCTGTACCTCCACAAAGTCACGGATCGTTACCACAGGAAAGTCCATTCCCCACGGTTCGCCGGTGTCTGGGTTAATAGAGGCGGGACCAGTGGTGGTGACATTAGGGTCGTGGGCGTTGAGGTTCACCAGCGTATCGGACGCAATAATGTAGTACTCGTCGGTATCCAGTGGTTTGCCGGGGCCAATGATGGCATCCCAGTAGCCGGTTGGCTCGCCATCTGGGTCATAACGACCTGCTGCGTTACTGGTGCCAGAGAAGAAATGGGTGATTAAGATGGCATTGTCACGGGCGTCGTTTAATTCACCGTAGGCTTCCCAACCCACCGCAAGTTCGGGAATTGTTTCGCCGCTTTGGGTAGTGAAGTCTTGCATCTCGAAGGTTTGTTTTTCGACGATGCCATCCCAGGCCAGTAGCGGTGATGCTGCAAGTAACCCGAGGCTGGTGAACGTCACCACGGTCAATAAAGAGTGTCGTTGCTTGAGGAGCATACGCCTTCCTTAAATGAGGGATTATTATGATTATTGTTGGCAACGGCTGCGTTGCCACCCTCTTAGCGTAGTCGGCTTTAGCGCATTTTAAATGGGTTTAGCCCGTTGGCTTGTTGCATCATCATGCGTTTGGCGAATGGTACGCGTTCGGCAAGGTGCAGGCTCAGGTCGCCCAACTTGCGCAAGGGCTTGGCGCCGGTAAACAGGTGGTGGAAGCTGTCGGTGGCAGCAATCATCGCTTGGTTGGCCAGGCGGCGCTGGCATTCGAAACGGTGCAGGCTGATGGCGTCACCGGGGTCGCGGCCTTTGACGATCAGCTCTGCCAGGGTGTCGGCATCATGCAGGCCAATATTCAGCCCTTGCCCTGCCAGCGGATGCACCACGTGGGCGGCATCGCCAATCAGTGCTAAGCGCTTGCCAATATAGCGCTTGGCGTGCTGGCGTCTAATTGGAAAGCTCGCCTTTGCGACCACACGGGTTAGCTTGCCAAGCCGCTTGGGGAAGGCCGCTTCAATGGCTGTTTTTAAGGCGTCATTGGATAGCTGCTCACGGGCTTTGGTGGCTTCGTCACTGTCATACCACACCAGCGATGCACGATGGCCGGGTAAGGGAAGCATGGCAATCGGGCCGGTGGGGGTGAAACACTGCCAGCTGATATCCTGCTGGGGTAGCTCGGTTTCCACGTTAATAATCATCGCCCGCTGATGGTAGTCGTAGCGACTAACGCCAATGCCAGCAAGTTCCCTTAGCGTCGAATGCGCGCCATCCGCGCCAACAATCAAGCGGGCGCTTAAGGTTTTGCCGTTATTTAGCTCCAGCATGCGGCCGGTGCTGGCCGCCATGGTGCTGAGCGGTGCGCACTGGGTGTAGCAGGTCACGCTGGGGAGGTTCTCCAAGCGCTGCCACAACGCATATTGCAGGGTGCGGTTTTCGATAAAAATACCGAAGTCGTCCATGCCGCTGTCCTGGGCAGAAAACAGTGAATGGCCGGAGCCATCCTGGTTGGCGACATCAATATGGCGAAACGGGCAGCAGCGCTCTTCGGGAAGCATGGTGCCGCTCACTTTTACAAATGCCAGCGAACGGGCATTAAGTGAGGAGATACGCAGGTCATAATCGCCGCTGGGCGGGGTGGGGGCGCTGCCACGTTCTACCAGCCCAACCGACATGCCGGTGTGCCCTAACCGGGCCGCCAGCGCGGCACCCACCATGCCACCACCGACAATGATAATCTCGTGATCCCACTGCATGAGACACTCCTTACGTTGAATAACGAGGACATATTGCACGACCCTTTATTGTCATACAGTATCGGTTACTTGTCGCAGTGTTGCATAGGGTGATCCATTGACGCAGGCCGTGGAAATGATAAATAGCATAGCGCAGGCGGGTGAGGCGCTGGCGGGTTTTATTGAGCGCCACCCTAAACTGTGGGTGATTACTGGCGCAGGAGTAAGCACGGACAGCGGCATTCCTGATTACCGCGATGCCGACGGGCAGTGGAAGCGACCGCCGCCGGTACAACATGGCGATTTTATGGCCTCACTTGCTGTGCGCCAGCGTTATTGGGCGCGGGCGCTGATCGGTTTCAAGGCCATGCGTGAAGCCCAAGTGAGCGGTGCGCATAAGGCGCTGGCGGCGTTGGAAACCATGGGCTACGTGGAACTGCTGGTGACACAGAATGTGGATCGCCTGCATCAGCGGGCAGGTTCCAGCAAGGTGATTGATCTGCATGGTCGAGCAGACGTAGTGGCGTGCATGACTTGCGGTTATCAACTCATGCGCCATGCCATGCACAGCGAAATGGCCAGGATGAACCCGCGTTTTGCAGCGCTAGATGCCCGCCATGCGCCCGACGGCGATGCGGATTTAGAAACTGATTTTTCGACGTTTAAGGTGCTGGATTGCCCGCGCTGCCAAGGCATCTTAAAGCCCCAGGTTGTCTATTATGGCGATGTGGTGCCACCAGCGCGGCGCTTGGCGGCCCAGGCGGGGCTGCAAAACGCTGATGCCGTGTTGGCTGTGGGCACTTCGTTGATGGTGTATTCCGGCTACCGCTTCTGCCGCGACGCCCACGCCATGGGCTTGCCGGTGGCCTCGCTGTCGCTGGGCGTCACTCGCGCCGATGCACTACTAACCCATCAGTGGCGTGCGCCGTTAACGCCGGTGCTAGAGCACGCAGTTATGTGCTTGAAGTGTCACTAACGCGCTTTTGAGACCCAGGGGTTACCGTCACTCCACAGCCGCCAGGGGGCATCGCGGTCGGCGGGCTGGGCATAATCGATACCTACGCGAGGGCCAGAGGCAACGGCGTCGGGTGGCTCGCCCGCCGTTATCCATAGCGCGTTAGACTGAGTCATATCATGACCATATAGCGTTTTATCAATATGCAGCGCGCGGGTTAGCTTGCCGGGACCGTTGGTGAGATTGCGGCCCTTTACATCACGTAGCGCGCGCATGGCTGCTTCGCCTACCACTGGCTCCACCGCGCGAATAAGCACTGCACAGGGATTGCCCTCTGGCTGTGTGACCACGTTCAGCAGCCAGTGCATGCCATACACCAGATACACGTAGGCGTGTCCTGGTGGCCCAAACATGGCCTCCGTTCTCGGCGTTTTGCGCCGATGTGCATGGCAAGCTGAATCTTCGGACCCCCGATAGGCCTCTGTTTCGACAATTTTTGCGACCAACAGCTCACCTTCGTAGTAACGAACCAGTTGGCATCCCAGCAGGTCCCGAGCGACGGCAAGGGTATCACGGCAATAAAAGTCGCGTGAAAGAGGGGCTAACGCCGCTGTGTTGGCTAGTCTATTAACGTCAGTTAATGGGTCAGTGTGCTCCATGATATCGCCAATTACTTGAGTAAGCTGCTAGGGTATTCGTTAGCCCTTTCTTTTAAAAGCGGAGTCGCCCGTGCTGTCATTTGAACACCAGTTTGCAACGCTTCCCGAGCCACTGTGGATTGCCTGCCAGCCAACGCCAGTGAGCCACCCCACACTAATTGTATTTAATGAGTGCCTAGCAGAAACGCTAGGGCTGAATATCGCTATGAAGGGTAAGCCTGATGATGCCACCCTTGCCCAATGGTTTAGTGGCAACCAATTGCCACCAGGCGCAGAGCCACGGGCGCTGGGCTATGCTGGGCATCAGTTTGGTAACTTTGTACCGCAGCTGGGTGATGGCCGCGCACTGCTGCTGGGGGAAGTTATCGACCAGGACGGCATGCGGCGCGACGTGCAGCTCAAAGGCAGCGGCCGTACGCCATTTTCCCGTGGCGGCGATGGTCGTTCGCCGCTAGGCCCAGTGCTACGGGAGTATTTGGTCAGTGAGTTTATGGCTGCAATGGGCGTACCCACCACACGCGCCCTAGCGGCAGTGACCAGTGGCGAGCGGGTGATACGCCAACTGCCTGAGCCCGGCGCGGTATTTACCCGTGTGGCCAGCAGCCATATTCGTGTGGGCACCTTTCAATTTGCTGCGGTACGCCGGGATGAAGCTGCTCTGAAAGCGCTGGCCGACCATGTGATTGAGCGCCACTACCCAGAAGCGGCCAGTGCAGATGATCCTTATTTAGCTTTGCTAGAGGCCGTGGCTGCCCGCCAAGCGGTGCTGGTGGCGCGGTGGATGAGCCTTGGCTTTATTCATGGCGTGATGAATACCGACAACTGCAGCATTGCTGGAGAAACCATTGATTATGGCCCCTGCGCCTTTATGGAGCAGTTTAATCCGCAAAAGGTCTATAGTTCGATTGATGAAGGCAAGCGTTATGCTTTTGATAATCAACCCGCCATTGCTCAATGGAACCTAGCTCGCTTCGCAGAAACGCTGCTGCCGCTGATGCGCGAAGAGGGCGATACCGTCGTCGAGCAGGCCACCGATATCATCCGCCGCTTTGAACCACTGTTTGATGCCGAGCAGCGCCGCTTGCATGCGGATAAGCTCGGCCTTGCAGCAGACAGCGACCAAGCGGTACCGCTAATGGAGATGCTGAAAAGTCAGATGCACCAGGGACGGATGGATATGACCGCTACCTTTGATGCGTTGACACACTACGCCAGCACTTCAAGTGAAACACATAAGGAAGCACTGCTGGCGCTGACGACTCAACCCAATGAGTTGGCGACATGGTTAGATAAGTGGCAAGCCGCACAGGTTGCCAGACAAGACAGCGAGCGCTTAGACGCTATGCGGCGTGCTAACCCAGTGATTATCCCCCGCAACCACCGCATTCAGGAGGCTATCGATGCGGCGAACGAGGGCGATTTTGCGCCGTTTCACAGCTTACTTGCTGTGGTCACCCAGCCCTTTGAGGAATCCGCAGAAGCACGCCGCCTTGCAGCCCCAGCAACGGAAAACGAACAGGTACTGAGAACGTTTTGCGGCACCTAATCTCGGCTTTTTCTGTGGTAGACTGTAATTATTTACAGGTGAGGGCGGAGGCAAGGGCAACCTGTGCGCAAAATTATTCATTGCGACTGTGACTGCTTCTACGCAGCGGTTGAAATGCGCGACAACCCAGCGCTTAACGACGTGCCTATTGCGATAGGTGGCAGCGTTGAGCAGCGCGGGGTTGTCGCCACCTGTAACTACCCCGCCCGCGAATTTGGCATCCACTCGGCCATGCCCATGGCCCAGGCGCTCAAACGCTGCCCGCATTTGACCGTGATTCGTGGTGACATGGCCAAATACAAAGCGGTGGCACGCCAGGTGTTTGCGATCTATCGCGATGTGACCGAACTGATTGAACCGCTCTCGCTAGATGAAGCCTTTTTAGACGTGACCAATGTCACTCTGTGCAACGGTAGCGCCACCCGAATGGCCGAAGCGATTCGTCAGCGTGTGAAAAGCGAAATAGGCATTACCGTCTCGGCAGGTGTCGCACCCAATAAGTTTCTTGCCAAAATTGCCAGCGACTGGCGCAAGCCGGACGGCCTGTTTGTGATCACACCAAACGACATTGATAGCTTTGTGCAGCAGCTACCGGTCAAGAAAATCCACGGCGTAGGGCCGCGCACCGCTGAAAAATTGGCGGGGTTGGGTATCCAAACCTGTGCGGATTTGCGGGCTCGTCCGCTCACTGAGCTGGTCGAACAGTTTGGCCGCTTCGGTCATCGACTGTTTGAGCTTAGCTTTGGGCGCGACGAGCGGCCAGTGAAAACCCACCGTGAGCGGAAATCGATCAGCACCGAGCAAACCTACTCCCAAGACTTGCCTACGCTAGAAGCTTGCCGCCAGCAGCTGCCCGACCTGCTCAACGACTTAGAGCGGCGATATGCCAGACTAGACCCAGCGCCCGCTGTGCGCGGGCTAATGGTAAAGGTGAAATTCAACGACTTTACCCAAACCACCGTGGAACACGCCGACCCCGCGCCTAACCTGGATCAGTTCGAATCTCTGTTAACTATTGGTTGGGCACGAGGGGAGAGGCCAGTTCGGCTATTAGGCGTCGGCTACCGCTTGGCAGAAGAAACCACCGTTCAACAACTCTCGTTGTTTTAATTAGCCTGTTAATACTTATGTCGATTGACGCTCATTCAAAGGCGAGTTAAAACAGACGTATGATAGTCTGTCTAATTACTAAATAGCGTGGATGCTGCCCCACGCTGCTTTCCTGTCTTATTACCCTGCGAGCGACCCATGTCTGCCCATGCCACCCAACGCCCTCGTTTAGTGTTCGCCCATGCGAATGGCTTTCCTGGCTTAAGCTATCGCACGCTGCTGGAACCACTGGCAGAGTCGTTTGACCTCCATCCGCTGGATCGATTGGGGCATCACCCGGATTACCCGGTGAACCATAACTGGGGCAATTTAGTCGATGAACTGTTGAGCTACTTGCCGGTTACAGACACACCGCTATTGGGGGTTGGTCACTCATTAGGCGGTACCCTGATGGCCATGGCGGCAGATAAACAGCCAGAACGCTTCTGCGGCGTAATTATGCTTGACCCGCCGTTGATGCTGGGGCCGGATGCCTGGGTGATGAAAGCGGCGAAGCGGTTTGGCTTTATGGATCGCATCACGCCTGCTGGTAAAACCCAGGGGCGGCGCAGTGTGTGGCCTAGCCGAGAAGCGATGGCCAACTCGCTACGCCGCCGTGGGTTATTTCGCCGCTTTACCCCAGAGGCGTTGAACGACTACATTGAAGCAGGCACGCGCTTGCTAGATGACGGTAGCGCTGAGCTAACCTTCGACCCTGGGGTTGAGGTAGAGATATTTCGCCATCTGCCCGACCACCTTTCTGGATTGCCACGTCGAGTCGGTGTGCCGATCCACTTGGTGGCAGGGCAGGAGTCGCACCTACTCACCCCTAAACGGGTCAAGCGGCTACAGCGTTGTGGGTTAGCGATCAGCGAGGTTCCCGGTACCCACATGTTCCCTATGGAGCATCCGGATGAAACCCGGGAAGCCATATTGGCGGCGTGGCAGCGTTTCGAGCTGGGAACCAGTAAGCGAGCATAAAGCGCATAAGGAGGCAGGATGTATCTTTCCGTACAGCTAAGCTATTACCCGCTGGCCGATGATTTTAAGCCAGTGGTGAAAGACGTGGTAAAACGTTTGGAAGCCACCGGGTTAGAAGTACACCCTAATCGAATGAGTACCCAGGTGTTTGGGGAATTCGATGCGGTGATGGCCGCTTTAAGCGATGTCATGAAGTGGTCGTTTGAGACTCATGGAAAAGCGGTTTTTACAGCTAATTTCCTCGAAGGCGATCGACGTCCACGTTAAAGAAACGCCGCCCGATTTGGGCGGCGTCTATGTTGGCGCTAATAACAGCTAAACCAGCGATTCCAGGCAGGATTCAATAATGTCCAGCCCTTCGTTGAGTACGCTGTCTTCAATGGTGACAGGCATCAAGAAGCGAATCGTGTTGCCGTACATGCCGCAGGAGAGCAGGATTAACCCCTCTTCACGGGCTTTCTTACACAGCGCCGCGGCAAGTTCTGCATTGGGTGTGCGATCCGTTTTGTTTGAGACCAGCTCAAATGCCGCCATAGCGCCCATGTTGCGCACATTATCGATGCAGTCGAACTTGGTCTGCCACTCGCCAAAGCGAGCCGCTAGCTTTTCGCCCAACGCTTGGCTTTTTTCAAGAATATTCTCCTCTTCGAACACGTCCATCACCGCCAGGGCAGCGGCACAGGCGGTGGGGCTGCCGGTATAGGTGCCGCCGAGGGAGTTAGGGCCTGAGGCGTCCATGACCTTATCGGTGCCAACAACCGCAGAGATTGGCATGCCGTCGGCCATACTTTTCGCCATGGTCATCATGTCCGGCTCAACGCCGCTGTGCTCAATGGCGAACATTTTACCGGTACGGCCAAAGCCCGACTGCACTTCATCGATGATCATTAGCATGCCATGCTCATCGCAAATTTCGCGGATCTTTTCCAGGAAGCTCTTGGACGCAGGATAGAAACCACCTTCTCCAAGCACTGGCTCTAAGATAATAGCGGCGGTATCTTTTGGGTTAGCGTCGGTTTTCAGAGTCATTTTCAGGCCACGAATGGCCTCGTCTTCGCTGACGCCGTGATAGGGCACCGGATAAGGCGCGCGGAATACCGTACCAGGCATCGGGCCAAAATCGGTTTGATACGGGGCAACTTTGCCGTTCATGGCCATGGTGTAGAACGTACGGCCGTGATAACCACCGTCAAAACAAATGACGTTAGAGCGGCCGGTGGCAGCGCGGGCAATTTTAACGGCATTTTCCAACGCTTCTGCCCCGGAGTTAGCCAACATGACTTTGGCGTGGCCGCGAACCGGTACGAGGTGGCTAAGTTTTTCAGCAACTTTTACATAGCCTTCATAAGGCATCACTGTTTGGCAGGTGTGCATGACCTTATCCAGCTGGGCTTTCACCGCAGCAACCACTTTAGGATGACGGTGGCCTACGTTCAAAACGCCAATGCCGCCTGCGAAGTCGATAAAGCGGTTGCCGTCGGCGTCCCAGATCTCAGCATTTTCAGCGCGATCCGCAAAAGCAGTGGCGGGGCTGGCAGCACCCGCTGCGACATACTTCTGCTTTAGTTCGTTTAGCTCGGCGTTGCTCATGGCTCAACTCCTTTGGATGTTGGGTATTGCTTGTGCAAGATGTGCAGTGTCACTGCTTATATGACAGATTCAGTCGTCATTGTTTCAGAATCGTTATTTGGGCGATAAAACGGGTGTAATAGGTAAACAATCTGTGTCAGTAGCTCGATGCTTCTAAGCCTACACATACCTCTTCTCTTAAGTCTAATAATAGAGGGACAAGATCTGGGCCTAGGGAGTTAATAGCTGGTTTGGCGTAGAAAAACCCCTGTTGGCGATCAATGCCCGCGCGCGCTAACCATAGCGCTTCTGCACGTGTTTCTACCCCTTCCGCAATGAGCGTCATGCCTAACTCTTGGGCTAGCAAAACGATGGAATTAAGCAACGCTTGGCGACGTGTGTCGTGATCACAGTTCATCACCAGCTCGCGGTCGATTTTGAGCTTATCCGGTGTTAGGTCCGTTAATAGATCCAGGTTGGCATAGCCATTGCCGAAATCATCAAGGGCCGTTTTAAAGCCCATTTCGCGGTAGGCTTCGATGATATTGCGAAGGTGCTGGCGGTCACGTACTCGCTCGGTTTCAGTGATTTCAAAAATTAGCCGATTCATTGGCCAGCCAACGCGCCGAGAAACATCGAGCGTTGCTTGAATGCAGGCTTCCGGCTCATAGACAGCATTGGGTAAGAAGTTGATCGATAACGCTGTTGGCATGTTCAATGCGCTGGCCATCTCAATCGCCTTAACGCGACAAGCCTGATCAAAACGATACAGTAGGTCGTCAGTCACCTGAGAAATAACGCTCCAGGCAGACTCACCATTGATACCTCGTACTAGCGCTTCATGAGTCACTACCCGAGCAAGTGACACGTCCACAATGGGTTGGAAGGCCATCGTAAAATCAAAAGGAAGCTCCCCCTCACATCGTTTACAGCTACCATCTACCCGTGCGCAGTGACCCATGAAATCCCCCTGTAGCAGTGCGCCAAGTTACCCGTTGGCCAATTTACTTCAGCCTTTGCCGGTTAATTTGAAATTTTTTTTAACTATATAATCATAGACGAAATCAGTTTAGTCGCTTGTTAACTTTTCGTATAGGTTTTGTATAGAAATTTCAGAGTGCGTTGAGCCAACAAAAAAGCGCCCAAGTGGGCGCTACGATGAAGCGTTAAGTCGATACGAGAAGGCGTTTAAT
Source organism: Vreelandella zhaodongensis (assembly GCF_013415115.1). Taxonomy (GTDB): domain Bacteria; phylum Pseudomonadota; class Gammaproteobacteria; order Pseudomonadales; family Halomonadaceae; genus Vreelandella; species Vreelandella zhaodongensis. Next base: position 239,219 of record NZ_JACCDD010000004.1, on the reverse strand, counting down.
AGCGAGCGTTAAATAATGCCTGCTTGTTGCAGTGCGTGGCGCTGTTCTCTGGTAATGCCTAGCTCGTCAAGCACCTGCTGCGTGTGCTCACCCAGTGAAGGAGGGGGAGTCTGGGCGCTGATGGACTCGCCGTTGATACGGATAGGATTCGCGACTAAATCGACGTGACCGGCTTGGCTGTGGGGAAGCGTTTGCTTCAAGCCACGTGCTTTGACATGGGGATCGTCAAAGACGCGGTCTAAGGTATTGATTGGCCCGCTGGGTACACCGGCGGCTTCAAAGGCTGACAGCCATTCGTCAGTTTTCTTTGTCAATAATACGACTTCCAACAGCGGAGCCAGTACTTCTCGGTGTTGTACGCGTGCGCCGTTAGTTGCAAACCGCGGGTCTAGCGGCAGGTTTGGTTGGTCGATCACTTGGCAGAAACGCTTAAACTGTTCGTCATTGCCGACCGCAACAATCATATGACCATCTGCTGTGGCAAACGCTTGGTAGGGCACAATATTGGGGTGCGCATTCCCCAGCCGCTGAGGTACTTGACCGGAGGTTAAGTAGTTGAGCGCTTGGTTCGCCAGCACACCCACCTGCACGTCCATCAGCGCCATATCGATATGGCAACCACTGTCGGTGATGTGGCGCTGATAAAGCGCTGCCAGCACCGCATTGGCGGCATATAGCCCGGTGAAAATATCGGTAAAAGCAACGCCGATTTTAACGGGGCCACCACCGGGTTCATGATCAGGCTTGCCAGTCAGGCTCATGATGCCGCCCATCGCCTGAATCATGAAATCGTAACCGGCGCGGTGTGCGTAAGGGCTTTCTTGGCCAAAACCGGTAATTGAGCAGTATATAAGCCGAGGATTCAGTGCCTTAAGGCTTTCATAGTCCAGGCCATACTTTTTCAGGCCACCTACTTTGAAGTTCTCGAGTAGCACATCTGAGGTGGCTACTAGCTGCTTAATCAATGCCTGGCCTTCAGGCTTGGCCATATCGACGGTGACCGAGCGCTTGCCTCGGTTGGCGCAGAGATAGTAGGCCGACTCTGAACTGCCAGAGAGCCATGGAGGGCCCCAGTGGCGAGTGTCATCTCCACTGATGGGGCGCTCTACCTTGATCACATCAGCTCCCATGTCCGCGAGCATCTGCCCGCACCACGGGCCAGCCAGTACGCGGGAAATGTCGAGTACTTTGATGCCTGCTAGTGGCTTGGTTGCTGTGCTCATCGGATGCCTCGCTCGCCGTTTAGAAAAACGCCTGAATACCGGTTTGGGCGCGGCCAAGAATCAAGGCATGTACGTCGTGAGTGCCTTCGTAGGTATTTACCGATTCCAAGTTCACCATATGGCGAATCACGCCGTACTCGTCGGAAACACCGTTACCACCGTGCATATCACGTGCAACGCGGGCGATATCCAGCGCTTTGCCACAGTTATTGCGTTTGATCAGCGAGACCATTTCGGGGGCCCAGTTACCGCTATCCATCAGGCGACCCACTTGAAGGGCAGCTTGCAGGCCGAGCGTGATTTCGGTCTGCATATCTGCCAGTTTCTTCTGGATCAGCTGATTAGACGCCAATGGGCGGCCAAACTGCTTGCGGTCCAGAGTGTACTGGCGGGCGGCATGCCAGCAGAATTCAGCGGTGCCCATGACACCCCAAGCAATACCGAAGCGGGCTTTGTTCAGGCAGCCGAAGGGGCCTTTTAAGCCGCTAACGTTAGGCAGCAGGTTTTCTTCAGGGACAAAGGCGTTATCCAGCACGATTTCGCCGGTGATGGAGGCACGAAGTGATACCTTGCCTTCAATTTTGGGTGTGCTGAAGCCTTCGGTGCCGCGCTCAACAATAAAGCCTTTGATTTGATTGTCGTGGGCAGCGGATTTCGCCCAAACTACGGCAATATCCGCAATCGGGCTGTTGGTAATCCACATTTTTGCACCGGTTAAGCGGTAGCCGCCGTCAACCTTTTCTGCCCGAGTGATCATTGAGCCAGGGTCTGAGCCATGATCCGGTTCGGTTAAACCAAAACAGCCGACCATTTCACCGCTGGCGAGCTTAGGCAAATATTTGTGCTTTTGCTCTTCAGAGCCATAGGCTTCGATCGGGTACATCACCAGTGATGACTGTACACTCATGGCCGAGCGGTAGCCTGAATCGACGCGCTCTACTTCGCGAGCAATCAGTCCATAGGCCACATGGTTCACGCCTGAGCCGCCATATTCAGGGGCGACGGTTGCGCCCAGTAGGCCAAGTTCACCCATTTCGCTCATGATTTCACGGTCAAAGCGTTCTTCACGAAAAGCACTCAGCACGCGTGGCTGCAGGTTTTCCTGGCAGTAGTCGTGGGCTGCATCGCGAATCTGGCGCTCTTCATCGGTGAGCTGGTGTTCGAGCAGCAGTGGGTCGTCCCAGTTGAAGTGGGTCATGGCGTGAACTCCTACATAGTTGTATTGATACGCTTCAATGTATCGCCGTTTTGTTAAAATATCTACATTTTAACATAAAGAATTTAATTAATACCTCGTGCCTTGAGGACGCGGGTAATAATCGGGACAGGCGTCATTAAGTGGTCACGCATGAGATTAGCCGCCTGCTCTGTGTCGCGGGCAAGAATGACGTCTACTAAGGCAGCATGTTCTTGTCGTTTGATTTCCAGCGCTTGGGGAGACATGACCGTTTCCTGCAGCCATAGGTGGCGGTAGCGCTCTACCTGATCAAACAGCGTGTCGCGCATCTGTAATAGATGCGGCGAGCTGCAGCCGCTAGCAATAGCGGTATGAAATGCCTTGTGGCGTAAATCCCAGCCATCGAGAAGTTCATCTGGTGAACTCACTTCGGTCACTTTAGCCAGCCGGTGGGCAGTGGCGAGTACGTTGGCTTCCCAGTCGTCGTCGCCGCGTTCAATGGCCAGGCGTAAAATCAAGCCTTCTAACTGAGCACGCGCGTCGTAAATATCGTTTAGCTCGGCCAACGACATTGGCGCTACCCGATAGCCGCGCTGGCTAATCGCAATCACCAAGCGGTCGGCAACTAACTGGGAAAGCGCTTCTCGGAGCGGACCAGTGCTGGCACCGTAATACTCCTTGAGACGGCTCATTAAAAGCTTCTCTTCAGGCGCATAGCGGCCGCGAATGATGTCGTGCTTCAGGGCGCGATAGGCGCTGATAGCGAGGTTCGGGCGCGGCGCATCGTGCTCCATGGTAACTCCTTAGATCAGCGGTGGGCGTGGTGATCAGCATTAAATAAAAGCTATTATCAATAAATTTTATAAATATGGCACAGGTCACGACATTTATATGGGGTTTAATCGTTGATTTATGTTGCATTAGCATCTCACGCTAAAGCCGTGCTAACTTCTTTGCACTGCCTTTGCTTGCCGTTTACGGCAACCGGAGGATGGGGCTTCACACCTCCTTATCGTCAACCATACTTATAAGTCCAAATAGGACGGAGGAACCGCTCATGCGAACTCTAAAATATACAGTGGCAGCATCCATGTTAGCCGTCGCACTTCCCGCCAGTGCGCAGCAGCTTTCTATCGCGACTGGCGGTACCGGTGGGGTTTATTACCCAATCGGCGGTGGCTTTGCTGAAATGATTAATAACCATATTGAAGGCGCTCAGGCGACCGCAGAAGTAACCGGTGCCTCAGTCGAAAATATGGGCCTAATTATGCGTGGCGATGCCGATTTGGCACTGGCGCTCGCCGATACGGTCTATCAGGCTTATAACGGCAGCGGCGACTTTGAAGGTCGTCAGATTGAAAACACCCGTGCGCTGGCCTCTGTTTACCCGAATGCGGTGCAGCTAGTGACGCTGGCTGACTCGGATATCCAGACCATTGCTGACCTTGCCGGGAAGCGCGTTTCCGTTGGTGCGCCAGGCAGTGGCACCGAGCTAAATGCGCGTGCTGTTTTAGAAGCCAACGGCATTAGCTATGACGACTTCAGCCCTCAGCGCCTTAATTTCAACGAAACCGCAGATGCCATTCGTGATGGCGATATCGATGCCGGTTTCTGGAGCGTTGGGCCACCCACCAGCTCTATTCTTAACCTTGCTGCTACCCGTGATATCCGCCTAATCGGTCTCTCCGATGAAGAAATTGCCAATGCCCAGGAAGCGGAAGCGGTGTTCGCGCCCTACGAACTGGCAGCGGGTATGTATGACGGTATGGACGAGGCGGTTCAGACCATCGGTATTCCCAACGTGTTGGTGGTGAATTCTGATATGGACGAAGAGCTTGCTTACCAACTGACGCAGCTGTTGTTTGAAAGCACTGACGAGTTGATTGCTGTTCACCCCGCTGCCAACGACACTACCATTGAGTTCACCATGAACTCTACGCCAGTGCCGCTGCACCCGGGGGCGATTCGCTACTTCGAAGAAGTAGGCGCTGACATTCCTGACCGTCTGCGCCCTTAACAGTTAAAGGGGCTTATCTAAGGACATTGCCATGCAGTGGCAACAACGACTGATGGCGCTACTGTGTGCATGTCTACCACTCGCCGAGGTGGGGGCTTCCCCCGCTTCGGCGAGTGCGTCTATGCGTTTAGCTGTGGTAACTGAGCAAGGCGACACCCTAGTGGATGAGCCGGTGCCCTCGGGAGGCCGCTGGTGCATTCAGTGGGAGCACTCCGTTGAGCGCTTTACGGTACTGGACTGCTATCGCAATGTGGCAGGCGTTATGCAGCTAGAGCGCAGTCATCAGCCTGATTTTGCCGCAGGGCTTGGCCATATTTATGGTCGTGGGGAACAGGTCTCAGACGGTGAGGGCGGCTATTGGATTAATGCGATTAACGAGCCTGTCGCCAATAATCGTTATGCGTTAAGAGTGGGTTCCTCTGCCGTCAATCACCAAGTGGTGTGGCCAGGCGGTGAGCACTCACCGGTGAGCTTAAGTGAGTACGCAGCCGGGCAACGCGTGACCATCCAACTAATAACACCCAGCGCCGCCCCGCATGAATAAAAACGATAGTAGTTAACGCTTCCGAGGATCTCATGAACGAAACCACTCCACCGCCGGTTGTGATGCCCGGCGCGAATGCGATGCAGCCCCGCATTGTTCTGTGGTGTATCACCGCGGTAGCGGTGGGGCTTTCACTCTTCCAACTCTACTCTGCGGGTATCCAGCCCCTTGGGCTTTTCTACCAGCGCAGCATTCACCTTGCGCTGATTATGCTGCTGGCGTTTTTGATGTTCCCGGCATTTGGGCCAAATCGAAAGCGTGGTGTGGTGGGATGGGGCATTGATTGCCTATTTTTAGCCGGTGCACTGATTACCGGTGGTTATCTAGTGCTTAACCTGGATGCGATTTTTAGCCGCGCCGGGTTTTGGAGTGATACCGATATTTTGGTGGCCTGTATTGCCACAGTAACAGTACTTGAAGCTAGCCGCCGCGCGGTGGGCTTTGGGATGACCCTGATTGGCCTACTTGCCATTATTTATGCGTTTGCAGGGCCAAGAGGAGAGCTGCCATGGCTAGGTGAGTGGATGCCCGGCATCTTGTCGCACCGCGGTTATACCCTAGAGCGCGTCGCTGGACAGCTCTACCTGGGGCAAGAAGGTATTTTTGGTCTCCCCCTTGGTGTGGCCGCAACCTATATCTTTATATTCGTGCTGTTTGGTGCCTTTTTAGAGAGCACTGGTGCGGGTAAATTCTTTATTGATATGGCTTACGCTGCAACCGGTCGCCAACGGGGCGGTCCAGCGAAAGCAGCCGTATTGGCCTCAGCGGGGATGGGGTCTATTTCAGGTAGTGCGATTGCCAACGTAGTCACGACGGGGGCATTCACTATTCCGCTAATGAAAAAGCTTGGCTATAAGCCTAAGCAAGCAGGTGGGATTGAAGCCGCAGCCTCAACCGGTGGTCAGATCATGCCGCCGCTTATGGGCGCAGGGGCGTTCTTAATTGCCGAATACACCAATACGCCTTATCTGGAAATCGTCAAAATCAGTATTTTGCCGGCGATTATGTACTTTGCGACGGTCTATTTGTTTGTCCACATCATCGCTTTAAAGCAGGGTATGCAGGGCATGCCCAAGAGCGAGCTGCCGCAAATGCGCCAGGTAATGAAAGATGGTTGGCACTTCTTGCTACCACTGGCGGTGTTAGTGTGGCTGCTGGTCATGAATATGTCGCCAATGCGAGTAGGTTACTACGCGGTGGTCACCATGATCGCGGTGGCGGTTCTTCGCTATGCGTTGTGGTACTTCTTTGTTGCGCCGAAACAGGGGCAGCCGGTGACCATAAGCCGTACCCAGAGCGTGGTATGGGCAGGGCTTGTGAAGTTGGTTCAGGGCTTAGAGCTAGGGGCGCGTAATGCGGTTGCTGTGTCTATGGCTTGCGCCGTGGCAGGGATTATTGTTGGTGTTGTAGGGCTGACAGGGCTTGGCCTTAAGTTTTCCTCGATGATGCTAGCCTTCTCTGGGGGCAACCTGGTACTGGCGCTGGTTATGGTTCTGTTGGCGAGCCTGATTTTGGGTATGGGGCTGCCAGTGACCGCCAGTTATATTGTATTGATAGTATTGGTGGGCCCGGCGTTAACCGCTGAATTTGGGGTACCGCTATTGATCGCTCACTTGGTAGTGTTCTGGTACTCCCAAGATTCTAACGTGACGCCACCTATCGCCTTGGCAGGTTTTGCGGGGGCGGCGATTGCGGGAAGTAAGCCCATGGAAACCGGTTTCCAGGCCTGGAAGTTTGCCAAAGGGCTCTACTTGATTCCGCTGTTTATGGTCTTCAACCCAGAAATTATTGTCGGTGGACCAGTACTTGTGGTGGTTTGGAATGCGGTGATTGCCATTTTGGCGCTGTGTGCTTTTGCGGCGGCGCTTGAAGGTTACTTATTCACCAGAATGTCCTTGTTGCCGCGCTTGGCGATTGGCGCCGCCATCTTTGGCGTTTTCTACCCGAGTATGTGGACTGAAGTCGCTGGCGTTGTCGTGATGATGGCAGCGATTGGGGGGAATTGGCTTGCCAGCAGACGAGAGGAGCAGGCAACGCCCATTGCTGGCTAGGCTAGGTGCCATCCTTATTGAAAGCACAGTCAGCAGCCATTAAAAAGCCCGGAAACCATTAGGTATCCGGGCTTTTTGCTACGTACGGTTTGTTTCAGGTAGTAGCGTTAGAAAATAGACTCGGGGGCTCCTGAGCCTTGAGAACCACTTACTTCTTCCAGCTCACGACTGACACGGCGCGGTTGGAAACTGGGAAGGTGGTCGCGATGGAACAGCTCTGAGATACCACCTGATTGGTCTTCGGGTAAGCGGCGACCCGTTGATGAATCAACCCGCATACTCACAATGGTGTCAGGACGCTCGGGTATCGCAGATGGAGTGCCTTCTAATGCCTTGCCCATAAACTCGGTCCAGATCGGTAGGGCGGCGTTAGCACCGTATTCTGCTATGGTGTCGTTGCTGTCTTTACCAACCCACACAGTGGTGACTAAGTCGCTGTTGAAACCTGCAAACCATGCATCGCGCTGGCTGTTGGTGGTGCCGGTTTTACCCACGATATCATCACGATTGAGGCTCAGTGCTGCACGACCTGTTCCCGACGTAATAACGTCGCGTAGCATGTCACGCAGAATATAAACAGCAGCAGGGTCTGCTACGCGAGGGGCAATGGGGTACTCCTTGCCATCGACTTCCACCGTTTCTTGCCCTTCAGCACAGCTGGGGCAGGCGATTTGAGGGGTTGCCTCGTCAATCACCTCAGTGTCGTCGTTACGCGTAATACGCTGGATAAACCACGGTGAAACCTGGAAGCCACCATTGGCAATTACTGAATACGCGTTGGTCATTTCCATCGGCGTTAAGCTGGCGCTACCTAACGCGAGCGATAGTCCACGGGGGAGGCGGCCAGGTGCGAAGCCAAAACCTTCCAAGTAACGAATGGTATGGTCTAGCCCCATGGTTTGTAGCACACGGATGGTCACTAGGTTACGCGAGCGAGCAAGTGCTGGGCGTAAGCGCGTCGGCCCTTGGAAGTCGCGGCTGGCGTTTACTGGGCGCCATAAGGAGTTACTACCATCGTTCACCACGATGGGGGCATCATTGACCACGCTGGCAGCATTCATCTCACCACCTTCTAGCGCGGCAAGATAGATGAACGGTTTGAAGATAGAGCCCGATTGGCGCTGTGCCTGAACGGCACGGTTAAATTTACTGGCGTTAAAATCAAACCCACCTTGCAAGGCTAAAATGGCGCCGGTGCGTGGATCTTGAGCCACCAAAGAGCCTTCTGCATCGGGGCGCTGAGACAGGCGCAATGAGCCGTCTTCGTCCTCAATGACACGGACTAAGTCGCCGCGAACAGCAATTTGGCTAGCTGAGCTGGGTTCTGCGCCTCGGCTGCGAGGGCTTAAATACTGACGAGCCCAGCGTAGACCGCTCCATTCAATGGTATGCAGTTCGCCGCCGCGGGTGAGTACTTGCATCTGGCGACCACTGCTTTCAACGACAATAGCCGGCCGCAGTAAGCCGTAATTAGGCGTGCGCTCTAGCACTTGTAACCAGTTACTGACGTCGCCATCAACGCCCTCAACTTGTGTTTGGCTACGCTCTGCTGCTTGGCGCGCGGTTTCACGAATTTCAGGTGATTCTGCAAGCTCTTCTTCAAGCCCCTGGGTAGCAGTTTGCTCTTGAGCCTCGACTAAGCTTGAAGCGATATCGTTTTGTTCAGCGCCGCGCCAGCCATGACGAAGGTCATAAGCCAGCAGGCCGTTGGCGAGTGCTTGGCGTGCATGGGGCTGTAACTCGCTATCTAGGGTTGTATAAACACGGTAACCACCGGTGTATGCCGCGTCCCCAAAACGTTCGATAGCGTATTGACGGGCCATCTCTGAGACGTAAGCAGCATCCACTTCTGTTTGTGTATAGTGGCGGCGTGCTGTCACTGGCTCCTGCACGGCGGCTAAATAGGCATCATTATCGATGTGGCCAAGCTCCCGCATGCGGAACAGAATCCAGTTGCGACGAATCAGCGAGCGCTCTGAATTAGCCAGTGGGTTAAAAGCAGAGGGCGCTTTAGGAAGTCCGGCGATCATGGCCGTTTGCGCCAGGGTTAATTCTGCTAATGGTTTGTCGTAATACGTTTCAGACGCGGCAGCGATACCGTACGCACGGTTGCCAAGAAAGATTTTATTAACGTACAACTCAAAAATTTGTTCTTTATCCAGTAGCTGCTCCATTTGGAGAGCTAGCAGTATTTCACGAATTTTACGGGTAAATGTCTGGTCAAGCGTCAACATGTAGTTACGCGCAACCTGCATCGTGATGGTAGAGCCACCGGATTGAATAGCACCGCCGCTTTGCGCTAATTCGACAACGGCCCTGGCGATACCGCGGGGGTCAACGCCGGCATGTTCAAAATAGCTGGCATCCTCTGCGGCAATCAATGCGTTGATCATATCTTGGGGAATATCCCCGAAATCAACCGGCATACGACGCTCTTCGCCGAACTCACCAATGAGTTTTCCATCACGGGTAAAGATGCGTAGCGGCGTGTGTAGCTCGAAATCCTGTAGCTGGCGTACATCAGGCAAGCCAGGCGAGAAATAAATGGCCGCACCCACCAAAGCAAGCGCGGTTGCACCAACCAGTGCAACGATCAGTGAAAACAGTGACAGGATGAGGGTTCGTAAAAACGTCATGAACAGAGGGCACCTGGAAAGTAAAATAGACACGGCGTCCAAACGACCGTATCACGTGATTGGCTGCCATTATAGGAAGGGGAGGCCGCGGCCACCAGTGTTGATACGAGGTAAAACCATCAGCGTGTGACTTCACTAAAAATCATGTAACCTCGAAACTTGCACGTTAGGCTGGCGGAGTCGAACCAATATGCGCTTACTCAAACCTCGTAAAGGGTTGATTGGTGTCGATATTACGTCGGCGACCGTCAAACTATTAGAGCTCAAACAGTGCCGCGCTAACGGTCAAATAAAAGGTTATCAAATAGACAGCTATGCTGTTCAGCCATTGCGAGAAAATGCTGTTGTAGAACGGCATATTCATGACATCAATGATGTGGTGACTGCTCTTAAACGCGCAGTTGAACACGCAAACCCCTTCACTCGCAAAGCAGTGGTGGCCATTCCGGCTAGCGCCGCTATCAGTAAAACGTTGTATTTCCCCGCATCGCTAGGCGAAGAAGAAATCGAAGAACGCATTACCGCCGAATCAGACCACCATTTCCCTTTTCCGTTCAGTGACGTGGCATTTGATTTTCAGTGCCTTGGTCTCGACGCGCATAACGAGAACCAGCAGCAGGTCATTTTGGTGGCTTGCCGCCAACAGGATGTGCTCCAACTGACTGATATGCTGGAGCGTGCTGAGCTGGAGCCTGCCGCGGTTGATGTAGCAACCTTCGCTATGGAAAGAGCATTAGCTGAGCAGTGCAGGCTGGCCTCGGTAGAAAATGGACTCGACTCTTCCGGCGTGGGGTTGGTCGATATCGGGGCCAATATGAGTGCCTTTCACGTGGTGCATGGTGGGCATACTGTTTACCGCCAAGAGATGGTTTTGGGAGGACGACAGCTCACGGATACGATTCGTGAGTGCTACCACTTGAGCACTGAAGAGGCAGAGGCTGCCAAGCGATGTGGTGGCCTACCTAATGATTATCCAGGAAAAGTGCTTGCCCCTTTTCTGGATGCGGTAGTTCAGCAGGTCGGCCGCTCGCTACAACTCTACTACGCCGCAGGTGGGCAGTGTGATCTTCAGCATATTGTATTAGCAGGGGGCTCCAGTCGGGTGCCGGGGATTGCACAGCGGATTGCCGATGAAAGCGGTATGCCGGTCACTATCGCCAATCCGTTCCAGCAAATGCGTACTCATCAGCGGTTAAACAGGGATACGTTGAACAACGATGCCCCCGCGATGCTGACAGCCAGCGGATTGGCAATGAGGGTAAGTCAATGAGCATGACCATTAACCTGTTGCCTTGGCGTGAGGTGCGACGCGAGAAGCGTACGCGACAGTTTTATGGCCTCGTTTTGTTAATGCTGTTCGTGGGCGTGGCGTGTGGTTTATTCATTTTGCAGGTTTATCAGCAGCAACTGGCAGCCCAGCAGCAGCGCAATTCGTTCCTATCTGAGCATCTTGAACAGCTGAGTAATGACATTGCGGATGTGCGGCGTTATCAGGATGACGCCAAACATATGGAAGACCGGATGGCGATATATCACATGCTGAATAAAGAGCGCACGAGCACGGTGCGGCTGTTTAACGATATTGCAGCCAGTGTGTCGGAAGGCGTCGTTTACCAGCATTTGTCTCGTACCGAAGACCTCGTCAGACTATCCGCGATTGCTGATAGCGAGCGTCAAGTGTCTGATCAGCTTAGAAAGATCGCTGGTATGTCAGGGTTTGGTGTGCCGCTTTTCTCAGAGGTTGCTGGCGAACAGAACGGCAGTCAGCACGTTTTTCAGTTCGAGGTAATACAACTGCCGCCTGATCAGGGCGCCTCCATGGAGGCTGCACCATGATGTTAAACCGTCAACGTTTTAAAGAAGAGTGGCAGCGACTGCAAAACGTTGACTGGCAGTCCTTGGATATCAAACAAGCCGGTGAGTGGCCCTGGCTGCTTAAAGCCTTGATAGCGTTACTCGCTTTTTTAGTTGCGCTTGCTGCCATCAACTGGTGGTTGGTGGGGGAGGCGCGCGACTTACTTGCCGCAGAGCAGCGCCAAGAAGAGCGTCTGTTAGATGAGTATCGGCGCAGCGCTTCTGAAGCAGCGTTGCTGACGGATATTCGCAGTCAGTTGAGCATGCTTGAAGATCAAATGGTGCAGATGCAGGCGATGTTGCCGACCAATGCAGAAATCCCTTCGTTACTGGACAGTATTAGTGAAGCTGCCACTGAACACCGATTGATAATTGAATCGATCCGCCTAAGGCCCACGATTAGCAACACTTACTATATTGAGCACCCTTTCGATATCCAAGTGCGCGGCGGCTACCATGCGCTAGGGCTATTTGCTGCGGATATTAGCGATTTGCCGCGCATTGTGACCCAGCACGATGTGACGCTTTCGCCTATTGATCAATATGGCGACAAACTACATAGCGGCAAACTGCGCATGTCGCTGCTGGCGCGTACGTACAGTGACAAGACGGCTTCAGTTGCTGAAGGTGGCTCGCCATGAAGCGCATTTTAAGCCTGCTGTGTGCTGCTGGCTTAGTCGGTTGCAGTGACCCGCAGCTTGAGCAGCTAGACCAAGCGCTGGTTGAAATACGCCGTTCTGCTGATGCGCCAGCAGCCGGTGTAGTAAAGACATTGCCAGCATATCAGTCGCTTGATTACCGTTATGACGATACGCGCAGCCCTTTCCTAGCGGCTGAAAGAGTGCGTAGTGATGAAGCGCCTGTTGAGCAACAAATAAGCCCGTTAGCGCCTACTCAGCAGCGCACGCCAGAGCCGCTGGAAAGCTTTCAACTCCAGACATTACGCTTAGTGGGAACACTCCGTATGGGGGATCAGAAAGTGGCATTAATTGCACCTCCTGAAGGAGACGTCGTCAGCGTTCGAGAAGGCAACTATTTAGGCACTAACCACGGCCTTATTCATCACGTCAGTCCGCAAGAAATCATCATTGTTGAACGCGTTTTTAGCCCTCAACGGGGGTGGCAGGAGCGCCAGGTAACGCTCACCCTCGAGGAATAGCTTCTTCACTTGCTATCAGATATGGATATCGCTTATGGCTGCTACATGTTATCGAACGTTGCTGTTATGGATTGCCTTACTACCCTCGGCCAGCATGGCGTCAGTGCTTACTAACGTTGATGTGCATCAAACCAATAGCGGTGATGTAGAGCTCGTCTTGCAATTTAGCGGTGGTGTCGCCCAGCTGAGTGGTTATCAGTTAGAGACGCCTCCACGCTTAGCGCTCGATTTAGCCGATACACAAAGTGCTTTAACCCAGCGTCGTGTGGAGGTCGATCATAACGCTGTTCAGCGCGTCACTGTTTTAGAAGGTAGTGGGCGAACGCGCTTGGTCGTTGATTCCAATGAACCGCTCGACTTTACGTCGCGGGTAGTCGTTGAGCAGTTAAGAGTGATGTTAGCATCAGGTGATGGGGAGGCTGCCAGCATAGAGGCTATTGATTTCCGGCGTGGAGACGATGGCGCTGGGCGTGTGCTGATAACATTTGATCGCGGTGATGTGACGGCTAATGTGCGAGAAGGGAGTAATGGAAGTGTGATTGCCGAACTGCGAGGCGTGACTATTTCGGATGCTCTCAATCACGTGTACGACGTAACAGATTTTGCCACGCCGGTGACGCGTATTACGCCGCGTGTTGGTGCGTATGGCACGCAGTTGGAGCTTCAGACTAATGGCCCTAGTGCGATGGTTTCAGCGCAGAGTGGCCGCACCTTAACCATCGAAGTGCAGCCAGTCAGCCAAGCACCCCAGCAGGCGCGCAAGCAGCAAAGTGATGCATTTACGGGAGATCGGCTGAGCCTCAATTTTCAAGATATTGAAGTGCGCGCAGCGCTTGCCACACTGGCAGAGTTTACCGGGCTTAATCTGGTGGCCAGCGACAGCGTTTCGGGGCGCATAACCCTTAATTTGAATGATGTTCCTTGGGATCAAGCGTTAGCACTGATTTTGCAGAGTCAAGGATTGGCAAGTCGCGAGCAAGGTAATGTGATTGTCGTCGCGCCTGCTAGTGAGCTAGCGGCCTTTGAACAGCAAGAGATAGAGTCGCGGGCTCAGCGCGACACACTAGCGCCGTTGGTGACCGAGTTTATTGAAGTAAAATATGCCCGTGCCGAAGAGCTTGCTCAGTTGCTGCGAGGCGGCGACGGCTTTGGTCTGTTAACCGAGCGTGGGCGTGTCAGTATCGATCCGCGAACGAACACGTTGCTGGTGCAGGATACCGCAGAGCAAGTTCGCGATATCATCCATACCTTAAACCGCTTGGATGTCGCGGTGCGTCAGGTGCAGATTGAAGCAAGGATTGTCATTGCTCGAGATGCCACCTCGCGGGAGTTAGGGATTAACTGGGGAGCATCGACGACGCGAGGTTTTCAGCAGAATGAAAGTGGCATGTTTGAACGGCGAAATGTTAACCCTAATCGTATCAATCGAGCCCAGTCAGGCCTAGCGGTTGATTTGGGGTCAGCGGCAACCGCCAATACGGGGTTTAGCTTTGGCTACCTTTCTGGTGATATCTTACTTGACCTTGAGTTACGCGCGCTAGAGAGTGAAGGTAAAAGCCAAACGATTTCTCAGCCACGTGTCATCACTGCCAACCAGCGTACGGCGATTATTCGCCAGGGTGAGGAGCGTGCTTTCCAAAGTGTCGATGCCCAGGGTAATCCTGATACTGAATTTAAAGAGGCTGAGCTTTCCTTGGAAGTAACGCCCCAGATTACGCCTGATAACCGCATTATTATGGATTTAGTCATTAAAAATGACAGTTTCCGTGAAAGCGGATTTGGCGGGGAGCCACCGATTGATACGAATCAAATCGAAACCCAGGTGTTGGTTGATGATGGTCAAACGGTGGTGCTAGGCGGTATTTTGACAACAGAGCAGTTGAGCCAAATCGCGAAAACACCGCTGCTAGGGGATCTTCCTCTACTAGGGCGACTGTTTCGCTATACTGAAGAGAGCAATGAAAAGGTAGAGTTATTGGTCTTTATTACTCCACGACTACTTGATGATGGCTTGGCGGTTCGCTGATGCAGGATTTACCCAATCTTTATTTAATAGGCCCCATGGGGGCTGGCAAGAGCACGATAGGCCGCTTACTTGCAGCGGAGTTGTCGCGCCCTTTTTTTGACAGCGATCACGCCATACAAGACCGCTGCGGTGCTGATATCCCCTGGATATTTGACGTTGAAGGCGAGCTTGGCTTTCGTCAGCGCGAAAGCCAGATGATTGACGAGCTTACCCAGTTGCCCAGTGTGGTCGTTGCTACCGGTGGCGGTGCGGTGCTGCGTGAAGAGAATCGCCGTGCCCTACGAGAGCGAGGCACCGTGATCTATTTGCTAACCACTGTCGATCAACAGTTGAAACGAACAGCCAAAGACCGTAATCGCCCGCTATTGCAGTGCGATAATCGTGAACAGGTGTTGATCGATATGTTCGCCACTCGTGATCCGCTTTATAGGGCGACGTCCGATATCACAGTGCGCACTGATCGTCGCAGCCCCCGTGCCGTGGTCAATGAAATTCTCCGGCGTGTTCACCGCTTGGTTGACCCGTTGGAAATCGCGCGGGCAACGAGCAAAAAGGTATCGCAATGACTGAAATGACAAGTGCTCAGCGCACACTCACTGTCGCGCTAGGCGAGCGTAGCTACCCCATTCATATTGGTGTTGGGCTTTTAAAGCGTGACAATGTATTGGTGCCCTATCTCGCTGGGCATCAAGTGATGATAGTGACCAATGAGACCATCGCGCCGCTCTATTTAGAAGCGATCTGTTCTGGTCTGCCCGGTCACTTAGATGTTCGTACGGTGGTGTTGCCTGACGGCGAACAGTACAAAACCATTGAACAAGTGAGCCGGATTTGGGATGCGCTGTTAGAAGCGGGTTTCAATCGCCGCTGTACGCTGGTCGCCTTAGGTGGTGGCGTGATTGGTGATATGGTTGGTTATGCGGCAGCGGCCTATCAGCGCGGTGTGGCCTTTATTCAAGTGCCCACCACGCTGCTTTCCCAGGTTGACTCCTCGGTGGGTGGCAAAACCGGTGTTAATCACCCGCTTGGCAAAAATATGATTGGCGCGTTTTGGCAGCCTAAAGCGGTCATCGTGGATATCGACACCTTGAGCACGCTGCCGGGTCGGGAGCTTTCAGCTGGCCTAGCTGAAGTTATCAAATACGGATTGATTCGTGACGAAGCGTTCCTAAGCTGGTTAGAAGAGAATATGCAGGCGCTACGCAATGTGGAGCCTGTGGTTACCGCTGAAGCGATTGCCCAAAGCTGCCAGATTAAAGCCGACATTGTGGCGGAAGACGAAACGGAGCAGGGGGTGCGCGCGTTACTGAACCTTGGCCACACCTTTGGTCACGCCATCGAGGCGCACCAAGGTTACGGTAATTGGCTGCATGGCGAAGCTGTTGGGGCAGGGATGACCATGGCAGCCACGCTCTCTCACCAGCTTGGCTGGATTGATAGCAGCGCACTGGAACGCGCTAAAGCAGTGATTGCGAGTGCCGGACTGCCCTTAGCAGCCCCCGCAGACATGCTGGCTGACGATTTTTTGGCGCGGATGAAGTTGGATAAGAAAAATGTTGATGAAAAACTTCGCTTGGTATTGCTAGAAGCACTAGGTAGCGCTTGTGTTAGCGATGCGACGCCATCTGACACACTGCGTGAGCTACTTAATCACTATCCGCGTGGATAGAAGTCGCGTAGTGACAAATGTGTTTGTCTTGATAACCCGCCATCGTGCGGGTTTTTTAATGTCAGGTCGTCTAATGGGGAGCGGTTTGTATGTAATCCGTATGCCTTATGCGCTATCGGCATGGGGTTTTTTGGCCGGTAAAGACTAAAGTCTAACTTCTTGTAGTGAGCGTTTAAATATCGTTTTGCTGCGGTGCAAGTGGTTGAAGTTAATGTGTTTTTTGATTAACTTCGAATGCAAATGCAGGATTTGACAAGGTTTTTTAAGAGTTTGCGGGTTCTAGGTGATTGCGCTATAGCCAGGCAAATCGCTATGCTGAGCGACCATTTTCTTGAAGCAGTGGAAGCGGGGTATCCCCGTTTTAAGCGGGTAATAAGTGATATAAAAAAATAAAAACCCTAAACCTTAACATAAGACTGCTGCTAATAAAATACGCTGACTAGGGGCACGCCCATGAATAGAGGTCTTCACCAGCCTGGCGAGTTTCGCGATAACTGTGGCTTTGGCCTAATTGCCCATATGGAAGGGCAGGCCAGCCACGACTTGCTGAAAACGGCTATTGAGTCACTTACTTGTATGACCCACCGTGGCGGCATTGCGGCAGACGGAAAAACCGGTGACGGTTGCGGCCTGCTGATTAAAATGCCGGCACAATTCATGCGCGCTGCAGCGAAGCAGGCATTAGATGCGGAGCTGGGTGAGCGTTTTGCTGTGGGTGTCGTCTTCTTACCAGATGACGATGCGCGTGCCGCTCATGCTAAGGAAACCCTTGAGCGCGAATTAAACAGCCGAGGCCTAGAGGTATTGGGTTGGCGCGTGGTTCCCACCGACTCAAGCGTTTGTGGTCCAATGGCGCTGGACTGTTTGCCGCGTATTGAGCAACTGTTTGTTCAGCCAGGTACCAGCGAACGTTTTGATGTTGACCTCTTTATGGCGCGTCGTTATGCCGAGCAGGCGTTGCGCAGTGAAGAAGATTTTTACGTTGCTTCACTTTCATCTGAAGTGGTGTCCTATAAAGGTCTCGTGATGCCGGAAGATTTGCCGGCCTTCTACAAAGACCTTAACGACCCAAGCCTCGAAACGGCTATTTGCGTTTTTCACCAGCGCTTCTCTACCAATACTGCGCCGCGCTGGCCATTGGCTCAACCATTCCGCATGTTGGCGCATAATGGTGAGATCAACACCATTGAAGCCAACCGTGGCTGGGCGAACTCCCGCAAGGCTAACTTCGTTAACGAGCATCTGCCCGACATTGCGGACCTTGATGAAATCGTCAACACCACGGGCTCTGATTCTTCAAGTATGGATAACATGCTCGAAGTGCTGCTGACCGGAGGGATGGAGTTGCATCGTGCGGTGCGCATGATGGTTCCGCCTGCTTGGCAGAACGTTGAAACCATGGACGCTGAGCTACGCGCGTTCTATGAATACAACTCTATGCATATGGAGCCTTGGGACGGCCCTGCAGGCGTGGTCATGACCGATGGTCGTCAAGCGGTATGTATGCTGGATCGTAATGGCCTTCGCCCCGCACGTTGGGTAATTACCAAAAACGGTTATATTACCCTGGCGTCTGAGATTGGCACCTACGGCTATCAGCCTGAAGATGTGGTGGCAAAAGGTCGCGTTGGCCCTGGTCAAATATTGGCGGTAGATACTCATACTGGGGAAGTGCTGCACACTCAGGATATCGATGACCGCTTAAAGTCTGCGTATCCCTATAAGCGCTGGCTTAAGCAAGAAGCTAATTACCTTGAGTCGGCACTGACTGAGCTTGCGCGTTTCCAGACAATGGATACTGATGCGCTTAATGTTCAGCAGAAAATGTTCCAAGTAAGCTTTGAAGAGCGCGACCAAGTGCTGCGTCCGTTAGCAGAAAGCGGTCAGGAAGCCGTGGGTTCTATGGGGGATGATACCCCGATGGCCGTGCTGTCCAGCCGCCCGCGCCTGCTGACTGACTTCTTCCGTCAGAAGTTTGCTCAGGTGACCAATCCGCCGATTGACCCGCTTCGCGAAGCGATCGTGATGTCGCTGGAAACCTGTTGTGGTGCGGAGCTGAACGTCTTTAAGGCAACGCCTGAGCATGCTCACCGTCTGATCCTGACAACCCCGGTGCTGTCGCCGCGTAAGTTTACTGCGCTAGTCAGTCAGGACGACCCTGCCTTCACCAGCCATACCTTATCCCTGGGTTACAACCCCGAGCATACCAGTCTTCAGCAGGCGGTCACTTTGCTGTGCCAAGAAGCCGAGGCGCAGGTAAAAGCGGGTAAAGTAATTTTGGTGTTAACTGACGCCGACCTTCCGAAGGGGCAGTTACCCATCCAGGCTGCTTTGGCCGTCGGGGCTGTTCATTCTCATCTTGGGCGGTTGGCACTGCGACCCAACGCTAATATCGTGGTGGAAACCGGCTATGCAAGGGATGCACACCAAATGGCGGTGCTGTTTGGTGTGGGCGCGACCGCAGTGTACCCATGGCTTGCTTACCAAGTCATGGCTGACATGCACCGCACGGGTGAGCTGACGGGCAATCCTGCCGATGCTCGGGAAAATTATCGTAAAGGCCTGCAGAAAGGGCTGTTCAAGATTCTCTCGAAAATGGGTATCTCAACGCTGGCTTCTTACCGCGGTTCTATGCTGTTTGAAGCGGTGGGGTTATCCGATGAAATTATGGATACCTGCTTCGTGGGCATGGCGTCACGTATTCAGGGGGCTGGCTTTGCAGAGCTGCAAATGCAGCAAGAGCTGCTGGCGAAGGATGCCTGGATCCCCCGCAAAGGTATTTCCCAGGGCGGTATGCTGAAATACGTCCATGGCTATGAATACCATGCCTACAACCCGGATGTCGTGAAGTCGTTGCAGGCGGCGGTACAAGAAGGCAGCTACGCGAAGTGGAAGAAGTTTGCCCAGCTGGTTAACGAGCGTCCGGTCGCGACTATTCGTGACTTGCTGACGCTTAAGCCCGCTGCAACGCCGCTTCCGTTGGAAGAGGTTGAGCCAATTGAGGCGCTGATTCCGCGCTTTGACAGTGCCGGTATGTCACTCGGCGCGCTTTCGCCGGAAGCTCATGAAGCGCTGGCTCAGGCGATGAATGAGTCGGGTGGGCGTTCTAACTCTGGTGAAGGCGGCGAAGATCCCGCTCGCTACGGCACCATTCGTAGCTCGAAAATTAAGCAAATCGCCTCTGGTCGCTTTGGCGTTACCCCCGCGTATCTGGTCAATGCAGACGTGCTGCAGATCAAAGTCGCTCAGGGTGCGAAGCCCGGCGAGGGCGGTCAGCTACCCGGTGGCAAAGTTAACCAGCTGATTGCTCGGTTGCGCTACTCGGTGCCCGGTGTAACGCTGATTTCGCCACCGCCTCATCACGACATCTATTCGATTGAAGACTTGGCGCAGTTGATCTTCGACCTCAAGCAGGTCAACCCCGATGCCCAGGTCTCGGTAAAACTAGTCTCCGAACCAGGTATTGGCACCATTGCTACCGGTGTAGCGAAGGCTTACGCGGATCTGATCACCGTTTCCGGTTACGACGGCGGCACCGCGGCAAGCCCATTGACCTCTATCAAGCATGCGGGGTCGCCTTGGGAGCTTGGACTGCCCGAGGTTCATCAGGCACTGCGTATTAACGGTCTGCGAGACAAGATTCGTCTGCAAACAGACGGTGGTCTTAAAACGGGCCTCGATGTGGTTAAAGCGGCGATTCTTGGGGCGGAGAGCTTTGGTTTTGGCACCGCCCCTATGGTGGCGCTGGGCTGTAAGTACCTGCGTATTTGTCACTTGAATAACTGCGCCACCGGCGTGGCCACGCAAGATGACTTCCTGCGTGGCGAGCACTTCCGTGGCACCGTCGATATGGTGAAAAACTACTTCCGCTTTATTGCTGAAGAAGTGCGTGAACTGATGGCTATGCTGGGGGTGCGCCAGTTAACCGACTTGATTGGCCGTACTGACCTACTTGAAGTGTTGGAAGGCAATACTGCCGCCCAGCGTAAGTTGGATTTAACCCCACTGCTGTCGAATGACTTCGTGCCCGCTGATGCGCCCCAGTTCTGCAATGTGAGCCGTAATGTGCCCCACGACCCAGGTGCTAAAAACCAGGAAGTGCTGGCCGCGTTGAAAGAGGCCATTGAAAACCAGTCTGGGGGTGAGTTTGATTTCACCATTACCAACTGTGACCGCAGCGTAGGTGCGTTAACCTCTGGTGCCATTGCCAAGCGCTACGGCGAAGATGGCTTAGAAGCAGCGCCGGTCACTGCCCGCTTTGTCGGGGTAGCGGGACAAAGTTTCGGTGTTTGGAATGCCCGTGGCTTAAACCTCTATCTCGAAGGCGATGCCAACGACTACGTGGGCAAAGGCATGAACGGCGGTAGCATTGTGATTGTGCCGCCTAAGGTTAGCCAGTTTGAAAGTCACAAAACCGCCATTATCGGTAACACCTGCTTGTATGGCGCGACGGGCGGCACGCTGTTCGCCGCGGGGACTGCAGGCGAGCGCTTTGCCGTGCGTAACTCAGGAGCCACTGCCGTTATCGAAGGCGCGGGTGATCACTGCTGTGAATACATGACCGGCGGTTTAGTCTGCGTATTAGGGGAAACCGGCGTTAACTTTGGCGCGGGCATGACCGGTGGTTTTGCCTATGTATTGGATGAAGACCGTACCTTTGTGGACAAGTACAACCACGAGCTGGTCGAAATCCACCGAGTCAATACCGAAGCGATGGAAGCGTATCGTCGTCACCTGCGTGAAATGATCGAAGCCTATGTTGCGGCAACAGGCTCTGATCGAGGTGCGGCGATTCTGGAAGACTTCGGCGACTACGCGCGCCACTTCTGGCTAGTGAAGCCAAAAGCGGCAAGCCTAGGTAGTTTGCTGAATCAATCTCGGCGTCAGCCGGAATAACCCGCCAGAGCCTACGCTTCGAGGAGAGAGATTATGGCTAGCCGTTTAAATAACGATTTCCAGTTTGTTGATGTGGGTCGTCAAGACCCACAGAAAAAAGCCGCACATATGAGGTCAAAAGAGTTCGCTGAAATTTATGAGCCCTTTAAACCCACTGATGCGGCGAGCCAGGCGCATCGTTGCCTGCACTGCGGTAATCCGTACTGCGAGTGGAAGTGTCCAGTACATAACTATATTCCCAACTGGCTTCAGCTGGTGGTGGAAGGCAATATTATTGAAGCTGCTGAGCTGTCACACAAAACCAATTCACTGCCGGAAGTCTGTGGCCGCGTATGCCCGCAAGACCGCTTATGTGAAGGCGACTGTACGCTGAACGATGGCTTTGGTGCGGTCACCATTGGCTCGGTGGAGAAGTACATTACTGACACTGCGTTTGCCATGGGCTGGCGTCCGGATATGTCTAAGGTAGAGTGGACCGACAAGAAGGTCGCCATCGTGGGCGCGGGGCCGGCGGGTCTGGGTTGCGCGGATATCCTGGCGCGCAACGGCGTCAAGCCGGTAGTGTTTGATAAATACCCTGAGATTGGCGGTCTGCTGACCTTCGGTATTCCAGAATTCAAGCTAGAAAAGAACGTGATGGAGCGTCGTCGTGCCGTCTTTGAAGAGATGGGTGTTGAGTTTCGTCTGAATACCGAAATTGGCACCGACATCGAATTCGACACGCTGCTGCAGGAGTACGACGCTGTTTTCCTGGGAATGGGTACCTATAAGTACATGGAAGGCGGCTTCCCAGGCGAAGATTTGCCTGGCGTGTATAAAGCGCTGGATTTCCTGATCGCCAACGTTAATCGCCGGTTAGGCTTTGAAAAAGATCCTAACGACTTTATCTCGATGGAAGGTAAGCGTGTGGTGGTGCTTGGTGGTGGTGACACGGCCATGGACTGTAACCGCACCTCGATTCGCCAGAACGCCGACAGCGTGATCTGTGCTTATCGTCGTGATGAAGAGAATATGCCGGGCTCCCGTCGTGAAGTCGCCAATGCGCGTGAGGAGGGCGTTGAGTTTCTGTTCAACCGCCAGCCGGTTGCAGTGGTGGGCGAAGAGCATGTCGAAGGGGTTAAAGTAGTTCGCACCCGTTTGGGTGAGCCCGATGAAAATGGCCGTCGACGTCCTGAAGTGGTGCCTGGGTCTGAAGAAATTATTGCCGCCGACGCAGTTGTGGTGGCATTTGGTTTTCAGGCAAGCCCAGCACCGTGGTTCGATAGCGCCAACATCCAGGTCGATGAGCGTGATCGCGTAAAAGCGCCAGAGCACGGCCAGTACGCCTACCAAACCAGCAATGAGAAAATTTTTGCCGGTGGCGATATGGTGCGCGGCTCTGACCTGGTGGTCACCGCGATTTACGAAGGCCGCCAAGCTGCTGAGGGGATTTTGGATTACCTAGGCGTTTAGTTTTGATAGTGAGGGGCGTCTTCGCCCCTCTGCCACCTGCAGTTCAAATTGAGCCTTTAGGCGTACTCTGCTATTCTGTCATCCCATCCTGGTGTGGCTTTCTGTTACGCCTTTTGATCACGTTTCGACAGGTTTTCCATGACACGATATATCTTCGTGACCGGCGGCGTTGTGTCCTCTCTTGGCAAGGGCATCGCGTCGGCCTCGCTGGCGGCGATTCTAGAGGCCCGCGGCCTTAAGGTCACCATGCTCAAGCTCGACCCCTACATCAACGTGGACCCGGGCACCATGAGTCCTTTCCAGCACGGCGAGGTGTTCGTCACCGAAGATGGCGCCGAGACGGACTTGGATCTAGGGCACTACGAGCGCTTTATTCGCACCAAAATGACCCAAGGGAACAACTTCACCACTGGCCGCGTGTACGAGAGTGTGCTGCGCAAAGAGCGCCGTGGTGATTACCTGGGGGGCACCGTTCAGGTCATCCCTCACATTACCGATGAAATTAAGCAGCGCGTCTATGCGGGCGGTGAAGGCTTTGACGTGGCGCTGGTGGAAATCGGCGGCACAGTAGGTGATATCGAATCACTGCCGTTCCTTGAGTCGATTCGCCAGATTCGCAGCGAACTTGGTGCTAGCCGCGCGATTTACATGCACCTCACGCTGGTGCCGTACATCAAGACCGCCGGTGAGACCAAAACCAAGCCGACTCAGCACAGCGTCAAAGAGCTACGCTCGATTGGTATCCAGCCGGATATTTTGATTTGCCGTAGTGAAGTAGAGCTTGAAGAGAGCGAGCGTCGCAAAATCGCCCTGTTCACTAACGTAGAAGAGCGTGCCGTTGTACCGTTACAGGATGCCGATACCATTTATCGCATTCCGTTAATGCTTCACGAGCATGGCCTGGACGATATCGTCTGTGACAAGCTGCGCCTTGAAGCAGAGCCAGCCGACCTTTCGGAATGGATTAAGGTGCTGGATTCCAAGCTGAATCCGCTTAAGTCGGTGAGCATTGCCATGGTGGGTAAGTACATGGAACTGCTGGATGCCTATAAGTCGCTTAACGAAGCGCTTATTCATGCAGGCATTCAAGGGCGCATTAAAGTCAATGTCGACTATATTGACTCTGAAGATATTGAGCACCATGGTACCGAACGGCTGGCTGGCAAAGATGCCATCTTAGTACCTGGTGGCTTCGGCGAGCGCGGTGTGGAAGGAAAAATTCTTACTGCGCAGTTTGCTCGTGAGAACAATATTCCCTACCTGGGTATTTGTCTGGGGATGCAGGTGGCGGTTATCGAGTTTGCCCGCAATGTGGCAGGCTGGAAAGATGCTAACTCTACCGAATTTACCCACGACACCAAACACCCGGTGGTGGGCTTGATTACCGAGTGGATTAACGCTGAAGGCAAGATCGAGCTGCGTGACGCAGCGTCTGACTTAGGCGGCACCATGCGACTAGGCGGTCAGGTCTGTCACCTGGCATCCGGTAGCAAAGCCCGCGAAGCCTACGGTGCTGATGAGATTGTCGAGCGTCACCGACACCGCTTTGAAGTCAATAACCAGTTTATTGATGAGCTGGAGCAGGCGGGGTTGGTGATTTCTGGTAAGAGTGTCGATCAATCCTTGGTAGAAGTGGTAGAGCTTGCTGATCACCCGTGGTACGTGGCGTGTCAATTCCACCCGGAATTTACGTCGACACCGCGTGACGGACATCCGCTTTTCTCTGGGTTTGTTAACGCTGCCTTAGAGCACAAAACGGCACGTACGCGCGCTCATACAACGACTCAGGAATAAGAGGGAGAGCGAATAACATGTCTTCGACTTCTCAATCACCCTTTCCAGAGCGTCATATTAACGTTGCCGGCCTAACCGCCGGCAATTCTTTGCCGCTAATGTTATTCGGCGGCATGAATGTGCTGGAGTCGGCGGAGCTCGCTGATGAAGTGGCACAGGCCTACGTTAATGTGACGCAGAAGCTCGGGATGCCTTATGTGTTTAAGGCAAGCTTTGATAAAGCAAATCGTAGCTCGATCCACTCTTATCGCGGACCTGGACTAGAGAAAGGTTTGCAGATTCTAGCGGATATTAAAGCGCGCTACGGCGTGCCCATTATTACCGACGTTCACGAGCCTTGGCAGGCTGAACCCGCGGCTGAAGTCGCCGATATTATTCAGTTGCCAGCGTTTCTTGCCCGCCAGACCGACCTGGTGGTGGCGATGGCTAATACTGGCGCTGCGATTAATATCAAAAAACCGCAGTTTCTCGCACCTCACGAAATGCGCCATATCCTCACCAAGTTTCAGGAAGCCGGTAACGATCGCTTAATGCTGTGTGAGCGTGGTACCAGCTTTGGCTATAACAATCTGGTGGTGGATATGCTGGGCGTTGGTGATATGAAGCAGACCGGCTATCCGGTGTTCTTCGACGTCACCCATGCCTTGCAGCGCCCAGGTGGCCGTGCGGACAGTGCCGATGGCCGTCGTGCCCAAGTGGCAGAGCTGGCCCGTGCGGGTGTTGCCGTTGGTTTAGCGGGGATTTTCCTAGAAGCTCATCCTGACCCAGATAATGCTAAGTGTGATGGGCCCTGCGCACTGCCGCTGGATCAATTAGCGCCATTTTTGACTCAGCTTTCGCAGTTAGATGCCTTGGTGAAGGGATTTGCGCCTTTGACCATCCGTTAATCGCGACAGCAAACATGGTATACATTGGACCCACAATCATCCATTAGACTGACAACCAAAGGACACTGTTATGACCAAAATTGTTGAAATCAGCGCACTAGAAGTGCTCGATTCCCGCGGCAACCCGACAGTTCAGGCCATGGTTCGCCTGGAAAGTGGCGCCGTAGGTGAAGCGTGCGCGCCCAGCGGTGCTTCGACTGGCTCCCGCGAAGCGCTCGAACTGCGCGATGGCGACAAGACACGCTACCTTGGAAAAGGCGTTTTAAAAGCCGTTGAGGCCGTGAATGGTAAAATCAGTGATGCGTTGTTGGGAATGGATGCGCGCGACCAGCGTGGACTGGACGACGCAATGCTGACCCTAGATGGCACTGAAAATAAAGCTAACCTGGGCGCGAATGCCATTCTGGCGGTGTCGCTGGCTGCCGCTAAAGCCGCTGCCAACGCGAAAGGTGTGCCACTGTATGCGCACATTGCCGAGCTTTATGGCCAGCCGGGTCAGTACAGCATGCCGGTGCCGATGATGAACATTCTTAACGGTGGCGAGCACGCTGACAATAACGTTGATATCCAAGAGTTCATGGTGCAGCCAGTAGGTGCGGCGAACTTCCGTGAAGGCTTGCGGATGGGCGCGGAAATTTTTCACGCATTGAAAAAAGTACTGTCTGCCAAAGGTCTTTCTACATCAGTGGGTGACGAGGGCGGTTTTGCCCCTAACCTGGCATCTAACGCAGATGCCCTGGCGATTATTAAGCAAGCTGTTGCTGATGCCGGTTACGCACTGGGTAAAGACGTTACCTTGGCGCTTGATTGTGCCTCTTCCGAGTTCTACAAAGATGGCCAGTACAACCTAGCTGGCGAAGGCAAAAGCTACGATGCAGAAGGCTTTGCCGATTATTTGGCCGGCCTTTGTGCGGACTACCCGATCGTATCCATCGAAGATGGTATGGACGAATCTGATTGGGCAGGCTGGAAAGCGCTAACTGACAAGCTGGGCGACAAGGTACAGCTGGTTGGCGATGACTTGTTTGTTACCAACACCAAGATTCTTAAGCGGGGTATCGACGAGCAAATTGGTAATTCAATCCTGATTAAGTTCAACCAGATCGGTTCGTTGTCTGAGACGCTGGATGCGATCAAGATGGCTCAGGATGCTGGCTTCACGGCGGTTATTTCTCACCGCAGCGGCGAAACTGAAGATACCACCATTGCTGATTTGGCGGTGGGTACCTGTGCAGGTCAAATCAAAACGGGTTCCTTGTGCCGCTCTGACCGCGTTGCAAAATATAACCGTTTGTTGGTGATCGAAGCAGAGCTTGGTGATGTCACCTATCCTGGTTTGCAGGCTATTAAAGGCCAATAAGCGCTAAGTGGGCGCTGGCGTGTAAGAGATCTCTCAAAATTTTGTAAGAGATCTCTTACAAATACGGGTGATATTCGCCTAAATTGGCACAAAAAAACCTCTTTATTCTCGATGGTTTTTCATTAAGCTTTTGATTTTAATGTAGTTGTTTAAAATAAGGCGAGCCGCAATGGTTCGCCTTTTGTCGTTTTGGGCCGCTTGAGTTGAAATGGCTTTCTGCCACAATACTATCAGGACAGGGGAGGCAAGGATGCTTTAGGCAGGATGCAACGGGATGCAGGCAGGTACGCTGGGTGACACATTGAGGTGAGCCCTGGCAAGGATCGTACCTGAGGAAGTTGACACACGGAGTGGTCATTAGGAAGTGCTTGGAGCGGGCGGCCTACGGGCCGCCTTTTTTTGCCTGTTTCCCCAGGCTAAGTAGCAATGAGGCTTGGAGTCAAAACTGCGCACAAAAAAACCAGCGCAAGCGCTGGTCTGGAAAATAGTCTGTTTGCGCGACTAACGCTCCAGCTTTTCAAGCTTACCAGTTTTGCCGTCCCACTCTTCTGCATCAGGCAGCGGGTCTTTTTTCTCGGCAATATTCGGCCATACGTCGGCTAATTCAGCGTTGATCTCAATAAACTGTTCTTGGCCATCCGGCAGCTCGTCTTCAGAGAAGATCGCTTCTGCGGGACACTCCGGTTCACACAGGGCGCAGTCAATGCACTCATCTGGGTGAATTACCAGGAAGTTGGGGCCTTCGTAGAAGCAGTCGACCGGGCAGACTTCCACACAGTCGGTGTATTTGCACTGGATGCAGTTCTCGGTAACGACAAACGTCATCTTGCTATCCCTCTTGCGGGACCGGGCAGCACCCGGTCGTGGTCAATAGTGAATGGTTATAAATCAGTCGTTTTTTATAAGCTAAAATAGTATGGGCGACATTCTAGTGGTGCCCTTACGTGGCGG
The DNA here is from genome assembly GCF_013415115.1 of Vreelandella zhaodongensis. Lineage (GTDB taxonomy): Bacteria > Pseudomonadota > Gammaproteobacteria > Pseudomonadales > Halomonadaceae > Vreelandella > Vreelandella zhaodongensis. The sequence goes on along the minus strand of NZ_JACCDD010000004.1, from coordinate 211,523 downwards.
CAAGCGCTCGGTTTACCTCATTACAACAGTTCCCGCCATTGGTACAGCAGCGCCAGTGCTTCGCGGGGTGTTAAATCGTCTACATCGGCCTTGCCTAGTGCTTCCACCACAGGGTGTGGTGTGCTGGCAAATAAGTCGTTTTGCTGCGGAGCGGCGTGCATGCTATTAGGGCGCTGCAACTCGGTGACATCTTTTTGTTCCAGAGTCATTAGTTTTTCACGGGCTCTGCGGATCACGTGGCTGGGAACGCCCGCTAGCTGTGCCACCTGTAAGCCATAGCTCTGGCTGGCAGGGCCTTTCTCAATGCGGTGCATAAACACGATGCTGTCGCCATGCTCGGTGGCAGTCAGATGGATGTTAGCCACGCCTTCGGCCTGCTCCGGTAGTGCGGTCATTTCAAAGTAGTGAGTGGCAAACAGCGTTAGTGCCCGCGCATCAGCTAAATATTCGGCACTTGCCCAGGCCAGCGAAAGGCCGTCAAAGGTGCTGGTGCCACGGCCAATTTCGTCCATCAATACCAGGCTATGTTCAGTCGCGTTGTGCAGAATATTGGCGGTTTCGGTCATCTCGACCATAAACGTAGAGCGCCCACCTGCTAGGTCGTCTGATGAACCAATACGGGTAAAAATACGATCCACTGGGCCTATTTCTGCGCTATCGGCAGGCACGAAGCTGCCGCTATGCGCCAGCAGAGCGATGAGCGCAGTTTGGCGCATATAGGTTGACTTACCACCCATGTTCGGGCCGGTAATGATGAGCATGTGTTGCTCAGGCGTTAGCGTGACATCGTTGGGAACGAAGGGTGTTTCACTAACGTGTTCAACCACTGGGTGTCGGCCAGCGCTAATTCTGAGGCCAGTGGCATCACTTAGCTGTGGACGAACCCAATTAAGCGCCTCGGCGCGCTCGGCAAAGGCGCATAGTACGTCAAGTTCTGCCAACGCCCGTGAGGTGTTTTGCAGAGGGTGGAGCGCCGCGTTGAGCTCACCCATCAAGCGATCATATAGCCATTTTTCTCGTGTAAGAGCCCGAGACTTGGCTGAGAGTGCTTTGTCTTCGAACTCTTTTAGCTCGGGGATAATAAAGCGTTCAGCATTTTTGAGTGTTTGACGGCGAATATAGTCAGCGGGCGCCTGCTGTGCCTGAGAGCGAGGTAATTCAATAAAGTAGCCATGAACTCGATTATAGCCGACTTTCAAATTGGCGAGGCCAGTACGCTCGCGCTCACGCAACTCAAGCTGAACTAGGTAGTCACCGGCATTTTCTGCCATGCCGCGGTGTTCATCTAACTCGGCGTCAAAGCCGTTGGCAATCACGCCGCCATCACGAATCACCACCGGCGGATTCTCAACCAGCGCGCGGGTTAAGGTATCCGCGATGTCTGGATAGGGCCGAATGTGTGGTTTAAGGGTATCCAGAATGCTGCCGCTATCAATCTCACTGAGCAGTTGTTCCAGAGCAGGTAATGTGACGAGTGCGTCGCGCAGGCGTGCTAAATCCCGCGGGCGGGCACTGTAGAGTGCTACCCTGGCAAGAATACGCTCGACGTCTCCCACATCGCTTAAGGTTTCACGTAGTGCCATATAGGCGGCGTCTATGGAGAGTAGCGCCACACCCGCCTGGCGGCCTTCCACAACATCACGCTGGCGCAGTGGTCGGTTAAGCCAGCGCTTTAATAGCCGAGATCCCATGGCGGTGGTACAGGTGTCTAACACACTGGCTAAGGTGTTATCGCCACTGCCGCCAAGGTTAATGTCAATTTCCAAATTGCGTCGGCTGGCGGCGTCAATCACCACGGCATCATCGCGGTTTTCGACGCTAATGGCCGTTACGTGGGGCAGGCGTGAGCGCTGGGTGTCTCGGGCGTAATCGATCAGTACCCCCGCAGCGATAAGTGCGGTAGTTAAATGTGCGCACCCAAAGCCACGTAAATCCTGGACTTCAAACTGATCGCACAGGCTGCGAGTGGCGCTGTCCAAGTCAAACAGCCACTCTCCTTGACGCCGTAGGCTGCGCTTTTGTGACCATGCATCGGGCAGCGTCAGGCTTTCGGGGACTAATAGCTCGGCGGGTGACAAGCGAGTTAGCTCAGCCAGCATTTCGGCTTCGCTTTCCACTTCCAAGACATTGAAGCGTCCGCTGGAAAGTTCCAGCCACGCAAGACCCCAGCTGTCTTTGCCGGGGGCAGCGGCGACCAATACATTATCGCGGCGGGCATCCAGAAGGGCTTCATCGTGAAGCGTGCCAGGGGTCACGATGCGTACCACTTGGCGGTCCACAGGACCTTTGCTGGTAGCGGGGTCGCCTATCTGCTCACAAATGGCGACTGACTCACCTGCGCCTACCAGCCGAGCTAAATAGCCTTCAGCGCTGTGGTAGGGTACGCCCGCCATAGGAATGGGCTTGCCGCCCGACTGACCGCGCTGGGTCAGGGTGATGTCCAGTAGCGCAGCAGCGCGCTTGGCATCATCGAAAAATAGCTCATAAAAATCCCCCATCCGGTAAAACAGAAGTACCTCTGGGTGATCGCGTTTGATCTTAAGATATTGCGCCATCATTGGCGTGTGAGCGGGGCTGGCCTGTGACATGAGCGTCCTGGTTGAGCGTAGCGCAAGCAATCTCAGCTTGCGGCATGTTCATTGGCGATTTCTTTGAGCAATTTCTTTGAGCAATTTCTTTGAGAAAGCTAAACGCTGTATTCTACGCTGAACTAAGGTCTCACATGAAGGAGTCACTATGGCACCCAGCGTTTCAAGCCTAAAGAATCTGGATCTGTCGCTGCTTGCCCAACGGTTGGGACGACTTTGCCAGCAGCTTGGCGTCGAAGTGACCACGGCAGAGTCCTGTACTGGGGGCGGTATTGCCAGTGCAATCACCTCTGTTGCGGGCAGCTCCGCGTATTTTACGGCAGGCTATGTTACCTACTCCAATGCCGCCAAAACGCGTATGTTGAATGTGCCTGGCGCTGTGCTTGAAGCCCATGGAGCAGTTAGCGAGCAGGTCGTTAATGCCATGGTAAAAGGTGCTTGCTTAGCAAGTGGTGCTCGCTTAGCCGTTGCAGTGAGCGGGGTGGCTGGGCCTGATGGCGGCAGTCAAGAGAAACCGGTAGGTACGGTGTGGCTTTCATGGGGCAGTGCAGAAAGCCAACAAGCAGAGCGATTCTACTTTCATGGTGACCGGCAGGCGGTGCGCGAACAGGCTGTGCGTGAAGCGTTGGCTGGGTTGGTGGCACGATTGATGGCGCAGGCGAAAGGCAGTGAAAAGAAATAAATATTAAATATGGTGCTGAGGATTTGTTTAGCCGCTAATCTTTGGCATACTACTGGCTAATTATACAGCTTGTTACGAGGAGTTTCTGCATGGCTCAGGATGACAACCGCACGAAAGCGCTAAACGCTGCACTCAGCCAGATTGACCGCCAGTTTGGTAAAGGAACCGTGATGCGCCTTGGCGACGCACCGCGTGTGGTCATGCCGTCAGTGTCTACCGGTTCGTTGGGCCTGGATATCGCGCTGGGTATCGGCGGGTTGCCGTTTGGGCGTGTATGCGAAATTTATGGCCCAGAGTCGTCGGGTAAAACCACACTGACACTCTCAGTCATTGCCCAGGCGCAAAAGCAGGGCAAAGTGTGTGCATTTGTCGACGCTGAACACGCCCTGGATCCAAGCTACGCCGAAAAACTGGGCGTTAACCTGGATGACCTGCTGGTGTCCCAGCCGGATACCGGTGAGCAGGCGCTGGAAATTACCGATATGTTGGTGCGTTCGGGTGGTGTTGACGTGATTGTGATCGACTCCGTGGCGGCATTAACGCCGCGTGCCGAAATCGAAGGCGAAATGGGCGACTCCCACGTTGGCCTGCAAGCGCGCTTGATGTCCCAGGCACTGCGTAAAATTACCGGTAATATTAAAAACGCCAACTGCTTAGTGGTGTTTATCAACCAGATCCGCATGAAGATCGGTGTGATGTTCGGTAGCCCCGAAACCACGACTGGCGGTAATGCGCTTAAATTCTATGCCAGTGTGCGCCTGGATATTCGCCGCACCGGTTCGGTGAAGATGGGCGACGAAGTCACGGGGAATGAAACGCGCGTTAAAGTGGTGAAGAACAAGGTGGCCCCCCCGTTCCGTCAAGCCGAGTTCCAGATTCTCTACGGTAAGGGTATCTATCATGCCGGTGAGGTCATTGACCTGGGCGTGCAGTGCAGCTTGGTCGATAAAGCAGGTGCGTGGTACAGCTACAAAGGCAAAAAAATCGGTCAGGGTAAAGCCAATGCGGCGCAGTATTTAGAAGAGCATCCGGAAATTATGGAAGAGATTGAGGCGCAAATTCGCGCGAAGTTACTTGCTCCACCCGATCCGAAAAAAGAAGAAACGCTGGCTGAAGATGCCGCCGTTGAGAGCGATGATGACTTGCTATAAGTCGTGTTACGGTGCCATGCCGTTTTCTCAATTAATCCGTTGAGTGAGCGCTATGTTTTCTTCCAGTGGTGAGTTAACGCCACGTGAAGTTGCTATTCAACTGCTGGCTCGGCGCGAGTACTCTCGCGCCGAGCTGGCGTGTAAGCTGCAACAAAAATCCTTTCAGCCTGATGAGATTACGGTTTGCCTGGACACCCTGGCAGAGCAGAACTTGCAATCCGATGAGCGTTTTGCCGAAAGCTTTATACGTTCACGGATTTTTCGTGGTCAGGGGGTTATCCGTATTAAAGGCGAGCTGCGTCAGCGGGGTGTGGATCAAGAAACATTAAGAACTGCCCTTGCCTCAGTTGAAGAGCGCGAAGCCGTGGACTGGTTCGAACTCGCTTGTGATACCTTGAGGCGGCGCTTTTCCACGCCAGGTGATACGCCTAAAGAGCGGGCTAAACGTGAACGCTTTCTCGCCACGCGTGGCTTTGATTTTGAACAAATACGTTACGCGTTGTCTTGCTTGTAATTTCCTCGATGTAAGCCTTTTATGGTTGTTTTTTCACCATCTGTTTTCGTTCTGCCACTAACTGCGGCTTTAGTCGTTTGACAACTGCGTTATAATGCCCCTTTTTGCGACCCCAGCGGGTAGCGGCGACAGCGCCCTGGGGCATCACGCTTTATTGTCACGGATACCCTATGAAAAGCGCAGAACTTAGACAGGCCTTTCTTGATTATTTTGAACAACAGGGGCACACCATTGTGCCAACAGGTTCACTGGTACCTGGCAACGATGCCACTCTATTGTTCACTAATGCAGGCATGGTGCCCTTTAAAGATGTCTTTCTTGGCCGCGACCCGCGCCCCTATGTGCGGGCCACGTCAGCCCAGCGTTGTGTGCGTGCTGGTGGTAAGCATAACGATCTAGATAACGTTGGCTACACGGCGCGTCACCATACTTTTTTCGAAATGCTAGGCAATTTCAGTTTTGGCGATTACTTCAAGCGCGACGCTATTCGTTTCGCTTGGCAGTTTCTAACCGAACGACTTGGGCTGCCTGCCGATAAGTTATGGGTCACGGTATTTACTGAAGACGATGAGGCCTACAGCATCTGGGCCGACGAAATTGGAGTGCCTCACGAACGCATCGCGCGTATCGGTGCAAAAGATAACTTCTGGCAAATGGGTGATACTGGCCCCTGCGGCCCATGCTCGGAGATCTTTTACGACCACGGACCCGAGGTATGGGGTGGCCCGCCTGGCAGTCCGGAAGAGGATGGCGACCGCTATATCGAGATCTGGAACCTCGTCTTTATGCAGTTCGATCGTGATGCGTCAGGCACACTACACCCGCTGCCCAAGCCCTCTATTGATACTGGTATGGGCTTGGAGCGTGTGGCGGCTGTCATGCAAGGTGTCCACTCCAACTATGAAATCGATCTGTTCCAAAATCTGCTAAAAGCCGCCGCCGAAGCGACGGGCCATGCGGACACCACCACGCCGTCGCTACGCGTGATTGCCGACCACATTCGCTCTTGTGCGTTTTTGATTGTAGACGGCGTACTGCCTTCTAACGAAGGGCGCGGCTATGTGTTGCGTCGTATTATTCGCCGAGCGATTCGTCATGGGCACAAACTTGGTGCTTCCGAGCCGTTTTTCCACAAGCTGGTTGCGGCACTGGATGCCGAAATGGGCGATGCCTACCCTGAGCTGCGTGAAGCGAGTGAACAAATAGCCCGCGTGCTACTTAAAGAAGAAGAGCAATTTGCTCGCACGTTGGATCACGGCATGGGGCTATTGAATGCGGCGCTTGAAGCGCTTCAGGGGGACGTGCTGCCTGGTGAGACTGTCTTCAAGCTTTATGATACCTACGGTTTTCCCTTCGACCTGACCGCTGATGTTTGCCGCGAGCGTGAAGTCACGTTGGACGAAGCTGGCTTCCAGCGTGAATTAGAGGCGCAGCGTGAGCGGGCGCGGGCTGCTAGCCAGTTTGGTGCAGACTACAGCACTTCTATTGACCTAGAAGGCGAAACTCAGTTTACCGGCTACGAGCATCTGGAAGAGCAGGCGACGGTAACGGCTATCGTGGATAGTGAGGGCAATGCCCTCGCTGCCTTGGAAATGGGGCAGAAAGGCACCGTTGTACTGGATCGTACGCCATTCTACGGTGAGTCGGGTGGCCAGGTGGGCGACACCGGTTACTTATACGTTGATGGCGGTCGCTTTCAGGTAACCGACACCCAGAAGCAGAGTGGCCATCACCTTCACCAAGGTATCATGGTAGACGGAGCGCTCAGCGTAGGCGCGAATGTGCGAGGCGAGGTAAATGCCAGCTTGCGTAGCGCTACCATCCGCAATCACTCAGCGACTCACTTGCTGCACAAAGCACTGCGTATGGTGCTGGGTGACCACGTCCAGCAGAAAGGCTCGCTGGTAAATGCTGAGCGACTGCGTTTTGACTTTAGCCACTTCGAACCGATGACTGCTGAGCAGATAGCGGAAGTAGAACGGCTAGTAAATGAGCAGATTTTGGCGAATGCGCCGACTAAAACGGAACAGATGAGCTTGGAAGAAGCGAAAGCCAAAGGAGCCGCCGCGCTGTTTGAGGCAAAATATGCCGATAACGTACGGGTGCTAACTATTGGTGCTGATGACTTCTCTATTGAGCTGTGTGGCGGTACCCATGTTAGTCGCAGCGGCGACATTGGCTGCTGCCATGTCATTAGCGAAGTGGGTATTGCTTCCGGTGTACGCCGTATTGAAGCGATCACTGGCGAAAACGCGCTGGCTTATTTCCGCGAGCAGGAAGCCCGTGTTCAGCGGCTTGGTGAGCGCCTGAAAACCAAGCCCGAGCAGGTGGAAGCGAGAGTTGAGTCATTGGTTGAGCGCAACCGTTCCCTGGAAAAAGAGCTTGAGCAACTAAAAGCCAAGCTGGCTAGCGCGGCGGGCAGTGATATGCTTAGCCAAGTTCAAGAAATTAACGGTGTTAATTTGTTGGTTACCCAGCTTGAGGGCGTTTCCGGTAAAGATTTGCGCGGTGTATTAGATCAGTTGAAAAACAAGCTAGGCTCCGGTGTTATCCTGCTGGGTGTGGCGGATGCCACAGCGGGTAAAGTTAGCTTAATTGCAGGGGTTACCCAAGATTTAGTCGGCCGTGTAAAAGCAGGTGAATTAGTTAATCATGTGGCTTCGCAGGTAGGCGGCAAGGGCGGCGGTCGCCCTGATATGGCCCAAGCGGGAGGAAGTCAGCCTGACGCTTTACCAGCTGCATTAGACAGCGTACCGGCTTGGTTGAAAAATACACTTAGCTAAATACAAAGGCCGGTGGCACTATCTGTGCTACCGGCCTTTTGTTAAATAGTAATAATAACATGCACCCTCCATTCCCGAACCTATAGGAAAAAACGGCATATGGCATTATACGTACAGAAGTTCGGCGGCACCTCGGTGGGCTCTGTCGACCGTATCAAGGCCGTGGCGGAAAAGGTTAAAGGCTTTCGCGACCAAGGCCACCAAGTAGTGGTGGTGGTCTCAGCGATGAGCGGAGAAACTAACCGCCTGACCGATATGGCAAATGCATTAAATGATGAACCCGCACCGCGTGAAATGGATATGCTGCTCTCAACAGGCGAGCAAGTCACTATTTCATTGTTAGCGATGGCGCTTCAACAAATTGGTGTTTCTGCTACGTCTCATACCGGTGCTCAGGTTGGTATTCATACCGATAGCGCTTACACCAAAGCGCGTATTCAGCGCATTGAAACCGATGACCTGAAATCTGATCTTGATGAAGGCAAAGTGGTTGTCGTGGCTGGCTTTCAGGGCGTTGATGAAGACGGCAATATTACGACGCTTGGGCGTGGTGGTTCAGATACAACAGGCGTTGCACTTGCTGCTGCGCTTGGGGCTGATGAGTGTCAAATTTATACCGATGTTGATGGTGTCTACACCACGGATCCCCGCGTGTGTTCCAAGGCTCAGCGTCTTGAGAGCATTACCGTGGAAGAAATGCTCGAGCTCGCAAGTCTAGGCTCCAAAGTGTTACAGATTCGCGCCGTCGAATTTGCTGGTAAATACAACGTACCACTTCGTGTGCTGTCGAGCTTTGAAGAAGGCCCCGGTACCCTAATTGTTGCAGAAGCAGACCAAGACGAGGACTCTATGGAAGAACCGTTAATCTCCGGTATCGCGTTTACGAAAAACGAAGCCAAGTTGACTCTATTGAACACGCCTGATGTACCTGGTGTGGCATCGCGTATTCTTGGTCCGATTGCAGACGCCAATATCGAAGTCGATATGATTGTACAAAACGTGGCGCCTGCCGGTGATTACACCGACTTCACCTTTACCGTTGCCAAAGGTGATTACAAAGCGACTAAGAAGTTGCTTGAAGAGACGGTAATTCCGGATCTAGGCGGTGGTGAGCTGCGTGGCGATGATAATATTGCCAAAGTATCGCTAGTAGGTGTTGGTATGCGATCTCATGCAGGTGTTGCCTCGAAAATGTTCCGTGTTTTGGCCGATGAGAACGTCAATATCCGTATGGTTTCCACGTCGGAAATTAAAATTTCCGTCGTTATTGATGAAAAGCATATGGAGCTCGCAGTAAACGCCTTACACAAAGCATTCGGTTTGGATAAGTCTGATATCGAATCTGAATAACAATTGCACGCTAAACCTTCTACGCTGAAGGGTACTTGCTGCCTTGTGGTGGTGAGCTTTCTTTCAACGGGAGGTTAAGGTGTCATAGGGGCTTGAGCCATTGGTGACGGCGACACCGTACCGCATAATAGCCTGGTGTCGCTTCTAGCGGACACATCCCGTTGTACTAAACGTCTGAGAAGGAGATCAGCCATGCTCATCTTAACCCGCCGTGTTGGCGAAACGCTGATGATCGGTGATGAAATCACCGTCACGGTGTTAGGTGTGAAAGGTAATCAAGTGCGTATCGGCGTTAATGCGCCGAAAGACGTTGCAGTTCACCGTGAAGAGATTTACCAGCGTATCCAGCGTGAACGTAATAGCGAAAGTGAATCTGAATAGTTGGACGCCTATATTGCGCCTATTAAAGGGCGCTTGAGCGGTAAGAGAGCAGGTCGGCGCGAAAAAAATCGGCACAGGGCTGGACACCAGCCATCATAATCGGTAACATTCGCGCCGTGCTGTTGAGGAGAGGTGGCCGAGTGGCTGAAGGCGCTCCCCTGCTAAGGGAGTATAGGGTTTATAGCCCTATCGAGGGTTCGAATCCCTCTCTCTCCGCCAACTGCATTAAGTAGCATCAGTAATTTGGATAAGCGCCCGTAGCTCAGCTGGATAGAGTACCTGACTACGAATCAGGGGGTCGGAGGTTCGAATCCTCCCGGGCGCGCCATCTTTTAATTAGAAGTAATTGATGTTACAATGTTTATTAAGATTTAAGCACTTAGTATGACTGTTTAGCGCCCGTAGCTCAGCTGGATAGAGTACCTGACTACGAATCAGGGGGTCGGAGGTTCGAATCCTCCCGGGCGCGCCAGATTATTAAAACCCGCTCTAATATTAGAGCGGGTTTTCTGCTTTCTAGCCAGACCAATGTGGCTCGCGCTTTGGTCTTGTGATCGTGTCAAGCGCCCCCGCAACTGCGGAAGGGCGCTTTTTTTTTGGCCAGCATAAACTGCGTTTTATGCTGGCTCTGGGATCCGTAAGGGAGTGTTGGGTGTTAGGGCGTTCAAAAGTGTGTTGAGATCGGTCATGCGTTTTAAGTGATGAAAGTATCCGTTGGCCTCGGTATTGCCTTGGCGCATTTGTGCTAGCCACTGCTTAACAAGTGATACCACGACGCGGTCGGGGAGTTTCTGGCGTTGGAGAGAAGCGTACTCCTTTAGTACGTTAGCCCGCATTTCCCATGTGGTGTCAGGTAGTCGTTCGCCGGTGAGTTGCCAGTGTCGTATGCGAGGGGCAAGCCAGGGGTCTGACAGCGCGCTACGCCCAAGCATGACATCTTGACACCCAGATAGGGTGCGCGCTTTCCAGTAGTCCTCAAGCGTCCATATATCACCATTCGCGACGACAGGTATGGATACTTGATGGCGAACTTTGCCGATCCATTCCCAGTGTGCAGGTGGTCGGTAGCCTTCATCCCGTGTCCGGCCGTGCACAACCAGTTGTGCTGCGCCGCCAGCTTCAGTAGCCTGCGCGCAGGTCACGGCTAGGCGGCGATCTGAAAAGCCGAGGCGAATTTTAGCAGTGACAGGAATTTCGCCGCCCAATGCGTCTGCCACCGCCCGAACGGCGTTAAAAACGCGATCTGGCTGGCGTAGTAGCGATGCGCCACCATCATGGCGATTAACGAGTTTGGCGGGGCAGCCAAAGTTAAGGTCTATGCTAATAGCGCCTAATGACAGTGCTTGGCGTGCGTTGCTGGCGAGTGTTGCTGGGTCTGAGCCCAGAAGCTGCAGATGCACAGGGACGCCGCTGGGGGTGGCGACAGGGCGCGCAGTAAGCTCTGGGCAGTGTTTGTAAAACACGCGAGGGGGGAGGCGTGCATCCACCACCCTGACGAACTCTGTCACCGACCAATCAAATCCTGCTTGCCGGGTCAGTATGTCACGCGTGAGGCTGTCGATGACGCCTTCCATAGGCGCTAGGCCTATCTTGCCTTTATGTAGTAAATTAACAACCATGACTTCCACTATGGCGCGATTGCAATCTATCCTGGATGTGGCAGGTTAGTGCATTAGCCTCACTGCGCCAAGCGCCTTTAGAGGCTGTTAGTGTGCCGATAAGCATTTGAAACAAGGAGAATGCGGTATGCAAGATGCTGAGTTGCTCCATGAAGGGCTTGCTCTCATGGGGCTGGGTATGGGGTTTGTTTTTGTTTTTCTTACGGTTTTGGTAATTAGCGTCACGCTAATGTCAAAGCTTATTGGCCGTTTTCAGCCCGTTCCACCGGCTGTGCCGAGCGGCGGAAAAAGCGCGAAATCCTCCGCACAGAATGACCAGAGCGAAGAGGTAATGGCAGTCATCAGTGCTGCAGTGCATCGTTATCGTTCTTCACGGCGTAAATAAGACCCTTTTTTTGTAGCTATCCTACCGCTCCATTGATAATTTTTTTGTTAAATTTACTACAAATTCATAACGCTAATAGTGTGAGCCTTGATCATGAATGAAACAAAACGTCCTCTGGGAATCACAGATGTTGTTCTCCGCGATGCCCACCAGTCGCTGTTTGCCACCCGTATGCGCCTTGATGACATGCTGCCCATTGCTGAAAAGTTAGACAAAGTCGGCTATTGGTCATTAGAGACCTGGGGTGGCGCGACGTTTGATTCTTGTATCCGCTATTTGGGGGAAGATCCATGGGAGCGTATTCAGGCATTGAAAGAGGCCATGCCGAATACTCCGCAAGCGATGCTGCTGCGCGGCCAGAACTTATTAGGCTACCGTCATTACGCTGATGACGTGGTAGATAAGTTTGTTGAGCGTGCAAAAACGAACGGCGTTGATGTATTTCGTGTTTTTGATGCCATGAACGACCCGCGTAACTTGGAGCGCGCGATCAAAGCGGTTCGCAACGTGGGCGGTCATGCACAAGGCACTATTTCTTATACGGTCAGCCCGGTACATACCCTGGATAGCTGGGTCGATCTTGCGAAAACCATTGCCGCAATGGGCGCAGATTCCCTGGCTATCAAGGATATGGCTGGGCTTTTAACCCCCTATATCGCGTATGACCTTGTGACACGGTTGAAAAAAGAGCTGTCGATTCCCGTCCACCTGCATTGCCACGCAACGACGGGTCTGTCGACATCCACCATTCTGAAGGCGGTAGAAGCAGGTGTTGATAACGTCGATACGGCTATTTCTTCCATGTCCATGACTTACGGCCATAGTCCTACCGAGTCTGTGGTGGCTATGTTGAAAGATACTGATCGCGATACAGGGCTGGATTTAGAGCTGCTGGAAGATATCGCCAGCTATTTCCGTGAAGTGCGTAAAAAGTATGCCGCGTTCGAAGGCTCGCTACGGGGTATTGACTCGCGCATTCTGATCGCTCAGGTGCCAGGCGGCATGCTCACCAATATGGAAGGTCAGCTAAAAGAGCAGGGCGCTGGCGATAAACTCGACGACGTGTTGAATGAAATCCCTCGCGTTCGTGAAGACCTTGGCTTTATTCCTTTGGTAACACCGACCTCTCAAATTGTCGGCACCCAGGCAGTGATGAACGTCATGATGGGGGAGCGCTACAAGTCCATTTCCAAAGAAGTCCAAGCGCTATTAAAAGGTGAATACGGCTCCGCGCCTGCGCCGTTTAATGCAGAGCTGCAAAAACGCGTATTGGAAGGCGGTGAGCCGATCACCTGCCGCCCTGCAGATAACCTGTCGCCAGAAATGGACAGGCTGGCGAGTGAGCTTAAAGAGAAGGCCAGTGCCGATGGTATTCGTATTGCGGACGGCGAGCGCGAAATAGATGACGTGTTAACCTACGCACTGTTTCCGCAGATAGGTCTCAAGTTCCTGAAAAATCGTGATAATCCTGATGCCTTCGAGCCAGTGCCTCAGGTGGCTGAGGCAAAAAGCGCTAACCTACCGGCAAAAGCCGAAAGCAAAGCGCCTGTGGCCAGCAGCGGCCCTGAAACGTACACCGTTAAGCTCAACGGCAAAGCGTTTGTTGTAGAAGTGTCTGAAGGTGGCGAAATAGGGGATGTCCAAGAACAAGTCGCTGCGCCTTCTAAAGAGGCCGCGCCTGTGGCAAGTGGAGAAAGCATCGATGCGCCGCTCGCAGGTAACATTTTCAAGGTTAACGTGCGCCCAGGTGACAAAGTGGCGGAAGGCGATGTGGTGATTATTTTGGAAGCCATGAAAATGGAAACCGAAGTGCGTGCCAGCTGCGCCGGTACCGTATCGAAAGTTAACGTCAGTGAGGGCGACAGCGTTGCTGTTGGCGACTCGCTGATCGAGCTTTAAGGGCATTCGGCAATGGATAAATTAATCACCTTATGGGAGGGCTCGGGGCTTTATAACCTTGAGCTTGGTCAGGCGGTTATGGTCCTGGTAGGGCTTGGGTTGCTCTACTTGGCTATCTATAAGAAGTTTGAACCGCTCCTGCTGGTACCAATCGGGTTTGGCGGTATTCTTGCCAACATTCCTGAGGCAGGGTTGGCTATCTCCGCTCTTGATCACGCCATTGACGTAGCGCAGCCAGCGGTTTTGCATCAGATAGCATCCGCGCTGGGTGCAACGCTTGATCCATTGAGTGGCGCAGAAGCATGGCGAGAGTCATTAAAGACGATTGCTGATGATGCCGCCGCACCAGATCAACTGCGCGCTGCCAGAGATGTTGCTATGAACGTTGGTTATGGCGATGGCATGCTTTACACCTTCTATAACATCGCTATTGCCTCTGGGATTGCGCCGCTGATCATCTTTATGGGTGTAGGCGCGATGACCGATTTTGGCCCACTACTTGCTAATCCGCGTACGCTGTTTTTAGGCGCTGCGGCGCAGTTTGGTATTTTTGCCACTGTCTTTGGTGCAGTCGGCATGTCGGCTATGGGTTGGATGGATTTCTCCATCGAGCAAGCAGCGGCAATTGGTATTATCGGTGGCGCCGACGGCCCAACGTCGATTTACGTCTCAAGCATGTTAGCGCCAGAGTTGTTGGGTGCTATCGCGGTGGCCGCTTATGCTTATATGGCGCTGGTGCCGATGATTCAGCCACCGATTATGAGGTTGCTGACCACCAAGAAAGAGCGCGAAATCGCCATGACGCAACTGCGTCCAGTGTCGAAGCTTGAGAAGATCATCTTCCCGCTGGCCCTGTTGATGCTGGTGGCGCTCTTCTTGCCTGATGCTGCTCCGCTGTTAGGTATGTTCTGCTTCGGTAATTTAATGCGCGAGTGTGGCGTTGTTGAGCGCCTGACCGACACGGCTCAGAACGCTCTGATTAACATCGTCACTATTGTTTTGGGCTTGGCGGTAGGCTCGCGTTTGATGGCTGATGCTTTCTTGGCAATGGAGACACTGGGCATCATGGCGCTGGGCATGGTGGCCTTCGCTATTGGCACGGCGGCAGGTATTCTTATGGCGAAGTTGATGAACGTGATGAGTAAAATGCCAATCAACCCATTGATCGGTGCTGCCGGCGTCTCAGCGGTGCCGATGGCAGCAAGGGTAGCCAATAAGGTTGGTTTGGAGTCGAACCCGCATAACTTCCTGCTGATGCATGCGATGGGCCCCAATGTGGCCGGTGTCATCGGCTCAGCGGTCGCCGCAGGGGTGATGATTAAGTACCTAAGCTAAACTCACCCAGCGTATGAATATACGCATAGTCCGTTAACGCGGCTTATTCGAGCAAATGCTCGCTTAAGTCGCGTTTTTGTTATGTGAGTTTTTTCGGCCTGACTATGTAACAGCGGCGGTTAGGCCTTCTGAATGTCGAGTGTCATTTTTAGGCGGTTTTCGAGCGCAGTAAGATCTAGCGCAACGTCTCGTGGCCAGCCGATGGTTAAGCACACCCCATTGCCGCTGTAATCGACTTGATGAATAGGGATTTGCTGTTCGTCGCACCATGCCCGTGCCATGGCTTCATGGGCAAAGCTAATGCTTAGTTGATAGTTGTCTCGCTCGACGACTTCTCGGCGTGGCAGTGTCTCAAGCCCTGTATTGACTGCTTGAGCATAGGCGCGGGCCAGGCCGCCAGTGCCTAATTTTGTGCCGCCAAAGTAGCGAATGACGACACAGCCAATTTCACCTGTATGGCTACCCTGCAGGGCTTGGAACATGGGTCTGCCTGCCGTGCCGCCCGGCTCACCGTCATCGGAAAAGCCAATGTGTGTTTGCTCCCCAGGAGGCCCCGCAATAAACGCACTACAGTGATGGCTTGCGCCAGGGTGCGTCGTCTTTGCCGCCTGTAACAACGCATCAAAGGCGGTATTGCTAGGAGCGTGACATATCCAGGTAATGAACTGGCTTTTTTCAATCTCGATCGTCGTAGCGTGCCATACGTTGGGCGCTAGGTCTGGGACTCGGTAACGCAATCGATGCTCCCCTGAAAGAATCGTGGATCAATGGTGTTGGGAGTGCTTGGCGTGATGTTCTACGCCCATTACCATCCCTAACACCTGGATATCACAATTATGCAGGAAGACAGCTGGGATGGCTGTATCTTCAGGCCATAAGTGAACTCCGAGCCGACTGATCGAAAGCTGTTTTAGAGCGACTTCCCGCTGGTTAATGGTTGCGATAGCCGTTTCTTGATGGCTGCCGTGCTGGTGGCGACGAATAATGATGACATCACCATCGAATAAGTTGCATTCACGCATTCTATCGCCCCTTACCCGTAACGCGTAAGTATTGCGTCGCGTTACGCGAGGCGCCGGATAAGCTTGGCGAGTCGCTGAAGTGCTGACCTGAGAAGGTGATTGAGCCGCCCCTTGAGACAGTCCTTGATGTGCAGCGAGTGAGGGTAATGGCATCGACATCGTCATTCTATTTTCTCCAATGCAGCGCCCGCTCCCTAGGCGTATGATTGAGCAGATAGCTGTGTTTTTGTCTTGTGGTGTTTTTCTATACAGTATTTGGAGTATAAACCTGTTTTTGCATACAGTGCTAGTGCTGTTTGATAGCTGACTTTCCTAAGTGGAAGTTGATATGAGTCACGCTGCGACCCAAGGCCGCAGAGTGTGACTGGCGGGAAAGGGCCTTTCCGTGTAGAGTTCGACCCAAAATTAATGCGCCTGGAGAGACCTTTGAGCCTGTGCCTGCAAGCCCGAAAACTGGCCTGTGAACGCGATGACCGTTGGTTGTTTGAAGGGCTTGATCTCGATATTCGTAGTGGTGAGATCGTACGTATAGAGGGGCCTAATGGCAGTGGTAAAACGACGCTGTTAAAAATTCTCTCAGGTCAGCTAAGTGACTACAGTGGCGAGCTTTACTGGAATGACGCACCAATGCGTCAAGTCCGTGAACATTTTCTCGCAAATTTACTCTATTTAGGGCATGCACCTGGCGTTAAAACAGGTCTTTCTCCACTAGAAAACCTCGCTTGGTACCAAGCGCTTAGCGGTGATAAAGGCAGTGAAACTCAGCGTGAGAAAGCGTTGGCAGCTGTCGGGCTAACTGGATTTGAGGATGTTCCAGCTGGCCAGCTTTCAGCGGGACAACAGCGGCGTGTTGCACTGGCAAGGTTAACGCTAACGCAGCGTGCGCTCTGGGTGCTTGATGAACCATTTACGGCGATTGACCGTGACGGTGTTGATGCACTCGAAAAACAGCTTATTGCACATGCTCAAGCGGGTGGGTGTGTTCTAGTGACCACGCATCATGAGTTAACTGCTTCGTCTGTGCTTAGGCGCGTTCAGTTGGGGTAGGAGGAGACAGCGTTGCAACGTTCACACGCCACTATCAGTACCCCTATCAGCACCCCGGAAGTGTCGATGCATGCCGCTCCGGGTGGGCTCCTTGTTGCGGTTAGCGCCACGTTTAAGCGTGATTTAACGCTAATGCTGCGGCGCCGAGGCGAAGTATTAAACCCGTTGGTTTTTTTTGCCTTGGTAATCACTCTTTTTCCTATTGGTATTTCGCCAGACCCAGAACTGCTTGCGTCGATAGCGCCTGGGTTGCTGTGGGTTGCCGCGCTGCTGGCGGCATTACTCTCTTTGGATAGTTTGTTTCGTGGCGACTATGACGATGGCAGCCTTGAGCAACTGTTGCTCGCACCGCACCCGTTGGCGGCGCTTGGACTGGCAAAAGTAGCGGTTCACTGGTTACTAACGGGGTTGCCATTAGCGCTGATGGCGCCGGTGTTAGGTATTATGTTGGCGCTTCCCGCAGGCAGTTACGCCGTATTGGCACTGTCGCTTGCGGTTGGCACTGCCAGCCTTAGTTTAATTGGAGCGATCGGTGCTGCTTTGACGGTTGGTTTAGCCAGAGGGGGGGTGTTGCTATCGCTGCTGGTACTACCTCTTTATATTCCAGTACTTATTTTTGGTGCCGGTGCCGTGCAAGCAGCCATTTTGGGTGATGGAATAGCGCCACATCTGGCCATTTTGGGAGCGTTATTTACGGTGTCACTAATGCTCGCACCATGGGCCATCGCTGCATCACTGCGTATCAGTATTAACGGTTAAAGGACGGGAACACCATGTGGGCCTTTATTAACAAACTGAGATCACCCAAGTGGTTCTATGCGATTAGCACCAAGCTCCAGCCCTGGTTTTGGGCAGTAGCGGCGCTACTGTTGGTTGTTGGTACTGTTTGGGGACTAGTGTTTGCACCCGCAGACTATCAGCAGGGCAATAGCTTCCGCATTATATACGTGCACGTGCCAGCGGCATTTTTAGCCCAGTCTATTTTTGTTTCTATGGCTGTCTCAGGTGTTGTGTTTATGGTGTGGAAAATCAAAGTGGCTGATATGGCAGCGGCTGTGATGGCACCTCTTGGCGCGGCAATGACATTTATAGCGCTTTTTTCTGGGGCCGTTTGGGGAGTGCCCACCTGGGGTACGTGGTGGATGTGGGATGCTCGCCTGACCTCCATGCTGATTTTGCTGTTCTTATATTTAGGCGTAATCGCGTTGCGCGGGGCATTTAGCAGCCGCGATAGTGGCTCGCGTGCAGCGTCGGTGTTGGCCATGGTGGGGGTGATTAATATTCCGATCATTAAATACTCCGTGGACTGGTGGTACACCCTTCATCAGCCCGCTACGTTCACGATTACAGGACGTGCGGCAATGCCCATGGAAATGTGGTTACCGCTACTGATTATGGTGCTTGGGTTTTACTGTTTTTTTATTGCACTGACGTTGACACGTACCCGCAGCGAAATTCTGCGTAGAGAAGTGAATAAACGGTGGGTGCGCGAATTAGTAGAGGAGGCAAGCTAATGGCCTTTTCCTCGCTTAATGAATTTCTTGCCATGGGTGGTCATGGGCCTTATGTATGGGCCGCTTGGGGCGTTACTGCGCTATTAATGCTGGTGATCGTGTGGCATGCGCGGCACGAGCGTCGTCAATTACTCCGCGGCGTGAAACGCCGTGTGCGGCGTGAAAATGCGCATCGCGACGCTCTACAGCGTGGGGCAGTTGCTCACTCGCCTACAGCGCAAGTGCCGGTTAACTCTGTTCAAGGGGACGTTCGCAATGACGCCTAAACGTAAACAAAAGCTGTTTGTTATTTTAGGACTTGTGTCACTAACGGCAATTGCCGTTGGCTTAACGCTGTATGCGCTGCGCGCCAATATCAACCTGTTCTTTAGTCCCGTGCAAATTGCTCAGGGCGATGCGCCGATGGATCGCCAAATCAGGGCAGGTGGAATGGTCAAAGAGGGATCAGTGTCTCGTGATGCTGAAAGTCTCGATGTTGAATTTACCGTGACCGATTACGTGGATGATCTAACGGTTTATTACAGCGGTATTCTGCCGGACCTTTTCCGCGAAGGGCAGGGCGTCGTGGTGGTAGGGCAGTTGCAAGCCGATGGTCGCCTCTATGCCGATAAAGTGCTCGCTCGCCATGATGAGAACTACATGCCGCCAGAGGTGGCGCAGGCGCTGAAAGAAGCTGGTTACTCACCTGCTGATTTTCAAGCCAAAGCGGCCAAAGTGGGGAAGCGCCTTGAAGAAGAAGGTGTTCCTCAAGCAAGCGAATATTAACGGCTCATCGGACGCAGTCTGTTGCAATGCCTAGTGCTAACTCGGAGCGCTCATGTTAATTAAGATGATTCCTGAAATTGGCCACTTTGCCCTGGTCATCGCGCTGTTGATGGCGATGGTGCAGGTAGTGATGCCTCTTGCGGGTGCCGCGACACGCCGTCCTTTATGGATGGCCTATGGCCGACCTATGGCGACTGGGCAGTTTCTCTTTGTTGCCATCGCTTACCTTTGCCTGACCACCAGCTATATGCTGGATGACTTCAGTGTGGCGAACGTCGCTAACAATTCAAACTCCCTGCTGCCCTGGTACTACAAATTCAGCGCTGTGTGGGGAAACCATGAAGGCTCAGTATTGCTATGGAGTTTGATGTTGGCTGGCTGGGGATATGCCGCCTCAGTTTTTTCCGGCGATTTGCCCCGCGACATGGTGGCCCGAGTACAGGGCATCATGGGAATGGTATGTGTAGGATTTTTGCTATTCATTCTGATGACGTCCAATCCCTTTGAGCGCTTACTACCCAACATGCCTCAGGATGGCGCGGACCTGAACCCGCTGCTGCAGGATTTTGGCCTGATTGTACATCCGCCAATGCTCTATATGGGCTATGTAGGCTTTTCCGTCGTTTTTGCATTTGCGGTTGCTGCGCTGTTAGGCGGTCGCTTAGATGCAGCTTGGACGCGCTGGGCTCGGCCATGGACAAACGCTGCCTGGGCATTCCTGACGGTCGGTATTGCGTTAGGTAGCTGGTGGGCTTACTACGAGCTTGGCTGGGGCGGCTGGTGGTTCTGGGATCCAGTAGAAAACGCATCGTTGCTGCCTTGGCTAACAGGCACGGCACTTGTGCACTCGTTAGCGGTAACCGAAAAGCGCGGTTCCTTCAAAAGCTGGACCGTACTATTGGCGATCTCAACATTCTCGCTATCGTTGCTGGGTACTTTCCTGGTGCGCTCGGGTGTACTGACCTCGGTGCACGCTTTTGCGAATGACCCCTCACGTGGCTTCTTTATATTAATGCTATTAGCCATCACCGTTACCCTATCGCTGCTAGTGTTTGCCTTGCGGGCTCCCAGGGTTAGTCACACCGTAGGATTTAATTGGCTATCGCGTGACTCCCTGCTGTTAATCAACAATATTCTACTGGTCATTATGACCGTCACTGTACTGCTGGGCACCGTCTATCCGCTGATATTGGATTCGCTTGGCTTGGGTAAAATCAGCGTAGGGCCTCCTTACTTCAATGCCCTGTTTGTACCGCTTACGGTACTCATGTGTGTCTTTATGGGATTGGGGCCTGTGGCTCGCTGGAAAAGCATGGAGGCTGTTGAACTGTGGCGTAAGCTAGGGCTGGCAGGGGCAGTGTCACTCGTATTGGGTGGGTTGATGCCGCTGGTTTACGGCGGTGAATGGAACCTATGGGTTGCACTGGGCATTATTTCAGCGCTATGGATCGTCTTGCCTACCGTGCGCGATATATTCGATAAGACCCGCCATGCAAGCTCGTTTATGGCAGGGCTGAAAAAGTTGTCTTTGTCCTACTGGGGCATGGTGCTTGGCCATATCGGGGTAGCGGTTACCATCGTTGGCGTGGCCGTTGTCTCGAACTATAACATTGAACGCAATGTGCGGATGTCGCCGGGCACCACCGTGGAAGTGGCAGGGTATCAATTCACCATGACGGAACTGACCAATCGCCGCGGCCCCAATTTCCTGGCGGACACGTCGATTATACAAGTTCAGCGTGGCGAATCAGGACGCAGTTTTGTCATGCGCCCAGAAAAACGGCTTTATCTGGCCACTGGTATGCCGATGACCCAGGTGGCGCTGCGCCCAGGGCTTTTCCGCGACTTATACGTAGCGATGGGTGAAGACCTTGGCGATGGAAGTTACGCGATGCGTGTTCAGTACAAGCCTTTTGTACGTTGGCTATGGTTAGGTGGGCTGTTAATGGCGTTCGGCGGCATCTTAGCGGTGCTGGATAAGCGCTATCGCCGTGTCGTGGCTCGTAAAAAAGCGCCCGCAGCAGCTACCTCCACAGTTACCACGCAGGAGGCGACGACATAATGCGACGGCCTCTGTTACTACTACTGCCCGTTGGGTTTCTTGGCATCGCTTTTTTGCTTTATCAAGGGCTAGGGCTTGACCCTTCACACCGTGACTCGGCATTAATGGCGCGGGAGTTCCCTACGTTTGAAGCCACCACGCTGCGCGATGAAGAGCATCAAGTAGACCAAACTCTGCTCACTGGCGAGGTTACGTTAGTCAACGTCTGGGGCGAGTGGTGTCCTGCTTGTAAGCAGGAAATGCCGCAGCTGCTAGAGCTGGCCGACAATGGTATTCGCATGGTGGGTATCAATTATCGCGATACTCGTGAAAAAGGCTTGGAGTTTTTACACGAGTTTGGTGATCCCTTCGAGGTGAATATCTTCGATCCAGAGGGCAGTCTGGGGTTCGACCTGGGTGTTTACGGTGCTCCTGAAACGTTCTTGGTGGATGCCGACGGAGTGATTCGTTATCACCATAAAGGCTACGTATCTCCCGAAGACGTTCGTGAACGGATCCTGCCAGAGGTGGAAAAATGGCGTTAATTCGCACGCTATCTGTCGCTTTTATGCTGATGTTTACCGCCGCCGCCATCGCGGGGGGCATCGAAGTCCGAGAATTTGATGACCCTGTGATGGAGAAGCGCTACCGAGACTTAACGGCCTCCATGCGTTGCCCCCTGTGTGAGAACCAAGCGATAGACGACTCCGATGCACCTATCTCTGCCGATATGCGAGAGCGGGTATATCTACTGCTTCAAGATGGCCAGTCAGATATCGAAATTATTGATCATATGGTGCAGCGGTTTGGTGACTACATCTTGTACAACCCTCGCTTGGAAAATCGTACCTACCTACTGTGGGGGTTGCCCATTGGGCTAGTGGTGATTGGTTTTGCTGTCGTTGTATTGATGATTCGCGCCCGTCGTAACGCCTCGGCCAAAGCGCTCAGCGCTGAAGAGCGTGCTCGTCTGGATGCCCTGATTAACCGCGAGAGGTCTTCATGACACCGCTGTGGATTGCGATTGCTTTATTATTACTGCCTGCGCTCTGGTTGTTAGTCGCCCCGATGCGTGGTTCCCGAGTGCTGCGTGACCAGTTACACCACTTCGAAGCAAATGATACTTCTGCAGAGCAGAACGTAGCGATATTCAGACGTCGCCTGGCGTCATTAGAAGCTGCCCGCGAGCGGGGCGATATAGATGATGCGCGTTTTGCAGAGGATCGGCTAGAGCTAGAACGAAGTCTGCTTGAAGATACCGCAGTACAAACTAAGCGCCCGCTAAAAACGGCAACAGCTGGTAGGATTGTTGTTCCTTTAGTGATGATAGCCGTTGTGGGTGCTAGCACTTTTTGGTATCAGCAGCATGGCGCGGAAGGTGACCTGACGCTTTACGCCATTCAACAAGAACTGCGTAGTGACCCTGACAGCTCGCTGGAAATGTACCTGGAACGGATGGAAGCTGAAGCTGAGCGCCAGCCGAATAACCCCAATGTGTGGAGTGCCTTGTTCCCGCTGTATCGTGAAACTGGCCAGCCAGATAAAGCCGACAATGCCCTAGAACGGTTAATTGCCATTGAAGGGCGTATACCTCCGTTGCTTGCGCAGCTTGCTCAACTACGTTTCTTCATGGCCGGCCGAGAGTTGACGCCAGACGTGCAGTCATTAGTTGATGAAACGCTGGAACAAGATCCTCGCCAGCCCACGGTGCTGGGTATGCTGGGTGTTTACGCATTCGATAATGGGGACTATGAAGCGGCGATTGACCGCTGGCGTCGCGCGCTAGCCAATATTGAAGACTCAAATACCGCCTCCTCACTGCGTGAAGGTATTCGTGTCGCTCAAGAACGCCTGGGTATTACGCCAGAAATAGCGGATGTCGATGCCGCTCAAAGCCAAGGGGTTCGTGTAACGGTTTCGCTTGATCAAACACTGGTAGATAATGTTGAGGATGGCGCGACGGTATTTATTACCGCTCGGGACATGGAAGGTGAACTACCGCCGTTAGCCGTTGTTCGCGGTCAGGTGTCAGAACTACCGATGACCGTGGTGCTGGATGATACGGCAGCCATGTCGCCCGAAGCACAGATTTCCCAAGTTCGCGAAGTTCGCCTAATGGTTCGCGTATCGCCTTCTGGCCAAGCGACGCCTCAACCAGGTGATTTGTTTGGTGACTTGGAGAGTGTCAGCGTTGGGCCTATTAGCGAAGATGATGCGGCAACGGTTATTATCGACCGCATTTTTGAATAAACACCTCCACGAAAGCAGCCGCTATAAAGGGTCGCAATGCGCTTAACCTCTATTCGTCTTGTTGGGTTCAAGTCCTTTGTCGATCCGGTTACGGTGCCCTTCGATGGCAATATGACGGCCATCGTAGGGCCCAATGGTTGCGGTAAATCCAATATTATTGACGCCGTGCGCTGGGTAATGGGCGAATCTTCCGCCAAAACCTTGCGCGGCGAATCCATGGCTGATGTTATTTTCAACGGCTCGACCGGCCGTAAACCAATCAGCCAAGCCTCCATCGAACTCAAGTTTGATAACCGCGACGGCGGGATGGGCGGGGTCTATGCCCAGTACTCAGAAATCGCGGTAAAGCGCTTAGTGACCCGCGATGGGCAATCCAACTACTTCTTTAACGGCCAAAAGTGCCGTCGCCGAGATATTGCTGACCTCTTCATGGGAACCGGCTTAGGCCCGCGTTCCTATGCGATTATCGGCCAAGGCATGATTTCCAGGCTGATCGAAGCTCGGCCCGATGACTTGCGCGCCACGCTGGAAGAAGCCGCAGGTATCTCCAAATACAAAGAGCGTCGCCGAGAAACCGAAAACCGTATGCGGCGCACCCAAGAGAACCTGGAGCGCTTGGACGACATTCGCGAAGAGCTGGATAAACAGCTTGAGCGCCTTAAGCGCCAAGCGGAAGCCGCCAAACGCTACCAGGATCTCAAACAGCACGAGTATCGGTTGAAAGGCGAACTTGCACTGCTTCGCGGGCGAGCCCTGCGCGCTGAGCAATCTCACCAAGAGAGCCGAGTGCGCGAATTAGAAATCGCTGTTGAAAAAGATGTCTTTGGTGTTCGCCAGTGCGAAACGCGGCTTGAGCAGGCGCGAGAGCAGCACGACGAACTGGCAGAAGTGCTAGACCGCCATCAGCAGCAGTTTTATGAGACCACAACGCGCATTGCCCGCCTGGAGCAAGACCAAGCCCATCGCCGCAGTCGAGAGGCACAGCTGGCAAGCGATATTGCCACCGCCCGCCGCGACCTCGACGAGCAGCGTCAAGTCAGCGAAGGCGACCAAGAGCGCTTAGCGGCTATTGATACTCGGTTAGAGGATTTACTGCCTGAGCACGAGGCACTTGAAGAGCAGCTGGAAACCCTTGAGCAGACGCTGGCGGATGCGACGCCTGCACTAGAGGCAGCAGAACAACAGTGGGCTGATGCTGAAAATCGCTGGCGTGATGCCAGTCGTGAAGCCGACCGCAGTCAAGATCAATTACGAGATTTAGAGCAACGTATTACGCGCCTTCAGGCGGAAAATCAGCGTCGTCGGCAGCAGCGTGGCGAGCTGGCGGATGTGTCTGCACTCCGTACTGAGCATGTGGAATGTCAGGCTCAACGTGAAGAAGCGGAGGCGCGTGCCGACGCTTTCCAAACCGAGCGGGATCAGTGGCAGCAGCGCTATAACGATGCCAAATCGGCTTATCAGCAAGCCACCCATGCTCGCGATCAGCAACGCGCCCAATTAAGCCAACGGCAGGGTGAGCTTGCTTCGCTGCAGGCGCTGATTGACGCAGCGCTTGCAGACCACGATCCCCATGTTAGCGACGCCTTGGCAGCGTATGGTTTAGCTGACGCGCCACGGCTTGGTGAGTCGATTACCGTTACCCCAGGGTGGGAGAGGGTTATTTCCTGGCTGCTGGCTCCGTGGCTAAACGCCCGTTTAGTCGCTGTCGATCAGTTAACAGCGCTACCTGAAGCTCTCGCCACTGACTGGTGCTTAATTGATAACGCCCCTCGGCCATCCTCAACTGCGCAGCGCTTAGACTCAATGGTAACCGGCGCTGGCGCGCTTAGTGAGTGGTTAGCGAGTATTCACTACGCAGAAACCCGAGAAGATGCTGAGGCGCTGCTGCCTAGCTTGTTGCCTGGGGAAAGCGTGGTTAGTCGTGACGGCGTATGGCGCGGGCGAGGTTGGCTACATCAGCAAGCCAATGGTGAAGGTGTTGACGCACTGCTGGTAACTCGCAGACGTTTCGATGAGCTAGCTGCTTGTCGAGAACAGGATGAAGAGGCACTAGCGCTGCTAGATGAGCAGTGCGAAGCGACCAACGAGGCTATTGAATCTCTGGAACGCAACCGTGATCAGCAAGCTGAGCTAGAGCGTTCCCATGCGGCCACCCTCCAGCAGCTAGCAGTGAAAGAGCAGCGTCTTGCCCAGCGTCTTGAGCATTTAGAGAGCCGTGCCACTGAGTTAGATGACGAATTGGCCCAGCTGCAAGAGGATGAGGCGGAGTTAACGCTTACTTTAGAGGAGCAGCGTGCCCGTTGGCATGCTGCCATGGAGCAGCTAGAAGCGACCGCCGAAGCACGCGAAACCAGCGCCGAGCAGCGTAACCGCCAGCGTGAGCAGCGTGAACAACTCAATCAACAGCATGCGCCCATGAAAGCGCGTCAGCAGGCATTGGCGCTAGAGCGAGAGCGGTTGAAGGCTGAGCGCGATAGCCTGCGTGCCCAGCAAAGTCGAAGCAGCGACACCGAAGAGCGCCTTTCGCTGCGCATTGCTGAGTTAGAAGAGTCGCGGGAAATGCTGATAGAGCCAGACGAACTGGCTACCGAAGAGTTAGAAGAGTTGTTGCACCAGCGCGAGCAGCAGGAGCGCCGTCTCAACGATACCCGTCAGCAGGCACAGGCACTGGGCGAACAGTTACGTAACGATGAGCTGGCTCGTCAACAGCATGAACGTAACCTGGAGCAAAGTCGTGAACAGCTGCAGCAACGTCGCATGGATGTACAGGCCCTGGCGCTAAAAGCAACCACACAAGATGAGCAGCTGGCCGAGCTCGGCCACAACCCAGACGCACTGGCTGAGCAGTTGCCAAGTGATGCTAGTGAGCCTGCTTGGCAGGAGCGCTTGGAAAGCACTTCGGATAAGATTCGCCGTTTGGGTGCAATTAACCTCGCTGCTATTGAAGAGTACGACCAGCAAGCTGAGCGGCGTAACTACTTGGAAGCACAGCACGCCGAACTTACTGAAGCATTAGAAACCCTGGAGCGTGCGATTAAGCGCATTGACCAAGAAACCCGTGTGCGTTTTCGGGAAACGTTCGACCAAGTGAATACCGGACTGCAAACGCTTTTCCCCAGGGTATTCGGCGGTGGTGCTGCTTGGTTAACACTTACCGGAGACGACCTGCTGGAAACCGGCGTCGCGATTATGGCGCGTCCCCCTGGCAAGAAAAATAGCACGATTCATCTGCTTTCTGGTGGTGAAAAAGCATTGACCGCACTCTCTCTGGTCTTTGCGATTTTTCAGCTAAATCCGGCACCTTTCTGCATGCTGGATGAGGTGGACGCCCCTCTGGATGACGCAAACGTTGGCCGCTACGCCAAACTTGTTAAAGAGATGTCAGAAAACGTTCAGTTTATCTACATAACCCACAACAAGATTGCGATGGAAGCTGCGGAGCGCTTGATGGGTGTGACTATGCAGGAGCCCGGTGTGTCTCGGCTCGTATCGGTGGGGATTGACGAGGCTGCTGCGTTGGTTGATTAGCCACGGCTAACAACCGGTTGCTAGAGACAAAGAGAGGTAAAGAGGAGGTGTTAAACGCACCTCCAAGCGATACATATCTTATGGCGATGTGCCGCTGTACCGAACTGCCAATGACCTGTTGAGCCACTATTTCAGCCTGAATGTGGCATGTTGAGTCAATTAATTTTACATCGTTAGATTGCTCGTCGGCACACTAAATTATGGTCTTTGATGAACCGTTTTAAGTCGCTTTCATCCGAAATTAAGTGCTTGGGCTGTGTTTTTAAGATTTTGATTCTTTTGGTTTTTTGTTAGTTCATATATGTGCTTAGTGTTGCCAAATCCACTCTGTCTTCATAATGTTTTGGTGTGTGGTTTAGCAGAGATCCGTATTAAGCTTAAATGTTAACTAATATAACCATTGTCAGTAGGTAGTTAATAGTGTAAGAGTTTTATGCTATAGTTGATTTTGCGTGTAAGGTGTGCTGGTCAGTGTTTGTATTCTGATATGCAAGAAGGTTCATCCAGTTACACAATTACAGCATTAATGTTGTTGCGTCGTCAGTGTACAAAGCGAGCAAAGGACGGGGGCGACCCTTTTCTGAACGAGCTGGCAGCGGAGTTACGATGCAGCTGACGGGCAAAAAAACACTAAAATTGCACTTTTCATGGTTGATATGGTCAAAAAATTGGCCTAAAACCAACTGTAACGATGTTGCAGCGTGAAAATCTGTAAAAAGTGGCCCTTTTCGTAGCAACCGCGCTATGCTTGATGGTAATTAGTTAACATCGGAAATGTTACGTCGTCAGGCATCGTGCCTTTGCAACCGGTATAATGACCCATGGAATGCTCGACATGGAATTAAGAGAGTGGTTAATCATTCTAGGATTGGCGTTGGTATCGCTCATTGTGGTCGACGGCGTTCGAAGACTACAGCGCCAACGTCGCGTGCCCCGTCTAGACCAGGCAGTCAGAGATTTACCTGCTGCAAAATTTGAAGATCTAGACGACGAAGCCAAAGAAGCCGAAATCAATTGGGAGTTGCCCAATGGCGGCGCGCGGGTCGTTAAACCTGCTGACTATAGCAGTTTGGGACAGAAGCCCAAGTTAGAGCGCCAAGAGCATCCAGGCCCTTCAAAAGTATTGTCAGATTTTCGTCGTTCCTTCTCTAACTCGGTTAATAAGACGAAGGCAAGCGCTCAGTTCTCGTGGTCTCGAAAGCATGAGCAGACGTCTGTTGCTAAGCACTCAGCGGATACCGGCGCTGAACCAACGCTTGGCAGCTCGTCGGTTTCTGAAACTGAGCGTCTGGAACCGAGCCTTTTTGCAGATAACGACACTCCGAGCGCTCAAATCAGTGACAAGCCTTCTCAAAGCCAAACTGAGCCTGTACGCCCGGCGGAGCCAGCAAACTCTGCTGATTTACGCGTT
The DNA here is from genome assembly GCF_013415115.1 of Vreelandella zhaodongensis. Lineage (GTDB taxonomy): Bacteria > Pseudomonadota > Gammaproteobacteria > Pseudomonadales > Halomonadaceae > Vreelandella > Vreelandella zhaodongensis. The sequence goes on along the minus strand of NZ_JACCDD010000004.1, from coordinate 183,258 downwards.
GATCCTGTTTCTGAAGCAATTGAGCAACCAACGCCTGAAAAAGCTGAGCAGCCAATGCCAGAGCCAGCTGTGAAGCCTACTCCTGCGAAAGTCGATGTAGATGTATCAGAAGCGGCAGTAGCCAAAACGGACGTCTCGGAAGAGGCGTCGCAGAACCATGCTGCTCAGCCCACGTCAGCCTCAGCTGCTGACAATTTGGTGAGTGCGTCGAGCAATAGCGATGTTTCAAACACCGATGTTAAGGCAGATACTGAGAAAGCTGAAATAATAGCTGAAAAAGCGCCTAACACCACTGCTACTCCATCAGTAGGTTTAGAAGAAGATGAACCGGTTCTTCGTGCCGAGCCAGAAGATGCAGCGTCCGCCAAACATGCTTCAGATGCGCCTAAGCGTCGTCATCTGCGCTCAGCGGCTGATGAAGACAGAGAGCTAGAAGATTATGAGGTTGATGAATACCGCTTAGTAGATTTTGAAGGCATTGGGCGCTCATTTAAGCGTCGTTTAATCGAACGACGTAAAGAAAAAGCTCGCAAGAAAGCAGAGAAAGAGCGCTTAAAAGCAGAAAAAGCGAAGCGTGCAGAAGCGCTCGCTAAGAAAAAAGCCGAGCAAAAAGCCCTTGAGGCCGAGCGCAAAGCGCTTGAAGCTCAGCAACGTCGTGAAGCAAAAGAAGCAGCCGATGCTGAAAAAGCTCGGATTGCACAAGAGCAAGCAGAAGCCCGTGAAGCCGCTGCAGTTGCCGCCGCCGCAGAGCGTGAAGCAACGCAATATAATGAGCCGGTGATTTCTGTTTACGATAGCGAGGAGCATGACGGCCTCAATCAGTACGACGATTACGCATCTGGCACTGGTCACAGAGACAACGTTGTTCGCACCCATCCGACGCTGGAAAAAGCCTTACGGCATGATGTGAATAGCGAGCGAGCCAGAGATACACTCACTGACGCGTCTGAAATGGTCGTGATTAGTGTTCTTTCACGGGAGCCTGAGGGCTTCGATGGTGGCAAGCTGCTAGAGCTCATGATGGTGTGTGGGCTGCGCTATAGTCGTGAGATGGGTGTCTTCCACCGTTTTGAAACGGAAAGCTCGGATAGTGCACTGCAATTTTCAATGGTGAATGTACTCAAGCCCGGCACGTTCCCCATTGAAGAGATGGACGAGTTTGTTACCCCAGGTATTACGTTATTGATGCCACTGCCTGGTGCAGTCGACAGCTCCGCTGCGTTTGAAGCCATGGTGGAAACCGCGATGGTTCTCGTAAGGCACATGGGCGGTGAGCTAAAAGACGAAAACCGTAGCGTGATGACCGCGCAAACGATAGAGTTTGCTCGCCAGCGGGTTCATGAGTTTGAACGTCGCCATCGCCTGCATCGTCATATGCAGGCACGCTAAACGCCGCGTCGCTTCAACACCCGCCTTCCTTAAAGAAGGCGGGTGTTTTTGTTACTAAATGCCTGTTTTTTTGTATGCCGGAACATCTGAATGAGTCAGCCTGAGCAAAAACTTCTGGAAGAAATTAGTCAACTGCGTGCCGACTTGGATGACGCTAATTACCGCTATTACATCTTAGATGAACCTAAGCTGACCGATGCAGATTATGACCGCAAACTGCAGCGATTAATGCAGTTGGAATCTGAATGCCCCCACTTAGTCTCGCCAGATTCTCCTACGCAACGGGTGGGCGCTGCGCCAGCAGACGGCTTTCCTGAAGTCGCCCACGCGATCCCGATGCTTTCATTGGATAATGCTTTTAGCCGCGATGATATTACGGCGTTTGCCGAGCGTGTCGCTGAACGCTTGGAGTGTCAGGCTGGTGATATTGAATTTAGCTGTGAACCAAAGCTTGATGGTGCCGCGGTGTCGCTGGTGTACGAGCAGGGCGTATTGGTCAGCGGCGCCACCCGCGGCGATGGCCGAACAGGCGAAGGTATTACCTCGAATCTACGCACCTTGCGCTCGGTGCCGTTAAAGCTGATGGGGAAAGATCTGCCTGAGCTGTTAGAAGTGCGTGGTGAAGTCATTATGCGCCACGAGGGCTTTGAAGCACTCAATAATCGGGCTCGGGAAGAGGGCAGTAAGGTATTCGCTAACCCGCGAAATGCTGCCGCTGGGAGTTTGCGCCAGCTTGATCCGCGTATTACGGCTACCCGCCCATTAGAGTTTCATGCTTATCAAGTTGCGCGCATTAATATGGCGAACCTTGACGATGGCGCCCTTGGCAATGGCGCAATGACAACCCATAGCCAGCAAATGGAAAAGCTCAGAGCGTGGGGCTTTCGCTCTAGCGCGGAGCTTCGCACTGTCAATGGCCCGGAGTTGGTGGCTGACTACTGCGAGCAGCTGGGCGAAAAGCGCGACCAGCTGGGTTACGACATCGATGGCGTAGTGATCAAAGTTAACGACCTGCGCCACCAGCGGGAGCTTGGTTTTGTGGCGCGTGCGCCACGCTGGGCAGTAGCGTTTAAGTTTCCTGCCCAGGAAGAAGTTACCACGCTTAACGATGTCGAGTTTCAGGTAGGTCGTACTGGGGCGATTACCCCCGTCGCTCGGCTAGAACCAGTCACCGTTGCCGGTGTGACGGTATCGAACGCAACGCTACATAACGCAGATGAGATTGCCCGTCTGGATGTCATGATTGGCGATACGGTGGCTATTCGTCGTGCTGGTGACGTCATTCCTCAAGTGGTGCGGGTAGATATCGATAAGCGCCCTAGTGATGCACAAGCCATTATCTTCCCCGAGCACTGCCCAGTGTGCGGTTCGGATATTGAACGGCTAGAAGGTGAAGCGGTAGCTCGTTGCTCAGGTGGGCTTTATTGTGCCGCTCAGCGTAAAGAAGCGCTAAAACATTTCGCCAGCCGTAAAGCGCTAGATGTGGATGGGTTGGGTGAAAAGCTGATTGAACAGCTGGTGGATCTGGATTGGGTGAAAACGCCGGCAGATTTGTTTCACTTAACCGTTGAGCAGCTTCAGGCGCTGCCCCGCATGGGGGAAAAGTCCTCTACCAACTTAGTAAATGCGCTGGATAAGGCCAGACAGACGACCTTGGCTCGTTTTATTTACGCCTTAGGTATTCGGGAAGTAGGCGAAGCGACGGCAGCTAACCTCGCTAACTGCTTCGGTACTTTGGAGGCACTTCAAGCTGCTGAGCTAACAGCACTGGAAGCGGTTAATGATGTGGGGCCGATTGTGGCCGCCCATGTACATACTTTTTTCCGCCAAACGCACAATCAGGAAACGATTGCAGCACTGCGCGATGCTGGTATTACCTGGCAAGAGAGTGAAGTGACCCAAGGTCCGACTCCTTTAGAGGGGCAAACCTGGGTGCTTACCGGTGCGTTGGACACCATGACCCGCGATGAGGGTAAAGCACGCTTGCAGGCGTTGGGGGCCAAGGTGGCGGGCAGTGTCTCGAAGAAAACCACCTGCCTTGTGGCGGGGGAAGCCGCAGGCAGTAAACTAACCAAGGCCGAGCAACTGGGCGTTGAAGTAATGGATGAAGCCACCTTTATTGAGCGTTTAGCTGTCTGGGAGCAGAGTGAATGAGTCGCTTCATATGAGTCGTTTTATAGAAGTACCCGCGCGCATGCTGCCGCCGGAAGCATTGAACGCCCTCCTTGAAACGTTTGTGACCCGCCAGGGTTATGACACCACGGATACCGGAACGGGAATGGACGGCTGGGTCGTCGAGCTGAAACAGCAGCTTGAGCGTCATGAGCTAATTATTGCTCATGACCTTGAGCTTGAGATGACTGAAGTCATGACCCTCGCCCAATGGCGAGCCTTTGGGCGAGACCTTGCTGACGACGAGGAAGAGGGCGACTACTGAGCGCGTATTAGCGCGCTGATAATCCGCCGTCCTGGGTGTAAGTGGTCCACTAGCGGCTGCTCCAGCGGGAGCGGCTCGTCGCATAGTCGTGAAGCAATTACCTCGGCACACAATGGCGCGCTGGCGAGGCCCCGAGAACCGTGAGCGGTGGATATCCACAGCCCTGGGTAGTGTTCCCCCTCAGTAGTGGGCACTTTAGACGCATCCTTACGCAGTGCCGCATAGTCTCGCTGCCATGCAGCGGCATTCGGTACCGGCCCTGCGTAAGGGCTTTTGTCTGGGCTTGCTGCTCGCACGGCAGTGCGGCCTTCAAGGGTGTCTGCGCTCAGCGCTACACCGGACGCTTCCAGTTCAGCCACCCACTCAGGTAGCGCTTGGCGCAATTCATCAATATTGCGCTGATGGTCAGCGTCGGTGACGTGAGTGGTGGCGTCGTTGGGCACAAAGCTAGCGCCAAATGTCAGTACACCTTCCACAGGTGGAGATACATAGCCGCCAGCACACACCACGCGTTGTGGGCCTGTTACTCCCTTAGGAAGTGTCACTTCACTCACTTGGCCGCGTACCTGCTGCAACGGAAGTGCTGCAGTTTGTGTAAAGTGGTTGGCAAGTGAGGCATTGGCGATCACAACGTGGTCCGCTTGCAGCGTTTCACCACTGGCCAACTCAACCTGCCAAGCACTGCCATCTGGGCATAAGTGGGTTACGTCCCCTTGATGCAGGGTGATATTGGGGTGCTTTAACAGCTGCTCACAGAGTAGTTTGGGTCGCACCCAGCCTGCCTGGGGATAAAAAAGTCCGTGTTCTGCTGATACCGGTACGCCCGCTAATTCACCCAGTGTATGAGTGTGGGTGGATACCACTGCTTCTGGCAGCGAATGGCGTGCCATAAAGCGCTGCTGGCGGGTTATTTCTTTGTCGCCTAGGGCTAGCTGCACCACGCCGCTTGATTGCCACAGTGGCGTGTTCAGCGATGTATTCGACTCCTGCAGGCTAAGCCAGCGCTGGCTGTAAAGCAGACCCGATAAATAGAACCGGCTCTGATGGTTGGTTTCTACGGCAAGTTTTACATAAAGCGCCCCCTGGCGATTGCCAGAACCGCCTGCGCCTGGCGCATCGCGCTCTATTACGGTGACGCGTATGCCACGCTTGGCTAGCGCCGCTGCCATGCTACCACCGGCTATGCCAGCGCCAATGACGACCACATGGTTGGTAGGCGTGACCTGTGGGGGGGTAAACCATGGCGTTGGGTGGCGGCGGCTATCGCTAGGCGGTGTATCAATATTACCCGCGAGCATTTCCCGCTTACGCCCAAAGCCGGGCACCTTTTGCCAATTGAATCCCGCTGCTTTTAGGCCGCGCTTCACGATACCTGCACAGGTGAAAGTGGCAAAGGTGGCGCCAGGGCGGGAGCGAGCAGCCATGGCGTCGAATAGTTCAGGCTGCCACATTTCTGGGTTTTTAGAAGGAGCGAAGCCATCTAAAAACCAAGCGTCGACTTGACCATCCAATAGGTTTAGCCGCTCGGTGGTATCGCCAAAGTGTAGGTCGAGCGTTACCCGCTCGCCGAGATGAAGGCGATGAATACCGCTGACGGCCTCAGGCCACTGGGCACACAGCACCTGTGAATAACGTGCCAGTGACGGCCAGGCACTTAATGCGCGCTCCAGGGACGTCCGGTCGAGAGGAAATTTCTCTGTGGATAACAGATGAAGACGCGCGGCTGGGGGCGCATGTTGTTCAAAGCAATTCCAGGCGCAGAGCATATTCAACCCAGTGCCAAAACCTGTTTCACCAATCACAAAGGGGCGGGTGTTCTGCCAAGCTGCGAAGCGTTCAGGAAGTTGGTTAGCCCCCAGGAAAACGTGCTCAGTTTCCGCACGGCCGTCTTCCCTAGAAAAATAGACGTCATCGAAAGCATTAGAGTGGGGAGACGTCTCGTTCCAGGTCAGGGAAGGAGCGGTTAACGCCGTGAGAGGGGGTAGGGCAGTGGCAGTCGTGCGTTGAGTCACGCGGATATCCCCGTACGGATAAGGTGTGGAGTGAAAATTGGTTAAAAAATGATCAATCTGTTAAGCAGGGCGTAATCTCTCGCTTAGCGAAAAGCGTCCGCCGAGTTTACACAGAGTTTTCCACAGGCTCTGTGAAAAAGAAGGCGGACCCTCCACACTCACCTCCTTCGGTCAAGGCAAAACTTTCTTGAATGGCTTAACAATTACCTTGGCATATACCCCGGCAATGATGTATGGATCGGCGTCTGCCCAAGCTTGAGCTGCCTCCAAACTATCGAATTCAGCGATGACCAAGCTGCCGCTGAAGCCCGCATCACCTGGGTTTTCTGAGTCAATAGCAGGGTGGGGGCCAGCCAATACCAAGCGCCCCTCATCACGCAGGGCTTCCAGGCGAGCAAGGTGGTCTGGACGAGCCGCTAACCGGCGTTCCAAGCTGTTCGGTACATCTTCACTGATAATAGCGTAAAGCATGGGGATAACTCCTTGAAGGCTAGGGGCGGTTGTCCAGGTAGAATTGACCGCACCCGCGTAAGCGCGCACCATGGCGAGCGCCTGTGAACCGTAAGGGAGAACAGGTTGCCTGTTCATTTACACCGCCCTATTCTGACAAACTCGCCACACGGCGTCATGCCTATGCCCCTACTTCCTACGAACTCTCTTCCCCGCGTGTTTGACGCCGACCTGCGTTATCCCGTGGATTTGCACATGCATTCTACCGCCTCAGATGGTGCGCTAACGCCCACGGAATTAGTGGCATTGTGCGCAACCCGGGGCCTTACCCACCTGGCGCTGACCGACCACGACACCATGGACGGTATTGAGGAAGCAAGCGCTGCGGCACAGCTGGCAGGCTTATGCCTGGTGCCCGGTTGTGAGTTATCCACCCGCTGGCAGGGAATCAATATCCATGTGGTGGCGCTCATGCCCGGTGGGCTACAAGGGCCGCTAGTGGAAGGGCTTGAGCAACAGCGCGTAGCGCGTATTAAGCGTGCCGAGGTGATTGCCGAACGGCTTGAAAAAATGGGCTTGCCTAATGCATTGGAAAAAGCTCGCGAGCAGGCGGGTAGCGACCGTCCCTTAGGGCGCCCCGACTTTGCCCGCGCGCTGGTAGCCGAGGGATTAGTCGCCGACTGGGCAGGCGCCTTCAAGCGCTATTTGGGCAGTGGAAAAAAAGGCGATGTAAAAGCCCACTGGCCGGAAATCAGTGATGCAGTGGCCTGGGTAGTTGCCTCAGGCGGTGTCGCGGTGCTGGCACACCCGTTGCGTTATGGGCTTACTCGGCGCAAGCGTGGCCTGCTAATGGATACGTTCCTAGCTGCAGGCGGGCAAAGTGTTGAGCTGGTGAGTGGTCAGCAGAATCCCGACAGCACCCGCGACCTGGCTCGGCAGCTGGTCGAGCGCGGCCTATATGCCTCTATGGGTAGCGACTTTCATTTTCCTGGCAGTCACGCTGCCCCAGGCAGCATGAGCTTGATACCGCGCACGGCTGCACCGCCTATTTGGCAGCACCCGCGCTTAGTTCATTTGCGCGATGCGCCCAGTGGTATGTTAGGGCCTGGGTCTTAAACCGTGTATCGGCTAATCTAAAAACGTAATGGACAACGATATGCCCACAGGCAGGAGCAAGTGATGAGTCAATATTTCCAGATACACCCCGAAAACCCGCAGAAACGCTTGATTGATCAAGCCATAGACGTCATCCGTAAAGGCGGTGTGGTCGCGTACCCGACGGATTCAGGTTACGCGTTAGGCTGCCACTTGGGCGAAAAGAAGGCCATTGAAAAGATCAAATGGCTGCGTTCCTTGGACGATAAGCACAACTTTACGCTGGTGTGTTCTGATCTTTCCGAAATTGGCACCTACGCAAAAGTGGATAACGCAGTGTTCCGGCTCTTAAAAGCGCACACCCCGGGTCCTTACACTTTTATTTTGGATGCGACGACTGAGGTTCCGCGTCTGTTACTGCATCCGAAGCGCCGCTCTATTGGCGTGCGCGTGCCCGATCACCGCATTACCCACGCCCTGTTAGAAGCGCTGGGCGAGCCGCTGATGAGTGTTACGCTTATTCCCGTGGATGAAACCCTACCGATGAGTGACCCAGAAGAGATTCGTGATCGTTTCGGGTCACATTTAGACGCCATTATTGATGGCGGCGCCTGTCATCTAGACCCTACCAGCGTGATCGATTTGCGCGAGCTACCGCCAAAAATTGTGCGGGAAGGCCGCGGCGATATTACGCCATTCACGTAATCCCCCGCTAGCATTGATGACCAGCCCCCTAATGATGGGGGCTGTTACGTTTACCCTCTGCGTGTATCTATCATCCATCCGGAGCAGTGATAACGAGCGCATCACTCAGTGCTTTCTTTAGTACGCTTTGTTTCTTATTTGAATGATCAATAAAAATAAATTATGATGATTATGATTAATTTTGATAATTAATTGTGATGGATGGTGTAGGGCTGCCCTACGACTTGCTAATCACCACTAACTCATGACAAATAACTGGAGATTGCTTAATGACGATATCTCGATACCGTAATGCTGCCACAGCAACGGCTTTCGCAAGCTTAGCGCTACTCCCACTGTCGGGTAACGCTTTAGCCGATGACGCTAGTGCCTGTGAACAGACTGAATACGCCATGGGACTTCGTTACCAACAGCAATCCGCAGAAATAATTGCGTTACAGCGCCAAGGCTTTGAGCTGGCGACCTATCGTCTGGAAAAACAGATTGAAGCGCACGGTGAAGATGCCGACCTGGCCATCATTACCGATGTGGATGAGACGCTGATCGATAACAGCGCCCTGTTAGTGCGCGATATGCAGGCCTGCCACGACTTCACTGTTTGGGATACTTGGCTGCATTGGGAGCGCGAAGGCGAGCCTCGCCTGATCCCAGGTGCCATGGAGTTCCTGGAGTTTGCCGATGAGCAGGGTGTGTCGATCTACTATGTATCGGATCGCTACCAAGAAAATAAAGCGGATACGCTGGCTACCATGGAAGCATTAGCGTTTCCCCAAGTCTCTGACGAGAGCGTGATGTTGCTTGGCCCACCGAAGACAGAGCGTCGCGCGATTGTCGAGGACAGCCACACGCTTGTGATGCAGTTGGGTGATACGCTGCATGATTTCTCGGGCGACTTTGTCGACGCAAGCCTTGAAGAGCAGCGCGATCTGGTTAATGACCATGCAGAACGTTTTGGCAACGACTGGATTGTGTTCCCCAATGCGTCCTACGGAAATTGGAGCGGCGCGGAACTAGAAGCTTGGCAAGCGCCTTTTGAAGACGAATAAGTGGTAGCTGCCCATTTGCTGGGTAGCTAACTCGCGGAAAGGGCCCTAGTGAATGACTAGGGCCTTTTTTCGTTTTTGTGCTCGTCTTTCTTGCGTGGGTCTTCGCTGTCTTCGTCCAACCATGTGCCGCAGCGCAGACAGTAGCGAGCGCGTTTTTCATGGCGGTCGTGGCCGCAGCCAGGGCAGGCCTCTTCGGAATAGCGGTCTTCTCGGATCGAGCGGATAACCTGGGCAGAAAACACCCCAGTAGGTACGGCAATAATCGAGTAACCCATCAGCATCAGAATCATTGTGATCGCCTTACCTAAAGAGGTAGCTGGCACAATGTCGCCGTAACCCACGGTGGTCATGCTGACAATCGCCCAGTACATCGACATGGGAATACTGGTAAAGCCTGCTTCTGGCGATTCTATGGTGTACATCAGCGCTGCAAACAGCGTTACCACCATCAATATGCTGCTGAAAAATAGCAGGATTTGTCGAAGGCTGCGCTTAAGCGCATCGAGTAGTAAACGCCCTTCGCCGATAAACTCCATCAATCTCAGAATACGGAAGATGCGTAGCACCCGCAGAATGCGCACGATCACTAGGCCGTGAGCGCCAGGCACTAGCAGTACCAGCCAGGCAGGGAGAATTGCGATTACATCGACAATGCCGTAGAAGCTCTTAAGGTAAATCGTTGGGCGCTCTAAGCAGTAAATTCGCACGGCCAGTTCAAGGCTGAAAATCAGTGCAAAAGCCCACTCCAGATAGAAGAAAATATGCCCGAAGCGCTCGGCATAAGCGTCCACGCTGTCTAATAAGATGACCGCCACGCTAATGAGAATGGCAATAATGAGGGCGATATCAAATGCTTTAGCCCCTGGCGTGTCGGACTCAAAAATAATATGAAAAAGCCGCGTGCGGAGTCCTTCTGCACCGGGAGACAGTTGAAAACTCATCGCGTCATCCTGAAGTGGGCTAAATGCCCCTTAGCGTAGCGTGGTTTGATAAGCGAAGCGATAGGCCAGGTTTAACGCTGCAACGCCATAAGCAGCGGTTGGCTGGCCGTCGTGGGACAATGCCGCTACCAGTGTTTCAGCATCGTTACGGGCGCGTGCGTCCAGGTCGGGATGTGTCGCCAGGGTGCCTAACGCCTGTTGAGCAGCGTTTAAGTGTTCAGGGAGACTGCTGTCGTGATAGGCATCCAGCGCCACGGTTGCTCTGTGCAGCCACTGAGCTGGTGTGCTGGCCTCGGGTAGCGGCCACTGTTGTGCGCCCAGGGCATTTCCCCGTGCGGCTTTGCTGGTATCCGATGGGCGTAACGGTACGCTTGCCGCGAGCTCCAATGCCAGAGACCAAAGCGCCTCCGGTTCGCCCGCTTGTAACTCCAACTCTACCTCGCAAATGGCCGCCTGAGCGCCGTTGCTGACGATCTCGCCTTCGTCCAGCACTAGCTCAATATGGTTGCCTTGCCAGTCGAGTTGCCAACTGCGCCGGATAAAGTCGGTACGCAGAGTAGGGCGCAGGTCCTTAATCACAGGCGCGAGTGACTCTTGAAAGGGCGGTAGCGCCGCCAGAGCTATGTGGTCGATCTGTGCCTCAGGTACTTGCCACTCCCACTCTTGTCGGCTTGAGAACCCTCCGCCACCTTGTCCCGCGGTTTTGACGGTTTGCAATATGCGGTCATCTACCTGGCGTAGGCGCACAGCAATCCGTGCACTGGCCAAATCACCTGCGGGTGTATCAAAGTAAGTATTTGCAAGCTGCTGCTGACCTGGTGGTGTATCGGCCAGCACTGCATGGCGCAACAACGCATCCAATTGCGAGGGCGGTAGCGCTAGCTTAAGCTCTATTTCAGTTGGTGCAGAAACAGGCATAGAATTTTCCATGACGTTAGCCACCTTGGTATTGTGACGTTTCAATGAATTTTTAATGACAATGTGAACTTTTCATGACGGCGGCGAGCGCACTCTTTATACTGGCGCCCGCCATTTCCAGGCTTCCCGAAAACAGGCTAAAGGCACTATGGTTACCCCCAACCCTTTTTCTGCGATGTTTGGCCGCTCGCCATTCCAGCCACTGCTGGCCCACATCGTCAAGGCCAATGAGTGCGCCGATCAACTGTTGCCATTCTTCGAGGCATCGCTTGTCGGTGACTGGGACACAGCGTCAGAGCTACGTGAAAACGTTACGCGCTTAGAGCATGACGCCGATGTTCTCAAAACAGAGCTACGCCTTAACTTGCCCAACACAATGTTCTTGCCGGTTTCGCGTTCCGACCTGCTGGATCTGATTAGTGTGCAGGACAAAATCGCCAATAAAGTACGCGACATTACCGGCATTATGCTGGGGCGTAAAATGCGCGTTCCTGATGAGCTGGCCGACCCGATGCGTGATTATATGCGCACCAGTGTGGCTTGTGTTGCACAGGCACGCCAAGCGTTAGAGGAGCTGAAGGACCTGCTTGAGTCCGGTTTTGGGCGCAATGTGTCTGATGTGATGCACAACATGATTCGTGAACTGCACACGCTCGAACACCAGGCGGACAGTCAGCAGGTGGCTATACGTCGCCGCTTGTTTGAACTGGAAAGCCAGTTGCCACCAGTCGATGTGGTCTTTCTTTACAAGATCATTGACTGGGTGGGTGAATTATCCGATCGCGCCGAACGCGTGGGCAGCCGCCTGCAGATTTTGACCGCACGCTAAGGGGAACTCATGCTGATTATTGCCCAGCACGGTGAAATTTTTATTATTTTGGCCTGTTTGTTTGGCTTCTTCATGGCCTGGGGCGTCGGTGCAAACGACGTTGCCAACGCAATGGGAACCTCGGTGGGGTCGAAAGCGATCACCATCAAACAAGCCATCATTATTGCGGTTATCTTTGAATTTTTAGGGGCCTGGCTCGCTGGTGGTGAAGTCACCGCGACTATCCGCGGTGGGATGCTAGACCCGGTACTGCTAGAAGCGAACCCCCAGCTACTCGTTTACGGCATGCTTTCTGCGCTATTGGCGGCAGCCATTTGGTTAATGATAGCGTCGGCGAGGGGCTGGCCGGTATCCACCACTCACTCTATTGTGGGCGCTATTGTTGGTTTTGGTGCGGTAGGGCTAGGTGTCGAAGCGGTGGCATGGGGCCGAGTTGGCACTATCGCTTCTAGCTGGGTTGTTTCCCCGTTATTGGCAGGCACCATCGGCTTCATACTTTTCAAATCGGTTCATCACCTGATTTTCGAAAATAAAGACCCCTTCTCTGCAGCGAAACGTTATGTGCCCGGCTATGTGTTTTTGGTTGGGTTTATTGTTTCCATGGTCACACTGACCAAAGGTTTAACCCACGTAGGGCTGGACCTGACATTTGGTCAAAGCTTCATGCTGTCGATTCTGCTGGGTGTTGCCATCATGGGGTTGGGCCTTGTGATGCAGCGCCGGGTTAAGTACGAAAAAGATGTCAACGACCACTTTGGCTATGCCAATGTTGAACGCGTCTTTGGCGTACTGATGATCTTTACTGCCTGTGCCATGGCATTTGCCCACGGCTCCAACGATGTGGCCAATGCCGTAGGCCCGCTGGCAGCGGTAATCAGCGTGGTGCGCAGCGATGGTGTGATCGACAGCGCGGCGCTCGTGCCCTGGTGGGTGCTGGTGCTGGGTGGCGGCGGCATTGTGTTTGGCTTGGTCACCTACGGTCACAAAGTCATTGCGACGGTGGGTACCGGCATTACCGAACTTACGCCTAGTCGTGGTTTTGCTGCCACACTGGCCGCTGCGACCACCGTGGTGTTGGCATCGGGTACTGGCTTGCCGATCTCAACCACTCACACGTTGGTGGGGGCTATCCTTGGTGTGGGTCTGGCACGCGGTATGGCAGCGCTTAATCTGCGCGTTATCGGCACGATTGTGATGTCCTGGTTGATCACACTGCCAGCAGGTGCTGGCTTGGCCATCCTGTTCTTCTTTATGTTCAAAGGCATGTTTGGTTAACACAGGGAAAACCCGCCTAGCACGCCATTGCTAGGTGCTATTTTGGATAGCTAACACAGCGGCACCTTCGCGTAAATTAGCCTGACTCTGGGTGGATTTGCACAAGAAGGTGCCGCTGTTTTTTGTGCTCTGTTAAAGTAACTGCGGATACTGTCATTCACCTGCTGCCGGAGAGCGGCCCTTGGACACACGCTTCCCTTTTGTTGATTGGTTTCGTAACGCTTCCCCTTACATTAATGCGCACCGAGGGCGAACCTTTGTCATCTTAATTGAAGGCGAAGCCATGGCGTCTGGCCGAGGGGAGCAGCTGATTCAGGATTTAGCCCTGCTGCACACCTTGGGCGTGCGTCTGGTGGTGGTGTTTGGTATTCGCCCGCAGGTTCACGAATCGCTGACGGCTGCCGGTGTTGAACCAACGCGGGTAGATGGCCGCTGGGTGGCCGACCGCACGGTGATGGCTCATGTAGAGCAGGTAGCCGCGCATCAGCGGCTATGGCTAGAAGCGCGGCTTTCCCTCGGGCTGCCAAGCACGCCGCTGCACGGTGTGGAGCTTAGCGTTATTTCAGGCAACCTAGTGACCGCCAAGCCCTTAGGGGTGCGTGAAGGCATCGATTTTGACCACAGTGGCGAAGTGCGCCGCGTGCGCGCTAACGCCATTGAAGGGCTACTGGATAAAGGCTCGTTGGTGTTGTTACCGCCGCTGGGCTTTTCCAGTACTGGTGAAGTGTTTGATCTAGATGCCTCGGAAGTGGCACAACACGCCGCCGTTGCGCTTAAAGCCGATAAACTTATTCTGCTGGGCGAATCGGAAGGGCTGGAAGATGAACAGGGGGCATTGCTGCGCCAGCTTTCCCCCGCTGAAGCCGAACCGCGCCTGCACAGTGCTTTACCCGGCAGCGAATTGGCCCGCCATTTGAACGCCGCCTGTGCCGCTGCCCGTGAAGGGGTAGCACGCACCCACTTGCTCTCCTGGCGCAACCACGACGCACTGTTAGGGGAGTTATTCACCCGCGACGGCGTTGGCACCATGATTACCCAACACCGTTACGAGCAGCTTCGTCCCGCCACACTGAACGACGTGGCTGGCTTGTTAGAACTGCTGGAACCCCTAGAGCGGCGTGGCATGTTGGTCGCTCGTTCGCGGGAGCGGTTAGAGCACGAAATCGACGACTACATGGTGATAGAGCGGGATGGCATGGTCATTGGTTGCGCTGCACTGCATGTCTTCCCAGAGACCACCGTGGGCGAGATGGCCTGTGTCGCGGTACATGACAATTATCGCGGTGGTGAGCGTGGCGAGCGGCTGGTAGAGGCGTTAGAGCGCCGCGCCCGCCAGCGAGGGCTTTCTGAAATGTTCGTGTTGACCACCCATACAGCCCACTGGTTTGTCGAACGTGGTTTCCGCACGGCCAGCCTGGACGACCTGCCACCACTGAAGCGCGAAGCTTACAACCACGCCCGAAAATCCAAGGTGCTGGTTAAGCATTTAGCGTAAGCGCCTTTATTTAAAGAGAAAACACTAGCCGAACCGGGTGTCTTTGTGACGCCCGGTTTCGCCTGCGTGTAAAAAAATAATGCAAATATTTGGTCATTTAAAATATATATGCAATTATATTTGCAGGTGTGTGTGTAGAGAAATTCGGCCAAGCCAATTCAAACCAAGCCAATAACAACGCCTATATCTACACACCGCGTCACTCACAAACTGCCAATAACATCGACGTCACGAGGATTTATCCATGAAGACACTCACTACTTTAATAGCTGCCACTGCTTTCTCTCTCTCCGCAGCAACTGCTGCCGCCGACAAGCTGGTCGTTGCCACTGATACTGCCTTTGTACCCTTTGAATTCGCCCAGGACGGTGAATATGTCGGTTTCGATATCGACATGTGGGGCATGATCGCCGAAGAGCTTGAGCTGGAGTTTGAACTACGCCCGATGGACTTCAACGGCATTATTCCTGGCCTGCAAACCGGCCAGTTGGATGTTGCCTTGGCAGGTATCACTATCCGTGAAGATCGTGCTGAGGTGATTGATTTTTCGGATGGCTACTATGAGAGTGGCTTTCGCATCATGGTGCCCATAGACAGTGATATCGAAAGCGCTGAAGACCTAGCGGGCAAAACCCTGGCGGTACGCACCGGCACTTCTGCGGCGGACTATGCGCGGGAAAACTTCACCGATACAGAGCTACGCCAGTTCCCCAATATCGATAACGCCTACCTAGAGCTACGCACTGGGCGCGTCGATGCCGCCATGCATGACACCCCCAACGTGCTTTACTACATCGCCACGGCAGGTGATGGCCAAGTAAAAGCGGTAGGCGAGCAGATGATGGCGCACGAGTATGGCATTGCTTTTCCTAAGGGCAGCGAGCTGGTCGAGCCGGTCAACGAAGTGCTAGCTGCAATGCGTGAAGATGGTCGCTATGACGAAATCTACATCAAGTGGTTTGGTGAAGCACCGACTGAATAACGCCTGATTATTCCATACATCTTGCGGAGGGCAGTGTGTCCCTCCGCTGAGTTCGAACTATCAGGAGTGTTGCAATGAATATCGACTGGTCGATCATCATTAATTTCCTGCCTCAACTCTTCCACGGGGCAAAGATCACGCTGTATATCACCGTAACGGGCTTGATTGGTGGCATTACACTGGGGGCTGTGATTGGCCTGATGCGCGCCTACGGCGGCTATATTCTCAATACGCTGGCGTTTATCTACGTCGAAATCATTCGCGGTACGCCCATTGTGGTCCAGGTGATGTTCCTGTATTTCGCTTTGCCGGTGCTGGTGGATATCCGCATTGACCCGATGACAACGGCAATTCTCGCGATCGTCATTAATGCTGGTGCGTATGTTGCCGAGATCGTCCGTGGCGCGGTGCTATCGATTTCCAAGGGGTTGACCGAAGCAGGGCGCGCCATAGGTCTGCCGCGCTGGAAAGTAGTGGTTTATATCGTTGGCCCCTTGGCCTTTCGCCGGCTAATTCCACCGCTGGGTAACCAGTGCATAGTCAGCTTGAAAGATACCTCTCTATTTATTGTTATTGGCGTCGGCGAATTGACACGTACCGGCCAGGAAATCATGGCGGCCAACTTTCGTGCGGTTGAGATATGGACGGCGGTTGCTGTGTTCTATCTGATCATGACCGGCACCCTGTCGCTGCTGCTGCGCATCATTGAGAAACGGATGAGGATCTTATGAGCGCCATCATAGAGTTCAAGAATGTTTCCAAGCACTTTGGCCCACTCAAGGTACTTGAAGAGGTTGATCTGGACATCAACCGTGGCGAGGTTGTGGTGCTCATCGGGCCGTCTGGTTCTGGAAAATCCACCTTGCTACGCTGTATTAACGGGCTGGAAATGATCACCTCGGGCGATCTTCTCGTCGATGGCCTGAGCGTAAAGGGCGGGAACAAAATTCTGCGCGAAATTCGTCAGGAAGCGGGCATGGTCTTCCAGCAGTTCAATCTGTTTCCCCAGATGAACGCGCTGGAAAATGTGGCCTTTGGCCAGCGCCATGTGCGCGGCATGGGGCGCAAGGCTGCGGACATCAGCGCCCAGGAGCTGTTGGAAAAAGTGGGCCTGGGGGATAAATCTCGCCACTACCCACACGAACTTTCGGGTGGTCAGCAGCAACGGGTCGCCATTGCTAGGGCGCTGGCGATCAAGCCCAAGGTAATGCTGTTTGATGAGCCCACCTCGGCGCTTGACCCTGAGCTTAAGCAGGAAGTGTTGAGTGTGATGCGCAAACTGGCCGAAGAGCAGATGACCATGGTGGTGGTAACCCATGAAATGTCCTTCGCCAAGCAGGTAGGTACACGTTTGATCTTTATGGAGCACGGCAAAATAGCGGTTGATGCAAACCCTGCTGATGTCATCGATAACCCACCCAATGACCGGATGAAGGATTTTCTGCGCCATGTCTAATCAAGCAAGCTCACTTGGTTGGCACGTGATCAACGGACGCCCGTACGATATCGGCGTTGCCCTTGGGCGTGCCGGGCGTGATGCAGTGCATCGATTCCTGTTGCCGAGTGCTATCTGGGCTGAGATCAACGACCCGGTTCATCGGGGGGCTGTTGCCACCATGGCCGCCAATACCCAGCGTGATTTTCCCCAGGTATGGGAAGAGCTGGAAGGCCTGGCGGAAGGTCTTAATCTGCCCATTGAGGCGGTGTTTGCCTGGAACTGCCGTGGTGACCTGCTGGCCCACGCGCCAGACGGCTGCACCACGGTGATTCTTCCAGGGCAAACCCCGGTTGTCGCCCATAATGAAGATGGCCTGCCATTCTTCCGTGGCCACTGCTTTATGGCTGAGGTAACTCACTCCGAAGGAAGGGGCTTCACGGCCTTCTGTTACCCCGGCTCCATACCCGGGCATACCCTGGCGTTTACTCGCCAGGGCTGGGTACAAGCGGTCAATAATTTGCGCCTGCTCGATATCACACCCCAGGTGCCACGCATGGTATTAGGCCGGGTGGCCCTAAACCAGCCCAATGTGACCGACGTGGTGGCACTGCTGCAGCGCTACAATGAGTGCGGCGGTTTTCATTTTTCGCTAGCCCAGTGCGGCCAAAGAGAGGTGACGAGTATTGAGTTCGGTGGCGGGGATGCTGCCCAGAGAGCGCTGAACGTCCCCAGTGTACATGCTAATCATGCGCTGTATCACTCTCGCGGTTTAGCGTCGCAGTGGATCACTGACTCCTCCCGAGACCGTCAGCAGCGCGGGGATCAGTTGCTAGCCGACGGCGAGACCGCGCCACTGGCCATCCTGCATGACCAACAGGCCAGTGGCCTACCCATTCTGCGACTTAGCGCTGACGATCCTGATCACGAGAACACCCTGGTCACGGCGGTGATGCGACTTGAAGCGGATGGTGTAGCATGGCAACTTTATGACCGCCCTGGAGCACTGCCCGCTTATGACGGAAAACTACTCTTCGCCAGTTGACAGTTCGAGCCGCCCCCCGGAAACAGTCGATGGACTCCGTCAGCTGGCGCTCAGTATTGCCCGGGGGGAGAGCGAGCTGCGTCTTGGCCCTAAATCGCGGGAAGTGCTGGCGCGCCTTATCGACCTTCAGGGGGATCAGGTGCTGTTGTCTATTTCTTCAGCAGCCCGCCGGTTAGAGGTCAACCCGTCGAGTATTTCACGCCTGGCGCGCTCGCTGGGTTACGCGCGTTTCAGCGATCTGCAAAAAGTCCTGCTAAGTGCGCACTTTAGCTCGTCTGCATCTTTCTACCGTGATCATGCCGCTAGTGCCTTGGCGGCGGACAAACGCAGTTTACATGTTCAGGCACAACAGCTATGCGCTGAAAACAAACACAACATTGATCGTTTTCTGCAGGGCGTGAAACATGAGGATATCGAAGCGTTTGCCCAGGCGGTGGTCAATGCGCCGAGAGTTCGGCTGTACGGTGTTCGCCAGTTTCATGCACTGTGCAGTTTTTCAGCTTATGGGCTGGGCATGCTGCGCCCTGATGTGGCATTGCTCAGCGATGCTACCAACGGCGTGGCAGAAGGGTTGGCGTCGTTATCTGAGGGCGACGTGCTAATTGCCGCCAGTTGTCAGCCCTATACACGCCAAGTGGTGGATGTATGCCGTATGGCCCAAGCACACGGTATTCATACCTTGGCGGTGACTGACTATGCCAGCTCCGCACTGGTCAAGTATTCCCAGGTATCCATTCTGGTGCCCCACGAAAGCAGCTTTATTTCCAATAGCATGGTGGCCTATTTTGCCGCCATGGAGTGCCTGATCAATGCTTGCGCGACGTTGGCCGGGGATGATGCAGGCAAAGCCATTTCGCGGCGTGACCGCTTTATCACCGAGCTAGATATTGAAATGCGTTAAGAGCGAACGCCTCCAAGTGACTGTTTTATCTTTTTATCTGCATCAAAGTGGTGAGATAGCGCTGGTGTTAGCAGTTTTACACCATGGTAAGTCATCGGCTAGCGACTATAGTGAGTGAGGCCTGTTCACGTTAGCAGCTGACGTGATTCCTACGGCGACCACCAAGGATTAGGAGGTACTATGCAGCAGCCCGATAAAGACGACGCAAAGAAAGAGCAGAAGAAGGAGCCTCGCCATGATCACCATGACGACGCCAACCCGATGCCGGATACACATCATGTGAATCCCGATGCCGACTCGTCTGCCAAGAAAGAGTAATGATTCGTTAACAAGGATGTTAAGCCTGCGGCGCTACTTTTTGTAGCGCCGTTTTACTTCCACGTTTAGCCTGCCTTCGCCCAGCCGAAGCGAGAGCTTCTGGCCTGGCGCGGTGTCCTCTGCCCGGCGAATGACATGGCCCTTTTCATCCTGGGCAATGGTGTAGCCGCGACCCAACACCGCCAGTGGGCTGACGGCATGTAGCTCACGGGCGGCACTGCTTAAGCGTGCCTGACGTACTTCCAGCGCCCGCTGCATAGCACTGGCTAAACGGCGCTGGAGCTGGCTAACACGCTCTTGCTCTGTACGGTGTAGGCGTGCCATGTCCTGGCTTGCTAAGCGCTTGCTTAACTGCGTGACCCGGGCTTGCTGCTGCTGAACGCTTTGCTGCATTGCGCGCTGCAGCCGTTGGGAAAGGGCGGTAATGTGCTGGCGCTGGCGGTTAAGCTGCTCGCCTGGGTGGCGAAGGCGGGCGCGCAAGGTATCCAGGCGTTGGCTATCTCGTTCTAAGCGTGCCTGCATGGCGCGATATAAGCGGTTTTCTAACTGTG
This sequence comes from Vreelandella zhaodongensis, assembly GCF_013415115.1. Taxonomy (GTDB): domain Bacteria; phylum Pseudomonadota; class Gammaproteobacteria; order Pseudomonadales; family Halomonadaceae; genus Vreelandella; species Vreelandella zhaodongensis. The sequence continues at coordinate 163,434 of NZ_JACCDD010000004.1, read as the reverse complement.
ATAGTTGGTGCTTTAGCGCTTGTTGGTCGGGGACTAAACGCTCGGCCGCCGCTGATGGGGTCGGGGCGCGCATATCGGCGGCGAAATCTGCCAGGGTAACATCCACTTCGTGACCCACCGCCGACATCACCGGCAAGCGGGAATGAAAAATCGCCCGTGCCAGATGCTCGTTATTAAACGCCCACAAATCCTCTAGGCTACCGCCGCCGCGGGTGATCAGCACCACATCCTGGTCAGGGTCTAAGCGTGCCTGTCGGTTCAATAACCCCAACGCAGAAATCATCGCAGGGGCGGCCTCGGCACCTTGTACGGGCACCGGAATCAGCGTGACATCCGCCAGGGGCCAGCGAGCCGCCAGCACCGCCAATACATCGCGAATGGCCGCGCCGCTGGCAGAGCTTAAAATCAAAATCTTGCGGGGTGGAAAGGGCAGGGGGCGAGCATTGGCAAATACGCCTTCGCTTTGCAACTGTGCTTTTAGGCGCTCAAACGCCGCCAGCAGCTCCCCCAAGCCCGCCGCCTGCACGGCCTCGGCAATCAGCTGATAGTCGCCGCGCGGTTCGAACAGCGAGACCCTGCCGCGCAGCTTTACCTGATCGCCATCACGCATGGGGGCCGCCACAAAACGCGCTCGCTGGCGAAACAGCGCGCAGCGAATTTGCGCACGGTCATCCTTCAACGTGAAGTAAATATGCCCAGACGCCGGGCGGGAAACATTGGAAAGTTCGCCCTCTACCCACACCTCGCCCACCTCTCGCTCAAGGGTCTGCTTGGCGCGCTGGTTCAACTGACTAACAGAGAGCGCTTGTGGCGTTTCGTGCATAGAGCAACCTTAGAAATAAATGAGCGAGCGGGGAGTTTTCGCAAGAATCCTAGCTTATTAGCCATTGGTCTGAATTGAAAACCTTCTTCACATTGCTGGTACGGCCTTCAAAACGTTATAATAGGGGATTAACTTTCCACGCCCCACTTCCTCTTCCATCAGGGTGTTGCCGCTATGCTACGTATGGCCCAAGAAGCACTTACGTTCGATGACGTACTCCTCGTTCCCGGCTTCTCCGATATTCTTCCCAAGGATGTCAGCCTCAAAACCCGCCTGACTCGCAATATTTCGCTCAATATCCCGCTGCTTTCCGCTGCAATGGACACCGTTACCGAAGCGCGTCTAGCAATTGCGATGGCTCAGGAAGGTGGCATTGGCATTATCCATAAGAGCATGACCATGAGCCAGCAAGCCGCTGAAGTGCGCAAGGTGAAAAAGCACGAAAGCGTGATTGTCAAAGATCCGGTCACCGTTAGCCCCAAGGCGAAGCTGGATGACCTGCTGGCCATGGCGCGTGAGAACGGCTTCTCTGGCTTCCCCGTCGTAGAAGGCGAAACCCTGGTCGGTATTGTGACCGAGCGTGATATGCGTTTCCAGCCAAACCACGGCGACAGCGTTGCGGATATCATGACCCCCCGTGATCGGTTGATTACCGTCAAGGAAGGCACCGACCTTGAAACCAGCAAAGCCAAAATGCGCGAACACCGCATCGAGAAAATGCTGATTGTCGACGACGCCTTCCACCTGCGCGGTTTGGTAACCTTCCAAGACATCGAAAAAGCCCGCACTTACCCGATGGCTGCCAAAGATAGCGATGGTCGCTTGTTGGTTGGCGCCGCCGTTGGCACCGGCCCCGAAACGCCTGATCGCGTTGCAGCTCTGGCCGAAGCCGGTGTCGATGTGATCATTGTTGATACTGCCCACGGTCACTCCAAAGGCGTTATCGATCGTGTACGCTGGATCAAAGAGAACTTCCCCAACATTCAAGTAATTGGCGGCAACATCGCTACGGGCGCGGCCGCGAAAGCGTTGGCCGAAGCGGGCGCAGACGCGGTTAAAGTGGGTATTGGCCCCGGCTCTATCTGCACCACACGTATTGTGGCAGGCGTTGGTGTGCCGCAAATCACTGCAGTGTCTAACGTGGCAGAAGCGCTGAAAGAGTTCGATATTCCGCTGATCGCCGACGGTGGCATTCGCTTCTCTGGCGACTTAGCCAAAGCCATCGCCGCTGGCGCAAGCGCCGTGATGGTCGGTGGCCTGCTGGCTGGTACCGAAGAAGCGCCGGGTGAAGTTGAGCTTTACCAAGGCCGTACCTACAAAGCCTACCGCGGCATGGGCTCCATGGGCGCCATGTCTCAGAACCAGGGCAGCGCTGACCGCTACTTCCAAGATAAAGCCGAAGGCGCCGAGAAGCTGGTGCCGGAAGGTATTGAAGGCCGCGTACCCTATAAAGGCATGATGGGCGCTATCGTTCACCAGCTGATGGGCGGGCTGCGCGCTTCCATGGGTTACACCGGCTGCCGCAGTATTCAAGAAATGCGCACCAAGCCGGAATTCGTACAAATTACCAGCGCTGGCTTTAACGAATCCCACGTTCACAACGTGCAGATCACCAAAGAAGCTCCCAACTACCGGGTGAGCTAACCAGCACGTTTCGTTAAATGGCGCGGCGAGCATTGCAGCTCGCCGCTTGCTTTTTGGCCTTAACAGCGGCACCCACACCGCTTAACCGAGACCCCGCCATGAGTGACATCCACGCCCATAAGATCCTGATTCTTGACTTCGGCTCCCAGTACACCCAGCTGATCGCCCGCCGTGTACGTGAGATCGGTGTATTCTCCGAAATCCGCGCCTTCGATATCACCGAAGAAGAAATTCGCGAATACAACCCTAACGGCATCATCCTGGCTGGTGGCCCGGAATCCGTGACCGAGTTGGACTCCCCGCGAGCACCGGCGTGCGTGTTCGAAATGGGCCTGCCGGTGTTTGGTATTTGCTACGGCATGCAGACCATGGCCGAGCAGCTTGGCGGCAAAGTGGAAGGTTCCAACCAGCGCGAATTTGGCTACGCTCAGATTCAAATCGATGGCGATACTCCGCTGTTCAAAGACATCAAAGACCACATCGATACCGACAGCGGCAAAGGCCTGCTAGACGTATGGATGAGCCACGGCGACAAGGTCTCCCAAGTCCCTGACACCTTCACCGTGACCGCTTCCACGCCGAGCTGCCCAATTGCCGCCATGGCCTGGGAAGAGAAGCAGTTCTACGGCGTACAGTTCCACCCAGAAGTGACCCACACCCTGCAAGGCCAGCGCATTCTTGAGCACTTCGTGCTGGATATTTGCGGTGCCGAAAAACTCTGGACGCCTGCACAAATCATCGAAGACCAAGTACAGCGCGTACGCGAGCAAGTAGGCGACCGCCATGTACTGCTTGGCCTTTCCGGTGGTGTCGACTCCTCGGTTGTGGCGGCGCTGCTGCATAAAGCCATTGGCGACCAACTGACCTGCGTATTCGTCGATAACGGCCTGCTGCGCAAAAACGAAGGCGACCAAGTCATGGAAACCTTCGCCAAGCACATGGGCGTGAAGGTGATTCGTGTCGACGCCGAAGAGCTGTTCCTCGGCAAGCTGAAGGGCGAGAAAGACCCAGAAGCCAAGCGCAAGATTATCGGCAACACCTTTATCGACGTATTCGATGAAGAAGCCAGCAAAATTGACGGCGTCGACTTCCTGGCCCAGGGCACCATCTACCCGGATGTGATCGAATCCGCCGCCTCTAAAACCGGCAAAGCCCACGTGATCAAATCCCACCACAACGTCGGTGGCCTGCCGGAAACCATGAAGCTCAAGCTGGTTGAGCCGCTGCGCGAACTGTTTAAAGACGAAGTGCGCAAACTCGGCCTCGAACTCGGCTTGCCTTACGATATGGTTTACCGCCACCCGTTCCCTGGCCCCGGCCTGGGCGTGCGTATTCTGGGTGAAGTGAAGAAAGAGTACGCCGACATCCTGCGTGATGCCGACGCCATCTACATCGAAGAGCTACGCGCCGCCGGTTGGTACGAAAAAACCAGCCAAGCCTTCGCCGTGTTCCTACCGGTGAAATCCGTAGGCGTAGTAGGCGACGGCCGCCGCTACGAATGGGTCATCGCGCTACGCGCGGTCGAAACCATCGACTTCATGACCGCCCGCTGGGCGCACCTGCCCTACGAGCTGCTGGAGAAGGTCTCCAACCGGATTATCAATGAGTTGGAAGGCGTTTCGCGGGTTACTTATGATGTGAGTAGTAAGCCGCCTGCGACGATTGAGTGGGAGTGAGTTTTTTGGCTGAAAATTAATTCTTTAAGGAAAAAGCCGCTCAATCACCGAGTGGCTTTTTTTACAAAAAAAGCTGTTTTATAGTTATTTTTAAGCATAAAAAGTAATTGCTTTTTAACTTGCTGTTAGTTATTAATAACTTTCCTAGGTTATTTAATGATGGGGTTGCAATGAAATTTTCTGTGATTCATATAAGTGATATACATATACGTTCAGAAGATGATTTGGTTCTAAGCCAACACGAAAAAATAGCAGCTGCTTGCTATAGGCATATGCCAGATGTGGAACATGTTTTTTTTGCAGTGACTGGTGATATAGCATTTAGCGGAAAAGCCGATCAGTATGAAGCAGCTAAAGTTTTTCTGAACAAAATAAAAGATAATATTTTTGATGAATACAATGTAAACGCTAGTTTTTTGTTTTGCCCTGGAAATCACGATTGCGACTTTGATAAAAGTAATGAAGTAAGAAAAATTCTTATTGAAAATGTTAAGAAAAACCCAAGGAATGAACTGGGTGAAGGTGTTATAAGAGAGTGTGTGTCTGTCTTAGATGAGTATGAAAAGTTTTTAACGGAAATGAGCCCAACACCAAGCTTGGATTCAAAGCTTTTTAAATCATACTCGTTTTCTTTTGAAGAAGCTACTATTAAATTTAACTCTTTGAATTTTTCATGGATGTCTGAATTGAATGAAAAACAGGGAGAAATGGTTTATCCAGTTGAGTTTATTAGTGACGTGACCAGTGATGATCAAGGAAAAAGTATTGTTATTTCTCTTATGCATCACCCCTTTAATTGGTTTGGTCAGGGAAGTTATCATGACTTGAAAGATAAAATATGTTCAGTGTCTTCAATGATTTTGTCAGGACATGAACATACCTCTTTAAGCTCTAATGTTATAAACTCTAATAGTAGTAAGTTTTATCATATTGAAGCTGGAGCTTTGCAGCAGGATTCCAGTATCTTGGATGGTGAATTTTCTGTTTTAGTTTTTGATATAGAAAGAGAGGTTTTTTCTGAATCAGGTTATAGTTGGGATGATTCAAAAGATTGCTTTATTGAGAAAAGAGAGAGTGGGTGGATTTCATATAGTAATTTTTTTGCAAACCAAAAATCAAGCGGCCTCTCAGATGAATTTTATGAGAAAATAAAAGACGTAGGTGGGAATTTTGTTCACCCAACTAAATCTTCTTTGCATAGGGATGATGTTTTTGTTTTTCCAGAGCTGAAAAAAAGTGATGCTAATGTTGATGAAGAAGAATACTGCAATTCTTTAGAACTTGTTGATTCTGGCGGAAATCTATTCTTGCGCGGAGGCGAGAGCGCAGGAAAAACTTTTTTGCTTTATGAATTTTTTTTGAAGCACCACCATTTGGGCTTTGCTCCAATATATATAGATTGTTTAGATGTTAGAAATGCAAGCCTTTCAAAAGTGGAAAAGCATGTTAATAAAAGCGTAGAGAAACAGTACTCGAAGAGTTTTTTAAATGATTATAATCAAACCCCAAAGTCAAAGAAAATTGTTTACTTGGATAATTTTGATCAATTGCGAGCTGCCTCAGAACATCGTGCAAAGTTTTTGAAATACTTTATTGATAGATTTGAAAGAGTTATTGTTACTACAGGTACAAGTCTTGAATACGGGGATTTAACGGATGCAGACATAGCAAATGTTTCTCAAGACTTTGAAAGATATGAGATACTGCCTTTTGGTCATCAATTGAGACATAAGCTAATAAAGAAGTGGAACGGAGCGTCTTATGATTTAGAGGGTAATTTTGAAGATCCTGCTCATAAAATATCTGAAGCTGAAGCTTCTATAAATTCAGTTATTGGTAAGCATTTAGTACCTTCGACTCCTTTCTATTTGCTAACTCTTTTACAGAGTTTTGAGGCTGCACAAGATAGTGGTATTCAAAATAGCTCATACGGGTACTACTATCAATATTTAATTACAAACTCTCTGAAAAGAGTTAATTTTAAACCAGATCAGCTTGATGAGCTATTTAATTATTGTAGTTTGTTGGCCTTTGAGATGAAAAAGCATGGAGATAAAAATATCTCGTCGGAAGACTTTCTGGCTTATAATAGTTTTTACTCAAGAGAATACACCAAAGTTGACTTTGAAGAAAGGAGGCAAAAGCTTTTAAAGGCGAAAATTTTAACTTTTAGTCAAGATTTCTATTACTTCTCATATTCTTATATATATTTCTTTTTCCTGGGGAAATATCTAGCAATTAATTGGGAAGATGAAAGTATAAAAGAAATTGTGAAAGAGTGTTGTGATCACTTGTATGTTAGAGATAATGCTCATGCTGTTATTTTTCTAACGCATCATACAAACAGAACAGATATTATAAAAAAAATAATAAATGTGTCATCTGATCTTTTTTCAGAGGTTGAGCCTATTTCATTTAATGGTGATACAGAGTTTTTGAATGACTTTATTGAAGAGACTTCAAAGGTCATTATTGGTGAGGTTGATCCTGAAAGAAACCAAGAGGTGGAAAGGAAAAATAAAGATAATATGGAGGTTGATGGCGAAGTGGATGAGTATACTCAACCACTAGAAGAATTGAATTTCCAAGACAAAATAAATCTTATGTTTAAAACTGTCGAAATACTTGGTTTAATTGCTAAAAATTATTACGGCTCATTAAGAAATTCTTTTAAAAAAGAAATAATAGATGAGTCTTTTGAAGCACCTCTTCGTGCTTTAAAACACTTTTTTATGGTTTTAGAAAAAGCTCAAGAGCCTTTGATAAGAGAGCTTACAACTATAATGGATGAAAAGTCATCACCTGGAGATGATAATGAAAAAATAGCAAAAAAATTGTTATTTGATATTTTTGGTATTATGTCTTTTTCTTTTATACATAAAGCAGCAGCTTCAGTTAGTTCAGTTAAGCTCAAGGAAGTAATAAGTGAGGTGGCAAGAGAAAAGGAAGTGGTCGCTTACAAGCTGATAGATTTATCTACACGTATGGAAATGCCAGGAAATATTCCTTTTGCATATATAAGTGAAATAAAGAAAATTACTGAAGGTAATTATTTTTCAAGGAGGCTTTTAGAGTCAATTGTTATTAGGCATTTATATATGTTTAAAACAAGCGATGCCGACAAGCAAAGGTTAAGTCAGATACTTAATTTTGATATTGGGAAACAAAGAGCTCTTACATCTCAAAATAAAAAGAGATGATGACTTGACCCGCCCGGCACCGATCTTACGGTTTACCTTTGCAGTGAATCCGTGGATATGTGCAAGCAAATCGATGGATTGGCCTTGACCAGATACCATCAGCCTGGTTCTGGAAGGCATGGAGAAGGAGATAAAGGAGTGGGTGGAAAGCGGCGTGATCAATTTGGGTGTCACAACCGATATCACCCAACTGAACCTCACCTACTGGCGTGAGCACTTTGATTGGCAGTTATTAAAGAGGGATGAGATTGTTGCCGTACTGTCGGCAAGCCATCTCCTCAGCAAACAAGCCAGTGTGACGGTGGCGGAACTGGCGGAACTGGCGGAACTGGCGGAACTGGCGGAGCACCCGCTTGTTATGTCGTCAGGCGGATGTGAGGCGCTGATCCAGCAGATATTTAACCACTCGTTGGAGGAGGTTGATACATTCCAGATGGACTTCTGGGTACGCGACACCCGTACGCTATTGCAGATGGTCGCTGGCGATGTCGGTGTTAGCTTGGTTCCTACCTTGGCGTTAAGCAATAAGCCAACGGCTAACGTAGTGACGCGGCCGCTATCACCAAGGCGCGACTGGAACCTGATTGTCTTTTGGCCTAAACGACAGCCGCTTAATCCCGTGGGTAAGCAGTTCTTGAAGGAGTGTTGGTGATCAATCAGGCAGAAAATATGAAACGATATCCATCTCTTTGTGAGGAATGCCAATGATATCAATACATTCCTGGCCGATTAGATAAAAGATAACGTGCTGGCCCTGAGGGTAGCTGTAATAACCCTCGCTAACATCCGAGCGGTGCTTTCCCTGCTGGGGATTTTCTGCGAGCCAGTGAAACCGTTTTTCAAAATTCTTCAAATAGGTATTTCGTTGGTTCTTGCCCCATTGCCACTCCGTATAGCGGCCGATATTTTTTAAATCGTCTCTTGCTCTCGGCGTGATATGGAAAGTGGGCATCAAGCCTCGCTATCCAAGTCGTTGATTAGGGCATCCATCGAAAAATCATCCACGAATTCACCTGCTCTCGCTTGCTCTGCACCTTGGGCTAAGTGAGTGCGAAGCGCTTCAAGTTTGCTTTTGCGCTCTTCCATTGCACGTAACGCATCACGCACAACCTCACTGGCGGAGCCGTAGCGGCCGCTGGCGACCTCGTTTCTGATAAAGACTTCCCAGTGCTCCCCTAAGCTAAGACTGGTCGTAGCCATGATTCTCTTCCTATATTCAAAAGTAACAAATATGAATATAGGTACGGTTGGCAAGGTTAGCAAGAGAGGTAATCTCTGTCTGGCAGGCTTGCTGTTCATTTTTACACTGTGTGTTAGCCCATGAGCCGAATATAAACCATAATCGGCTCATTATATGATCTGAATAGGAGTGGTAGTCGGCTCATGTACCTCTGGGAGCAGCAATATTGACCGCTTTTGGCGTAGAGAGTACACAAGCCACTATGCTATGACTTGATGCTCTATGTCATTGCCATGGAATACAACGGGTTGATGGCTTTTCAGGTGTCAGCCTATAGTGACAAGGAGTGGTCATGTCTGAACAACATCTAGGTGGGCGCTGCTGAATCCGCACCTAATCGATCTTGATCAGCCTTATTGCAGCTATTGCCGTATCACAAGGCTATCAAGTCGACGGCTCCGTTTGGGACGAATAACGCCGATGGTCATCTTAAAGTAGCGTATATTTCACTCTTTTAGCGCTCATGATTTGAGTATCATGAGCCCCTAAAGACCAGTGAAATTTAAACTATAGAAAACGTTGTTGTTTTTGTAATGTGTTTATTATAGTGTTTGTTTTTATAATATTAGTTTAATTTAATAAAATATCGATTTTATTTGAAAATGTTTGATGATTAGCGTTTTGGCGATTTATTCCCCTGTCATCGCTGAGAAAAAACTAAAGTGGAGAATCATACCGTCGGATAGAAAGGCGGTGATAAGTTGGCTGATCTGTCAACTTGTCTTATTTTTTGTTATTTATTTTAAAAAATCAAGGTGTTAGGTATTTTTTGCATTGATTTTAATACAATAGATAACGCAATGCTTGGTGCTCTAGTATGGATTTAAAATATCGAAAAACTCAGTGGCTAATTTATTTTTGCCAAAAAAAGCAGCTGCTTAGTTAACTTTTTAAGCGATGTTTTAGGGTGTTTGCTTCCTGATTAGTTACACAGGTATCATTTTTACGTCAAATATCTTGCGCTAATTATTATTGTGATCTAATTTGATTTAGCTGATGTGTTTGGGGCTGCACACGGAGTAAATCACTCAGCACGCGATAACGCATAACTCAAATAAAGGAAATAAAATAACAATGGCAACGCAGATTATTTTTACAGTGGATCTTGATTCTTTTGTGGTCGAGGGTGGAAGTTTTGATCAGCCTAGTGCGGTGGGGCATCCTAAGATGCTTGTCAGTAAGGATAAGGCTACCTCGACCTCTCACGACGGCGATTATCATGTGCCTGTTCAGGTGGAAGAACAGGTCCAGGTCTGGCTGGAGGATGTAAGTCGGCGTCCAAGCGTCATTATTGCACCGGTTCGGTTCATCGCGCACTCGTGGCAAGGTGAAGATGGTGTTATTAAGACCTTTGTGACTGGTACGCCGTCCGATCCAGCAACACAAATCAATGTGCTCGGAAATGATACACCGCTCGCTCTGCCCTCATTCATGGAGGAGCACGCCGAGGCGTATGGGTTCGATTACGATACCGATACGCAGCCCAAGTGGTCCGACGATACTGAGCCGTTCTTGGAGTACTGGAAGAGTGGGGGAGTGATGGCGGGAAAGGATGGCGTCCCCAAGAGTCCGCGTATCCACACCCCCTACGTGACATTAGCCATCGGGGATTCTGTTGGGCTCCTGAATTACGGGATCGAGTTCGCGGTGTATGTGAACGGAAAGTCTAAGGGATACTTCTGGTTCGATCCGTACATCAACGTCCTCGCCTGATTTTTACACAGAACAGCATTGATGATGATGCGTTGAGAAGGAGGCCTTGGCCTCCTTTTTTACGTGCCAGGGATGCTGCGGCAGTGTCTACAGAATGCCGATTATTGCCGGTCGTCGCCTTGTTTTAACGGCTCCGGTGGCTGTACTGCGCAAGAAAAAATCGTGATAGAAGCAAGCCGTTGCTTGCTGACGCTAGCAGTAGCGATGCCGAATGGTTTTTAGAGCCATCTAATGCTAAAACACTAGAGCCTGTTGACGTTTCAGCGTGAGCCGCGCTGCTAAGTCAAAGGGGCTTTTTTCTGTGCGCTCAGTAAAGGAAGCCAATCATGATTGCTCCCCACGATGGGCGCTTGCGGCTGGATCGCCAGCGCTTGAAGCAGCACCGCAAGCGGCTTGGTTTGAGTCAGGAGGCGCTGGCCGAGTACTGCTTCGACCAGCGCCTATGCGTCTCTATTGCTTCCATCAAGCGGGCCGAGAGCGGACGGGCGGTGCTTTATCGTACTGCTCGCCATTTGGCTGAGATCTACGGCGTTGAGGTCGAAGCGCTGTCGGCGGATGCGAAAGAGGTTGCTGTGTCTGTCGCTGATAGCGAGGAGATGGAAAGCGCTCGCATCCTGATCCAGCTGCATGCCGTTACGGCTGACCAGTCGACTCTAGCGACCTGGGTGCAGCATTTCGGCGGCAGCCTAGCGGAAGGGGGGACGGCCCTGTTTGGGCTGCCCCGGGCTTACCGTAGCGATGCCCAGCGGGGCCTATTGTGCGCTGCTACTCTGGTGGAACAGGGGGTGGCCAAAGGCGTATATCTCCAGGCTGGTCAATGGCCGTCCGCTACGCCCCCTTCGATAGCGGAGGCGCTTAGCGGTGTTTGGGTTGAGCGTGGGGTGGCGGTGCAGTTGGCGGAGCGCTTTATCTTCGATGATGAAGGCGGGGATTGGCTGCGCTACTGTCATCCCAGAGACGAATCTCAAGAGGCCCGCTTTGAACTGGTGGGGCGACGGGTGCAGTTGGGGCAGCTGCAGGCCATTTTAGAGAGTACCCGTGACTATCAGGCTGGCCACCTGATCTATATTCGCGGCGTGGCAGGCATCGGCAAGACGCGCCTAAGCGCCGAGTTTGCCGAGATGGCGGCGGCGCATGCCGATCATCATCAGGCCGAGGTGTTGGACTTCGGCACGCGTGCCGATGAAGGTCCGTTGATGCAGCTGACTCGTTCGCTGCTTCAAACGTCCGATGAGACGAAAGGTGAAACGATAGACGACGCACACCTGCTCGCTCGCCTTTCGGCGCTGCGCTTGCCCGTGGATCATGCCATGCTGCTGCGCCCGTTGCTGGGGCTGGCTCAGCCAGAGGATGCGCAGCGTCTCTATGCGGCCATGACCCCGGAGACCCGCAGCCAGCGTTTGGTACTGGCACTGCGCGATATTCTCCTGGCGCGGTCGATTCATCGCCCACAATTGCTGGTGGTGGAAGACCTTCACTGGGCCGATGAGGCGCTGTTGGGAACCTTGACTGGGCTACTCCAGGAGACCCTGGAAGCGCCGGTGATCTGGCTGTTTACCTCACGCTTAGAGCAGGATCCGCTAGAGACCCGGCTGAGGCCACAGTTGCCTGAGTCGCCGCTAACCCTGATCGAAATTCCGCCATTGCGCCCCCAAGAGGCCGAAGCTCTGGTGGCCAGCTTCGCAGCGGTACCCGCCGAGCAAGCCACCCGCCTTGTCACCCAGGCTCAGGGCAATCCGCTGTTTCTGACTCAGCTGTTGCTGTTTCATCCCCACTGCAGCTTGCCAGCCAGCCTCGCTAATCTGGTACAGACCAAACTGGATCAGCTCACCGATTTGGATCGTCGGGCCATGTGCGTCGCCGCCGTTATGGGGCAGCGCTTCTCACTAGCATTGCTGCAGGAAGTGTTGGGGCAGGCCGATTATCGACCTGAACTCCCCCAGCGCTACAGTTTGGTACGCCCGCTGGAAGAGGGCAGTTATCGCTTTGTGCATGACCTGATTCTGCAGGGCATCTACGAAGGGATTCCCAAAATACAGCGCGACCGCTTGCATCTCCGGCTGGCCGAGCTCTATGGTGAAACGGAGCCGGGGCTGCGTGCACGCCATCTTCACCGCGCGCGTTCCCTGGAAGCACCGAACGCGTTCCTGCAGGCGGTGGCGGCGGAAATGCTCCGTTATCGGCATGAGGAAGCCCTGGCGCTGCTGAAACAATGCCGAGCTATCGATTATGCGCCGAAGGATGAGTACCGATTGGTGCTGCTGCAAGGCCAAGTAGCGATGGCAACCGGGCGTATCCAGGCGGCTCGCGAGCACTTCGAGGCGGCGCGCACGTTCGCCCGAGAGGAGTGTCAGCGCATTACCGCTGACCTTTGGCTCGCCCGGGTGCTGAACATGCTCGATGCCCTAGAGGCAGAAGAAGCGATACTCGATGGGCTACTGCCCCTGGCCGAGACGCTAAAGGACCCTTTACCCCTGGCCGAAGTGCTCTATCTCAAGGGTAATCTCTATTTTCCCCGGGGCGATTTTGCCACCAGCCGGGCCTATCACACTCGGGCATTGGAGCAGGCCCGGTTGGGTGGCGATGCGCATACCGAAATCCAAGCCCTGAGCGGACTGGGCGACGCGCACTATGCCGAGGGGCAGATGCGCAGCACCTACGAGCTTTTTGACCACTGTGTAACACTCTGCCGAACCCACGGCCACGCTGACCTAGAGGCCTCGAATCTGTTTATGCTGGGTACGGCTCGGCTCTATGCCAACGAGACCGAGGCGGCATTGGCCGACTGTTTCGATGCTGCCGAGCTGGGCAAGCGAGTGGGCAATCGGCGGGCTGAAGTGGTAGCTCGGCTAACGGCGGGCTGGGTGTTGATTTCCCAGGACAATCCCGATGCGGCCGACGAGCAGGTCACACAGGCGCTGGCAGTGGCTCGCGGCCTGGGATCAGGGCGCTTTGAGGCCTTTCTGCTGGAGAGCCGTGCCCGTATCGAGCTGATCACTGGACGACTGACCGAGGCGCGAGCCAGTATCGAGCGTGCCTGGCAATTGGTGGAGCAGCACAGCCTGACGGCCTTTATTGGCCCTTGGGTGCTTGGCACTCGGGCGTTGTTGGAAGAGGATTCCGAGGCTCGCTTGGCAACGCTGCAACAGGGGGAAGCGCTGCTGGATGCTGGCTGCGTGGGGCATAACGGCTACCGTTTTTTGGTCGCGGCGGCGGAGGTTAGCTTGCTTGACCGTCGTCCCTCCGCAGCCCGCCACTATGCCCAGCGCTTGACCCAGCTGATGGCAGCGGAGCCCTGTGCCTGGGGCGAGCACCACTGCGCCCTGATCGAAGCTCACGCCGGTTGGTTGGAAAGCGGCCAGAAGCGCGGTGAGAAGAGCAGTGTGGAGGGCGCCCTGGAAGCCTTACGAGAGTGCTGGCACCAGGGCGAAGCGGCTGGCCTGCTGATGACGATGCCTTGTCTGGCTGCCAGCCGTTACTAGTCGCCGCGCGTTATCTTTACGTTGATCCGGTATCTCCCAGTAGCAAGGCGATGAGATGCTCCGACTGTTCCAGGCACTGCTCTTGTAGGCCTGCGCCGCGTGTCCAGCCACCAGCAAACAGCAACGGGCAGACGTTCTGGTTTCCCTCGAAACGTCCTTGGGCAGTGGTTCGGTTATAGCGCTCGATTTCCGCTTGAGCTTCCAGGCAGTTGGCATCCAGCACATTGTGCTTGAACAGAGTCCAGGCTTTGGCTTCTAGAGCGCTGCCCAGTGGCGGCAAGCGGTCTCGGTAGCCAGCTTCGTTTGGCTCGCTGGCGATGGCGTCGTTCAGGGGTGAAGGGCGCCGCTCAAGCATCTCGCGGCGGGGAATCTTGTTGAGATCATCTACCAGAGAGACGAAGTACTGCGGCAGGCCTGCCTGATTGTAATCACTGTTCTCTGCATCGTTCTGGTGGCGGTTGGCGACATAGTCGATACGGTAGGGGAAGAAGGTGTCTTCAAGGTTCCGTACTTCGATATTGTAGGTGCGCCATAAGTTGCGATTGGGTGGCAAGCGGGCAGCAGCGGTGTGACAGACGCTGAAGCTGCGGGTGTAGCGCACCTTGCCAAGAATATGCTGAAGGCCTTGCTGGATCTCAGTCAGGCCGTCGCCAAAGGTCAGCATCGGCAGCGCATCTTCAGCATGGGTGGCCATGAGGAGAAGGTCTGCCTGCCAGCGGCGTTCGCCTGAGGCGGTACGCTCGGTCAGCGTTGCGCCCTGGGGCGAGAGCCTTGCCTCTACGTCGATGCCGCGCAGAATTTTGACGCTTGGGCCCTGAGTCTTGGGGTTGGCGATATAAGCGGCCAAAGCCTCAAGCCAGTGCTGGGAGCCATGCTCGAAGTAACGGCGGTCCGGGGGCGAGCCACCTTCCTGAATACGGTAATACTCGAAGGGGGCTTGGAGTGGCATACCGCCCGGGCCGCGATCGTCGGCGAAATACATGGCCGATATGCGTGGGTAGTAGATGGTGTGGCGGATTCGCTCCAGCCGAGCTGGTAGCGCCGGATCCTGCCAGTCGATGGTGATTTTCAAATGATCCGCTGCGGCTGCCAGCATCTCGACGGGCGTGGCGACACAGCTGTCGAAGAAGTCATCCACCGTATAGCGGGGCGTAATGCGTCCGCTCTCTACTAGGTCGATGGCGCTTTGGTGCACCACGGTGATTAACGGTGCTAGCTTGCCCCCTTCGGCCTGATTTAGCTCGTGAGCGGGGTCGCTGACACCGCGGGCCAAGTCGCTATCATCGGTCAGGGCTATCGCTCCGTCACGGCTGAAGTAGCTCTCAGTATTCTCTAGCGGCTTCATGCGCTCTAGTTCTCCGATCTCGCTGAGCACCGTGCGCAGGCGGTGATAGGTAGCCAAGTTGACATCATTGACCCCCAGGTCGGCCCAGCGTCGATAGGGCGACTCGGGCTTGCCCGGTTGCCGCTGATTGCCTAGGTCGACCCATACGGTTTCGGCGTTGCCACCAAGTGTCGCTTTGCGCTCGAATAGGGTGATTTCTATCTGCTGGGCTGCTTTGCCGCCGAGTTTCTGCAGGTAGTAGGCCAGTGATAGGCCAGAAACGCCGCCGCCAATAATGGCAACCCGAAGCGTTGAAGTGTCCATCGTTATTCTCCTTGTGCAGTTGTTTGCTCCAGGGTCTTCCAGGAGCGCGCTGCTGCCAAGGGCGCGAGAGAAGCTGATACCGAAGTGATCCGTAGTACTTCGTGTGGCCATTACTAGCGATGTTGGTGATACCGAGCTGATGCTGTGATTACGCGGTATCTCAGCTGAAATGCTTAGGGCAGGTAAGCCGCGGTCGATGACCGGCCGCCGATTTCACAACATCCGCATGAGGTATCTAACCATGAATGCTCCTCAAACTAATGTTCCTCAAACCATTGATAAAAAACTGATCGCCCACGACTTTCGTGTTGCCATGCATGAAAAGCTCGAACCTGAGCAGATCGATGACGTCGCTGACGCTTTGATGGCTTCCACGAAGGCTTATCCTGCCACTGGTAACGTGGCTAGTTTGATCTTCTATCTCAAGTTCCAGGTCAGCATCACCGATGGCAAGACCTTTGATGGACATGCTGGAGGCGCTTCCTCTCCTGGCGGTGGTGCCCTTTTTGGAGATGTCTATACCGATGATCTCGAACGGCTCTATCGCGATACGGTGAGTTTCGAATTTCAGGGCACGCCAGTTTACCTGAGCATCCTGTTCTTCGATTGTCACAGCAAGCTATTGGGTCACTTCCAGGCGGGTGCCGTCTCCACCGTTATCGGCGTTGGCGGTGGTAAAGGCAGCTGGAGCTGAGCATTAGCCGTATGCTGATTCTAAACCTGGGGGCGCCTCGGCGTTCCCGGGTAACCGCGAGCAAGTGTGTCAGTCATGCTCTTAATTCATTCCTCGCCACTCATTCCTCTTCCCCCATTTCCCTTCATCTATACTTTTCCAGCTATACTTTTCCTATCCCTGTGGCTTGTCTATGAGTCGAATATGAACTCTATTCGGCTCGCTAAGTGGTGTCCCCCGCTTGCTATTCGATTGCCTTGATAGCACCAGTTGGTATCATATCGTCGATGTTGTCCATCATTATGCCCTTTTACCGCGAGCTACTATGGCCCAATCTAAAACGCCTTTCATTGTGGTGCTGAGCCTGGCATTGACCATGATGCTGGGCCCGTTTTCCATGGATACTTACCTGCCAGCCTTTCCGGTTATCGGCGAATCGCTGGGGGTTTCTCAGCAGGCGGTATCGCTGAGCGTTTCAGTATATGTACTCGCGATGGCGTTTGGTCAGTTAATCGGCGGTGCGCTTTCAGACCGCTTCGGGCGCCAGCGGGTGTTGATGAGCGGCCTGGCGATTTTTGCCCTCTCAAGCATTGTCATTGGCATGGCGGATTCCTTGAACACGCTGCTCTGGGGGCGCGCAGTTCAGGCCCTTGGCGCCGGCTGTACCTTGGTATCTGTGCCGGCGCTGGTTCGTGACCGGGTGTCGGGCCGCGAAGCTGCGAAACTGTTTTCAATGATGGGCTTGATCATGGTGCTGGCGCCAGGGATTGCTCCGAGCGTAGGCAGCGCGATTCTTTTGTTAGGTTCCTGGCACACTATCTTTTTCGCCCTGGCGGCATACGCGTTGCTGCTGGTGCCATTGTTGGCGCGGGTGCTCTTTACCGGTGCAGGCAAGGTATCGCGAGTGAAAAGTCCTAAGATGAGCCTGCTGGCGCGTTATAAGCTGGTTCTGTCGACAAAACCGGCCCTGCCGTTCATCGTTTGGCAGGCGGCCTCTTTTTCTACCCTGATGATGTTCATCACCTATGCGTCATTTATTTATCAGGGGCATTTCAGCCAGTCCCCTTCGGCGTTTTCGATGCTGTTTGCGGCGAATATCGTCGCGATGCTTATTTTCAACATTCTCAATCGAATACTGCTTTCCAGGTTGCCGTCGCTGCGTATCCTGCAGCTGGCAACGGCCTGCCAGGGAGTCGGTATACTATTGCTGGTGATGGCTACCTTCATGGAGTGGCCGCTTTACGTTTTCCTGCCCGCGATGATGCTGACCATTGGCTCGATAGGGGCGATTTCGCCGAATATTCAGGTCTGCTTTTTGGAGTTCTTTCCCACCAGTGGCGGGACGGCCGCAGCGCTTCTGGGCGCAGCCCAGTTCGGTGTCGCTGGGCTGCTGAGCGCATTGTCCACCATGTTGCCGCATACGCTTGAAGCCGTCATTCTTGCCATGGCCGCCTGTGGCTCGGTGGCGTATCTGATGCTTGCCCGCTCTATCACCAAAGGGCGTGCCACTGTTGAGGCGCCCTAGGTCAGGCGTCGCGCCCTTGCCAAACGCCTCGTGTTATCCAAAACATAATGACCATGACGTTAGAAAAGGCTGGCTGTAATGAATATAGATCTTTACCAAGTCGATGCGTTTGCCTCTAAACCGTTTGAAGGTAACCCTGCGGCGGTTTGTCCGTTGGAAACGTGGCTAGATGATGGGTTATTGCAGGCGATAGCCACAGAGAACAACCTCTCTGAAACCGCCTTTTTTGTGCCGACTGAATCTGGCTATCAGCTGCGCTGGTTTACCCCTGCGGTAGAAGTGGATTTGTGTGGTCATGCCACGCTGGCGGCGGCGTGGGTGATTTTTAATATGCTGGGCGATAGTGCTGAACTGCTGCAGTTCGAGACCCGCAGCGGCCAGCTTTTAGTGCAGCGTGACGGCGATGAACTGGCAATGGATTTTCCCGCAAAGGTCGTCGAACCCTTCACGATGGAAGCTGAGGTAAAGGCAGCGCTAGGGATTAACGAGATCGAAGAACTGCTGATATCTGACGATATCGTGGTGGTGGTTAACGATGCGCAGTTGATTGAATCGCTAACGCCGGATATGCAGCAATTGAAGCGCCTTCCAGGCCGCGGCATTGTCGTTACTGCGAAAGGCCGCGATGTAGACGTTGTCTCCCGCTGGTTCGGCCCCAAAGTAGGTGTGGAAGAAGACCCTGTTACTGGCTCGGCGCATACCTCGCTTGCGCCTTATTGGGCGAAACGGTTGGGTAAGCAGAAGCTTACCGCACGCCAGGGTGGTGCCCGCAAAGGTGCGCTGAGCTGCGAGATAGAAGGCGACCGCGTCATTATCAAAGGCCGCGTTACGCCTTACTTGAAAGGGGTGATTACGCTGCCTAACACACTGACAAACTGATCCACCACTGAAATGAAATAGTGGCGGTCAGTTTGCCATGACACGACGGAGTAACGTGGTTTTAGCAATAGCTGCCGCTTACTATCAATTTGGTGAGCGGCTTCTGAAAAAATGCTGATGGCCCTGAGTAACTCACTTCACATCGTTACCTAAGGCTTTTAGTTGCTCGGGGCTAAGGGCGATGTCGTCGTTTTTGTTTACCCCAATACCTTGCTCAATGATGCTCTGTGCAATCTGTTTGGCTTCTTCTAAAGAGTGCATAATGAAGGTGCCGCACTGGTACTCATTGAGCTCGGGAATCTCGTCCATTCGATTTACCGCGAGTACATCGCGCATAGCAGCCAGCCAGGCATTGCCGACACTCTCTTCGCTTGGGCTTCCCAACAAGCTCATATAAAACCCGGTACGGCAGCCCATCGGTGAAATATCAATAATTTCGACCTCTGCGCTATTTAAGTGGTTGCGCATAAATCCGGCAAATAAGTGCTCTAGGGTGTGAATGCCTTTTTCACCCATCATGTCTTCATTGGGCTTGTTGAAGCGCAAATCGAACACGGTAATGGTATCACCGGAAGGCGAGTTCATCGTTTTGGCAACACGCACTGCCGGGGCATTCATAATCGTGTGGTCAACGGTAAAACTATCAAGTAAAGGCATGTTGTCTCCTAGCTGAGTCGCTCGGTTGTTAAATTGGTCAACGTAGAGCCTGCATCATAGCCTAGAGTAATAGGGTCTTTCCCTTCAATACTGAATAGCCGTGTAATGAGGTCGTCGGTAGTGGTCATGCCGGAGTCCCTACTGCGGATGTTGGCGCGCGCAGGCGCTCAAGGCGACTCGCTTGCTCGCGGCGCTGGGCATCAAGATCGGGGGCGCGGCTGTGCTCTGCCAATAGAGCGATCGCCTCATCCACTGGCAATGTGCCGAGATCGCTGCCGTCACGATGACGTACGGTTACCTTGCCCTCTGCCGCCTCTCGGCCACCGACGATGAGCAGAAAAGGAATCCGCTGTAGGGTTTGCTCGCGGATCTTGTAACCGATCTTCTCATTGCGTACGTCTGCACCAGCACGCAGCCCTGTACCACACAGCGCTTCAGCCAGGGTGTTGGCATAGTCGGCCTGGGCGTCGGTAATCGACATCACGACGGCTTGCTGGGGTGCCAGCCAAGCGGGTAGTTTGCCCGCATGGTGCTCAATGAGAATGCCGATAAAGCGTTCTAACGAGCCAAACAGTGCGCGGTGTAGCAGTACTGGGCGTTGGCGCTTGCCGTGTTCATCAATGTAATCGAGCCCGAAGCGCTCAGGTAGGTTCATATCCACCTGTAGGGTGCCGCACTGCCAATCGCGGCCGATGGCATCGCGTAGTACGAACTCAAGTTTTGGTCCGTAGAACGCGCCTTCGCCAGGATTGAGCTCGTAGTCTAGGCGCATGGTTTCTAGCGCTGCTGTTAGCGCACCTTCAAGCTGGTCCCATACGGCCTCGCTGCCCATACGGTTCTCTGGCCGGGTGGAGAGTTTAAGGCGCACATCCTCAAAGCCGAACTCGCGATATATATCGAGCACTAGCGTCACCACGCGGCGGCACTCGTCATTCATCTGCTCGGGGGTACAGTAAATATGGGCATCATCTTGGGTAAAGTGGCGCACGCGTAGTAGGCCGTGTAGCGCACCAGAGGGCTCATAGCGGTGCACCTTGCCGAACTCTCCCATGCGGATGGGGAGGTCGCGGTAGCTTTTTAGGCCATGGCGAAAAAGTAGCACGCTGCCAGGGCAGTTCATGGGCTTGAGCGCCAGTGAGCGGCCGTCTTCGGTCTGGGTGGTGAACATGTGCTCTTGGTAGTTCTGCCAGTGGCCGGAGGTTTCCCACAGCCCGCGGTCCATCATGTCGGGTGTGTTCACTTCTATATAACCGCTGTTTTGCTGGCGGCGGCGCATATAGGCGATCAGCGTTTGAAGCACTGTCCAGCCGTGGGGGTGCCAGAATACTGCGCCGGGGGCTTCTTCTTGGAAGTGGAATAAGCCGAGCTGGCGACCTAAACGGCGATGGTCGCGTTTTTCGGCTTCCTCCAGGCGCTTAAGGTGAGACTTAAGTGCCTTGCGGTCGGCCCAGGCGGTGCCATAAACACGTTGTAATTGGGCGTTGCGGGCATCACCTCGCCAGTAGGCGCCAGAGAGCTTGGTCAGTCGGAAGTGTTTCAGAAAGCGGGTGTTGGGTACGTGGGGGCCGCGACACATGTCCACATACTCCTGATGGAAATAGAGCCCAAGACTCGCTTCGTCAGGCAGTTCTTCGATCAGCCGCTGTTTGTAGCTTTCACCACGCTCGCGGAAGAGGCGTAGCGCTTCGTCTCGGGGTACCCGTCGTTTAACGACGTCGTACTCTTGGGCAATTAGCGCTTTCATGCGTGTTTCGATGGCATCCATATCCTCTGGCGTGAAAGGGCGCTCAAAGGAAATATCGTAATAGAAGCCGTCATCGATGACCGGGCCAATCACCATCTCGGCGTTCGGGTAGAGCTGCTTAACGGCGTGCCCGACTAAGTGGGCGCAGGAGTGGCGGATGATCTCCAGCCCTTCGGTGTCACTAGGCGTGATGACCTCTACCCGTGCATCACCTGTGATGGGATCGCAGGTATCCACCAGCTGGCCGTTTACTCGGCCAGCCAGCGCCTGGCGGGCAAGGCCAGGGCCTATAGTGGCAGCGATTTCGGCCACGCAGGTCGGTGATGTCAGTGTTAGCGCCCGCTGATCCGGTAGGGTGATAGTAAGCGGCTCGCCGGTGGTAGTGAAGGGCGTGTCGGTCATGACATGATTCTCGTAGTGGATAACGTTTTAGGCACAGACAGAGACATTAGGGGTTGTCTGCATGCAAGACTGTGTCGCGGGGGAGTGGCTGCCAGCGAGGACCTTCGGGCGTGTCGCGAACCTCGGCGCCGAGTTCGAGCAGTTCGTCGCGCAGTGCATCAGCGCGGGCAAAGTCACGCTGTTGCCGGGCACTTTCACGCTTGGCAACCAGTGCTTCGATACGCACGACCGGCAGGTCTGAGCACTCCGGTATCAGTGCTTCCAGAGCCTTTGTAGGCGTTTGCTGCAGTAGACCAAGCAGCTTGGCCGAGGCCAACACACACCCTTTGGCATAAGTGCGTTCGCCATCGCTTTTAGCGGTTTTTAATTCATCAACTAACTGTTGCAGACGCGCTAGCGCTTTAGCTACGTTGAGGTCATGGCGCAGCGCTTCGAGCAACGCTGGGTCGGGTTGGATGCCGTCAGCCACAGCGAGCTCTTCTACTTCGGCGAGGGTTTGGTAGTAGTGGGTGAGGGTTCGTCGTGCCCGAGCTAAGCGTTCGGCATTCCAGTCCAGCGGGCGGCGGTAGTGGGTAGCGAACAGCGCCAGACGAATGGCCTCGCCGGGTGCCTGGGCAAGCAGGTCGCGCACCAACAGTACGTTACCGAGGGACTTGGACATTTTCTGACCATCCACGGTAACAAAGCTGTTATGCACCCAGGTATGGCAGTAGCGGGCACCGTGGGCACAGGTACCTTGAGCGATCTCATTTTCATGATGGGGGAAAATCAGATCCTGCCCACCTCCATGTATGTCGATGGTGTAACCCAAGTGCTTGCCAATCATGGCGGTGCACTCCACGTGCCAACCTGGCCTGCCGCGACCCCAGGGGCTTTGCCAGCCTGGCTGCTCGGAAGAAGAGGGCTTCCACAGCACGAAGTCCAGTGGGTTGCGTTTGTAAGGGGCGACTTCTACTCGGGCGCCTGCGAGCATATCGCTTGGTTGGCGGCGGGATAATTCACCGTACTCGGAGTAAGAGGGGACGTGGAACAGCACATGACCTTCAGCTTCGTAGGCATTCCCACGCTCGATCAGTGTTGCGATAAGCTCGATGATGTCGGGTATGTGATCCGTTACGCGCGGTTCCAGGTCGGGCGGCAATACGCCCAGTTCCTGCATATCTTCGTGGTAGGCTGCGATAAAGCGTTCTGTGATCGTGCTGATGGGCACGCTTGCTGCCGCTGCTGCAGCATTAATTTTGTCGTCTACGTCAGTGAAGTTGCGCGCGTAAACCACACTTGAATAGTCATGGCGTAGCACCCGTGACAGCAGGTCAAACACCACCGCTGGGCGCGCGTTGCCAATATGCGCATAGTTGTAGACGGTGGGGCCACAGACATAGAGTGTTACGCGATCTGGCAGTTCGGTGTGCAGTGGCTCACGGCGGCGCGTCAGGGTGTTGAAGAGTTGCATCTTGTTCCTATGGTGTCGTGCTTGGCTAGCTGGCTCGTTCATCTTTTGATTATGTTATAACATAACATAATATTCACGCCGACAAGCAACCTCCTAGGCGAGTTTCTTGACGTGACATAGTCGTCGCCGACGGGGGCACGACAATGGATGCTACCGAGAGCTGCCGCTTACGCCTTCACGTCGCCACAACCTCGCTCGCTGCAGGTGGGCTGGTGGTCATAAAGCGTTTTAATAATGCGGCAGTTGGCCGCTTTGCCGCCGCGGCATTGGTGAACCACTTGGCGCAGTTCGCCTGCCAGTGCTTGTAAGGCAGCGATGCGTTCTTCTATATGTTGTAGATGGCGGCTGGCAATGTCATCAGCGGCGGTGCAGTCGGTATCTGGGTTGTCAGAAAGTGCTAACAGCTCTTGAATGCTGTGCAGGTCTAGCCCCAGGCTGCGGCCATGGCGAATAAAGCCAATGCGTTCCAGCGCCGCCTGATCGTAAAACCGATAGCCTTGCTCACCCCGCTGCGGCGGGGTCAGTAACCCTAGCTTTTCATAGTGGCGAATGCTTTCCGGTGAGCATCCGGTTCGGGTGGCAACTTCTCCAATACGATAGTGGCGCTTCATCGGCTTGACCTTGTAACGATTACAGGGTTTAGGCTAGTCGTTACTCTGTTGGTTAACAAGCAGGTAACCGGTGATGAAGCTGATTAATGAGCTGTTGAGTATTGCGCTAAGTGCCGCGCCTTGGTTAATGCTGGGGTTGGTGATTGCGGGGTTAATTAAGGCGTTAATGCCGGAGTCTTTGCTGCAGCGCTGGATGGGCGGGCGGGGAGTAGGAAGTATTACGCGGGCAGCGGTGATTGGTATGCCGCTGCCGCTGTGTTCCTGCGGGGCGATTCCCACTGCGCTGGCGCTGCATCGTGGTGGGGCGGGTCGTGGGCCAACCACGTCTTTTCTGATCAGCACCCCCGGCGTCGGGGTGGATTCCATGCTGATCACCAGTGTGCTACTAGGCCCATTAATGGCGCTGGCGCGAGTGCTGGGAGCGTTGGTAACCGCGATAGTGACAGGCATCTTAGTGGGCTTTACTGGCCAAACGGCACTGCCGAAAAGCCCCCCTGCTAGCAGTTGCTGTGCATCAAAAGGCTGTGGCGATGGCAACGCTAACGCACATGCCACTGAGTCAACAGGGGTAATCGCAGGATTGAAGTATGCCTTTAGTGATTTATTGGATGACATTAGCCGTTGGATGTTTGCCGGTTTATTACTAGCGGGTGTATTGGTGACTTTCGTGTCGCCAGAAGCTCTAGTGGGATTTTCAGGTGGTTTATTGGCGCTACTGCTCATGGCTGTCATTGGTATTCCTCTGTATATCTGTGCTACCGCAGCTACCCCGGTGGCTGCTGGTTTACTATTGGCGGGCATTTCACCGGGGATGGCGTTAGTCTTTCTACTTGCTGGCCCTGTGACGAGCCTGGCAACTTTGGCCATTCTGCGTCGGGAGTTTGGCAGCCAAGCATTGGCGGTTTATCTGGGTAGCATTCTGCTGGTGACGGTGTTGATAGGCTGGGTGCTTGACCAAGGGCTGGCAATGACGGGATGGGATCCTGTTCAACAGGCGAGCCAGGTTCAGGAACTGTTGCCCGCGTCTGTTGAATGGCTGGCTTTAGGCGTATTGGTACTGTTTTCTATTCGCCCTATGCGTAGGCGGCTGCTAGGGTTTTAGGTCGCTGTACCCACTAATAAGTTTTTTTAAAAATGAACATAAACAGAGCTGAATTATACCGAGAGCTAGCCTTAGAGACGCACCTGCGTCAGGGGCTTTCGACCATTAATAGAGTTATCTGCGTGCTAATTTTGCTGGCATCGCTTGTGGCTATTTTGGAAACGGAGCCAATGCTGCGGGCGCTTTCACCACGCCTTTTTCCTACGTTAGAAACCGTGTTTGTGGTGATCTTTATCGGTGAGTATTTATTGCGCCTGTATGTTGTCGGTGAAGACCCTCGTTATCGCGGGGTAAGAGGCCGGTTGCGCTATGTGTTTTCGTTTTGGGCCTTGGTGGATTTACTGGCGATTTTGCCTTATTTCCTTGGCGCGATGGTTCAAAACAATGGCTTTTTACTACGCCTGTTGCGTTTGGGGTTAATGCTGCGGCTAACCCGTTTAGGTAGATTCAGCCAAGCTTGGGTAGCGCTGGCAGAGGCGCTGAAGTCTCGTTCTCATGAGCTGTGGTTGAGTGCGGGTCTGGCGATGTTATTGCTGCTACTTTCTTCTTTCTGCCTTTATTTGGCGGAGGCATCAGCCCAACCTGATGCGTTTGGCAGCGTGCCACGTGTGCTGTGGTGGAGTGTTACTACACTGACGACGGTGGGATATGGCGATATGGTTCCTATCACTGGGTTAGGCAAATTTTTTGCGGGCTTAACGGCAGTGGCGGGCATCGGAATCATCGCGATGCCCACAGGGATTTTAGCGGCAGCATTAAGTGATGCGTTCCAGAAAAAGCGTTAGCACTCAAGTTTAGCCGCAGTGCTAACTAGGACGTCATGTTACTGAACACGTGATACTAAAACATCCAGGTGGCGCCGATCAGGGGGCCACTCATTGACACATCAATGCGGGTGCCGTTTTTGTCGCGGTCGATTGCCAAGTGCCGAAAGCCTGCTGACAGGTGAAGCGCATCACTTACCTGGTAATTTGCGGTGGCAACAGCTTGCCAAGTGCTACTGGCACCTATGCCGAAACCGCCGCTATCAACATGCACTAACGTTGACCACTTAGGTGTCCACGTTGAACGTAGTCGAGCGGCTAAGAGTGGGTCTACCCAGCGCTCAGTGTGACTGGCGCTAGCACCTAAGGCAGGCACACTCACATCGGCTTCTATCCGCCAAGCGCGTGCGCCTGCTAATAAATCTAGGCGCTGGGTTGGTGAGCGGAGCACTTGGTAGCCAGCAGATGCGGTTAGTGAGCGTTGGCGTAGGTTACCTTCTACCGCAACGCCGGGCATCAGCGTACCGTCATGGCTAAGTGATGCCCAGGTCATATCTCCAAACAACACCCAGCGGTCTTTACGGGCGCTGCCGGCCATAAACAGCGCACCTTCCAGATCACTCAATACATCACTAAAAGAGCGCGAGGTACTGATCGTTGGGGAGTTGGCGAGTGGTCGCACGTCACCAGCTAGGCCAGTCATCCACACATAGGGGGTTAGCTGGAAACGCCAAGAGTCGTCTTGCGCGTGGGTATTGGCGGCAAAGCCTGCGGCTAAGAAGCCAACTGAGGCAATAAGTAAGCGGGCGTTGGGCATCGTCATTATCCTTATGGGGGTATCTTCATATTAGCCATAATGTATCACTGGTGTCTCTGGCCCTGGGGGCAGAGAGAGGATGCGGAGCGGTAAGGGCACCACCTTTATTTTTGAGTTCAGGTGCCTGAGAGGCAATAATTTAACAATACTCAAAAAGGAACTTCCATGGCCACCAAGCGCCGTAAACTCATGTCGTTAATTGAGCAGGGGGTGATACCCCCTGAGCATGTGTCGTTAGCGGTTAAGGCGGCTGGGTTGCATCCGCCGCCCCGTGCTTGGGCGCTGTTGATTGACCGGTTGTTGCTGTGGCTGGGTGGCTTGGCACTAGCCTGCGCAGTGCTATTTTTTGTAGCTTTCAATTGGTCGGACATGGGCCGCCTGCCACGCTTTGCGTTAGTGCAAGCCGCTCTGGTGTTGGCGGCGGGCATTGCGGTGTGGGGCAGCGCTAGCGTATTGCTTTTTCGAGTGGCGCTAACCGTGGCGTTTCTGTTGGTGGGGGTACTGTTGGGGCTGGTTGGTCAGGTATACCAAACCGGCGCTGATCCGTGGCAGCTGTTCTTCATTTGGGCGCTGCTCGCACTGCCTTGGGTGTGGGTAGCGCGCTTTGATGCCTTGTGGGTGTTGTGGGTTGGGCTTTTGAATTTGGCAGTATGGCTCTACATAAGCACCTGGGGTGGTATCTTTGGCAGTGTGTTTATCACCAGTGATGCTGGCTTGTGGGGAATTGTATTCATCAATATTGCTGCGCAGATTGTGTGGGAGTGGGGCGCACAGCGGCGAGGATGGCCAGGACGCTGGGCGATTTGTCTGTTGGCACTTGGGGGTGGTGTGCCAATGACGCTGCTGATGATGGGATGGATAGCCGGGGAAGGCCAAGGGGGCGAGCCGATTATGGTGATGTACCCGTTGTGGCTGGCTGCGCTGTATGGCGTTTACCGCCACTGGCGGCTTGATTTGTTTATGCTGGCGGGTGGCTGTGTTTCGGCAATTACGGTGACGACATTACTGCTTGTTCGTTATGTGTTTTGGGAAACCTGGCATGCTGAGAGTCTGCTGATAGTTGCGGGTGCTGTCTTCGCTATGGGGGCGTTATCGGTGGCATGGCTAAAACGATTAAATGCAAAGGTAGCGTCATGAATCGCCCCGTTGATGCATTCAAACAGCGGCTAGCCCAAGCGGGAGTTGTGCTCAACGAGCCTTCATCAACGGCGCCGTTGGAATCACCTTGGTTTGTGCGGGCACTGCAGGCGTTTTCTGGCTGGTTGGCGGCGCTATTTTTGTTGGGCTTTATCGCAATGGGCGTGATTTTTGTGGCCGAGAGCGCAGTGGCTTCCCTAGTGGTAGGGGGCATTTTGATAGGGGGGGCGTTTGCTCTGCTACGCACAACGCAAAGCGATGTGCTTGAACACATGGCACTGGTGTTTAGCTTGGCAGGGCAGCTGCTAGTGGCTTGGGCAGTGGTAGAAATGTTGTCGGGTGTCACTTACTTATGGTGGGCATTACTTGGCCTACAGTGCGTGTTGGCACTGATAATGCCCAGCCAAGTGCATCGCAGTTTTTCTGCTTTTTTGGCAAGTCTGGCGCTCTATATGGCGCTAGCTAGCAATGAGCTTGAGCAGGTGGCTATTGGGCTGGTGCTGTTGGCGCTTACGTTGCTCTGGCTGAATGAATATCGCTGGCCTGAGCGTATAAAAATGGTTCAGGCGTGGTGCGCTGGTTTGTTAGTGGGCTTGCTATTGTTTCAGGGGGTTGTGCTTTCAGGAGAGTCCTCTTGGGTTAGTCATCACTCGCCCGTTGTGTGGTTGGGGCCATGGGCTGCTAGCTGGCTGAGTGCTCTGCTGGAGGCGCTGGCGCTGCTATATGTCATTCATACGGTACTACACCAGCACTCTCAGCCTGCCATGGGGGAGCGCTTGGCTATTTATGGCGCGATCGCTGCCGTAGCGGTGGTATCCGTTTATGTGCCGGGGCTTGGCGCGGGAATTACGGTGTTGTTGCTGGGATTCGCCATTAGTCATCGGAAGCTTATGGCGAGCGGTATTTTACTTCTATTGCTTGCGGTGAGCAGTTATTACTACTGGCTGGATGTCACGCTGTTAATCAAGGCGTTACTACTGTTCGTGATGGGCAGTTCGCTGCTGGCACTACGTTGGGTGTTGCGGCGGTGGTTAAGGTCGCTCAAACCTGCGGAAAGGAGTGACCAATGAGGGCTAATACGAAGCGAAACCGCTGGGTAGTCATTGCCGCTGCGTTTCTTGTACTGGCGGTGGTTAATTGGGCCATTTGGCAGAAAGAGCACCATTTAGCCGATGGTGAGATCGTTTATTTGGAGCTCGCGCCAGTTGACCCGCGTTCATTAATACAGGGCGATTACATGGCACTGAGCTTCGCACTGGCTGACCGAATTCGCATGCAGCGTGCGATTGATCGACACGCGGCGGAAGCAACGGGTAGCAATGCCATACAAGCGGTAGCCAACGGAAGCGTGGTGGTTCGTTTGGATGAATTCTCCATTGCCCACTTTCAGCGCCTGGATGATGGCCGCTCGCTGGACGACGACGAGAGGCGCTTACGCTACCGGTTACGCAATGGGAACGTGCGCTTTGCTACGGATGCATTTTTCTTTCAGGAAGGCCACGCCGAGCGTTTTGAGCCCGCCCGCTATGGTCAGTTTCGAGTCAATGACCATGGCGAGCTACTGCTAGTAGCGCTATACGATGAGTCGCTAAACCGCCTGGGGGATATGGAGAGATGATGCCTTGCATCAGTGTTCAATACGCATTGCCGCATAGCGCTCGGCTAAGAAATCAAGCAGCGCCCTTACTGCGGGAAGTAAACCTCGGCGGGAGGGATAAACAGCGTGGATGACTTCTCTGCGTGGTGCCCATTCAGGTAATACTTGCACCAGCTTATTTGAGGTCAACGAATCGCCTAGCATTAAACTTGGGAGTTGCACCACACCAACGCTTGCCAGTGCTGCTCTATAAAGCGCGGTCATATCGGTGGTAATAAATCGTGGCGAGTGTTGGATTCGGCATTCTTCATCGTCACGCTGTAGATGCCATACGTGCGCTTCCTCAGGTCTTGCTCTGCTTAAACTAGGCATTTTGCAAAGGTCGTCAGGTGTTGATGGCATACCGTGCTGTTCAATAAGTGTTGGGCTTGCCACTAAGCACTGCCCGCGATCCGACAATACCTTCAAAACAAGCTCGCTGTCTTCCAAAGGAAAGGGACGGGCGCGGAGCGCAATATCAAAGCCTTCAACAAACGGGTCAATACGGCGGTTAGTGCCCTCCAAATGTACCTGGACATCTGGGTAGAGCGCCATAAAATCCGCCAGCATTGCGCTAACGTGAAAGCTCAATAGCCCAGTGGGGCAACTTATACGGATAGTGCCACAGGGGACTTGTTTGGTTTCTTCGATGAACTGCTGGGCCGCTTCAGCTTCCACAAGCATGGCTTTGCAGTGCTGGTAGTAGCGTTGGCCAACATCGGTGAGCGTGAGGTGGCGAGTCGAGCGGTGCATTAGCCGCACGTTAAGCTGATTCTCTAACGCCCCTACCCGCCTGCTTAACTTAGATTTGGCAATACCCAACGCACGGCCCGCCGGAGAAAAACCTCCGTGGTCGACTACTTTTACAAAATAATAAAGGTCATTCAGGTTAGGAGCTGCCATGTGCGTTCTCCCTATGCAACGCTGTGTCTTAATTTCTCATCTAATCATCAAGTAAGCGAAATACTACACTCTATATGTCATGTGGAAGCACATGTTAGAACTTCATTTTTCCAAAGCTCAATCAGTCTAATAGATAAAAGGAGTGCGTCATGGCTAACCCCTATGTTCGTCTCGATAAAGATAATGCTGCTGTTCTTTTAGTAGATCATCAAACTGGGCTGTTGTCCTTGGTTCGTGATATTGATCCTGACCGGTTCAAAAATAATGTACTGGCGCTTGCGGACTTGGCTAAGTACTTTGGGCTGCCAACGATTCTTACAACGAGCTTTGAAAATGGGCCTAATGGACCACTGGTGCCTGAGTTAAAAGAGATGTTTCCAGATGCGCCTTACATCGCACGTCCCGGACAAATTAATGCCTGGGATAACGAGGACTTCGTGAAGGCTGTAAAAGCTACCGGCAAGAAACAACTAATTATTGCTGGGGTGGTGACAGAAGTGTGTGTGGCTTTCCCAACACTTTCCGCACTTGAAGAAGAATTTGATGTGTTTGTCATCACTGATGCATCAGGTACCTTCAATGAACTCACCCGTGATGCTGCTTGGGATCGCATGAGCCGTGCAGGCGCGCAATTGATGACATGGTTTGGAACAGCCTGTGAGCTACATCGCGACTGGCGAAACGATATCGAAGGCCTGGGAGCACTCTTCTCAAATCATATCCCTGACTATCGTAACTTAATGAATAGCTACAGTACTCTGACAAAGCCCTCTGACAAGAAGTAAGCCGTTTTTTTGACCGGAAGTGAGTGAGCTTCCGGTTTTTTAATACTGATGAGTTATCAATTTAAGGCAAGTTATTGGCTAATCAATTACTTTGTAAAAACAAACGATCGATGACGCCATTGCGGTGATTTTCAACCCAATTGTCCATTATTGATGGAGAAATTCCTATGAGTTGGATGCCCGATATTGAGCCCAAATGTCCTTCTGCAGGCAATCTACACGATATTGAAACACTGATCGTACCTCGTGCACACGACCTGGGTGGCTTTGAGGTACGGCGTGCGCTTCCCGCGCCCAAGCGCCAAATGGTTGGCCCCTTCATTTTTTTCGATCAGATGGGACCCGCTGAGTTTCTTAGTGAAGATGGTATCGATGTTCGTCCTCATCCCCATATTGGACTTGCCACGGTCACATACTTGTACCAGGGAGAGTTCCAGCACCGTGACAGCCTAGGAACTAATCAGATGATCTATCCTGGGGCCGTCAATTGGATGGTTGCTGGCAATGGCGTGACCCACTCCGAACGCACTAGCCCTTCTACACGTCAGAATAAGCACTCCCTGTTTGGTATCCAGACGTGGGTGGCACTGCCTGAGGCTCATGAAGATAAGCCTGCCAGTTTTGAGCATCATGGCGAAGAAACACTGCCGATGCTTAAAGGCGAGGGCAAGGATGTACGCTTGATTCTGGGAACTGCCTGGGGCGAGCGGTCGCCAGTACAGACCTTTTCGGAAATGTTCTATGCGGATGCGGTGCTCCAACCAGGCGCTAAGCTTCCTTTGCCTGATGGCCATGAAGATAGGGGCATCTATGTGACGTCGGGTAGCGTTAGCATTGCGGGGGATTCCTTCGATGCGGGACGAATGATGGTGTTCCGTCCTGGTGACCCTATTACCGTAACAGCGGGCGAAACCGGAGCTAGGCTGATGCTGCTGGGTGGAGAAACGCTCAATGGGCCACGCTATATCTCCTGGAACTTCGTTGCATCTTCTCGGGAAAAATTAGAGGCTGCTAAGCAGGCGTGGATGGAAGGTGACTTCGAGCATGGGCGGTTTCAATTGCCGCCGGGGGACGATGCCGAGTTTATTCCCTTTCCTAGCCAGCATCGCAATTAATTCGCAACGAAAAAGGGCTGGCTGTCTAAGCCAGCCTAGTAGTTACTTTAATAGTAGTTACTTCAACAGAAGTTACTTGAATAGTCGTTACTTAAGCAGCGATATCATTAACTTGGCATATGGCCAAAGCGGCCGCGGTTAAAGTCTTCTATCGCTTCAATGATTTCACGTTCGTTATTCATGACAAACGGGCCGTGGCCTATGACTGGCTCATTGAGCGGCTCTCCACTCAACAGCAACAGGGTGGCGTCATTATTGGCTTCAATGGTGAAGGTGTCGCCATCTCGCGCTAGCTCAGCCACTTGTGCTGCGCGGAGTATCTCTTCGCCATTGATCTGCACGGTGCCTTTGAGCAAGGCCAGCAGGGTTGTCCACCCATCTGGCTGCGTCAGCGTGGTTGCCTTGCCACCGTTTAGCTGCACATCCCAGACGTTCATCGGCGAAAACGTCTGTGCTGGCCCCGAATGGGCGGCGCGGTTGCCATCAATATAGTTACCGGCGATTACGCGCACGCTACCTGCGTGATCAGGTAATGCTGCTACAGGAATCTGGGAATTAAAAATTGCCTGATAGCCCGGCGTGGCCATTTTGTCTTTGGCGGGTAAGTTTACCCACAGCTGCACCATCTCGAGTGTGCCGCCTGCCTCTGTAAACGCGGGCGAATGAAACTCATCGTGCAGGATACCCGCACCCGCTGTCATCCACTGCACGTCACCTGGGCCAATCACGCCGCCTTTGCCCGTTGAGTCTCGGTGCGCCACTTCCCCTTGATAGACAATCGTGACCGTTTCAAAACCTCGGTGCGGGTGCTGTCCAACACCGCGTGGCCGCGTCGTGGGGGGGAAGTCTGCAGGGCCTGCGTAGTCCAGCAGCAGAAAAGGGCTTAATTGTTCAGAACGCGGGCCATAGGAGAACAGCGAACGCGCTGGAAAGCCGTCACCAACCCAGTGGGCGGGTGGTGCGCTGGTAACACCTACTAACGTTTTCATCGTTTCTCCTCAAAGAGTACGTTGTTGGTTAAGAAGAGTACGCGTTAGGGGAGACAAGTAATAGATAGCGTGGCTGAGACTCAGTGTTGCAGTGCTGGAACAGTCGATGCTTGCTTGATTGATGAACGTAGTCTGTACTTTGGTCAGTCACTGACATGGATGCGTTGCGCTTAGCGTGGTGTTGGCGGCTATGCTCGCTGGCTAGTGAATGGTGTATTGACTCACTTTGACGACAAGGCAGGTATGCAAAAAAACAGCTCGTGGCCCGTGTGGGTAGTGCTGGTTTTCACTCTAGTGGTTTCCAGCCTCGGCATGGCGCAAACTCAAGGAAATGAGAGCGAGGAGAAGCGGTGGTTAACCATCGAGGCTCTTAATACTGGGCTAGGCGATGCACCTGAAGAGCTCAGGCGCATGTCGCCACGTGAGACGATTCGCAGTTTCCTAACCTATACTGAAGACGAGGATTACGCTGCTGCGGCGCATCTCCTTAACCTTAACGATATCGACCCAGACGAGCAGCAAGCTCGGGGTGCTCAGTTGGCGATGCAGCTGGCGGAAGTCTTAAAGCGCGGTGAGTGGTTGGATGCCTCTAATATGTCCGGACGCCAGGACGCTGCTATAGAAGATCCTTCCGGGCAGAACCCACAAGCAGGTGAGCCGCGTCACAATATCGAATTAGCGGCACTGAAAGTAAAAGGGCAGGCTTACGATGTGCGTGTGGGTCGTTACCGGGTGGGCCAAGATGACCCTGTGTGGCTGGTGATGTCTGGGAGCGTGAGTTCGATTCCGCTGTTATACGAAGAGTATGGCCCCTCGATCTTAGAGCGTTATATTCCCGAACGGTTGAAGTCCTCGTTTGGCATCTTGAAAGCCTGGGAATGGCTGGCGATCCCCATCTTTTTACTCACCATTGGGCTGGTGGGCGTGGCTACTTATTACCTGGTAGGGCTAGTTGCTCGCTGCCTGCCTTCCGGTGCTTCTACCATTTTTGCCGATCAAATCGGTGTACCTGTGGCATTGATTGCGATGTCATTGGTAACGCAAACGTTGCTGGAATATGTGGTGTCGTTTTCCGCCATTGCGACCACCACGTTCCGCGTATTGTTGATCGCTGTGATGGCCTGGGGCGCAGGTACCATTGCGTTACGTTTGGTCGACACTATCATGTTGCGTTTAACACGGCGCCTGGTGGGTGAAATTGATGATACGAAACCCAAGGATCAACGGCGGCTGCTCACCTCGCTTTACGCACTGCGTCGCATCATTATTCTCGTAACCGTTATTGCGGTATCTGTTTACGTGCTGAGCCAAATTCA
The DNA here is from genome assembly GCF_013415115.1 of Vreelandella zhaodongensis. Classification (GTDB taxonomy): domain Bacteria; phylum Pseudomonadota; class Gammaproteobacteria; order Pseudomonadales; family Halomonadaceae; genus Vreelandella; species Vreelandella zhaodongensis. The sequence goes on along the minus strand of NZ_JACCDD010000004.1, from coordinate 129,500 downwards.
GCTTTTCGAGACGCTGGGCCTTTCGCTGTTGGCCTCGGCTAGCGTGCTGGCAGTGCTGGTGGGTATCGCGGGCCAAGCGATGCTGGGAAATATTCTATCTTCGTTTCAGTTGTCGCTTGCCAAGCCCATTCGGATTGGCGACTTGGTGATGTTTGAAGGCCAGTGGTGTTACGTTGAAGGCATCTTCTATACGTTTATTCGGCTGCGCGTGTGGGATGAGCGCCGTCTAATCGTGCCGGTAACGTACTTTGTCTCAAAGCCGTTTGAAAACCTGTCGGTTAAGAGCAGCAAGCTCTATCGAAGCGTGGAGTTAACTCTGCATTTGAACGCTGATATCGCGCTGATTCGGGATAAATTTCTAGCGTATGCCGAAGAGGAAGAGAGCGTTATCGAACACCACAAGTTGCTATGTTACGTGACAGGGCAAACCGGCACGGCCCAAACCATCACCTGCTACCTAATGACATCAGACCCTATGGCAGGTTGGACGGCGGAAATGAATGTGCGTGAAAAGCTAATGGCGTTTATCCGCGACCACCATCCAGAGTGGTGGCCCAGGGACATTATGGTTATCAGCCATGAAGATATTGCCCGTGGCGATGGGCAAGTCCAGCGTTCGCAGAAAGTAGATAGCTCTGCTGAAAAACCATCCGAGTAGAAGGCAATTACGCTGCTCGATTGCTGGTGGATAAATAGCCTTCTTACGAAGCCAAGGAGTGGTTCAGGATGATGTTAAATATCAAACAGCGCTTTCTTCCCGGTTGGGGCGTTACCTACGGCCCGGCAGGCGATGGTCCTTTTCCAGCGATCATGTTGTTGCATGGTTCTGAAGGCGCATGGGCTGGCTGGAGTCATCGAGACGCCGTCTTGTTCGCAGCACATGGTTTCTTGGCTTTCCCCTATGGCTACTCAAGCGGCGGTAATATGTGGAATGCAGGGCATATTATCGATTACCCACTGGAGCGTAGTGTGGAAGCGCTTAGGGCGCTCAGAGATTTTCAATACGTTGATGAGCGTGTTGGGCTTTATGGTGTTTCACGTGGGGCCGAACATGCGTTATTGCTTGGCTCACTGATGGCCAGGGATGAGCTGAAAGGCGCGCCCGATACTATCGCTGTACATAGTGCCCCAGATGTCGTTTGCGGTGCCTTTGACGCGCGTAACGCTCGCGATGCGGGAGACCCCGGTTGGCAAGCCTGGGATGTCAGCAAACGCGCCTGGACATGGCGTGATAGTCATGAAGACTTACTGCCGACTACGCCGATTGAAATTGAGCGCTACCCTGGGCCGCTAATGCTTACCCATGGCACGAAAGATCGCATGTGGTCGGTTGAGATGACTAAGCGACTGGAAAAACGCCTACGCGAGCATGGCCGTAACCCTACGGTTCACTACTACGAAGGTGAAGATCATATACCCAGCAGCGCCGGGCAGAATATTCACTACCCGTTGCTGCTGGATTTCTTCACAAAAAGCTTGGTAAAGCCTTAAGTTCTAATAAGCCAGCAGCGCTAAATTTAGGCGGAAAGGCCACCGAAAATCATAGTCGACTATGTTAACGCCGCCCGCGGGTTTGTTTTTCGCATCTTTAAGCTATTGCTAAACGATGGGGAGGTGTCGATAGCATGGGGTGACGTCGGTGCATATCTTACTGGCTATAGATATAGCACTGGGTCACTGGGTTCGCTTTTCTACGAAAGTTGTAAGATAAGTCCTACAATATTCTCAGAGATATCTTACAGACCTACTACGTCTATAGATGCCACACTTTGGCTGTCGCCTTAGTTACTGAATATGCGATATATGGTTTTTATTCTAGCTTTGCTATTCAGCTTGTGAAGTGTTTTGGAGTTATAAAAAGACAAAGGTGTGGTATTTGCTTGGATGGCATTTATGTTTTCAAGGGACGAAACGAGGGAAGCATGTTTACGTGTACTGATTGGTTAACGCTTCATGGATTGAGCGCACCCCGGGTAAAGGGTATTATCGCGTCCTTTGGTCCAGGAAAATTTGAGCACCTTCCTCCTCCTTTAAACACAGATAGGAAAGCATCTTTGGAAAATGCTTTTATAAGCAATAAGCTGTCCTCTCAAGAAAGATGTTATAGAAATTTTGTTGTTCCCGCATTGGTTAGTGTCTTCGATAACGAGAGCGAAGTGCGGCATCTGTTGTGTAACCATGTTGAGTTTCGAGCGCTGAGCGCGAGTGAAGAAGCTCCCTATACTATCTGCCAAGGTAGTGGTGAGCCCCCCGTCATTTTAATGGACTGGCGCGGGCAGCCTGAAGACCTCCTCTGTCTCGCTCACGAAGCCGCTCATGCACTACAGATACTTTTATCGAACCATGAGCTAATGCCGCCAGTCGCTCGAGAAACATGCGCATTTATTGGTGAGCTGCTTTTACTGGACTATGTGGAAACGCATGTACCATATCTTCACGGCCCACTGTTAGATGTTTGGCATAGCGAAAACAGTTTTTACCTGGGTGACTGTGTCGACCTTCTGATAGATGCGTTAAACCACCCCGAGCTTTCTTATCATTACTACCAAAATTATCCGTTAGCACGATTGGCCGCCGTGCAGATGTTTTCTATTGCGAATAATGAATCGGTATGCAAGCTGTTCTCAAGCGGTAAAGAAGCCATGGCGCATTTGCCCATCGATGAAATGGCCAGCTTTGCTACAGAGATGGAAAATCCCTTTCCGGTTTTGCAGCCATCAGATGCTGAGCACCCCGTCGTTGGTGTATATCAAAGCTTGGGTGTTATGGCGCTGTTGGATATTGAATCCTCGCGTAAAGCGTCTTACCAATGTATTGAAAGTTACTATCTGAATCTATTAGATCACTTGCAAGCGCGAACAGCCTTTATTGCATTAGATAACGACATGAAGCCGGTGGGTTACACAACCTGGATCGAGTCAAATTCAGAGAATAATCTGGTGCTAACGTGTCAGACGGCACTGCCGAATAATCGCCTTAACTTACAACGCGCGCTTGAGCAGTACATCAGTACGACGAAAGGTGTTGACGCGAGTTACACGCGAAACGCTTCCAAGGAGATGCTGGTATGGTGAGCATTGATTACTACACCAGCGTTGGTTATGCGCTCGAACTAATGGCCCAGCCTGAATACCATCGGAAGTTTAAATTGGGTGGCTATTTGTGCACGGAAATTCTGCCGCCACTTTCCTGCAACCAGGTGCGTTTTTATGTGACGTCTGAAGGCTTGCCAACCGGCATGGTGACCTGGGCTTGGCTCTCGGAGCACGTTGAGCGTGATGTGCATGTCACTGGGCGTGCGTTAGGCCAGGATGAGTGGACGAGCGGTGACCGGTTGTTTTTTAACGATTGGATAACGCCTTACGGCAATATAAGAGAAGTGCTTTATGACATGACGCACCACCATTTTCCCAACGAAGTTGCCACAAGCCTGCGCCGCCGCAGTGATGGTTCAGTACGTAGCATCAATCGATGGACGGGAGTGAATTTGCGCCGTAAGCGAAAAGGGATATCAGAGTTTTTCCCGCAGCAGTAGGCGGGAGTGGGTGGAGAGATGGTGAGATCTCTCCACCCTGTGAAGCCGCTGGGTAGCCAAACCCAGCAAACAACGACAGCGGAGACGATAACAGATACGACCCGCAACCAGAAGGAAATGAAACATGAAAGATATTTATCAGACGTCAATGACTGACCTATACAGCTCGACTAGCTTTGGCGGCGGTGGTGGTAATGCAGCTGGAGGCAATACCATGGGAAGCACCCACGGAAGTCGTAGTAGGCCTTATGGTGGCCCAGGCGGCGGAAGCGATCCAGGTAACTTGGGTGGAGTAAATGCCCCTAGTCGTGGGCCTGTAACCTCGGGTCAGGAACAAGCCGTAAAAACTGGAGCGATGACAGTAGCTGGGGGCCATTTAAGCCGGACAGCTGGAGCTGCCTGGGGATTTGGAACGTCATTTTTCTAGTTTCAGTATAAACTTAATTTAAATTCTCAGCAAAAGTGATGGAGGGAGGGTGATAACCTCCTTCCACACTTGTGGAGGCTTTATGTGGAAGGTTAGTGAAAAGGGTGTAAAGCTTGCAGTCACGCTTACAGTTATGTCTATGATTTTTGACTTTGGGGATGAAGGAGGGGTTAGTATTATCCGTTCTATATCGTTATTTCTAGCTACAATTTTGGCGTATGAGTTTTTTGTATTTCTTGAAAAAAAATCAAAAAAATAACGGAGCATGCTGGCTGTTTTGAATTTTTAAATTATGGACCTGTATGGTAGGTTGATATGTTAGCCCAGTTTTAGTTTTGGTGGTAAGTTCATGATTGGTGATTTTGTAAACTTATCTGGAAGTTAAATGTATAGAAGAATAAAAGGTGGGTTAAAAACTGCAGCTGTGGTTGTGTTAATAACAATTTTTTTTGACTTTTTAGATGGTGAGGGTTTTTTTTATGTCAAGTATTTGACGGTTTTTTTAACAGCCTTCTTTTTATATGAGGCTCTTGGTTTTATAGGGAGGGCGTTAAAAAATAAGTTTGATTTATAATGACTGTTAAAGCGTTGATACGGTTTTCGGGATGGTGGTTAATCGCCATTGTCGCTCTGCCCCTATTTTGGCTTGTTAATGTTTTTTTCGAGAGTCAGGATCACCACGTTTATGTCCAGAGTGCTGAGGCAAGTGAGGTTTATGCTCATGTCGTTTTCGGGCACCGAAGTCTAGCTTCCGGACTTGCACACTATGTCGAGCATCTTGCCTGGTTAAACACGGTGGGTGCCAAACAACGCAGCGCAAACAGGCATTCCAATGCCTGGACTAACCCCTATGCAGTCGGTTATTGGCTGTCCGGTAAGCCCGACGAACTGGACGATTTACTGCAAACCCTTTCAGGTCTTTTTGAGCCTCTTGAAGTTCCAGCTAAGTTTGCTGCCGAAGAGCGGGAGATCATTTTGCGCGAATATGAAGCTCATATGGTTGATAAGCCAGATGCACAAGCGGCGGAGGCGATGAGTGCATTTCTCTATGCGGGAAATAACATTGCCTCTTCAGTGCTGGGCACGCCAGATGACATCCGTGGGTTCAGCTACGATGACGCCCGTGCGTTGCATGCCGCTACCCACCGTCCAGAAAATGCCACCCTGGTGGTCACTGGTGGTGTGACTGAGCGGGAAGTTAGTCGAGCGCTGAAGACTGTCGATTGGCCCGCGAAACAAAGCGCTGACGCCGAAAGCCAGCCTCCAACGTTCGAGCTGGCTAAACCTGCCGATACCCTGCTGCGTTACCCGGAGAAAGAGGCCTCTGCGCGAGTCATTCTGCGGCACGTGGCGGCGCTGCCTGAGTCTATCCCCTTTGACCTGCTGGAAGCACATGCCTTGCTGCTCGCGGATATTCTCAACACCAACCTAGCCGGGGGGCTTGCCGGGCCGTTGCGTTTTGATAATGCCATTGCACGTGGCTTTGATGTGCAGGCCTGGCCCCTTGACGAGCGTCACATCGAGCTTAGATTTAGGGCAGCCCCTGACAGGGGCGTATCCCTGAGGGCTGTGCAAAAAGCTTTCAGGGATACGCTGGCTGAGATTTCTGATACGGGCATTCCCGATGAAACCTATCAGCGGGTTTTAAACCGTTTTGAGGACTTCTGGCCTGACTGGGAGGACGACGATGACGCCGCCCGCTGGATGGCAGATTACACCCTGGAGAGGGTCGCGGCACTGCGGCAACCCTTGCCACTTTCTGATGTGAAGCGCCTGGAACAACAGCTTTCACATCAAAGGATCAACACCCTTTTAAATACCATCGCCGGAAACGGACGAACGGCCGTTGCGTTTATCGGCCCCAAGGAGAGGTTTGAATGATTCGATTGATACCACTGACGGCCATGGTTATCAGCTTGGCTGCCTGTTCTGCAGAAGAAACCAATGGGAGTACCCCTTCCGCCAGTAACGAAGTCAGCCCGGAGGGCATTGAGTTTACCTTGCTTGCTATGCCTGACAGTGACGATGTGGCTGTTCAGGCTGCCTGGCCGACGGACTGGGCATACCGTGAGAATACCAATCCCGCCGCAGCGCTGGTAGGAGCAGAAATGATTCTTGCTGGAGGTGCCGAGGGTTACCCAGAAGGAGAGGCAGCAGAACAGCTGGCTGATCTGAACACTGAAGGCGGTTTATATGGTAGCGCAAATGATCATATTGTGGGTGAGCTGGTCTTTGAACGCGATGACATCAACGAGGTCGTCGAGATTGCCAACGCCCACTTGCGCGCCCCCTTGCTAGGGCAATCATGGTTGGACCGGATCAGTGATGGCATTACTCAGGGCGTGAGGGAGGAGCGTGCACAGCCAGGCGCTGCCGGGTTTGAGGCCATCCGTTGGGCGGTGTTTGGTGAGCACCCCTTGCGTAATGCATTATCTCTGTATGACCTGAATCCACTGGATGAACTTACTCGCGACGATATTACTGCCTGGCATGCTGAGACCTTTACGCGCTCCCCGGAAGCCGTTGCCGTGGCGGGTGATATCGATGCCCGTTCAGCAGGGGAAGCCTTGGATACGCTATTGGCAGGGTTGCCGGAACAGGGGCGTGAGGTGAAACGAAACGTCTCGCCTGATTTCACACCCCGCCGAATTCTGCTCCACATGCCACAAGCGGAAGTGTCAACGCTGGCGTTTATTGCGCCGCTACCACCAACCCGAGATGGCGGCGAAGTTGAAGACTTGCTGCTGACGCATGCCCTGGGTAGCGATGACCAAAGCGTTCTCTTTGATGCCGTGCGCACGCAACTTCGTGCCAGCTATGGTTTTGGCGCGGGGGTGAATAATTATACGCGCGAACACCGGATTCTCTTCATGGCCGGAGAGGTGGATACCAACCAAATGGCAGAGGCCGAAGCGGTGGTTCGTGAGGCGTACGCCAATTTCCGGCAAAACGGACTGGAAGGCGATTTGGCTGACCATAAAGCGCCCTTGGCATCACACTTCTCGGAGGTGGCCGATCGGGTGATGGTGCAGGCCAACAGCGCTCTGGAAAGTGCCTTGGATGAGCATCCGGTAGAGCGTTCACTAAAACAGGAGCTTGAGGCGGTAACAGAGGCGTCACTTAATGAGCGTTTAGATACCGCCTTCCCCAGCGCAGATGAGTTTATTGTTATTGCCGTCTCACCCGATGCGGATGCGTTGCCTGAAGCGTGTGTGATCATTACCCCGCGTGAAGCCGCTGGCTGCTGATGATGATGGATCGTACGCATGACAAATCCGGCGAGATTGCTCTCTCCTGGTTCGGTAAGACGCTGTGGAAGTTTACACCGTTATATATTGAGCTGATTTTTCTGGCTATCTGTTTGCGTTTGATCGGCCTGGTTGAGCCTTTCATCTTCCAGGTGATCATTGATCGCATTCTGCCTTTTCAGCGGGAAGCGTCCTTGCTTGTGATTGCCGCTATATTTGTGGCTGTCAGCCTTTTTCAGCTCGGGTTTGAGGTGCTATCCGACCTGTTGGGGTTATTGGTTGCTAATCGTGTCACCCGCGAGCTGGGTGCCAGAATATTTGACCATCAGTTTAAACTGCCGTTTAGTCATTTTCGCAAGTGGTCGGTGGGTGAAAGTATGGCTCGTGTCGGCGAAACGGACACAATACGCGCCTTTTTGGTTGGAACAACAACAGGAGTACTGCTAGATGTGGTCTTTGTGTTCATCTACATCGGCGTGTTGTTCACCTTGTCGGTGCCGCTGACGCTGATTATTTTGGTAGCCTTGCCTGTTCAGTTTCTGATCTATTTTGGTTTTGGCCCCTTTTTGCGCCGCCGCCTGCGTGCTGAATTTGATGCTGGCGCACAGCATCAGAACCAGATGGTCGAAAGTATTTCTGGTATCGATTCAATCAAGGCACTGAGCGCAGAGAAGAAGGTGTTAGAGCGGTTGGATAAAACGCTGCATACCAGCCTGAATGCCTCTTATCGTGTAGGGCTTTTACAAATTTGGAGTAGTAAGCTGCTGTTTATTATTCAGCAAGCGATCACCATTAGCATTATCTATTTTGGCGCACAGTTTGTTTTTGCTGGTGACATGACTCTCGGACAGTTGATTGCCTTCCATCTTTTGGCTGGTAAGGTGACCGAACCTATCGAGCGCTTTTCAGGCTTATGGGAGGAGTGGCAAAACGTGCGTGTATCGCGTCAACGTTTAGGCGATATCGTGAACTCGCCAATGGAGCCTTTTAGTGTGCTACCTCGAATGCCAACCAATATTGAGGCGCGTTTAGAGTTCTGTAACGTTGAGTTTCATTACTCTCCTTCGAGTGCTGTTCTGCGCCACTTTAATTTCTGTGCTGAGCCTAATACCTTGACCTTGGTTGTTGGTCCTTCTGGGATTGGAAAATCCACTTTTGGACGGCTTGCCTCCGGCATTGATGTCCCAGACGGTGGTGAAATACGCTTGGGTGGAGAAAATATTGCCCAATATGAGCCGCATGACGTCAGGACACAGATTGCTTATGTGCCCCAAGAGCCGTATCTGTTTGCAGGTACTATAAGAGACAACCTCATTTTTGGAGATGAGTATGCTTCGGATGAGGAGATTAACCGAGCATTACAGATTTCAGCGGCAGATAAATTGGTGGCGCAGTTGCCCCAAGGGCTTGACACCGACGTTGGTGAGCGTGGTTCTGCACTGTCAGGAGGGCAGAGGCAACGGGTTGCGATAGCGCGATCTTTGGTTCGTAGACCAAGGGTTATTATTCTTGATGAACCGACGAGCGCCCTTGACGCACAGTCTCAGCGTCAGATGGCAACGGAGCTTCATAAGCTCAAGCATGAAACAACGCTGATTATAATCACGCACAATCCAAGCATCTTCGAAGCGCCTGACCAGATTGTTGATTTTGAGGCTTTATCGTGACTCATTACCCTGAACCTATGCATATCCGGTCACCGACACTGCATGGAACGATTTTTTTTACCCTCGCCGTCTTTGCCATTATTCTCGTGCTTTCAGTTGTACTGAAGATTGAAGTAGTTGCTAAGGGCGAAGGGCGTGTGCTTCCCATCAGCCGAGTTCAGGTTGTTCAGCCTGAGTTCCCTGGGCGAATTACAGCTATTCACATTAAAAATGGAGATTCTGTTGAGAAGGGCGATGTGCTAATAGAGTTGGATCCTACAGAGTCTTTGACCGAGCTGGGAACCATTCAGGCGGAGCAGGATAGGCTTCGTATCGAGATGGCGCGAATTGATGCGATGGTAGATGCTATTGATAGGGATCCAGCTACACCTGATTTTATCGATCAGACGCTTGCTGGGTTCAATCTTCCTCGCGATTTGGCTGAACATGTGTTCGCGGAAGAGCAATACAAATTATTGTTGGCTGAAGTGAATGATCTATTGACATCACTAGAACAGATCGATGCCCGTGAAGAAACTAATCGGCGTTCGGAAGCTGTCACTGCGGCGAATATTGCTCGGATTAATGCGGTGCTCGACATTCAATCAGAGCGTTTACAGGCCATTGAACAGCTAGTGCAACGAGGAGCAACCAGCCAATCTGATCTCCTTGATGTACAAGAAGGTTTCACCAGGCTGGAAAGCGAACGTAGCGTTTATCGAAGCGAACTAGATCAAAAATCAGCCGAGCGCATGGCATTGGAAAGTGAGCGCCGTCGAGTTAAGAGTGATCTTCGCAGTTCTCTGCTTGATAGGCGAGCGGAGGTTGATTCACGCCTTGCCACGCTCGCTGAAAAAAGGCGTGCTGCAACTCGCCGGGTGGAAGCTGCAACGCTTGAGGCGCCCGCGTCTGGTGTTGTTGATCAGCTTAACGTTTTTACAGTAGGCGGTGTGGCAGAAGCAGGGGCGGAACTGCTTCGTATTGTGCCAATGGGGATTGAAGTGGAAGTTGAGGGGGCATTTTCAAACCAGGATATAGGTTTCATGAAAGTTGGTCAGCAAGCTAATATTCGGCTCTCTGCTTATCCATCAGAAAGGTTTGGCTTTATATCGGGCGTGGTTTCTGATATTGCGGCAGACTCTTCCGAGACCAAAGAGGGAAAGTGGCATTACGTTGTCAGAATTCAGCCTGAAAAAAACTATCTTGAGGTGGGTTCTGAGCATCTATATTTGCGTCCTGGTATGACCGCGAAAGTTGACGCGATAACCGATGATAGAAGAATTATTAGCTACTTCTTTGCCCCGATAGTAGAGGCGATACAGAATTCACTAGGAGAGCGGTAGTTGAATTCCCAAAATGCCATTCTCAATCTTATGGTCGCTCTGAACCTAAAAGTAGCGTCAAAAAGCCATCTTCATCGATAAACCCTTTGTCACCGGTGACAAACCAGCGCTGGTCGTCGAGTTCTTTAATGGCGGCGGCGGTGCGTTTAGGGTCGTTTAGGTAGCCCTGCATCACCTGGGGACCGCTGATCAAAATCATACCTGCTTCTCCGGTAGGCTGTTCCGCAAAGCTTTCCGGCTCAACGATCTTAACGCTGGTGCCGGGGAGCGGCATGCCCACGGTGCCCGCTTTACTGCCTTGCTGTATCTTCTGGTAATGAGCGCCCAGCGCATCCGGCAGGTTGACCGATGCCACTGGAGCGGTTTCGGTTGCCCCGTAGCCTTTATAAATAGGCTTATGGAATTTTAGAGCGAAGTCGCTACATACCTGTTCATCTAATTTTTCGGCACTGATCACTACAGCTCGTAGGCTTTCCAGCATGAGTGGATGCACGTTTGAGCTGTGGTTCAAGCGTTTTAGAAAGTCTGAGGTGCCAAACATCAGGGTAGCCTTGTGCTTGGAGACAGCACTGGCAATGCCAGGAGGATCGTTTGGATCCGCATGGCAGACCAGCGGCAGGCCTTCGATAAGTGGCAGCAGTTGGGTAACGGTGAGACCAAAGGCATGAAACAGGGGCAGCGAGCCCATCACCACATCGTCATGCTGGGTATTCAGTACATCAGAGGTCTGCTTGATATTGGCCATCAGGTTACGGTGGCTCAGCATGACGCCTTTCGGTTGTTCTTCGTTTTTGCTTGGAAACACAATGGCGGCGGTGGCATCGGCATCCTTACTGCGGCAGTAAAGGCGTTGAAGCAGCCACGTAGGCAGCAGGCGAACGGCAAGCCATGCGCTGACGCGTTCAAGAGGGCGGATACCCGCTTGCAGGTCTTCCAGGTAAATCGTCTGAGTATTTGCCAGCTGTGAGCTGGCGTTCAGCCCTTGCTGCTGGAGTTTTTCGACGAAGTGGCGCGAGGTAAACACGGTGTCGATGTTGGCTTGGGTGAGTGCCGCAGACAATAGAGTGTTGTTCAAGGTGTTATGGGGGCTGTCGTTACGACTGTCGTTAACATGATAGTTGAGGTTGACCAGCGTTTTTCCAGCCAGAAGGGTTGCCATATTGGTCAGCACTCCGACGCTGCTATTGGGCAGCAGTAGGCCCACATTTTGTCCAGAGGTTAGCGTATGAATGCGCTTTGCAATAAGCAGGCTGGCGGTAAGCGCTTGGCCTGCCGTCAGCGGGTGGCTAAGGGTATCGGTGAGTGCTTGTGCGCCAAGGTTACGTTTCACGCTACGAATCCAGGCGTCGGGCAGCGAGGGCAGTTCATCGATAGCACGTTGCCACGAGTTAGTGGCTTGTTCGAAGATGCGCCGTTTGAGCACGTCGGCAGGGGTGTCTTTAGGTAGCGGCTTGCCAAACGCAACGACGACTGAGCGATGTAGAGGTGCGTTACGCAGCTCTTTGAGTTTGCTTGACGAGCGAGAAAATTGGCTGCCCCACAGCCCGCGCAGGTAAAACGGCACAATACGTACCTCTGGGTTCGCCAGCTTACAGGCGCGTTCATAGCCTCGGCGTAGCTCGCCTAACTGGCCGTTGCGGCTAATCGCGCCTTCGGGGAACAGGCATACCACTTCACCGTTATTCAGCTGTTCGGCAACGGCGGCTAAGGCATTATCGGCACCGGTGCCGCGTTCGATAGGAATACAGCCCAGCGCCTTAAAAAACCAACGTAAGTACCAGCGCTGATAAATATCTTTCAGCATGACAAAGCGCACTGGGCGGGGGCTGGCAATTTGCACCATGGCCCAGTCTACCCAACTGATATGGTTGCCGAGCAGCAGTACGCCACCTTGGGCGGGTAGGTTTTCCAGCCCATTCACATCGACACGGTAGCGGCGGGTCAGCAGGAAGCTGAGGAGAAAGCGCACCAGGCTTTGGGGCAGTTTGAAAATGGTGTAACCACCGCCCAGCATGGCAACGGTAGCCACGATCAGCAACAGGTAGTGGCTATCCACACCTGCCAGGGCGAACAGTGCAGTGAGCGCCAGAAAGCTCAGCATGGAGAGGTTCTGGATCCAGTTGTTGGCAGCCAGCACGGTGCCTAGTTCATGGTCTGCCGCGTGAAATTGAATCAGTGCATTGAGCGGTACAATAAAGAGCCCGCCCATCATGCCAATCAACACAAAGTTCAGTGCTTGGCTGATGGGGGTGGTGAGCAGTGGCAGGCACCACAGACCAATCGCAACGCCGACGGCACCTAATGGAATCAAACCGGTTTCAATGCGGTTACGCGATAGCTTGCTGGCCAGCAATGAACCCAGCGCAATCCCAATACCGCTAGCGGCAAGAATCCCTTGCAGCACTAAGGTGTTATCAATGTTGAGTGCGTCTTTGGCATAGGCGGGAAACGCGGCGAGTAGCACCTGGCCCACCGACCAGAAGGTCGCAAGGCCGATGATTGACAGCCGCAGCACCGGTTGGCGGCCCAGAATGCTCAGGTTGTCTTTCAGTGCGGTGCCTTTTATATAGCGCTGCCAGGTGAGCGGGGTCGTCGAGGGCTGCGCGTTATCCAGCTTCAGGCGATAAAGCGCAATCACTTGGATGACGCTGTTCAATACCAGCAGCCAGCCCAGCGGGGCAATGCTGCGCAATAGCTCACCGGGTGTTTGGGCGCTGGGTAAAATCCAGTTTTCGAACAGGGCGGTAAAGGCCACGGTGCCCGCCAAAATGGCACCAATGGTGACGGCCTGGATAAGCCCATTAGCCTCTGCCAAGCGGGGTTTGCCAAACAATCCTTTCACCAAGCCATATTTGGCGGGGGAGTAAAAGGCCGATTGAATCGCCAGCACCAGCGTCATGGCAAACGCCAGCCAAAACCAGCCATGGTAGTAAGCGGCGGTGATGCCCAGTGAAACGGCGACGGCGGCCCAGGCGGAAACCCGTAGAATACGCACTTTGGGGTAGCTATCTGCCACATGGCCTGCTGGGCTAAAAAGTAAAATAAATGGCAAAAGGATAAGCCCGTTGACCAGTGCCGTGAGTACCACCTGGGTTTCACCGTCGTAGCTTTTAAAAATCGTGTTTTGAATAACAATTTTATGCCCTAAATCCACAAAGGCATTTAAGAAAATGGCAATCAGATAGGGCCAGACGCCCGCGATGCGTAGTAAGGGTTGCATGAAATGACGCCTTGTAAACCAGAAGTTAGGGCACTTTCGGTAAATGGAGCTAATGTTGCAACTCTGGTGGTTAAAGTTGTGTTATTTGGGCTTTAAGGTATCGTTATACGCTACTTTGTGTGCCTGGAGGTCATGTGTCTCAGACAAGTGCACTTATCGATACCTTAAAGCGTCAGCTGCGCTCCCAGGGTAAAACCTACGCTGATGTGGCGATATGGCTTGGGCTAAGCGAGGCCTCGGTCAAGCGGCTGTTCGCTGAACAGCACATTACCTTAGAGCGACTAGAGTGCATTTGCGACCAGCTTAACCTGGAATTTTCCGAGCTGGTGCAAGCCATGCAAGAAGAAGCACATCGTTTACAGGAGCTAACCCAGGCGCAAGAGCAGAGCATTGTCGATGATCGTGAGCTGTTTTTGGTCGCTGTGTGTGTGATTAACGGCTATCGGTTTGATGAAATTCATCATCAATACCGGCTCAGCGAGGCGCAGTGTACTCGCCAGCTGCTGGCGCTAGAACGACTAAAGCTGATTGACCTCTTGCCGGGTAATCGAATCCGGCGGCGTCTGGCCGCTAATTTTCGCTGGCGCCCTGGTGGGCCTATTCAGCGTTTTTTCCAGCAGTATATTGCCACGGAGTTTTTTCACTCTCATTTCGATAGTGACGGCGAAAAGCTGATGGTACTGAATGGCCTGCTTTCCCATGCGGGCAATGCGGAATGGCAGCAAACGATGCAGCGGCTGGCGAAAGAATTTCACGCCCTGTGTGAACGAGAAAGCGGGCTGCCCATTCATCAGCGCTTTGGCACCACCTCGGTGCTGGCTGTTCGGCAATGGCAGTCAACGCTGTTTAAAGATGTTGCCCGTGGGTCGTACCAGCAAAATAAGAGTTTATAAAAACTGTTTTTATGACCGAATACCATAAAAGTACCCATCTTATGAGCTTACATTGTTATGAATAGCACTCCTTTTCAAGCGCTGGCCTGTCCGTTAGATGGTAAGCCGCTTCATCTGGCAGGTAGTGCTTGGCGCTGCTCTGCTGGGCATAGCTTCGATGTTGCCAAACAAGGTTACGTCAACTTGCTTCCAGTACAGCAAAAGCGTTCCACCGATCCCGGCGACAGTAAGCTGATGGTGGCGGCAAGGCAGCGGTTTCTTGAAGCAGGCTACTATCAGCCTATTGCTCAAGCCGTAAGCAAACATCTGTTAAGCCATGCTGAGGCTCAACCTGCTAGCTCGCTATTTGGTTGCCTGGATGCTGGCTGCGGTGAAGGCTATTACTTACGTGAGCTATCTCGTGCTGCATCGAATTCGCGGCCACTTTCACTGGTGGGGCTAGATATTTCCAAGTGGGCAGTACTGTCGGCGGCCAAACAAGATGATAAACAATCGCCACTCTGTAGTTGGGTAGTCGGCAGCAATGCGCACTTGCCGGTTCAAACGGCAACGCTCGACAGTGTGCTGTGTATGTTTGGCTTTCCAGTGCATCACGAATTTGCGCGGGTATTAAAGCCGAGTGGCCTGTTGGTGCAGGTGGAAGCCGGGGCGGGGCACTTGCGTGAGCTGCGAGAGGTGATTTATCCCACGCTTAAGCCAGACGCGATAAGCGAACGGGAAGTGCCGGAGGGTTTTACCCAGTTGTTCACAGAGTCACTTAGCTATCAAATAGCGCTGGAAGGGCAAGACTCGATTGGTGATTTATTAGCGATGACGCCACATCTATACCGCGCCAGTCAGGAAGGCCGAGCACGTGCAGCGGTGCTTAATGCGTTAACGCTGACGGTGGATGCCAGGCTAATGATATACGAGCGGAAATAAAGGGCGGGCATAAGAAGAGTAGCGAAAAAGAGTAGTGAAAAAGAGGGTGTTAAAAATCCAATCGTACTCTCTCAATGACACTCTCTTTTATTTTCAACCCACAAACACAACAAGGCCCGCATAAGCGGGCCTTGTTATCCGAACCGGTTAAGGTTCGAGCAAATTCTTAAACCGTTAAGGCTTAGGACATTTGCTTGATGTTAGAAGCCTGAAGGCCTTTCTTACCCTGGGTAACGTCAAAAGAAACGTTAGCACCTTCTTGAAGGGTTTTGAAACCGTCAGACTGAATTTCAGAGAAGTGAGCAAAAAGGTCGTCGCCACCGTCAGAAGGAGCGATAAAACCAAAACCTTTAGTGTCGTTAAACCATTTAACTGTGCCAGTTGCCATGATGTAGATCCTTCGCGCTAATGCGCCGTAATAAAGTTCCTGGTATTACCCAGATGAAAAGTAGCGGGTGAAACAAGGAATACAATATCAGGCTGCCGAAATAGATCGTACACTTCTGAAACCATGCTGCTTGCTAACCACTGACGCTATAGTTGCATGCTTTTTCTGATGGGTCAAACCCTTTGGTGAATATTTCTCACGAGTACCCGCGCACGGTTGGTTATTTCCAGCCTATTTTCCAGGCGCTAGGGTTCTTCAGCTCTTGCCAGGGCAAGGTGGTTTCCCGATGTGAGTGTATGGCTTCAATCACCACATCGACTACGTTCTCTTCTTCATCACGTAAAAGCTTAGTGACGATGAAGTGCTTCTCCTTATTCAGAGGCTCCACGGCGGTCCATTTGCTGTGGTGAAGCTTGTTCGGGTTGATCATGTTCATAGCGTCGTTACCAATGTTTGAGTTAGCTACTATGGATAAAGCGAATGCTTCACTATAGCGTGATGTGACTGTGAAAATCGGTCGTTGTCTCAACAGGAAAAACGCTATGACTGACTATTTACCACTGTCACTGCTGTTAGCTGGTACTCTTTTGGTTGGCCCAGTGTGGGCACAAACGCCCAGCGAGACGCAAGCGGTGTTGCCCGCAGTGGAAGTGAGCGCACCACGTTTGGCACGCGAGTTATATGCAACCCCTGCGGCTGTTTCTACCTTGGAACGTGAAGAGATTGCCCAAGGTCAGCAGCGCGTTAGGTTGGATGAATCGCTTAACCGTGTGCCTGGGGTGTTTTTACAAAACCGCGATAATTTCGCCCAAGGGCAGCGAATTGCTATTCGCGGCTTTGGCGCGCGTGCTCCGTTTGGTGTGCGTGGGATTACCGTCATGGTGGATGGCATTCCTTATACGCTGCCAGATGGCCAAGCGCAGTTGGACGCCATCGATTTAGATAGCGCCGAGCGCATTGAGGTGATCCGTGGGCCGTCTTCAGTGCTTTATGGCAATGCGGCTGGCGGAGTGATTGCTGTGACCACCGCCGATGGACGCGATAACCCTGGTACGCGGCTGCGGGTGGGCGCAGGTAGCAATGGTTATCAAAAAGTGGCACTGCAAAATGGCGGTGTACAGGGCGATTGGTCGCACCATATTAGCCTGACTGCGCTTAACGTTGATGGCTATCGTGAACAAAGCTCAACCGAGAAGTATTTGCTGAATGCAAAGCTGCGTCGAGAACTAGGCAGTGAACGGGCGGTTACCGCGATTATTAATCTGCTGGAGAACCCTCGTTCGGAAGATCCCGGTGCGCTAAATGCCCGTGAAGTTGCCGCTAGGCGAGATCAGGCAGCGCCCAATTCGATCGCGTTGGATGCGGGGCAGCGTGTCGATCAGCAGCTGTTTGGCCTGCAGTACGAAGATTTAGCGGTAGGTGATGGTGAGCTGTATCTCAAAGGCTTTATTGCTAAGCGTAGCTTTGAACAACAGCTTCCATTTGTGGGCAGTAGTCGTTTGGGCTATCAGCGTGACTATATGGGGGCAAGCGCTGAGTATCATCACGAGGTGGCGTTAGGGAGTTTGCCGCTTAGCTATTATATTGTGGGCGTTGATATGGCACGGCAAGAGGATGATCGTTTTCGTAACCGCGTAAATGCCCAAGGGGTGGTTGGGGAGCAACTGGCCAAAGAGACTCAAACGGCCACCGCCAGCGGTGTTTTCGCACAAGGGGATCTGACGCTTTCTGAGCAACTTACGTTATCGCTGGGCGCGCGGTTTGACCGAGTGGCGCTAGACGTTGAAGATGCGTTTCTTGCCGACGGAGATCAAAGCGGGAAGCGGACCTTTAACGAGTGGAGTGGCTCGGCGGGGCTAAGCTATCGCTATCGTCCTCAGCATCAGGCTTATGTAAATACCGGGACGGCCTTTGAAACGCCGACATTTTCTGAGTTTGCCAACCCGTCAGGCGGTGGCTTTAACCCCGCTGTTGAACCGCAAAAAGCATGGAACCGTGAAATAGGGCTACGTGGCTATATTGAGCCGTTGGCAATGGATTACGACCTCGCGCTATTTTCGGTTCGCGTGCGCGATGAACTGGTGCCCTATGATGAAGGTGGCCGTACCTTCTATCAGAATGCAGGTGATACAAATCGTGATGGTCTAGAGCTGGCGCTGGGCTGGCAGCTTGCCGACCAATGGCGTCTTAACAGCGCTTTAACGCTCGCGCGTTATGAGTTCGACACGTTTGCAACACCTAGTGAGCGCTTTGATGGCAACCGGATTCCTGGGCTGCCAGAACAGACCTGGGTCAATCAATTGACCTGGGAAAGCCTTGGTCAGCGCTTTGCAACGTTGGAAACTGAGTATGTCGGTGATTTAGTGGCAGATAACGCCAACGAGACGACGGTAGATAGCTATTGGCTGCTCAACCTGCGGATAGGCGATGGCTGGCAGTTAAGCGAAGATACGCGACTAAGCGCTTATCTTGGTCTGCGCAATCTGCTTGATGAAGAGCACTACGCTAATGTGCGCTTAAACGGCACGTTTGGCCGCTTTTATGAGCCAGCCCCAGGGCGAAGTGTTTATGGAGGCGTGGAACTTAGTTTTTAATTTTTTCGCTAGTCGCTATTGATTAGCAGAACAGGGCGATCCAAGGCTCGCCCTGTTCTGTTGCTAGCCTACATTAAATAAGCTTCACCAGCATTTTGCCGGTATTGGCACCTTCGAAAAGTTCTAAAAAGGCATCCGGTGTGCTTTCAAGGCCTTCTCGTATCGTCTCTTTATAGTCCAGTTTGCCCTCTGCTATCTGTGGAGTCACTTCGTTCAAGAAGTAGCGATAGCTGGCCCAGTGGTCCGCGACAATGAACCCCTGTATTTTTGCTTTACGTACGATGAGTTGCGCAAGATTGCTAGGGCCCGGTGTCGGGGTTTTCGCGTTGTAGCCATCAATCATGCCGCATAAGGCGATACGGGCTCCCTCGTTAAGCTGGCTGAGTGCCGCTTCCAGGCATATGCCTCCAACGTTCTCAAAATAAACGTCGATGCCGTCGGGGCTGGCAAGCATGATGGCGTCGCTTAACTCTTGGGCAGTTCGGTCACGGTAACTGACTGGCTCGACACCTAACGACTCCAGCCATGCCAGCTTGTGGGCAGCGCCCGCGATACCCACTACATGACAACCTTTCGCTTTAGCAAGCTGCACAGCCAGTGAACCAACGGCTCCGCTCGCTGCGCTAACCAATACGTTATCGCTTGGTTTGCATTCAGCAATGAGATTTAGGCCTGTCCAAGCTGTCATGCCGGGCATGCCCAATACACCTAGATAGGCTTGCTCTGGAATATCACTGTCTGGAAGAGGAGTGACACTATCACCGGGTAGCTGAGCAATATCCCGCCAGCCGCCCATGTGACTGACTTTATTCCCTACTTTAACCTTTGGGTGGTTGGAGGCAATGACTTCTCCAATAGCGCCACCTTCCATGGGGGTTCCCAACTCAAAAGGGGCAATATAAGTGCGAAAGCCGCTCATCCGCCCACGCATGTAGGGATCAACTGATAGCCAATGGTTACGTATACGCACTTCCCCATCAACGAGCTCTGGTAGTGTCTGTGTTTCCAGCGCAAATTGCTCGCGATCAGGCATACCGTCGGGGTAGTGGGTCAGCGTGTAAAAACGAGATTGCATAGGTGCCTCCTGCATATACGACATAGGCTGGCTTCCTTTCAAAAGAGAGACCGTTAGCTTGTTTTCAAGTCCACCAGCCTGTGAACAGCCATCAACGTAAAGAATAGCTGCTTTAGGGGAAAGATCATTAAAGTGCTATAGCAGTTAACAAATCATCATAGTTAAAGCGTCAGACACAGCAGGTAATCGTTCGAACGTGGCATTTAATGATGGTACCAACCGTAGGGCTGCCAGCAAAAAGCGGCCTGGTTGGGCCGCTCTTCATTAGCGAAATGTGTCGCTAAGCAATATGCGCAGTGACGCTGTTGGTTTAAGGGGTATCACACGCTTGCGAGTGTGTTATCCGTTAATCTACTTGGGTGACCATTACGGGGACGACTCCGCGCTGAATCATGCCGAGTTTGCGTGCTGCACGTTTTGAAAGGTCAATAACCCTGCCCTGAACAAAGGGGCCGCGATCGTTGATGAGAACCTCAACTTCTTGCCCAGTATCTGGGCGGGTGACCAAAACCTTGGTGCCAAAGGGAAGGGTTGGGTGGGCTGCAGTGAGTGCTTGTTGATCAAACGGCTCGCCACTCGCCGTAGGAGAACCCTGAAAACGGTCACTATAGAAAGACGCTACACCTTCCTGAACTTCAAGCTCGGCAGCCCATGCATGACCGGCAGTGAAAAACAGGAGTAGCGCGGCAGCGCAGCTTGTTCGGATAAATCGTGTATATGCTCCCATCGGGGTGCCTCAGTTTTTCATGTTGCGATTTTCGCATTCATTGATGAGGTGCCATAAGGCAAGACGATAGTAACGTGATCGATTTGAGTCAGCAAGCTTTAAGAAGATCGGCGCAGTTGGGGTCAATATTGTGAATTTTCTGCAACTTTCTTGTGTGGCCTTGCAATTCAGTAAGTTACCCAAGGGGCGTAGCGCGTCTCGGCGGCGCTTTTTATCGAGCGGTATTAATAGATAAACAGTCACTTTTATGGGAGTGCATCTTATAATCGAGGTATATGCAGGCTACTTTTCTTTTGCCACTGATCAAGGATGCACCTATGGCTAAGTCTTCTTCCGTAACATTTGTGTTGGTTGCTGTAGGGGGGATTGCTGTTGGTTTTTTAGCAGCCCAGGTAGTATCTGGCCTGACCGCAACGGCAGCAGAATCGGCAGCCGATAGCGCCACTATTGCAGAGCAAGAGCAGACCCCTAATGCATTAGCTGCACTCGGTCTCAGCAGCTTAACGCTGGGAGAACGCACCCGTGGGGAAATTACCTCGGCTGGCGAGCTAAATGGCAACGATGGAAGCCGTTACCTGCGTTATATCATCAGCTTAGAAGAGGGCGCGCTGGTAGAGGTATCTCTTGGTGGCACCCTGCAAGGGCTGGTTGCTCTCTATGATGACGAGCTGCAATTCATTGACAGTGCTGAAACTGTTCGCTACCGCGTTGAAGAAAGCGGTGATTATATGGTGGTGGTCAGCGGAGCTGATGCGCGCAGCTATGGCCCATTCACTGTTAATAGCCGAACGGTTGAGTTGAGCGATTCAGATACGCTGACCATAGGCACGCCGATAGATAGTTGGTTAGGCAACACCGAGCGGGAACTTACCCTCACTATCGAAGAGGCTGGGATGTACCAAATTGAGATGCGTTCAGATGAGTTTGATGCGTATCTTGAGCTGGCGGGGGCTGGTGGCTACTACCGCGAAGACGACGACAGTGCGGGTAATTTAAATGCGCGTATCTCCGACTTTCTTGCCCCAGGTGATTACACGGTGACCGCTCGGTCTGCATTTGGTGATGGCAGTGGCCTTTTTACATTGATTGCTGAGCCGCGCGAGCTGCCTAGTGATGGTGAGTTGCGCAACGATGGCATCGTGACTCCTGGTGAAACACTCAGCGGTTGGTTTAGTGGGCAGAATCTTAGCTACCAGCTTGACGTTGAAGAAGCAGGTATGTACCAGATTGATATGAGTTCGAACGATATCGACGCCTACCTTGTGCTTGAAGGATCTGATGGCTACTACCGTGAAGATGACGACAGCGGTGGTAATCTGGATGCGCGAATTGTCGATTTTCTGGCGCCTGGTGGTTACCAGCTAACCGCCCGCACGGCTTATGGCAATGATAGTGGCTTATTTACGCTCTCTGTAGCGCCGCGTGATTTGCCTGATGGTATAAAGATACGCAACGAAGGTGAGCTTGTTATTGGCGAAACCTTAACTGGGTGGTTTAGCGGTGAGCCACTGACTTACCAGCTAACGTTGGAAGAGAGCTCAGTCGTCACGATTAATATGAGATCAACGGATTTTGATGCCTATCTCGATCTCTATGGTGAAGGTATTTCTGATAGTGATGATGATGGCGGCCGTGGCACTGACGCACGCTTGGAGCGCGCGCTGCTCCCTGGCTCCTATACGGTCAGTGCAAGAGGGTTTAGCGCCAGTGGCAGTGGCATGTTTGAATTAGAGGTCAGTGGTGAGCCAGCGGAAATACAGCCTGATACGTAACCGGCAGTCGTCGCCTGATATGTAGATGTACTTCAACAAGATATTGGCGCCCTTGCTAGTGATAGCAAGGGCGTTTTTCATGTCGCTTTATCGGGCTCTGTTGGCCCTTGTATCAGCGGCTCGCTTTTAAGCAGCCGATTACGACCAGCAAAGCAGCCGTTGGCAGTCGCCAGTCGAACACGCTGACGCCTGCCAGCACCAGCAGTAGTGCCGCGAGTATTGGCACGCCATAGGCAAGACTGCCTACCAAACTTGCCTGCCCAAATCGTAGCGCTTTGTCCCAGGCCACCATGGCGATGCCGTAAGGCCCAAGCCCCAGTGCGATGCCCGCCAACAGAGCCTCACCTTGCGGCATAGTGAAAGTTCCTTCCATTATCAGGCTGGCGCAGGTTGCAAACGTACAGGCGATCATTAATAACCGCGGGAGCAATGGCGTCAGTGATACGGGGGCTACTTGCCCCAGCCATGAGTAGAGCGCCCAGCAACAAGCCGCCAGTAGCGCTAACCCATACCCTGAAGCAGCCCCACCAAAGCCACCGCTTAAGGCTTGAGGTAGTAACAAAATAGCGGCGCCAGAAAAAGCGATCAGTGCGCCGGTTACGCTTGCGATATGTAGACGACCCAACCGACTCCATTGGCTTAACAGCACAAACAGTACTGGCCACGTGTAAGTGATCAACGCGGCTTCTGCGGCGGGTGCTAAGCGCATACCAATGTAGTAGCTGCTAACCGCGCCCACAATAAGTAATGGCAGGCCGAGCCAGACGCTAATTTGCCAGCGAGGTCGGCAAGCCGCGACGTTGACCCGACGACTGAGGGGCAGCGTTGCAAGTGCGCCTGCCAGCAATGTAAGCGCGGTGAGCTGAAGTGGTGAGGTATCCCGCGCTAACTCTGCTAATAACGGCGCTATGCTCCATAGCATCACCGCCACGAGCGCTGCACACACACTGTACTTGGGTGATATGACAACATGGGAATGAACGGGATGCATGGCGTCTCTCCTTGCGTTAAGCCTTTGACGCGCAGCATACTCAGTAATTAATCATCACAATATCGATCTTTTATGATCACTCTTATCAATAATGGTGATGTATGCGCGCGCCAACGTTTGACTTAACACTACTGCGTACACTGGTCGCTATTGCCGATACAGGTAGCGTCACGGCGGCGGCAAAGCGGTTAGCGTATACCCAGTCAACAGTGAGCATGCAGTTACAGCGCTTAGAGTCGCAGCTTGATGTGAACCTGCATGAGCGAGCGGGGCGGCGGCTACGTTTCACCCCGGAAGGTGACCGCTTACTAGTCCATGCGCGCCGCTTATTGGCACTCAATGACGATGCCTGGAGCGATATGCAGGCACGCCAAGTAACGGGTGATTTGACGCTGGGTATTCCCGAAGACTATGCGTCTCTATTACCGTCAGTATTTGCTTACTTTCACCAGCTTTATCCTGCAGTGGGACTAACGGTGAAGTGCGGCACCAGTGCTCACTTGGTCGAGCAGGTTAAAGCCGCTGAGTTGGATCTGGCGTTAGTGACACGCCAGCGTAATTCACCCGGTGGCGAAGTGATTCGCCGTGAACCGCTGATATGGGCGGTGGGCATCCATCAACAGCCGTCACTGAGCGACCCTATTCCTCTGGCGCTATATTCACCTGGTGCTGATGTTTTTCGTGAAGTGGCTGAACAAGCGCTACAGGGAGCTGGGAGAGATTGGCGTGTCGCTTATACCAGCCAGTCAATGGCAGGTCTTGCGCCGATTGTCACCGCAGGGTTGGCAGTGGTGGTGGTCACGCGCAGTATGCTGACCCCATCACTACGTCCTCTCGATGACAGTAGTGGATTGCCCGCGTTACCGACGATCGAGTTAGCGCTCCATCGTGCCCCGCATCGTCCTTCCGAACCTGCGAGACGGTTAGGAGAATTGATTCGTGAACAGCTAGCGGCACCCAGTGAAGCATTATAAAGTGGTGCTTTCACGTACTCTTTGAAAGGAAGCTCATATGCCGATAGTGACTATTCAGCAATTCCCCCGCGATGTTGCGCAAAAACGCGAATTGGCAAAGCGAATTACTGACGCTTTTTGCGATGTGTATGGTACCGACCCAGTGAGTGTGCAGGTGTTTTTTCAAGAAGTAACCCAGGAAAATTGGTCCAAAGGCGGCCAAATGGGTAGTGATCGCGACAAACATCAAAATAATTAATTTTTCTAACGGAACCCGACTGAACTAAGCTAAGTACCATAATGCCACTGGGTTAGGAGTTCTTAATGCATGAATTAGATCACTATATTTATCCGCACCGAGTGTTGCATTGGTTGGTGGCAGTCGCCGTGCTGTTATCCTTGGCAAGTGGCTTGACACTTGGTTTTTTGGGCTATGAAGGCACTCTCGATTTATTAGGAAACGCCCTTACCAATCTGCTCTATACCAGCCACAAAACGCTGGGCGTGGCGATACTGTTGCTAATGACGTTGAGGATCATTACGCGGCTCGCTTTTGTTGTGCCCGACCATGAGCCGCCGCTAAATGCCTTTGAGCGGGTTGTAAGCACTAGTGTGCATCACTTGCTATACGCAGGGTTAGTTGCTATGCCGCTGGTTGGTTGGGCAGCTACCGCGACAGGCGGCTTTCCTGTTGAGTTTTTTCACTGGCACTTGCCAGGGCTATTGGGGAAGAACGAAGCACTTTCGCAAACGCTCTTCGTCTGGCATGAGCGTTTAGGATGGGTGCTGGTCGCGCTGATTACATTGCATGTTGCGGGTGCTCTGTTTCATTGGCGTATCAAGCGCGACAACGTTATGAAGCGCATGAGCCTGTTTGATTAATGTATTGATTAACATAGTGGAATGATCTCGCTATCACGCCGAGCCATAGTCATAGTAGCGGGGAGTGGTTTGGCGTGATTTCACTGCGTACATTTCGCTATCTGCTTCACGCAGCAAGCTGGCTAATGTGTCATTACCATCTCGGCTAATACTCACCCCAACACTGACGCCAACGCTTACGATCGCACCGCAAGAAAGTTGGATGGGCGAGCGAATTGCCTGTTCTATGCGACTGCATATGTCTTCAAGTATTGTCATGTCATGAATGTTTTCTAGCAATACGATGAACTCATCGCCACCAAACCGCGCGCAGCAATCGCTGGCTCTGGCAACATGCTCGATGCGCTTAGCGATTTGCTGAAGTACGAAGTCGCCTGCTTCATGACCATACTGATCGTTGATCGGTTTGAATCGGTCAAGATCACACATAATGAGTGCTAACGGTGTTTGATTGCGTTGGCTTCGATCAAGCGCTGCAGCTGTGTGTTGAGCCAATCCGTTGCGGTTAAGTAAGCCGGTAAGCATATCGTGATTGGCAAGCTGTTCTAACGCCTTGGTGCGGGCTGCTACCTTAGACTCGAGCACTGCCTCCTGCTTTTTTAGCATTGCCACCGTCTCGGCTTGAGCGCGCTCTTTTTGCCATTTCAATTTATTGAAACGCGCTGCCAGGGCAAACGATAACAGTAACATTTCGATGGCTGAGCCAATTTGTATGCCGTGAAGCGTAATGAAATTGGCGGGCAGAATGCTGAGATTTCGCAGTGCGAATACGGCGGCACCCAGGAGGAAAATTGCCCAAGCGAGTACAAAGATACGAGCGCTAGGCACGCGGTGCCAGCTACAGTAAATGCCACAGCTCAGGACTAACAGTGAAGCGCTAAACCCGGTGATGTCCATTAACCTGAGAGCGGGTTGGGTTGGCAAAAGGATCACTGCCAGCAACGCTAGCCAGCAGTAGCCACGAAACAGCGTAAGAGCTTGGTGCCAGCGCGGACAATAATATGCGGTATTAAGAAAACTTTGAGAAAATAGGGTGCCCATGGTGGAGGCAAAGGTAAACCCGATCGCCACTAAGCGTGCAGTGTGATCGCCAAGAAAGCTCCAAAAGATCAGCGTACCAAGTCCATTGAATGTCAAAATGGCTAACGTAAACCCAAAAGCAAACAGCGCGTAGTAAAGAAATACGCGCTCTTTAAGTCCAAAAAATAGCAGCAGATTGTAAACGCTTAATGCCAGCAGCATGCCGAAATAGGTCGCCAGCCAGAAATTATGACGATCATTCTGAGTATAAAAAGCGTTAGGCGCTATTAAGGTGTAGCTCAGAAACTTGCTACCCGTGGCGCTCACCTTGGCATACAGTGTCACGGCTTCTCCGCCAGCCAGCACTAGTGGAAAAACGGCCTGTCGCTGAGCGATTGATCGCTCATCAACCGGCACGGCGCTTCCGCTATGATTGACCTCACTTAGCTGCTCTCGAAGCGTATAAAGCGTTACATGGTCTAAAAAGGGGTATTCGAACTGAACATACCACCTGGCAGGGATCGGTGATGCATTATGAATGTGTGTTTTGAGCCACGTATCGTTCTGCGTGTAACCAAAGTGTAAGTCTGAGGTGTGCTGAACAGGTTGAAAAGTGGGGGCGCGCGCTAATACGCTTTCCAACTCAAGCGGCTCTGAGGCATGCCAGTAACTACTGACTGTATTTAAAGAGTAGCTTGCATGCTCTGGTGATGCCGTTAGGGTTGTGGCAGCGTTACTTGCAAGCGGGAACCAGCTTAGGAATAGCGCAAGCAGGCCGGCTGGCAAGCGCGTTAGCCAACAATAAGTGTCCATAGGTATCACTTTTTTGGTTTTTCTTTTTCCCCGGACAGTGCTGCCTAGGTTCCCTTGCCTACGCCGGAGTGCTTGGTACTGTCACTGCTACCTAATGTTAAAGTTTCAGTCGTATTAACCTAAACACGAAATAACCGCTTGCTGACACGCAGTGAGTGCGTTGCATCTCAGTTACGAAAAGACACATTTAGTGTAGACGCCTTTCTAAACAACTGGCTGATAATGATTCTAAAGCATTAGATGGTTCAGACTTTTGGTTAGGTGTTGTATGAGCTGGCCGCTGTGACGCCAAAAGTGCCAGTATAGAGGGACAGTGAGTGAATGGCCGGGAGCAATACTGACGAGATGGCCGTATTGCAACTGATCAAGCGCCTGCAGTTGTGGAACCATACCGTAACCAATGCCTGCCATGGCGAGCCGCACAAACCCCTCTGATGAAGGGCACAAGTGATAGGGGAAGTAGCCGTGATAACCACACTGAGCAAGAAATTGGTGCTGTAGCTGGTCATGGGGGCCAAACACAATGACTGGGGCTTGCTGGAAGGCTTCTGGAGAAATGCCCTCAGGAAAGTAGCGCTGTACGTAGGCCGGAGATGCGAGCGGTAGATAACGCATCTCGCCTACTTTAATACACCGAGCACCTGCGATCGGCGTTGGTGTTGCGCAAAGACAAGCCGCTACGTCTCCGTCTCTGAGTCGCTTAAGACCAACGTCTTGATCTTCAATCACTAAGTCCAGTAGTACCCCCTCGCTTTGGCAAATATCGGATACCGCGTCGGCCCACCACGTCACTACGCTATCAGCATTAATCGCAATTCGCAGTCGAGTCGCTGTGTTATCCAGAGTGGGTAACGCCTGGTGCAGGTCGCGTTCCAGCAGTTGAACCTGCTGGTAGTGAGTCAGCAGCCGCTGGCCTGCAGGGGTAGGCGAAAGCTTCGGGTGGCGCACTAACACAGGCTGTCCTAGACGTACTTCCAGTGCTTTTATGCGTTGTGATACAGCTGACTGGGAAAGCCCCAGCATATCGCCAGCCCGCTCAAAACCGCCGCACTCTACCACCGTCGCCAATGCATGGAGAAGTTTATAGTCGAACATAAATCGTTATCTATTAAGTAGTATTTATGGCTTTAAGGTTAGCTTGCCATTATAAGAATTTCTAATGTGTCATTAGCAGTATGATTTTTGATTATGTTGGGTGCCGCTTACGCTATTTGCCTGTTCAACACTCAACAAGACACAGGAGATGGCAATGTGGGAAAGCTATTTAACAGGCTTAGTCGTATGCGGCGGAATTATCATGGCGATAGGGGCGCAAAATGCATACGTGCTGGGGTTGGCGGTGCGGCGTGAGTACCACTGGTGGTCGGCGGGGCTGTGTATGAGCGCCGATATCATCCTGCTCACGGCAGGTATGTTTGGGGTAAGCGCATTTCTGCTGACCATGCCGAACGCGATGGAAGCCATGCGCTGGTTGGGCATCGTGTTTTTAAGCTGGTTGGCAGCTCAGGCGCTACTTCGAGCCTTTAGTGGGCGGCAAGGGTTGAACGCTGAAGCGGTGCAGGGGCATAGCCTAACGAAGGTGATTTTCGCTACCCTTGCGGTAACGGTGCTCAATCCTCAGGTCTATCTGGATACGCTGCTGCTAATCCCCGCCATTGGCGCCCAGCAGGAAAGCGCCGGTATTTTTGTGGCAGGGGCTTCTACCGCTTCCATACTGTGGTTTAGCCTGCTGGCCTGGGGTGGTGCTGCACTTTCGCCTTGGCTCTCAAAGCCCATTGCATGGCGCATGATCGATGGGCTTATTGGCTTGATGATGGCGACAATTGCAGTGCATCTAGTGCTTGCTTCAGCAGCGTTCAGTTAGCATTGCCAGGGTTAGTGGCGGCTGAAGTAGGCCTCCATCACCGCGATGACCTTATTAATATCTGCGTCATTGATATCTCGGTGAGTGACGAAACGCGTGGCGTAAAGCAGCTCGATCAAAATGCCGTGCTCTTTTAGCCAGGTTGAAAGTGGTTTTACATGTTCGTCGGGAAAGTGGGCGAATACCATATTGGTTGCCTGTGCGGTGATTTCGACGCCAGGCAGTTTTGCCAAGCCCTCCGCCAAGCGCCCAGCGCGGCGGTGGTCGTGGGCTAGGTCAGTCACGTGATGCTCCAGAGCATACTGGCAGGCGGCGGCAATAATGCCAGATTGTCGCATGCCGCCACCAACCATTTTTCGCCAGCGCCGTGCGCGGTCGATCAATGTTTGCGAGCCCACTAAGACAGAGCCAATGGGAGCGCCCAGGCCTTTCGAAAAGCATAGCGACACGCTATCAAACGGCAAGCATAGCTGCTTAAGTGAGGTGTCTGTGGCGACCGCTGCATTAAACAGTCGCGCGCCGTCCAAGTGTGTTGCCAACCCCCGTGAGCGGGCCAGCTCGGTAGCCTTTAAGACGTAGTCGGCGGGTAGCACTTTGCCACCAATGGTGTTTTCTAACGCCAGAAGGCGTGTACGCGCAAAGTGGAAATCATCTGCTTTTACTGCTGCACTGACTTTCGCCAACGGCAAGCTGCCATCGGCGGCATTTTCAATAGGCTGTGGCTGTATGCTGCCTAACACCGCGGCACCGCCGCCTTCATAACGGTAGGTATGGGCTGATTGCCCCACAATGTACTCATCACCTCGCTCGCAGTGAGCCATGAGTGCCACTAGGTTGCTTTGTGTACCACTCGGAAAAAGAAGCGCCGCTTCTTTACCTGCTTGCTCGGCTAGCTTTTCTTGAAATGCGTTGACGGTTGGATCATCGCCCCACACATCATCCCCCACTGGGGTGGCCATCATGGCTTCAAGCATGGCAGCGGTGGGACGGGTCACCGTGTCACTGCGTAGGTCAATCATGCGGAGCTCCTTTTGGGTTAGCCACTGTGAGGCGCTTTATCGAGCAAGGTGCCAGGAACCATCTATGGTTAACAGCATACTTCTATCACCCATAGAATACTTCAGGGCAACCCAACCGCAAGTAGATGGATCTGACAAGTAGCTACCCTGTTGGGGTAGTCAAGAATGGCCTATTGAAAACGAGTAATTTGAATGACTCCCCATAAGAGTAGTGAGTGATGGACAAAAAACTTTATTTACGAGCGCTGGAGCGCAGCGATCTGCGCTTTGTTCACGAGCTCAACAATAACCAGAGCATCATGTCGTACTGGTTCGAGGAGCCGTATGAGTCGTTCGATGAGTTAGAGGAGCTTTATAACAAGCACATTCATGATAACGCTGAGCGACGCTTCGTAGCGGAAGACAGCGACGGTAATGCCATTGGCTTAGTCGAACTGATTGAGATCGACTACATTCACCGCAGCGGTGAATTTCAGATCATTATCACGCCAGATCACCAGGGCAAAGGGTTTGCCCGCTCATTGATCCATCAGGCGTTGCATTACTCCTTTACTATTTTGAACCTACACAAGGTGTATCTGATTGTAGCGGTGGAAAACGTCAAAGCGATCCATCTCTACGAAGAGAGCGGCTTTATTGAAGAGGGACATTTGGTTCAGGAGTTTTTTATCAACGGTAGATACCGCGATGTGAAGCGTATGTACATTTTGCAAGAAACCTACCTGGCTCAGCTGACTGAACAAAAAGAAGAGAGCAGCGTCAGGGGCTAAGCCTGCCTGATTCAGCAACACCTCGGCTGCTGAAAGAATCGTAATAGCGGCCGAGGCGTTGTGGTAGGTACCGGCAGTTCAGTAAAGAGTCCTGCCTTATTGCTGGCGCATGTAGGCCACAATGGCGTCGAAGGCAGCGCGCTGTTGCTTGGCACGATCAGCCCACACCTGCATCACATCCACTTCCATTGTCTGACCCTGAGTAGCTAAAGATGACATGGCGAGTACTCCTAATTCAGAGGTTGAGGGACGTTTAGCCATAATGGGCTTTATGGCCCCCGATTTAGTTATACATAGTTTGCTTTGTGCGTCGCAGCAAGTTAGCTGCGGGTCAAAGTTTATGCCCATTCCGCCCCATAAGGCTAGTCCTAAAGATGTAGGATAATTGCCATAGTTTGTAAGAAATTGCTTACAAAGGTGCGCATTTTCAGCCTATGCCTTTGAGTGGAAAAGATTTTCATAATATAAAAAGCCGACAAAAAGCGTCGGCTTGGGTGGCTATTTTTTTGCCTAGGGGGGAGGCATAGCGGTAAATATCGCTGCTGTTAGCCGAAATAGGCCGCTAATGCTTCATTGGCAGCATGTTGCCAATTGGCTTGTAAGCGCCAAAAAGCAAACACTTCGTCATCTTGAGTTGATAATGCAAACGTGGAAATCATTCGGTGGTCCTCCTATTGGGACACACCTAGAGTATAGGCTATTTTTGTTGCATTGCAGCAATTTTACCATTGTTAATATAATAAGCAGCGCACAATCTTGCGTGTTTAGCATGATATGCTGCCCAAATAGCTATAACTAATTAATAAAACAACGAGTTATACCATGGTGCTAACAACTGTCGATTCTGACACTATTTATCCGGAACCTACCTTCCGCGACCGCTGGGTATCAAGTTCCCATGGCCGCGTGTTTACCCGTACTTGGGAAACGCCTCATTTGCGCTCTGATGTGCCCATTGTGCTGTTTCATGACTCTTTGGGCTGTGTGGATTTATGGCGCAGCTTTCCAGCAGCGCTGTGTGCGGCGACCCAACGACGAGTGATTGCCTATGATCGCCTAGGGTATGGGCGCTCCGATGCGTGCCTGGCACCGCCGCTACTGAGCTTTATCGACGATGAGCCAGCAGTAAATTTTGCGGCGTTAAGAGACGCTTTTCAGTTAACGCGGTTTATTGCGCTCGGGCATAGCGTAGGTGGCTGTATGGCGGTGCACTGTGCGGGGGAGTATGCAGAGCAGTGCCTAGGTCTTATCACTATTGCTGCCCAGACATTTAATGAATCGCGAACTCGACGTGGCATTGAAGTGGCGCAGGCCGCTTTCCAAATGCCGGAGCAGTTCGCCAAATTGGAAAAGTATCATGGCGAGAAAGCGCATTGGGTGCTGCATGCCTGGACGGACACCTGGTTGCATCCAGCGTTTGAGCACTGGTCGCTTATCCCCGCCCTTGAGCGCGTTAATTGTCCTACGCTAGTGCTTCATGGCGAAAAAGATGAGTATGGCTCGCATCGCCAACCAGAACGCATTGCTCGCTACACAGGCGGCCCGGCGCACTGTGAAATTCTGCCGGGTATTGGCCATGTTCCCCACCGTGAAGCAGAAGCAGAGGTCGTTCAGCTTACTAGTCAGTTTATAGCGCGGTTGGGTCTATAACGCTGTCGTTACTTAGGGAAAAGTAAGGAATACTATGCGATTACGTATCTTATCGGATCTTCATTTAGAGTTTTTTGACGGTGACCGTGAGCTGCCGGAGGTAGAAGCCGATCTCATTATTCTGGCAGGCGATATTCATAAGAGGACAGAAGGGCTTGCCTGGGCTAGGCAACGGTTTCCAGAAATACCTATCGTATATGTGCCAGGAAACCATGAGTTTTACGGTACCTGTATGCCGTTACTTCGTGAAGAGCTCGACATCGAGGCCCGTCGCCAAAAGATTGAGCTGCTGGATAATCGAGCAATCACCATCGGCGGGGTGCGTTTTTATGGCACTACGTTATGGACTGATTTTTCGCTCTATGCCGATGACCCAACGCACAATCCAGAAGAGACCGCCGCTAAAGCATTACGCTATATGCCCGATTTTCGCATCGTGACAACAGCCCCAGGCCACGTGTTTACTCCTCAAGCTAGCCAAGAATTACACGCTGAAGCGCTTGCATGGCTGAGTAATGAGCTGGAGCAACCTTTTGATGGCCCGCGCGTTGTCATTAGCCATCATGCACCTTTACATAGCTGCATCCCTGAACAATATCTCGGTGATGCGCTGTCCCCAGCCTTTGCTTCCCACCTACCTCAATTAATGGGCAAGATGGATCTATGGGTGCATGGTCATGTTCATGAGCCCGTCGATATTTTACGTAACGGCACTCGAGTTATCGCTAATCCAGGCGGTTATCCCTATGAGTTCACCCCAGCGTTGTTTCAGCCGAATTTGGTGGTTGAAGTTGGTTAAGTGAGAATTTAACAATAGTTGAAAGTTGGTGGCGCAGAGGCTTTGTTAGAGTCAGTGAGTAGGGGAGCTTAAACCAACGAAAACCGCACGGCACAATCGCAAATGTTGGTGATTCCTGAAACCGTACTGATGACGACATTGATAAAAATAACGCAGCAATGGAGCGCCACTAATGAGTGATACCAAGTTCGCCCAACAGGGCATGTCTTTTCGCGAAAGTGTTGAGCACATGGTGGATCACGCCATCGACATCATGGAGCTGGAAGAAGGGGTTGGGAATGCCCTAAAGGTGTGCCAAAGCGTGGTGCAGGTATCATTCCCGATTGATATCGACGGCAAGATTGAAATATTTACCGGCTGGCGAGCCACCCACAGTGACCACCGTCTGCCCTCAAAAGGTGGTATTCGTTTTGCGATGATGGTCGACCAGGACGAAGTCGAGGCGTTGGCAGCGCTGATGACCTATAAATGCGCGATTGTCGACGTACCGTTTGGTGGTTCCAAAGGTGGGCTGATCATTGATCCGCGTAAGTACACTCAGAAACAGCTGGAAGCCATTACGCGGCGTTTTGCACGCGAGCTGATAAACAAAGGTTATCTAAGTCCTGCCACCAACGTTCCCGCACCCGATATGGGCACTGGGCCACGGGAAATGGGTTGGATGGTGGATACCTACCGCCAGATGTTCCCTAATGACATCAACTACATGGGGGCATTAACCGGTAAACCGGTGGAGCATGGTGGTGTGCGTGGACGTAACGAGGCGACCGGGCGCGGGGTGCAGTATGCGTTGCGCGAACTTTTCCGCCACCCAGAAGAAATCAAACGTTGTGGGCTGTCTGGCAGCTTGGCTGACAAGCGGATTGTGGTGCAGGGATTAGGTAATGTTGGCTTCCACGCTGCGCACTTTCTACAGACCGAAGATGGCAGCCGGATTACCGCTATCATCGAGCGTGATGGGGCCTTGGTTAATGACGATGGCTTGGATGTTAAGGCGGTACGTGAGTATATCGCTGAGACCG
This sequence comes from Vreelandella zhaodongensis, assembly GCF_013415115.1. Taxonomy (GTDB): domain Bacteria; phylum Pseudomonadota; class Gammaproteobacteria; order Pseudomonadales; family Halomonadaceae; genus Vreelandella; species Vreelandella zhaodongensis. The sequence goes on along the minus strand of NZ_JACCDD010000004.1, from coordinate 95,928 downwards.
GAGGGGTGCAGGGATATCCGCATGCAGAGTACCGAGAAGATGGTAACAAGGTGCTGGAGCTTGAGTGCGATATTCTTATTCCGGCGGCCCTGGAAGGTGTTATCACTGCCAAAAATGCGCCCTATATTCAGGCGCCGCTTATCGCTGAAGCGGCCAACGGCCCTATTACCTATGAAGCAGATAAAATACTTCAAGAGCGGGGTGTCGAGATTATCCCCGATGCGTACTGCAACGCTGGCGGTGTGGTGGTTTCCTATTTCGAGTGGATTCGTAACTTGAATCACGTCCGCTTTGGAAGGCTCGATAAACGCTTCCATGAAGCGCGTGGTCAGCACATTATTCGTGCGATTGAAGAGTCGACAGGGCATAAGGTGCCAGATCATCTGGCCGATGAACTAGCTCGCGGCGCCGATGAGTTTGATCTGGTACGTTCTGGATTGGACGATACCATGCGCTTGGCGCTGCAAGAGATCATTCGTACTCGTAATGAAAACCCGAAAGTTAACGACTACCGCATGGCGGCCTATCTGATTGCCATCGAGAAAGTTGCCCGTCACTACCGCGATATCGGTGTTTAATATAACGCTGCTATTGCTAGCGCATCTGTAACGCAATAGTGCATAGGCCAGCCCTCATGTGTGTCATGGGGGCTGGCCGAGTGTCTTAGCGATGGCTTCCTTCCAGCTGCGCCATTAAATAGCCATACATTGCATCTGCGGCGGGTGAAAGGCTTTGTCGTGCTCGCCGTAATAACCCAATTCGGCGCTCCAAGTGCGGGGTGGCGAGTGGAATAAAGCGCAGCCGCTGATGCTCTTCCTGGAACGCTAACCGGGGCAGGGTGGTTACACCTATACCGGCTTCCAGCATGGCAGTCAGCGAAATCATGTTGGAAATATACAGCGTGCTATGGGCTAAAAGCTCTGCTGCTGGCGACCCTTCAAGCAGGCGCGAGGTGCCGTTACGAATGAGTGTATACGGCTTTAAAGCGCGCCAATGCAGTGCATCTTTCTGAGCCAGTGGGTGGTCGTCACGACACACTACGCCAATATCATCATGAAGTAGCGCATCAAAGCGGAGGGTGTCATCGGGTAGCCATAAGCTAGTGATACCGAGCTCTACCTCGCCTTTCAGAACCATCTCATTGACTCGTTCGGAGTGGCCGTCCTGCAGGCTGATATCAATACCGGGGTAAGCCTCCAGAAATCCGGCTAATAGAGCGGGCATAAGACGGCTGGCGACCGAGGGTACAGCGGCAATATCAACGCGGCCACGCTGCTGGCGAGCAATGGCCAGCGCATCGCGACATACTCGGTCGTGATGGGCCACCAATTCGCGGAAGCGTGGTTCGCACCAACGGCCAAAGGGCGTTAACAGGGCTTTGCCGCCGCCTTTTTCAAAGAGTGGCTGGCCAAGGCGCTCTTCAAGGTCACGTACGGCCATAGAAATGGCTGGCTGACTGCGATGCAACTGCTTGGCTGCGGCATGAAAGCCACCCGAATCAAGAATCGCCAGTACATAGCGTAAAGGTGCCAGTTTCAATTCGGGGAGCATGGTCGGTGTTTAATCTCGTTATAGTGGCAAGCTATTATGGTAAGTTTTACTGATCATTTTATCTGAATTATTGATTATCCTTATATTCTCGCCTTCTCTAGCATGTCGTCAACAACCCGTTATCAACGACATTAAGAAAGAGGTCGCTATGTCATCCCTCCACGCGCTCTATATCAACGGCCACTGGGTCGATGGTGAACGTCACATCACCAACGTTAACCCTTCGGATCTAGCCGATGTCATCGGCGATTACGCCCAGGCGAATGCGACTCAGGTGGAGGACGCCATTAAGGCGGCTCGCCAAGGCCAGAAAGAGTGGGCCAAAAGCGGTTTGGAGCAGCGTTATGGTGTATTGATGGCGATTGGCGATGAGCTGATGGCGCGCAAGGAAGAACTGGGCCGTTTACTGTCTCGGGAAGAGGGTAAACCGCTGACTGAAGGCGTGGGCGAAGTGGCGCGTTCAGCACAGTTTTTCCACTACTACGCCGCCGAAGTACTACGGCAGCTAGATGAGCGGGTAGATTCAGTCCGTCCTGGCGTTGAAGTTGATACACGCCGCGAGCCAGTGGGCGTGGTGGGCATCATCAGCCCGTGGAACTTCCCGATGGCTACTGCCGTATGGAAAATCGCTCCGGCACTAGCCTTTGGTAACGCGGTTATTTTCAAACCTGCCAATCTGGTGCCTGCCAGCGCCTGGGCCTTGACCGAAATCATCAGTCGTCAAGCACTGCCAGCAGGCACCTTCAACCTACTGATGGGGAGTGGTGGTAGTGTTGGTGAAGCACTGATCACCAGCCCTGCCATCAATGCGTTGACCTTCACCGGGTCGCTGGAAGTGGGTCGCCGAGTGGCGGCGGCTACCGCCGGTAATCTGGTCAAGTGCCAGTTGGAAATGGGCTCCAAGAATGCCCTGATTGTTGCTGAAGATGCCGATCTAAATTTGGCGGTGGAAGCGGCGTTCAACGGCGCCTATTCCGGTACGGGGCAGAAGTGCACGGCGTCTTCACGGCTGATTGTTCATGAAGCTGTTCACGATGCGTTTGTGGACAAGCTGACCGCACGGCTAGCGAAAGCCAACGTTGGGCCAGCGCTGGAAGAAGGCGTGCAGATTGGCCCCGTCGCTGATGCCGGTCAGTTGGAGTCCAACCTGAACTGGATTGAACGTGGTAAAGCTGATGGCGCCAAGTTGGTGTTTGGCGGCGAGCGGGTAAGTTGCGCCAGCGAAGGCTACTTTATGGCCCCCACGCTGTTTGTTGAGACTACTAATGAGATGGCCATCAACCGTGAAGAGGTCTTCGGCCCAATAGCCTGTGTGATCAAGGTCGCCGATATGGACGAGGCGATCGCTACCCTGAACGACACTAACTTCGGCCTAACCGCAGGCATTATCACTGACTCATTGGCGCTGGCGACTCGCTTCAAAGCCGAAGCCGAGACCGGCTGTGTGATGGTCAACCTGCCCACCGCTGGCACCGATTACCACGTGCCGTTTGGCGGCCGCAAGGACTCCAGCTTCGGCCCCCGTGAGCAGGGGCGCTATGCGCGTGAGTTTTATACCGTAGTCAAGACTTGCTACGTGAAAGCGTGAGGAGCGGCGCATGTCTAAACAGATGCTGACCGTTGATGGACTGCAGTATTCCAACTGGTCTCGAGAGATTTTTGAGCAGATGCGCGAGGGTGGCGTGGATGCCGTCCATGCCACTCTGGTATATCACGAAACCCTGCGCGAAACCCTAACTCGCATCGGCGAATGGAACCGCCGTTTTGAAGCCCATGGCGATTTGATTATGCCGGTGCACGCACCCAGCGATATTTTACGCGCTCAGCAGGTAGGCAAAGTGGGCATCTTCTTTGGTGCCCAGAACTGCTCGCCGATTGAAGATGATATCGATATGGTCGCGGTGCTTCGCCAGCTGGGGCTGTTGATTATGCAGCTCACCTATAACAATCAAAGCTTGCTGGCGTGTGGTTGTTATGAAAGTGAAGACAGCGGCATCACCCGTTTTGGCCGTCAGGTAATTCGCGAGATGAACCGGGTCGGGATGGTGATCGATATGTCCCATAGCGGCGAGCGCTCGACGCTTGAAGCGATCGAAATTTCCGAACGCCCAGTGATTATCTCCCATGCAAACCCAAGCTTTTTCCACGCCGCCAAGCGTAATAAGTCTGACAAAGTGCTTCAGGCAATTGCTGAAAGCGATGGTCTGCTGGGCTTTTCGGCTTATCCGTTCCACCTGAAGAACGGCCCAGACTGCACTCTGGAAGATTACTGCGACATGATTGCCCGCACCGTAGACATGATGGGTATTGAGCATGTTGGACTCGGTACGGATTTATGCCAGAACCAGCCAACGTCTGTACTGGAATGGATGCGTAACGGACGCTGGTCAAAAGAGATGGACTACGGCGAAGGCAGCGCCAATAACGCAGGCTGGCCGCAGCCTTTGGCTTGGTTGCGTGATAGTCGCGACTTCCCGAACCTGATTGGCGAGCTACGCGCCAAAGGGTTTGGTGATGAAGAGATCACCCGCATTATGGGGCGCAACTGGGTTGAGCTATTAGAGCGAACAACGACACCTACCCCCTAATACACCTACGGCCTAATCAGTCTGCTAGCCATGTTTAACCAGATACTCCCAACAATAATCAATAATGAGGTTTTTCAATGAACTCTCCCCACAACAAGGATGAAGCCTCCGGGCTAAGTAAGTTCGGCGACCCGGTAGTCCTCGCGCTTAGTGGCGGTTTTGTTATTCTTTTTGTACTTCTGTCGCTGATTAATCTAGAAGGGGTGGCAGGGGTTATTTCCTCCGGCTTCGCCTGGACAGCGGCAGTGCTTGGCTCCTACTTCCAACTTTTTTTGTTGCTGACCTTCTTTATCGCTATTGGCCTAGCCATCTCTCCAGCCGCCAGTGCCAAGATCGGTGGTTTGGACAGGCCAGAGTTGAGCACGTTTAAATGGCTTTCGATCATTATGTGTACCTTGCTGGCGGGGGGCGGTGTGTTCTTTGCTGCTGGAGAGCCGGTGTATCACTTCGTGGTCACGCCACCGTCGTTTGACACCGAAGCCGGTACCGTGGAAGCCATTGCCAGTGCCTTGGCGCAGTCGTTTATGCACTGGGGGTTTCTGGCCTGGGCAGTACTTGGCTCGCTGACTGCCATCGTACTGGCTTACTGGCACTACGACCGTGGTCTACCGCTGCAGCCGCGCACCTTGCTAGCTCCAGTGCTTGGTGAGCGTCTGATGCGTAGCTGGGTGGGTGGCGTTGTAGATGCCTGCTGTGTGATTGCTGTGGTGGCGGGCACCGTTGGCCCCATTGGGTTCCTAGCTACTCAGGTTAGCTTTGGCTTGCACGAACTGTTTGGTATCAGCGAGGGCTACGCCACCCAGTTGATGATTCTGATAGCGCTAGGGGTAGTTTACGTCACCTCGGCAGCAACCGGTATTCATCGTGGAATCCAGATTCTAAGTCGTTTTAACGTGTTTCTGGCGTTAGTGATTGCGGCGGTGATCTTTATTTTCGGCCCTACGCTGTTCTTTACTAACGCCTATCTACAAGGGTTCGGTCAGTACATTACCTCCTTCTTTGCTATGGCCACCATGACCTCGGAAACCGCCCCAGGCTGGTGGATGCAGTGGTGGACGGTATTCTTCTTCGCCTGGTTTATCGGTTACGGCCCGCTGATGGCGATTTTTGTGGCCCGCATTTCACGCGGCCGCACCATTCGCCAGATGATTCTGGCGGTTGCTGTGATGGCACCTATCGCCACTACCGTCTGGTTTACCTTGCTGGGGGGCTCAGGTATCCACTACCAGTTAACCGGTGCGATTGACCTGACCGAAGCGCTCAATAACTTCCAGTTTGATGTGGCGACGTTAACCGTGGCGCAAGCGCTGCCGGGCGGTACGGTTATGGCGCTGGCTATTCTGCTGCTAACCACCATCTTTGTGGCGACCACTGGCGATTCCATGAGCTACGCGATTGCCGTCGTGTGTACTGGACATGATCAACCGCACACGGCTGTGCGTGTCTTCTGGGGTATCACTATGTCGTTGATGGCCGCGATCCTGCTCTATATGGGCGCTGGACAGATAGGCGTGCTGCAGCAATTTATCGTGATTACCGCCATCCCTGTGTCTCTGGTGCTGCTGCCATCCCTGTGGCTAGGGCCAAAAGCAGCCTATGCCATGGCGCGTGAACAGGGGTTGACGACGCGCAAGAAGGTGATTGTTAATGAGTAATCGTGATTGGGGGCTGGCACCACTGGCGCCCTTGAGCTTACGGCCTGCCGATGAAGTGATGCGTTTGGAGCGCCTGGGTAGCCTGCATGCTTGCCGCTTAAGTTTTGTGCGTACCCTGATGCGCCAGATGGGACGCCAACGGTGGCAGGTGAGTCGAGAACGCTTTGATCTGGACGAGAATGGTTATGGCACCGTCATCTACCGCTTGCAAACGCCCTATGGTCGTTACCATGGGGTGATGTTTGCCCAGCCGCTTGATGACGCGGCCCGATCTGACCGCGTTATCGCTGAGGCCTGGGATGTCACCTTCGGCCTGGTCGAAGGGGATGTGGACGACAGCCTGTTGGCACAAATGGCGGCTAATGTGCCGCTGCAAGAAGCTGGACGCCAGCATCCACGCTTATTGGTAATGTCTCGCGCCAACAAAAGCCTGCGTAACTTTGCGCATTTTGTGGAAGCGTTGGCTAATGGTCGGCAACCGGATCCTACATGGTTAACTCGGGTGGGCTATCTATACCGCACCACCGCTGTTTACGGCAATGGTAAGTTTGGCATTGCAGACTTTGCCCGCTTACATGAAAACCCCGATTTTCGCCGCCCATTTTCGGCGCAGATGGCGGGGGTCTATCTGCTGCGCCACTTCTCTATTGAACAGGTTGAGCATCTGGCGCGTTGTCGAGCACCTGAGACGGCTTGCGAACTGGCCACCGAGCTGCGCCGCTATCTGGGTATCGGCAACTCCACCGGCCTAGGTATGGCGCCGTTTTTGATTAACCATCCACAGCTGATTGCCCAGTGGGTAAACCAGCGTGAAACCGCATTGGCGCTGGTTCAACGTCAGACACCTAGCGAGCATGAGCGTGCCAGGCTGATTGCCTTAACCCGTCGAGCAATACAGCACTTGGCGGAAACCGTTACTGAGGACGTTGAGCAGACCGAGCGCAATACGACCACCGTGGAAGCCCTGCCGGATGTGCTGGCCTGGTTGGAGAGCGCACCGTTAGAGGAAGACCTCTGGGCACAGCTGGTGGCCTGGAGCGAGCGGACACTATCGCTAGAGGCTCAGGAACTGATCAACACGCTGTTGATTGAGCTTTATCCTGAACAGGTCGACCCGCTGGAAGAGCAAATGGGGGTTAATGAAAACCTCGACCTTCAGCCAGATATGCCGCTGATGCGCTTGCGCCAGTTGATAGAGACGCACTATAGCTGGGCACTGGAGTATGAATACACCAGCCGTGAAGGGAGCTACTGGTTCTGGTATCGCTCAACAGAAAAAGAGGAACCACGCCTAGGTGTGCGCCATGAAGAACCAGGTACTGAGAAAGAGATGCTGATTGCCATGGGGCCACGGGTTGCCCATAGCCATGCAGCTATCTGCGAATTTCTGGAAACCACACCGCGCGCCAAAGTGGTCGATTTTCTGCTCGCTAAACCGCGCCATAAAGAGATCATTCGCCGTGTGCAGACGCTGGTGAAGTCTACCTATGGCGATATTCATGCCAACCTCTGGCATCAGGGTATGAAGCCGATGCACCTGCTACGCACCAAGCTAGCGTTTTTTGGTGCTAGCCGCTTCGACCCCAAATCTGATCGTTGGGTACGCATTACCCTGCTTCAGGGGGCGCCGCTGGTGGAGGAGCTTAACGCCGAGCCGGAAGACCTTAGTCACTTCGATGACTGGAGTTTTCCGCTACAGCCGCAGCTGGAAAAGGGCTGCGTGGCACCCGCTGAGCTATCTCCACAGGGCGATCAATCTCCACAGGGCGAGCGGTCGCCATTACAACAGTCGCCATCACAACAACAGCGAACTGCTCAAGGAGGTATGTCGTTATGAAAGTCTCCTTTAATGAGCTGCAAGGTCTGTGCAGAAAAGCGTTTACCGGTATTGGATTTGAAGACGGTGATGCCGCGGATGCTGCTGATATGGTGGCGTGGATGCAGTGTCACGGTTTCAACGCGGTTGATCAGCTTAACCGCGGCCTAGATTTTCTACTCGAAGAAGACCCCGAGGCCTTGCCCGAGGTGATTTACCAAGACGGCGACCTAGCCGTCCTGGACGGCCATGGCCAGAGCGTACTGCGCAGCATCAGCTTGGCGACTGAATTGGGGTTTGCCAAAGCCCGTGCGCGCGGTTTGTCCGTGGTAAAAATCCGTCGCTGTCGCAACCGCCAGTTAATCATGGGTTATCTGTCACGTCTGGCGGGCAGAGGTATCAATATTACTGCCTTCTGGCGTAACTCTCAGGAGCCGCTTACCGAACAGGTGGTGGGCTTTCGTGCGGGTCACCCCACCCCAGAGGTGCGCATCTACTCGGTGCGCGATGTTCCGGAAGAAAACGAACCCAATGACGGCATCACCCTGGTGATGGCCAACCATGTGGAGCTGCTGCCTTCCCTGGGAGCGGACCACGACCTTGATTTGCTGGCACGCCATTCTGAATTCGATCTAATGGCTTGCCGAGAGCGTGCGCTTCAGGAAGGCACCGAGGTCGATGATGCGATCTGGGCACGCTTGAAAACCCTAGCCCATCGCATGTTAGTCGAGTCTTCCGATGCTTCCCGCAGTGGTGCCGGTGCGGGCGTTAATGATAATGATTGATGAACCGACGAGAGTAGTGAAATGATTCAACAGGTAAAAACAGATTTATACGCGGCTAAGGCACCATTGGAGTGGGCGGTTGTTGGTAATGGTATCCTGTTCACCGCGCAAATTCCCATTGGTACCGATGGGGCGGTGGTCGAGGGTGGCATTGAAGCACAAACTCGCCAAACCTTAGATAATCTTCAGCACACGTTAGAAAGTGCTGGCGCGGGTATGCAGCAGCTGACCCAGGTATTGATCTACGTGACGCAACGCGAAGATCTGGCCACTGTTAATCGCGTCTATGCGGAATATGTTACCGCGCCTTATCCCAATCGGGCCGCCATTATTGTGTCTGGTTTTGCGCGAGAAGAGATGTTGGTAGAAATGGTGGCTTATGCCGCTGTCTCAGCGGTTTAATAGTTACCATAGACACAAGCGTTATTCCCGAGTCACCGCACGTCATTCCCGAGCGGGGGTATCGGGAATCCAACTTGACCTTGGCCTGCAGCAGCCCGAAACTCCAGGTCAACATGGATTCCCGCTAAGGGCCTGCGGGAATGACGAGGGCGGCTCGGAGGTCTGGGGTGGAGTCATCGTCAGGCACTTATTAAACAAAAAACCAGCCCATCGGCTAATGCCAGTCAGCCTTAACTGACTGGCATTAGGCCCACGGGCCGCTTTTTTAGTGGTGCGCGATTAAGCGTGTTTCTTCACTAGCTGCCCGCAGGAAGGCGCTGCCCAGCGATCATCTTCGGTGAAGACCACATCGCAGACAACAGGGGAGTAAACGAGGCGCACTTCTTCATCAATTTGCTGGCGTAGGACATCTTGATGGGCAAGCGTAGACGCATGAAATGCTTTGGGTAGCACCACATGAACCATGATATACAGCAGGCGGCCAGGGCGTACCATGCGAACCCGCACTTCCTGGGTGTCGATATCTGCAAGACCACGAGCAACCGCTTGGCGCACTGGCTCGGCGATTGCTTCGTCGGGCGTTTTATTGAGCAGCTCGCGCAGAGCCTGGGAGGCCATACGCACCGGTACGCCAAGGCATAGCAACACCACGGCCATCACCAGAAGTGAATCGACATAAGGTACGATTCCCCGCCAGTCTAAGCGCTCAAACAGCATCACCAAGCAGAATGCTGCTAACACGGCAGCTGAGATAATACTGTTTACCAACCAGTTGAGTTTGTCAGCAGCCACTAGCGGGCTACTAACGTGGCGCTGGCTGCGGTGCATGACCCAAGCGGTGAGTGAGCAAGCGGCCGTGGCAAACAGCGCATAGATAACGGCAAGCCCCGCTGAGATCTCTCGCCCACCTGTCAGTAGCGCAGCGATGGCGTCTACTAACGCAAAGATGGAAACGCCTAATATCAATAAACCTTTGCATAGGTTTACCAACGACTCGAAATAGCTATAGCCAAATGGGTAGGACTCGCTATCGGGTCGGCTGGCTAACTTGCTGACCTTGATGGTGACCAGCGCTACGCTAAAGTAGATAAGGTTAAATAATCCATCCAGCAAAATAGCCTGGGAGTTAGACGCCAACGTCGCAGTGATTCCTGCACAGCCAATCAGCAGTGCCATGAAAGCGGAAAACGCTAAGGTGCTGGACTCTTTTTTCACGAACTGTTGCTCCGAGATTGCCTAGCTAAGAGGCTGGCAAGCATAGCAATATCAGTGGCCGCAATGTCAGTGATTTGTTTACCCTGAGCCTATAGAAATAGCCTCTGATCGACCAACTTAGCACCCAGGGAGAAACGTGCTTATGTGTCACGCCAAGGATATAGCTTTTCAGCTCATTGCCCAGCAAGACGCTGCTGAACTGCTTCAGTTTGAGGTAGCCGAGCGGGTATGGTTTGAGCAGCATATAGAGACCAGAGTGGAACACTTCTACACGCCTGAAGGTATTCGCCAGCATATTAATGAGTGCTTGGCGTTAAATACCCAAGGACGCATGAGGCCGTTCATTATTCAACATCGAGGTGCGATAGTTGGGCGCGCCAACCTACGTGAGATAGGAAATGGTTACGCTAAGGTGGGTTATCGGATAGCCCAGCATGCATGTGGTAATGGGCTGGCGCAAAAGGCGCTGCACTATCTGATCAACGAAGCTCGCGGTGTTTATCAGCTTAAGGAACTCTCTGCTATTGTCTCTTTAGACAACCGCGCTTCACAGCGGGTACTGGAAAAAGCCGGGTTCGAAGTAGTAGAAAAGCTACCTGAGTATTCGGTGGTGGCAGGGCGGAAGCTTGACTGTGTGGTAATGCGAAAAATAGATGTGTAGTGCTTGGAAGCAAATGCATGTGCGTAACATTCACTATCTTCTAAGCATGCCTTATTTATTCAGGTCGCCATTATTGTTTCGGGATCTTTTAGATGAAAATCGCCGCCTAGATTAGGCGGCGATTTTATTAGTAGCTTACCCTGTCTAAGACTGACATTAGTTTTAGGGTCATGAGTGTCTACGAGGTTAGCGAAAAGAGCGCTGGCATTTTTTGCGCTTCTTTTTGAATATTGTCGTCGACCGGTGTGTCGTAAGTCTTGAGCAGGTAGCCCAACACCGAATAGAACCCTACCATAGCAATCAGGTCGATAACGGCCTTGCGTCCGATAGCATCTGCGAGCTCTGCTTCTTGCTCGGGGGGCAGCATTCGCTGGTCAAACAATGCATCCACCGCGTCGACGATAAGACCATCAACGCCTTCGGGGCGAGTTCTAATGGCTTCGATTCGTGCAGTGGAGAATCCTAGAGCGAGTGCTCGGCTAACATGGTGAGCCCATTCGTAGCGTGACCCCATGCGCAGGCCAGCGCGTAGAATCACCACCTCGGTTAATTCTGGCCCTAAGGCATTTTCCTTAACAACATGCTGGCGCAAAGGTGCCCAGGCGTTGAGTAAATCCGGGTGATGAGCCATGGTGCGATAGACATTGAGCGCACCGGCAAAGTCTTCGCGTAATTCTGCGATCTCGTTTGGCCAATCGGCATCAGCAATAGGCGGGCAGGGAGAAGAGGGCGTCATGGGTGAGCTCCATTCAGATAGGGTGCGTGACATCACTCGGCGATGGCGGCGTTGATGGCGTCGGCAATGCGCTCAATGATTAGGTCGACATCATCGGCTTCAATAATATAGGGCGGTGCCAGCAGGATATGATCACCGTGAATACCATCAATCGTGCCGCCCATAGGGTAGCTGATAAGCCCACGAGCCATGGCTTGTCGCTTAATCTTGGCGTGAATTTTTCGGCTCGGGTCGAAAGGTGTTTTCGTGTCTCGGTCCGCCACCAGTTCGATACCGCGAAACAGCCCTCTTCCCCGGATGTCGCCGACATAAGGGGATGCACCGAGAACGGCTTCCAAACCGCTTTGTAATCTCGCGCCCATGGCGTTTACATTGGCAAGTGTCTCGGGGCGCGCAATGATTTCAACCACTTTGTTAGCGGTTGCCGCGGCAACAGGGTGGCCGATGTAAGTATGTCCGTGCTGGAACAGGCCAGAACCGTTGGCGAAGCTGTCGTAAATTTTGCCGGACAGCATCACTGCGCCGATCGGCTGATACCCCCCGCCCAAGCCTTTGGCTATGGTGACGATATCCGGTATGACGTCGTCTTGCTCGCAGGCGAAGACCGTGCCGGTCCGCCCCATGCCGCACATCACTTCGTCGAGGATCAGTAGCACGCCATATTTGTCGCAAATCGCACGAACACGTTTAAAATAATCCGCGACAGAGGCGACAGCTCCAAGGGTGGCGCCTACGACGGGTTCGGCAACGAACGCCATCACTTCTTCAGGGCCAAGTTCCAAAATTTTTGCTTCGAGTTCGTCGGCAAGCCGAATAGCGTAAGCCTCAGGCGACTCATCGGCGCCTTTCTCGCGATAGGCATAGCAGGGGGAGACATGATGAGTTTCTGGCAGAATGGGCTGAAACTGCTTACGCCGCATCGCATTGCCACCGGTTGCCAACGCACCAATTGTGTTGCCGTGGTAACTCTGACGCCTGGCAATGATGTGTCTACGCTGGGGGGCGCCAATTTCCACGAAGTACTGCCGTGCCATCTTCAGCGCCGCTTCAACGGCCTCTGATCCACCTGACACGAGATAGACGTAATTCAATCCTTCAGGTGCCAAATTGACGAGTTTTTCAGCAAGCGCTTCAGCAGCGTCGGTGGTGAAAAACGAGGTGTGTGCGTAGCAGAGGTTATCAATTTGAGCGCGCATCGCCGCCAGTACTTCTGGATGGGCGTGTCCCACACTGGTGACCGCAGCGCCTCCTGAGGCATCTAGGTATCGGCGCCCAGAGGTGTCTGTAATGTAGACGCCTTGCGCCGACGCGGCATGAGGGAGGGTTGGGCCGATACTGCGATGAAGAATACGAGTCATGGAGACGGTTCCTTATGGTCACTTAGCGATGTGAGCACGCCATAAGGAGAAGATTGGCACAGTTTGGCTTGTGGTTGCAACATTTGAATCATTTGTGTTTTTGGTAAAACACATAGATCATTGTTTTTTTACAACAGTAACGTTTAAATCGGCGGCTGTTTTAACAAGCCGTATAAGAGGCAACACACATGCCGCAGCGCGACCCTTTAAGGGAGCAGATTATCGCCCAGTACGATGCCATGTCGCCGCAGCTCCAGCAGGCTGCCCGCTACGTGCTGGAACACCCGGATGAGGTGGCACTGGTTTCTATGCGCGAGTTGGCGCGCCATGCGGCGGTGCAGCCTGCCACCATGACGCGTCTTGCAAAGTTCCTGGGGAAGCAAGGATACGATGATATTCGCGAGCACTATGTGGCAGCGCTGCGGCGGGGAAGTGATGGCTTTGCCGCTAAAGTTCGCCAGCGAAACGAGGGGGCTAGAGCCTCGGCCAACGGCAATATCGCCGCGCATATGCTGCATGGGCTGAGTGCTCAGATTACTCGGCTCTGTGAGCCTGACTCACTGCAACGGTTGGAAGCCATCGCTAACACGCTGAAATCAGCGAGAAAAGTGTATGTGCTAGGCTTGCGCTCATGCCACTCCGTGGCGTGGCATTTCCATTACGTTATGTCATTGTTGGGGGACCGCTCGGTCCACCTAGATGGACCGGCGGGAACCGGCGGCGATGCGCTAATTCGTGCCACGCCCGAAGATGCCTTGCTGGTTGTCTCCGTCAAACCTTACGCAGTAGCGACACTGGAACTGACGCAGTTGGCAAAAGACAAGGGGCTGACGATTCTGTCGATCACCGATAGTGAAGTATCGCCACTGGTAGGGATGTCAAAGCAGACGATTTTTTGCCCCACGGAAAGCGACAGCTTTTTCCATACGTTAACGCCCGCCTTAGCCATCTCCGAAGTACTGTGCACCTTATTGGCAGAAGATGATCGGTCACAGGCACTCGATGCGTTGCAGCGGGCAGATGAGCATTTTTTGAGCCTGAATACCTACGCGAGCGCTATTCCTCGACGGGAGTAACGTCATCGAAAGCCGCTGTCAGTTATCCCTCCACCCATACCTCCTCGCCCCTAAACGCGACTTTCCAGGTACGCAGCTTAACGTTCTCATCCTCTAAGCATTGACCATCTTCAAGGCGAAAGTGTAGTTGCACCGGTTCCACTCACTATGCCACTAGTAAGTGTAGGGGCGCTCGTCGTGGGTCGAATTATCGTGCCTAAAGTGCCAATTCGTTGCTGGCGATAGCTGTGTGTAGCTCATAACTATTTTTTCCTCGCGGATTGTAATTATAAAATATAGATATACGCATCGCACTAATTAACCAGTTGACATGGATACACAATACGAGAGCAGCATTCTGAGCTGGGTAAGAAGCGGAATAGCAGGAAGGAAACATCTACTATCTAAGCCACATACCCGATCAGATGAGTCGTTATGGTTAGAGCTTTCCGATAGGGTAGTCCAAAAGGTGGCTACTAAACCCCTGATGGATTAATTCATGCCATGCTTGCAAGACATCATTAGGAATTGGCAATGAGGTTTGAAACCCTAGCTGCGGGTAGTGCTGTAGGCGGTGTAGGTCACCAACCATTTCATCAATTAGGCCAAGTACACCGACCTGATTAGAGATATCGTCGGGGAATGCAAGAGGAGGTGCATCAACTCCTGCACAAAGCTCTGGCCATTGGATAGGAAGGGTGTTCTGTACTCGGAGGATTGAATTGGGTTTAGTTACAAAAGTGGCACGACGGACAGTGGGGAAAAGCTCTCTAGAGAACGCAATATTTTCTGCAAAGTTCCTGGCCTTATTCTCTACCATCAGTTGGTCATCACGGATGCCATTGGATCGAGCTCGTGAATAAAACACTTCAGCCTCAGTGCTTGACCATAAGTGGCGAGTCCAGTTTCCGGTTTTCCCCGTAATCAACATCAGTGGAGCTATACCTTTTTCCAGTAGCTCGCAGGCATAGTCACACACTCTTACGTCGTATGAGCCACAAACCACGATCAGCTCACTATCATTTAAATAGGAAGCACCGTCACTTAGAAAGTCCCATAAAGTTCGAGCATATCGGATAGTTGATGTCATGATAGAGCTCATAGTGGATCAGAGGAAGGGTGAAAAACAATATGTGCGTTATCGCTACACGATTCGACATGATGCCCAGACAGGCTGCTAAGGCGTGGATGTAGCGTACAGAAATCCTCATGAAGCTCTATGGCGCCGCATTGCTTCAAATAAGGATCGTCTCCGATGGCAATGCAACTTGCACCACTCTGTACAGCAGCCTTTACCCCGCTCTGCGAATCTTCAAACACCAAGCAATTATCTGGCTCAATTCCAAGTTGGCATGCAGCCTTTAAATAACAGTCAGGGTTAGGCTTGCCGTTCGTAACATCCTCGCGGCTGATAATTGTTTTGAACACCCCCTCCAGTTTGTGGAGACGCAGGATAAAGTCAATTCTCGCCGTCCAACTACTAGTGACTAGAGCAATAGGTACTTGGCTCCGCTGTAGCTTTTTAAGCAGAGTGGAAACGCCAGGCACTAATGAGCAGGGTGATGTTTCTTCAAAAGTATCGACGCGTTGTTTTATCACTGTGCGGAGATGCTCAGGGAATTCGCCAAATAGCGCGTTTAGCGTATAATCCCCAGGGCGTCCATGTATGTGTTTTTGAATGTCAGTATTAGTTAGCTTTACGTCATAGGCACTAGCAACATATGCCCACGACTTCTCAATAACATCTCGAGACTGGACAAGAACGCCATCCATATCAAAGCAGACGGCTGAAAAGATTCTTTTACCCATGTTTTTCTCCTTTTAATCGTGTGGCTAGATATGCGGTGAGTGCGCCGGAGAGAGCAAAGGCGACCATCAGGTAATATGCATGAATAGCTATATTGTCGAATAGCCATCCTACTATTGGTATCATCAGACCCATTGGCAGTGCTACTGCAACTGAGTAGTAAAGCCCTTGTGTCAGTGTGTGCAAAGAACTCGGAGCATAATCACGAATGTAGCGCATAACTGCGGAATGATAGGCGCCGAAACTTAAAGCGTGGAGTAGTTGACCGAATAAAATTAATACTAAACTGCTTTCGAACAAGGCCAAGGCCCAGCGCAATGCAGCAAAAAGCCCAGAAAGCATAATCACCGTCAACGGCGAAACCTTACGAAGCACCCCCCCAGATAGTGCGAAATAGATAATTTCAGCAATAACAGCGACAGCCCAGAATATACCAACCCAGGTTGATGAATAACCCAGTTGTAGCCAATAGTTTGATGCTGTAACAAAGTATAGGCAATGACTCAACTGAATCAACCCTGCCGAGCAAAAACATAGTAATAAAGCGGGGTGATGGCGCAATTTACGCCAGTCTGGGGGATGATGTTTTCGAATTTCAGCTTCAGGAGTTACTATCTTGTTGGGGTGGGTTTTAGATAAAAAAGAGCAGGAAAGCGCAGTTAGCGCCATACAAGTAGCGACCAGACTTGGAACTATATTCTGACCAAAAAGTGTGAGCAATCCTCCTCCACAAATCGATAGCACTATAAAGGAGAGCGACCCGACGGCACGAACCCTACCGTAGTCGATTTCTTTTTTTCTCTCTTTTGCCAAGAGGTAAGTTTCACTTAATGGCAGTACTGAATTCCACATCCCACCATACAGTGCTGCTAGGGCTAAGTATAAATAACTGTTATGTGGAAGATAGAATAGAGCAATACATAATGTCGATAGCAATGCGGCAATACTTGCCAGCCGCAACTGGCAGAATCGCCAGTCTGCAAGGTAAGCCAAACTCAAGCCAACGAATATTTGTGGCCAATAGGCAGCACCTAGAAGAACCCCGATTTCACCATGGCTGTATCCAATTGATTTCAACCAAATCGGCCAGAATGGATAAAGAATACCTTCAGCTGCAAAATAGAATAGATAGACGAGATACACCAACAGCCCCAGGTATTTGTGATGTAGCATTTCTAGACTTGTTGCACGAACCTAGAAATGCCATAGAAAAGCTAGCTAATAGCTACCGAGTACATACTCGCACACTTTTTACTTTTTACTCAAAATATAACCTTGCCATATTGTTTTCCCCTTTCTTCCACACTAGAGTTTTTTCGCTCAATACCACAAAGTCAACCATTCTATCTCGCAGTGCATCAAAGGCATCACGAACATCACAAACAATTGGCTCCTCATGTTTATTGAATGAGGTGTTGATTAATGCCGGCTGTCCACTTTCTTGGTACCAGCCTAATAGAAGTGAGTGGATAAACGGATCTGATTCAGGACGAATTACTTGAGGCCTAGCAGTACCATCAACATGTACTACCGCTGGACATCTCTCGGCTAACTCTGGGTGACAGTCATAAGTCATGGTCATAGAATCAGAAACCACATGGTCTTCTCGCCACCCCAAATAGCAGCTTGAAGCATGCTCCAGTGCAGTGACAGGAGCAAATGGCATAAATTCTGTTCGCCCCATACGCTTGTTTAGCCAATCATTAACATCAGCATCAGCCGCATGATAAATAATGCTGCGATTACACAGAGCTCGTGGACCAAACTCCATCTTTCCTTTGAATACGCCCAGTACTTGGTTGTTATTTAGAGCTTCGACTAGGGTGGTGATCATATCTTCAGGTTGGTAGGACATCAGCTCAGGATATTCGTTTTCCAGTATCGCCAAATTGTCCTGTTCCCCCCCTGCATCGGGTCCAAGTTTCATACTCTGATTTTTGTATCTTGTTCCATCTTTTAAGTAAGCAGCTCCGACTGCTGCAGCGAGAGGTAAGCCCCCATCGCCCATGCACGGAAGCACATATACATTATTTACTCTATCAACCTCTTGTATGCGCTGGTTTAGTTTCACATTGCCAAATACCCCGCCAGCCAAGCATACATTTTCGTTCCCAGCCGTACCAATGTGACGGCGTACGATGTCTGCCAATATGTTTTCCATATGCTGTTGTGCGGCAGCGGCGACATCCTCCGGCTTTTCACGAGAAATGATCTCTTTTAAACTACTACTGTATCCATTGTATGACGGTTGATAGTTATCTCCGCAGTTTGCTCTAAGCCCCCCGTCCTTTATATCAATCATTCGTTGCATCAGTGGCAACAGTTTCTCTGGGTTCCCATAAGGAGCGAGCCCAGTGACTTTCCCCTCATGACGGTTAGGCTTAAACCCAAGTAAGTGTGTAATACGACCATAGAAATAACCTAGGCTATCTATTGTAGTCTCCCTTTGCAAAACCTCGCAGCCACCCTCGGAATAGCGACTTACTGTAAGGGACTGGAAATCACCGCGGCCATCACACGTAATCACCAATGCATCATTGAACGGAGAGCAAACGAATGCCCCCAAGGCATGGCATTCATGATGGTCAATATAGAAGGCTTTATCAATCAGGTTGTGTTTAGTTAAAAATTCATCGAACTCCTGCCTTTTTTGCTTGTCATTTCGAATTTCGTCATTAATGCGTTTTCTTATCCAAAGTAGCCCGTCGAGGTTATCTCTAGTTTCATCAACGATACGGTCAAAGTACAGTGGCAGGTGTTTCTCAGCATTAAACCCGGAGTTCCAGCCGTAAGAAATACAATCAACTTGGTTTAGGTCAATACCTCCAATACTAAGCACGTGGTCAATTGAGCGGGATGGCCAGACAATATCGTTCTTCTTACGGGTAAAGCGTTCTTCACTAACGGCTGAAACTACATAGCCATCACGAACCAAACAAGCACCTGCAACATCATTATTGGCGATGCCTAATATATTCATGTCAATCTCCTGATATTTATCAAATAATGTAGTCATCAATTGATTAAGTTAAAATTTCTCTTAGTGTTATGGATGATGAAGGGGTGTTAAGTTATATGAAGCATGGTGTTGGAAAGTGCATCCAGGGCGCTCTCATTGATCTGTCGCATAGCCACTATCGACGGAGCTTTAAAACAAATGATCTTCTTTAGTTATAATTTATAATATAGCACTAAGAGAAGTAGTGGTTCTGTAAGATATTGCTGAAAATTCTGTAAGAAATATCTTACAGAATTCGGCGGTCTCAAGTTACAAGCGCAACACTATTGAAAGGTGCTCGGGCCAGCGACCGATTTCTTGAGCACCTCGGCGTAAACTTCCAGTGGCATGCGCGGCCGCGTATCCAGTGAGTCGGCGATCTCGTCGAGTTCTTCCTGGCTGTAGACGGAGAGGTCCGTGCCCTTCGGCAGGTACTGCCGCAACAGCCCGTTGGTGTTCTCGTTGGAGCCTAGCTGCCATGGGCTATGCGGGTCAGCGAAGTAGATCGCCGTACCGGTCTTCTGCGTGATGTCGGCATGTTTCACCATCTCTCTGCCCTGGTCGTAGGTCATGGACAGACGCAGGGCGCGCGGCACCTCATTGAGCTTGTCGCTGAACCCGACGGCTGCCGCCGTGGCCGTGGTGCCATCCACTTTCACCAGGATCACCAAGCGCGTGGTGCGTTCCACTAGCGTCCCGACGGCGAGCGATTGTTGGCGCCAATGATGAGATCGCCCTCCCAATGGCCAGGCATCAGGTGGTCTTCAATCTCAGGTGGCCGCATGTGGATGCTGAACAGGTCGGGGATCTGCTGGTATCGGCCGACGCTTGCCGTTGCCCTGACGTAAGCAGGAGATGAGCTCCTTCTTAAGGCTGCAACGGGGCATCACATAGAGCGCGTTGTAAATGGCCTCATGCGAGACCTGGCGACGTGAATCAGGAGACATGAGCTTCATTGTGCGGGCTATCTGTTGCGGTGACCAGTACTTGCGCAGCAGGTAGACCACCGCCTCGAAAAGCTCCCGGTCGGGATGCAGCTTGGGACGCCGACGTGGCCGATGTCTTGTCAGACGAGCCCTGTAGCCCGCCAGGCCGGCATCGTAGCCCTTGGTCGGACTGATCGTGTGGCGAGCGATTTCTCGCGATACTGTACTCGGAGCACGGCCCAGATGAGTGGCGATGGCCCGGGGCGGATGAGTCGCTCGCATCATCATGATAGCGGCTCGGTCTTCAGCAGAGAGATGGCGATAGCAGTGAGTCATGACAACACCGTACCTGATGGGTCACGTGTTGCACTTGGTCATTGAGACCGCCCCCGTTGATAAACATGTTTACTGATCAGGTGAAATACTTGGTCGATGAAATGTAGAGCTTGATTCTGTCTGTTAGCAGTGAGCTGGCTCTGGTTGTTACGGGGGCAGCAGAAGATGCAATTATAATGGCTGTTTAGAAAAAAAATTAATAGTTCGGAGGTTGTAGAGACTTATTACGAGCGCTTTAGTTGTTTGGAGGTTGATTATTTGATTACATAGGGTTTTTCTACATAAAAAAACAGCGGCAACACATTGCCTCAATAATTACTTAAGCTAATGTCTCGCCACTGTTGTCAGATCAACAAAAATATAGTTAGCCACAGTTACTGCTGTGGCTAACTACTATTTCTCCACCCATACCTCCTCGCCCCTAAACGCGACTTTCCAGGTACGCAGCTTGACGTCCTCATCCTCTAAGCATTGGCCATCTTCAAGGCGAAAATGCTGCTTATAGAGTGGCGAGGCAACCACCGGGCTGCCTTTAACATCACCGATAATGCCGCGGGCAATGACGTTAGCGTTAGAAAACGGATCAAAGTGGTCAAGGGCGTAGAGCTCTTTCTCCTGTCCCTGGGAACGCTGCCTCGGTAAGTAGAAAATGGCCACTTGGGCAGGGCCTTCTGACGTGTTCAGCCAAGCAGCGACGCCGGAAAATGCCACTAAGTCAGCTTTAGCGCAGAGCGGCTGCCAGGTGTCGGTGCTCACGGTGTGTTTGAGGGCGGTCGCGGTCATCAGTTACCTCATTGGCGTTGTCTGGTTTGGGGTTATTTAGTGTTTAAGCGGGACGTAGCTGGCCGCGCTCGGACGTCATAATGATTGACGGGTCGGGACGCGCATCGTTGACGAAGCTACGGAAGCGTTTGAGTTTGTCTGGGTCGCTGATGGCGTTGGCCCATTCGCACTGGTAGCTATCGACAACATGCTGCATTTGCCGCTCCAGCTCGCTATTAATGCCCAAACTATCTTCCAGAATGACCTCTTTAAGGTACTCAAGCCCACCGTCGAGATTTTCCCGCCACACCGAGGTGCGCTGCAGTCGGTCGGCGGTGCGTACATAAAACATCAAGAAGCGGTCAATGGTGCGGTAGAGCTGCTCGTCGTCCAGGTCAGTGGCGAACAGCTCAGCGTGGCGAGGGCGCATGCCACCGTTGCCGCACACGTAGAGGTTCCAGCCGTTTTCGGTGGCGATAATACCGATATCCTTGCTCTGAGCCTCGGCGCATTCCCGGGTACAGCCTGAAACACCAAACTTAATCTTGTGGGGCGCGCGCAGGCCTTTGTAGCGATTTTCCAGTTTGATGGCCATGCCGACGCTGTCCTGCACACCGTAGCGACACCACGTGCTGCCGACACAGGACTTCACCGTGCGTAGTGATTTGCCATAGGCGTGGCCGGTTTCAAATCCTGCCTCAATGAGCTCGCCCCAGATAGCGGGGAGGTCTTCTAAACGTGCGCCGAACAGATCGATGCGCTGGCCGCCGGTGACTTTGGTGTAAAGCTGGTACTTCTGGGCCACTTGCCCGAGCACGACTAACTTATCGGGAGTGATTTCACCGCCTGCAATGCGCGGCACCACCGAGTAGGTACCGTTTTTCTGCATATTGGCCATAAAGGTGTCATTGGTATCCTGCAGCGGCACGTGAGCAGCATCGGTGATTGGTTCGTTAAAGCAGGATGCCAAAATAGAGGCGACGGCGGGCTTACAGATGTCGCAGCCCAGGCAGTGGGTGTCTTGATTGCCGTGTTTTTCGATCAATTCGCTGAAGGTTTTGATGCCTTCCACGCGCACAATATCGTAAAGCTCCTGGCGGGTATGGGCGAAGTGCTCGCAAATCGATTTATCAACTTCTACGCCGCGGGCTTCTAGCTCGTGGTCGACCACGCTTTTGAGCAGTGCGGTGCAACCACCACAGCCTGTGCTGGCTTTGGTCGCCCCTTTGACGTTGGCAAGATCAGCGGCACCGCCATCAATGGCGGTGCAGATATCGCCTTTGGTGACGTTATGGCATGAACAAATCATCGCGGTTTCCGGCAGCGCGTCTGGGCCTAGTGCTGGGGCGGCTCCGCTCTGCTGGGGAAGAATCAACGAGGCTGGCTCTTTGGGCAGCTCAATGCCGTTGGCGTAGTACTGTAAGAGGGTGTCGTACGCGCCGTTGTCGCCGACTAACATTGCGCCCAGCAGCTTTTTACCATCACTGGTTACCACCATCTTGCGATACACCTGGGTGATCGGGTCGAGATAGCGAAACATGCGCGCACCGGGGTTTTGGGTGCCATGGGCATCGCCGATAGAGCCCACATCTACGCCCAGTAACTTCAGCTTGGTGCTCATGTCGGCACCGCTAAAGTGTGTATCGCCGCCAGTGAGGGTGGAGAGCGCCGCTTTGGCCATTTGGTAGCCAGGGGCGACTAAACCAAAAATACTCTGGTTCCACAGCGCGACTTCGCCAATGGCAAGAATGGCGGGGTCGCTGGTGCAGCATTGGTCATCAATAACCACGCCGCCGCGCTCGCCAATGTTCAAACCGCATTCGCGTGCCAAGGTATCTTGTGGACGAATGCCTGCTGAAAACACAATCAGGTCGGTTTCCAGCACTTTGTCATCCTGGAACACCATGCGCAGGCGGCTGGTCTCGCCAGGTTCGATACGTTGGGTAGCTCGCTCGGTAAGCACCTGGACGCCCAGAGCTTCAATTTTTTCCTTGAGTAGCTCACCGCCTTCGTTATCTACCTGCATGGGCATCAAACGTGGTGCAAACTCCACCACGGCAGTATCTAAATTAAGGTCGCGTAGCGCATTGGCGGCTTCCAATCCAAGTAATCCACCCCCAACGACCACACCGTTCGTAGCGTTTTTTGCTGCTGCTTGAATGGCGTCCAGGTCATCCAGCGTGCGATAGACCAAACAGCCTTCGCTGTCGTTGCCGGGAATGGGCGGCACAAACGGGAAGGAGCCGGTGGCCAGAACGAGCTGGTCATACGGGTAGCTGCCCTGGGCAGTGATGACGGTTTGCTGTTCGCGATCAATGCGAGTGACCGCCTCACCGCTGCGCAAAGTAATGCCATGGTTGGTGTAGTAATCGGCCTCGCATAGTGCAAGCGAATCGGCATCGCGGCCGCTAAAGTACTCCGAAAGATGCACGCGATCGTAAGCGCGGTGGCGCTCTTCGCCAAAAATCGTTACTTCGAAACGCTCAAGCGCACCGCTCTCCACTAGCTGCTCAGCCAAGTGGTGGCCGACCATGCCGTTACCAATAATGATCAGTTTTGTTGGGGTTGCCATGGTTATGCCGCCTCTGAGGTCGGTGGGTGAGAAGAGGATGGAGAAGACGATGATGAGGAAGCAGGACTGTTCGCGTTATCAGCGTGCTCGGTTTGCAGTACCTCGGCATCGGCAGGGCCAAACAGTAGTGCTTGGCGGCAAGCCGTAAGGTCAGCACTTGCCAATGCCTGTTCGAAATACCAAGGACCGTGGCGGGTATCGCCGTAGAGCACCGCCCCTTCAAGTTGGCCATCGCGCAGCAGCAGACGACGGTAGTCGCCGCTTTCTGGGTCGCGGTAGCGCAGTACGTCGTGCTCGGGGCCTGCTTCGGTAGGGCCAAATGCGAAGAGCGCTACGCCGCTGACTTTCAATTTGGTAGCAGTAGGGGCTTCTTGATAACCATCAGGTGTTTCGCCGCACAGCACGGCTGCCAACACGTCAACCTGACGCCAAATCGGCTCCACTAGTCCATAGGTGTGCTGCTCAAATTGGCAGCATTCTCCCAGGGCTGCGATATGCGGGTCAGACGTGGTCAGGTGCGCGTCAACCACAATGGCACGTTCGCAGCGAAGCCCCGCTTGCTGCCCCAGCTCTACATTGGGCGTAATGCCCGCCGCGACAATCACACTATCTGCGGGTAAGCGGCGGCCATCGTTCAGCATGACCGTCTTGACGTGTCCGTGGCCGTTATCTTCCAGCGCAGCAAGCGAGGCGTTTGTTTCAATGTGGAGACCACGCTTACTCAGAGTGTTCTCCAGCAGTTGGGCGGCGGTTTCATCCAACTGACGATTCATTAAACGCGCGCTGCGTTGAAGCACGCTAACCGAGAGCCTTTGAAAGGGTTCTTGATAGGGTTTTTGATAGGGTTCTTGAGAGAGCGACTGCTCGCTGCGCTTGCGCAGGCCTTCGGCGGCTTCCAGGCCAAGCAGGCCGCCGCCGATAACAACCGCATTGCCGCCACGTTGAGCGATGGCTTCTAGGGCGGTGGCATCTTGCAAGTCGCGAAAGCTATGGACGCCTGCTAGCTCAATGCCGGGAACATTGGGTATCGCTGGTCGTGAACCCGTCGCGATCACTAAGCGATCGAAATCCAGGCAGCGGTCGCTCTCCGTAGTAATACGGCAGTTGTCGCGATCAATCATTACTACTTTTTCGCCGAGCAGCAGGGTAATACTCTGTTCGGCGTACCACGCTGGGTCACGGAAAGTAAGCGAGTCAGTGGCAAGCTCACCCGCCAATAAGGGGGAAAGCAGTATTCGGTTATAGGCAGGTACAGGCTCTTCACCAATAACGGTGATACACGTTGGGCGCTGTGGGTGGCGCACCAGCGCTTCAATTAGGCGATGGCTGGCCATGCCGTTGCCAATGATAATTAGGTGGTCGATAGATGCGCACCGGGAAGCGGTTTCCATAGGTGGCTCCTTGCATTCAGCATGTGTGTCGAGCAATAAAAAAACGCCCCTGACACTGCCCTTCGTTAAGAAAGGTGTGTCAGGGGCGTCGTTGCCCGTTAGCGTCGTTAAGTCACGTCGTTGAGTACGCTGTGCAACCGCCGTTGGCTGCCAAGTTGTCTCATATGCTCAGTACGCAGCAAAAAATTAGCCAGCCACTCCCTTGATATGAGTTAATTCTTTCTAATCAGTTGCTTATATTTTGTCGTGCCAACAAGCCCACGCTTGAGTAAATAAGTAAGCGCACACGATTGGTGCGTTTGGCGAGTACTGCGCACGGTAATAGAACGCCCGTGGTGAAACCGCGGGTATTGAACGTGCTATCAAATAGGTTGGCTTTTTATTATAAAATTTTGTTTTTATTTATTATTTTGTTTTATATGGTGGTTTGGGCTTATTGCTTGCAGTAATGTTGATAACAAGTAATAACGGCTCATTGCAGTGTATTAGCCAAATAAAACACAACGACTAATCGCAACGAACAACACTAACTGCAGCAAACCACTGATGAGTATGGCACCAAGGGTGGTGCCCCTGAGACAACGGCGTCCAGGCAGGCTTCTTTTGAGGAGCTCGCTTGGACGCTTTTTGCTTTTTAACGCCGGAGGAAAACGCAATGCCAAAGGCTAATCGGCTCGCTGAAGGTGACGTCCGCACCACATGCCCCTATTGCGGTGTTGGCTGCGGAGTGAAAGCGACGATAGACAGTGGCAACGTCATCGCTGTGGAAGGGGATCGTGAACATCCTGCTAACTACGGGCGCCTGTGTGTCAAAGGCACGGCCCTGCATGAAACGCTGGGTGTGCACGGCCGCTTGCAACACCCTCGGGTGGATGGACAAGACGTTTCCTGGGAGCAGGCGTTAGCCGAAACGGCACGGCGTTTACAGGCGCAGCGTAATGCGCATGGCAATCATACGGTTGCCGCGTATCTTTCGGGACAGCTGTTAACGGAAGATTACTATGTGGCTAATAAGTTATTTAAAGGCTTTTTAGGCACGCCGCATCTGGATACCAATTCGCGGCTGTGTATGGCGTCAGCGGTGGCGGGCTACAAGCGCGCTTTTGGCGCCGACGCGGTGCCCTGTAACTATGAAGATTTAGAAGAAGCGGAATTGGTAGTGCTGGTTGGCTCGAATCTGGCCTGGAATCATCCGGTGCTTTATCAGCGCCTGAAAGTTGCCAAAGAGCGCAACCCATTGATGCGTGTGGTGGTCATCGACCCAAGGGTGACCGATAGCTGTGAAATTGCCGATCTTTATCTTGGTATTCGGCCGGGCAGTGATGCTTATCTGTTCAACGGGCTGCTGGCGTGGATGTCAGCACATCACCGGTTGGACAGCCTCTACCTTGAGCGTCATACCGAAGGGTTTAACGAGGCATTAAGCGCTGCTCAGCAGAGTGCCAGCAGCGTGAATGATGTCGCAATAGCCTGTGACGTCGACCCCGAGCGCTTAGAAACCTTTTACTACTGGTTTGCCAGCCAGCTGCATGTTGTCACGCTCTATTCTCAAGGGGTTAATCAATCCACCAGTGGCACCGATAAGTGTAATGCCATCATTAATTGTCACTTGGCGGGCGGTAAACTTGGCCTGCCGGGGGCTGGACCGTTTTCAATCACTGGCCAGCCTAATGCGATGGGCGGGCGAGAAGTGGGTGGGCTTGCCAATCAGCTGGCTGCGCATATGGACTACCACACCCCCGGTGCGCTTGATCTGGTCAGTCGCTTTTGGGCCACTGAACACTTAGCGCCTACGCTGCCGGATGCCCCCGGCCATAAAGCGGTTGAGCTGTTTGATGCCATTGACCGTGGTGAGATTACGGCGCTGTGGGTAATGGCTACCAACCCGGCCGTTAGCTTGCCGGATGGCGCAAAGATACGCCGCGCGTTGGCAGCGTGTCCGCTGGTAATTGTATCGGAATGCGTTGCTAACACTGATCTGCTGCCCTATGCCGATATTGTGCTACCCGCGTCAGGTTGGTCGGAAAAGGATGGGACGGTCACCAATTCTGAACGGCGAATTTCCCGCCAGCGCGGCATGCTGACACCGCCTGGTGAAGCTCAACACGACTGGTGGATTATCTGCGAAGTTGCTAAACGCTTGGGGTTTGCTGAAGCGTTTAGCTACTCCCATCCATGGGAAATTTTCGACGAGCACGCACGGCTCTCCGGTTTTGAAAACAGTGGCACGAGCAAGCGATTGTTTGATATCTCAGCACTGGCAGGCAAAGGGCGGGACGCTTATGATGCGCTCTCGCCGATTCAGTGGCCGGTTAATCAATCTGCGCCTCGGGGCACGCCAAGGCTGTTTGAAGAGGGTGTGTTTGCCACGGCCAATGGCCGAGCTAAGCTATTGCCGATTACGCCACGGTTGCCAGAACAGGCGCTCAGTTCGACCTATCCGCTGCGACTGAATACTGGGCGTGTGCGCGATCAATGGCACACCATGACCCGCACCGCCAGAGCGCCGCGGCTGATGAATCATCGGGCAGAGCCGTTTATTGAACTGCACCCTGTGGATGCGGCCAACGCGGGCGTAGCTGACCAAGGGCTTGCGATGCTGACGGCAGCTGAAGGTGAGTACCGTGGGCGAGTACGTATTTCAAACGCCCAGCGGCAAGGGGAAGTGTTTGTGCCCATGCACTGGACCGACTGCTTCACCAAGCAGGGCCGAAGCGGCGCACTGATCACTGGCTATACCGACCCTGTGTCTGGCCAGCCAGAAACCAAGCAGGGCGCAGTGGCATTAACGAATCTGCCCATTGATTGGCAAGCAACGTTGCTGGTGGCCAACGACCAAACCCGTACGGATACCCCCAGTTGGTGTAAAAATGCTTATTGGTCGCGTATTCCTATGGGTAACTGCGAGCGTTGGCAGCTCGCTGATACGGCACCGGTCAGCGATTGGCTAGCAACGGTGGAGTCGTGGCTCGATGTTCCTGCGTCGCTGTGGTGCGACGATAGTGGTAGCGGCAGACTGCGCGCAGCAGGAATAGTGAATGGCCAGTTACGCTGGTGGCTAATGGTAGGGCCACCGCAAGAATTACCGGGGTTTGCTTGGCTTGAGGCGCGCTTTAACGACGTGGCGCTAGACCTTCACCATCGCCAACGGCTACTGGCAGGTTGCGATGATGGTGCGGTAGATGCGGGACCCGTGGTGTGTAGCTGTCATCAAGTAGGACAAACCTCTATCATTAAGGCAATTCGTGGGGGCGATATCAGTGTGGAAGCCCTTGGTGCCCGTCTGGCTTGTGGTACTCAGTGCGGCAGTTGTATTCCAGAATTAAAATCATTACTTGAAGAGGAGCGTCCAAATGCGTGCGCTAAGCAAACAACTCACCCAGAAATGGCTTGAGGCCTTTATGCGCCTCAGCCAGCGGGTGTTAGCGCCCTTTGGCCGCGAATCAGCCACGCGCTTAAGCCTTCCGCTTAGCGGCGAATGCCGTTCTGGGACAGTGTATTTAGTCGGTGCAGGTAGTGGGGATATGGAACTGCTCACCTTGAAAGCAGCACGTCTGTTAATGCAGGCCGATGCGGTAGTGTATGACCGCTTAGTGGGTGACGATGTGCTGGGGCTGATACCGTCAGGCACTGAACGCTATTACGTGGGAAAAGCAAGCGGGCATCATAGCGTGCCTCAAGATGAGATAGGCGCGCTGATCGTCTCGCTTGCCCAGGCGGGTAAGTCGGTTGTGCGTTTGAAAGGTGGCGACCCAGGCGTGTTTGGGCGCATGGGTGAAGAATTGGGTGCGTTAGCAAATGCCTCAATATCCGCCGAAATAGTACCGGGCATTACCGCTGCCTCGGCAGCCGCTGCGGGGATGGGTATTCCGCTAACAGATCGTGGCCACGCCCAGCAGCTGCGCTTTATTACGGCGCAACTGTGTCGAGAGGGCGGCACGCCGGACTGGACCAACCTTGCCCGTCAGGATGAAACCCTGGTGTTCTATATGGGGCTTTCCAAAGTAGACGCTATCTGCCATGGCCTACGCCAAGCGGGTCTGCCGGATACGTGGCCCATTATGTTGGTGGCCAATGCTAGCCAGCCCGAACAGCAATCGTTGGTGGGCACGTTGGCGGATATGCCCGTGCGACTCGCTGCTCAACCGTTACCCTCGCCATGCCTGATTATGGTGGGCAGCGTGGTGAGCATGGTGGCAGACAGTCCCGCTGGGAGCACGTTGGCCACCAATGGTGATCAAACGTCATCGTAAGGTGACGGGAACTTGATCAATCTCATTTGGTCATAGAAGCGGCTAAACAAATAGGAATGGCAGCAACAGTAGGGGCAAGACAAACTACTGCGCTGCCAGATAAGCGTTTGTTAATGTCTGTTTTTTAAAGGCTGTTTTTTCAAAGACTGAGGAGTACACCGTGAAAAAAGGCAAGATACGCGATAACGCACTGAAAGCGCAGCTGCGAACGCCCATGTTCAAAATGCAGCAGCAAACACCGAAAAAAGGCAAAGGTAGCTACTCCCGCAAAGGTAAAGCCTCAGAGCGAGGGCATCGCCAAGCCGCTTGAATAGGCGCTTTTGCGATGCCTTCCCCAGGCATCTTACTGCTCGGCTTTTTTACCGAGCAGCTCTCATCAGCTTGGCCGACCTATTAAGGTCGGCTTTTTTATTGATAGCCTTCTGCCTGCAAATGAAATAACGAAGCATACCTTCCGTTGACTGTTAGCAGTTCTTCATGGGTACCGCGCTCAATAATACTCCCTTGGTCAATCACAATGATCTGGTCGGCGCTGCGCACCGTCGAAAAGCGGTGAGAGATCAAAATCGTCATTTTATCGCGGCTGTGCTCGCGGAAACGCGCGAATACTTCTGCTTCTGCTGCGGCATCCATGGCTGCAGTAGGTTCATCGAGCACCAAAATATCGGCATTGTGTCGCATATAAGCCCGTGAAAGCGCTACTTTCTGCCACTGGCCGCCTGAAAGCTCCTGGCCATTTTTAAACCAGCGTCCTAGCTGTGTTTGGTAGCCATGTGGCATGCGGTCGATAAAGCTATCCGCCATGCCATCGTGAGCGGCTTGCTGCCAGCGTTTCTCATCGCCAAAGGCATGCGTATCACCCACACCTAAGTTTTCACCTACTGAAAGCTGATAACGCACAAAGTCCTGGAAAATGACGCCAACTCGCTCACGTAATGCCTGGGTATTCCAGTGATTGAGGTCGCTGCCATCTAACAGAATTCGCCCGTTGGTGGGGCGGTAAAGTCGCGTTAATAGCTTAATCAGTGTGGTTTTCCCAGAACCGTTTTCTCCAACGAGCGCGATACTTTTACTTGGGGCTAAATGCAAAGAAATATCGTGCAATACCTCGCTGCCACCCGGGTAGGAAAAACTGACGTGTTCAAAGCGAAGCCCGTCACCCGGCGTTATGCCCTGGGTGAGGTGACCTTCTTCCGCCTCTGTTGGCTGCTCAAGGTATTCGTAAAGGTTAGATAAGTAGAGGTTATCTTCGTACATACCGCTGATGGCCGTGAGGCTTGCTGATAACGCTCCCTGGCCTTGTTTGAACACCATCAAATACATGGTCATTTGGCCCAGGGTAAGCGCACCCGCAACTGTTTCAATCACCACCCAGCCGTAAGCGGCGTAAAATGTCATCGTACCCAGCAAGCCGAGGATAAATCCCCAGCTTTCCCTGCGTAACGTTAGGCGGCGGTCTTCCGTAAATAGCTTGGTAAAGATATCCCGATAGCGCTGGAGAAAAAGACCTTCTAAGCCGAAGAGCTTTACCTCTTTAATGCTGTCTTCACGCGCTAGCACCGTTTCTAGATAGATCTGCATGCGG
Organism: Vreelandella zhaodongensis; assembly: GCF_013415115.1. Lineage (GTDB taxonomy): Bacteria > Pseudomonadota > Gammaproteobacteria > Pseudomonadales > Halomonadaceae > Vreelandella > Vreelandella zhaodongensis. Next base: position 65,476 of record NZ_JACCDD010000004.1, on the reverse strand, counting down.
GTTTGCGGGGAACGCCAGCGAAACAGTTTGAAGGCATCGCCGGAAAACTTTGCTTCTGAGAGAAATACCGGTAATGCTCCAACTACCAAAATCAGCAGCGCCCACGGCGAAAACTGCACCAGTAGAAATCCGAAACTGACTAGCGAAATAGCGTTCTGTAGCAGCCCAAAGGTTTTATTTACCAGCGCGAGCGGGCGGGTGGATGCTTCGCGGCGTGCGCGAGTGAGCTTGTCATACAGTTCGGAATCTTCAAATTGGCTGAGTGATAAGGTGCCCGCTTTCTCTAAAATCATCACGTTGACTTTCTGGCCCAGCAGCGCACGCAATAGCGATTGCTGAGCCGATAGCCCGCGCTGAGCCAGGGCGATAAATGCAATAATCAACCCTTCTAAGGCCACTAAGCCTAATACGGGCGTTAGTGTTTCCCAGAGGTTAGGTGAGCTCGCTGCCTGATAGCTTTCCATCGCCGCCACTACGCCATCGACAATCAGTTGGCCGACCCAGGCGGCCACAGCTGGTAGAACACCGGCGACTAAGGTGCACAACGCTAAGCCAAGCATCATCCAGCGCGAGGTTTCCCACACCAGCGCAAGCGCACGTCGGCTATAACGGAACACGCTAAAGAAACCGCTGAAAGGAGAGTGAGCGGGTACAGAAGGGGGTGGTGTCATTAGTTAGCAACATAGCTTTTAAAGAAGACTGCCATGATGCGATGCTTTGGCGTTGATAGCCAGCTTACTGCTGTGCAGTGCGTAAATTGCCCAGCAGTAAGAGAGGTAAGGTTGCCTTGCAAGACGGGTGTGGAAAGGACCTTGGTGAGAGAAGGTTTAAAGCGGCAATACCGCGCCATCGGTGCGTGGTTCAGTACCGCCGTGCAGAACACCGCTGTCAGGGTCACGCAGAATAATCTGACCGCGGCCAAAGCTGATTGAATCGGCTACTTTCACAATGTGATGACCGCGACCTGCCAACGCTAGGGCAAGGTGGTTGGGGAAATCAGCTTCGACCTCAACCGTTGTGCCTTTTGTCCACTTCCAGCGGGGCATATCCAGTGCTGCTTGCGGGTTCAAGTGGTCTGCCAGTATGGCCGTCACTACCTGTAACTGGCCCTGGGGCTGCATATAACCGCCCATCACGCCGAAGGGGCCAACAGCTTGGTTATCCTTGGTGATAAATCCAGGAATAATAGTGTGATAGGTGCGTTTGCCGGGGGCTAATGCATTGGCATGTTCTGGGTCTAGGGAGAACGACCAGCCTCGGTTTTGTAGGCTAATGCCTGTGCCTGGTACCACCATTCCAGAACCAAACCCTTTAAAATTACTCTGAATAAACGACACCATATTGCCGTCGTTGTCGGCGGTAGCAAGATACACGGTACCACCTTGTAGTGGGTTGCCATGAACAGGGTCAACGGCTTGCTCGCCAATCATCTCGGCGCGCGCTTTTAAGTAGCCATCATCTAGCATCTGCTCGGTGCTAGGGACCATATCAGCACGCTCAGTAATATGTTTGAAACCATCCATATAGGCTAACTTCGTGGCTTCAATCCGACGGTGAAGGGTTTCTAACGTGTTACCTGGGCACTCTTCTAAACGCTCCAGTATGCCGAGCGCTTGAAGTACGATCATACCGCTGCCGTTGGGGGGTATTTCCCAAATATCGTGTCCTTTATAGCGAACACTAATGGGATCTACCCATTCTGGTTGATAGACGGCCAGGTCCTCTTTGCGCAATAAGCCGCCGTTTTTCTGGGAAAACGCATCAATAGCGTCTGCCAGTTCGCCTTTATAAAAGGCTTCGGCCTTGGTGTTGGCGATAGCGTTTAAGCTGTTAGCGTGATCAGGCGATGACCACATCTCACCCGGGCGTGGAGCGCGACCTTTTGGCGCGAACGTATCGAACCAGGGCTTGAAAGCAGCTTCACTATAAGCTGAGTAGGTCGTGTAAGCTTCTTGCCACATTTGGTGGATGACGGGTGTTACCGCAAAGCCTTCTTCCGCCAAGGCGATAGCGGGGGCTAATAACTCTGCAAACGACAGTTTGCCAAAGCGCTCAGAGAGCGCTGACCAGGCGGCGGGCGCTCCAGGTACCGTTACTGGCAGCATGCCGTGGTTGGGTATCGTGTCATGACCCAGTGCTTTAATTGCCTCAATGGTCGCTGCTTGAGGGGCTGGGCCACTGGCGTTGAGTCCGTGTAGTTTGCCATCAACCCATACAATGGCGAAGGCATCGCTGCCAATGCCATTGGAGGTCGGCTCCACCACGGTGAGCGCCGCTGCCGTGGCGATGGCTGCGTCAATCGCGTTACCACCCTGCTGTAAAATGCTAATACCTACCTGGGCAGCCAACGGTTGCGATGTCGCAACCATCCCGCGTTTACCGAACGTCGCCATCCGGCGAGAGGCGCTAGGGTAGTAAAGAGGGTCGTATTGCATGCCAGTCCTCGCATTGTTTGTTAGCTAATGAAAAGAGCGCCGTAAATTAATGCGCCGATAACAACAAACGCGGGGTGTATGTTAAAGCGCACTAGGGCAAGGGCCGCAACAACCCCAAGTAAAAAGGTATGTAGCATGCCACTGGTGTTGATGCTTTCTATGAAAAAACCAAGGGTTAGCCAAGCCATCATCATGGCGATTACCGGACGAACCCACTGGCTCATACGTTTGACACGGGGAGAGTTGCGGTGGCGATAAAGCAGCCCCAGTGCCCCAATCATCAGTAGTAAAGAGGGAACCACTGTGGCAGAAACAGCGACAAATGCTCCACCAATGCCGGCGACATCATAGCCCACATAGCCCGCCATTTTAGTAGCAATGGGGCTGGGGAGGGCGTTACCCAAAGCCAATGTTTCGGCGAATTCTTGAGAGGTCATCCAGCCATAACGGCCAACCACTTCGGCTTCAACGAGAGGAATAATCGCTGGGCCGCCGCCGTAACCAATAATGTTAGGAATCAAGAACGCTAAGAAAAGCTCCCAGTAGATCATGCTGAGCCTTCCACACGCTTTTTATACGTTGGACGTAGCAAGGCAGTTAGCAAGATGACACCAATCACCCAGCCCGGATGCACACCTAGCCAGTAGATTAAACCGCCCGAGATTAACGCCATGAGAGTGCTAGTTAACCAGCCGAGAGCAGCGTTGGATTTGTCAAAGAAATCCCACGCTAACTGACCCATCATGACCATCACGACAGGAATGACGGCCTGCCCCATGCCGCGTATCCAGGCGACGTCACGATAGCGACTAAAAATGCCTAGCATCGCGATCATCGCAACAATCATCGGCAGAATAACGGCAATAACAGCGGCTGCGCAGCCACTGACACCCGCGACTCGGTAGCCGATATAACCAGGCATTTTAGTGGCGATAGGCCCTGGCAGCGTATTGCCAATAGCTAACACATCAGCAAACTCCTCATCGGTTAACCATTGGTGCCGTGTAACGACTTCAGCGCGTACCAGGGGGATCATCGCAGGGCCACCACCGAAACCAAAAATGCCAACGCGGAAGAAAGCCCAAAAGAGCGCCGATTGTTTCATGTACCCACTGCTCGCAGGAGAGGCATCTCAATCAAAAGCATTAGCTCTGCCTGTATCGTTTATGTGTAAAAAATCGATTATTTTAAATAAAATAGAATATAGGTGAGCCTGTTGTGGGGCGTCAACACCTAGTCATAGAATCTCCTTAACTACCGCCTTCGCGAAGGATACGCAAAAGGAGCATGGAATGAACAAACACATATCCCTTCCTACTGGTACGGCCTCCTCTAGCCCTATTTATGATGCATTGCGTAAAGATTTAGTGGATGGCCGCTTTGCCGCAGGCGAAAAATTAGCCATTAATGCGCTCAAAGAGCACTACCAAGTAGGGTTAAGCCCGCTGCGCGAAGCATTAAATAAGCTGGCCGCTTACGGTTTGTTGATCCAAGAAAATCAACGTGGTTTTAGAGTGCCGCAGCTATCGCGGGAGGAGCTGGATGATATTGCCCGATTGCGAAAGGAACTTGAGGGCATGGCCCTAGAACAGGCAATCGCTTATGGCGATGCGGTGTGGGAAGCCGACCTGCTGGCAGCTGAGCATCGCTTAAAACGAGCCGATATGTCGCTCGACAAAATTGACGAGTGGGAGCACCTTCATACTCAGTTTCATCGCACTCTGGTAGCACCTTGTGGGTCTGTCTGGTTGTTGCGATTTATCGAACAGCTTCACGACCAGTTTGACCGCTATCGTCGTTTAGGGCCTACAATACCTGCTGTTCGCCAAGCGTTAGATGAACAGCATCACCAGCTTGTTGAACTGGCGCTAAGCCGAGATGCCGGAGCAGCTCGCGCTTTAATGGAAGCGCATATTCACCAATCCTATGAAGTGGCGCTGGCGCGATATCAGGCGCATGCCTGAAGTATTTGAGGTTTTCTACAGGTACACTGGGGTGTTTTAACAGTGGCTTTCGGCCACGCCACGTAAGGTAGTAGGTGCAATGCAAGCGGCAGATAACCAGATAGCAGAACAGACATTAGCATGGGTGCGCACGTTTATTGTCGGGCACAATATATGCCCGTTTGCTAAACGCGAGCTTGAAGGCGGTACTCTTCGGGTCGAGGTAGTGCGCTCGAAAAAAATCGACGTGGCATTGGAAGAGCTTATTGCCGAAGTGGAGTGGCTAAATGAACACCCGGAAACGGAAACCACGCTGCTGGTGTTTCCCACGCTGTTTAAAAACTTTGATCACTATCTGGACTATATAGAGCTTGCGGAAAGTCTGCTGGCAGAGTTGGGGTATGAAGGGGTCTATCAGTTAGCAACGTTCCATCCTGACTACTGTTTTGGCGATGCTGAACCTGAAGACGCAGCCAATTACACCAACCGCTCGCCCTATGCGATGGTTCATCTGCTGCGCGAGGCTAGTGTCGAAAAAGCCATTGCTTTTTATGGTGATACGGAGCAAATCCCTGAGCGAAATATTACCCACTTAACCGAGTTAGGCAGCGCCGCTGCCGAAGAGCTATTGCAACGCTGTCTTAAATAACCCGCCGCCCTTTTATCCAGTGGTCATTAAAGCGCTTTATACATCACGTAGCTATCGACTAAACCAAGGGATGCGTGCCGGTAAGCATTGGGAATCGTGCCGACAATCGCAAACCCTAGCCGTTGCCATAGCGCGACGGCCACTTGGTTAGTGGTCACCACCGCATTAAACTGCATCGCTTCAAAGCCATATTGACGCGCTACATGCTGCGAGTGCTCGCACATCTGGCGGGCGACACCTTTGCCTCTCGCGGCAGGCGTTACCATATAGCCGCAGTTACAAACGTGCTGGCCAGGGCCTGCTGCATTAGCTTTTAGATAGTAAGTGCCTAGTAACTCGCCTTGGTTATCTGTTACCGCAAATGACGCCTTGGGCTGCTTACACCACAATGTATAAGCCTCTTCAAACGTAATGTCTGGATCTATTGCATACGTTTCTTGTGCCACAACAATGGATTGAAAGTGTGGCCAGAAAGTAGCGAAGTCATCTTGCGTCATTGGCGTAAAGCTAAGTGTGGTCATGGGTTTGGCGCTTAGTTGAGGGATTATCGAGCGACGTCTGCCACAATTTCATAGCTACGCAAGCGGTCGGCATGGTCATAAAAATCGCTGTTGATCATGAGCTCGTCGGCCCCTGTCCGTACTTGAAAGGCCTCTAGCTCAGCTTTGACCGTATCGGGCCCACCAATAATGGCTGCGCCTAGGAATTGGCTGACTTGAGAGCGCTCCACTGGTGTCCAGTCCATCTGTTCAACAGGGGGGAGCGACTGGGTCGGCTTGCCTCGAATAAGGCTAAGAAATTTCTGTTGAGAGGTCGTTGCCAAGTAATGTGCCATGGCATCATTTTCTGCGGCGATAACGGGCAGACCTACCATGGCATGGGGGGTGTCCAATAGCTCAGAAGGCCGGAAATTATCACGATAGAGCCGCAACGCTTCAAACAAGTAGCCAGGCGCAAACTGGGCCGCAAACGCAAAGGGTAGCCCAAGCTTAGCGGCCAATTGCGCGCTATAACCGCTAGAGCCGAGCAACCAGATAGGTACATGGGTGCCTTGCCCAGGTACGGCTTTTACTCGCTGCTGCGGCTCTGCATCCGCTAAGTAGCTTCGTAGTTCATTAAGCAGTTGTGGGAAGTCATCGACTCCCGCCTGTGCATTGCGGCGCATCGCTTGCATGGTGGCACCATCTGAGCCGGGTGCACGCCCCAGCCCTAAATCAATCCGACCAGGGTAGAGCGTTTCTAAGGTGCCAAACTGCTCAGCGATCACCAGGGGAGGATGGTTGGGCAGCATAATGCCACCGCTGCCCACGCGTATAGTGGATGTTTGCCCAGCGACATGACCAATCAATACGGCAGTCGCTGCGCTCGCGATGCCAGCAATGTTGTGGTGTTCCGCCAGCCAGTAACGCGTATAGCCGAGCTGTTCGGTCCGTTGTGCTAGGGATACGCTATTGCGAAACGTTTCTTCAGCGCTACCGCCTTGACGAATCGGTGCTAAGTCCAGCACAGAAAGGGCGGTATTGGCGAGTTGGCTCATAGAACACCTGGATAGAAAACGAATGGTCGGCTAATTTATTAGCGCGCTAGGTATCCTGTTGTTATGTGGGCTGGTCGTGAGAAAGTCAAGGCGCGAGCGCTGATGGATGGCATAGGCTAACGTGTGTGCTTTTGCTCTTTGTGTTTAAGCATCACTGAGAGATCGAGTATCGACTGTGCCATATCGGCCATGCTTTTACTTTGATCCATCGAAGTTTTACGTAAAAACCGGTAAGCCTCCTCTTCTGTCATCGCCTGGTACGCCATAATAAGCCCTTTGGCGCGCTCGATAAGCTTGCGTTCACGCAGTGCTTTACGAGTATTTTCCAGCTCATCGCTAAGGCCCTGAAGATGGCTCGATTGGGCGTGGGCAAGTTCAATAAGTGAGCGACCCAGAGGAGATGTTAGGGCGCTGGCTGTCAGGTCTCCTAACGGTTGGCGGTCACTTAAGGCAAGCAGTTGTTCGCAAGGGGGTAATGGTGATTGGCTAGGGGGGATTTTAGCCTGCTCTAAGGTCGCACGAACATGAGCAATTTTTCGATGACATAACGCGGTTAACTGAGTGTTGAGTGTGTCTTCGATTGCCTTGATATTATCGATGCGTAAGGTAGTGAGTTCGTACCATGTTTCGCCCAGCGTGTTGTCTGCATGCGTTTCCTGGCGAGCATGTTGACAGGCAACCTCGCGAAGCTGATTAATCCCCGCGAGTGTTTGCTGGGAGAGGACTTGTTGCCAGGCAAGTTGAGCTTCGGGAGAGGCGAACTCAACAAAGGTATCAAAGCAGCGCTGCTGGTCATGTACCAGCCTGTTGAGTAGTTCTCGGTGGGACTCGTCGAAATGCCCATGGGTAAAGCCGAATGCGCCGCAGGCACGTTCTTGTCCCGCAAGTTCTTTTCCTTGCATCAGATGAAAAATAGCCACCAACGTACGTGTGATGTCTGGGTCTGCGGAAGTGTCTGCTGCTTCAAATACGATGGCGAGTAAACCGCTGATTAAATGGTTAAACGCTTGTGTTGCTGCGTCAGGAGAGATCGAAAATGAATCAATCGCCTGCCGTAAGGTGTCAAGGTCATCAAGGGCAAGCCACACCGCAGCGATTCGCCTCAGTAAGCGGGCGGCTGCTTGTGGTCGCGCCTCTTCAGTCAGAGTTTCTAGCCGTTGTCGCATGACGGTTTCGGCTTCCTGACTATGCTTCAGGTACTCCTTTCGCCGCGTGCTAAACCGCTTGCCCTTAGAGGCAAGATATATCGTCGATGCCCCACGCTCCCGTTGGAGCCGGTGAATAAAATGGCTAATATCGCCGACGATTTCTGAGGTGGTGGCCAAATGGTCCAGGTTGTCGATGTCACAACGGAGGGCGGTTAAGAGTAGCTGTTGAGCTGAAGACATAATGGTTTCCTTTGACTCCCCGCCTAGCATGAAAGCTCCCTCTGCAGCGGGAAAAGCATGCAGAGGGGTGAGTGGAAATTAACGCAACGAGAGCGCGCCTGCGCCTGCGTCGTCGCCTACGGCATCTCGGTAGGCTGACGCTTCTTCTGCTTCTGTTGCATCACTGAAACGAACCAACAACACACAAGATGCAAGTACTAATACGGTAATGCCAAGATAAAAGAGCCCTTGCTGGTAGCTTAGGCTTTCATTGCGGAACAGGAAGGCGGCAGAGACGGCCCCCACATTTCCCCCTGCACCCACAATACCCGCCACAGCGCCGAGAGCCTTTTTATTGATAAACGGTACTACGCCGTAGGTGGCGCCTTCAGCCATCTGCACGAAAAGACTGAACACCAGCATAATGCCAATTGCCAAGCTTAAAACATGCATTTGTGAAAAGGCGATTAAAGCGATCCCTTCACAGATTAATGCAATAAACAGCCAGCGCACTCGACCTTTTAAACCGCCTTGTTTGGCAAATAAGTCTGAAAAGACGCCGCCAAGGGTGCGGGCGAAAATGTTCATAAGGCCAAACAAACCAGCGATTAAACCGGCAGTTGCCAGGGTCAGGTCAAATTTGTCAAAGAAGTAAATAGCCGCAATATTGTTGATGGTTAGCTCGACGCCAAAGCAGAGCCCGTAGACAACAAATAACGCCCATACACGAATGTCTTTTGCTGCGGCTAGAAAGCTATGGACGGCGCTATTTTCTCCGGTGGCTTCGGGTAGCTCACCGCGGGCGCGTAGCTCGCTAAAGTTACCATCGGGCGCATCTTGAGTGAAAAACCAATAGCCAATACCGGTAAAAAATAGCACCACACCAGGTACCACCATCGCTAGTCGCCATCCCAGTGTTTCACTAACCCCCAGCATGAGTAGGCCTGAGAAGATCAGCGGCATCAGGATTTGTGTGGTGCCGCCGCCTAAGTTTCCCCAGCCTGCACTGGTAGCATTGGCGGTACCGACGACATTGGGGGCGAACATCATCGTAGTGTGGTACTGGGTGATCACAAATGATGCGCCGATGGCACCGATGGCCAAACGTGCTAACAGAAATGTTTCAAAGCTGTTGGCAAACGCGATACCGATGACCGGTATAGAGCCGAGTGTTAATAAGAAGGTATAGGTTTTACGTGGCCCAATGCGGTCACACAATACGCCGATTAACAGGCGAACAATAACAGTGATAGCAACGGAGGCAATGATGGTATTGCCGATTTGGGTTTGGGTAAGCGAAAGATCTTCACGCACAACCGCCATAAGCGGCGCGATGCCAAACCAGCCAAAGAAGCAAATGTGAAAGGCGAACCAAGAGAAGTGGAACGCACGCATTTGAGGGGTGGAAAAGTTGAATAATCGAATACGGTTGGCTTTATTGCGAATGTCCATGGATGGCCTCACAGAGCATGGTACGAGTTTGTCCGAACATAGCGTCTGAAGAGGAAGCTATGTTGTTTACGAGAACATGCCTTCGCCATTGAAGGGCAGGTTCGACGCACTCGTACCCATTGGGCCTGGTCCACGCCTACCATCATTCACAGTAAGAGTTGCAAATAATCCGCCAGAAGATTTTTTTTGCATAAAAATCATTGGTTTGTTTTTATATTTTTTTCTGGCGGGGAGTGATTCAAGCAGGCGGCGCATCAAGATGGCGCATCTGTGATGCGGGTTTGCAACACGTTAGTGCCAATTATTCGTGTAAGTAAACGGCTTCAATATCTAGTGTCGAACGTTCGCCAATCGCATCAAAGTGAGTTTCTAGCCAGCGCTCAGCGGCAGCGCGCCCTTGGTCAAACAAGTAGCATAGAAATGCCCACTCTGAATTCATTTTGCTGGATATTGAAAGATCCTCAAGTGCCTGTTCGCCACTGATGCGGTGGAAAAGTGCCTGCTGGTAGCAGTTTTCGACACCCTGTTCATCCAGTGTGCGTTTGAGCATCGAGATCATGCGTACTTCTTTGATCAGCGCGGAGTTGAATGTAATTTCATTCAAGCGATTCATGATAGCTGAAGCTGACGTAGGCACTTCATCTCGGCTAACAGGGTTAATTTGCACCAGCAGAATATCTCGTGCGCTGCACTCTTCCATTAAAGGGAACAGAGCTGGGTTGCCCATATAGCCGCCGTCCCAGTAAGCTTCGCCATCTATCTCAACCGCTTGAAATACAAAAGGGAGGCAGGCGGATGCCATGACGGCATCTACGCTCATCTCTTCGCGGCGAAATACTCGCTGTTTACCGGAACGTACATTAGTAGCCGCCACAAATAGTTTGAGCTGCTCGCAGCGACGCACACGTTCAAAATCAACATGTTCAGCGACGATATCGCGTAGCGGATTAATATTAAGCGGGTTGAGTTGATAGGGGGACACCAGTCGGCTCATGAGGTCCATGGCTATATAGCCTGGTGAATGGTCGAGGCTCCAATTGCCCGTTAACACGTCTAATGGAGAGCGCCGAATTGGGCTCGACATACCCGCGCGGCTAACGGCTTGCCAAAAATCATGCAGTGCTTTGCGGGCTGTCTCTTTATTACCTCGGGTGAGTGCATCGGCCATCACGACCCCGTTCATAGCACCCGCGCTAGTACCACTGATGCCCTCTATCTCGATACGGTCATCTTCTAGCAGCTTATCAATAACACCCCACGTATAAGCACCGTGGGCTCCCCCGCCCTGTAATGCGAGGTCTAGCTTTTTGGCCTGCGACATATCATTTCCCTGCTGAGTGCGTGAGTAAACATGGTTACATGCTCAGCATGGCATAAAAGCTAGCGCTGTGTGCAAGCCCCCCCAAGAATAGAGTGACAGGCCATTAAGGTGAATCTGCGAGTGGAGAGGGCCGACCTGTGGAAAGAGAGACCTCATAAACCGCATGCTCCATCAGTTGGTCGAGCTGTTGCGCTAGCTGGTTGCTTGCTTCTTCCATTAATGCCAAGGCTGCTAACTGGCCATTGTGATCTCCTTGGCGAGCAAACCTCAGCGCTTCCAAGCCGCTTTCATGAAAGCGCTTATGTGGTGCCGCCAATGCTTTGTAAGCATCCGTTTGCTTATAGCGACAACCATCACCGAGAAAGTACCAATGCCCAAGTGTGCAGTGCTGATGATCTTCTAGACTGTCGTCAAGTTGAGCGGAGAGAAGCTGTTTATAAAGTCGGCTTTTCCACACGGCGTGCTCAAGTTTGGCGGCGTGTAAATAGGCGGTTGTTGTACTGTGGTGTATCACTTTATACATATGGCGTGACTGATCGATCAGCTGCTCAATTGCCTGTTCAGCTGCTTGTGTTGCGCTGGTTAATGCATGTATTTCGCGCTGTTGGTAGTCACGGATTTTGGCATCTTCGTTAATGTGCGATGCGGTACGCTCGATCCACTGTTCTAGCTGATGCGCTAATTGTTGAGTGTGTTCAGAGAGCTGCTGCAGGTCTTGCACAATCACTGGCATGCCTGTGGGTTGCTCAGGAAAGTGGGTGACCTCCAAAGCGGCAGTGATGGCTAATGCCTGTGTATGACCTGCGTTACGTCCTAGTTCGGCACTAAGTTGACGAATATCGTGAAGTGCTTGCTCAACGACTAAAGGTGACGATAAGTATGTTTCCGTTTGCTGGCAGCGTTGGCGGTGTTGTTGCAAGGTTTGCACCGTTTGCTCGGCTTTATGCAAACGAGAAAAGGTATCCGTCAGTGTGGCGCGCTCGGCAGCAAGGTGTTGAGCATGAACTTCAACGCCTTTGCTAAGCGAGCAAAGCATGTCTGAGCCTCTGGCCTGAAGCATGCTAAGTGACTCAACAGGCGTCATCATGCTTATCGCACGACAGTCGTGGCGCTTTTTTTCGGCGTTTAGTTGGGTCGTCAACGCCGCTACTTCTTGCTCTAAGCGGTGGATAGTTTGATAGGGGTGCATAAACGCAAACATAGCCAGTACCTGCAAGGATAGTGAAGTGCTTTGTGATCTTTTGTCACAAAGTATTGCAGGTGGTTGCTAGGCTTGCTGGTATTGCCCTGTATTAATGATGAAAATCAGTCTTACGCTAGTTGAATGAAGGGGGATCTTCATACAGCCTCATCAGCCGCACAGACCAGAATGCACGGCAGGCCACTCATTAGGGAGGGCAAACTAGTGAGATTGGGTCGTTTTATTAGCGTTGAGCTACGTGGGTATCATTGCCCCCCAGGCAGCGAAGAAACTGTGACGTCGCTAGCCACTCTTCATCAGGGTAATAGGCGAACACATATTGGTCCTCTTTCAAGCTGTCGATTAACGGATAAGTCACCTCTTCGCGAACGGCAGGGCAGCCGTGGCTACGACCGAGCCTACCGGTTTGCAGGATAAACTCTTCGCTAACATAGTCGGCACCATGGATCACAATGGCGCGCTCAAATGCGAGGTCATTGACTTCTGGTTCCAGACCTTCAAGACGCAGTGAGTAGCCGTTGCGGCCGTAATAACTATTCATTGTACGAAACAGCCCGATGCTGGATTGGTGGCTTTCCGGTGTGTTGGAGAACACTTCGGCCAGTTTGTCGCCCGACCCTTGGCCATGAGAAACCAGCTCTTCAAACAGTAACCTGTGCTGGTGTAAGTCGAAGACCCACATGCGTGGCTCAGTGGAAGGCAGTGAGTAGTCAATAACGGCCAAGCGCTCAGCAAATGGGTCAGCGCAGCTTAATGACTGAGCTGCCAACCTGAGCGCCTCTGGTGTCGCTGAGGGTGCGAGTTGGAGCAATTGATGATGTAAGGGGGAAACACCGAGAGGTGGTGTGGATGCTACTTGAGAGAAGTAGCTAGCCGCTTGCAGAGGAAGGCTCAATAACGCTAATGGCAAAGAAACAATGACGGTAGAAGTACGCAGATATGAAGGCATAGCGTGCAATCTCACAATAGATATCAGCGAAGGGTGCGCATAAACGGCTATGATGAAAGGAAGTGCCGCATCAATGATGATAGTAACGCACGGAGGGGCGATGAACGAGACACAGTTACTAAGACGATGGGCGATAGGACTGGCTCTATGTCTGACACTGAATCAGTCGCCTAGCCTATTAAGCAGTGCGCACGCTGATACAGGCTCTTTGGGGCAGGTGTTAGCTCAGCGGATTGACGCACAAAAACATGCATCTTTGCCTGTCGATGCATTTTACCAACAGCTCGACTATGAGCTTGTTTGGCAAGAGGTTGGTCGTGTTGAAGCATTAGTGAATGCATTAAAGAGCCTTGAAGATGATGGATTGCTACCCAGTGACTATCATGCGGATACGTTGCTTGACGCATTTCACAACCGCCAGCAAGCAGGTAGTTCGGCACAGGTCGATTTTGATATGAAGGCCACCGCCGCATTGCTGTGGGCGCTTGACCATTTGTCGCGAGGAAAGGTGAGCCCAAAAGAAGTCGAGCCTGACTGGGATATTCCACGACCCGAACGCAGTTATGCCTTACTACGCGTTGTGCATGCGGTACAGAATAACGATATAGAAGATGCATTGACTGCTGCACGGCCTGCTTCGGCGGAATACGCTCACCTACGTGATGCGCTTAGCCAGTATCGTCGTCTTGCATCACAAGGTAGCGTTCCCTACCTGGCGGGCCGAGATGACGCATTGCGTCCTGGAGATACGCACGATGATGTGCGGGTGTTGCGACAGCGTTTGGCATACTGGGGAAATGCCAACCTGTTATCGGCAGATAGTAGCGCATATCCAATGATTGGTGTGCAGTCAGCAGTAAGTGACCCGCGCACCTTTGATACGGAGTTAGAGCATGCGGTTAGGAATTTTCAACGTCGTCATCAGCTGCAGGTTGACGGTATTGTGGGAGAGCGCACGCGCCTGGCGCTGAATACCCCGATCTCATCGCGCATTGACCAGCTGCGTGTCAATCTTGAGCGAGCACGGTGGATTGAACCTTCTCAAAATGGGCCGCGCGTGTGGGTAGATATTGCAGGGTATCGACTGCACTACATTCGGCCTAATGGTGAACACTGGGATGCCCGAGTAGTGGTAGGCACGCCGCAGCGTGAAACCCCTATTATCCATTCGGCGATTAGCCACTTGACGATAAACCCTTCGTGGACAATTCCGCCGACAATTATGCGTGAGGATGTTTTGCCACAGGTACGCAGGGACCCCGGTTATCTGGCGCGCCGTAACATCCAGGTACTGAGTACATCAGGAGAGCGCTTGGACGCTGATTCAATTGACTGGCAGCGACCAGGGGGTGTCATGCTGCGACAAGTTGCCGGTGGTGCTAATCCACTGGGGCGTGTGGTTGTGCGTTTTCCTAACAGTGAGATGATCTATCTTCACGATACGCCGGCTAGAGGCCTATTTCAGCGTAATCAGCGTGCGCTAAGTTCTGGTTGCGTACGCGTGGAAGGCGTAAGAGAGTTTGCACAACTTCTGCTTCAAGATAGCGGCAGCCGTTATCAGCTATCGAACTTGCTAAATAGCAGTGGCAGTGACCGTAATGTTAATTTGCCCCAGCGCATTCCCGTGGCATTGCACTATCTGACTGCTTGGCCAGATGCTCAGGGAAATGTAGAGTTTCGCGATGATGTCTATCGTCGCGATGCGGTGTTGCTAGCAGCGTTATCTCAGGCAGCTTAAGACGCTATCGCCAGTGCTAAAAACATTGATGCCGCCCAATAGGGCGGCATCAAATGTTAGTACGATAAATCAATCGTCACTTTGTTGGCGTCGATAGTTCGCAACGTTAATAGTGCCTGTTTCACCACTGTTAAGGGCGGCAAGCATGGGCTCGGCATGCCGCTGAAATGCGATTAACGTATCGCCGCTCAGGCTGGTATTTTCCGGCAGATCCACCGTCATTGCATTGACAGGGGTGTTGTTGACGATGACCTCATAATGAAGGTGAGGCCCGGTGCTACGCCCTGTATTGCCTGAAAGTGCAATGCGCTCTCCCATCTCAACGCGCTCGCCCTGGCTGACCAGTGGTCGGGATAAGTGTAGGTAACGGGTTCGGTAGCCGTTATCATGGCGAACCTCAATGTAACGACCAGCAGCATGATGGTTGCCAACACGCTCAACGCGACCGTTGGCAGGAGCAACAATGGGCGTTCCAACGGGCATCGCGAAATCTGTGCCGTTGTGAGGGCTTATGCGGCCAGTCACCGGGTGTTTGCGACGAGGGTTAAAGCCTGAGCTCAAACGGTAGTTGCCTTCAAATGGATAACGCGCAAAAGCAGGATCCAGACTGCTTCCTTCAGGCGTATAAAAGTTGTTATCGCTTGCATTACGAACGAGCGTTAAATCCATACGCTCGCCATCGTAATGTACCGCCAGTACACGAGAGTCTAGTGTTCTCCCGTCAATCATGTCTGACTCAACTAGTACCTGAAAGCGGTCGCCGCGGCGGCTGTCACGTCGAAAATCAAGCTTCTTTTCAAGCAGTCGTGTTAGCTCTGTTACGTTGCTGCTGGTTAGACCGGTGGCTTGAGCTGAGCGAGCAAAGCTACCGCTGATGCTGCCCGCATAAAGTCGTTGAACCGCCTCACCCTGTCGCTCGATAGTCGTAACGGCAAAATGCTCTTCTTCACGCTCAAGCAAAACACCATCGCGCACATTTTTCATCATACGCAATGACAACAGTCGACCGTCTTCATCTAACTGGTAGTCGAAACTATGACCAGCTTGCCAATGAGTGAAAATACGTGGATCAGGGAGGTCTTCCAGAAGCGCTACTACTTCACTATAGCCGAGGCCCAGCTCGTTTTGTGCCAGTAATGCGAATGTTTCGCCAGACTCAACCAGGTGAGTTTTCCACTTGGGCACGAAAGGCTCATCAACAGCGAGTTCAAGCTCCAAAAAAGAAATGTCATCAAACAGATCAATGCCATAATCTTCGTAGGAGGTAGCTTCAGCGATGTCGACGGGAGTAGGGTCGTCGATATTAAGCATGCCGCTGGTCAGTGTGCCTAACACGACTGCCATGTGAAGTGCGCCGTCATCTAATTGAGCTTCCGATTCCGCATCGGTAGCCATAGAGGCCTCAGCACTGGTAATCATATCCAAATAGACCAGTTCAGTAGTAGCAAGATCGCTCAGTGGGATATGGTCTCGCGTAGCGTCGATAGCGCGGGATGCGCGGTCGATCGCTTCTGCCACAGGGGTGCGCTCTTGACGCAACGAGGGAACCCCTGGCGCAGAGTCACTAGGTAGCGGTACTAGCACGCTCTCCAGCGAAGTGTGAGGTCGATTTAAATCCTGATAGGTCGTTATTAATTTTTGTGCGCCCAGCACAGTGACCATTGTAGCCACGGGTAACAGTAATAATTTATGCGTGCGGGGCAGCGAATGAAGAATTCGCAACATGGGTAAATGGGCCGCCGAGTTCGTAATAAATAGATAACATGAACGAAAGTAAACCCAGAAACCATACCCCATGAGAGTAGGGGTGAACAGACTGTATGCCTATACACCAAATATACTTTTGTTTAAATGCGCAGGTAATAAGCAAGTATTACCGTTTTGGAACGCTGTTCGCTAAAAAAAGTAACTCGATTGGTAACTGCCCTCAACATCAATATTTCGGCTAAGTATCCATAGATAAGGCCCGGGAATCAATTATTTCTCCCTAATGTTGAGGTAAAATTAATATTTTTAAACGTCGTACTGGTTTGGTGTCGATTTTGTATAAGTATTTTTCGATGTGGTGATGCATAAGCAAAGTCTGTTGCAGGTAGAACGCTCTTTAAATGGACGTGATTGTGGCTACTGTTGTTTTTTTGTATCGAATTGTATTTATTTTTTTCTGTTTGTTGTTTCTTTTGGGTTTGCTTGCAGTTGGGAGCTCATAATAGTTTGTTCGTCATAATTTGTCATACCGAGTGAGGCGGAATCAAACCTAGCCACGCATGAAGTGGCAATAATTGTTTATAAGCAAGTACTCAGCGCTATTTCCTGGCATCCTAGAAAGGTTTTTTGAAGAGGAAGCGGATTGTTTCGCTGTTTAGCGTCGAGGAAATCGAAATGTCTCGAGTAACTCTTGCACAGTGGCAGATGCTGGCAGCCGTTGTTGACCATGGCGGGTTTGCGCGGGCGGCGGAAGCTATTCATAAAAGCCCTTCCACGCTTAATCATGCTGTGCACAAGCTAGAAGAGCAGTTGGGTGTTCAAGTGCTGGAACCTGTGGGTAGGCAAGTACGCTTAACTGAAGCAGGTGAGCTGTTGCTGCGCAGAGCGCGTCAGTTGATTGAGAGTGCGGCGTCTTTGGAGGATGTTGCGACTCGGTTAGCCGAGGGCTTAGAAGCAGAAGTGGTCGTCGCGATCGATCAGATTTTTCCGGCGGCGGTGCAAGCGAAAGCGCTGGAGCGGTTCTCAGAAACGTACCCCCAAGTCAGGGTGCAACTCCATGAAAGTGTATTAAATGGCGGTACGGAAATGCTTTACGATGGCCGAGCCGATTTGGTGGTGTCGGGTATTGCAGCGCAGGGGTATTTAGGCGAGCCGCTGGTCAACGTGCGCTTTATTGCTGTTGCTCACCCCAGTCATGTTTTACACCAACTTGGCCGTTCGCTGGATCTGAGGGATCTCACCCAGCATCGCCAGTTGGTCGTTCGTGATTCGGCGCTACGCCAATCAATGAATGCAGGTTGGTTAAAAGCTGAGCAGCGCTGGACAGTCAGCCATCTCCACACATCACTGGATATGCTTAAGCGTGGGCTAGGGTTTGCTTGGATGCCAGAAACCCGTATTGCTGATGAGCTTGCCAGTGGGCAGCTTAAGCCTCTACCGCTGAGTGCCGGTGGTATTCGAGAGGTGCCAATGCAATTAATCTTTAGAGATCGTGACCAAGCTGGGCCCGCTGCACATGCGATGGCACAAGCCTTGAAGCAAGGCGTAAGCGAGCTTTGCCCTAAGGATTCGATTTCCTCGAACGAAATACCGTAAAACATCCGCTTGAGCATCGAACAGTCGGGCGTATCCTGGGCATATTTCGTAACGTTAGTACGTTCCTTTAAGGAGACGCTCGATGGGATTACTTGTAAATGGTGAGTGGGTAGATCAGTGGTATGACACCAAAAAGCACGGCGGAGAGTTCGTTCGTGAATCTGCACAGCTGCGTGATTGGGTGGGCGACGCTGCGGGAGAGGGGCCGGGAATAGGCGGGCAGAGCTTCCCCGCGCAAACAGGCCGTTACCACCTTTACGTATCGCTTGCCTGCCCCTGGGCACATCGTGTGCTGATGATGCGCAAGTTAAAAGGGCTAGAGTCGCTGGTTGGCGCTTCACATGTTAGCCCGCTGATGCTGGATCAAGGCTGGACATATGATCAAAGCGAAGGTGCCAGCGGCGATCCTGTTAACCATGTCGATTATCACCGCCAGCTCTATACCATGACAGACCCAGCCTATACTGGCCGTGTCACGGTGCCGGTGCTATGGGATAAGCAGCGCAGTGCAATCATCAATAATGAATCGGCTGATTTGCTGCGCATTTTTAATCGTGCTTTTGATGAACTGACCGGTAACGATTTAGATTTCTACCCTGAAGATCTACGTAGCACTATTGATGAGGTTAACGACGATGTTTACGACCACATTAATAACGGTGTTTACAAGTCGGGCTTCGCGACTGATCAGCAGGTGTATGAAAAGCATGTGCAGGCATTGTTCGATGCCTTAGAGCGCATGGAGAAGCGGCTGAGTGAGCATCGTTATCTGGCGGGCGAGTGGTTCACCGAAGCTGATATTCGGCTTTTTACCACGCTGATCCGCTTTGATGCTGTCTATTACGGTCATTTTAAGTGCAATTTTAAACGTATCGAAGATTACCCAAATCTCGCCAATTACGTTCGCGAGTTATACCAGTGGCCGAGCATTGCAGAGACGGTCAATATGGACCATATAAAACGCCATTATTACTACAGTCACGATACCATTAACCCGACACGAATTGTGCCTGCTGGACCGCTACTGGATTTCGAGCGCGCGCATGATCGTGAGCGGTTGCCGGGGAAGGGGATACGTCGTAGAGCCTCGGCGTAAGGGAAGAGCCATCCAGTTTGGATGGCCCTTTTTAATTTGGTTGGATTATTCGTTTGGTCGGATTATTCGTCGGCATCAACCGCTTCGCGGGTAGTCTGCCAAGCGCTTTGCGCACCTTCTTTGGTGGTTTGCCAAGCATCTCGAGCATTTTCCTTGGTTTGCTCCCACCAATCACGGTCATAAGTTGGGAATGATTCAACCTCTTCGGACGAGGCGTTCAGCATAATGCGGTGTTCGGTATCGCCGTCACCCTCCCTGTGTGTTTCCAGTGTAAAGTAGTCAGTACCAACGACAATCTCGCGACCGCCTAAACCAAGCACCGAACCGCTTTCAATGACAAGGGCTGAGATACGCATATCATCATCGAAAAGGATATCTTCCACTTCACCTATTTCTTCACCTGAACCGTCGGTAAAGAAAACGTCGGCATCAAGAATGTCATCAGCAGAATACATGCCTTGTGGCTCTGTGGACGCTTGAACGCTGAACGCCAAACTACCCAGAAGTACAGTGCTGATAGCTGTTGTCAAAAGTGATTTACGCATAGCTTCTCTCCATGTAGCTATTGGTGGATCGTCAATCTGGCTGCTGTTGCGACTCCTAAAGATCGTTGGCCCAGTCGTCTACACGGCGCTCGGCCTCTTCACGCGCTACCCCGTATTTCTGCTGCACTTTCCCGACAAGCTGATCCTTCTTGCCGCCAATCTGCGTCAGCTCATCGTCTGTTAATTCGCCCCAGCTAGCACGTGCTTTTCCTTTCATTTCTTTCCAGTTGCCTTCTATCTGATCCCAGTTCATTGCATCGCTCCTTGAAGTTAGTGAACATCATTCGGCATCTCTCAGGTTAGACGAATAGCGAGTATGCGCAAGTCTGTTAATAACGGTTAATGTAAAAAAACTAGTCATGGGCTACCAGCAGTGTTAGGATGCGCGCTCCTCGCATGTGTTGACCCCTCCATCACGACGATAAGCGATTTCCTATGTAGTTTTGACTACGAAGTGAAATGCTTGCGAGAACATCTTGCCAACTGCAGATGTTCATTGCTGTGAAGATGGCGCGCCTCCAGCATTTCACCAAACGGGTGAAATCGGCGCAGAAGGTCGCCACAGCGGTTAGCCCGCTACAGCGTGTTTGCTAACCGAATGCTAGGTGCGACCGGCGTCTCCGACTCCACTGATGATGATATCCGCCTTGCGGATCCTTGCTTATTAATATGCATTGTCACGCGTGTTAACAAGCAGAGTCAGGGACGCTTACGATGTTTTTTGCCGGTATAGCCGGCCTACCAAGGTGTGATTAATGACCTCGACTTCTGTCGCTTCGCCGAGCTTCGGCGATCTTGCTCTGTTGCCTGCCGTTCTCTCTGCTGTTGAAGCACAAGGCTACGAAATTCCCTCGCCCATCCAGGCGCAGACAATTCCTGCGTTGTTGGAAGGCCGCGATATGCTGGGCCAAGCACAAACCGGCACCGGCAAAACTGCTGCATTTGCACTGCCTTTATTATCGCGTTTAGAACTTACCCGTCGCGAGCCTCAGGTACTGGTTATGGCTCCGACCCGTGAACTTGCTCAGCAGGTGGCGGCCTCGTTCAGTAAATATGGCCAAAACCTTAAGGGTCTAGAAGTAGCGATCCTTTGTGGTGGTCAAGAATACCGCGAGCAGTTAGGTGCGCTAAAGCGCGGTGCCCAAGTCATTGTTGGCACCCCCGGCCGTATTATTGATCACCTTGATCGCGGTAGTCTGAAACTCGACGGTCTTTCGGCACTCGTGCTGGATGAAGCTGACGAAATGCTGCGCATGGGCTTTATCGACGACGTAAAACGCGTGGTTGCCGATACCCCTAAAGATGCTCAGCGTGTGTTCTTCTCGGCAACGCTGCCGACTGAAATTGAACGCATTGTTAACCGTTATTTGGTTAATCCGGTGAAAGTCGCGATTGAGTCGCGCACGACCACCGGTGAAAACATTGAGCAGCGCATTGTGCGCGTTGATGGTGGCGCTAAGCTTGAAGCCGTGGCTCGCATTCTCGAAGTCGAGCCGGTTGATGCCGCTATTGTCTTCGTGCGTACTCGAGCTGCGTGTACCACGCTGGTGGAACAGTTGACTGCGCGTGGTGTTAATGCTGCTGGCCTGTCCGGTGATCTAGACCAAAGCCTGCGTGAGCGCACTATTACGCGTCTCAAGCGCGGCAAGGTTGATGTACTGATTGCGACCGACGTCGCTGCTCGTGGCCTCGACGTTCCGCGTATTACCCACGTTATCAACTACGATCTGCCGCAAGACGCAGAAGCGTATACACACCGCATCGGTCGTACTGGTCGTGCGGGTCGTAGCGGTATCGCGATTACGTTCGCTGGTTTCCGTGAAGGCCGTAAAGTGGGCTGGATGGAGCAGGCGACCGGTCAGAAAATGACTGAAATGCCGCTGCCAGACGAAGCGGCTATCCGCGCTCACCGTGACGAAGTGTTCCATCATCGCGTTGTTGCGGCTCTGACCAAAGGGGCTGAAGAGCAACGTGCATTGGTTGAGCGCCTAGTAGAAGAAGGCCATGACGCGATTGAGCTAGCTTGTGCCTTTGCCGCAATGGCGCGTGCTGACGAAGCACCGATTGGTCGCTTGCAAGCACCACGTAAAGAACGTGCTCCGCGTGATAGCGCTCCTGGTAAGCCAGGTGGCCGTCGCGAGCGTTCAAGCGCGCCGAGCGAAGGTATGATTCGTTACCGTGTTTCTGTTGGCCATAAAGATGGCGTTAAGCCTGGTCAACTGGTTGGTGCGCTTGCGAATGAAGGTGGCATCGAAGGTGCGCGTATTGGTCGTATCGATATCCGCAACGCTTTCTCGGTAGTTGAACTACCCAGTGGCCTGCCTTCCACTATTCTGGCGAAAATGGCACGTGCCCGCGTGGCTGGCCGTCCGTTAGAAATTAGTGAAGACAGTGCACCTGAGCGTGCGCCACGTCGTCGTCGTGACGACGGTGATGCGCCGGTTCGTCGTCGCGAACGTGCTTAAGTTTATGTTATAGCGCCATATGATGGCGCTATAAAACGACGTTTAACGATCGTTCTATCCCCTTATGCTCAACGGCATGAGGGGATTTTTTTGCCTCAAGACGCGACAAAAAACGACTTACGTAAAGCGCAGGAAATGGCGCAGTAGGTCGGTTGCCGCCTGGGTGTCGGTGATGGCGTCGATGAGTGCGTCAGGGTTCTCACCTTGGTCGCTCAGTACGGCTTTTTGGCGCTCGAGGTACGCATGCATGACTGGGGAAGTGAACTCTGGATGAAACTGCACGCTCCATTGGCGGGGCCCATAGCGCAATGCTTGATAAGCGTCGTGGCTGTTATGCGCCAGTACAGTGGTGTTGGGGGGTAACTGCGTAACGGACTGAGCGTGGGTCAAATGCGCCAGGAAGTGAGTTGGCAGCTTGCTAAAGAGCGGGTCTTGATGACCTGCTTGGGTCAGCCGCACGTTACGCGTTCCAGACTCTCTTCCGGCGGGGTGATAATCGCTGATACCACCGAAGGCTGACGCCATCAACTGGTGGCCATAGCATACGCCAAACATTGGAACGTTCTCGGCTAACGCCTGCTGAAGCCAAGGTTTTAGCGCCTCGCTCCACGGTGCTTGTTCGCTCACCATGCTGTGGGAACCCGTGAGCATAATGCCAGCAAATGATTCGGGGGCAGGGGGAACACCTTGTTTGCGGGCATCCCAAACAGTGAGCGATAGATGTTCAGGCAGTGCCTTCGAAAGCTGGTTGATAAAAAGTTGCTCGAAATCACCGTGTTGATCGACCACTTCAGGGAAGGCGTCACCGGTTTTGATAATGACTAAAGAGGCCATGGCATTCTCGTTGTCCTGTCAGAGGAAAGGTTAGCCCCACGAGGGCATTACCCTGTAAGCTGAGTTTTCTCACCATACACCCTTTGCGCTTTATATTAGGAGCTTTATATGCAAAAAATAACCCGTGCTGGCGAGCCCATGGATGTTGCGGGCACGCTGCCTGCACCAGGCCAAACTGCTCCGCTGATGACGCTCACTAATGTTAGTCTGGAAGATGTCACCCTCGATAGCTATTCAGGCAAGCGTAAAGTGCTGAACATTATTCCCAGTGTGGATACGCCCACCTGTGCAGTGTCTACTCGACGCTTTAATGAGCTGGCCTCGCAGTTGGAAAACACCGTGGTGCTGGTGGTCTCTGCCGACTTACCGTTTGCGGCTAAGCGCTTTTGTGGCGCAGAGGGATTGGATAACGTTGAAACCCTATCTACCTTCCGCCACCGAGAGTTCCAAGAAGCTTGGGGGGTCGCGCTCGCTAATAGTGCAATGGAGGGGTTATGTGCTCGAGCGGTGGTAGTGCTCGATGCGAATAACCGAGTATTACACAGCGAGCTGGTTGGTGAGCTGAAAAACGAACCTGATTATGAGGCCGCGCTAGCAGCCTTAAAAGACTAGCCAGAGGAAGTGCCTAGTCCTTTCTTAGCTGCCGTCACCAGCGCGCTAATTAAGCGCTGCTGGGGACGGTTGAAGATTAGCCACTCTGGATGCCACTGTACGCCAATCAAAAAGTCATGTTTTGTTGACTCAATTCCCTGCACTAGTCCGTCCCGGTCACGGGCAACAATATTGATGCCGTCACCTGCTTTATTGACGGCTTGGTGGTGCAAGCTGTTCACGCGGCACCAGGTAACGCCTAATAGCCGATACAGCTTGCTTCCTCCGACAATATCCACCGTTTTGCGAGGCAGTACCGTGCGCCGCCGTTTAAGCCCTTCATGGGTGGTGTAAATATCAGGATCGAGAGTGCCGCCTAAATGGACATTGATTAGCTGCGCTCCTCGACAAATGCCCAACACAGGGGTGTTGGCCGGAATAAATCGGCCAAGTAAGTTGAGTTCCAGTTCATCACGAGCCGGATCCAGCCGCACATCAAGCTGTACTTCACCACCATAAAGGTGTGCTTGAATATCATCGCCACCACCAATAATTAGCCCATCTAAGTGCTTGGGCAGGGGGCGTGAAGGGGATAAGCGAAGCGGTTTGCCGCCATGTCGCCATACGGCAAACCAGTCAAACCACCATGCTAGATGGCTTTTATGATCAGAGGTCGTGATCCCTATGAGCGGTCGATGCATGCTGGCAGAGTCTCGTTGTTGCAGTATGTGTTTTAAGACGGCCTAAGCAGACCCAACAGCGTTGTTTTAAGGCGCACCCACCATGGCCGACTATGCTCAGCGATATACTCATCGCAACGTGCGCGGAGTATGGAGGTGTTTGCAGCCAACTTTTCTACTTCGGCCCAGCGGTTCCATTCCACCACTGACCCCCAGCCCGGCTGTGAAAGCTGCGCATTAGGTAGCCGGTAGTGAAATGTGGGGCGCGGTTTCGTTAGCTGAGTATGCAGTAGTTCATGGGGATGGTCTGGGCGTAGATGAGCAAATAGCGGTAATAAGTCTAGTTCCCGGTTCCGAGTCGGATTGTAATGTAAATAGTCATCGATAAATGTGTCTAAATCGGGCTGATAGTTAGCATTAAGAACCTTTAGTGCATACTCTTTAGGAAACGGGTTAGCGTGAGGCAGCACCTCACGCGTAATGTCGACCTTAATTTCTTCGCGTAGCCAGCTGGCGAGCAACAGATAGGCTTGCATCATCTTCAGCAAGTACTCAACGTCAAACCGCTCTACTTCAGGGTTAAGGTGTAGCCCAAACCCGTACAGCAGGCTGGCATCGGTTCCTTTCGCACCTTTGTCACGTAAGGCAGCGAAAAGTTTGTCAAGCTCATCGAGCTCGTCCCATGGTATCGGTGGGCAGACAATTTCAGTAGGCACTAACCCAGTGACCATATCGCCAATGAGTTCGCGAGTTTTCTGGTGGAATTCAACTCTTCGCTGATGCTGTTGGCGTGCCCACTCACTGTCGCTTTTATGGAGGCCTTCCAGTAGCGTCTTATCAGGATGGGCATACTGGGTATCTAATTCGATACCAAACACTCCCCACCGGGTATCTTCTACCAGTAGCCGGTGGGGGCTGACCACGTTAAGCTCACCCCCAAATAAGTGGCGTACCAGTTCTGCGGTATCGCGTGGCGGAAATCCGGCGAACTCGATTTCTACACCGACTCGCCTTGTCTTCCCGTCACTATTGGTACGCGTAGGGGGAGCTTGCAGCGTCATCTCGGTATCCTTGAGGTGAACGTTTAGGTCAGTAGCCTATCATAATCAGGCGTTGTTACTGAGCGTATTAAGTTAAGCAAACGTTAATCAACTGGCATGGCGTGTCGGTTCAATTTGGGAGTCAGGCGTGCGACAGCACTGGACAATCAAGATCGTGTTAAGCGTTGTAATCACGCTACTAATAAGTCTGGCAACTCACGTTCAGGCGCAGAGTGTTTCGCTGCCAAGCTTAGGGGGGAGTGGTGACGCCTCAGAACAGCAAGACGTTAGTAGCGAAAGCTTTCAAGACTCGCTCAATGATGTGATCTCAATGCTCGAGAATGAAGAGCAGCGTTCAGCGTTACTTGGCTCGTTACGTGAACTTCAGGTCACTGCGGACGCCACCGAAGAAGATAAAATAGTTCATCAGGGGTTGTTAGGTGCGCTGGCCGATACGTTGACAGATATTGGGCAGCAAGCTCAAGCAGGCGACTCGCCGATTGATGAATGGTCACGTCAATTAGTCCAGGGGGCTGCAGATTTGCGGGCTCTGAACGATAGTGCTGACCAAGGTGAAGCGATACGTGCAGTGGCAGATGGTGCCGTTCTTGCGGTTGTCTGGGGCGTGTTGCTGGTTGTTATGATTGCCTTTGGCCGCTTGATCGCTACCCGCCGCGATTGGCCGCTGGACTTGCCGCGTGATCCTAAGGCCTGGCTATTAGCAGTACATTTTTTACGCCGCATGTTGCCTTGGATACTGTCATTCGCCATCACGCTGGGTATTGGCCAGTTATTGCCCTCCAGCTCAGGACGAACGGCCGTATTAGTTGTCGCTTATGTGTGCTTGTGTGGTCGCGCGTTGTCGGTAGTCTTTGAAACGGTTATTGCCTTCTTTAGCCGCGGCCATCGTTTTACGGCAGTTCAGTTGCTGCAACAAAAAGCCTTACGCGGCTTGTTTGTGATCGGTGCATTAATCGCCTTGGGTGATGCAGTAAACTCTACGCGCCTGGTAGAGCTGTTGGGTACCGAACTTTCCGGCTTAGTGTCTGTGCTTGCCAATATGTTGGCTGCACTGCTCTCGGCGCGCTTTATCTTCAAGTTTAAGCGGCCTGTCCGCCATCTGATCTGTAACCGCCCCTATAAACAACGCCGCGATGCCAGTACTGCTGTTGAGATGGTTCGTGCGCTGGGCGGTCTCTGGCATATTCCTGCGCTGTTGCTGGTAGGTGGTTCTTTGCTAGCAATTTTTATCACTGTGGGAGATGTTGGGACAGCGTTGGCGCGATCAATTATTTCAGCAAGTTTGTTAGTGCTTACCTTGGTTGTGACCGGCTTGCTGCGACGCCAGTCTGAGCGCTTGGGTAAACGTCGTCATCGTCGCCGTTACAGTCAATATCGTAAGCGTTTGGAGCGGTTTGGGTTTGTGCTTGCACACCTGTCTGCATGGATGGTTTTTGCGGAACTGTTTATGCAAGTGTGGGGAGGCTCCCTGTTTGGTCTTGGCCAGGAGGCAGTAGCCAGTGCACGTATTGGTCAAGCGTTGGTTAGCCTAGGGACCACTATTTTACTCGCTTGGCTGGTATGGATTTTTGCTGATACGGCGATTCAGCGGGCACTGACATCTTCTGCGCGCTCTCGCGGCAGACGCGTTAACCAGGCGCGAGCGCAAACCATTACCCCGATGATTCGCAACGTTATTTTCGTCACCATCTTGATTATTGCGGTGATCTCCGGATTGGCGAATCTAGGGGTTAACGTCACACCACTGCTTGCCGGTGCGGGTGTTATCGGCTTGGCGATTGGTTTTGGTGCCCAAACGTTGGTGCAAGACTTAATTACGGGGATCTTTATTCTGATTGAAGACTCCTTGGCGGTGGATGACTTCGTTCAGATTAACGGCCATATGGGGACCGTTGAAGGGCTAACGCTGCGTACTGTGAAGCTGCGCGACTTAGATGGCGTGGTCCATATCATTACCTTTAGCCGCATCGAGTCGATCCATAACATGTCGCGCCAGTTTGGGATCGCGCTAATGCGTATTCGCATCCCTTATGCGATGAAAATTGATGATGCGATTACGCTAATGCAAGAAACAGCACAAGAGCTGCGCAAAGACCCGATGATGCGCCACTATATTTGGTCACCTTTAGAAATGCAGGGTATCCAAGGGTTTGAGGATGGCTGCCCTATTTTGCGGATGCGTTTCCGCACAGCTCCCGAGATGCAGTGGGACATTTCTCGGGCATTTAACTTGCTCTTAAAACAGCGTATGGAAGCTCAGGAAATCGATCTGGGTGTGCCGCGTCTAAGCGTCAGTATGGAAGCGCGCTCCGGAGACCAAACCCAAGAACGTACAGGTACGGATTTCTCGATGGATGAGGGGGGAAGCGCTGAGGCTGGTGACCGTAAACAACCTACGCCGCCAAAGCCTGCGCCACGTCCAACAGAAGCAGAAACGCGCCAGGATGAGAAAGAGCGGGCAGGCACCTCAGCCCATGCCAAGCCCCAAGCCCAAGGCGAGTCCAAAAGCGAGACCTATGCCAGCGCCAGCGGCGAACAGGGTGACGAGTAACCATGGTCCCCGAAAGCGTTGCCACCGGTTGTGGAGCGACACTGCGAAGCTAACGCGGTCAATGAGTTCGTCATGCCGTGAGATAGCGTTATCAGGCGGCAGGGAGAAGTCATTAGCGACATCGCCCTGCCAATGGGCACCGTGAGTGAGGCCAAGTCGCGCTCTCAGCTGGCCTATGTCGCTCACCGTTTTGTGCAGATTGTCGTAAATGTGACGGTGCTCAGAAACCGCCAGAGTTGCCTCTGCATCCTGGCGTAAGGCGCTGTTCGGGCAGCGAGCTACCGCATTTTTTATCGCTTGATCGCTGGCACCAGGGGCAAGGGAAAGACGTTGATACAAATCGCGCATAATTTTCTAATGGATACTCACTGTCGGTGGAGGCGCTTAGCCCTGTATCGTTCACAGCCGGCTAGTCAGATGTTTTGCATCAGATAATCATAGGCACTTTTCACACGCTGAAAGCGCGCTGATGCCAGCGCTATCTGATGTTCACTGCCTGAGTAGAAGCGATCTGGGTGGTGCAACTGTGCCATTCGCCGGTAGGCACGGCGTATGTCGGTTCTACTGGCCCCTGGCGTAAGCCCCAGTACTGCGAGTGCCCGGTGGGTACGGTCGGGAGGGGAATAGGGGCGTTTTTTTTCCTGTTTCCAATGCTGTCTCTCCCGTTGCCTAGCTTGTTCTTGCCGAGCTCGCTCCTGCCGCGCACCTTCCTGCTGTTGTTTTGTGCGTTCGCGCTGGGCTTGTTCATGCTGCGCTTGATCTTTTTGATGCTGCTTATTCTGCTGTTTGTGTTTGTTTTCACGCTGGCGCTGCTCGGCCTTGGTTTGAGCATCTTTTGCCTTCTGCTTGGCTGCTTGCGCGTCGCGTTGTTTGCGTGCGTGGTATTCTGGGTCGTGAACCTGCCAGTAAGCATCTCGGCTAGGATCCTCTGCCGAGCGCAACGGTCTACCTGTCAATTCCTGGAACAGTGTGCTGAATGTAGTAGGGGCGACATTTAACAAATCAGCGAGAAAGCCCAGAATGTAATGATTGTTCAGTGAAATCTCGCCGTCGTCAGTGGCAACGGTGATCGCTTGGTGAAGCACACTCAGGCTTTGTTCTTTAGAACACTCTTTGCGTACTACCTCGGCGGCTAACTGTATCGCTTGAAGGTCTTGGCTATGGGCAATTCCCATGATTGGGCCTAATTCGTGCCCATGGCGAAACTGCGCCGTCACTTGAGCCAGCCGACGGCGGCGTTGACCCTCAGATACGTGCTGGCGATGAACCAGTACCCAAGCCAACAGTAGCAGTGTTGCCGTATCCACTTGGCTGCGACTTTTTAGCAGTAGCAGCTCGAAGGGTGAAAAACGGGCAATGGACATTCCCTAGCTCCAAGGCAAAGAAGTAGACCCAAAGAAGTGAACCATAAGCGGCGCTTAAGCAGGCCAACCTGATGATTGCTTACCATGGTATATCATCGCGTTAAGCAATGAAGTAGGAGATTGGTTAGGTGATAAATGTTGAGCGTAAAAACAGCTTTCAGCTAAGGCTCACTCGGCGGCTCAAGGAAGAAACGTCGCACACGCTCGATGTTTACCTATTTGTGCCTAGGGAGCTCGGACTTAGTACCCATGTCATCTCAGAAGAAGCGTTTTATCACGGGGCAATCAGTGTTTCACGCACCTACTACAGCGATGAGTACCATTTGCCGCTTGTGCATAGCCGGTTAGCCAGCCGCAATCAGCTCGGTAGTGACTCCTATCGGTTAAGTCTAAGCCTGTATGCTTACCAATACGTTGGTGCGTTAGAGCGAACCACACAGGGCATGCTGGCTAGTGCTCGTAAGCTGCGACATGCACCGAGTGACCAGCGTGAAGAGAGTAGTGAGCTCCAGGAGCAGGCCGATGCGCTGCGCGACCAGCTGCAGGAGATGAGTGATTTAAGCGAGAGTATTCTAAAACGGCTACGCCGCAACTCGCCTAGCGATGAGAGGCTATACAAATACTTTGCCAATATTGATAACTATCTCTCTTGGTTTACTGAGCAACAGCTATTGGCACTCGTGGCGCATATGCCTCGTGGCGGCGAGTTTAGTGAGATAAAACGACGTTTTATTAGTGTTTGTCAGCGAGAGAGCGACTATCGAAAAGAGCAGGAGTATAACGCTGAGCGGGTGATGGAAGATCCCACCCGGATGTCGAATAAAATGCGCTTACTCCGGCGGCTTATTGAGCACCCGATTACCTTAAAGCAGCAGGCACTTGAGTTGGGGGGCGGTGAGCAAAAAGCGGTCAAAGCACTTGCTACGGCAGTCGTGATGGCTTTTGTGTCTCTGGGTATTTTGCACCTGCGCGATGTGATTGGTGATATTACCGCGCTGTTCGTGCTTGCCATGGCGCTACTTTACGCCATGCGGGAAGTGTTTAAAGACGACCTACGCAATACGTTGTGGCGTTTGCTGCGTCGCGGAAGACCCAAATGGCGTCGGCAGTACATCGATCCTACCCGTAATCAAACAGTAGGGCGGCAGTTGGAGTGGTTTGACTACAAGCGCTATGCCGCTTTGGATGCCGACATTCAGCGGATGCGACGACGCACGGTCGCCCAGCGCGAAGAGGTCGTGTTGCACTACCGTTCTAGCTCGAGGATGTCGCCTACTCGCTTTTTAAGTGGCTATGAGCATACCTCTGAATCGCTGAATATCGATTTTTCTATGTTGACGCGATTAATGAGCAAAGAGAAACACTATATTTACCGTCTGAAAGATGGTCAGTCGGTGAGAGAAAGCGTAGAGCGGCGGCATCTTTTCAACCTTGTGGTGCGTGAGACCGGCAGCGAAGACACCCCCTATATTGCCCGTTGGAAAGTCGTCGTTAGTCGTTCAGGCATTGTGGATGTCGAGAAAGTTGCGGAGGAAAATGGTGAGAAAACCGCCAAATAACCTGTGCTAGGTCAATAGACGTTCATTGATATCAGGCCGATATAGCTAAATCGCTAGCAGCGCACTAGTCTTAATAGACAAATAAAGTAACCAACAATCAGCGACCTTGTCGCCTGGAGGATACCGTGCAAGCCATCGATATCATGACACCTAACGTGGTGTGTGTGGACACTGACACAAACGTACGCGATATTGCGCAGCTGTTACTTGAACACCGTATCAGCGCTGTGCCGGTCATTGATGATGAGCGCAAGGTATTGGGTATCGTCAGCGAAGGTGACCTGATGCGTCGAGTGAAAGAGGATGCCAATGATAGCCGGTCCTGGTGGTTATCCCTCTTCACTGGCGGGAAGGATGCGGGTGAGTACGTTAAATCTCATGGCCGCAAAGCACATGAGGTGATGACACCCAACCCGTTAACCGTAGAAGAAAACGCACCGCTTCATACCATTGCGCGCTTGTTGGAAAAGCACCACATTAAGCGTGTCCCTGTAGTACGAGAAGGTAAGCTAGTCGGTATTGTCAGCCGTGCTAATTTATTGCAAGGGGTCGCCAATGCCGTAGTGGCACCGACTGAGTCGCCTGCGGATGACCGACAAATTCGCGAAGCCATTCTCGAGGAAGTGCGTAAGCACGCTGGGGTACGTACAGAAACCATCAGTATCATCGTTGACGGTGGCGCTGCGGAAATCTGGGGGTTGGTAGAATCCTTAGACCAAAAACAAGCCGTTACGGTAGCTGCAGAAAATACGCC
Organism: Vreelandella zhaodongensis; assembly: GCF_013415115.1. Lineage (GTDB taxonomy): Bacteria > Pseudomonadota > Gammaproteobacteria > Pseudomonadales > Halomonadaceae > Vreelandella > Vreelandella zhaodongensis. The sequence goes on along the minus strand of NZ_JACCDD010000004.1, from coordinate 34,081 downwards.
TGGTGTAACAAAGGTTGAGAACAACCTTGGCATGATGCCACGGGGCGCGAGTTACTTTTAACACGTTTCGTCTTCTGTAGTGAGAACCCGCTGCCATTCGCAGCGGGTTTTTTTATATGGGTGCGATAGGTGACTCCGTCGCCCAATTCAGTGCGGACGCCATCAGCATTTACCCCTTCTTAGTAGCATGCATCTGCTTTGGTAGCCGACTAAAGTTGCATGAAGGTAAACGTTTACTCTTTAAGAGTAAACGTTTACTTTTGGGTTTGGGTTGCACTTTAAGCGGTAGTTCACCATTACGTTGGAGGAATGCATGACGATTAACGTGACCGTATGGGGAGAGAACGTCCACGAGCAGACCAATGAGGTTGTGGCGCGTATTTATCCCAAGGGAATGCACCAGTGCATCGCCGAAGGTTTAAACGAAGCGGAGGGTATCCATGCCACTGCCGTGACGCTGCAAGACCCTGAGCAGGGGCTTAGCGATGCGACGCTCGACAATACCGATGTACTGTTATGGTGGGGCCACGCCGCCCATGGTGACGTGCTTGAGGAGACCGTCGACCGCGTTCAAAAACGCGTGCTCCAGGGCATGGGCTTGATTGTGCTGCACTCAGGGCACTACTCGAAAATCTTTAAGCGCTTAATGGGAACTACGTGTTCACTCAAGTGGCGTGAAGCGGGCGAGCGGGAACGGCTGTGGGTCGTGAACCCAGGCCACCCGATTGTTCAGGGCCTGGGGGACTATATTGAGCTGCCCCATACCGAAATGTACGGTGAACCGTTTGCGGTGCCCAACCCCGATGAAGTGATCTTTATCAGTGCCTTTGAGGGGGGCGAAGTGTTCCGCTCCGGCCTGACCTATAAACGTGGCAACGGCAAGATTTTCTACTTCCGTCCCGGCCACGAAACTTACCCGATTTATTACGATGCTCAAGTGAAAACTGTGTTGAAAAACGCCGTGACTTGGGCGCGCCCGGAAGGTTCTCGATGGATCGACAGCTGCCCTAATGTTCCCGCTGACCAAGCGCCTAATCCGGTCGAAATTAAAGGCGAAAGCCTGCATAAACCTGGCGAGGAGGGCTTCAAATGATCCGTTTAGCGATAATTGGTGCAGGCAGCATGGCTGGCGAGCACGCCAAGCATTTTGGCCGTCTTGAAGGAATCGAAGTGGTTGCCGTGTGCGACCCAGATCATGCCAAAGCCCAGGCGTTTGCCGAGCATCACGGCATTGCTGACGTGTATCAAGACCTGGAGGCTATGCTGGCTCGGGATGATATTCACGCGGTAAGTAACGTAACCCCAGATGGTGTTCACAAAGCCACGTCGCTGGCCGCTATTGCTGCTGGCAAGCATATTCTGTGTGAAAAACCGCTGGCGACAAATGCACAAGATGCCCATGAAATGGCGGACGCTGCACAGGCCGCTAACGTGATCAACATGGTTAATCTAAGCTACCGCGATGCTCCTGCTATTCAGCATGCTCGTGCGCTGATTGCGGGAGGCGCGATTGGCCAAGTTCGTCATGTAGACGCCAGTTACCGGCAAAGCTGGCTGGTGAGTAACGCTTGGGGGCGCTGGGACGAGGAGAGCCAGTGGTTGTGGCGACTTTCCGAAGCCCACGGCAGCAAAGGCGTATTAGGCGATGTTGGGGTGCATATTGTCGACTTTGCCAGCTTCCCTGTGGGCGATATTACCCGAGTCAACTGCGAGCTAACCTGCTTTGAAAAAGCCCCAGACAACCGCATTGGTGAGTATGTGCTGGATGCCAATGATACGGCGCTGATGAGAGTGTCATTTGCCAATGGCGCAAAGGGCACTATTCAGGCTACTCGTTGGGCAACAGGGCATCACAACTCGCTGGCGCTGAGTGTACACGGCGATAAAGGAGCGATTCGTATTGACCTGGACGCCTCAAAAGAGGATGTGCAGGTATGTCTCGATGATGACGTACATCCCGCTCGCTGGAGCACAGTGAAAGCACCGTCCACGCCGAGTATTTACCAGCGCTTCGTCGAGAGCATTCGCAGTGGGAATAACGATCAACCGGATTTTGCGCGCGGCGCGGCGATTCAAACCGTGCTCGATGCCTGTTTCGTATCAAGCCAGGAAGACCGCAGCCTAGCGATTGCCAGCTAGGCCGCTGGCTCTTCTATTAACAAAATACCAATCCGATTAAGTTAACGAGCACCCTACCTACCAATAACAATAGAGGTGAATGCTATGCGTTATTACCTGCGCTCATCAGCGTTACTGCTGGCCCTGCTGCCCACAACGCTGCCTGCCATGGCGGCTGAAATTACCATTGCCTGTGGCGATGGTGGGGCAGCAGATTTCTGCCCAACGCTGGCAAAACGGTGGGCCGACGCTAACGGCCACCAAGTGAATATTGTCACTACGCCTGCATCGGCGACTGAGAAGTTGTCGCTTTATCAGCAACTATTAGGCAGTCAATCGCAAGATGTGGATGTGCTGATGGTGGATATTGTGTGGCCAGGGCTACTTGCCGACCACTTGGTTGACCTAAATGACTACCTGCCGGACGGCGCGGCTGACGGCTTTATTCCCTCACTGATGGATAACAATACGGTGCAGGGAAAGCTGGTGGCGTTGCCGTGGTTTACGGATGCAGGCTTGCTCTATTACCGTCATGACTTGTTGGATAAATACGATGCCGACGTGCCAGAAACCTGGCAGGCGTTGACTGACACTGCGCGGCATATCCAGCAGTCTGAGCGCGATGCAGGTAATGCGCGCATGCATGGGTTTGTATTTCAGGGGCGAGCTTATGAAGGGCTGACCACGAATGCGTTAGAGTGGGTAGCCAGCTACGGTGGAGGCACCTTTGTGAATGCTGATGGGCAAGTAACCATCAATAATCCCCAAGCAGTAGAGGCCATCACGCTAGCTGCCTCTTGGGTGGGTGATATTAGCCCCGAGGGCGTGCGCAACTATATGGAAGAAGAAGCACGTGGGGTGTTCCAGGCGGGTAATGCCGTGTTTATGCGCAACTGGCCTTATGTCTGGTCGTTGGGGCAGGCAGATGGCACGCCCATTCAAGGCAAGTTTGGCGTCGCGCCGTTACCCAGTGGGCCCGAAGGGCAGTCTGTCGCTACGCTTGGTGGCTGGAACTGGGCGGTTTCGCGCTATTCAGAGCACCCTGACATTGCCGCTGACCTAGTGGCTTATCTCACGGCTGAGGAGCAGCAGAAAGCTCACGCCATTGAGTTTGGTCGAAATCCGACGCGGCCTGTGCTCTATGAAAATGCCGAGGTATTGGAAGCTCACCCGTTTATTGGCGAACTTTATGAAACCGTTATGAACGGCGTACCACGCCCAGCAAGCGTGACAGGCGAGTCGTACCCCCGGGTGTCAAACGCAGTGTTCAACCGTGTACATGACGCCCTATCCGGTGATACTTCCCCAGAGCAAGCGATTCAGCAGCTTGATAGCGAGCTTACCCGTTTAGGACGGCGCGGTTGGTAGCTGGGTTTGCCGCAATGCTTAGCCTTAGCGATTTTCGGCACAATTTTTGGCACAATCATAAGCCGAATCGCTGAGGCATGGCATGAAACAGACCAAACAGAGCGCCCAAACGGCAACCATTCGAGAAATTGCTCGGCGGGCAGATGTATCCATTGCCTCGGTCAGCCGGGCGCTAAATGGTAAACCTGGGCTAAGCGATGCGTTGCGGGAAAAAATTCTTACCATCAGCCGCGAGGTGGCGTACCAGCCAAGCGCGGCGGCCAGGCAACTAATTAGTGGTAAAGCGGCGGTGGTCGGTATTTCCTTAGGGCGCCAGGATATCGAGCTGCGCCCCTACTATATTTTACTGTATCAGCACTTAACCGTGGCACTGCACCAGCAGGGCATGGTGCCGATCTTTTTCCACCACGATCAAACTGCCGAGCTTCCAGAGCGGGCGGGGGCGGCTATTCTGCTGGGTGAAACCTCTGAGGATGCGCGCCCCAGCTTGCTAGAAAATGCCGGCGTGCCTTTTGTACGTATTGGCAACCCAGGGCAAGGATTTTCGGTCGCACCGGATGATGCTCAAGGGTTTTATGAAATGACGCACCACCTCGTCGCGCAAGGGCGTCGACAGCTCGCCTTTGTGGGCGGCGAGCTGGAAATGCCGTGTTCTCACAGCCGTTTAGAGGGGTACCGACGGGCGCTTGATGAAGCAGGGCTTTCTGAGCAGTTGATTAGCCTACCGCACCGCTTTAGCTCAGATTCACTAACCAGCTATCGCTATTTAAATCGTTTGTTGGCGGATACATCAAACAGCCAAACGCTGCCATTTGATGCGCTAGTATGCGCCACCGACGAGCTGGCGCTGGGCTGCGTCGCTGCGCTAGAAGACCGGGGAATCGACGTGCCTTACCAAGTCGCAGTGACAGGCTTTGATGACCTGCCAACCCTTGCCACTGGGTTAACCACCATTCGTCAAGATATTGCAGCGATTGCGGCAATGAGTGTGGAACTGTTGGGCGAAGCGCTAGCAAGCAAAGCGCCCCGGCATGTATCGTTGCCGGTGACGCTAGTCATGCGGGAAACAGGGTGAATACTTAGCGCGGTGGCAGTTGCTCGGGGCCGAAGGCATCGGGCAGTAGTGTTTCCATAGTGTAGGTTTTCAGCACGTCGCCCTGGTGGGAAAGCACCATGATTTGCGTTTCTGGGGTGGCGAATTCACGGATGCGCTGGCGGCAGTCGCCACAGGGTGTGCACAGGTGCTCGCCTGGCCCCATCACGTACACCTTGGCCAGCTCGCGCTGGCCAGCGGTGATCATGGCGGAAATCGCCGAGGCTTCCGCACACAGCCCTTTATAATGCGCCACTTCCACGTTACAACCAGCAAATTGCTGGCCATCTGGGCACTCCATCACCGCTGCTACCGGATGATTGGAGTAGGGCGCATAAGCGTTGCCCAAGGTGGTCAGCAGCGTGTCAACCAGTGCCTTATCAGCTTGGCTCATGGCGTTATCCTCATAATGGCTATTAGGCCTTAGCGGCGTCGTCGCGCAGCACTGTATCCAACGCAATCGTCATCATGTCGTTGAAGGTGGTCTGACGGTCGGCGCTGGAGAGCGAGTCGCCTTTCAGAATATGGTCGGACACCGTGCAGATCGTCAGCGCGCGGGCACCAAACTCTGCTGCAACGCCGTAAAGGCCTGCCGCTTCCATTTCCACACCCACGATGCCGTAGCGCTTGAGCAGTTCGGCCATGTCGGTCTGCGGGTTGTAGAACAGATCCGCTGAGAAGATATTGCCGACTTTTACCGGCACATTCTGTGCCTTGGCGGCAGCAACGGCGTGGCTTGTTAGCTCAAAGTCAGCGATGGCCGAGAAGTCATGGTCATTAAAGCGCATGCGGTTCACTTTGGAATCCGTGCAGGCTCCCATGCCGATGACTACGTCACGTACGTTAACGTCGTCGCGCACCGCGCCGCAGGAACCCACACGAATAATCGACTTAACGCCGTAGTCGGTAATCAGTTCTTTGGCATAAATAGACACTGACGGTATGCCCATGCCGTGGCCCATGACCGAAATTTCGCGGCCCTTGTAAGTGCCGGTATAGCCGAACATGCTGCGTACATCGTTCACCTGACGAACATTTTCCAGGTAGGTATCGGCGATGTACTTGGCGCGCAGCGGGTCGCCGGGCATCAAAACGGTATCCGCGAAATCGCCCATTTCAGCATTGATATGTGGTGTTGCCATAAAACGCTCCTATTGATCGTTTTTTAATCAGATTAATTCGCTCAACGTTACGGTTCAGGCAGCGTTGGGCAAAAAGCTCTTGCCGTCTTCCATCGCTTCAACGGCGAAGAAGGCGGCTAATGTCTGGCCGATATCGGCAAAGGTGTCGCGCTCGCCTAGCGGGCCGGGGGCAAACCCTGCGCCATGCACCATCACCGGCACATATTCGCGGGTGTGTTCGGTACCTTCCCAGCTGGGGTCGCAACCGTGGTCGGCGGTGAGCAGCAACAGGTCATCATCGTTGAGTGCGGCAAGCAGTTCCGGCAGGCGGGCATCGAAATGCTCAAGCGCGGCGGCGTAGCCCGGCACGTCGCGGCGGTGCCCGTAAACCGAGTCAAAATCAACAAAGTTGGTCATGATCATGGTGGTTCGGTCACTGGACTCTTTAGCGGTGCGTGCCACTTCGGCGAGCGTGGCTTCCATCAGGGCGTCGTGACCGCTGGCTTTGACCTTATGAGTAATGCCGCAATGCGCGTAAATATCCGCGATCTTGCCAATCGAGACCACTTCGCCGCCCGCATCTGCCAGTTTCTGCAGCACGGTGGGGCTGGGTGGCTCAACGCTGTAGTCGCGGCGGTTGCCGGTGCGGGCAAAGCTTGCGCTGTCATCGCCGTTAAACGGGCGGGCAATCACGCGGCCAATGTTGTAAGGCTCGAGAAGCTCGCGCACGGTTTCGCACAGCGTGTAGAGACGCTCTAGGCCAAAGTGCTCCTCGTGGGCGGCAATCTGAAACACGGAATCTGCCGAGGTATAAACAATCGGCTTACCGCTTTGGATGTGCTCTTCGCCCAGGCGGGCGATGATCTCGGTTCCGGACGCGTGGCAGTTACCAATCACGCCGGGCAGGCTGGCTTGTTGAACGATTTTTTCTAACAGCTCGGTGGGAAAGCTGTCGGTTTTATCAAGAAAGTAGCCCCAGTCAAAGCGCACCGGCACGCCAGCAATTTCCCAATGGCCGGAAGGGGTGTCCTTGCCGCTGGAAATCTCTTTGGCGTGGGCGTACGCGCCTTTCAATTGAGCTGGCAGGCTAACACCTTCGGCGACGTTTCCCGTCGCATCGCGGTGGGCGTGGAACAGACCTAGCGCCGCCATGTTGGGCAGTTTCAAGGGTCCTGAGCGCTCAGCAGTATCGGCGTCACCGCGGGCGCAGGCGGCTGCGATGTGGCCTAGGGTGTCAGCACCCTGGTCGCCGAATTTGTCAGCATCTGGGGCGCTACCAATCCCGAAAGAATCAAGGACTAATACAATCGCACGGCGCATTAGGCTTCTCCACGGAAGGTATCTTGAAGCAGTGTGTCCGCTGCGGCAGCCTCTTCGCTAAGGGTCATGGCAGCACGTAGCTGGGCAGCGGCACGGTTGGCCGCGTCTTCACTGCGGGCGTGCACGATGGCTAGCGGGCGCTGGCTATCGACGCGGTCGCCAATTTCGACAATATCGCTAAAACCGACGCTGTGATCGACGCTAGCGTCGTTGCGCAGGCGGCCACCGCCCAGTTCAACCACGCTCATACCGACGGCACGGGTGTCTATACGCTGTACAATACCACTCTGCTCGGGGTACACCGGCTGAATGACCGGTGCGGTGGCCAAGTAGCTATCCGAGCGTTCCATAAAGTCGGCGGGGCCGCCCAACTCGCGCACCATCCGGGCGAAGACTTCGGCTGCTGCACCCGATGTGAGCGCTTTTTCCAGCTTGGTCAAGGCTTCTTCACGAGAGCTTGCCAGTTTGCCAGCCATCAGCATTTCTACCGCGAGCTCACGGGTGACCTGCATAACGCGGCTGTCAGCACGTTCGCCGCGCAACAGGGCCAACGTTTCCACAATCTCAACGGCGTTACCGGCGCAGGGGGCCAGCGGCTGGCTCATATCGGTGAGCAGGGCCGTGGTCGGCGTGCCGGCCTGGGTTGCCACGTTGGCGATGCTTTTGGCAAGCTCGCGGGATTTTTCCGGTGTCGGCATGAAGGCGCCGCTGCCGACCTTAACGTCCATCACTAAGGCGTCTAAACCAGAGGCCAGCTTTTTACCCAGAATAGAGGCGGTAATCAGCGGAATGGATTCCACCGTGGCGGTCACATCACGCACACCGTAAATGCGTTTGTCGGCGGGGGCCAGGTTGCCGGTTTGGCCGATAATCGCCACGCCGGTGGATTTCACCACGTTGCTAAAGCGCTCCGGCGCTGGGTAGGGGTCGTAACCGGGGATCGATTCCAGCTTGTCCAGTGTGCCGCCGGTGTGGCCAAGGCCACGACCTGAGATCATCGGTACAAACGCGCCGCAAGCGGCGACCCAGGGGCCGAGTACCAACGACACTAGATCACCAACGCCGCCAGTGGAGTGTTTATCGACAATTGGGCCGGGCAGGTTGAGGGAGTCCCACTGCATGACATGTCCGGAGTCGCGGGTCGCCGTAGTCAGTGCGACCACTTCTTCACGACTCATGCCATTTAAAAACACCGCCATGGTGAAGGCACCAATCTGGGCATCGCTGATGCGATCATCGGCAATACCCTGCACGAAGGCTTTGATCTCTTCCGCTGGCAGCGGTTGACTATCGCGCTTCAGGCGAATCAGTTCCTGAGGCAAGAGAGCGTGATGAGAAGCGGTAGATGACATTTAGTAGCCTCCGTTAGTTGTTGAGAGCGGGGCGGTTTGTGGGGCGCCGCTTAGCGTATTCAATAAATTACCCAGCAGGCTAGAGGCACCGAACCGGAAGTGCTCAGGTGTTACCCACTGCGCACCCATAATGTTAGTGGCAAGTGCCAGGTAATCGGCGGCTTCTTCGGCGGTGCGCACGCCTCCGGCGGCTTTAAAGCCAACATCTTTGCCGCTGGCTTTAATCGCATTGAGCATAATCTCAGCGGCTTCCAGGGTGGCGTTTGTTTCGACCTTGCCCGTCGAGGTTTTAATAAAGTCGGCGCCGCCCTCAATGGCCAGTTCACTGGCACGCTTGATAAGCGCGGGCTCTTTGAGTTCGCCTGATTCAATGATGACTTTTAAGCGTGCTTGACCGGCGCAGGCGGCTTTACACATCTCGACCAGTTCAAGGCCGGTTGTTTCATCGCCCGCCATCAACGCACGGTAGGGAAATACCACATCGACTTCATGGGCACCGGAAGCGACGGCATCGCGGGTTTCACGGGCAGCGCCCATGATGTCGTTACCGCCATGGGGAAAGTTGGTGACGGTGGCAATTTTCACCTGGTCATTGAGTTTGTGAGCGGTAAGGGCTCGCTGTGCGGTGACAATAAACTGGGGAAACACGCATACCGCAGCAGGGTGACCAAAAGGCGTTTTGACCTGCTGGCACAGCGCTTCAATGGTGCTGTCAGTATCGCTGTCATTCAGGCTCGTCAAGTCCATGAGAGTGAGTGCTTGGCGGGCAGCTTGAATAACGTGGGCTTGAGTGTGCTGAGGAGAGGCTGTCGCAGTCATGGAATTCTCGCAATTGAATATAAAGACAAAACGGGCACTGCTAAAAAATGGCAGCGCCCGTTGCGTTGTGGCGTACTCGCTGCGTCAGGCTGTCATACTGCTCAACGCGATAAAGAAGCCAGCAATGGATGCCGACATCAGGTTAGAGAGTGTACCTGCCAGTACGGCTTTAACGCCAAAGCGGGCAATCTCTTTACGACGGGTAGGTGCAATGCTTCCTAGACCGCCCAATAGAATGGCAATCGACGAAAGGTTAGCAAAGCCGCACAGCGCAAAGGAAAGAATCGCCATGGTGTGAGGCGTCATCATTTGACCCGTTGAGGCGACAACCTGTTCCCCACTAATATATGGTGCAAGATTGAGGTAGGCGACAAACTCGTTAACCACCAGTTTTTGGCCGATAAACGAACCGGCGAATGCAGCTTCTTCCCAAGGGACACCGAGCAGGAAGGCCAGGGGGGCAAACAGCCAGCCTAGAATCAGCTCAAGGCTAAGTGATTCAAAGCCAAACCAGCCGCCAATGCCGCCTAAAATACCGTTCACAAGGGCGATAAGGGCAATAAAGGCGAGCAACATGGCACCCACATTAGCGGCAAGTTTCATGCCCGACGTCGCTCCCGCTGCGGCAGCATCCAGTACGTTGGCGGGCTTGTCATCTTGCTCTTTAAGCTCCTCCTCTACCTTAGAGACGCTGTCGCTCTCTCCTGCGTCCTGGGTCTCTGGCATGATTAGCTTAGCAAATAGCAGGCCACCGGGGGCTGCCATAAATGAGGCGGCAATCAAGTACTCCATGGGAATGCCCAGAGCAGCGTAGCCAGCCAGTATCGAACCAGCCACTGATGCTAGGCCACCGCACATCACTGCAAATAGCTGCGAAGGGGTCATGCGGGCGATAAACGGGCGAACCACCAGCGGTGCTTCAGTTTGGCCAACAAAGATATTTGCCGTGGCAGAAAGCGATTCGGTACGTGAGGTGCCAAGTGCTTTCTGTAGTGCGCCGCCTAAAATCCGAATGATCCACTGCATAATGCCAATGTAATAAAGCACCGCGATGAGTGATGAGAAAAAGATAATCACGGGCAATACTTTAATGGCGAACACAAAACCGACGTTATCGACATCGGCTAAGCCACCAAACAGAAAGCCGATGCCGTCATTTGCATAAACCAATACTTGGCTGACGCCGGACGAGATAGCTTGCAGCACTGCTTGGCCAAATGGCACGTATAGAACAAATGCACCAATACCTGCCTGAATGGCAAACGCGCCGAGCACGGTGCGCAGCCGAATCGATTTACGGTCGTAAGAGAAGATCAGTGCGATGGTTACCAGCGTAACCATGCCTACCAGGCTCATGATGAGGGTCATGTGGGTACCTTCCGAGCGTTTGAAGTGGAGTGATTACAGTAAGTTTAGCTTTACTGAGTAAATCATCGCATTTTGGTAAGCGTTCGGGGTACCCAGCTTATTCTCTGCATAGCGGTACTGCACGCCGGTAGTAATCAGGTCTGAAGGGTGCCACCACAGGCTCAGAGCGCCGTTGGTACCCACACTACCTGCTGTGCCATTAACAAAGTTCTGAGACAGGTAGTCACTGTCACGCCCAAAGGTCTGTTCATGCCAGTTTGTCACACTGAAGTTCTGGTCTACGGCCACAAAGTCATAACCTGCTACCCAGCCTGCCATGTAACCATTCATGCCTGTATAGCCATCACTTTGTACCCGTGCGGCACCAATAAACGGTTTGAACCATAGGCCATTGGCAAAGGTTGTGCGGTAGCCCAGACCGAGAATTTGATCCTGTTCACGGGCGTTAAAACCGTAGTCCCGGAAGTCGTAGACGTGGGCGTAAAGCGATAGTGGGCTGTCACCTAAATAAATATGCGAGGTGATTTTTCCGGCAGTTCGAAAGTTGTCTTTACCGCCACTCGATTCATCAAACTGATCGTTGGTTGGGTTCTCGAAATCGAAGAAGCCGTAGAACTCCCCCCAGCTATATCCTACACCGCCTTCGATTTCGACAAACGTGAAGTCGCTTTTTGCTGCGTTATTAGCTGTTCGCGCTTCAGTACCGCTAGACCAATCCAAGTAGTTCACCGACACGTTGGCAAACGACCAAAGGGGAGCCGTTGGTGAGGAAGGAGTATCGTTTGCTAATGCTGGCATTGCCAACGCAGAGCCTGCCAGTAAAGCGCCAGCGCCAAGCGTGACGAAAGCAGAAGAACGAGCGTGTGTTTGAGCAGTCATGTAAGCCTCAACAGGGTTGTTTCGGCGCCACCTACATGTGGCATACCGATGTTATGGGTCGTTTGGGCTGGCGTTGATGTTATAATTATAACATTGAGTGTTATTTTTTTAACGTGTATTTGCAAGCAAAGAAACACGAAAAGTCTTTAAATGTGGCTTACCTCTCAAATGGTCTAATAACGCTGTCTGGCAGTGGAAATAACGCTTACTCTGGCTCAGCATAGGTTTCAAAGACTTGCTAACCATTGATAACAAAATGAGTCCTGAACGTAGGGTGCCAACAGGAGAAATTTGCCATGAACGACCGAAGTGCTCAGCGTCTGGCAATGTTGCAAGAAGCACTTGCTAGCGGAGGAACATTGCATCTGCGCGATGCTGCTGAGCTGTGCGGCGTTTCTGAAATGACAATCCGCCGGGATGTCACTACGCAGCCCTCGGCGATTAGCTTGCTGGGTGGTCGGTTAGTCATGGCAAGCTACCCAGGCGTGACACCGGTGTACGACCTTACCGAGCAGCAGGCCAGTCACTATCAGATTAAGCACCGTCTCTGTCAGCGGGTTGCTAGCTTTATTGAAGAAGGCGATACGCTATTCATTGACTGTGGTTCAACACTGATTCCATTGCTTAGCCAGCTTAGCCATTTCCGCGAGCTCACCGTGGTGACGTATGCCCTTAACGTGGCTAACTCAGTGGCCGCGCTGCCTAATGTGCGGTTAGTGCTGCTAGGTGGGTTGTTTTACGCCTCATCGCAGTCTTTTGGCAGTGATGGCATGCGGGCTGCTATTGAGCGTTTAGGCATTAATAAAGCACTGATTTCTGCGGCGGGTGTGGATTGTGAGCGGGGGGTGAGCTGCTTTCATTTTCACGAGGTGGCGCCAAAACAAGCCGCCATTGCGACCGCCATGCAGCGTTTGTTAGTGGTCGATTCCAGTAAGTTTGGGCTAGTGCGCCCAGCCTATTTCGCTTCTTTAGCTGATTTCGATGTTGTCGTCACTGACGATGAACGCGCGCCTGATTTGCTAGACCGCTATCCGCTGGCATCGCTTAACGTGACGGTTGCTTAACACCTGCTATTTGCAGGTGACTGGGAATATTGTTGAATTTTCCGCGTGAAGCGTTAAATCATAAGTAGGCTCACTTCTGCTATCTTAAGTGCTAGCCGTGATGTCGTTTCATAAACGGCAGAGTAGGTGCCGCCGTTAGACGGTGGTCGTCATCGCCTTACAGCTGCGCTGCAGATACTGGTTCAGCTGATGACGCATACGTATAAGAACAAAAAAGCAGACAAAGGGCGGAGTCCCCTTTGTCTTAATACTGGCGATATCCGTCCTGGTGGTAGGGGGCTCGTTATGGATCATGCAGCATCCGCAACTCAACATGATGATCGATTAAGTGTGACGCCCAGCCGTTGGCGTGACCTTGTGGCGCTAACCAAGCCTGGGATCATTGGTGGCAACCTGATCGCAACGCTGGGGGGCTATTTTTTAGCCGCTCATGGAACGTTCGATTGGATGACATTTGCTGCTGTCATGGTAGGGATTGCGTTGGTTATTGCGTCAGGCTGTGCCTGCAATAACGTTATCGACCGCGATATTGATGCACTGATGGCACGTACGCGCCATCGTCCCTTGGTAAAAGGGCGCATCTCTATTACCCAGGCGCTGAGTGCTTCTGCGCTGCTCGGTGTGGCTGGCATAGTATGCCTAGCACTGGGCACCAACGGTTTAACCGTTGCTTTGGCGGTGACTGGGTGGGTCGTTTATGTGGGGTTATACAGCCTCTATATGAAACGCCATTCCGAGTACGGCACGTTGGTGGGGAGTCTCTCTGGGGCGATGCCGCCGGTAGTGGGTTACTGTGCCGTCACTGGTCAGTTCGATAGTGGTGCGTTGATGCTGCTGGTTATTTTCTGCTTATGGCAGATGCCGCACTCCTACGCGATTGCCATTTTTCGCTACGCGGATTACCGCCGTGCCTCGATTCCTGTGTTGCCGGTGGTGCATGGCATTAAACGAGCCAAACACCATATTCTTGGCTACATCATCGCGTTTATTCCGGCGTCGCTGGCACTGGTGCTGGCCAGCCAAGCGGGAGCGGGCTACCTGCTTGTTGCCTTGGCAATGGGGGGCTACTGGCTTTATTTAGCGCTATGCGGCTTTCGGTTGGGCGATGACGTACGCTGGGCCAAAAAGGTGTTTGGTGTGTCGATTTTGACCATTACCGCATTGAGCCTGGTAATGGTGCTGGAAGCCATGGTGCCGATGTGGGCGTGATATCCCACGACTGATTCCTGCTAGCGTCAACGAAAAGCCGCCCCTGGTATTTACTTGGTCGTATTTAATCGACCAGGGGGCGGCTTTTTGCGAATGGTTTATATGTTAAAGCTAATTGCTCACGCTTTCCGCTGGCTGGCTTGAATCGCAGTGAGGGCAATGGTGTAAACGATATCGTCTACCAATGCACCACGTGACAGGTCGTTAACCGGCTTGTTTAAGCCTTGCAGCATTGGGCCAACACTGACCACGCGGGCGCTACGTTGTACGGCTTTGTACGTCGTGTTGCCAGTGTTCAGGTCAGGGAACACAAACACAGTAGCGCGGCCAGCAACAGGGGAGTCGGGCGCTTTCTGTTTTCCCACGCTCTCAATGGCGGCGGCGTCATATTGCAGCGGGCCGTCGATAGCTAGGTGCGGTGCACGCTCCTTGGCGATGCGGGTAGCTTCACGCACTTTATCAACATCCGCACCGGTACCGGAATCGCCCGTCGAATAGCTGATCATCGCAACCCGCGGTTCAATGCCAAACGCTTCGGCGGAGCGGGCGCTTTGCAGGGCAATTTCGGCCAGGGTTTTAGCGTCTGGGTCGGGGTTAACTGCGCAATCGCCGTACACTACCACTTGTTCCGGCAGCAGCATAAAGAAGATAGACGACACCTGACTGTATTCTGGCGCGGTTTTGATCAGCTGAAACGCTGGGCGCACGGTATTTGCCGTGGTATGCACTGCACCTGATACGAGGCCATCGACTTCATCTAACTGCAGCATCATGGTGCCTAGTACGACGTTGTCCTGCAGTTGGGCTTCGGCTGTCAGTTCATTCAGCTTGCCGCGGCGACGCTCGACCATGGGGCCAATGTAATTAGCACGAGTGCTTTCAGGATCGATGATCGTGAGGGTGTCGGGGAGCGTCAGGCCGCGGTTACGAGCGACATTTTCGATATCGTCATGTTTACCGAGTAGCACGCAATCGGCAATGCCGCGCCGCTGGCAGATAATAGCTGCTTCAATGGTGCGTGGTTCGTCGCCTTCGGGTAGAACAATACGTTTCTTGGCTTGTTGGGCGACTTTAACCAATTGATGGCGAAACGCCGAAGGCGACAGACGACGTGTATAGCCACGGCTAAGGTTGGCTTTTAACCACTCTAAATCGATATGAGCGGCCACATAGCGCGCTACCTGTTCGGCACGCTCGAAGTCGTCCATAGGGATTTCACTGCTGAGCTGGCTGAGGTTTTGCGCGGTGGTTAAGCTGTCGGTTTCTACCGCTAATACGGGTAGACCGGTTTTCAGGGCAGGGCGACACATTTCAATCATGTTGTCGTTAGGTAGGAAGCCATTGGTCAGCAACACACCTGCCAACTGAGTGCCATTCATGGTCGCCAATGCCGACGCTAGTACGACATCGTCCCGGTCGCCAGACGCGACGACAAGGGTGCCTGGTTTGAAAATATGTAGCGCGTTGGCCGCACTGCGCGCGCATAAGCTGGTGGACAGCACGCGGCGACTCACCGCTTCGCCCTCGTTCAGCATCTTAGCGTTTAAGGCGCGCGCAACGTCGATGGTACGTGGCGCACTGAGCGTATGGCTATAAGGCACCACGCCAATGAGATGGAAGCTGTCTGTCGCTAAGGCAGGCGAGTAACCGCGCAGAGCCTTTAAAACTGACTCTTCCAGGCGAGGCTTGATTGTGCCTGGGGCGGCAGACAGGTCATCCTCTTGCCCGTAAGGCAGGTTCTTCATGCGCATTAAAATGCCGCCGAGCGTTCGGCTAGAACTCACGCCGCCAAAGCTTCTGGCATGCATATCCAGCTCTTCGGCAAGCCGTTGCGGTTCATGTAAGTCACCGGTGCCTACCAGAATAATACGTGCATTCAGAGCGTCGGCTAGCTGGGCATTGGTTTGGGTGGCGTAGGTGGTGTGCTGAGTGGGAACAACCCCTTCCACCACGACCAGATCCAGGGCACTGCTGTCTTGGGAAGCTTGTTGGCAGACTTGATCGTATAGCTCGACCACATTTTCCATCAGCTCATCGGTTTGTCCGTCGCGCAACAAGCGCTCGAGCCTCGCCTGGGAAATAGGTGACGGTGGACGTTGACTCAATGTCCGCGATACCAATGCAGTTGAGCGGTCAAGCCCTGGGCCATTGAGCTCGTTCTGCATAAACGGCTTTAAAAAGCCCGCTTTCAGGCCAATGGTGTCCAAGGCTTGGATTAAGCCCAGACAGGCTGATGTCAGACCAGCGCCTACACTCGTAGGCACCAGCAAGATAGCTTGGGGTTGTTCAGAGGCGCTCGTCATTCAGGGGACTCCACGCAGTGGCGGGTTTCCATGGCAATACGACCCTCTTCATCGGTGGGGATCACCCACACCTCTGGGCCGTTATGGTCAGTGCTGTTCAAGCGGCCTTCTTTACCGCGAGTAGTGCCTTCGTTGGCTGCCTTGTCTAGGCTGAAACCAAAGTGAGGTAGCAGGGCAATCACCTCGCGGCGCACAATCGGCGAGTTTTCACCGATACCGCCGGTAAAGACAACACCGTCAAGCTTAGGTAAGGCACAGGAGAGGGCCGCTAGCGACTTAGCTATCCGGTAGCAAAATACCTCTAACGCTAGTTTCGCGCCTGGGTGGCCATTAAGTGCTTGATCTTCAACTTCGCGCATGTCGTTGGTTAGACCAGAAAGGCCTAGTAAACCGCTTTGTTGATTGAGCACACTGTCGATCTCGTCCACCGACCAGCCCAATTGGCGATGGAGGTGTGCATGTAGCCCTGGATCAACGTCGCCGCTACGGGTGCCCATGACTAAGCCTTCAAGGGGCGTTAACCCCATACTGGTGTCCTGGCTTTGGTTATTCCATACCGCGCTGGTGGAACAGCCATTGCCCAGGTGAGCAGTTAACCAGCCGCCCGCGCCACGGTGGCTGAGTTCGCCCGCCCGTTGGCTGACATACGCGTGGCTTGTGCCATGGAAGCCGTAGCGGCGAATGCCGTGCTTGGTGTACAGCGCATCCGGCAAGGCATAGCGGTAGGCGCGAGGTGGCAGTGTCTGGTGAAAAGCGGTATCAAATACCGCCACCTGGGGGAGGTCAGGGAACACCTTTTGGGTCGCGGCAACACCCGCGAGGTTGGCGGGGTTATGCAGTGGCGCAAGTGTGGCTGTCGATTCAATGGCAGCGATGACGTTCTCATCAATCAATGCCGCCCGGGTAAAATGCTCACCGCCGTGAACAATACGGTGACCAACAGCGCCGGGCACTCGGCCTTCCAGCCGCTTAAGAATGGAATTCAGCGCTTCAGCGTGATCAGCATTAGGTAGCGCCTGGGTAAAGCTCTCTCCGGCACTGTTTTTGCCTTTTAAGCGAGCTTCGCTGCTGCCCAGGCGTTCAGCCAAGCCAGCAAGCCGAGGTGCCTCCGGGTCTGAGTCAATCAGCGCATATTTAATAGAAGACGAACCACAGTTAATAACAAGCACCGGCGAGTTCATAACCACCTTTCTAAAATAATCAGCATGAAAGTATTTAGACCTTAGTATAACATGCTGCGCTGCAGGATATCAGCGACAGCAAGCATTTTGTTAGCCTTCTACCTAAAATGTCGGCATCCTGGTTAATACTCTAGCTACTATGAGCTACGTTGCCCTATGCCTTCTATATCGCCACCATCGTTACTGCCTCGCCACCTAGCCATTTTGCTGATGATGTCGGTGGCTACCATGTTTGCAGCCAACCATGTTTCCGCGCGATTGGCGTTTGATAACGGCACTGGCCTGTTGTTAGCGGTGTTGATGCGCTCGGGTGTTGCCTGCTTGATTCTGGTAACGCTAGTGATCGTTCAGAAAAAGCGTTTATGGCTACCGCCCGGCACATGGCCATGGCAGCTGACAGTAGGACTTCTGATTGCCATTCAAAGCGTGAGCCTCTATTCAGCGGTTGCGAGGTTGCCGGTGGTTATCGCGTTATTGTTGGTGAATACCTTTCCCATTCAGCTGGCTCTGTTAAGTTGGGCGTTGGGTGGGCCGCGGCCTTCGCTGCGTAGTTGTCTGATTATGGGCACCATCTTAATCGGGCTGTTAGTGGTGCTCGATATACCAAGTTGGGTAGCGGATGCCGATGCCATGGGACCTGAGTGGCTAACCGGTATTGGGTTTGGGTTAAGCGCTGCCTTTGCGTTTGCTTGCGCGCTTTGGGTCACTGAGCATCGTTTGGCTGGGGTTGGCAGTACCTTACGCAGCTTGTTGACCATGCAGACTGTTTTTATTGCCATGATCGTAGGCGGGTTGCTAGGCGCGGTCCCTGGGGGAATGAGTTTGCCGGATAACAGTACCGGCTGGACAGGACTGGCGCTGTTGGCCTTGTTATATGGCAGCGCTTTTTCTCTGCTGTTTATTTTTGTGCCACGCCTGGATATGGCGCGTAATGCCCCAGTGATGAACTTCGAGCCAGTAGCCTCTTTGTTACTCGGTTATCTCGTGCTAGGTCAAATGCTTAGCCCTAGCCAACTGGTAGGGGGGGCTGTAGTGGTTTGCGGCATTATCGTGCTGAGTCTTTCGAAAGGTCGGTAAACAGGAGAAGAAAAAGGAAATTACATGCAAGTTGGGTCGACAGATTGCGTTTTCCTTAAGTATGAACCACAATTAAAAGCGTAAGGAAACACTGTTTTTTAACTGAGGTTTAACTTATGAAGATGACCGTATTATCACTCACTTCTGCAGCGCTTCTGGCTGGTGCGGGTGCTTTCGCGGCATCAGCCCAAGCGCAACAACCCTTTCAATACCCACAAGGATATGTGGGTGGCGATGCGATGTTTTGGAACTTGAACCCTGATCGTGGATCATCCCGAGACAGCGTTGGCTTGCGCCTTCGTGGTGGTGCGCAGTTCAACGACTTTTTCGCCCTTGAAGGGCATCTAGGTACCGGTGGTTCTGATGGCGGTGTTGAGCTGGATCATTTAGCCGGTGCCTATGCCAAAGGCATCATCCCCGTGGCGCCGGAATTACGTCTATACGGCCTTGCGGGCTTCACTGAAGTGGATTTTGATCGTGACCGTGAAACGGGGTTCTCCTACGGTGCGGGCGCAGAAATGGATATAACGCCTAACGTAGCAGTGGGCGCGGATTACATGCGTTACCTTGATAAATCTGCTTACAACTTCGACGCGGCCAGCGTTGGTCTACGCTATCGTTTCTAAAAGTAAGCAACCTCTTAAAAAATTAAGCCCCATCGCTACTCAAGCGGTGGGGCTTTTGTATGTGCTGGCCTCGGGCTGTTAAAAGCGACTTGCTATGGCACCACGGTGAACCTCATTACGAGGGAGCCACCACATCTTTTAAAAAGTAATTGAGGTAACTTTGCTCACAAAGACTATGCTGTCATAGGAGCCGCAATTCGAAGTGAATACTCACTTGGACAAAGGTGTTTTCCTTACTAACGGATTAGAGGTGTGCATCATGGAAAGTGGCAAAGATGATAAAGTGAAGGGCGTAGCCAACAAAGCCGCTGGCAAAGTTAAAGAAGTCGCTGGCAAAGTGACCGGCAGTAGCAAAACCGAAGCTAAAGGCAAGGCTCAGCAGGTTAAAGGTGAACTGCAGAAAGGCAAAGGTGACGTCAAGGATAAATTGACAAAATAACCGACTAGCTAGCCGAGAAGCTTAAAACCAACAGCGGATAGTTCCGCTGTTGGTTTTTATTCCCCGCCTGTATAACACTATCGAATTCAGCGTGTCCCCTCCAGAGTATTTGCAATATATCCAGTCTTCAATAAATCCTCTTTCAGAAAAAAGCCTGATTAATTAAATAAATGTATTTTAATCATCATGCCTTTGTTTGTTTTTTGATACTTATCAATTTTTTTATTCTGATGTTCGTCTATAGTCATATTAGCAGAAAATTAAATATGGGTGGCTTGTGCCGTAATAATCGTTTGTTCTTTAGCTCGTAAGTACATGGTGCGGCAATTTATTAAGAGGGGGTGAGCAATGGATAATGCACAAACGAGTGATAATAAAGCAGTAAAACGCTTTCGTTTTCCCACGGCTTTTACCATTTTATTTAGTCTGACTATCCTCGCTGCGGTGATGACATGGTTCGTTCCGGCGGGTCAGTACGAGCGGGAGTTTGACGAATCATTGGGGCGAGAAGTTACCGTGGTGGGCAGCTATCAAGAGGTAGCGCCTAATCCACAAAATGCCTGGGATGTGTTGATGGCCCCAATAGCAGGGCTTTATGACCCTGCGACCAATGTGGCCAACGCAATCGATGTGGCGCTTTTTGTGCTGATTATTGGCGGTTTTATTGGTGTGGTGACGGCGACCGGAGCGATTGATGCCGGTATCGGGCGAGCCATGAAGCGCATGGTAGGGCATGAGAAATGGATAATCCCACTGCTAATGGCGCTATTCGCCCTCGGTGGCTCTACCTATGGAATGGCCGAGGAAACGTTGGCCTTCTACATGCTGCTAATTCCCATCATCATTGCCGCTGGCTATGACTCGGTAACGGCCGTTGCCATTATCCTGCTAGGGGCAGGCGTGGGGGTACTGGGTTCAACCGTCAATGCCTTCGCGACGGTCATTGCTTCTGATGCTGCCGGTATCCCTTTCACTGAAGGTCTTATTCTGAGGCTGGTAATTCTTGTGTTGTGTTTCGTGGCGACGGTTCTGTATGTGATGCGCTATGCAGCTCGTGTTCGCCGCAGCCCCGATGCATCCATTGTCAGTGATCAGTATGAGGCGGATCGCGAGTATTTTCTGAGTCAGCGCGATGAGGAAACGCTGCCGTTTACCCGTACTCGTAAGCTAGTGCTCATGCTGTTTGCATGCACCTTCATCATTATGGTGTGGGGCGTGTTGGCGGCCGATTGGTGGATGGGGGAAATGACGGCGCTATTTCTGGCATCCAGCCTGGTGGTCGGTGTTGTTTCCCGGTTGGGTGAGGTGCGCTTTGTCGACTCCTTTGTAGGCGGCGCCAAGGAGCTATTAGGTGTCGCGCTGATTATCGGCTTGGCCAGAGGGATCGTCGTCATTATGGATGCCGGCCTTGTTACCGATACGCTACTGCATTGGTCTGAAGAGCGGGTAAGTGGGCTTTCCAGCGTCGCCTTTATAAACGTGATGTATTGGTTACAGGTGATGATGTCGTTTTTTGTCCCCTCTTCATCAGGGTTGGCGGTAATGAGCATGCCTGTTCTAGCCCCTATGGCGGACTTCGCTGGGGTAGGGCGAGACCTGGTTGTGACTGCTTATCAGTCAGCAAACGGATTAGTGAACTTGATTAACCCGACCTTTGCCGTGGTCATGGGGGCGTTGGCGATTGGGCGTGTGCCCTATGAACGCTGGCTGCGATTCATGTGGCCGCTGCTGTTGATCCTGACGGTGATCATTCTTGCCTGCCTGAGTCTGGCAGCTTTGATGGGCTGAGATTCGTAAGCATTTCAATGTTGTGTTGGCCGTGGCCACAAGCCGCTAAGCCAATGATTAAGCGATACGTGCCTACTGGCATGCGACAAGGAGAAACGCAATGTCTACCAATACCCCTACGCTTGGCGTTCATTCCGAAGCAGGTAAATTACGTAAGGTAATGGTCTGCTCGCCAGGGTTGGCCCATCAGCGCCTAACGCCGAGTAATTGTGATGATTTGTTGTTCGACGACGTACTGTGGGTCAGCCAAGCCAAGCGTGATCACTTCGATTTTGTGACCAAAATGCGTGAGCGTGGCGTGGAAGTGCTGGAAATGCACAACCTGTTGACGGACACCCTCAAAATCCCCGAGGCACGTAGTTGGCTCCTGGATCGTAAGATTACTGCGAATCAAGTGGGGTTAGGGCTACAGGATGAAGTGCGTGCCTGGCTTGATGAGATGGAGCCGCGCCGACTTGCTGAGTTTCTTATCGGCGGGGTATCAGGCAATGATATGGCGGGGTCCCAGGGAGGTGAAATCCTCAAAATGTTTCGCGATTACCTGGGCCATTCAAGTTTTATTCTGCCGCCACTACCCAATACTCAGTTCACCCGTGACACAACGTGCTGGATCTACGGCGGTGTGACATTGAACCCGATGCACTGGCAGGCTCGGCGCCAAGAAACGCTGCTTACCACGGCGATCTACAAATTCCATCCTGAGTTTGAAAAAGCCGACTTTCAGGTCTGGTACGGCGATCCTGATGTGGATCATGGCCTAGCGACTCTGGAAGGTGGAGACGTGATGCCGATAGGCAACGGCGTTGTGCTGATTGGAATGGGCGAACGCAGCTCTCGTCAGGCCATTGGCCAAGTGGCACAAGCGCTATTCTCTGCCGGTGCGGCCAAGCGAATCGTTGTCGCAGGCCTGCCAAAATCGCGCTCGGCGATGCATCTGGATACCGTATTCAGCTTTTGTGACCACGATCTGGTAACCATTTTTCCTGAAGTCGTACGCAATATCGTCGCCTTCAGCCTCCGGCCAGATGAGAGTCGCCCAGGGGGGATCGATGTACGCCGAGAAGAAAATAGCTTCCTTGAGGTGGTCGCTGAGTCGCTCGGTTTGCCCGCCTTGCGTGTGGTGGAAACGGGCGGTGACAGTTTCGAATCAGAGCGTGAGCAGTGGGATGACGGTAACAACGTTGTGGCACTCGAGCCCGGCGTGGTGATTGGCTACGACCGCAATACATCGACGAACACGCTGCTACGCAAGGCAGGCGTAGAGGTCATCACCATTAGCGCCAGCGAGCTTGGTCGCGGTCGTGGCGGTGGCCACTGCATGACTTGCCCGATCATTCGTGACCCCATTGACTACTGAGAGCGTTCATCATGGCATTTAATATTCATCACCGTAGCCTGCTTAGCCTCATGCATCACAGCGAGCGTGAGCTGTGCTATCTGCTTGACCTTGCCCGCGACCTCAAACGCGCCAAATATTCTGGTACGGAACAGCAACTGCTCAAGGGGCAGAATATTGCACTGATCTTCGAGAAGACATCAACCCGCACCCGCTGTGCCTTCGAAGTGGCTGCGTACGACCAAGGCGCCAATATTACCTTCATTGATCCAGGCTCCTCGCAAATTGGCCATAAAGAGAGCATGAAGGATACCGCTCGTGTGTTAGGTCGCATGTACGACGCCATCGAATATCGCGGCTTTAAACAGGACGTTGTCGAAGAGCTGGCCAGCTATGCGGGCGTGCCGGTTTACAACGGTTTGACCGAGGAGTATCACCCGACACAAATGCTCGCTGACGTGATGACCATGCGGGAGCATACACAAAAGCCGTTACACCAGATCAGCTATGCCTATGTGGGTGATGCCCATAACAACATGGGCAAATCGCTACTCTTAATTGGTGCCAAGCTTGGCATGGATGTGCGCATTGCGGCCCCCAAGGCGTTGTGGCCCCCCCAAGAGCACATCGATGCTTGCCAGCGCTTTGCGGAGGAAAGTGGAGCCACTATTACGTTGACCGAAGACCCAGAAGCGGCGGTTAAAGATGTCGATTTTATCCACACGGACGTGTGGGTCTCGATGGGTGAGCCAGTAGAAGCCTGGGGGGAGCGAATTGAGCAGCTCCTGCCTTATCAGGTAAACAGCAGTTTGATGCAGTGCTCAGATAATCCGCGCGTCAAATTCATGCACTGTTTACCTGCCTTCCACAATACGGAAACTAAAATCGGCAAGCAGGTGGCTGACCAATACCCGCACTTGGCAAATGGCATTGAGGTGACTGAGGAGGTCTTCGAGTCGCCGGCCTGTATTGCGTTTGAACAGGCAGAAAACCGCATGCACACCATCAAGGCGGTGCTTGTTGCCACCTTGGGCGGAGTCTGAGGAGAAATGTCGATGCGAATTGTCGTTGCACTAGGTGGAAATGCATTGCTACGCAGGGGAGAGCCGATGACAGCAGAGGCTCAGCGTGGAAATATTAAAATTGCCTGTGAACAAATTGCCAGGATCGCATCAGGTAATGAATTGGTCATTGCTCACGGCAACGGCCCGCAAGTTGGATTGCTGGCACTACAAGGGGCCGCTTACACGGATGTCAGCGCCTATCCACTGGATGTGCTAGGAGCAGAAACGGAAGGCATGATCGGTTACATGATTGAGCAGGAGCTTGGCAATCTGCTGCCGGTTGAGGTTCCGCTCGCCACGTTATTAACACAGGTGGAAGTTGACCTTGATGACCCAGCGTTTCAGCACCCCAGCAAGCCGATAGGCCCGGTTTATACAGCGGATGAAGCCGAGCGCCTGGCTAAGGAAAAAAGCTGGAATATTGCACCCGACGGGGACAAATTCCGCCGTGTGGTTGCCAGCCCGCGTCCTAAGAGGATTTTCGAGATTCTCCCGATAAAATGGCTCATGGAAAAAGGCACTATCGTCATTTGTGCTGGCGGGGGAGGGATCCCTACTGCCTACGACGAAAATAATAAACTCTATGGTGTAGAAGCGGTAATCGATAAGGATCTCTGTTCAGCCCTTCTCGCTGAGCAGTTGCAGGCTGATTTGCTGATCATTGCGACGGATGTTGATGCCGCTTATGTCGACTGGAATGGGCCAAACCACAAGGCGATTGCTAGCGCTCACCCAGACGTGCTGGATGACATGCATTTTGCGGCGGGTTCCATGGGGCCAAAAATAGAGGCAGCATGCAACTACAGCAGGAATACCGGTAAAGAAGCGGTTATTGGTGCATTGGCGGATATCGAAGAAATTCTTCAGGGAGCCGCAGGTACCCGTGTGAGTATAGGGGTAGAAGGTATCAATTTTCGGTAGAGGATTTGCTCAAGTACGTTTGTCTAATGCACTTCGATGAAAAGTGTTAGTGCAAGGGCAAAGCATCAGTGTAAGTGACGTTTCGGAACAAGGCGGCATCGCGAGTAGTGGGCTTGGCGGCGCGGCATGCTTTAGAATGACACAACATTCAAGCCAATTAATAAGGGAGTTGTGATGTACCGCCAAGCCACCTCGGGACTGTTTAAAGGAATGAATGCCCGAGTCACCCTGGTCGCTATTATTATGGTGGCGGCTGCCCTGGCTTACGGGGCTTTTTATACCGAACATCTCGCTGACGTTCTTGAGCGCATGCGCAGCACCTTAAACCCCTTCCTTGAGTGGTATTACGTCTTGCTGGTGGCGTTTCTGTTGTTCTTTATGATTTGGCTGGGGGTTGGACGTTATAAGAACGTGCGCTTGGGGGGCGATTATGAACAGCCAGAGTTCACGTTTTTCTCCTGGGTTTCGATGTTGTTTGCTGCGGGCACTGGGGTAGGAATTCTATTCTGGGCGGTGGCTCAGCCTATTTTGCAATTCCAAGAAAACCCCTTTATTGGCGAAGGAATGAGCCCGGAAGCAGCACGTGTCGCGATGCGTCTGACGTACTTTCATTGGGGACTGAACGGCTGGGCGATTTTCTCCTTTGTGGCGCTGGTACTTGCTTATTTCGCTTATCGTCGAGACTTACCGCTGACTGTGCGCTCTGGGCTAGAGCCGGTTTTGGGTAAACACAACCACGGCATAATGGGCGACATGGTCGACCTGTTGGCTGTCTTCGGCACTGTGTTTGGGATTGCGACGACGCTAGGCCTTGGTGTTCAACAAATGAATGCAGGCCTAAGTGCTGTGTTTGGGCTGGAGTCGTCAGTCACTCTCCAATTGCTGATCACCGCGGTGATTATGAGTGTGGCGACGTTCTCCGTTGTATCCGGCGTCAAGCGCGGCGTGCGACTGCTGTCAGAGGCTAACTTCTGGCTGAGCATTGCAGTGGTGGGCTTTATGCTGCTGTTCGGCCCGACTCAGTACCTCATCGCACTAACCATCGAGTCTGCGGGTGACTACCTACAAAACATATTTGGCATGACCTTTCATACCAATGCCACGGTGTCTGATGGCTGGCAGTCAGAGTGGACGGTGTTCTTCTGGGGGTGGTGGCTGGCCTGGTCGCCTTTTGTCGGCATGTTCATCGCACGGGTCTCTCGTGGGCGCACCTTCCGTGAGTTTGTGATGGGCGTGCTGTTGGTGCCAACGGTGATCACGATTATCTGGATTGGTCTGTTTGGCGGCACCGCTCTCTATCACGAACTGTTTGGGGCAGGCGGTATTGTTCAAGCCGTGGACGACAATGTGGCCACGGCGCTGTTCGCGACGGTGGGGGCCATGAATTTAGGCATTATTGGCGTAGGCTTGTCGGCTGTATTAGTGGTGCTCATCGCCACCTACCTGATCACCTCTGCTAACGCGGGCACGTTGGTGATTAATACCATTCTGGCGGGAGGAGATCCCGAGCCGCCCACGGCGCACCGGATTATCTGGGGCGCTGTACTGGGGATGTTGACAGCCGTTATGCTGCTTGCTGGTGGGCTGGAAACGCTTCAGTCGGCGGTGATTATGGCGGCACTGCCGTTTTCAGTGGTGGTGATACTGATGGTGCTGGGGTTGCTTAAGGCGCTGCACAGTGAGCGGTTTGCCGCCCGTACCGGCTCGCGTACCGAAGCGCCTCGCGAGCCATGGGCGGATTTGGACGATGCAGGAACCCAGCCTACGCCGGTTTCACCGGATGAGAACTTTAGACGCAATTAAAGTCGTCAATGAGCGCTGCAAGTTGACCTTGCAGCGCTTGTCTATTTAGTCCACTAAAACTTGATATAGCGCAGTTTTAGTGGCCATTAGCTAGCGCTTAATAGCCTACGCTTAATGGTGAAGTGCCATGACTACCCTCTGTGAGGAATTGTCCTATGCCTACCATGATGAAAGCGGCTGTTTTTGTTGAGCCTGGCCGAATTGAAATTGACGACAAACCCATTCCAGAGATTGGCCCCAATGATGCGTTGATGCGCGTGACTACCACGACGATTTGCGGCACCGACGTACACATTTTAAAAGGCGAATACCCCGTTGAGCGCGGCTTAACCATCGGCCATGAGCCGGTGGGGGTGATTGAAAAACTGGGAGCCAATGTGAAGGGGTACCAAGAAGGACAGCGGGTGATTGCCGGGGCAATCTGCCCCAGTTTTACCTCTTATGCCTGCCAGGATGGTTGCAGTGCTCAAGATGGCGGCCACCACAGCCATGGGTATAAACCAATGGGTGGCTGGCGCTTTGGCAATACGATCGATGGAGCTCAGGCGGAATACTTACTGGTGCCTGACGCCCAGGCCAACCTCTCACCCGTGCCAGATGGCTTAACCGACGAACAAGTACTGATGTGCCCCGATATTATGTCGACCGGTTTTGTCGGTGCGGAAGCCGCGGGGATCAAGATTGGCGACACCGTGGCGGTGTTTGCTCAAGGGCCGATTGGGCTATGCGCGACGGCGGGTGCACGGCTGCGTGGGGCTGGGATGATTATTGCGGTAGACGGTGTGGATGAGCGTTTGGCGATAGCCAAGCAGATGGGCGCTGACGTGACGCTGGATTTCCGCAAGGTCGATGTTGTCGAGGAAATTCTGAAGCTCACGGGGGGACGCGGCGTTGATGTTGCGATTGAAGCACTTGGCTTGCAGCAAACCTTTGAATCTGCCTTGCGAGTGTTAAAGCCCGGCGGCACGCTATCAAGCCTGGGCGTTTACTCTGAAGACTTGACGATTCCGCTAGGCGCTTTCTGTGCTGGCCTTGGAGACCACAAGATCATTACGTCACTTTGCCCTGGCGGCAAAGAGCGCATGCGCAGGCTGATGAGTATTATAGCCGCAGGGCGACTAGATCTTGGCCCCATGGTCACCCACCGCTACGCGCTGGAGGATATTGTCGAGGCCTACGATCTCTTCTCCCACCAGCGCGATGGTGTGCTGAAAGTGGCCCTTGAGGTCTCATAGTGATTAAGAAAGCTCAAGAGCCAGCTAAACGCCACATCTATCAGCGAGACTATCGACGAAAAACCCGCTAACGATCGTTGGTATAACGAACACGTGCTGCTATCACTTGTAAGACCAACAGCGGGTTTTTCGGAGTAGAAGGGAAGCCCGTTTTATTTCAGTTCCAGTGAGAAGCTCATTTCAACGCCTGCATCATCCACTCTGAACCAGTACTCGATGTTTTCGTAGATGTCGCCATATTGCTTGAGCAAGTCAGTATCAAACTCTTCCCTATCATCGTATGGCATCTGCTCGATGACCTGGGCCAGCGAATGGTAGAACTCACCTGTCAGATGGCCATGAACCAGTAGGTCACGCTCGGAAACAGGGGCTTGTAGTTCCGCCTGCAGTGTCTCGGAATCACTGACGCCAACGCCCAGAGTAATGGCGCTTTTAGACATGGCGGCGTAGAGCTTTGGTGAGCCTGGCGGCAGCATTATGCTTTCAATAGGCTTGGCTTCTCCGCCTGGTTCAAGCCCAAGAGACCCCAGGTCAGGCGCGAAGGCGCTTGCTGTAGACAGCAGTGCTAGCGGATTTTGTGAAGCGAGGGTCAGGATGCCGGTACCGGTGGGCTCGCCGTTTTTCATGGTCAGGCTGTTGAGACGAGCTATGAAGCCGGACAGTGATGGGCCAATCATCATAGAGACCGGATTGTTAATCGCCACGCTGATCTCACTCCAGGCGTTGTTTAGCTCCTGAAATTCCTCGCAGCTGAAGGGGTTTTGACGCATTTCCTGGGCATACTTTTGAACACTCTTCATCAGTACAGGCAGGTTCAAGCCCAGTCCGAAGCTGGCCATACCCTCTGAGCTGCCAAGGCCCGGAACCTGAGCGGTCATGGCACGCAGGTCGCTGACAATATGCTTGTCAGTTTCCAGGATAAGATTCATCTCCATGCGGTCGAGATTATACTCACGCATGCCCATTACAAGGCCCGGGAAGCGGCGGGTGATACGGTCAATATCAGCCTGGCAGGCGGTCAGATCCAGTAGCTCTGCGTCAACCGCCTCCATCAGTGCCTGAGTACCTGAATGCGTAGGCGTACTCAGCTCACTCAACAGGCGTGATGAGTAAATTTGCCCGGCACCGCGAGGTGTAAAGCCATGACGCTGCTCAATCTCCGCCAGAGCGCCAGTATCACCGATGTTGCTGTCAGGCAGGGTGTTACCCAGTACGTCCGATAGCAGCTCATCGCTTACATTCTCTGGTACGACAGACATCAACAGCTGATTATCGATAATGGCCATGATCGCTTTGATCGGACCATCTTGGGTTAGTACCCAGTACTCTTTTCCGTCTGTCATCGCCGTGCTTGGATTGAGGTCAGCATTGGCCAGGACGCGCTGCAGCGTTTCGCGGAAAGCGTCTTCGTCCTGCAATTCCATGCGTAGAATGGGCAAAATACCGAGCCCGTACAAAGCGACCTGGGGGCTCATTTTAAAGCCCAGTGCATGGATGTCATCGAGTGTTTCAACATCGACAAACTCTTCACCCATAGCGATTAAAAGTGACATCAGCGAATGCAGCACGTCATCGTCTATTTCGTGCAGCATGTCGTGCAGTTCATCTAAGTCAGTTTCAAGGCGCATGCGCTGATAAAGAGCCAAGGCATCTTGTTCAGGCATCGTTTCACGTGTTGCCATGAAGTAGGGAGAGTCGGCCGGAATATACTTCAGCATGGGAGATGAGATATTTTTCGGTGCTTCCTGCTGCGTCGCAGTTGATTCTTTATCATCGCTACAGCCACTCAGCACGCCAGCGCTGAACAGGGCAAGAGAAATAGCTATGGAAAGCTTGGCTTTCATCTAGAGTCAGTCCTTTGAAAGATGTTGGCTTTAATTGAGCATTTTGAAAAGGATTATCAGTGAATGACAATCATACATAAATTAAATTAAGTTAGCCTCTCCCTGGGTAAAAAAATGGCCCTTGAGGTCGTATAAGACCCAAGAGCCACTTTTATCAGAGAGGTTTGCGGGTTGCTGTTTTAAACTTCCTGGTACAGCTCGCTGCCTTCCCGGCGGAACTTCTCGGCTTGCTCCTGCATGCCGCGCTTAACTGCCTCGGCGTCGCTTTCAGCGGCATTTTCCGGTGTGCGATCTCGGTAGGTATCGCGCACTTCCTGGCTGATCTTCATGGAGCAGAACTTCGGCCCGCACATGGAACAGAAGTGCGCCACCTTGGCGGAATCTTTCGGCAGGGTTTCGTCGTGGAATTCACGGGCGGTATCTGGGTCTAGGCCCAGGTTAAACTGGTCTTCCCAGCGGAACTCGAAACGGGCCTTGGAAAGCGCGTTATCGCGACGCTGTGCCGCCGGATGACCCTTGGCCAAGTCCGCTGCGTGGGCCGCAATCTTATAGGTGATGATGCCGGTTTTGACGTCATCTTTATTCGGCAGACCCAAGTGCTCCTTTGGCGTCACATAGCAGAGCATTGCACAGCCAAACCAGCCGATCATGGCCGCACCGATGCCCGAGGTAATGTGGTCGTAGCCGGGGGCGATATCGGTGGTCAGTGGGCCAAGCGTATAGAAAGGTGCCTCATGGCACGCCTCTAGCTGCTTATCCATGTTCTCTTTAATCAAGTGCATGGGCACATGGCCAGGGCCCTCGATCATCACCTGAACATCATGTTTCCAAGCGATCTTGGTTAGTTCGCCCAGGGTCTCGAGTTCGGCGAACTGCGCTTCGTCATTAGCATCGGCGACTGAGCCGGGGCGCAGGCCGTCACCCAACGAAAACGCTACGTCGTACTGCTTACAGATCTCACAGATCTCTTCAAAGTGGGTATACAGGAAGCTTTCCTGGTGATGGTACAAGCACCATTTAGCCATAATGGAACCGCCACGGCTGACAATGCCGGTCACCCGGTTGGCAGTCATTGGCACATAGCGCAACAACACGCCCGCGTGAATGGTGAAGTAATCCACCCCCTGTTCCGCCTGTTCAATCAAGGTGTCGCGGAAGACTTCCCAGGTCAGGTTTTCGGCAATGCCGTTGACCTTCTCAAGCGCTTGATAGATCGGCACTGTGCCAATCGGCACCGGCGAGTTACGGATAATCCATTCGCGGGTTTCGTGAATATTCTGCCCCGTGGAAAGATCCATGATGGTGTCCGATCCCCAGCGGATACCCCAGGTCATTTTGTCGACTTCTTCTTCAATCGATGAGGTAACTGCCGAGTTACCCAGGTTGCCATTAATCTTCACCAGGAAGTTACGGCCAATAATCATCGGCTCGGATTCTGGGTGATTGATATTGTTGGGGATAATTGCGCGCCCACGGGCGACTTCGTCGCGCACAAATTCCGGCGTGATCTCTTCCGGCAATTTTGCACCAAAGCTTTGGCCAGGATGTTGGTGACCAAGAATACGCTCAACTTCAGCGGTGCCTAATGTTTGGCGGCGCTGGTTTTCGCGGATAGCAATAAATTCCATTTCAGGGGTAATAATGCCCTGGCGCGCATAGTGCAGTTGGGTAACATTCTTGCCTGGTTTTGCCCGGCGCGGGGTGCGGGTTAAATCAAAACGCAACTGAGCAAGTGTCGGGTCGTTAGCACGGCGGTTGCCGTACTCACTGGTTGGGCCGTCAAGGAACTCGGTATCGTCGCGCTCTTCAATCCAGGCGCGGCGCAGGGCGGGTAAGCCTTTGCGTAAATCATTGTTGGCGGCCGGATCGGTGTAAGGGCCAGAGGTGTCGTACACCAGCAGCGGCGGGTTCTCTTCATCAATGCTGCTGGTTTTAGTCGGCGACAGGGTGATTTCCCGAAACGGCACGCGGATATCTGGCCGTGAGCCTTCAACGTACACCTTACGCGAGGCGGGCAGCGGCTGAATGGCGGCCGCATCGACCTGGGCAGTTTCCGCTAAAAAGTGGCTGGTTTTACTTTTTGAGGTTTTAGTTTTTAACGTCTTAGTCATTACAGTCGTCTTCCTTCGTTGTTGATTATGGTTGTCGTGTCGGCTTAATGGGTGAGACTTTTGTCTGTTAGATCGTCGTCTATCAGATCCAGACCCATCTGCCAGAAGTCGATTTCCAGGCGCGTGGCATCGCGGAAGATCTTGCTCAGCTCGGCAAAGCGGGCAGGGGTAACGTTGGCAAGGCGGGCGTTGAGCCATTCAAGCTCTGCCTGCATGGCGGCCTGGAACTCCTCGCTTTCGTACATCGCTATCCAGGGATCAAAAGGATTTTGTGCGCCGCGCAGGGTGAACGGCTGAGCGTTCAGCCAGTTGGCAATTTCGCCGTAGCCCACTAGGCAAGGGGCCAGCGCCACGTGCAAATCGAGCAGGTCGCCGCGATTGCCGGTATCCAGTACATAGCGGGTATACGCCAAGGTGGCTCTGGCTTCGGGAAGCTCCGCCAGCTCTTGCTCGGAAATCCCCCACTCCTGGCAAAAGCCCACGTGCAGGCCCAGTTCCACATCCACAATGGCTTTTAAACCTTCATGGGCTTGGCGCAGATCAGCCAGCGTAGGGCTTTTATAGGCGGCCAACGCGTAGGCGCGGGCAAAATGAATCAAAAACAGGTAATCCTGTTTTAAATAGTGGCGAAACGATGCATCTGGCAGCGCGGCGGTACCCAACTGACGGACAAAATCGTGCTCAATATAGGCGCGCCAATCGTCATGGCAGGCATTGGTAAGATCAGTAAAGCGGTAGCCCATGATGCCTCCGGGAGTAATGATCCGGAAGGTGGGCGGAGATCGAGGAGATGGCGCGGAAGGTGGCGTGAAGCTAAGCCGAGGCCATCGCTTGATCCCTACGCCGGTACCCGTGCTGCAAACTTGTGTAAGCCGCAGCGCATTAGCCGGATCAGGTTCAGCGGGACCAGCGCTTGGCGGTATCAAAGTGATACGCCCTGCGTCATCTCAGCCGGATTCACCGGCACCCCGTCAAGCAGTTAGTGCCAAGCAGTCTAGGAGGAGGAGAGAAGAGATGCAAGGGGTGAGGTATTGAGTGAATAGCACGCTTCTTAGAAATATTAATGCACTTGGCTAACCGAGTGGGCTTCTAACACCTGCAAATCCATTCCCCAATACATGGGTGTATATTTGGGTGGTTTCGATGCTTTTATGGCCTTTGCCTGCACGGACAGTGATGACGTGGCGCGCAAAATCGATATCTTTTACGCGTAACCGACAAGCTTCGGAGACTCGTAACCCCGAGCCGTACATCAGCGATGCAATCAGGAGCATGGAGCCGGACAGATGCTCAAACACATCCATCACCTCTTGGTGGGAAAGCACGACAGGTAAGCGTTTAGGGCGCTTAGCCCGGCTAAAATTACCCACCTCACCCAGCGGTTGATCTAGAACGTGGCGATACAGAAACACGATAGCATTGAGTGCCTGGTTTTGTGTTGCCGCAGCCACGCGCCTTTCTAACGCGAGATATTCCAAAAATTGCCGCACTTCATTGCCCGCCATATTGGCAGGATGCTGCATTCTGTGAAAACGAATGAAAAAGCGAATCCAGTAGCAATAGGTTTTCTCAGTACGGAGGCTATAGCGCTTGACCCGTAGGGTCGTCTTGACGCGTTCCATTAGTTTCATAAGAGCCACTCTTTATACTGTTTATCTATACAGTATTATTGAGCAGGGAAAAACACGCAAGCACGCGAATTTTGGATAGGATGCCAAAATTGGCTTTGCTCTCTTGGGAATCAATGGGGTAGAGTCAAATTGGGTGGCTATAAAACCCCAATGAATGTGCCGTCGCGTTTATTGGAGTTTTGTAGCGAGGCGTATAATCACTGTTAGCTAAAAAGAGTGCCTGCATTGGAAAATTGGTTGAGAACTGATGAGCTTGAAGAATCTGTATCAGCCTTAAGGATGATGCGCGATACCGCTCTTAAGGTGGCAAATGATGTATATCAATGGAAATGGATAGTTATTGCCTCACACAATGCCCTACAGGGTTTTATGGTTTTGGCGTTGAGAAACGGAAATAACTTAACGGTTATGCCTGACAAGCTAGCGGGAAAATGGTTGGAAGCGTATCGAGCTGACAAGCCGTTGCCGGAAGAGCGCCTTGACTCCTTTCCTAATCTTTATAAAAAGATTAAAGGAGAGGACATGGAGCGGCTAGTAATGAGTAGGTGCTTTACAGCTACAGCCGAGCAAGATCGGTGCGTTAAAAAGCTACAGGAGCTGAGAAACGATTTCATTCACTTCATCCCCAAGGGCTGGTCTATAGAAGTCTCAGGGCTGCCTAGTCTTTGTCTAGCAATAATAGAGATTATCGAGTTTCTTGGCTGGGAGTCGTTCAACGTGCTTTGGCACAATGAAGGCCAGCGGGAAGAGGCGGAAGCCATCATTACTGAACTCAAAGTGACTTTGGACGCTATTAATGACCAGTATCAAAAAAGTAGCTAACAATGCCAGTCACAGCGACGGCTTTTGCGTTGCGGCTTCGCCTCCACTACAAAGCCGCGCGTGCTGGCGGCGTTGAGCCTGTAGAAAAACTCCGCTGACGGCTAAGTTTTGGTAGGATTGAGGAAACAGACGAGGAGTGGTCAGCATGCCGCGCTTCAAAGCTTATAACTACGACCAGAACGCTATGGT
>NZ_JACCDD010000003.1 GCF_013415115.1 Vreelandella zhaodongensis | reverse complement strand
GCGCTCAAGTGGCTAAATGCCGATATTAAGATTACTCAGCCAGATGACCGGCTGGGTAAATGAATAAGGACAATAGGCGGTGGAAACGGCTCGAAATCGGGTTTTTCTACAGCCTCGTTAGGTGCCAGAGAACCACTATGAAAACTCGCTTACTTTCAGACACAAAAACCGCCATCCTCGAACCAATTGGCGCAGTCTCCTCTCTGCAAGACGCACTGGACTTCGTGTCTTCAGGCTATGGGTACAACTCCAATAAAATTCTTTTGCGCGCGGAGCAGTTGCCACCCGAGTTCTTCGAACTTCAAACGTGCTTTGCTGGTGAGTTCATCCAGAAGTTAGTTAACTACCGCTTCTACATAGCCGGGGTCTTTGGCGAAGTCGAAGTTTTTAGCGAGAGCTTTCGCGAGTATGTTGGCGAGGCACGCAGAGGCCGGCAGTTTAGATCGTTCGCCACTGAAGATGAAGCGATTTTATGGCTCGAGACTCAATAGCAACCGCAATGCCTGCTCCTAACTCTTTCATCGAGAGGGCTATGAATCAAGATTCACCAAAAATTTTTATATATTCTTTATTGCTGACACTGATCTGGATTTCGGCGAGTTTCTTAATTCTGTACTTTTCATCAGATGCATTGCTAATAGCATTAGCCACTCTTTTTGTAGTAGATTGCTTAATCATTATTCCAACTGTTTACGGCGTAAGTAAAAGGGTTAACGGCTTTTTCTGCGTAGTTACGTACCCAAAAATGCCTAACAAGTTACTTAATTTCGTTCCGGCCATAAAAAGCATGGCCTCCACGGGACTGCCTTCGCTGCGCTGTGGCAGCCCATTAGCAATGTGTTACACGTCTAAACATACATCATTCATCACATCTCTAGCATTCATAGGTAGTATTTGATGAAACAAATTAAAAAGATAAAACTAAAAAACTTCAAAAAGTTCAGAGATAGTGAAATCAATTTCCATGAAGAAAAAAATATATTAATAGGTGATAACGAAGCAGGTAAAAGTACAATTCTAACTGCTATAGAATTAGTGCTTGGCGGTAGTAAAAATAAAGTTGAGTCTATTGGATTAGAAAGTATCTTCAATACAGATGCAGTCAAAGAGTTTCTATCTGGTGATAAAAAGGAAAGTGACTTACCAATACTCCATGTAGAGATATTTCTCAATGAGCAAGATAATCCTGATTTGAATGGAAGAAATAATACTGATAACGAAAATTCAGATGGCCTTAAATTAGTTTGTGAACCTATCGAAGAATTAGGTAGTGAGATTCGTGATGTGCTTGCTCAGGATGAAAGCAACTTTCCATTCGAATACTACAGTGTGAAATTCAGTACATTTTCTGGTGAAGCATACTCAGGTTATCGAAAATTTTTAAGGCATTTGTCAATTGATAGCTCGCAGATTAATAGTGAATATGCAACAAGAGAATATATAAAAACTGTTTATGAATCTCTTGCAGAGCAAAACCAGAGAATTACACTGAGAAATGAGTATAGGCTTCAAAAGAAGAAATTTGTTGAAGAGACTTTGGAGAGAATAAATAAAGATATCGATAAATATCAGTTCTCGGTAAGAACAGGGAGTAAATCAAATCTTGAAGCAGATCTAACAATCACTGAAGATGACATCGCTCTTGAGAATAGAGGAAAAGGACGGCAGTGTTTCATAAAAACAGAATTCGCACTTACTAGAAATGGTGATGGACAAAGCATAGATACACTTTTGCTTGAAGAGCCAGAAAACCATTTGAGCCATACAAATATGAAAAAACTGATAAATAGGATTTCAAATTCAGCAGCAAAACAAATATTTATTGCAACTCACAACAGTTTGATTAGCACAAGACTTGATTTAAGAAACACAATCTTACTCAATAGCAATAGTGCAAGCCCTATAACCCTTGAGGCTTTACCTGAAGATACTGCCAAATTTTTTATGAAGGCACCAGATAACAACATTCTTGAATTTATATTGTCTTCAAAAGTTATTCTGGTTGAAGGCGATGCAGAATACATTCTAATTGGTGCGTTATATGAGTCAGTCACAGCAAGAAATTTAGAAGATGATGACGTTCATATAATTTCTGTTGGCGGAACAAGCTTTAAGCGCTATCTTGATTTAGCAAAACTTTTGAATATTCGTGTTGCAGTCGTCAGGGATAATGATGGTGACTATGAAAATAATTGTGCCCAAAACTACAATGATTATTTAAATGATAATATAAGCGTATTTTATGACGAAGATAACGATAAAAGCACTTTTGAGATTTGTTTTTACCAAGATAACAAAGGTATTTGTGATGAGCTTTTCCTTCCAGGAAGAAGAACTCTCACTGCTTTAGAATTTATGCTAAAAAACAAAGCGGATTGTTCTTTTGAATTGCTAGATAAAAAAGCAGGCGAACTAATCTCACCAACTTACTTATCTCGAGCTATAGAATGGATAAACGAGTAGTTTTAGCCGTTGCTGGATCAGGAAAAACCAGTCATATAATCGACAATATTAGTGAAGATTCTCGTGCGTTAATAGTAACCTATACAGAAAATAACTATAAAAACATAAAGTCAAGAATAATTGACAAGGTTGGCTTCATCCCCTTAGGTGTAAGAGTAAAAACCTACTTCAATTTTATTTATTCATTTTGCTTTAAACCATTGCTAGGCAATAAAATCAACTCAAAAGGAATAAATTGGGACATTCCGCCTGCATTCACGCTCAAGTTAAATAGAAGCAATCCTAAATTTTATTTAGATAGCCGTGGCAGGCTCTACCACAACAGAATTGCTAAGCTACTTGATCAGTGCAACATGATGAAAGAGGTTTCAGAACGGGTAGAAAAATATTTTGATTTAGTATGTTTTGATGAAGTTCAGGATTTTGGCGGACACGATTTCAATTTTATATGTAAACTTTCCCCAAAAATCGAAAGTTTGCTTTTGGTTGGTGATTTTTTCCAACACACTTTCGACACCAGCCGAGATGGGAACGTCAATTCAAACATCCATAAAAATATTGATACTTATACAAGAAAGCTGACTCAAGCTGGATATACATTAGATACAGATTTACTATCGCATAGCTATCGTTGCAGTCCAACCACTTGTAGTTTTGTCTATCAAAATACAGGAATACAAATTGAATCCCATAGGGATGATGAAACAATAATTCAGTTTGTACAGTCTACGACTTTAGCTGAAAAAATCTATTACGATGAAAATATCGTGAAATTATTCTTTAGGGATAGTAAGCGATACAATGGATTCACAGAGAACTGGGGGGCAACTAAAGGGCTTGATTGCTTTTTAGATGTATGTATCGTTCTAAATGCTACAACATTGCAGCATTATAAAAAAAGTAAATTGCATGAATTAGCTCCGCAAACAAAGAATAAATTTTACGTTGCATGCACTCGAGCTAAAAGGAATATTTTTTTCGTTTCTGAGAGTCTTTATAAGCACCATAAACAATGAGAATACGACGTGTAACAAGAAAATCCAGGTGACACCTACGGCGCACCTGATTTAGGCGTTATTCATAACGTTCGTTTTGACGTACGTACCAAAGGGCGTACAATGATAAAATATTAAACACGCAAGAGGTACGTCATGACCGGAATCACAGCAACGGAGGCGCGGAGCAACCTTTATCGGTTGATTGACGAGACCGCCGAGTCCCACCAACCCATCGTCATCATGGGTAAGCGGAACAAAGCCGTCTTGGTTTCCGAGGAAGACTGGTCCGCCATTCAGGAAACGCTTTACCTGCTCTCCGTACCGGGTATGCGGGAGTCTATTCGTGAGGGAATGGATACCTCCGTGGATGAGTGCGATGAGGAGCTGGACTGGTGACATGGATGTTGCTTTACACCAAACAAGCCCAGAAGGACGCAAAGAAGCTGGCTTCAAGCGGCCTCAAGCCAAAAGCCCAAGAGTTGTGGGCCCTAATTGCAGAAGATCCGTACCGCAAGCCGCCCCCGTTTGAGAAGCTCGTAGGTGATCTTGCGGGCGCCTATTCACGCCGCATCAATATTCAGCATCGTTTGGTCTACCAAGTGCTAGAAGACGAGCAAGTAGTGAAAGTCCTCAGGCTATGGAGCTACTACGAATAATGCATAACTGGCCGCTGTTGCCGGACCGTTTTTCCACCGCCTCGCGGCTCCAAAATTGCCGCAACGCTCTGTATTATGCAGTCACTTCTATGTCGCATTGACAAGTGTCACGTGACGGATTACGCTTATCCCCATGATCAAATCCTTCGCTGACAAACGAACCCAAGAACTCTACTCCAAGGGCAAGTCAAAGAAATTTCCTGCGGTTGTCGCACCGAGAGCTGCTAGAAAACTTGAATACGTGGATCTGGCCGTACAGCTTGAGGATTTGAAAGTGCCGCCCGGCAATCGCCTTCACCCACTGTCGGGAAACAGGCAGGGGCAGCACGCAATTTCAATCAATGATCAGTGGCGTATCTGTTTTCGTTTTGAAGGTGGCGATGCGTATGAAGTCGAAGTGTGTGACTACCACTGAGTGAGGTGATGATATGGCTATTCTTAATACGACCGGTATGCAGCGCAAACCCACTCATCCTGGCGAAATGCTGAGGGAAGATTTTCTTCCGGACTATGGCCTGACGGTTTCGGGGTTGGCCAAATCTCTGGGTGTCTCTCGTCAGTCAGTTAATGAATTATTGCGCGAACGTCGTGCTGTCAGCCCTGAAATGGCGCTCAGGCTTGCGCGTTTGTTTGGTAACTCGCCGGAATTCTGGCTGAACGCACAGCGATCTGTTGATCTTTGGACTGCCGCTCAGTCGGTCAAGGAAGAAGTGGATCGAATCAAGCCGCTACATGCTGCATAACCAAGCCGTGCACCGGATGCCAAAACCTCCGCTTCGCTCCGGCTTTGTCACCGGTGACGGCCGGCGTTAACTCGCGAGCCTACCTTTGTAGGCTGGTTTACCACCACCTTCGAAAGGTTCAAGCTTGGTCACACCATCATTAAACCCTGTTTACGTGCTGGTGGCGCGTAAGCGGCGTCGATCTGTGCCAAATCATCTTCGCCGAGACCGTTGATATTGATGAAAATGGCGGCCAATTCCGCGCTCCATCTAGAACTCTGCTACGGTTAAAGGGTGCTATGCGTATCTGATGCTGACTGTTTCGGTGCGCTTAGCGTTGTATATGCCAATGTTTGGTACTCATCTCAACAAATAAGGACATTTTTATGATCAGAACCATAATGGTTGAGCTATCTACCATCGAAGCCGCTGCTTACCGTCAGAAGCTTCGCGGCGGCCACTCTGGCATTGTTATCATGCGCTACGACACTGACCAGCCAGGCATCGCCACCATCAACCGCAAGTCGGGAGAACCCGATCCTTCACATAATACTGATCTGAAACTGTTCCCCCTTGAGGCCTTTAAGGAGGTTATGGAGCTTACTTCCGGCATGCCCTATTCGCGGCGCGGGAAAGTCAAACTCAGTGCTGAAAAAGAGGATGCCAGTGCCCAGGAAGAGACCGCTGAGGAGCTAGCAACGGTAGACAGCGCTGAGTATGAAGCGATAGTGAAGGCCTACACTAACCGTAAAGGCGAGCTATCCTACGACCTGATTAATAAGGACTTTATTCAGTTCGCCAAGTCGAGCAAGACCGTCACCGACATGGTTGCCAACCACGCGTCAGTCGATGATATTCGCGATCACGTGGTGAAAGTGAAACTTGAAAGCATCACCGGCAACCGTGATTTGACGGTGGCGCAAACCCAGCGAATCGTTGAAATGCTTGACGAAGTCAGCCCACGGAATGTATTTAAAGAGTTGAATGACGAAATCAGGAAAATGCTCGCTAACCGTTAAATGATTAGCCGGTGAGGTGGGTTGGGGTCAGCTTAACGCTGACCCTAATGTTGTGAGTCATGTGTGAAGTAAGTACAAACGGCATTTCTAGGTCTATACCTTGAGACGTCGTCATAGGTTTCTATCTATCGACCCAGCGTCGCTACCTGCCTATCAGGCGGTGGCGGAGTATTTGATGGAGAAGACCCAGCCCTAACATGCGCCCTTAAAAAAACAGCACTAAAGGGCGGCGCCTAATTCCTGGCTGGTGTTTTTTTATTCCACCAATCCCCACTTAATAGTATCTACCGTTTGGCTGAAATAGGGGGGGGGCTTTGACCGATACGCGCTCGCCTCTATGGGGTTGTCCTGCATAATCAAACAGAGCCCAGCTGTTGGGTGTCCTCTATTATTGATCTACTGAATTACCCACCTGATAGGCGTGGTAGAGATCGTCAAGCAGTACGCTGATATGCTCAAGCAGTACATCATCGTTCTCACAACGCTCCCTAGCTCCGGCCAACATGAGTTGTACGCCGACCGCTTCAGGCACCGGTAGCCCGCCTATATCCAGGTAGTGAACTAGCTCGGCTACCCTGGACAACGCTGGGTCACCATCCAAGCCGAAACTTACCAGCAGCACCTCAAACGTGACCTTTTCGTCGACATGGGTAAACGTTGCGCTATCGAAATCGAACCCCAACGCCTCCGGTGGACACTGTCCTGGGCTTTCTAACCACAGGAAGCGCGCCTCAGGGTCGATGAAGCGCTGGATCAGCCAGGCTGATGCTACACGATCCACCCAAAGTCGGCGGCGTGTGGCCCACACTCTCCCGCGAAATTCACTTCGGTCTCGCTGGGGAATGTCGGCTTGGATAGCTTGGGGCTCATCGGGTACGAAGCAGCGGTTGTAGACCGCCTCAGCCTCTGCCAGGGCGGCGATGGCTCGCTCTCTTCCTGGCCCTGGGAAAAAATCGATTTCTATGATGGTCTGAAAACGCCGCTGCAGCTGAATTAATCGGCGTTGCGCTTCACGCTCCTCTAGGCTGGGACATGCTTTTTTCCATTCGGCAACTGCCCCAAGCAAATCCTGGAAATCTGCAGTTCGATCAAATAGAGGGGGTAGCCGTTCGGTAGTGGCCATGGCAGATTCGTCCACTTCAAGCAGAAGGGCTTTTCCCCCCAGTTCCAGAATGGCGTCAGCCTGTTGCTGCAGCGCTTCTTTGCGAGATGGGCTTTCCGGTAATAGATAGACACCATCACGCATTACCGCTGCGCCCATGCTGCGCAGTGCCCGCCAGATCCTCATGCGGGGTGTGCCCGCCCGCCCGCTGAGGCTGATGATCAGTACCAGCCAGCGATGTGTGTTTTCTGCCATGATATTTTAAGCCGTTGTATGTATAACATTCATGTTATACATTCTACAAAATACTTTCCCTGACTTCTTTAGAGAGTGTGCTATGCCGCCTGTCAATGAGCCTTCTCACCAAATACCGTTCCGAGAGGCCGTGATGGTTTGGCTGCGTATAGCCATGCTTAGCTTCGGCGGCCCCGCTGGACAAATCGCCGTGATGCATCGCATCTTGGTCGAAGAAAAAAAATGGATAGGTGAGCGGCGCTTTCTGCATGCTCTCAACTACTGCATGATGCTTCCGGGGCCGGAGGCTCAACAGCTGGCCATCTATCTTGGCTGGTTAATGCACCGTACCAAAGGCGGTGTGGTGGCCGGTACACTTTTTGTTCTGCCTGGCTTTATCGCCATTCTCGCGTTGAGTTACCTTTATGCGGCACTGGGGAATGTGGGCTTGGTAGAGGGGCTCTTTTTCGGCCTGAAGGCCGCCGTATTGGCGGTGGTGCTTAATGCTGTAGCGCGGATAGGAAAGCGGGCGCTCCAAAATCGCACTATGCTGGGTCTCGCGGCAATCGCTTTTGCGGCCATCTTCTTTTTTGATGTGGCCTTCCCGATAATCATCCTGGGTGCGGCCTTACTGGGTTACTGGGGGAGTAAAAGTGGAATGGCGGCCTTTCAGGTGGGAGGTGGTCATGGCGATGGGAATGATCAGGGCCTAAGTGATAGAGATTCTCTGCTTGGTGAAGGACTACCGGCCCACGCGCGCCCCAACTCCAGTTGGTCACTACGAATGTCGGCGACCTTGTTGCTACTGTGGCTGACGCCGGTGGTGGTGTTGTTTGTCATGTTGGGTAGTGAGAATGTCTTTAGCCAGATCGCTATCTTCTTCAGTAAAATGGCGGTCGTTACCTTTGGTGGCGCCTATGCGGTGCTTGGCTATGTCACCCAAGAAGCGGTGCAGAACTATGGTTGGCTCGCGCCGGGGGAGATGCTTGACGGCCTGGGTATGGCCGAGACCACCCCAGGTCCACTCATTCAGGTAGTCCAGTTCGTCGGGTTCATGGGTGCCTATCGGGATGCTACGGGACTTGATCCCATGCTGGCGGCGACCCTGGCAGCGGTGCTCACTACCTGGGTAACCTTCGTTCCTTGCTTTCTTTGGATTTTCTTGGGGGCTCCCTATGTTGAGCGCCTGCGTGACAATCGCGCCCTGAGCGCTGCTCTTTCCGCCATCACCGCTGCGGTGGTTGGCGTTATCCTCAATCTAGCCATCTGGTTCGGGCTCCACGTCATCTTCGCTGAGGTAGAGGAGCGGCATTTGATGGGCGCGCGCCTGTTGATCCCAAACCTAGCGTCTTTAGATCTGTTTGCCTTGTTGCTCGCAGCCGGAGCCATGGTAGCCATCTTTTATTTCAAGGTTAGCATGCTCAAGGTGCTGTTTGGCTGTGCGCTACTCGGCGTTCTAGCCTCGTTGGTTAGCTTCTAATTACTTCACTTTCTGGCAGGTTTGCTAGACGCTCGTTCTGTCATCAGCCAATGCAGAGCAGTAGAGTCAGTCGCGCATCCAGTTCCATATCAAAGCGTGCGCCAAACGGGGGCGTTTTGTGTGTCTGGCAATCTAGCCATCCACACTATCCAATAACACTCGATGCCTGAGCCGCTGCCGCCCCCTCAATTCCATGTGACCCGTCGATGTAGGCACACAGCGCTCACGTTATATTTACAATTCACCTGCTAGCAATCCGGCATTTTTAAGCGCATTGGCAACTGATTGGCGATGCCTTTCGTCACCAAATTCTTGGTACTCTGATGTTATTTCATGAAATGCTTCGACACCCAAGTATCTGCCCAATGTCTTAATATGCGGCCCAAGATGATTCATATGCTCACGCTCACCCCCTGGCTCGAACCCAAACTCACCGCATGAAGTCACTAAAATAAGTGTTTTTCCAGACAACAGTGGCTCTATAGGGTGGTCACCACGAGCCAAGTCAAAGCTAAATGTTTTATTGATACGCATGACCTGATCGAACCACGCTTTAAGAGGGGCAGGCATGCCGTAGTTGTACATAGGTGAAGATATTAAGATAACATCCGCTTGAGATAACTCGCTAAATAGCTGGTCTGATAAAGCCAGTTTTTCACGTTGTTTAAAGCTTTTTTGGTCATCCGGCGTGAAAACGGCACCGATCCAGTCTTGGTCAATAAAATCAGGTGGGTTCAAACCAATATCACGATAAATGTAATTATCTGTACTGTTAGCAGATTTCCATTTATCAACAAACTGCATAGCAATACGTTTTGATATTGAGTTGTGATCGGGGTTTGGGTTTGTTGCCTTACGAACGCTAGCGTCTATATGAAGTAATGTGCGCATGAATGGCCTCAGCAGGTAGCGATGTGGAGTAGCTATGCTGCCTTTTTGCCAATACTGCGACAAATGAATAAACTGGATCGATAGGTGAGTAAAACTTATCTATTGAAAAGTAGGGTTGAGACTAAAAACTGGGGGCTGGCGGTGAATGCTTCATTACAGGCGATTAAGGTGTTTGAAGCAGCTGCTCGGCTGGGGAGCTTTAAAGATGCCGCGGAGGAGTTGTCGATAACGTCAGCGAATGTGTCGCATCACATCAGCAACCTTGAGAATAGGTTGGGAGTGCGGCTGTTTACCCGAATCAACCGAGGCGTGATTTTAACGTCAGAGGGGCACCAACTCTCTGAGGCGACAACAGCAGGTTTGCAGAAAATTCAGACTGCGCTAGATAATATAAAGTCAGATGCCTCACGACTGAATGTTGATACCACCTCATCCTTTGCCGCCCTGGTGCTAATTCCTTTGCTACATGACTTTAATAAAATCTATCAAAATGTTGATGTTGAAATATCAACAGGTGAAGTAGTGGCATCAAGAGTTAATACCCTCTCTATACGCTTGGGGGACGTAACCCGGATTGATGAGTCAAATTTATTAAAAAAAGAGCGTTTTAACGTATATGGGAGCTCTCCTTTTATCCGCTCCATCACAGTGGATAAGCCGCCTACGGTCTATCTGACTAAGTGGAAGAACAATAAACTGCCGGACTCACCTTGGAAAAACTGGCTAACGGAAAATAAAGAGTCACTGCCAAATTTTGAAATAAAATACTTTGATCAGGAGCTTTATGGTGTTTATGAAGCTCTTGCTGGGAAAGGGCTGGTGTTTTGTTCAGAGACCCTAGTTTCTAACTTTGTGAAAGCTGGCACATTGCAGCCAATTGTGTCTCAAGGCGTCGATTCAATGCTGTGTTACTACATCCCTACCGAAAGCTGGCAGCACAGCGCCAAAATGCAGGCCTTTGTCGATTGGCTTAAGCTTGTGATTGATTGGAATTTATATTCTGAGTGATAAGCTTACCCCATAAGAGTGAATTAGCTATGTCAATTCAACATATACAAGCTAGTCTGCATGAAACTCATTCAGTCCTTGAGAGATGTTTATATCTGTACGTCAGCGGGCAGCTTTGCAGATAGTGTTCAAGAGGTTCATATCAAAGTAC
This sequence comes from Vreelandella zhaodongensis, assembly GCF_013415115.1. Lineage (GTDB taxonomy): Bacteria > Pseudomonadota > Gammaproteobacteria > Pseudomonadales > Halomonadaceae > Vreelandella > Vreelandella zhaodongensis. The sequence continues at coordinate 348,447 of NZ_JACCDD010000003.1, read as the reverse complement.
TAAATATCCTCATTGAATTAGTTGAATGATATTTTTTCGATAATTATCAACCGGTTGCTTAACCTGTAGCGTTGGTTTTTTAAAAGAGTGTGCCAATGTCTGATGAGTTGTTTTACCCAGCTATTGAAACAAAACGATTAGAACTGCGCCCGTTACTGCTTAGTGATTCGGAAAGTCTGCTCGAAATTTTTTCTAAGCCGGAGGTGATGAAGTATTGGAACACAGCACCTTGGACGGGGATACAAGATGCCCTGGATTTCGTTAATAGCAGCAATGACTCAATGCGACGCCAAGAATCACTGGTACTGGGTGTATATTTGAAATCGACAGGCGAGTTGGCTGGGAAATGTATGCTGTTCAGCTATGATAAGGACTCCAGACGCGCTGAGATTGGTTTTGGCCTAGGCAGCTCGTTTTGGGGAAAGGGCTATGTCAATGAGGCTGGAGAGGCGTTGATTCAGTATGGCTTTAATACGTTAGGGCTTCGCCGTATAGAGGCTGAGATAGATCCAGACAATTACTCTTCTGCAAAAGCATTGGAAAAACTCGGCTTCTCGAAGGAGGGTCTGCTGAGGCAGCGCTGGGAAATCGATGGTGTTGTCTCAGATTCCGCACTATATGGCAGGCTCGTAAGCGATTAGTTAATATAATAGATCGCAAGCTTGCCACCGCTTGCGGTCAGCAATCGAGGTAGCCAGTGTTACCCAATAAATAAGCAGAGATTTAGGAGGGTTGCCTGTTTACTCTCCTGCTGCGAAGTAAACAACCATTTTGAGATGTCGGTGCTCATCAACGATGAGCGTCTCATGGGTATAGGTGTGATGCTCGCCTTCTGTATCAACTAGGCTGCTGATTCCTCGATTGTAGCCTTCCATACTTGAAGCCTACCACCAGCGCTGGAAGTCTGGCGATAACTGGCAAAGCTCTTCAATGAGCGTTTGTATGATGGGGTCTTCAGGGGCGACAGCTCTAAGCCACAACGAAACTGTGCCGCGCTTGGGACAAACTTGGTGGTAGGAGCGGCTCCTGCGGAAAAAGCGGGGCTGGTGATTACGGCGTGGCGGGGGAGGGAAAAGCTGCACTACCTCAATGCCGAGCCAATTCAGCAGATCCACCAACGCTGGGTCAGTAAGTTCACTCAGCAGCGTCGGCTGGCCCGTCATTCTTTCCAGCTTGAAAAGTCTATTGGAGGGCGGCAGCCCTGTGCTTAGGAGTGATACTGATGGCGCGCATTGAACATATTCAATACGTAAATGCCCCTCTTGCACGTGTTTACGAAGTGTTGACCACGGCTCGTGGCCTGGCCGAGGTGTGGACCCAGGATTTAACATTCACGGCCCAAATTGGTGCGGTCAATGAATTCCGATTTGGGGATGAGCACCCGACAAAGATGATGATCGGGGAGTTGGTGCCCAACAATAAGATGACCTGGCAATGTATCGATTCAGACTCGGAGTGGATTGGGACCAGCGTCAGTTTCGAGCTAGAACCACGGGGAGGCAAAACGGCTGTTACTCTCAAGCATACCGATTGGCGTGAAGTGACCGAGTTCTACCGTTTCTGCAACTATAACTGGGCGATATTCCTGCTGAGCCTTAAGCAATACTGTGAAGAAGGGGCCGGTATTCATTACCAAACTCGGACGTTTTAAAAGCTGGACGTTCTCTTTAACGGGTACCTAGCTGGTCTATCGTTTGTGCTGCCTATGCAGCCACCACACATCAAACCCAAATGAGTAGATGAGTGTGGCTAACGCACTCAGTGCAAGCAGGCTGGCAGCAAGAGGAGAGGTGAGTGGCGTTAACGCCAGCAGCAATGCAACGACTTGCCACACGCATACCGCTTTGCGGCGGAAACTGTCAAAAAGCGGTGCTTTTAACCACGGAAACGGCCAGCTAGCAGCAACAAACAAATAGCGCATACCGCCGATGAGCAGTACCCAAACACCTAGATGCTCGCTTTGCAATAAGCCAATGCAGAGTAGCAGAATTAGTAGCGCATCCAGCTCCATATCAAAGCGTGCGCCAAACGGGGTGTGCGTTTTTGTGTGCCTGGCAATCCAGCCATCCACACCATCCAATAACAGCGCGATAACGGCAACCGCTAACCATAGCCAAATCGCGTTAGTAAAGGCACTCGCTGCCAGCGCACCCGCCACGATGGTTACCAACACACCGCGTCCGAGTGTGACCCGATTAGCCCAGCCGAGCGGCCCATAAGGCCAAAAGCTCACTACCAACGTTCCCATTAGTACGTAAAGGCCTGCCGCTAACCACCAATTGACTGCGCTTTCCAACAGCGTAGGCAGAGCAACCCCCAGCATAAGTAATAGCAGGCCAGCTAGCGCTACCTCTGACAGGGTGTAGAGCCGCTTGGGGAAAGGGCGGCTGGTGGTGTTGGAGAAAGAGGGCATGCTTACTCGCAAAGCGGCGCACTGGCCCGCGGTTGAATTAAGGTGTGCAAATTTTTTCCTATGTACCATTCTTGTATAAGAAGGTAAGGTTGTCCATGATGTAGAAATATTTGTTTTTAATCATCCTAGCGTTCACATGGGGTAAGTAGCCACTTTGCTTTCTACGCTACGCTGTCAGAAAGCAATGAAATGTGAATAAGTCTTAGTAAGGCTACGCTGTAAGGATGGATGAAGCGCTTAACCATAAGGAAATGTCATGTTGCCGCCTGATACCGCCACGGCTTTTTGGGTGACTCGCCCCGAGCATGGTGAGCTTAAGCAAGAGCCACTTGCTGCGCTCGAAGAAAATGAGGTGCGGGTTCGTGCACTCTACAGCGGTGTTAGCCGCGGTACAGAATCGCTCGTGTTTAACGCACAGGTGCCGGAGAGCGAATACTTACGCATGCGCGCTCCCTTTCAGGTGGGTGAATTTCCTGTCCCTGTGAAATATGGCTACTGCAGCATTGGCCATGTGGAGCAAGGGCCACGTTATCTAGTCGATAAAGTCGTCTTTTGTCTTTTCCCGCATCAAGATCATTACGTGGTACCTGCTGATGCAGTTATGCCGCTTCCCGACGACGTCCCTGCTTACCGTGCCGTGTTAACCGCCAATATGGAAACCGCCGTTAACGGCGTGTGGGATGCCAACCCGATGCTTGGCGAGCGCGTCTGTGTGGTGGGCGCTGGTGTCGTCGGTGCGCTGGTGGCATATCTGTGCGCGCAAATTCCTGGTGTGGAAGTGCGGTTGATCGACATTAATCCTGAGCGAGAAACTCTGGCAACGCATTTAGGTATTCCTTTCTGTACGCCAGAACAGGCCCCCACGGACCAAGACTGCGTGATTCACGCTAGCGGCCAGCCAGATGGCTTGAGGCTTGCCATGGGCTTGCTGGGCAACGAAGGCCGTGTGATTGAAATGAGCTGGTTTGGCCAGGGAGACGTGTCGCTGCCGCTCGGTGGCGCTTTTCATTCACAGCGATTAACGCTTAGTGCCAGCCAAGTAGGGCAGTTGCCTGCCAAGCTGCAGCCGCGCTGGAATTACCGCCGCCGTTTAGCGCTCGCTCTACGCTTACTTACCGACCAGCGGTTAGATGCGCTGATTAGCGGTGAAAGCGATTTTGCGGATTTTCCAACGCTGGCACCTGCTCTGTTTGGGCCTGGTAGCACAGCGCTATGCCACCGAATTCGTTATCCACTGTCCGCTTAGTTAATACGGCTGGTTTGATAAGAGTGAGTAATAAGCGTCAGTTAATACGAATTCGCTAATACGACAGGAGTGTCTATGTACCGTTTATGCGTCCGTGACCATTTTATGATTGCCCATAGTTTTAATGGGGAAATATTCGGCCCTGCCCAGCGCACCCACGGGGCAACCTATGTGGTGGACGTGGTGTTTCAGCGCCCTGAACTTGACCAAGATGGGCTGGTAATTGATATCGGCTTGGCAAGCGAAACGCTCAAAGAGGTGCTGGCAGATTACAACTACCGCAACCTCGATGAGGTGAGTGAATTTGCCGGTAAAAACACCACCACGGAATTTATGGCCAAGGTGATTTTTGACCAGCTAGCGGCGGCCATCAGTGCCGGGAAAATGGGCACCACCGCTCAGGGGATTACGCACATGGAGATCAAGCTGCATGAATCTCATGTGGCGTGGGCAAGCTATGAAGGAGCGCTATGAGCCAGCCGTTTACCTTGGTAGTGGCTGGCGATCCTGACCAGCGTACCGGTGGGTATATCTATGACGCCCAGATTGTCGCTGCGCTGCGCGAACGTGGCCTGCATGTTGATGTGGTGGGGGTGGCTGGGCGTTTTCCGGATGCCGATGATGAGGCTGCCCAGGCACTTACCGATACGCTATCCGCGCTGCAGGACCATGCGCAGGTTATTATCGACGGCCTGGCCATGGGGTCGCTGCCAGGGGTGGTGGCTGCCCACGCTGAGCGCCTGGATATCACAGCGCTGCTGCATCACCCGCTGGGTGACGAGCAGGGTTTGAATGACACGGATCAGCAGCGTTTTCACCGTAGCGAACTGCGCGGGCTGGCTCATGTGAATAGAGTGATTGTGACCAGCCGTTTTACTGAGCGTCGCGTAAAGGCACTGGCGGAACAGTACGCGCTACCATTTAGTGCCCCTATCACTGTGGTGGAACCTGGGGTTGAACGTGCTCCAATCAGCCCCGCGGCACCATCCAGCGAACCTATCCGCCTGCTATGCGTGGCAACGCTGACTCCGCGTAAAGGGCAGGACATTTTGGTTCAAGCCTTGGCGGATGTTGAGAGGGGGCATTGGCGGTGTGACTGCTTTGGCGGTGCTCGTGATGCTGCATTTACGGCTCGCGTTCAAACGCTGATAGAGCAACACCAGCTAGGTGATAGGGTAACCCTTCACGGCGAGTGTGATGCCGCGACCTTGGAAGCCGCTTATCAAAATGCCCATGCACTGGTATTACCTTCTTGGTATGAAGGTTATGGCATGGTGGTGACTGAAGCGCTAGCCCACGGCTTGCCCGTTATCACCACCACCGGCGGCGCGCTGCGGGATACATTGCCAAAAGGGGCTGGCATCAGCGTAGTGCCGGGGGATGTTGAGGCACTGACGAGTGCACTGGCGACTTTTTGTCATGATGAAGCGCTACGCACGGAGCTACGTGCAGGCGCTGACGCTGCTCGTGGCCGTTTGGGTGACTGGCAAGCTGCAGGGGAGGCGTTTGCTAATGCGCTGCAACAATCTTCGACATTATCAGCAGGAAGCAAGTTTGCGGCGGATTGGCTATCGCTGCGTGAAACAGTCGATGCCCGTTCGCGTAGTCAGGCGTTAGTCGATGCGCTAGCCAACTGGTTATCAGATGATCAGCGGCGAGCCGAGCTATCTAAGTCAGAAGAGTCCTTGCCGCCAATAACGCTGGCGGATTTAGGTTGCGGACGTGGTAGCAATAGCCAGTTTCTTGCGCCTCGCTTGCACCATGCCCAGCGCTGGATGCTGATTGATCATGACCCCGCCTTACTTAGTGAAGCCTATTCGCGCACCAGTCAATTGAGCACGGGCAAGGGTGAACCGATGCTGGTGGAAACCCACTGTGCTTCCCTCACACACCTTGATCACCCAGCGCTAACGCATTGCGATGTGGTAACCGCGTCTGCGCTGATTGATCTGGTGTCTCAACAATGGATCGACGCCCTGGCTGCGCAGTGTGCCAAACACCGACAAGCGCTTTTTATCACCTTAAGTATTACCGGAGAATGGTGCTTTACCAATGCCCAGCAACAGCCACTAAACGACCCTGACGATCATTGGGTCAGTGGGCTGTTCAATGCACATCAACGGCGGGATAAAGGCTTAGGCGATGCGCTAGGGGGCGATGCCCACAGTGCGTTAGCCAACGCGATGGCCCACTACGGTTATCGTGTCATTGAAGCTGAAACACCGTGGTGCTTGGCGGCGGGCAAGCCAGCGCTGTATCCCTTAATGTGCTCGTTGATTGAAGGGTGGGCGAACGCTGCCACTGAGCAGGCCCCAGAGGCGGCGTCACGGATTGCTCAGTGGCGTGATGAGCGCCTGGGTAAGGTGACTGAAGGCAAGGTGGGTATTTGGGTGGGGCACCGTGACTTGCTGGCGCTGCCAACGGGCGAGGGCTAACTCCATGCGACTCTGGCATTGGCTGAGAACCCCGTGGGTGCAAAAAGGGCTGGTTAGCTTAGGGCTGCTAGCTGCTGTTGCCATGTGGGTAGAGCCAGGTGCCGTGATGGCGGAAGTGCAGCGTTTTGCGCCGGGCTGGATGGCCCTGGCACTGCTTATTAGTGTGCTGCAGGTCATGCTGAGCGCGTGGCGATGGAAGTTTACGGCAGGCTTAATTGGTGTGCCGCTACGCTATCGTTATGCGCTGCGGGAGTACTACTTAGCGTTGTTGGTTAACCAGTTGCTGCCAGGCGGCGTGTTAGGTGATGCCGGTCGTGCCCATCGTCATGCCCAGCAGTCTACTTCAAGAGGAAGCGCTTGGCGTGCAGTGGTCATTGAGCGCGCCTCTGGGCAACTGGCGATTGCCCTGTTTACGCTGGTGGCGTTGCTGGCATCGCCACTCTGGCTAATGGCGCTCGGTAGAGGTGGGCTGACTGTACTGATTGTGGCTGTTGCTCTGGTAATTGCAGCTGGGGGCTTACTGGCGATAGCGCTGCGGCATTCGAAAGTGACGTTGCCTGATTGGTGCGTTGCTCTGGGGCGTGATATGTGGCGCGGGCTCTTGCAGCGCAGTGTTTGGCCACGGCAGCTGCTCTCTTCGCTTTCTATCGTACTTAGCTATGGCCTTGTCATGGTATGCGCTGCTCGGGCAATTGGTGTGGAGCTGGCAGCGTTAGATATATTGGCGCTGGCACCGGTACTGCTACTTGCCATGCTGGTACCACTTTCGATTGCCGGGTGGGGGTTACGAGAAGGTGCCGCCGCGGGAATCTGGATGTTCGTTGGCTTGCCTTCGGCTCAAGGTGTAGCGGTTTCATTGGCCTATGGTGTGTTAGTGCTGCTTTCTAGCCTGCCCGGTGTTTGGGTGGCGCTGGCCTCGCGAACACGCGCAACGCCGCCCAATTCGTCGCCTGCAAACGGCTCCTCTTCAGAGAGTGCGTTCGCTCAGCAGTACGTCGAACAGCGTGTCGTCCCCGCATCGGAAAGAGCGCATCGTAGGACGCAGCGCACTCTCAAGGGTATCGATGGGTGTCATTTGCAACCCTGGCCTGCCGGAACCAATCAGCAGCGGCGCGACCAGCAAATGCAGGCGGTCAACCACGTTCGCTTCAATGAACTGCGAAACAGTAACTCCGCCACCTTCGACCAATACCCGAGTAAGACCACGATTCGCCAGCAAGGCAATAACGTCGGCGGGGCGGAACTGACCATTGATATCCAGCGGCAACACGCAGTGTTCGGCCTTCGTTTGCGCCACTGTTGCTTCTGGCCCGGTAAGGTGCAGGGTGGGCGCGGTAGGCGTGGTGAACAGTGCCAGCTCTGCCGGCACGCGGCCTCGTGGGTCAATCACTACACGGGTGGGGTGTTTGCCCGCCACATGGCGCACGGTGAGCTGAGGGTTATCAGCACTCGCTGTGCCTGCGCCGATCACCACGGCATCGGCCAGCGCACGCAGCCGGTGCAGATGCACCAAACTTTCAACGCCATTGATGTAGTGGGAGTGACCACTTTGCGTAGCGATGCGCCCATCCAGGCTTTGCCCGAGCTGGGCAACCACCCAGCTCGAATGGCGCACCAGCGGCAGCAAACACGTCAACAACGCCTGTGCGGCGCTAGTTATCGCGTAGGGAGAGTGCCAGCTGCCGTGAGTATCAAGTGTAATAGCGACGTTACTCTTCACGCCCTGTTGAACGTCCAGCAACCATGCCCACGCTTGGTCGGTATTGATCGTCACTTCATTGGTGCTAGGCATGGCATCTCCACTCAAAAATCAGCAACTCATCATGCGGGGCCATGTTGCCCGACGCAAGCAAACGTTGTCCGCCCCAACAGGCAACTTGGAGGCCTACATGTATCACATTGAACGCGCTATTTTCGATATTCGCCGCGGCTTGCCCGTGGTGATTAATACCGGAGAGCAACGCCTGTTGGTACAGGCACTTGAAGGCAGCGTCTCGGTTAGCTCGTTAACCCGCCTAGCTGGCTCGCGGCCTTCATTGGTATTGACGCGCCATCGGCTTGAAGCCATGGGTATGTCGCTTAAGGCGGATGCGGCTTGCTTACCGCTCACCGAGCACATCAGCGAGCGTGAATTGCACCACCTTGCTGTGTCCGATGAAGCGTCGAAGACGTCCCCTTCACTTTTAAGTGGCCTGAAGCCAGCAGGCGTAGGGGAGCGTGGCGCTGTGGCACTGATGCGTCGCGCGTTGTTGATACCGGCTGCGCTGTGCGCTGAGGTAAGTGCAGCATCCGCCGACCATATTGCCCAGCAGCTATCAAAAGGCGAGCTGTTAGAGGTTAATGCCCGCGATGCTGAGAAGTGTTTGGCCGGCGCGCCGGGGATGCTAAAGCGCGTGAGTGAGGCGCGTATTCCGCTTGAAGATGCTCCTGAGAGTCGCTTCGTTCTGTTTCGCGAACCCGATGGCCTGCGAGAGCATGTGGCCGTGGTGATTGGCGATCTGGATGCCATCCCAGGTGCGGTTCCTTTGCGCATGCACTCGGCTTGTCTAACCGGTGACTTGTTTGGCAGCCTGCGCTGCGACTGCGGTGAGCAGCTACGTAACGCGGTGGCCGATATTCAAGCCATGGGCGGTGGTGTGTTGCTTTATTTAGCACAAGAAGGGCGAGGAATAGGCTTAGCCAATAAACTGCGTGCGTATACCCTACAAGATGGCGGTTTAGATACGGTTGATGCCGACCAAGTGTTGGGGTTTGGCGAGGATGAGCGCAAGTACGCTGTCGCGGTTGATATGCTTAATGCGCTTGAGGTTGATAAAGTTCAGCTGTTAACTAACAACCCATTAAAAATGGCAGCCCTGCGTGAGGGTGGTATTGAGGTCGTCTCCCGTCAGGCGCTCTATGGCAGTGTGACCGACCAAAATCACCGCTACCTAAGCGCCAAAGCAAGCCGGGCAGGGCACTTCCTAGACGAGGTTCTTGAGGGGCGGGGGCGTTAATCTGACGTTTTACGTGTGATAAGCGGTGGCAGGTGGGCGGTTTCGGCCACCACCTGCGCCAGCTGAGTGGCGTAGTGCCTCACTAGCCGTTCACCTAATGCTTGATGAGCCCCCGTTGCATCACCGGCAACGCCGAACGTACTGAGGTCTTCGGCAAGCCAGGCAAAGGCGGCGCTACCCTCTGGGCTCACCAGTGCACCACCATTAGGCCTTGCCGGTGGTGTGGGCTGGTAACTGTCGAGCTGTACCAGTTCAGGCGCTAAATGCAGCATGATTGCAGTTTCCAGCAATCCGCCATGCAACCCGTAGCGTAGTTCATCGGCATTGATAGCGCCTTCCAGTGGCGGAAGGCGTGTATAGGTGGCTTTTACCACCCGCATCTCAAACTGCTTGCGCAGGGTTAATGCGGCAAGATCCATTACCGCTTTATTACCTCCGTGGCTATTAATCAACACCAGCTTTTTTATACCTGCCTGGGCAATGCTTTCGCCGTAAGCCTCTAATGTCGCGATAGCGAGTGGAGCAGGCAGGCTGAGTGTTCCTGGGAAGCTTGCGTGCTCGTCGCTCGCGCCTACGGCAATCGCTGGCAGGCATAATACATCGAGCGCTGGGTCGATGATGTCCAGCATGGCGGCTTGTAACCCTTCACCAATCATCAGGTCGGTGCCTAACGGCAAGTGCGTACCGTGCTGCTCAACTGCCCCCAGGGTGATTACCGCGACTGGGTCACCTTCGGTAATCGTAGCTAGCTGGGGGGCGGTGAGGGTTTGCCAGTGATAAATCATGCAGATTCTCTTGTTTTGAAAGCTGTGTTTTAAAAGCTGTGTTTGGAAATCGTTTTTTGAAGAATTATGCGGATGCGTTTAACAATGGATGGTCGGCGCGGCAGGCGTAGAGATCCCCTGAGGCCATCCCTTCAACGCCATCGTTGAGCCACTGGGTGATGGTTTCAGGGGATTGCCAAGTTGCCCAGCGAAAGCAGCGCTGCTCACCGGCAATTGCATTGAAACGGTAGTCACCAAGGCGGCACAGCTGGTCAACGCAGGCATGGCTAACCTCTAACACGCCTGCAACAAATTCCACTGAAAGCGCCGCGACGGGGTGACTGAGTCCCATCAGTACCTCGGCTTCAAACCCTTCAACATCAATTTTTATAAAGCTTGGTTCGCCGTAAGTAGCGATGAGTTGATCCAGTGTAGTGACTTCCACCCGAAGCTGCTGTTCCCATTGTACGTGCTGAAAGCTGGGGTTGCGTTCGCCCACCTGGTGACGCCATTCGGTTGCTAGGGTGGAGAGGGTCGGATTGCTAACACTGATGGCAATCTCCGCGTGACCAGGTTGCGGCCCTGCCGCTAGCGGTAAGAGTGTGATATTAGGTTGGTTGAGTATCCGCTTAAACCACTTAGCCAACGTTGGCTGTGGCTCTAGTGCCACTACTTGGGCGCCTAGTGCTTGGAAGGCGGCGCTACGGTCGCCTAAATGAGCACCAATATCAAAGGCGATATCGCCCGGCTGAATAAACGGACGATATAAGCGCTTCAAGCCACGCTGCCGCCCTGGTCGCCAGTAGATAAACAGTGAACGCGCCAAGCCGCTGGCGCTGCGCAGCCGTTGAATTAAAGCGGAAGGCATTAGTAAGGCTCCTTAGCGGGTGGGGCGTGCGCTGTCGATGGCTGGGCGTAGTGTCGAAACGATTGGCAGGGCATATCACCTATCAGCTCAGGGGGCGGTGCTTTAAGGGGAAGGCAAATCGGTAAGCGCTTATCAGGGTAGCGACCGCGAACTAAGGCGGCATACGCTTTGAGTAGCGCTGGTTTCTGTGTAGTGCTAGGCGTAAGAAGTAAACCGAATCTCCGGCTAATTATGCTTCCCCAGGTGGCGCTGCTGGAGTATTTCACCAGCGGAGCGGCGCCGATCAATCCAAGCCATGCGGGCGTTAACCAACCCAACGCTGAAGGTGAAAAGAGCATCATGGTGGCTGCCCAGGTAATGCCGCATATCGTCACCCATCCTGTGTGATGCCATGTTTCACGCCAGCTTAGTGAACGTTCCCCCCGGTGTTGGGTTTGCCAGTCAATGGCTCGTCCAATCAGTACGTTGATAATGAATAAGCTGTGCCAGGCCATCATTAGCGGGGCAATTAGTGCAGCAAACAGAATTTCCAACAAGGTACTGGCGATAAGTGTTAAACGGCCACCGTAAGCATGGGGGCATTGCCAGCAAGTCAGTAATAACCCCAGCAGCTTAGGGGCAACAAGCATGGCTAACGTTACGCTCAGCAGCACTAATGACAGGGTTGTCGGTAAAAGAGGGTGTGAGGCGGGGCCGATTGCTTGATAGCCCACCACGATGCTGGCGCACAGCAGCAGCACTAGCCACACCAACGAAGAGAGATAGGCAAACGCACCGAACAAGAAGTGTAAGCGGCTGACAGGATGAAGCCCCGCTCCTGTCAGTAGACGAAGATGTTGCAGGTTACCTTGCAGCCACCGTCTGTCACGCTTGGCAAAATCGAGCAGGTTGCTTGGCATGGCTTCAAAACTGTTGTGGGAGGCGCTGGCATTGGTGTCTTGGTGTGATACTGCTGCTGTCGCCGAGGTGTCTAGCAGTACTTGCCAGCCGCCACGCTTCAGTAATGCGGCTTCGACGAAGTCGTGGCTTAGCAACTCTCCCCCCAAAGGGGGCTTGCCTGACAGCGTCGGTAGCCCCGCGTTGGCCATGAAAGCACGTGTACGAATGATCGCATTATGCCCCCAGTAATTTGCCGCATCGCCCTGCCAAAAACTTTGGCCTGCCGCTAGCATCGGGCTGTATATCGCCGACGCTAGCTGGGTGAAGCGGCCAAATAGCGTGCGTTGGCCAACGGGGATAGGAACGGTTTGAATAAGCCCGACGCTTGGCTGGCGCTGCATACGGTGTATCAAGTGCAGTAGCGTTGCGCCGCTCATTAAACTGTCGGCATCCAGCACCACCATGTAGTCATAGCGGCGGCCCCAGCGACGGCAAAACTCAGCAATATTGCCTGCTTTACGACCATCATTATTGGGTCGGCGGCGATAGTGAATGGCTAACTGGCCTGCAAGGCGCTGCTGCAGCGCGGCTACGTGGGCAGCTTCCTGGTGGGCCAGCGTCGTATCCTGGGTGTCGCTTAAAATGAAGACTTCAACATGATTGCCGATAGTCTCTGCTGAGCTAGCACCATGCTTGCTGGCTTGCTGTAGTAACGAGCGGCACGTCGCTTCTAGCCCTGCAATAGTGGGAACAGGTGGCTCTGCGTAAATGGGCATTACCAGGGCGGTGCGGCTGACCAGTAAGCTGGCGCTAGGGTCCACCAGCGTTTGGCGACGCAGGCTTAGTGGATCACGGCGTAGCGCGCAGATAACAAAGCCACATATCGCCCCCCAAAAAGCCAGCGCGATCCAACTGAACGTAAGCGCAAACAGCGTCAGCATAGTGAGCTGCCACCCCATGGGAAGGTTGGCAACTACCTTCGCCATCGCGATGCAGCCACCGATACTGGTGGCTAACACGGTAACAGCGAGCAAGGCCCGCCGACCGTTAAGCCAAGGTATCGAAGGCGTCAACGCGTGCAAATCAGGCATCGGGATACCACACGTAATTCCAGGTTTCAGTAATGGGGTCTCCGTCGTGTATCAGGCGAAGGCGAATATCACTGGGTGCGGTATTAGGTGGCAAGCGAAAGGTGGCACGCTTTCCGTTGTTGGGGAGTGTTTTGACTTGAGGTAGTAATATCTCGCCATTTAGCACGCTGATATCTAGCTCAACGACGTCGCTTGAAGAAATATCATCCAGCTTGCCGCCTTGAAAATCGACAACAAATTGCCGCTGATCAGCAGAGGGGGAGTCGGCTTCACCTGGAACTGCCGCACTTCCATGACGCGTGCGGATCACGCTACCCAGTTGATGCGCTGCTGGTTGCTCATTGAGTGTATAGGTGCGGTAGTGAAGCCGGCGGGACTCACCAGCCTTCAATGCCTCTTCAGCGACCCAGTAAGCCACAATGTTGTCGTGGGTTTCATCTGGCGTGGGGATTTCGACTAGCTCTACATGTCCTGGGCCCCAATCATCCAGAGGCTCGACCCACTGGCTGGGACGGCGGTGATAGTGTGCTTCAAGATCCAGGTAGCGGCCAAAGTCACGCTCCCGTTGCATAAGGCCAAACCCGTTAGGGGCGCTATCCATAAACGCCGATACGCGAACCGATGAGGGGTTTTGCAGTGGCCGCCAAATCCACTCTTCGGCACCTGTCTGAATGAGCAAACCGTCAGAATCATGTACCTGGGGACGGAAGTCGTCAGGCCGCTCGGCGCTCATTTCTCCGAAGGCAAACATGCTAGTAAGTGGGGCAACACCCAGTTTTTCTATATCAGAGCGTGCAAACAGCTCGGCTTCTATCTCAGCCTCAGTGTTTTCGCCCGGCGTTAACCTAATACGATAGGCACCGCTTAGCGAGGGGCTATCCATGAGTGCGAGAAGCGTAATGCTGTCAGAATTTTCATCAGGCTTATAGAGCCAGAATTCGCGAAATTCAGGAAATTCCTCACCACTGGCTAAGGCGGTATCGATAGCCAGACCGCGGGTAGAAAGACCGTAGGCCTGGTCGCGTCCTACTAGACGGAAGTAGCTTGCGCCAAGAAAGACAGCGAATTCATCGGCATAGTCATCAGTATTGATTGGGTAGTGCAACCTAAACCCTGCATGGCCGCTTCCAGTCAAATCATGCTCTAACAAGTGGCTGGCATCACCATCGTACTGAAAATCATCGCTAGAAAAAGGCAGCGGGGAGCTCTCACCATCTTCAATCACATTGAGAGTAATCGGCGTTTGAAAGAGAAACCCGCTGTGGAATAGCTGCATACTAAACGGGCTTTCACCATGCCAGTAGGCACGCTCAGGCTCGAAACGAATCTGACGGTAAGCATCGTAATCCAGTGTTTTCAAGGCGCTGGGCAGTGATTCTTGTGGTGCTTGGTAAGGTGCATCTGCTAAGGCTTGGGCGCGCTGGATGACGTGATTGAAAGTCGCCTCATCGCTAGCAGTGGCAGATAAGGTGATAAAGCTCGAACAGGTAAACGACAACATCCATTTTGCAGCTTTACGAACACTCATAGGTGAGATCCTTTCGATTGCATGCCAACGTGGAAGCATTAAAATCAGTATATGAAATATTTCAACAAAAGTTATACCATTAAGTGTATTGGTATATGATTTTCATGGCTGTTTGCAAGCTTAAACATCCCTAAAACAAACAAAGCTAGGGTGATGACTGTGTTATTGAAGGCTGTGCTACTAAAGACCGTATTGTTAAAGACTAGGTTGCTGAAGCGCTAATGCTTCGTCTTCTGGTAACAGTTTTTGCGCTCAATTTCGTGCTGGTAGTGCCGTTGTGGTGGCGGTTTGGAGGGGTAGGCACCCCGCTGATTGCCTGGGAAGCTTGGCTGGTGGTTCCTGCCATACTGCTTATGCGCCCTAGCTCCTTTCGCCGCTGGCTCGTATGGCTGTTGTTAGGGTGGCTGATGTTAGTTTCAGTTGCCAACCTCGGCGATGCGGCGACCCATACCGCATTTGGCCGATCGCTAAATCTTTATCTGGATGTGCCCTTGGTGCGTTCTATTTACCATCTGTTAGTAGGTAATGTAGGTCAATTGGCGGCAGCGTTATTAATTGTGTTGGGCGGCATGGTGCTGTTGGGCATTTGGTGGGGAATGCTGCGCTTACTACTGCCAGTGGCTCCTTTGTCCTGGCGGCGGATATCGGGCGTGGTCGCCATAGGCGTGATTAGTGTGGCAGGGCTACTCGCCGTGTTGGAAGCAAACGGTTATCGCGTGGTTCCCAAGTCAAGCCTTCCCATTGTGAATACCACCCGTTTTCAATGGGAGCAAATCGTCGCTACCCACCAGGCGAAAGAGGCGTTTGCCAGCCAGCTTGAGAATGCGCCTATGAGGCCGCAGCCACTGACTGGGCTTGAAGGCCGTAATGTTCTGCTGACCTTTATTGAGTCTTACGGTGTGTCGGCAATAGATAATCCTCGCTACAGCAACGTAATACTTCCAACGTTAACCGATATGCAGCAACGTCTGGATGAGCGCGGCTTACACGTTGTTTCCGGCTTGTTGGCAGCGCCCATCCGAGGGGGGCAGTCGTGGCTTGCTCATGCCACCACGCTAAGCGGCCGATGGATTGATAATCAGTTATGGTATCGGCTGATGCTGGATAGCAACCACTCCACACTGGTTGACGATTTTAGCGCTACCGGACAGCGCACGCTCACTGTAATGCCTGCTATTACCATGGCCTGGCCAGAGGGCGCCGCATACGGCTTTGATGACATTGCGGCGGCGAAAGATATTCCTTATGCGGGGCCTCCGCTACATTGGGTCACCATGCCGGATCAGTTCGTTCTTGACTATACCCAGCGCCACTTGCTTGGGGAGTCTCCGGTCTTTGCTCAGCTTGCGCTAATTTCAAGCCATGCCCCCTGGACACCAATACTGCCTGTGCTTGAAAACTGGTCGATGATTGGTGATGGCAGTATTTTCAATCCATGGGAAAAAGCAGGCGACCCGCCAGAGGTGATTTGGCAGGATATTGAGCGTATTCGTGATCATTACGCGTGGTCAGTTAATTACTCTGTAAAGGTGGCAGGACGTTGGGCTGAAAGGATGGTGGATGACAATACGCTGTTAATTGTGCTTGGCGATCATCAGGCCGCGCCGCTGATCACAGGGGATAACGCCAGTGCTGCGGTGCCGGTGCATGTGATTAGCGGCGACCCCGCGTTACTGGAACCCTTTAAAGCACGCGGCTTTATCGATGGCACGCTACCCGCACTGGAAAATTCGCAAGAAGCTGTAAAAATGAGCCAGCTGCGTCATTGGTTGCAGGAAGATTTTGGCACGTCAGCGTCAGACATAAGGACAGCACCATGATACAGCCCGTCATTCTTAGCGGTGGTAGTGGTACGCGGCTTTGGCCTCTTTCACGTGAGCAGATGCCAAAGCAGTTTTTGCGTTTAACATCGCCCCAAAGTCTGCTGCAGCAAACCCTGGCGCGTCTGGAAGGTTTAGACACTCAAGCGCCTATTTTATTGGGCCACCATGCTCACCGTTTTTTAATGGCGGAACAGCTACGCGCAAGTGGCTTGTCTGGCACGATTGTATTGGAACCGGAAGGGCGCAACACCGCCCCAGCAATTGCCTGTGCCGCGCTTTTGGCTCGCCAAACAGACGATGATCCGCTTTTACTGGTACTGCCAGCAGATCATGTGATTGGCAATCTTGAGGCGTTTACCTATAGCGTGAGCTGTGCGGAGCCGTTAGCGGAGCAGGGGTACTTAGTCACTTTCGGGGTGGTGCCCACCTATCCAGAAACAGGATATGGCTATATTGCTTGCGGTCGCCCATTAGGGGGCGGTTACCAGCTTTCGTCGTTTATCGAAAAACCCGATGCAGAGCGCGCCAAGCAACTCCTAGAGCAAGGCAGTACGCTATGGAATAGCGGTATGTTTTTACTGAAAGCCTCTACGTATCTTACTCAGCTTGAGCAGTTGCAGCCAAGCATGCTGGAAGCTTGTCAAAAGGCGGTTAACGAGTCCCATCGAGATTTGGATTTTTTACGACTGGGCGAGGAAGCGTTTCGTGGTTGTCCAGGAGAGTCGATTGATTACGCGGTAATGGAGCATTGTGACCATGCAGCGGTGGTGCCGCTGGATGCCCAATGGAGCGATATTGGTAGCTTTGATTCGTTATGGGCAACGCAGACGCCAGATGAGGCAGGTAACGTGGTTCGTGGAGACGGGGTGTTGACCAACACACAGCACTCACTTGTTATCGCCGAGCACCGTTTGGTGGCAACGCTGGGTATTAAAAATCTCATTGTGGTGGAAACATCTGACAGTGTTTTGGTTGCTCATCGTGATCAGGCTCAGCAGGTTAAGCAGCTAGTGGCATCACTCAGCCAAGCGGGACGGAGTGAACCTTATACTGCGCCGTTGGTTCATCGCCCCTGGGGCAGCTTTCAATCAATGGATAGTGGCGAGCGGTATCAGGTTAAGCACATCACGGTAAAACCCGGTGGGCGGCTATCATTACAGCGTCATCATCATCGCGCCGAACACTGGGTGGTGGTGAGCGGTACTGCTCAAGTCACGGTGGATGAGCGCACTTTCTTGGTCAGTGAAAACCAATCCACGTACATTCCCATTGGCGCGCTGCACCGCTTGGAGAACCTCGGTAAAATCCCGCTTGAGTTAATCGAAGTGCAGTCGGGAAGCTACTTGGGTGAAGACGATATTGAGCGACTGGACGATGTGTATGCTCGTCATCGTTCTGAATAGAAGCGATGGCGTTACCAAAGCCAACTGCCAGGGCGCGCGGGCGGTTCACCTTTACGTGCTGCCAACCAGCCTAAAACACAGCGTGCAACCAGCCAGACCACCAGTAGCGGCCACAGCAAGGTGCCAACCAATGCCAGGCTAAGGGTAAAGGTAATAATAAAATAGAGGCTGCCTATCCAAAACGTGCGGATCAAATAACGGTAGTGAGCCTGTAGCCACGGTGCGGCTTCTTTGCGATATACGTATGCGATAATAACGCCAATCAACAGGGTAATATTGGCGGTTACCAAGCCTGCTAGATAGAGCGCATAAATAATTTGTAGCGGAAGCGTTTCTTCTTTAGGGAAAGAGCGCTGGGACATGCATTACCTCGTTATCATTCAATACAGCCGGAAGTTATCGGCATCTGGCAGACCTTGTTGCTGCTCTATGACTTTGCGATAACGTTTGTACTCCCATTGATACTGCACTGGATCAAGAGCGATAGAGGTCTCAACGCTGGCATTGACGCCGGTTGCCGACTCAGCATCGTCGTTGCTATAAACCCGCTCATCAGCGTCCAGGAAGTGAATCTCAAATCCCTTGCCGGGCACACGTAGGGCAACACCTGTCACGACTCGCGCCTGAGTACGCGCGACTAGCTTGGGTAGCAGCGTTGCCGTATAGGCATTGTGGCCATAAAAGGGGGCGAATACACCGCTGCCCCAGTTAGGTTCTTGGTCAGGTAGGATGCCAATGGCTTCGCTGCGTTTCAGCGCTTTTAGCAGGGCGGCAACGCCTCTGGCGTTGGTGGGTACCAGGCTTGCTCCCATACGCTCACGGCCATGACGAATCACAGGCTCCAGACCGATGATTTTTGGAGGTTCGTACATAGCGGTGAAGGGAAAATGGCTGGATAGCCAGAAGTTAAGTACTTCCCAGTTGCCAAAGTGGGGAGCAAGAACAATGACACCGCGGCCTTCAGCGCGCGCGCTGTCCAGCTTGTCACGCCCATGCACCGATAAAATACTCGCTGCTACTTTTTCTGGCGTTCCCATCCAGGCATAGCCCAGCTCTAACATGGTGGCAGCTGAGTGTTGCAGGCTTTTTTTGGCAAGTGCTTTGCGCTCGCCATCCGACGCGTTTGGTTTCACCACTTTTAGGTTGATTTCCGTTACCTGACGCTCTCGCTTACTAAAGCGATAAACCAACGGCCCTAGTAACGTAGCAATGCGCCACAGCGTTGAAAGTGGCCAGCGTGCGAGTGACCTCCAAAGCCAGGTAATTGCACGAGCCTGAAAAAGTGCTTTGCGCGTTGAGGGTAAACGTTGTGCCATTGTTTAAATAAGCCAGCTATCAACGTTTGAAGGCGCACGTTTCTCCTGCAAGCCTTTGAAGCCTTTTACACAGCGCACAATAAACCAAACCGCCAGTGCCAGTAGCAGAGGAAAGCCAATTAAAACAAGGGTTAACAGTGTCGCTACGCTGGCGTACAGCAGCCCCATCCAAAAGGTACGGATCTGGTAGCGGTAGTGTTCATCCATCCACTCCGGCCCCTTGCCACGATAAACATAGGCGATAATGACGCCGATCAGCGAGGTAAAGCCCACCACAAAGCTCGCTAAGTAGAGGGCGTAGATGACCATGGCTATCGTAGTGTCAGCGTGAGGTGACTGCTCACCTGAGGGCTGTTCTGAGGTTGTGTTGTCGCTAATTACTTCACCTTCCAAGGGGGGCTTGTTGGCGTTATCGCTCATAACCAATCCTTTTTGACGCTTTGCCGTGACGCCCCTATGGGCGTCGTTTAAGCACGTTATGATAGCGTGGCTGGCACGGCTTATCATCAACGCACTGCTTTGGTTCTCTCTACACTCAGCGAGAAGCTGGGCGGCAAACTTCCAGTAGGTTGCCGTCAGGGTCGCGCAAATAGATGGACTCAATCGGTCCATTAGCGCCTTGGCGAGCGACGGGCCCAAGTTCAACATCAATGCCTAACACATCCAAGTGCTGCTTGAATTCATCCAGCGGTAGCTGGCAGCGAAGGCATAAATCGAGGCTGCCCGGCGTGGGAGTCGCCGAAATAGGAGCGATATCGGTGTCGGTTTGATGCAAGCGCAAGGCAGTGTCGCCCAGCAGTAAGTCAACCCGCTGCGCGTCTCGGTAGCGCACGTCTAAACCTAGTACGCGGGAGTAAAAATCCACGGCGCGACCCATATCGGTTACCGTAACAACAAGATGATCCAAACCTGACAGCATGCCACTTTCCTTAAATACAAACGTGAAACATGAGAATACGATGATGCGACGCTGCCCGCTATGTAATGCGCCTAAACCGGCGCTTTATCACCAAGACCGTCGCCGTGATTACTACCAGTGTGCCACGTGCGACCTGGTGTTTGTGCCTGCCGAGCAGCATTTGGATGTACGGCAAGAGAAAGCAGAGTACGACCAGCATCAGAATTCGCCGCATGATACGGGATATCGACGTTTTCTGGGGCGTTTATTTGCCCCGTTAGTCGCTAAACTGCCTAAGGGCGCCCGCGGACTGGACTTTGGCTGTGGCCCAGGGCCCACGCTGTCGGTGATGTTTGAAGAGTCTGGCTTCCCCATGGCAGTTTACGATGTTTTTTACGCCGCTGACGCGGAGGTGCTAACGCGACAGTACGACTTTATTACCGCCACTGAGGTGGTGGAGCATCTCTCTGCACCTGGCGAAGTGCTTGGTCAACTGGTCGAGAATTTAGTTCCGGGTGGCTATCTTGGACTGATGACAAAGCGTGTGAGCACTCTCGAGGCGTTTGCTCGCTGGCACTATATTAATGACCCGACACACGTGTGCTTTTTTAGCGAAGCGACATTTCGCTGGTGGGCGGAAAAGCAGGGTTTGGTAGTGGAATTTCCTGGTAAAGATACCGCTATATTTACAAAACACTAATTTGTATGCTCATGCTATGAAAAAGCATTGACTTTATAGCGTTGAAGGCAATAATTGCGCGCCCGTTTTCTGCCTGCCTGATGTGATAGGCGTGCTTGAGATAGGCGAGCTAACGGCTAACCTCTCGTTATTCGTGCTTATCGTTATTCGTGCTTATCGTTATTCGGGCCACTCTTTATTCAGGCAAGGTAGGTATACACATGTCGCGGCAACTGCTAGCTATGGCGCTAGCGCCTTTATTAGGGCTGTTTATTCTTGGAATTGGCAATGGCTTTCTCGCCACGCTGATTACTGTGCGTTTAGATGCTGCGGGCGAATCAGCCACGGTAATTGGTATTGTCTCCTCGGCTTACTTTATTGGCTTAGCGTTAGGTGCACTGGTCAATGACCGTTTGCTTCTGCGTATAGGCCATATTCGTGCTTACGGTAGCTTTGCCTCGTTGGTTGCTGTCACGGTGCTGCTGCAAGGGCTGTTTTTCGACCCTTGGGCTTGGTTTGTTCTGCGCTTAATTGGCGGCTGGGCCACCGTGGGCGTTTACCTGGTGATTGAGAGCTGGCTGCTGACATCGGGCGATCAAAAAGTACGTGGCCGCCTGCTGGCGATGTACATGATTGCGCTATATGCCGCGGGCGTGCTGGGGCAGCTGTTGCTAGGTGTCACCAATGCGATGGGGGTGACTGCACCTTTCATGGTGATTGGCCTATTAGCATCTCTGTCCGTCCTGCCTATGGCAATGATTCCTCGGGTATCGCCCCTTCTAGAGCACGCTGAGCCGCTCCCGCCGCACCGCTTGATTACCATGACGCCGACGGGGGTGATGGGAAGCTTAGGGTCTGGCATGGTGGTCGCCGCCGCTTATACGCTGTTGCCATTGTACTTGCAGCGTATTGGCATGAGCGTTAATCAAGTGGGGCAGATGATGGCCGTGGTAATACTCGGCGCTATGCTGCTTCAGTACCCTATTGGGCGCTGGTCTGACCGCCATGATCGTCAAATGGTGCTGATTGCTATCAGTGCTTTCTGCGTGGTGATTTCTGCGGCGATGATTTGGTTGCCGATGTCGACGCCCTTGCTGGCAGCACTGCTGTTTTTACTGGGTGGCGGTGTGTTTGCGCTTTACCCGGTGGCGGTTAGCCATGCCGCCGACCGTGCCCCGGCAGGCGCGTTGGTACGTATGAGCCAGGGCCTGTTATTGATCAACTCCATTGGTGCCACCATCAGCCCGCTGATGATCTCTCCGGTAATGACCGCCATGGGAGATGCGGGGCTGTTCTGGGCGTTTGGCTCGCTTAGTCTGTTTTTCCTCCTGTTCTTTGGTTGGCGGCGCAGCGTGCGGCCTGCACCGGTTCCCGTGGCTCCCTTTACACCGACTACGCCGATGACAGCGGCAGGTGCTGAGTTGGTCGTCACAGAGGAGTTGATGCAAGGCGCACTTGAGCATGAACACTTGGAAGACTTATCTGACGTTGTGCCTGAAGTGAATGCCGTTGAACCGATGGTGGGCCCACCTCCAGAGGACCAGACTCATATTGTTTATTATGACGACGTGGAAACCGAAGTACGTAAATAGAGCTGGTAAATAGAAATACGTTAAGAACAGAAATACGTTAAGAACAAAGATATATGTGGTGGTGGCTACGTTTACTTCGGTAGGTGAGACCTTGGGCTAATGGTGTGATGAAAGTAGTGAAACTACTATTCGGCATAGTGTTTATACTAATTTCTGTTTATCACCGATTTCCGCTGAGGTTTTGCCATGAATTATTATGCCGCGCCGGTACGCGATCTGCGTTTTGTGCTCGAAGAGTTACTCGCACACCGCTCGCTTGCACTGCCAGGCTTTGAAGAAGCCACTCCCGACTTGGTTGAGGCGGTACTGGAAGAGGCAGCAAAACTCGCAGGGGATGTGTGGGGCCCATTAAACAGTGTCGGTGATCAGCAAGGTGCTAAACGTCACACGGATGGTAGTGTCACCACTTCGGAAGGGTTTGCTGCGGCCTACCAAGCGTATGTAGAAGGCGGCTGGAATGGTATTGGTGTTTCTGAAGCGCTAGGTGGTCAGAACCTACCCGAAGTGGTCGCCAGCGCTGTTCAAGAAATGCTTCACGGTGCCAATATGGCCTTAGGCCTTTGCCCTATGTTGACGGCAGGCGCGATCGAAGCTCTGGCGCATCATGGCAGTGAAACGTTAAAAACGACCTATCTCCCCAAACTCGTTGAAGGTACCTGGACAGGTACCATGAACCTGACAGAGCCTCAGGCAGGCTCCGATCTTTCTAAAGTACGCACTAAAGCCGTACCTGAAGGCGACCACTACCGCATTAGTGGCCAAAAAATCTATATCACCTGGGGCGAACACGACGCCGCCGAAAATATCATTCACCTTGTGCTGGCGCGTAAACCCGATGCGCCAGAAGGCAACAAGGGCATTTCACTTTTCCTAGTGCCCAAGTTCCTGGTTAATGCGGATGGCTCGCTGGGTGAGCGTAACGACGTAACTTGTGCCTCTATCGAACACAAGCTGGGCATTCATGGTTCGCCTACCTGCACCTTAAGCTTTGGCGAGAACGACGGCGCTATCGGCTATCTGGTGGGTGAAGAGGGGCGTGGCCTCAACCACATGTTTACCATGATGAACGAAGCGCGTCACAAGGTGGGCATTCAAGGTATCGGTGTGGCAGAGCGTGCTTGTCAGCATGCGTTTGCTTATGCCTTGGAGCGCACCCAGGGGCGTTCGCCTAAATCCCGTGGCGGTAGCGAGTGCACGATCAGCGACCATTTAGATGTGCGCCGGATGCTGCTCTCAATGCGTGCTCGCACCGATGCCCTTCGTGCCTTGGCGCTGTACTGTGCTGGTCAGTTGGATCTTGCCCGACACAGTGAAAGCGACACCGAGCGCCAAGCTGCCCAGGCATGTGCTGATGTGCTGATCCCTATCGTCAAAAGTTTTTCGACCGACCAAGCCGTGGATATCGCATCGATGGGTATTCAGGTGCATGGCGGCATGGGCTATGTGGAAGAAACTGGCGCAGCCCAGCTGCTTCGGGATGCACGAATCGCGCCTATTTATGAAGGCACGAATGGCATTCAGGCGCTCGACTTAGCGGGACGTAAGCTACAGCGTGACGGTGGTGCAGCATTTACAGCACTGATAGATGACGTGCTCAATACGGCAGAAGCGCTGCGAGCCGACCCCACCCTTACATCACTGGGTGATGCACTGGCTGTAGGGGCCGACGATCTGCGTGCCGCGATGCAGCTTGTGCTTGAGCAAGGCAGTGACCCGGAAACTGGCCCAGATGCGGTGCAGGCCTATGCGACACCGTTGATCAATCTAGCAGGCCATGTGCTTTGTGGCTGGCAGATGGGCAATGCCGCACTTCACGCGACCAGCGCGCTACAAAATGGCAGTGATGATCCGTTTTATCGCGCCAAGCTGTGTAGCGCCAATTTTGTTATCACACAGTGGCTGCCTGCTGGCCGTGCGCAACGCGCGGTTATCGAAGCGGGTATGCAATGCCTGAGTGACTTCGAGTTAAGGCCATAAACTACCCACAAGCGTGATTGCTTAACCACTCATTTCCGCCGACCCATTGGGTCGGCGGCTTACGTTAATACGCAGTGAAACGACCGTTTTAAAACGTATCGTTGTGCTTAACCGCGCCAGTACGCCCGTGCGTATTGTCATGCTGAATCGTTGTTCCGGTTCAAAGCAATGGTATTCACAACAACACTAATGACTAAAACCAAGGAGTATTTTATGCAACTTAAGCACCGCCAGCACGGCGAAGAGCAGCCATATTGGCCCTTAGGGCCGTTTAAAGTGCGATTACCCTTTGTTCATTATCGTTGGGAAATGGCAGAGATGATTCAAGGGCTCATCATGTTTGTGGTTAGCCTGGCGATGATTCCGCTTTTAGAGCAGTACCTAGGCCTTCCTTATGATGTTGCCCTGGCGTATGTGGTGGTATGTGGTATCGGTTTCATGCTACCTGCGCTGCTAGGTGTGCCAATGGTGCCCGGCTGGATTACGCCCGCGGTGCCTGTCGTGTTAGCGTTTCTGGGCGATTTTGAGCCAGGTCCAGAGGCGATTCAGGCGCTGTTTGCACTTCAATTCTTGGTCTTTTTAATTTTCTTAATCTTAGGGGTAACTGGGCTGGGCCGTAAGCTGGTTCATCTGGTCCCCAACTCCCTCCAGGCGGGCATTATTATCGGTGCCGGCATCGCCGCCATTACCGGTGAAATACAGCAGGGCGGGCGCTTAGCTGAGACCCCTGTGTCGCTGATCGCCGGTATGTTAATTGCTATTTTCATGCTGTTTTCGGTGGCCTTTAAACGCTGGGTGGAAGACCACGCGATTATGCGCAAAATTGCCAACTACGGCATGGTGCCAGGCATGATTGTTGCGATTCTGGTGGCTTGGGCGATTGGCGAGTACCCACGGCCTACCATTGAGTGGGGGATTACCCAGCCGAACTTCACTGAGATGTGGAACTACCTGCCCTTTACGGTCGGCTTCCCTGGCATCGATGTCTTTGTGCTGGCCATACCTACGGCGGTGATCGCCTACGTTATCGCATTCGGTGATATTGTCGTAGGGCGTACGCTGATGTCTCGGGTTGACCATATTCGCACTGATGAAAAAATTGACTACAGCACTGATCGTATTCACCACGTCACCGCTATTCGTAACGGTATGCATGCTTTCTTTGCTCCCTATCCTGGGTTGGCTGGCCCGATCTGGACTGCCGTCACGGCCACCATGGCTGAGCGTTATAAAAATGGCCGACATGCCATGGAATCGATTTATAGCGGCGGCGGCACGTTCTGGATTACCGGCTTTATTGCGCTATTCACGCTGCCATTGGTCAGCATGTTTCAGCCGGTGCTGCCCATTGCACTTTCGCTCACTCTGCTGCTGACTGGCTATATTTGCTTAATGGTGGGTATTGAACAGACTAAAACCACCGCTGAGCGTGGCGTCGCAGGCACGATGGCCGTCGTATTGGCGGTATATGGTGCAGGTTGGGGATTAGCGGCCGGGGTCGTGTTGTACGTGTTAGTACAAAAAACAAATATGTTCGGGCGTGAGCCTGCGCCGAGCCAAGACACGGAAGAGCAAGATCAGCGCTAACGATAAAAACGCATTGCGCGATTAACTATCAATATAAAAACGATCAACACAAAAGGTGATTTATGAACGCTTCCATTTTTGAGCAAGGCATGCCGCCTACGGTTGCTAACCATGTACCGCTATCTCCATTGACGTTTATTGAGCGTTCGGCGGCGGTATATCCCGATTACCCAGCGGTTGTGCATGGCACAACGCGCCGCACCTGGGCAGAAACCTGGACTCGTTGTCGCCAGTTGGCTTCGGCGCTTGAAAAACGTGGCCTTCAGCCCGGCCAAACGGTGGCGGCAATGCTGCCGAACATTCCGGCGATGTTTGAAGCCCATTTTGGGGTGCCACTGGCAGGCTACGTGCTAAATACCTTAAATATCCGTCTGGATGCCGAAGCGATTAGCTATATGTTGGCCCATGGTGAAGCGAAAGCCGTTCTTGTTGATCCTGAATTTGCACAGGTCATCAATGAAGCCGTTGCCTTATTAGACGATAAGCCGCTGATTATCGACGTTTTCGATCCGGAGTTTTTAGGCGAAACTCAAGGCATCGGTGAGGTTGAGTACGAAGCACTGCTGGCAGAAGGTGATGCTGACTATGCCTACAAACTGCCTGACAATGAGTGGCAAGCGATTTCACTGAACTACACTTCGGGCACCACGGGCAAGCCAAAAGGGGTGGTTTACCACCACCGTGGCGCTTACTTAAACGCGGTCAGTAATATCCTAGAGTGGGCCATGCCGCATCATCCGGTCTATCTCTGGACGTTGCCGATGTTTCACTGCAACGGCTGGTGTTTCCCCTGGACGATTGCCGCCAACGCCGGTGTTAGCGTGTGTCTGCGCAAAGTAGATCCAAAGCGGATTAACGACCTTATTGTGGATGAGAAGGTCACGCATTTTAGTGGTGCGCCGATTGTACTGAACGGCCTTGTGAACTTACCTGCTGACCAGAAACGTGAATTTGATCATCCCGTTAAAGTGACCACTGCAGGTGCTGCGCCGCCTGCGTCAGTGATTGCTGGTGTGGAGAAACTCGGCATTGAAGTGACCCATGTGTACGGGTTAACCGAGGTTTATGGCCCTGTAACGGTGTGTGCTTGGCGTGAAGCATGGAATGAGTTGCCGCTGGAATCCCGTGCCAAGATCAAGGCTCGCCAAGGGGTACGCTACCACATGCTTGAGGCGCTCTGCGTGGCTGACCCGCTAACCCTTGAACCCGTCGCGAAGGATGGCGAGACCATCGGTGAAATTTTAATGCGTGGCAACAACGTGATGAAAGGCTATCTGAAGAATGCCGAAGCCACTGAGAAAGCTTTGGAAGGGGGCTGGTATCACACTGGTGATCTCGCGGTTTGGCATGCCGATGGCTACATCGAAATTAAAGACCGTTCTAAAGACATCATCATTTCCGGCGGTGAAAATATCTCCACCATCGAAGTAGAAGATGCCATTTATAGCCACTCAGCAGTCGAAGAAGCCGCCGTTGTGGCCAAGCCCGATGAAAAGTGGGGTGAGACACCCTGCGCGTTTGTTAAATTAAAAATTGGTTATGGTGAAATTACTGAAGCCGACATTATTGCTCACTGCCGAGAGCATTTAGCGAGCTTCAAAGTACCTAAGACAATCATTTTTAGTGAACTGCCAAAAACGTCAACGGGCAAAATTCAAAAGTTTGTGCTGCGTGAAGAAGCGAAACAGCACTGATTCAGGGGAAAAATAACGATGAGTGAACAACAAATCGGGGTAGTGGGAGCAGGCACCATGGGGCAGGGGATCGCCCAGGTGGTCGCCGCCAGTGGTTTTACGGTTCGTCTCTTTGATGTCGCCGATGAGCAGCTTACCCGTGCCCAGGGCAACATCGATAAAGGCCTTGGCAAGCTGGTCGCGAAAGAAAAAATGAGCGAGTCAGCTAAGCAGGAGGCACTGGCCCAGCTTTCGACTACCACTGATCTCGAAGCGCTAAGCGACTGCGGCATTATTATTGAAGCCGCCCCAGAGCAACCCGCGCTGAAAGAGAAGCTGTTTCGTGACCTTAGTCATTTAAGCAGCGACGCGATTCTCGCTTCTAACACCTCGTCACTCTCGCTAACGCGGTTGGCCGCCGTGTGCGAGCGACCCGAGCGGGTAGTAGGCATGCACTTTTTCAACCCGGTGCCGGTGCTCAAATTAGTGGAAGTGATTCGTGCTGAACAAACCTCTGATACCACCGTTGAGCGCATAGAAGCGCTGGCGAAAGCGTTGGGTAAAACAGCGGTACCAATTGGTGATGCACCGGGCTTTGCGGTTAACCGCTTGTTGGTGCCGATGATTAACGAAGCTGCCTTTATTGTTCAAGAAGGAACCGCAACACCAGAGGCCATTGATGAAGCAATGAAGTTGGGCGCTGCCCACCCAATGGGGCCGTTGGCGCTGGCGGATTTAATCGGTCTCGATGTTTGTTTGGCGATCATGAACGTGTTGCAGGAAGGGTTTGGCGATCCTAAATATCGTCCCTGCCCGCTGCTAAAGCGCATGGTGGATGCAGGGTATCTCGGGCGTAAGAGCGGTCGCGGCTTCCATATCTACGAGTGAGCATACGTAAGTCCGGATAAGCGGATCAGGTCAGTCAAGCGCGACAAAAGAAGTGATTGCCTACCAACCAAGCGTTCGCTAGGGTTGGTGGGTATTCATTTTTAACGCGCAATAACAATTAAGGAGCCTGTATGAGCGATGCAGTGATTGAAAAAGTTGATAACGATGGTGTGGTACGCCTGACAATTAACCGCCCTAAAGCATTGAATGCACTGAATAGCGATGTGCTAAGTGCCTTGGAAGAACACCTTGTGGAGCTTGAGGCGCACCCACGTTTACGTGCCGTCCTCATTACCGGCGCCGGTGAAAAGTCGTTTGTTGCCGGTGCCGATATCACCGAAATGCGTGATAAAACCCCAGAAGAAGCACGTGCTTTCGCTACCCAGGCACTGCGGACTATCAAACGCTTAGAAACATTGCCCGTGCCGGTGGTCGCGCTAGTGAACGGGTTTTGCCTTGGCGGCGGCTGCGAATTGGCACTGGCCTGCGACTGGGCGGTAGCCAGCGAAAACGCTGTCTTCGGCCAGCCAGAAGTGTTGTTAGGCGTGATTCCTGGCTTTGGCGGCACCCAACGTTTGCCACGTCGTGTTGGCCCCGCCATGGCGATTGACCTGGTAACCACTGGCCGCAAAATCGATGCTCAAGAAGCGCTGCGCATCGGGCTAGTTAACCGTGTGATGCCCCAGGCCGAGCTTGAAAGCTATGTAGAAGAGCTCACCAAGCAGCTTAAAGGCAACGGCCCACTGTCTGTGCGCGGTGCTAAGCAAGCCGTTCACGATGGGCTAGACCAAGATCTTGATAGCGCCCTAGCGCTGGAAACCAGCCTGTTTGCGCTCTGTTTTGCCGGCGAAGAGCAGAAAGAGGGCATGGGCGCGTTCGTGGAGAAGCGTAAACCCAACTTCTAAGCTTTCGCTCATTCAAATTTTACTTATTTAGGGGGTAGCGCTTGCGCTACCCCCGTTTTATTCTCAGGCTTACTACCTCTGATTTCTTTGGAACTGTCACGATGCAATGGGCCGCGTTTTTAATTGCCACGCTTGGTTTTGCCTATTTACCTGGGCCTGCGATGTTGTACACCGCTGCGCAAACCCTGGGGCGCGGCCGACGAGCAGGGTGGTTAGCGGTTATCGGTGTGCATATGGGGTGTTACGTTCATGTGGTGGCTGCTGCGCTAGGCTTGGCGCTGCTGTTTGCGGCTATCCCACCTGCCTATATCGCTATGAAAATCATCGGTGGGCTTTACCTGCTCTGGATGGGACTGCGCCTATGGAAGCAGGGCATTCGCTCCCATGGCGATGAAGTTCCACTGGCAACCACTAAGCGCGTACTGCGCGATAGCTTTCTTGTGGAAATGCTCAATCCTAAGACGGCGCTCTTCTTCGTAGCGTTTCTGCCTCAATTTGTTCAGCCCGACAGCGCTATACCGGTGGCATGGCAACTGCTTTGGCTAGGTGTCGCCACCAATGTGTTGTTCTCTTCTGCAGACGTCATGGTGGTGCTGCTGGCTAGCCCGCTACGGGAGTGGCTACAAAAATCCCATGGCTCCTCCAGGTTGATTCAACGCATTGGTGGCGGCGTATTAATGGGATTAGGAGGCAATACTCTAGCTCAAGCGGCGCGTTAAGAGTGGCTGCTTATTAATTTCCTTTACCAGGAGCGCTGCATGTTTGATCTGTATATCGCCAACAAGAACTACTCGTCTTGGTCGCTGCGCCCGTGGGTGCTGATGAAGGCGCTGAACATTCCCTTCAATGAACACGTTATGCCGTTTGAGGGCGGCATAGGCGAAAGCCATGCCACCTTTACACGTTTTTCTCCCTCTGGCTTGGTGCCATGCTTGGTGGATTCTGATGCAGAGGTGGCGATATGGGACTCGTTGGCCATTGTTGAGTATCTGGCTGAAACGTACCCTAGTGTGTGGCCGGAAGACAAAGCAGCGCGCGCCTGGGCACGTTGTGCCAGCGCTGAAATGCACAGCGGGTTTGGTGCACTGCGCGCTGAGTGTCCAATGAACTGCGGCGTGCGTGTTGGGCTTAAAGAGCTTTCCGCAGGGCTAAGCAACAATTTGGAACGGCTAGATACGCTATGGCAGGAAGGGCTTGAACGCTTTGGTGGTCCCTTTCTGGCTGGGGAACAGTTGTCAGCTGTGGATGCGTTTTACGCGCCTGTTGCGTTTCGGGTACAGACCTTTAACCTGCCGCTGAGCGAAGCATCACAGGCTTATATTCAGCGCTTACTTGCACATCCGGCGATGGAGGAGTGGTACCAGGCAGCGCTGGCAGAAATCTGGCGTGAGCCAATGCATGAGCAGGACACGATTAAAAACGCCACGTTATTAAACGATTACCGCACGGTATAGCGTACTGTCGCCCTGTGTTTCGATAAATCCGCTACACTTGCGAAAATTTTAGATGGATATCTCCAATGGCGTTGAGTGCTACCCCTTACAAAGTTGATGTCAACCTGACGGACCTTGATCGCAATGTCTTTGAGACGCTGCGTTTTACGGTGGCGCGCCACCCTTCTGAAACCGAAGACCGGATGTGCGCACGCCTGATCGCCTACCTACTGTGGTACAGCGAAGCGCTTGCTTTTGGTCGCGGTCTTTCCGATGTGGACGAGCCAGCCTTGTGGGAAAAAAGCTTGGATGGCCGCGTACTGCATTGGATAGAAGTGGGCCTGCCGGATGCCGAGCGTCTTACGTGGTGTTCACGCCGTGCGGAGCGTGTTTCGCTGTTGGCTTATGGGCGAGTGGATCTGTGGGAAAATAAAGTGTTACCGGCAGTGGCGGCACTCAAGAATGTACATGTGGCGGGGCTACCCCAAGAGGCACTGACGACCATCGCAGCGGATTTGCCGCGATCCATTAACTGGGCGGTCATGATCAGTGATGGCTCACTGTTTATTACCGATGAAAATGGCCAGCATGAAATCACGCCGCAATGGCTACTGCGAGATCGCTAAGCTATTTTGCGTGGCTGGGCACGTTAACGACAGACGGAAGGGAAGGGCTTAAGCAGGCGACAAAAGTGAGTAGGATAGTATGCCTGCTATCTATTTGTGTCATTACATGCAATCATTCATAGTTGTTAATGATTGACTGCTTTTGCCCTCCGACACTCAAGGAATGAGTTATGAATAATATTTCCGCTTTGTGCCGGAAAGCGTTGCCTATTGTTTTGCCGTTGAGTTTACTGCCCACAGTGGCGGGAGCCGACAGCGGAGCCCTCTCGATTAAATTCGAAAATGACAGCCTTGCTAGCAGCGATGACGGCCACTATACCAGTGGGTTCGAGCTTAACTGGACGTTTACGCCAAAAGAACAAAGTTGGACGCAACGCCTTGCAACAGCGCTGCCCGATAGCCTTATCGGCCAAGCGGATAGAGCGTCTTATCGCCTCATCCATCAGATTTATACCCCCGATGATATCGAGCAGCGCCTGCTCATCGAAGATGACCGCCCCTATGCTGGGCTTGTCTATGGCGGTATGTCGCTTTATGAAGATGTGCCAGTCGGGGCATGGACACAAGCGACGGATCTGCATCTAGATATAGGACTAGTAGGGCCTTCTTCACTCGCCGATAGTATCCAGCGTGAAGTGCATCGTGTAACGGATAGCCGTCGCCCAGGGGGCTGGAAACATCAGTTGGGTGATGAGGCGTTAGTGAACCTAACTGCTCGCCGCCAATGGTGGCACGATATACCACTGGCCGGTAAACAGTTCTCCCACGGCCCCAGTGTTGGCGCAGCGTTAGGTAACTTATACACCTATGCAAGCACTGGTTATAGCGTACGCTGGGGAGACGATGCTGACGGGATTCCTACGCTCACACCCAATCCTGGCAGCCGTTATCTTATGAGTGGCCAGCGTGGTTGGCAGTGGTATCTGTTCGCGCATGTAGAAGGTTACTACATGGCGCAGAACCTAACGCTGGATGGAAATACGTTTAGGAATAGCCACGCCGTTGACCGTAAAGCGTGGGTAGCCGATGCCTCTGTAGGGCTTGCGATAGCCTGGGAGGACTGGCAGGTAACGTATGCTGCTGTTCAGCGTAGTCGTGAGTTTGATGGTCAGGGTGAGCAGGATAAATTCGGTGCGATGACGCTAACAAAACGTTTTTAAATATAACGAATCGCATACTGCCAAGTTTATGTATGACGATTTATTCATTTTAGCTGAGCATGTATTTTACCATTCACGCTTACTCAAGTGAGTGGTAATCTGCGCCACTTTGTTTCTTAACGATTAAGGGCGCACCGTGAATATTAAAGCGAATCTCTCCATTCTAGATATTATTGGCCACCTGCTTATCTGGCTGGTGCTGACGGTTATCACCCTCGGAATTGCGCTGTTTTTCTTTCCCTACTCGTTTGCTCGTTTTGTCATTAACCGCACTTCAGTGGTTGATAATACGACAGGTGTGGAGCGAAAAATGGTGTGTGATATCAATATTTTTAGCAATGTTGGCCACATTCTTTTATGGATGATCATCACCATTTTGACGCTTGGCTTAGGCTATCTTTTCTACGTGTACCGCGTCTGGAACTATGCGCTTAATAACTCTCGTATTCAGTGAGTAGAGGGTGTTTTTAAGGAACCATTGATCAATGGTTCTGCCACAAATTTCCGGCTTTCAACCCTGCCAGGTTTACGTCGCTTTTGTCAAAATACAGTCGGGGACACCATGGTTGTCGATGGCGCGCCGCTGGCGCTCGGAGAGCATAAAATCAAAATCCAGGGTTATGCCGTTCCGATCCACCGTGCGGTAGTGATACATCCACTGTTACCGCCCAATCACAGCTACGCGTAAATCCCTAAGCATGATGCTGGCGAAGCATCAACGCCAACAAGCAGAAAATCTTTGTTACAGAACCGGTCAGTTGACCGGTTCGAACTGGAAGGGTTCGGCAGGGGTAAAACTTCCCGAAACTTCGCCCACTTGCAGGGACGTCATGTCCACGCCGAGATCAAGCATCCGCACGCCAGCTTCAGGAGAGAAGTCCAGATTTTTCAGTTCCACCCAGAAAAGGTTTGGCGAAATCGCAGATTCGACGTAGAACACTTGATCCTTGTGGTCGGCAACCACCCGCCACCGCGTCGTAGACAGGTTCGGAGCATCAGGAGTGCTGATTCCAAAGGGGACCGAAGCGTTGCGGATCACACTCATCGCGGCGGCTACGGCGATCCGTGGATTGTCCGACTGCTCTACCATGCCGATATATGTGTCGGCGCGCACAAAGCGGTCGGGCGAACGTGTCGTACCGGGCAGAACCTCTCGCGGGTTGACATCCTGCCAATAGCTGACAAGCGCCAGTTGTTGATCATAGGTCGGATCGTTGGTCATGGTGCGATATTCGGGACCGTGGTGGATGACTAGCTTGCCGTCCAGCCACTCCAGGATGGCGCTGTCGCCGGTGGCATCCGACAAAGACAGGTGTACCTTAGCCAGACGGCCTGGCTGATCGGGCACATCCGCCGTCACCACGTTGAAGGGATTACTTTCCATATCGGCCACCGCCTCGGCGACGCTGCCGTAGCTGTCAAGAAAATACTGCGCCCAAATTGAAAGGGACATTTGCGGAGTGGTGCCGTCATCTTCGGGGTATTCTGATGCGACCAACCACAGCATGTTGGCGACCAGGCCAGCTTCATTCATGCCATCCACGGTCGAGAAGTCATAGCCCGACACGATCATGCTGCCGTATTTTGATGTCCATTCCAAAGAACGCGGTCCCGCTTCGCCATTCCGGGTCATGCCTCGTGGGAATACCCACAGATTGGAGAGCATCGGCATGCTCCAATCCATCGAGCGTGCTGTCAGGATGCGCTCCTCCGGACCGTGATAGACGACGCGGGTACAAGCGTCGGCGATTGAAGCGGTTGCAACCAACAGCAACGCCGTATAGGCCAGGCTTCGCCAAACTGAATTGTGTCTTTTCAAAATCTTGATCTCCCCTGAAATATGACGACTAGTCCACGCGACTGGTGGTGCGTCACCATTCGTAAAATTGTCGGCTCCGCCGATGCTGTTGGTCAAGTCGAAAACGAGCAGGTGGTGAAGTGATCTATCGCTGCGCCAGTTCATGGCAGGCCGAGAAGCCATCAATTGACTAGGCCTCTATCTATTGTTTAATGATAATCTATATTATTAGCTTTAGCATTTACAATGGAGTTCGATTCAAATGGCCTTTACACCTACTTTTCGATTGCGCAAGCTAAGCGTTGCGGTAGCGCTTGCGTCGGTAGCGGCTATTTCAGCCGTTTATGCGCAAGACAGCGCACCAATTGACAGCGTCGACCTTGGTACTGTCGAAGTTACCGCCGACGCAGCAGGGCACTTCGGCTATATCGATGCTGAGCGAGAACCTAGCGTTGGCAAACTCGATGTGCCACTGGCAGAGCAGCCATTCTCGATGTCGGTTATCGACCAAGAGTTTATACAAGACAGCGGTGCGAAAAATATTCAGGATGCGTTGCTTTACACTCCCGGTGTTTATGCCGGTAACTTTGGGTTTGATACCCGTGGCGATGGAGCTAGAGTACGTGGGCTAGAGGCTGGTCGCTACTTGGATGGCCTGCGCCAGTTGTATGGCTCTTACAATACGGCGAGAACGAATGTTTATGCGCTAGAAAGTGTTGAAGTGCTACGTGGCCCGTCTTCCATGCTTTATGGCCAAGCGGATTTAGGCGGCATTATTAACGGTGTTTCCAAGCTTCCTCAGGAAGAGCGCAGCGGGGAGGTCTGGGCGCAGTACGGTTCTTTTGATCGTAAACAGCTGGCGTTTGATTTTACTGGTGCCGCGGATGAAGAGGGCAAGTTTTTATATCGTATCGTTGCCTTAGCGCGTGATAGCGATACCCAGGTAGATCATGTTGCCGATGACGGTTATTTAATTGCGCCTTCGTTTACTTGGCGTCCCAATGAGGATACGAGTATCACGCTGCTGCTCAATCGTCAGGAAGATAAAAGTCAGGTGTCTGCCCAGTTCTTGCCTCAGGCAGGCACGTTAGAGCCTGGTTCAAAAGGCTTTATTGGTTCTGAACGCTTTGTCGGTGAACCGGGCTGGGATCGTTATGACAGTGAAAAAACCGAGGCTACGCTGTTTATTGCTCACCAGTTGAGCGATAGCTGGGCTTTTTCGGCGGCCGCGCGCTACACCGATTCCCGCACTGAAACCCGCGAGCATTGGGTGGATATCCCCAGTGTTCCTGATGCTAATGGTGATGTGAATCGCACGATCTTCACCGCAGATGCCGAAACGCGCATTTTGAATATGGATGCGCGTATGGAAGGAAAGTTTGAGGTGGGTGGCACTCAGCATACGCTGATTGCCGGTATTGATCGTCAGGATGCACGTTGGTCCCAGGATAATTATAGCTCGGTGAAGAGCGGCGGGGGCCGCTTTAATGTATATAACCCCCAATATGGCAATCTGCAGCTAGATTCACTCAACCCAGCAGATCGCCCCGATAATGAAATCGAACAGGTCGGGGTGTATCTTGCCGACCATATTGAAATTGGACCGGTCGTTGTATCTGCAGGCCTGCGCCGGGATTGGGCAGAAAACCGTACGCTGGCGTTGTCAGGGCCCGACACGGTTAGCGATGAAGGCGAAACCACTGGGCGGCTGGGTCTGATGTACCGCTTTGCTAACGGCTTTTCGCCTTATGTGAGCTATGCGGAGGCATTCTCGATGAACCTGGGGAGCGACGGTACGGCAAATCCCAGCCCGTTGAAACCAACCACCGGCAACCAAGAAGAGATTGGCTTTAAGTACGTCTCTCCCGATCAGTCGTTGGCGGTTAGCGCAGCGTACTTTGATATCACCCAGCATAACCGAGTCAGTGATGGGGCAACGCCGGGCGGCGTAGAACAAGTGGGCGCAGTGGTGGATGGTTGGGAGCTACAGATCAATAAACGTTGGCAGCAGTTTGAGACGCAGCTGGCGTATACCAACCTTAACGCGACCAACGATAGCACGGGTGTCCGGCTACCTTTCGTTGCCGAAGAGCAGGCTTCTTGGTGGAACCGTCTTTATGTGGGTAACAACTGGCGTATCGGCGCTGGGGTGCGCTATGTGGGCGATAACGTTGGTTCTGGTGGTGCCCCAGTGGTGCCTTCTAACACGCTTTATGACGCCATGGTGGGCTATACGATGGGGGAGTGGGACTTCTCGGTAGATGTGAAAAACGCCACCGATGAAGAGACCATCTCCTGGTGCCGTTACGAAGGTGGCGATTGTGGATATGGCGATCGCCGAAGTATTACGGGTAATATCCGATACCAGTTCTAAGCCATAACACGCGACGAGGCAGGGTGAAGAACCTCTAGGTAAACCAAAACGGCCCATTCGAGCCGTTTTGGTCGTTCATTATTGGGCTAGGCTTTGTCTTGGGGTTGCAGTGGAAAGTCACTGGCATCGTGGCGTTCGTGGAGTTGTTCGCTCGGTTCTCCCCAAGTGCGGTTGACCATGCGGCCGCGTTGAACGGCAGGGCGCGCGTCAATCTCTTCGGTCCAGCGTAAAACGTTCTGATACGTATGAGCTTCTAGAAACTCAGCTGCTTCATACACGCGGTTTTTCACCAGTGCGCCGTACCACGGATGAATTGCCATATCCGCAATGGTGTACTCATCGCCCGCCATAAAGCGGTTATCTGCCAAGTGGCGATCCAGTACATCAAGCTGACGCTTCACTTCCATGGTATAGCGATCAATCGGGTACTGGTATTTTTCCGGTGCGTAAGCATAAAAGTGACCAAAGCCACCGCCAAGCATGGGCGCGCTGCCCATTTGCCAAAATAACCAGGACAGGCACTCGGTTCGCTTCGCTGGATCGTTGGGTAAGAACGCACCAAATTTCTCGGCTAAATAAAGCAGAATCGCACCTGATTCAAATACCCGCTGGGGCGGAGCAGTGCTGTGATCCATTAGCGCAGGAATTTTAGAGTTGGGGTTTACCTCAACAAAGCCGCTGCCAAACTGATCACCTTCGCCTATCTGTATCAGGTGAGCGTCGTATTCAGCTTGCTTCATTCCCTGTTCCAGTAGCTCTTCAAGCATTA
Organism: Vreelandella zhaodongensis; assembly: GCF_013415115.1. Taxonomy (GTDB): domain Bacteria; phylum Pseudomonadota; class Gammaproteobacteria; order Pseudomonadales; family Halomonadaceae; genus Vreelandella; species Vreelandella zhaodongensis. The sequence goes on along the minus strand of NZ_JACCDD010000003.1, from coordinate 311,326 downwards.
CCGTGACTTTTACGCCGTTGGGTGTTGCAAGAGAGTAAAGCTGCAGCGGATGCTTACCCACGGGTAGTGCTTTCTCATGAGTCGCGCCTGCTACAGGGCGATTGATGTTAGCGAATTTTCCACCGTTACCAGGCTCCCATGTCCAAACCCGCGGTGGCGTATAGGTCGTGTTGTCGCTCATGTTTTCCTCTCTCTTAATCAAGTGAAAAGGGGCGGTGCAGCGACTCACCCGATGTTGTATACCTGTCTAGTCGTTATGGTCAGTCTTTATGCGGGCCGTATAACGCTGTTAAAAGGATAGCGGGTTATTAGCCTGTTAATAAACAGATATCTATCAAGGAGAGTGGGTTATGCGCGTTATTGGCGTATTGGGCGGAATGAGTTGGGAGTCGACACAAAGCTATTATCAGGCGCTGAACCAAGGGATTAATCGGGCCCTCGGCGGCTTTCACTCGGCCCAGATCGTGATGGTAAGTGTCGATTTTGCTGAGATAGAAACGCTGCAAAAACAGGGCGATTGGCAGACTGCTGGCCAGTTACTTGCAAGTGCCTCCAAGCGTATTGAAAAGGCTGGGGCTGAGTGTTTGCTGTTGGCCACCAATACCATGCACAACGTAGCGCCTGCGATAGAAGCCGCTATTCAGATTCCTTTTATGCACATTGCTGATGCTACTGGGGAGCAATGCCAGAAAGATGGCGTGACGCGGGTTGGGTTAATAGGCACACGTTTCACGATGGAGCAGGACTTTTACAAGGCACGCCTAAAAGAGCGCTTTGGGGTTGCTGTGGTTATTCCGAATGAGCAAGAACGTGCCGAGGTGCATCAGGTTATTTTCGATGAACTGTGCCATGGCCATATCAACGACGTATCGCGTCAGCGGTATTTGGATATTATTGCATCGCTTCATCAGCAGGGCGCACAGGCCGTGATTCTTGGCTGTACAGAGATAGCGCTGTTGGTTGAGCAGAAACACACCCAAATACCCCTTTATGACACCACCGCTCTGCACGCAAGCAAAGCGGTGGCTTGGGCGCTAGGTAATTAAACTAGCGTCAGTGTCACATCGATATTTCCGCGGGTAGCGTTGGAGTAGGGACAAACAATATGAGCTTTGTCGACCAGTGTTTGGGCAGCGTCTTTTTCAAGACCAGGCAAGCTGATTTTCAGCTCAACTTCAATACCGAAGCCGGTGGGGATGGCGCCAATACCCACACTGCCATCGATCTGGGTATCCTCAGGCAGGGTCACTTTTTCCTGGCTTGCTACGTGCTTTAACGCGCCTAAAAAGCAAGCAGAGTAGCCCGCAGCAAACAGCTGTTCGGGGTTGGTGCCTTCACCACCTGCGCCACCTAGCTCTTTAGGTGTGCTGAGTTTTATGTCCAGCACGCCGTCAGAAGATTTAGCGTGACCCTCGCGGCCGCCAGTGGCATGAGCGTGTGCGCGGTAAGCAACTGTTTCAATAGACATAGATCATTTCCTATACGTGGTTGTTATGGGCCAAACTCGTGCTTGGGGTTTTAATTTAGTGCAGCTTTATTTAGTGCGCAAGTAAGTTGCCAAAAAAGCGAGCATCCTATGCGGCATTCAGACGGCTACTTGATCTTTTGTAAGCTTTCGCGCAGTTGGACTAGATCCTCTTTCAATTGGGTTAGTGTTTCCACCGATTTTGCGCTGGCGTTGACAACGCAACTGGGAATATGGCGAGCCTGTTCACGTAGCGAACGGCCTTTCTCTGTCAGGAATAATTCGACGACACGCTCATCTTGGAGGCTACGCTGGCGGATAAGTAACTGGTCACTTTCAAGCCGTTTTAACAGCGGCGTCAACGAGCCTGGGTCTGTTAGTAGGCGTTTGCTTAGGGCACCTACCGTCAGTCCATCTTCTTGCCAGAGCACCAGCATGGCAAGGTATTGTGGGTAAGTGAGTCCTAGCTCTTTGAGCAGAGGCTTATAAACTTTGGTCATCATCAGTGATGTTGAATACAGCGCAAAGCAGAGCTGGTGATCTAGCTCTAGTTCACTACAAGGGTCTTGCGCAGGCATGTCGACTCCGAGACAGGGTGCATAGCACGTAATGTAGCGTGCAAGGTCGTAAGTGGCTATCCCTAGACGTTGGTCGTAAGTCAGCAGTTTTGTTTTGACACCGAGTGTTGCGATGGCTAGCCTTCACCTATCGTATGTTACCGGTAACAAATTTGTTGGAACATAAACTGCAAATCTGATGGCCGATACGATTCGATAGCCTGTCGGTAAATAGCCAACCAACAACAACGACTATTCTGGAGATAACGTCATGACAACGATTTGGCGCAGCACGCTTACGCTGGTCGGTGCGACCACTCTGACTTTTGGCATGGCACATGCTCAAAGCCCTGAACTTTCTGATCCTCCTGCAATTGAAGGCGAAGTAGTGGCTGATCACGGAAGTCACACCTTACGCATGGGCATTGGCCTATCCGAAACATCGCCGCAGTTTCTCTCTAGCCAGTACTTCGGTGAAATTCTTGAGCAGCGTACGGATGGTCGTATTACGGTCAATGTTTTCCCCAACAGCCAGTTGGGCGACGATGTCCAAATGATGGAAATGCTGCAAACCGGCACGCTGGATATGACCTATCCTTCAAGCTCGGCCACTACCGGTTATGTGCAAGCGCTCTCCGTGTTTGACCTTCCATTCCTGTTGCCGAGCCGTGAAGCAGCGGTTGCTGTGATGCAGAGTGACGTGGCTCAGGGAATGCTGGATGCGTTTGAGGGCACAGGCCTAAAAGCACTGACGTTCTCAGAAAACGGTTATCGCCAGCTGTCTAACAGTGCACGACCAGTTGAATCACCTGAGGATGTTGCTGGCTTGGATGTGCGTGGACTCAGTGTTCGTACGATGGAAAACCCAGTGCACTTAGCCATTTGGGAGGCGTTAGGTGCTAACCCGACGCCAATGGCCTTCGGTGAGCTATTTTCGGCGCTTGAGCAAGGTGTTGTGGACGGCCAGGAAAACCCGTGGAGCACCATCCTGACCTCTAACTTCAATGAAGTGCAGGACTACGGCACTGAAACACGCCATGTGTATACGCCATTTATCATGATGCTTTCCGAGCGTACCTGGAACCGTATGGCACCGGAGTATCAAGAGCTGGTACTTGAGGCCGCCCGTCAGTCGGCTGAGTACGAAATCCAACTCTCTGCCGAGTATGACGACTGGTCGCGTGAACAGTTAGAAGCACGCGGTATGCAAATCACTCGCTTAGATGATGACCAGTTAGCTGCTTTCCAAGATGCAGTGCAGCCTGTTTATGAACAGTGGGCGGCGCGTATCGGTGAAGATCTGATCGCTGAAATCCAGCAAATCGTGGAAGAAAACAGCAACTAAGCTGCGACGTATCACGCGCCAATGGGCAGGTCCACACGCCTGCCCAGCTTGTCAGTGCCCCTCGGAGTTCTTATGACTACCTCCTCTACTCCCCCAAATGCGGTGACCTCTACAGCACCGACGTTGGAAGATCCGTCGGTTTATTTGAATGACCCTAATCGCAAGCTGCTTGAGATTGATACTGAGACACGCCAGGGGCCTGTGCTGTTTCGCTGGTTAACACTCGCTATGGAGTATTTGATTGGCGCTATTTTGGCGGCGCTGATTGTGGCGGTTTCCAGTAATGTCGTCGGCCGTTCTGTGTTTAATCATTCACTGCCTTGGGTCGATGAATTGGCGCGTATGCTGTTTATTTGGCTGGTCTTTATTGGCGCAGCGGCAGCGTTTGCACGCTATGAGCACATTGCTGTTGATGCGCTAGTAAGGCGTTTGCCGTTGCGCGTTGCGCACATGCTCTATTTCTTACAGCACCTGATTATTACTGGGCTAATGCTGGTGATGATGTGGGGGGGATATCAAGTGCTCACGCGCTCAAGCGGACGCTCCGCCATCATGGGCGTGCCGCTAAACTTGGTCAGCCTTTCGTTGGTGTTGTGCGTCATTTTTATTGCAGCGGTATCGCTCTGGCGCATGTGGGTCAGTGTGGATGTAATTCGTCAACCGCATCGCCAACCGACTGACTTACCAGGGGAGCGCTAATTATGCTGTGGATTTTTCTCGCCATCTTATTGGCGTCTATTGTGATTGGTTTGCCAATTGCGTTTGGTCTAGGGGTGGCTGCTCTGGTGATGGCGGTGCTCTCTGATATCCCGCTATCGATTATGATTGAGCAGTCAATCCGGGGTGTGAACAGCTTTCCGCTGCTGGCGATTCCATTCTTTATCCTCGTCGGTGAAGTGATGAGCAACGGCGGTATTGCACGACGTTTGATGGAGCTTGCGGGTGCGTTGGTTGGCTTTGTGCGCGGTGGGCTTGGCCAGGTAGCTATTGCCGGTTCAATGTTTTTTGGCGGGATCAGCGGCTCAGCGGTAGCGGATACCGCAGCCACCGGTGCCATGATGATTCCATCAATGAAACAGCAAGGCTACACCGCTGCAAACGCCACGGCGATTAACACCGTGTCGTCGGTGATTGGCATTATTATCCCACCATCTATACCGCTTATTTTATATGGCATTGTTACCGAGACGTCGATCAGTCGTCTGTTTATTGCGGGGATTGTTCCAGGCCTGTTGATTGGTGCTGCGTTGATGGTGACCACTTTTATTTTGGCGAGTAAACAGGGGGGCGGTGTTCGCCAATTCCGTTGGGATCGCTTATGGAAAGCGTTTAAAGATGCTTGGCTAGCTCTGGCACTTCCTGTGATCGTGATTGGCGGCATTATTGGTGGCGTGTTTACCGCCACCGAAGCAGCCGTTGCGGCGTTACTTTATTCACTGGCCATTTCTCTGCTGGTATACCGTGAATTTAAGCTCAGCGAGTTGGGCGGTATGTTAATTCGCACGGCAAGGCTCACCGGCATGGTGATGATGCTGCTGGCATTTGCCACCGTTATTGCCTGGTTTTTAACCATTAACATGGTTCCACAAACCTTAGTGCGCCAAGTGCAGGCAATTACTCAAGAACCGTTTTTGCTGCTGCTGATTGTGGCGGGGCTACTGCTGTTGGTGGGGTTCGTGATGGATCTAACGCCAGCCATGGTGATTATGGCGCCAATGCTTGCGCCGATCGTGACATCGGTAGGTGTTGATGCCGCTTACTTTGGCGTTCTAATGGCCTTTATTTTAGGTATTGGGCTGTTGACCCCGCCGGTTGGCACCTGCCTATACGTGGGGTGTGGTGTCGGTAAGGTCTCCATGGAGTCCCTGGTAAAAGCCATGCTGCCTTACTATGCCGCCTTGATCGTTGTTCTGGTGGTGCTGATTGCGTTCCCTGGCATTGTTACTTGGTTGCCTGACCTTACTGCCGTGCGCGGCAATTGATAGGAGCATCGAGTGAATAAGCCATCGCATCGTATTCTTGTCATGGGCGTTTCTGGGTCAGGGAAATCCCATGTGGGAAAGCAGCTAGCGGCAGAACTGGGCGCAACGTTTATTGACGGTGATGACCATCATTCACCAGCCAATGTGGCGAAAATGGCTAGCGGCACGCCACTCAACGACGGTGATCGTCGAGACTGGCTAGCAACGCTTGCTAACTTGTTTGCGGCCCATAAAGCGCGTCATGCATCTGTGGTCATCGCCTGTTCCGGCCTTAAAAAACGCTATCGGGATCGCCTGCGTGAAGGTGACCCCGAGCTGCGTGTTTTGTATCTAGAAGGAAGCCACGCGCTGCTGCGTGAGCGGCTAGAAGCCAGGGCAGGGCACTTCTTTAAAGGTGATAGTATGCTGGCGAGCCAGCTTGCCGATTTAGAGCCGCCAAGCAGTGATGAGGCGTTGACCGTGTCCATTGCGCTCTCGCCTGACGAGATTGTCAAGCGCTTCACGGCGGCGCTAGCGCCTACGTTACGCGTTCATTAGGCTAAAGGATGGGATAGGCGAGGGGCCGTACTATTCGCTATGGTATGGCCCCTGCGCATTTAACAGACTTACGCACTTAACAGAACAGTCAGTGACGCCATTGAAGAAAAAACGCCCGACATTACAAGATATTGCTGATCGCGTTGACGCGACAAAAATGACCGTCAGTCGCTGCTTGCGGGACCCTGATACGGTATCAGAAGGGCTTCGTGAACGTATTTTTAGCGTTGCTGAACAGATTGGCTATATTCCCAATCGGGCACCAGACTTACTTTCTCGGGCTACCAGCCACTCTATCGGCGTGTTGGTACCATCGCTGACCAACCAGGTATTTGCTGATGTCATTGTCGGTATCGAAGCGTACACCGAGCCTGCTGGTTATCACTTGATGCTCTCTCACTACGGTTACAGCCCTGAGCTTGAAGAGCGCAGTTTGGCCTCGCTGCTCTCTTATAATGTGGATGGCGTCATCTTGTCTGACCGCGATCACACGCCACGTAGCCTGCGGATGTTGGAGACCGCGGGTATTCCTATTGTGGAAATTATGGATACCCGTCGCCCACCACTGCAGCAGGCGGTGGGTTACGATAACGTGCAGGCCGCTTACGATATGGTCAGTGAGATGATTCACCGTGGCAGGCGTCAGGTGATTTATCTCGCTGTGCGGCTGGATGAGCGGACACGCCAGCGTGAGCAAGGGTATCGCCAGGCCATGGAAGAGCATGGCTTAGCGCCGGTAACGCTACAGAGCAGTCAGCGCTCTTCCTATAGCGTCGGGGCGGCGCTGATGCAGCAAATTCAGCGTGACTACCCCAGTGCCGATGGCATTTTCTGCACCAACGACGATGTTGCGGTGGGGGCTTACTTTGAGTGTTTGCGCCACGGTGTCAGCGTGCCTGAACAGATGGCGATTGCTGGGTTCCACGGCCACGATGTTGGCCAGGCGATGAGCCCACGCCTTGCTAGTGTTATCACCCCCCGGCAAGCCATTGGCGAAGCCGCCGCGAAAGCGCTGCTGTCGCGTATTCGTGGCGAAGCACTCGAACAGCCGGTCATGGACTTAGGTTATCGGGTTGAGCTGGGTAAAACGCTTTAGCACGGCTGGTGGCAGCTTGCCCGCTATCTCGATAGGCTATCCTGATCATTAGCAGAATTGCCTGTTAAACCACCGCGCTAAAGAGCATGAGGCCGCCGTGAACATTACCCAACTCATTATCTATCCTGTTAAATCGCTGAAGGGAATTAACGTCACTCAAAGTGACATCCATGACCATGGGCTTGGCTGGGATCGCCGTTGGATGTTGGTGGATGCTCAGCAGCGTTTTGTCACCCAGCGCCAGTTACCTGCGCTTGCCACCATTGCGGTTGAATTAACCGATCAAGCGTTGGTGCTGTCTCACCCAAATGTTGACCCGATCGAGATTTCCCTTGCGGAACCCCAAGGTAATTTGCGGCTTGTGAAAGTGTGGGACGACCACTGCAAAGCACTACCAGAAAGCGAGGACGTATCGCACTGGCTTGTGACGGCATTGGGTGAGCAAGCACAAGGCATCAGTTTGGTGCGCTTTGCCACCGAGTTTACGCGTTCTGTTGAAGAGGACTTTTTGGCGGGAGGCGAGGCGCATACCTATTTTTCTGATGGCTACCCTTTTCTGATAACCACCACCGGCTCTCTAGATGCCTTGAATCAAGCGCTGATTGCCAATGGGCAGTCCCCTGTGCCGATGGACCGTTTTCGGCCGAATATTGTGGTGGCATGTGATGATGCTTGGGCGGAAGACCAGTGGGCAACATTAGCAGCACGCCAGGGCAGTTATGAACTGACGCTACGCAAACCCTGTCAGCGCTGTAAGATCACCACCGTTGATCAGCAAACCGGTACCATACCTGCACAGGCAGAGCCACTGAAAACACTGCTTGCCCTGAACACTCAGCCCCACCTGAAAGGTGCCTACTTTGGCCAAAATTCCACGTTAACGGCGGGTCAAGGTGGCACTATTCGTGTGGGGGACGAGGTGGTGTCAACGCAGCGCGAGGCTTAAACCTTAATAGTTTTGTGGCGACAGCGGTTCCTAACAGAGTGATTACCATACCTGCCACCACTTGAAAGCTAAGTGTTTCATTAAGCAGCAAGTAGCCCCACAGCAGCGCGCTGACTGGAACCAAAAAGGTGACGGTTGAGGTGGCGGTGGCCCCTGCACTGGCTAATAGGCCGAAATAAAGCAAGAAGGCTAGCGTGGTGCTGAGCACCGCTAGCGCTAGCGCGTTGCCCCAAGCAAGCGTGCTGACGGGGTCGCTGGGCCAGAGCAGTAGACCAGGGATCAACAAAACTAATGCCGACATGGCACTACTACCTGCTGCCAGGACTCGTGTTGGTAAATGGCCGAGGCGGGTTTTAGAGTAATTTCCAGCAAGGCCGTAGCAAAATGTTGCGCCCAATACGGCAATAATAAACCAGCCGTCGCCACCTAGGCTAAAGTCTAGCCGGTCAGCCGATAGCACATACACACCCAGTAGCGCTAATGCTAAGCCAATGTACTGCTGGCGCTGAACGGGGGTGGCAAAAAAAGCAGCGCCTAGTAAAGCGGTAAAAATCGGTGTGGTGGCGTTTATCAGCGACGTAAATCCCGCCTCCAGCCGAGTTGTTGCTAACGCTAACAATGAAAAAGGTAGTACATGATTAATCACGCCCAGTAGCAGTAACGGCCCTTTGTGCTGCCAGATCAGCCGCAGGTAGCGCAGGCTCAGGAGCAGCGGCACCAAAAGCAAAGCGCCAATGCCCATCCTGACTAACACTAGCGGAATGGCACCAAATTCTGGTGCGGCGACGCGCATGAAAATAAACGATAGCCCCCATAGGGAAGAAAGCAGTACCAAACGCAGCGCATCGGCCGATGACATGATGTGTCCTTAGGTGAATAGCGGCAATTATTATAGACATGGTGGTGAACGACGTCGTGTTGAATGTAACAGAGGTGCTCAGCTTAGCGACATAGCGGCTGAAAACGAACATATAGGCAGTTTGCCATCATATTTTACTGCGTCGGCCCCGTTAGTTCGGCATAGGCGAGAGAATCAGCTACGCTGAGTGAGCTGGTGGACGCACCTTATGCGTCTACTTACGCATCAGCGAACTACCATAGGAAAGGAGAACAGAATGGATAGTAAAGCAAACGCACGCTGGGAAGGCGGTTTGAAAGATGGCGAAGGCCGCGTCTCTACAGAAAGCGGAGTATTAGAAGCAAGTTACTCGTTTAAGCAGCGCTTCGAAGGTGAGCCGGGCACCAATCCTGAGGAGTTAATTGGCGCAGCTCATGCTAGCTGCTTTTCCATGGCACTTTCGATGATTCTGGGAGAGAAAGGCTATACCGCAGAGGCAATTGATACCGCTGCCCGCGTTACACTTTCACAAAGTGCAGGCGGTTTCGATATTTCAAGTATTCATTTAGAGGTATCGGCAAGCGTGAGTGGTGCGGATGAAGCTGTTTTTCAAGAGGCCGCTGAAACAGCTAAAGCGAATTGCCCCGTATCCAAGGTGCTTAATGCTGACATTACGATGACAGCTAAGCTTAAAAACTAATTATTTTGATAACATGTGTTATGGTGATTTTTTCTATATAGAAGTTTTGTATGTTTAATATAAAAGGCCTTGGCAATTGCCAAGGCCTTTAGAGGAGCTAACTAAGTTATTGCTTAGTTGTTCTCTTGGTTTTCTACGTTTTTCTCATGCATTTCTGCATTGCGCTCACGCACTTCTGTGTTGCGCTCATACTCTTCTGCAGCTTCAAGAGCATCTTGTGATGCATTAACGCGAATAACGTAATCGTCGCCATCGTCATCTTTGACTAATTCAAGCGAATCCCATGCGACTGCAACGTCTTTTTCACCCATTCCAAGGAAGCCACCAACGCTAATAACAACGGCATGGATTTGCCCATCTTCGTCAATTACTAGGTCATTAATAGTGCCGATATCTTCATCGTCTTCTACTGAGCTTTTGACTTGGTTGCCTGTCAGCGAGTCCGCATGAAAGGCACCATCAGGCGTGCTAGTAAGGTAGGTCGCATCCATGGTAGTGGTGTTTTCAGCATTGGCAGTGCCTGCTGCCAAGATGAATGCGGGTACCATCAGCGTACCTAAAAGTGCAGGTTTGATCATTTTCATTGCTCTTGCTCCTTGCGCTTGCATAAAGACATAACGCTTCTACGTCGATGTCTAAACAAATTAACAGCGAATAGTGCTAGCTTTTTTTCATCCTGAAAAGCTGTTGATATATTCCATTATATCGGTATGTCGGTTGCTAAATCGCTGTTATTCCTGGTGATAAAAATTTCGCTCGTTTTTAATTAAGCGTGGCTACCTTAGTGCGGTGTTTTAATGCTGCAATAAAAGTGGCCAGTGCCTTTCGCGTCAATGCGATAAGACACTTAGTAAGATAGACGTTATACCAAGTTTTGCAATTATAATTGTAATGGTTTTTAATTTTTTAAAGATAAGCGCTTGTTGTATATCGATGATTTTTAACTGCGGCTATTTATAATTAGGGTTGATGTGGTTTGTCAATCAATAAACGTATTACTCTGATGCTTCAAACGCCTGCGACAGTCTGTCGAGTTGACCCCGTAATGACGAGTCGGCATATTCTTGCTCAAGTGGCCCAATTGGCACAGCATAGAGGCCACATCATAAGGAGAGCCCATGACAACGTCCGCGCGGTACCCTGCTTTTCGACGAATTAAGCAGCTTTGTGTCAGTAGCTTTGCATTAGGTGCTTGGCTTTTGGCGAGCGCTGCCGCCGCTAATGAGAGTGATTTGCCAAAAGGTCATTTTGCGCTCCCTGAAGAAGGCAATATGGTTGGCGAGGTGTACACAGTATCCGCTGGCCAAGAGGATACTCTTCTCGATATTGCTCGTGCGCACAATGTGGGCTACGAAGAAATTCGTATGGCAAACCCCGATGTGAGTATCTGGGTGCCAGGAGAAGGAACCGAGGTCACCATCCCAAGCCAGTTTATTCTCCCTGATGAGCCGCGTACGGGGATTGTCATTAACGTGGCCGAACTGCGTCTTTATTACTACCCAGAAGTGGGTGAAGGCGAAACGCCAATGGTGGAAACTTATCCTATCGGTATTGGACGTGACGCATTTGACACGCCATTAGGGGTCACCAAGACCACCATGCGTTTAGAAAATCCAGCATGGTATCCGCCAGCCTCTATCCGTCGCGAGGCTGCTGAGCGCGGTGATCCACCGCCCGCCGTGGTTCCGCCAGGCCCAGATAATCCACTTGGGAAATACGCTATCTTGCTGGATATTCCTGGTTATCTGATTCATGGCACTAACCAGCCGGATGGCATCGGTATGCGGGCTAGCCGTGGTTGCATTCGTATGCATCCAGAGGACATTGAGTCGATATTCTGGCGGGTGCCGGTGGGCACGAAAGTCAATATTATCGATGCCCCTATCAAGGTGGGCTGGAGCAGCACTGGTGGAGCCTATATCCAAGCATTTACGGCCACGGATGAGCAAGCTTTTGGTATGCAAACACTGCTAGAAGTGGTGAGCTTGATCGAGGCTCACGAGCAAGAAGGGCGTAGCATCGACTATGAGCTGGTAAGCAATGTGCTGGAAAAAGCCAATGGTCAGATTGTTCCGCTTAATTAATTGTTTTGTTTAGTTAATAGGGTCACGTCTGAGGCTGGCTGCGCTGAGTGTTGGAACGAGTTCTAATGCTACTGCTTGGCGCACCAGCTCAGCCAGATTGGAGGCATGCATAGCCTTCATTGCTCGGAGTCGGTAGACCTCGACGGTCTTGCCGCTAATTTGCATATGCTCGGCAATTTCACGGCTGGTCATACCCTCTGCCACATGTTTCACAATACGCTGCTCTTTTGGACGCAGGGATTGGTAACGTGTGCGCAGCAACGCCAGTTGTTGTTGAGCATGCAACTGTTGATGGGCGCTGCCTAACGCCTGTTGCACGCTGTCGATTAGTTGCTGGTGATTAAATGGCTTTTCGATAAAATCAAACGCGCCATTTTTTAGTGCAGCCACCGCCATGGGGACATCGCCATGCCCGGTCATCATAATGACCGGCAGGGTAGCGCCTTGGTCAACAAGCTGCTGCTGCACTTGAAGCCCGCTCATTCCAGGCATACGAACATCAAGCAGCAGCGCCCCCAATTCGTCATGTTTGCTGGCTAGAAACTGCTCGCCGCCATGAAAGGCTTGGGCCGTTAGCCCAACCGACTCAAGCAGCCATACCAGCGATTCACGCAGTGCCTGATCGTCATCAACAACCGCAATGGTGGCGGTAGATTTTTGTTCAACACTGCTGGTCACCGCTGGCTCCTTGTCATGCGCCGGATGCGCGATCATGCGCTTGTTTCTGTGCGAAGTGTTATATCAAAGCAGGCGCCTTTCGCGCTTTGCTGAGGGCGCAGAGTAAGCGCTCCTCCCATGCTTTCCATTAGCGAACGACTAATCGCTAGTCCCATCCCTAACCCTTCATCGCGTGTGGTGAAAAAGGCATCAAAAATAGTCTCTTGATGGTCTGGCGCTACACCAGGGCCTTGGTCTTCAACGCTAAGAGTCAGCTGCCGATTGCCGCTTTTTTGTGCGAATAAAACGACCTGATCGGCACCAGGGGTGTCACGGCTAGCGGTTAGCGCATTAAGCAATAGGTTAACGATTACTTGCTCAAGGGCAATAGGGTCTGCATAAATACGTGGCAACCCATGGGGCAGTTGTTGGGTAAGTTGAACTGACGCCTGCTTATACTGCCAGTCGCACAGTTGAAAGGCGGCGGCAATGACATGCTCAAGCACCAAGGGTCTGACGCAGTGACTGCGTTTACGCACAAAGCTACGCATATGACGGAGTCGCTGGGCAAGGCGCTGTACTTGTTCGTCAATGCGGGCCAGTGGCAATTGTAGCTCGCTGGCGGGCAAGTTTGGCGTGTGCTTCGCCTTTAGAAGGGCACCGCTGGTGTAGTTGGCGATAGCGCCGAGAGGTTGATTGAGTTCATGTGCAATATTAGACGCAAGCTCGCCGGCGGCGGCTAATCGGTTGGCATGGGCAATTTGTTCCTGATGCCGACGAGCCTGGGCTTCGGCAGCTTTGCGCACGCTGATATCGCGATTAATCAATGCAAAGTTACCAGGTTCCGCACCTCGGCTGCGGTGAGTAAGCACCACGCTAAGCACAGGGACGGAGCCGTTCGCGCTGAGCATCTCCAGCTCACCGCTCCAGGAACCATAGCGCTCAACGGCGGGGAATACCACCTGTTCCAGTAGTGCCAAGGAGTCAGCGTTGTATAGCACAGATAAGGCAACTTGCATGGTGGCGCGCGGGAGTGAAAAGCAGCGTCTAGCTGCTTCGTTAGCGCTAAAAATATGCTGGTTAGGCCCTAAAAAGAGCACGTAGTCGGTGGTAGATTCGACCACCTGCGCTAAGCGCTCTCTGGTCGCTTCGGCATGGACTCGGCGGCTCACATCCCGAGAGACACAAAGAATATCAATTAGCTCGCCTGTGGCATCATCTCGGCGGGTTCGGCTGGTGGTTTCAAACCATACATAGTGGCCTGCTTTAGCCCGAAACCGATACGTCTGCTGATAAAAACCGTCGTGATAGTACACACGTGGTGATTTGTTTAGCAGATCGCTTAAGTCGGCGGGATGAAACAGCTGATAGGCTGATACGCCGATCAGCTCTTCCGGTTCGTACCCCAGTAAGTCTCGCGCTGCCTGGGAGGCATATAAAAAAGTACCATCGCGGGCATGGCGGGATATCAGGTCAGTGGTACTTTCTGCCAACCACTGGTAATGACGCTTCTCTTCTTCCAACGCTGCATTTTGTGCTTCCAGCGCTTTGATCCTGGCATTCAATGTGGCTTCGTTAACGGTATCCATAGCGATTCAGCGCGCCGGGTCGAGTACGCCATCCAGCGAGGCATTGCGCCTAAACCAGCCGGCAATACTGGCACGTGGCTGTTGAGTGGGCAGCACCTCATGGGGAATGGTTTCGGATAAAAAACAGGCGAATGTGCCAGCTTCAGGAACCACGCGGGCGACCTCCTGAGAAGGGGTGTCGGGGTGATAAATGACCATCTCTCCGCCGGCATCCGTGGGCCACTGAGGATTTAAGTAACCGACGGTTGAAATAACCCGGTTAGCTCGCCCTCGAAAACTGTCTAAGTGGCGTTGATAAAACGCGCCCGGTGGATAGTGGGCAAAGTGGGCCTCGTACTCAAACAGCCCCAGGAAAAGCGCCTGGTTGAGGGACTGCTGGAGTTCTGCCATGGCATCAAGGTAGCGGCGTTGCGCTTCGCTTTCCCTATCCAGCCAGTGAATGGCATCGCCGCGAATGTCTTTGCGAAGGTGGTGTTCTTTGCCACGGCCAATGCCCGCTTCATCCAGCACATCGTGTTCGGCCATATGGTGCAGCTCACGGTGCAGCGCTTGGCAAAGTTCAAGGTCTATCACGTTGTTACCCACGTACCAGCCTTGCTCAACGAGCGCATCAACCAGCGCAATATGAGCAATAGGGTTAATTGCGGGAGGGGTAAGCGCTACGGAGGCAATCATTTCATGGTTCTCTTCGGCGTATGCGTTGCCTTCGACAGGCGGCTGCTTCTTTCAGGGTAGTGGCGTAACGCCCCTGGTGGGCGCTGGTAGAGATCAATGGCCATACCAAAACCCTCAGCCAGTAGTTCTACCAGCATCATTGCGGAAAGCCCCCAAATCACGTGACCATCGACATAGTAGCTGGGTACATAGTGAGCAACGCCATCTACCGTAATTACATCGGTATGGGTGCGCTTATCGTCTAGAAAATGGCTGATAGGTACTTCAAAAATTGTGTCTAATTCAGAGGGATCTGCCACCAGGGGTAAATCTGGCGGAATGATACCGACCCACGGGGTTACTCGGATGCCGTGTAGTGAAATAACGTCTGATAACCTTCCCAAGGGTTGTACAAACGAGGGCGCTAGCGCAATCTCTTCTTGTGCCTCGCGCAGAGCGGTGGCGTAGAGATCCGCATCACAGGCCTCGCGTTTGCCACCGGGAAATGCCACCTGGCCACTATGGGTGGTGAGATGGCTAGCCCGCCTTGTAAACAGCAGTGTCGGTGATGAGCGCTCCACAATGGGCATTAGCACGGCGGCCTCTGGCAGCACAATGTGGTCTAGCCGTTGAGGCGAGTGCTGTTGCAGCTGTTGACGCAGTTTCTCTAACATAGGGTATCCATTTGCTTTGTTCTCTTTTACCCAGCAGCGGTGATTGACGTCAAGTACGTCAGAGCCTTGCCCCATCAGCCGTAGAGAAAACGCGATGAATTTTTGTAGTCAGTGTGGTGAAAAAGTCCGTTTTGCTGTTCCTGAAGGCGATGACCGTTTGCGCTATTTATGTGATGCCTGTGGCACTATTCATTATCAGAACCCGCGTATTGTGGCAGGGACGCTGCCGGTGATTGGCGATAAAATATTGCTATGCAAGCGGGCAATTTCTCCCCGCAAAGGGTACTGGACACTACCCGCTGGCTATATGGAAAATGCCGAAACCACTCAGCAGGCCGCCGCACGGGAGACTTGGGAAGAAGCCTTTGCAGAGGTCAAACTGGAGGGGTTATACACGCTCATTGACCTGCCTCATATCAATCAAGTCTATATGATTTTTCGTGCTGAGCTTCTCGGTGGCTTTAGTGCTGGCTCTGAAAGCTTAGAGGTGGCGCTGTTTGAAGAGCATGAAATTCCCTGGGATGAGCTTGCCTTCCCAACGATTGAGCGTACATTGCAGCACTTTTATGAAGACCGTAAAAGTGCTCACTACCCGCTACACACCAGTTCAATTACCCCTGACGATAGAGAGCGTTATTTTGGCAGTGCCTAGGCTCTGTTAGTGAGATGCTCTGTTAGGGCATCGCCGAATTACAGATCGGCCAGTTGCCAAACATCGTAGGCCACCTCTTCATAGGGGTGGGCTAATTTCAGAGCCGCAATGGCTGCTTGAATGTGCTCATTTTGACAGACAAGCTCAACTTTTACTTCTTCGACGATTTCAAGTGATCCGACGTGACCAAGATGTGGTTGCGCACCCTCCAAGGGGCGGAACTGGCCGGTGCCGCGGGTTTGAAAACAGCAGGCTTCGTAATCGCCAATTCGGCCAGCACCTGTTTCAAAGACTGCTTCCTTTACACTCTCGGCATTTTCGATGGGAACAAAAAAAGCAAGCTTGTACATAGTCATCTTTATCCTTATTAATAAACGATGGCGCAAGAGCCCCAGTGAAGGCGTTGTGCGCCAATATTTCAAATTATAGGGCAGTGAGCGAGTCAATGGATAAGTTTGAGGTGAAGCTTGATCAGGCGGCCAGAGCCGCTTGGATGGCTTATGTCGGCGGCATGACTCAGGATGAAATTGCCAACCAATTAGGAGTTTCTCGACCCGGTGTCCAGCGTCTGTTAGCGCTTGCCAGGCAAGAAGGGTTGGTAAAGGTTCATATTGACCACCCTATTTCTACCTGTATGACATTAGGCAGCGTGCTTCGCGATCATTTCGGCTTGGCGTATTGCGATGTTGTGCCCGCCGATAGCCAGGCATCTGAAAGCGCTGCGTATTATCTAGCGGTTGCAGGTGCTGAAAGGATGGCGCGGTTGGTGGAACGCAGCGAGCCGTTAACGCTGTCTTTGGGGACTGGACGCTCGGTGCGAGCTGCGGTTGAGGCGCTTAGTCGTATTGAACGGCCCCAGCATCGTTTTGTCTCTTTGGTGGGTAATGTTGCCAGGGATGGTTCGGCTAACCGTTATGATGCGGTCATGTTGCTGGCAGATAAAACGGACGGCGAGCGATTTTTACTACCTGCACCCGTGGTAGCGGAGTCGTTAGTCGAAAAAGAGACCATGCTGACACAGCGCCTGTTTAAAGCGATTGCTGATGTGGCGAGGGAGTCTGAGGCTGCCTTTATTGGAGTCGGCAGAATCGATCGCCAAGCCACGCTGTTTCAAGACCACTTCATCAGCGAAAGTGAGCTAGATGAGCTATTAAGCCTTAAAGCAGTTGGTGAGTTGCTAGGCTGGCCGCTTAATGATCGCGGAGAGGTGATTGATTGCTCCATAACAAGGCGAGTAACCAGTTTGCCTCTAGAACGTTTCGTGAATCACCTTATGGTGGCAATAGCGGGTGGGCGCGATAAAGCTCCAGCAATTCTGGCAGCATTGCGAGGAGGCTGGTTAAAAGGATTAATAACGGACGAAACTGCAGCAAGACATATTGTTGATGCTATTACTCGATGATGCATGACGCAGTGCAATATGCAAATAGCTGAATGAATTAGCGTAAAGTTTAAAAAAGTAGGCTTTGCTTTTTTTTGCCTTTCGTACGATCATTTGATCGTTCGATGATCAATTAGATCAATTTTGCGGCGATGCCAATCACCACAGTTCTAATAACTACAGTTCCAGTAACAACCGTGCTTATAAAAACAATGCCAATAATTGCCAAGAGGAAAGCTGTATGCATATTGCACGTCATTTTCCCGTTACGACCCTAGTGGCTGCCATTGCGGTAGCTGGCCAAGCCCACGCTCAAACAGCGATCACCGTTGCCACGGTAAACAATAACGACATGGTCATCATGCAGAGCCTGACCGATGCCTTTGAGCAAGCGCACCCAGATATCACTCTGGACTGGGTGGTACTTGAGGAGAACGTGCTGCGTCAGCGTATGACCACGGACATTGCCACCGGCGGTGGGCAGTTCGACGTGATGACCATCGGCACCTACGAAGTGCCCATCTGGGCAGAGCGTGGCTGGCTTGAACCGCTGGAAAACTTGCCCGATGACTATGAAGCAGATGATTTGCTGGTATCGGTACGCGATGGCCTAAGCTTGGATGGCACGATGTATGCCCTGCCGTTCTATGCGGAAAGCTCCATGATGTACTACCGCACCGATCTGTTTGAGCAGGCTGGCATCGAGATGCCTGAGCAGCCCACCTGGGAGCAGGTGCGTGGCTGGGCCGAGCAGCTACACGGTACCGAAGAGAACCTGGCAGGTATTTGCTTGCGCGGTAAGCCGGGCTGGGGCGAAAACATGGCCTTTGTCTCGACGCTGGTAAACACCTTTGGCGGCCGCTGGTTTGATGAGCAGTGGAATCCGGAGCTCAACTCCGAGGCCTGGAACAACGCGATTACATTCTATGTTGACCTGCTAAGCAACTATGGGCCGCCTGGTGCCAGCTCCAATGGCTTTAACGAAAACTTGGTGCTCTTCTCTCGGGGGAACTGCGCCATGTGGGTTGATGCCACCTCGGCGGCAGGCAAACTCTTCGATGAGAGCGAGTCGGACGTAGCAGATACGCTAGGCTTTGCGCCAGCACCTATCGCGGAAACTCCTAAAGGCTCTCACTGGTTGTGGTCCTGGGCGTTGGCGATACCCGCTTCCTCTGAGCATAAAGAGGCGGCACAGGAGTTCATTACCTGGGCGACTTCACGGGAGTACATTGAACTTGTCGGTGAAACGAACGGTTGGACAAGCGTACCGCCAGGTACTCGTGAGTCCACCTATGCCAACGAGCAGTACGTTGATGCCGCACCATTTGCCGATTTTGTGCTTAACGCCATACAGGAAGCTGATCCTACCGACTCCAGCCTAGAGCCAACCCCCTATATCGGTGTTCAGTTTGTTGGTATTCCAGAGTTTCAGTCGATTGGTACACAAGTGGGCCAAACGATTGCCGCTGCCCTGACCGGTGACACCACGGTAGCGCAAGCGCTTGATAGTGCTCAGCGAGCCACCGAGCGCACTATGCAGCGGGCTGGCTACATCGAGCGTTAATACACTCTTGCGTCTGCCCAGCCATGGGCAGGCGTATTTCAGTGGTTCTAGCAGGTCTGTTTTCTTGCAGGTATTTCCATGAATAGAACACGTGCTTCCGGCCGAACGGTCGGCGGGCTAAGAACGCTTTCGCTTCAAGCGCCCGCGGTAACGCTGCTGCTGCTCTGGATGATCGTGCCCCTGGGCATGACGGTCTGGTTCTCTTTTCAGCGCTATAACTTGCTCATGCCAGAGATGACCGGCTTTGCCGGTTGGGAAAACTATGAATACTTGCTGACTGATCCCGCTTTGTGGTCAGCGATGAGCACCACCCTGTTGTTGGTAGGCTCGGTGCTGGTGATTACTGTGGTGGGTGGCACGCTGCTCGCGGTGCTTTTCCAGCAAGAGTTTGCTGGGCGTGGCATTGCCCGCGTACTGGCGATTTCTCCCTTCTTTGTCATGCCAACGGTGAGCGCCCTGGTATGGAAAAACATGATGATGCACCCCTCTAATGGGGTGTTAGCGTGGCTGTCGCAGTCACTAGGGCTGCCAGCGTTGGACTGGTTCTCATCGCTACCGCTGACCTCCATCATCATTATAGTGTCGTGGCAGTGGCTGCCGTTTGCGCTACTGATCCTGCTCACCGCCATGCAGTCGCTTGATGAAGACCAAGTGGAAGCAGCACGCATGGATGGTGCTGGACCACTGGCTATTTTCTTCTTCATTACGCTACCACACCTAAAGCGTGCCATTAGCGTGGTGATCATGATTGAAATGATCTTCTTGCTGACGATTTTTGCTGAGATTTTTGTCACCACCTCCGGCGGACCGGGACTCGCGACCACTAACTTAGCCTATTTGATCTATATCCAAGCGCTGCTGGATTTCGATGTGGGCTTGGCCTCAGCGGGTGGGGTGGTCGCCATCATTCTCGCCAATATCGTCGCGATTTTCCTTGTCCGTATGGTCGCTAAGAACTTAGAAGACTAACCCCGGTGACAGGGCGTCTTGGGAGCATTTCAATGACACTTCATCGTAATAGCGTCGCGCCAGCTAACGCTCGCTCGTTGCCCATCAGGCAACTGGTCTTAACCCTAGTGGGCTGGTCGATTGCCCTGATTATCTTTTTCCCCATCCTGTGGATGGTGCTGACTGGGTTTAAAACTGAAACGGCAGCCATTGCAGATCCAAGCTTTCTCTTTTCCCCCACACTTGAGAGCTATCAAGCCGTTCATGCACGCTCGGGCTATGCCCGTTTTGCGCTAAATAGCGTAGTCGTGGCGTTTGGCTCCACCTTTTTAGCACTACTGATTGCCATTCCATCGGCGTATGCCATGGCCTTTTTGCCCACTAAGCGCACCAAGGGCACGCTGCTCTGGATGCTGTCTACCAAAATGCTGCCACCTGTGGGTGTTTTGGTGCCTATCTATTTGATTTTCCGAGACGTGGGGTTGTTGGATACCCGCACTGGTCTGATCATTATTTACACCTTGATGAACCTACCTATTGTGGTGTGGATGCTCTACACCTTCTTTAAAGATATGCCCAAAGACATTCTGGAAGCCGGCAGGATGGACGGCGCTTCCACCCTGCAGGAGGTGTTTTTCCTGCTGCTGCCACTAACACTGCCAGGCATCGCTTCTACCGGGCTGCTCTCGGTGATTCTGAGCTGGAACGAAGCATTCTGGAGCCTCAACTTAACCTCGTCGAAAGCGGCACCATTGACCGCCTATATTGCCTCCTTCTCAAGCCCTGAAGGGCTATTCTGGGCCAAGCTTTCGGCAGCTTCCACCATGGCAATCGCCCCCATCCTGATCTTCGGTTGGATGACCCAAAAACAAATGGTGCGCGGCCTGACCTTTGGCGCCGTCAAGTAAAGGAGTTCCCCATGGCAACCTTACAACTGAAGAACATTATCAAACAGTTTGGCGACACCAAGGTCATCAAAGGTATTGATCTCGAAGTGAATGACCGCGAGTTCGTGGTGTTTGTTGGCCCGTCGGGCTGTGGTAAATCCACGCTAATGCGCATGATTGCGGGTTTGGAGAGTGCAAGCGACGGCGATATTCTGATCGATGGTAAGCGAATAAACGATGTGGGCCCCGCCGACCGGGGCTTGGCCATGGTGTTTCAGAGCTATGCGCTTTACCCGCACATGACCGTTGAGGCCAACATGGGTTTCAGCATGCGCTTGGCTGGAGTACCTAAAGAGGAGCGCCGCGCCAAAGTGTTAGAAGCCGCTAAAATTCTACAGCTTGAACCGCTACTGGATCGCAAGCCCAAAGCACTTTCAGGCGGCCAGCGCCAACGGGTGGCGATTGGCCGGGCGATTGTGCGCAACCCAAGTATCTTTCTGTTTGATGAGCCGCTCTCCAATCTGGATGCGGCGCTGCGGGTACAGATGCGTATTGAGCTGGCACGGCTTCATGAAGAGCTGGACGCCACGATGATTTATGTCACCCACGATCAGATAGAGGCCATGACCATGGCCGATAAAATCGTTGTGCTACATGATGGCGTGGTGGAGCAGGTGGGCTCGCCAATGGCGCTCTACCACCATCCGCGCAATCGCTTTGTGGCGGGCTTTATTGGTTCACCTAAGATGAATTTTCTACCGGTGACGTTGACCGGTGTAACGCCTGAAGGCGTAGAGATTCGTCTGCCCGGTGGCGGTGAGCGCAGTGTGCCGGTCGACGGTGTGCACTTGGATGCTAACGCCACTCTTGAGCTGGGTGTTCGCCCAGAACACTTAGTGCTTGATGAACAGGGGCCGCTGAGTGGGCAGATCAAAGTGCTTGAGCGCCTCGGCGGTCAAACCTCGCTCTACGTTCAAATGGACGATGAGCTGATCACTATCATGGCTGATGGCGATGTGGCCTACCGGGTCAATGATACCGTGCGCTTCGGCTTTGCCCCCGAGCGCGCTCATCTGTTTGACGCAGGCGGGCTAGCCCTAACTAGCCTGCAGCAGCACCCGTTAGCGAGGCTGACTCGTCAAGATAATCGCGCAGCTACGGAATCTGCCTCCCCAGGGGAGCAGGTATGAGAGCGCTGATTTTTGATTGCGACGGTGTCCTGGTGGATAGTGAAGCACTCGCTGAAGGGACTCTGGAAACCCACCTTAAGCAGTGGCTGCCGGATCTGGATATCCCAGCGTTGCTTAGCCAAGCCCTAGGAATGACGACGGCCAACATCCTCCAGCACCTGGAACAGTTAAGCCGTCACCAACTGCCGCCCAATGCTGCTGAACTGGTCGATAACGCCATTGAGGCGCGCTTGGCGCGGGAGTTAACCGCCATTGCGGGGGTACACGCAGCCATCAGCGAGATCGATTTGCCCAAGGCCGTGGTGTCGAACAGCCGTCGCTGCCGTGTACTGGCATCGCTCGCCACCACCCAACTGGACGGCGCACTAGGCGATGTGCTGATTTTTACCGCCGAGCAGGTTGAAAATCCAAAACCAAACCCCGCTATTTATCACTTGGCGGCCAACGCTCTTGGCTGCTCGCCCAGCCGCTGTTTGGTGGTAGAGGATAGCGTGGCAGGGGTGACCGCTGCTTATGCTGCAGGCATGCGAGTGATTGGTTTTGTGGGGGCAAGTCACATTGATGAACAGCAGCCCTCACGGCTACTAGCGGCGGGCGCTTGGCGAATTTTGCCCCACATGCGCGGACTTCACGCCTTAGTGGACGAGTGGCAATCCCATTTGCAAGGACAAGATAACAATGAAACTGCTCAATAAACGCGCCGTCATCACAGGCGGTGCCCGTGGTATCGGTTTAGCCATTGCTCAGCGCTACCTCGCCGAAGGGGCGAATGTCATTGTAGCCGACATCGATGCCCACGCCATTGACGATGCGCTCGCCACGCTGCAACAAGACGCTAGCGCCGAGCGCGTGATGGGTGTCGTGCTGAACGTGTGCGACCAAGCCTCTATCAACGCCATGGTGGAGTGCGTTACCGAGCGATTTGGCGGGATCGATATTTTAGTCAATAACGCCGCAGTGTTTGATATGGCACCGGTGCTCGAGGTGACAGAGGCAAGCTTTGACAAGCAGTTTGCGGTGAATACCAAAGGGCTATTTTTCACCCTGCAGACAGTGGCTCGTGCCATGGTGGCACAAGGCCAAGGGGGTAAAATTATTAATATGTCGTCTCAGGCAGGCCGACGAGGCGAACCACTCGTCAGCGTTTACTGTGCTAGTAAAGCTGCTGTGATTAGCTTGACCCAATCCTGCGGACTGGATTTGATCAAGCACCGTATCAACGTGAACGGCATTGCACCGGGCGTAGTGGATACGCCGATGTGGGAAGAAGTCGATGCACTGTTTGCGCGCTACGAGAACCGCCCGCTGGGCGAAAAAAAGCGTTTGGTTGGCGAATCTGTGCCCTTTGGGCGTATGGGATTGCCGGAAGACCACACTGGGGCGGCCGTGTTTCTTGCGAGTCAGGATAGTGACTACGTCGTTGCCCAGACGCTCAACGTTGATGGTGGCAACTGGATGAGTTGAGACACCTATGATCCCTAGCCTTGTTTCGTTAAGTCACCAGCTATTGGATGCCGCCGAAGGCAAAGCACGCTTTATGGTTGCCCTGGCGGGACCACCTGGGGCAGGAAAGTCTTATCGCAGCGCGCTGTTATGCGATGCGATTAATCGGCAGAGGCCAGGGCAGGCAGCCGTGGTTCCGATGGATGGCTACCACTTCGATAACGCCGTGTTGGGTGATGAGCAACTGCCGTTGAAAGGTGCGCCGCACACTTTCGATGTGGGTGGCTTACATCATGATTTAGTGCGCATTCGTCGCGGTGATCAACCGGTAGCGGTGCCTGTGTTTGACCGACCGCTGGATCTCGCTCGAGCCGGAGGGCGGTTGATTACTCCAGCGCACCGCATTGTGATTGTAGAAGGTAATTACTTGCTGCTGGATCAAGAACCCTGGCGGGCGCTGCACAAGCTGTTCGACTGGACTCTGTTTATCGATGTGGACGATACCGTGCTGGTTGAGCGGTTGGTGAGTCGCTGGCTCTGCATGGGCCAAGATCATATCGGTGCCCTCGAGCGAGCTCATCAAAAAGACATGCTTAACGCTGAACTGGTAAAAAACGGCAGCGTGCCACCTGACCAGCGCTGGCGCTAGGTCGCGGCGTTCCTAACCAATGACCCGGAGAGTGACGATGACCCTGCTTAATAATCACAACATGGGTGCCCTTAGCGCGGCGGTTGAGACGCCTTCTTATGATCGGCAGTCCGTGACGCCAGGCATCGTGCATATTGGCGTCGGTGGTTTTCATCGTGCCCATCAAGCGATGTACCTTGACGCGCTAATGAACCAGGGGGAGGCGTTTGAATGGGGCATTGTGGGCGTGGGCGTAATGCCAGGTGATAAGCGCATGCAGCAGGCTCTTGCGGCGCAAGACTACCTCTATACGCTCGTGGTGAAGCACCCCGACGGCGAGTATCAGCCCCGTGTGATCGGCAGTATGGTGGATTACTTGTTTGCTCCGACAGACCCTGAAGCAGTGATCGAAAAAATGGCTGATCCCGCCATCAAGATTGTGTCGCTCACCGTGACGGAGGGTGGCTACAACTTCCATCCGGTGACCGGAGAGTTCAATCTGGATTCTCCACAGGTGCGGAAAGATCTCGCCCACCCAGAGCAACCTTCCTCCAGCTTTGGTTTAGTGGTGGAAGCTCTGGTTCGTCGCCGCGCGCGGGGCATTGCACCTTTTACGGTGATGTCCTGTGACAATATTCAAGGCAACGGTGATGTGGCCAAACGCATGTTCAGCGCCTACGCCCGTGCCCGCAGCGCGGGACTTGGCGACTGGCTAGCTGCCGAAGTGGCGTTTCCCAATGCCATGGTGGATCGCATCACGCCAGTGACAGCGCCCGTGGATATCGACGAGCTGGCCCAGCGGTTTGATGTTGAGGATGCTTGGCCAGTGGTATGTGAGCCATTTACCCAGTGGGTGCTGGAAGATCACTTTCCTTTGGGTCGCCCAGCGTTCGAGAAAGTAGGCGTTCAGCTTGTCGATGATGTAGAGCCTTATGAGCTGATGAAGCTACGACTGCTCAACGCTAGCCATCAGGCGCTCGCTTACTTCGGCTATTTGGCAGGCTACCGCTACGCCCATGAAGTGTGCCAAGACCCGCTGTTTGTCGAGTTCTTGCTGAGCTACATGCGTGAAGAGGGCACGCCTACGCTGGCGCCAGTGCCAGGGGTGGATTTAGAAGCTTATCGGCTGACCCTGATTGAACGCTTCGCCAACCCGCAAATTAAAGACACTCTGGTACGACTATGTGCTGAAAGCTCTGATCGCATTCCCAAGTGGCTCGTGCCAGTCATTCGCCAGCAGCTTGCCCAGGGAGGTGAGGTTGAGCGCAGCGCCGCCGTGGTCGCCAGTTGGGCACGTTACGCTGAAGGCGTCGATGAACAGGGAGAGGCTATCGATATTGTGGACCGTCTGCGTGAGCCATTGATGGCCATTGCTGCCAGCAACCGCACGTATCCCGCTGCGTTTGTTGAGAACCGCGAGCTGTTTGGTGACTTGGCTGATCAGCCTCGCTTTCTACACGCTTATTTAAAGACATTGACGTCGCTGCATGAACGAGGAGCTCGGGCTACTCTTGAGGCTTTGGTCGCGTCCAAAGGAACGGTGTGATGTATATCGGAGTAGATTGCGGTACGCAGAGTACTAAAGTCGTGGTAGTGGATGTGGAGCGTGGTGTGATCCTGGGGGAAGGCAGTCGTCCTCATAGCCTAGAAGAGGGAGAGCATGGCCGCCGAGAGCAGGCACCCGCGGAGTGGCTGGCAGCGCTCAAAGGGGCTTTTTTTCAAGCGATTGAGCGTTCTGGCATTGATACCAAGCAGGTGCGGGGGGTTGGCGTTTCCGGACAGCAGCACGGCATGGTGGCACTGGATGCGGATGGTGTGCCGGTGTATCCCGCTAAACTGTGGTGCGATACCGAAACCAGTGCTCAAAACAGCGATTTAGTCGACCGACTTGGAGGCGAAACGGGCTGTCTGGAGAAGCTTGGTCTAGTGTTACAGACTGGCTATACCGCGTCTAAAATAGCGTGGTTGCGCGAGAATCACCCGGATGCCTACCAGCGTATAGCCACTCTGCTACTGCCCCACGACTACCTTAACTTCTGGCTGACCGGCGAGTGTGTCACTGAGGCGGGAGATGCGTCGGGCACCGGTTATTTCGATACCCGTGCCCAATGCTGGCAGAAAGAAGTATTTGCAGCCATTGCGCCGGAACTCGACCCTGAGCGTGTGCTACCTCGTCTTATCCAGGCGCACGAGCCGGCCGGGCGAGTGCGCCCACTTGTGGCACAAGAGTTGGGGCTTAGCAATAACGTGGTGGTGTCATCTGGTGGCGGCGACAACATGATGGGCGCCATTGGCACCGGTAATATTACTCAGGGGCTGGTGACGCTTAGTTTAGGTACCTCTGGCACAGTGTGCGCCTACTCACCTAATTCGGTGGTGTGCAACAGCGCCATGGTGGCCAACTTCTGTGCCAGCCATGGGGGGTGGCTGCCGTTAATCTGCACCATGAACGTTACTTCTGCGACTACCCGTGTACGTGAGTTGTTCGGGCTGGATTTGGCTACCTTCAGCGAGCAGGTGGCAAGCGCCCCGATTGGCGCTGACGGGGTGATTGTACTGCCATTTTTTAACGGCGAGCGTGTGCCGATGCTGCCCAATGCGACTGGCGATTTTCTTGGCTTGACAAGCCTTAATATGACCCAGGCCAACCTATGCCGAGGGGTGATGGAAGGCGCTACCTTTGGCCTGCGTTATGGACTGGAACTACTAGGCGAGCTAGCCGCCGACACAAGCCAAATTCGGTTGATTGGCGGCGGTGCCAAAAGCCCCGTTTGGCGGCAAATGGTGGCCGATATTACTAATACCCAGGTAATTTGCCCAGAAATTACCGACGCTGCTGCATTAGGTGCGGCCATTCAAGCGGCGTGGTGCGATTTACACCAGGAGGGCGTTACCTTGGCATCGCTCTGTGAGCGTTTGGTGCACCTGGATGCCGCTTCCCTTGCTGACCCAGATGCTGAGCGTGTTACTGCCTATGAGGCGATTTATCAGCGTTATCGCGATACGCTTGCTCAGCGTCATAGTATTAAATAATGCGGAAAAGATGCTGCTCTGCTTTGTACCGTTTAGAGATAGACACAGAGGGTACATGCCCCGCTTAAGTGGAGAGCGTCATGGATGTCATCTTGCGCGACCTGCTAGAGACGCTGGGATTGATCATCACTGATAAGCCTCAGTCACTCAGTGTTGGTGATATAGCCGCTGTTGACGCATTAACTACCTGCTAAGGCCATTTCGTTATTAAGCGCGAACGGCGTTTACTGCCTTTTAAATTAAACTAGCTGGATGTCGCGTTGCTCAGCCGAATTGAGCGCCAAGCAGGCCAGCTAGCAACATGATTGCAAGCTTTATCCACTGCTTAATCATCTGCTGTGATTTTTATCAGGGTATCGCAGCGTCGAAGAGCGTTGTATGTCCGCACCTGCGGGAGAAATAATGGCGGTAGCGCTGGTTTTTTCGCTTTTTTAACTCCTTGTTTAGGAAGGAAATTGCCATTTTATTTTGTTGGGAGTTTCGAGTGCTCATTTCAGTCAGCGTGTTATGACATTAGCTACAGCGCGATTGGCTCAAGGTTCACGTGGTGCAAATGTAGCGCTAAAAACTGCATACCCATAGCGCTTTGAACTAAGGTAAGTGAGTAGGCTTTTAGAGCGAGACTGTCCACACATTTAGACTAAGTTCAAGTCTGGCATACATACATGAATGTAACTATAATGCCACTCTTTCATCATGGCGCGTTAACCGCGCTGATTTCGTTGACACCTAGAGGCAATCCTATGCGACTGGCACACTGGGCAGTCAATGCCCCTTTTCGCCCCCTGCTCTTAGCAGTGCTCACCTCATCGTTTATTGTGCCTGCTCAGGCCGCTGATCTGGTGACAATCACTCAAGATGCGCTCGATAACAACGCAGCATTGGCTTCTACACGTGCTGAGTTTTCCGGTATTGAGGCGGGTCGTGATGTTGTACGTGGTGGTTTGCTGCCTCAGGTGAATGCATCAGGTAATGTTGCCCATAACCGTCAATATGAGAGTCAGTCATCCGCAAGACCGATGGGAGCTGGTGTCGGGGGGGCTGAAGGTGCGGGGGGCGTTGGTGGCGATGACAGTTTTAACACCGCTTCGTTGACCCTTGAGGCGACACAAGCGCTATTCAACGCGGTCACGCAGCAAGAAGTTAATCAGGCGGAGCGTCAGATTGACCAGCAAGTGTATGTGTTGGCAGCCACCGAACAGCAATTGCTAATCGATGTTGCGAGCGCTTACTTTGATATTCTTCGTGCTCATGAAGTATTGGAGGCTCGCCTTGCCCAAGAGCGTGCGATTGGCCGCCAGTTAGAGCAAGCTCGTGAACAGTTTGAGGTAGGCCTCATCGCTATTACCTCGGTAGAAGAAGCTAGGGCAAGTTTCGACCAGTCCCGTGCAGATCGCATTGCGGCTGAAAGTAATCTACAAGTGGCGTTTGAAGTGCTCGAGCAACTTACAGGCCAACGCTACCCGAGTATTGATGCACTAGGCGACGACATGCCGATTGCGTTGCCTACGCCCGCCGACCGCAATTATTGGGTAGAACAGGCGCTAGAACGTAACCCTCAAGTGTTGGCTCAGCAGGCAGGTATCGAGCTTTCTCGCGTTGGCGTTGAGCTGGCTCGTGCCGGACGTATGCCAACGGTGCAGGCGTTTGCCAATTACCGGTATACCGACAGCGATAGTGATCTGGTCAGTGGCTACAACACGTCAAGTCAAGTGGGTGTCTCGGCGAACTTGCCTATTTATACCGGTGGCAGCACCAGCGCTCGTATTCGCCAAGGTACCTTCCAGCTTGAAAGTAGCCAATACGACTTCGAGTCTCAGCGCCGTACTACCATCCAGCAGGTGCGCTCACTGTATACCCAGGTGAGTAATAACGTCGAAACCGTAGAAGCCCGCCAACAGACCATCGTCTCTAATCGCAGTGCCCTTGAGGCGACCCGGGCCGGTTACGAGGTGGGCACACGCAACATCGTGGATGTTTTGAACGCTGAGCAAAATCTTTACAACGCTATCGCCAACTACGCAGAAGCACGCTATGACTACGTGGTGAATTTATTGTCATTGCGCCAACAGGCGGGGCTGTTAGATGTTGCAGCGATTGAAGAAGTGAATGCGTGGTTAACCGGAGATGAAGTGAACTTTACGCTCCCCGAAAGTGGTGAGCCCGACGCCTACCAACGTGCAATGGATATTGGCGCTCCCCCTACGCCCGGCGCTTAGGTGTCATAAAACGCTAGGCCAGTACAGTGCTGTGTTGCTATCCGTCAATGTGAAAAAGAGTAATGGGAAACCGATGTATGAAGAAGACGATTCACTCAGGTAGAGCGAGTCTAATGGCGCTGATAGCTGCATTGGCGTTAGCGGCTTGCGGTCAGGAGCAGCCTGAGACACAGCAGGCCGAGCAACAGGAAGCGCCCCCTCATTCGGTCGAAGTGGCGGATATTGCTCGGCAGGATATACCGCTGGATAAATCGTACCCATCGCTACTGCGTAGTGATAGCGAAGTAACGCTGGTGGCAAGGGTAAATGGTTTTCTGGAAGAGCGTCATTTTGAGCCAGGGCAGTTGGTTGAACGAGGCGACCGGCTATACACCATTGAACCTGACCTTTATCAGGCAACGGTTAATCAGCGTGAGGCTGACTTACAGAGCGCCCGTGCTGAAATGTCCCGAGCTCAGCGTGACGCTCAGCGTTTCGAACAGTTGCTAAGCCAAAACTCCGTTAGCCGACAGCAATACGATCAAGCGCTGGCTGATCAGCGTGTCGCACAGGCGCGCGTTGCTCAGGCAGAGGCGGCGTTAACCAGCGCTAATCTCGATCTTGGTTACTCCCGCGTTACTGCTCCTGTCTCAGGCATGATTGGTTTAAGCCAAATCAATATTGGTAACTTGGTTACGTCAGGAACCGAACTTGCGACCATTACCCCGCTTGACCCCCTTGAGGTGCGTTTCCAGTTACCTCAACGCGATGCGTTCGAGCTGCGTCGTCAGCTTCAAAACGTTGGCGATATGTCCGCGATTACCGCTCGTCTTAGCGTGCCGGGTGTGAGTGGTGGCAGTGGTTCCGAGCTTGAAGGGCAACTGAACTATCTCAGTTCTCGTGTGGACATGGGAACCAGTACTGTTCAGGCGGCGGCAACGTTTGCGAATCCAGATGGTGCGATCTTGCCCGGACAGTTTGTGCGTGTGCGTTTAGATGGCTTGAAGCGCTTCGATGTTATCGCTGTGCCCGAGATTGCTGTCACTCAAGGGCTGATGGGGCCGCGGGTGTTTGTGCTGGACGAAGAGAACAAGGCACGTGAGCGCAACATCCAGCTAGGCGATGTCGCTGGCCCTTGGCAAATCATTGTTGATGGTTTGGAAGAAGGTGAGCGCGTTATCGTAGGTGACCCAGCAGGTATTGAGCCTGGAGTTGTGATTGATCCCGTTGCTTTTGATGGCAATGCAGAAGCCATCGTTGACGACGTTGAAGAAGCAGATGCCCAAGAGCAGCAGGAACAGGCTGAAGCGGCTGCCGAAATGACGGAAGGTGCTGGTGATCTGCCGGCAGATGAAGAGGAAGAGGGCGCACCATAATGAGTTTCTCTAACTTCTTTATCAGTCGTCCGATTTTCGCCACGGTGCTGGCGATTATCCTGACGCTGGTCGGCACAATGGCCATGCGAATACTGCCGATTGAGCAGTATCCCAGCGTGGTGCCTCCTACTGTTTCAGTACAGGCTCAGTTCCCAGGGGCTGATGCTGAAACCGTCGCGCAAACGGTGGCTGCACCGCTTGCGGAAGCCATTAACGGCGTTGAGGACATGCTATACATGACCTCAAATAGCGCCGATAACGGTCTTATGAGCTTGAGCGTGGCGTTTAATATTGGCACTGACGGTGATATTAACACCATCAACGTGAACAATCGGGTTCAAGGAGCACTTTCACGGCTGCCCGAAGCGGTGCAGTCCCAAGGGGTTAGTGTCTCGCTTCGTTCAGATTCAATTCTGATGCTGGTGGCGTTGACGTCACCGAGTGGCGATTACAACAACGTTTATATGCAGAACTACGCCACGCTTAACATTCTTGACGAACTGCGCCAAGTGCCGGGCGTCGGGAATGCGGAAGTGCTAGGTGGCGGTGAGTTCGCCATGCGTATTTGGATGGATCCCGACAAGCTAGCTCAGTACGACCTTACGCCCAGTGAGGTGGCCAGCGCCATTCGCGCGCAAAATACTGAAATTCCAGCAGGTAACTTAGCCGCAACACCGCAAAGTGAACCGCGCGCCTACACGTATACGATTACCGCGGGTGGGCGTTTATCAGATACTGACGACTTCCGTAATATTTATCTACGCACTAACCCAGATGGCTCTTCACTGCGCCTGGAAGACGTGGCGCGTATAGAACTGGGGGCATCGTTTTATGGGGTCGATGCGCGCTTAAACGGCGCCACCATGACGCCTATTATTATTAACCAGCAGCCAGGAGCCAACGCGTTAGAAACAGCGGAGGCAGTACGTACGACGATGGAGGAGCTGTCGGGACGTTTCCCGCCAGGGCTTGAGTATGTAACGCCTTACGACACTACGCTGTTCATTGATGCATCGGTGGAAACGGTACTGAAGACCTTCATCGAAGCGTTCCTGATCGTTATCGTTATTCTGTTTATCTTCTTGCAGAACTGGCGCTTTACGGTGATTGCGATGTCGGTGGTGCCGGTATCCGTTATCGGCACCTTTGCTGGCTTCTACTTGTTTGATTTTTCGATCAACCTGCTAACCCTGTTTGCCTTGGTGCTGTCGATAGGCATCGTGGTAGATGACGCCATACTGGTGGTGGAGAACGTCGAGCGCGTGCTCAGCGAAGAGGACGATATCTCTGTTCGTGACGCGACTATTCGCGCGATGAAAGAGGTGGGTGGCCCGGTGATTGCCACCTCGCTCATTATGGCCGCGGTATTTGTGCCGGTGGCTTTTTTAGGTGGTTTTACCGGGCAAATCTATCAGCAGTTCGCGATTACCGTGGCGATATCGGTGGCGCTCTCTGCGTTAATGGCGCTGACCTTTACACCGGCGCTTTCTGCTATCTTCATCAAACACAACCTGCATAAAACCAAGCAGTCGGCGTTTAAGCGCGCAATTACCACGCCGCTGCGCTTGTTTGACCGCTTTTTTGCCGGTTTTACCGCCGTGTATATGTGGTTTGTGAAGAAGTTAGTGCGTTTTTGGGTGTTGGCATTAGCACTAACAGTGATGACCGGCGTAGGCTCCTACTGGCTGTATATCAATACGCCAGCTACGTTGGTGCCAGAGACGGATCAAGGAATTGTGCTGGTCAGTGTATCGCTCCCCGATGCCGCGTCGCTGGATCGTACTCAAAACTATATGGCCAAGCTGAGTGCTGCGATTGAAGACATCCCAGGTGTGCAGTACTCCTCGGCGGTGGCAGGCTATGACATCCTTTCAAGTGCGGTGAATACCGCGCGTGGCATTATGTTTGTCAATATGCACCCCTGGGCGGAGCGGGAACTGACGGCTGATCAGCTAGTTGGAAAAATCATGCAGTTAGGCGCCAGTATCGATGGTGGTTCTGCCATGGCATTTAACGTGCCGCCCATCATGGGGCTTTCGACGACGGGCGGTTTTACGGGCTACCTGCAGTCGTTTGATGGTGCATCGCCTCGCGAGCTTTACGAAGCGTCATTGCAAATTATGGGGGCTGCAAACCAGCACCCAGCGTTAAACCGCGTTTTTTCAACCTTCAACGTCAACGTGCCTTCTTACCGTGCTGAAATCGACCAGCAGAAAGCGCTGAGTTATGGGGTGGCATTGGAGAATATTTCATCGGCTCTCTCAAATACCTTTGGTAATGGTTTTGTTAACTTCTTCAGTTACCAAAACCGCAACTTCCAGGTCTATTTGCAGAATGAGGATGAATTCCGTAAGACACCCGATGACGTCAGCAATGTGTATGTGCGAGGTGGCAATGGCGAGCGTATACCGCTTTCTGAATTTGTCACCCTAGAACGCCAGGTCGGGCCTTCTGTGGTTTCGCGTTTTGGCGTGTATGCTGGCGCGCAATTCCAAGGTGGCGCTGCGCCTGGGTTCAGTTCGGCTGAAGCTATTCAGGCGATGGAGGAAGTGGTGCAGGATACCCTTGGCTCTAACTGGGGAATGGGCTGGACAGGTACCGCGTACCAAGAGTCTAACCTTGGCAATACCGCAACGCTGGCAATTGTGTTCGGTATTCTTATGGTCTTCCTGATCTTGGCGGCGCAATACGAAAGCTGGTCGCTTCCTCTGGCGGTGCTGACTGCTACGCCATTTGCTTTCCTGGGAGGTATTGGAGGGATTGCGCTGCGTGGGTTAGATACCAGTGTTTATGTTCAGATTGGGATGCTGGTCGTCGTGGGACTGGCAGCCAAGAACGCGATACTGATCGTTGAGTTTGCTGAGCTGCAGCGAAAAGAGCAGGGTAAGTCGATCCGCGAAGCCGCTATTACCGCAGCGGAATTACGCTTCCGTCCTATCGTCATGACCTCACTGGCCTTTATCTTCGGGACCTTGCCGTTGGCACTGGCCACTGGTGCCAGCGATGTGAGCAGTCACCACATAGGGACCACCGTAGCGGTAGGTATGGCCTCTGTTGCGATACTAGGAAGCCTGTTTATTCCAAGCTTCTACGCAATGATTGCCACGGTGTCTGATTGGCTCTATCACAAGCGCCACCCCGACCAAGGGCGTGATAACGAGCAGGCAGCGTTAGGTCACGACCAGCCGTAACGCTGTTTAGCAACTGCTAGCGGGCACCATGTCTTCATGGTGCCCGCTTTTTTGTGGGTAAATGATCAGGGGCAATATAGCTAATCACATAAACGCGTAAGGTGGTCTACGCTAAAAGAGACCCCTGTTTTTAGCTTGTGCTAATAAAGATAACGTCAAGCGAAAACACTACCAGGCTTTGTCTGGAGGAGAACACGCCATGATGCAATCACTTGTTTCTGCTGCACTGCAATTTCCAACGATTGTCTTTACCGTTTTGTTGGCATTGGTAGCGCTCTACTGGCTGCTGGTGTTAATCAGGCTTGCGCCGCTGGAGCTGTTTGAGCGTGACAGCCTGCGCGACGATCATATGGCCAGCACGCTGGTGTCACTCGGCTTTGCGGGCGTGCCTGCCACGCTTGCGTTAAGCGTTTTGGTGCTTTTCGCGGGTGCCATTTCGCTAGCTATCGAGCTAATAGCCCTTCGCTGGTTATCTTTGGGTATGTTGCGGGTGCCTGTCGGCGTGCTCGTTTTGTGGATGTCATTCGCGGTTGCGTCTCCGGTGGCCGCCGCCATGTGCCACTCATTACAGCGTGCGCTCCATCGCTATCAACCGTTCCAGCAGCGTTGCTTATTGGGTGCCACCGTGGTGGTCTCAGAACGCCAGAGTAGTGAATACGCATCTGCTCAACTAGAAAATGAACCCAGCAGCGTAGTTAGGTTGCACTGTAAAGAAGGAGACTGCCCGCAACTTGGCGAGCGCCGAGTGCTAGTGAAATATCTTGTCGGAGAAGACGCGTATCGCAGTGTGATTGAACAGCAATATTTAGATACGCGCGTTCGTTTGAATAAATTGCGCTTGCGCCGCAAACACCACTCGAATGGCTATTCCATTTAGCCGTATTAGACTGAAGAGCTAAAGTTAACTAACCAAAACAGGCTAACCAAATAAGCGCCGCCACTGCTTCACGAACCATTGACCAATGAGGTATGAAGCTGTTGCGGTTTTGGTAGGTTTCCTGCTTGGGAAAGAGGCCAGCGGCGTGTCGAGAAACTGACGAAGCGGGGTTACTTGATCAGGACGATTGAACATAGGGGCATGGCCGCAATCGGGAGCGGTATAGGTAACGAGGCCAGGTTGCACCTCTTTCATGCGTGGCAGCGTTTCGGCATCCAACAGCGTTGATTCGGCGCCACGAACCACCATCACGGGGCAGCGAATGTTCGCCCAATCGGCCCATGTGTCTCGCGGCGTATCATGGATAAACTGCTCGCCAATGCGAGGGTCGAAGTGATAGGTCCACCCGCCATCAGGTAGTCGCCGTGCACTGCCAAGCGCTAATGCTCGCCACTCTTCATCGCTGGTAATTCCAAAGCTTGCATAGTGCTGTGTTAACTCTTCTCGAAGGTCGGAAAAACTGGTAAAGCGGTGGGTCATACTAAAATAACGTGAGAGGGCGAGCAGGCCGTCTTTATTTAGCTCGGGGCCAACATCGTTAAGGATAAGTCGAGAGAATCGCTGCCCATGCTGCTCATCAGCTGCCAATAGCATGCCCAATAACCCACCCATGGACGTGCCTAGCCAGTCGACCTGTTCTAGCTGGAAGTGATCTAAAACGGCGATCGCCACGGTCATGTAGTGGCTGTAAAGATAATCGTGGGCTGGAAACAGTGACCAACTGGATAGGCCGCGGCCGGGCGTATCCGGCGCAAGAATACGCCATTCGTTGCCTAACTGATTAGCCAGGGCTTCGAAGTCGCCGCCGTGGCGAGCAAGGCCGTGCCATGCAATCAGCGTGCGGGGAGCATCGGGATTCCAAACACGAACAGCGATATCAAGTTCGCGGACACGAACAAATTCTAATGCATCCATAACATATTCCTATGCTGACGATTCGCTCAGTATAGGGCTATTGCTGCGTTGCAGCGAGGTCGGTTAGCGTTGCATCATCGTGATTAATGTATCGATCAATTCACCACCACGCTCGCGCAGTGAAAAAGCCTCAGGGTTGCGTAGCCAATCGTGGAATAATCCACCCAGTGCCGCCTGCATAAGCCGCGTTGCCACGTCGGGGGTGAGATCATTGCGTAGCAACTGCTGCTGCTGAGCCAGTTGAAATACCGACAGCATTTCATCGAAACACTCGTCTGCGATCTCATCTTGCATCTGAATCGGATTGATATCGCTAAAGAACTCACAGCGATGCAGAAGAATTGACAAAATGCGCTGATGTGACGGCTGCTCTAAACGGTCTAGGCCTGCATGGCAGGCAAGCCTGATGGCTTCTAATGGGGAGACGGTTGGGTCGGCATTGTTGACCTCTTCCATTAATGATTGGAAGGGCATGCGAACACGCTCTACCAATGCCAT
This sequence comes from Vreelandella zhaodongensis, assembly GCF_013415115.1. Lineage (GTDB taxonomy): Bacteria > Pseudomonadota > Gammaproteobacteria > Pseudomonadales > Halomonadaceae > Vreelandella > Vreelandella zhaodongensis. The sequence continues at coordinate 275,361 of NZ_JACCDD010000003.1, read as the reverse complement.
AAAAAGGTCGCCTTTATTTTTAAAATGCCAATAAACGGCACCGCGCGTCAGGTCAGCGTGACGGGCAATTTGTTCCAGCGACGTGCGAGCTACGCCTTTTGCGAAAAACACTTCTTCAGCCGCATCCAACAGCGCTTCGCGAGTTGCCGCAGCCTCCGCTTTGGTTTTTCTTGCCATAAAAAACGTAACCTCAAAATAAGTGACACGGGATAGTCACATTTTATCGTATGTGCGCCACTTTTTACATTCAAAACTGTATGGTTAGTAACTCAAGTTAATAGCGTGGGTTAGTAAACTCGTTATTTGCCACTAAAAAGCGTATAAGATTTATTTGGAAACGCTGTTTCGAAACGTAACTGTCATTACGCACGTTATAGGGATGTCAGCATGGCGCGAGTACCTTTTACCCTGGCAGGACATACTGTAATGCCTGGTCAACGCTTACAAATTGATGTGCCTGTGGCACGCCTATATACCCACACACAGCTGCATATCACCGTTGAGGTGGTGCATGGACGTAAAGACGGGCCGGTTATGTTGGTGTGTGGTGGGATTCACGGTGATGAAATTAATGGGGTAGAGATTGTTCGTCGTTTGCTGCGTTCTAAGGCGATTAGCAGTTTGCGGGGCACGCTCATTGCAGTACCGGTGGTCAACGTTTTTGGGTTTTTACAACAAACGCGTTACTTGCCGGACCGGCGCGATTTAAACCGTTGTTTCCCAGGCAGTGAAAAGGGCTCGTTAGGGGGGCGTATTGCGGCTCTGTTCCGTGACGAAATTGTCGATCACGCCACGCATATTATCGACTTGCATACCGGTGCTATTCACCGGACTAACCTCCCTCAGATTCGTGCCCAGCTCCAGCCAGGTAGTGAAACGGAACGCATGGCCGATGCGTTTGGTGCCCCCGTTGTGCTTAATGCAGAGCTACGTGAAGGTAGTTTGCGTCACTATGCTCAGAATCGCGGTATTCCTGTGCTTACCTATGAAGCAGGCGAGGCACTACGCTTTGATGAGTGGGCTATTGCCCCCGGCGTGCGGGGTGTTTTGCGCGTGATGCGACGCTTAGGCATGCTGACAGGCGAACAGCGCCGCCGCTCACCAATGCCTGCTGAGCTAGCCAATGGCTCTAGCTGGGCGAGGGCTCCTATCGACGGTATTCTGCGCCCCAAGGTGCGCCTAGGTGCCCGAGTGGCGAAAGGCGAGGTGCTTGGTAAAGTGGCTGACCCGTTTGGTAACGATGAAGGCGAAGTGCTGGCCATGGCCGACGGTATTGTTATCGGCATGAGCCGCCTGCCACTAGCGAACGAAGGTGAAGCGCTGTATCACATCGCACGCTTTGATGAGATTGAAGAAGCTGAAACAGCGATTGAGAATTTTCAATCAAGCCTGACGCCCCAGTCGGATGCCATGTATTGATGTGATACCGCGTACTGATGCTTTCTAGCACATGCGCACTGGTCATTGAATCCGTGTTATGGATGGCGCGATGCACTTGAATTGACTATACCTGAGGGGTGGTCGCTTTAGCTGATATTAATATAGCCTGTTGCAAGCGGCCTTTTTCCAGTGGCACAGACCGTGCCATGTCGAATGTGACAAGGAGGAAGTGTAATGAGCAGTGATAGCCAGTATCCCACCACCAACGACTCAGGTATTCCGGTTGCAAGTGACGAGCATGCGCTTTCGGTAGGTCCAGATGGTCCGATTGTGATGCACGATCACTATTTGATGGAGCAAATGGCAGCGTTTAACCGTGAGATGATTCCCGACCGCCAGCCTCACGCAAAAGGGAGCGGTGCGTTTGGTCATTTTGAAGTGACCCAAGATGTTAGCCAGTACACCAAAGCCAAGTTTCTACACCCGGGCACTAAGACCGATGTACTGATCCGCTTTTCGACCGTCGCAGGGGAGAGCGGCAGCCCCGACACATGGCGCGACCCGCGTGGCTTCTCGATTAAGTTTTATACCGAAGAGGGCAATTTCGACATGGTGGGTAACAATACCCCCGTGTTTTTTGTACGCGACCCAATGAAGTTCCAGCACTTTATCCACTCGCAAAAACGCCGTGCGGATAATGGCTTGCGCGATCACGATATGCAGTGGGATTTCTGGACGCTAGCGCCTGAGTCAGCCCACCAAGTGGCATGGTTGATGGGCGATCGTGGGGTGCCTGCCACATGGCGGCATATGAACGGTTACTCCAGCCATACGTACATGTGGGTCAATGCAGAGGGCGAGCGGTTTTGGGTGAAGTATCATTTCAAAACCGACCAAGGTATCAAATGCATGACCCAGGAGCAGGCGGACCAAATGGCGGGGAGCGATGCTGATTATCATCGCCGAGACTTGTATGAAGCCATAAAGCGGGGCGACTATCCCACGTGGACGCTCAAGATGCAGATTATGCCGTTCAATGATGCCAAAACGTATCGCGTTAACCCCTTCGATTTAACCAAGGTGTGGTCCCATAAAGATTACCCATTAATCGAAGTTGGTAAGCTGACGCTTGATCGTAATCCCACGGATTTCCATAGCGAAATTGAGCAAGCGGCGTTTGAGCCTAACAACATGGTGCCGGGTACTGGGCTGTCGCCGGATAAAATGTTGCTGGCGCGCTCTATTTCATATGCAGACGCTCACCGGGCACGCCTAGGTGTAAACTACAGGCATATCCCCGTGAATACGCCCAGATGCCCCGTGCATAGCTACAGCCAGGGCGGCGCCATGCGTATCCAGCACTCCACCGATCCGGTTTACACGCCCAATAGCAAAGGCGGGCCGAAAGCTGATGCCCAGCGCTATCCGGAAGATGCCGTGTGGTCGACGGACGGGCAGTTTGTGCGCGCGGCCTATACGCTAAGAAAGGATGACGACGACTGGAACCAAGCCCATACGTTGGTACGCCAGGTCATGGATGATGCCCAGCGTGATCGCTTGGTGTCGAACGTTGTCGGGCACTTATCTGGTGGCGTCACCGAACCCGTGTTAGCACGTGCCTTTGACTACTGGCGCGCTATTGATCAAGAGGTTGGTGAACGCATTGAGCAAGGTGTTCGCAATCAATAGGAGAGTTTGCGCCTAGCGAGCCGCTAGGCGTTTAACAGGCAGCTCACCGCCCAACTAGGTCGTGGGTTGCAGCGCTTCTGGCTCTGCCTCGGGTTCGCGAACTAAGCTAAGCGCCTCATCGAAAAGACGCAGCCCCGCGTCCTCTTTATGGGCATGTTCCGACAGGTGACGACGGAAGCGCCTTCCGCCTGGACAGCCCTGAAAAAGCCCCAGCAAATGGCGGGTAATGTGATTTAATTTCGCCCCTTCATCTAACCGCTGCTGAATATAAGGGCGAAATGCGTTAGCCGCCTCCAAGCGTGTGCGTGCAGGCCCCGCTTCACCAAACAGCTGCTCATCTACCTCGGCGAGTAGCCATGGGTTTTGATACGCCTCGCGACCCACCATCACGCTATCTACGTGCTCAAGCTGCGCTTTGCACTCGGCAAGGGTTTTGATACCCCCATTAATGCCAATATGCAGCTCTGGATGACTTTGCTTCAAACGGTGCACGCGGGGGTAGTTCAGAGGCGGCACATCACGGTTCTGTTTAGGCGACAAACCCTGCAGCCAGGCCTTACGCGCGTGAACGGTAAAGACGTTGCATCCTGCATCCGCCACGATCTCAATAAACCTCGCCAAGTCAGCATCTTCATCCTGGTCGTCAATCCCGATGCGGCATTTCACCGTGACCGGAATCGACACCACCGCCTGCATGGCTTTCACTGCCGCCGCCACTTTTTCGGGGTAGCCCATCAAGCAAGCGCCAATCATATTGTTCTGCACTCGGTCGCTGGGGCAGCCGACATTCAGATTGACCTCGTCGTAACCCCACGCCTCGGCAATGGCCGCGCACTCGGCAAGCTCGCCCGCATCGCTGCCGCCCAACTGCAATGCAATCGGATGCTCAACATCGCTATAACCCAAAAAGCGCTCACGCGGCGACCCGTGCAAAATGGCACCGGTGGTCACCATCTCGGTGTACAGCAATGTCCGCTTGGTTAACGTGCGTGCAAACGCGCGATAATCGCGGGTTGTCCAATCCATCATAGGCGCGACAGAAAATAGACGCGCCGCGTCTGCTGGGCTTGTTTTAGTCATATCAATCACTTGCATCATTCGATGCGGTATAAGCCAGTCGTGGTTGCTTAACAGCGGGGGAGTCGTTGGCGAGCGATTGTACGCAAAAAGCGGGTTTGAGTACAAAGCAAGTCCCCGAAACCACCGTCATTCAGTTTGTGTATGACGCTAGGTAGGCGGCCTCGTGTCGCTGGCTAGCGTTAGCGGTGTTTCTGGCAGTCGGTCGGTGCAGTGTTTTATTCTGATATTTCAGGCAGATTAGCGACGAAATGATGGGATGTGTTTCGTTGGTCGTGCTATTTGCGATTAGTTTTTGTATAAGTTTTGTAGGCCATGCAGTACTTTGCTTATTTTGCGGTCTAATTCAATGTGATGAGAGCTAGGCAGTGGTAAGCTGATATTTCGTTGTCGAGGAGTCTCTATGCATAAGACACTAAGTGGTATCAGTATAGTGTTAGTGAGTACCTTGCTGCTGGCAGGCTGCGGCGGGCAGGACGAGGAGCCAGCCGATGTTCAGCCTGAAACAACCAGTGAAAATCCAGCGGCTTCGCCGGAGCCTGTAGAGGCCGAAGAGACGGTTGAGCCTTTAGAGGTAACAATGTCGACGCGTGCGGCTCTACGGCCGGATCGTCGTCTGATGGTTGAAGGCGAAACTAATTTGCCGGATGAGTCGAGAATTCAGGTGATCGTAGAGCGTGAGCTTAGCAGCGTGCGCTGGCAGTCTCGTACGACTGTTATGGATGGGCAGTTCGCGACAGGGCCTTTTGGCTCAGGCAGTGGCTTGCCTGATGGTGGGTATATTGTGCGTGTTCAGCTTTCCGAGGCGAGTGTTCAGCCTGGTGTGGTGCAGGCACGAATTGGCTCCCAGGGGGAATATCTAGCAGGAGATCTGGTGAGCCAATCGCGCCATGGGTTAGGCCAGGTGGCCACCTACTCGCGGCGTTTCTTAGTGGGGAGTGAACCAAGACGTACGCGCGACCAGGTGGACGTGGTTGAAGATATTGAGGATTGGGGGAGGTAAGGATGCTTTAGGCAGGAGACCAATGCGCTAATAGTACGGCATGAATCGTAATGTCACTGGGCGCTTTGGAGAAGTGCTCAATAACAAAACTGTCTTCACGCTGAATTAGGTAATGCCCCGCCTTGTGAAACACATGCGTAGGACCTAATAGCACTAAATCACCTGTTGATACCGGTGTAAAATCCGTTTCTGCACTGGGGGTAACCATGACACAAGGCGCTTTCCAATCAATGTTCAACGCCAAGTGATGAGGTACCGTCATTGTTGTTGCCTGAACCTGTTCCCAGGGGAGGGGGCCAGTATGAGTCAGGGTTAATAGCGGCGGTGCGCTGTCGCCTTCTAAAAGGGTGGCCAAGGAGCAATCAAGAGCATCGGCGAGCGCAACTAAGCGTTCATGGCCGATTTGTTTGATCGCACCAGACTCCCAGTAAGAAATGGTGACATCTGACACGCCAACTTTACGTGCAAGGGCAGCTTTGTTGAGCTTGGCCCGAAGCCGCAGTTGTTTGATACGTGAGCCTAGCGATTCCATTTCATTTTCCTATCGATGAGCCAAACAAGCTCGTTTAATGTACTTCCACCGCATTAGGTGGCGCTTTGAGCATACTTGAAGATGCGAGACGCATTTTCAGGCACGAATGCGAACTAAACGTACTGCGCCATACTAAGCGATTGTGCCTTAACGCGCATCTTCCCATCTAAGGCCTTAGCGGCTATTGATCTGACGCTTTTAAGTCAAACTCGTTCCCTGTTGAGTACTGTTGGTTGTATCTAGGGTGCGTATAATGTCGCCACGCTTTATTGCCAAAAGGACATCTTGATGACCGTACGTACTCGTATCGCGCCTTCCCCAACGGGTGATCCCCATGTAGGCACTGCCTACATAGCGCTTTTTAACCTTTGCTTCGCGCGCCAGCATAGCGGCCAGTTTATTCTGCGCATCGAAGATACTGATCGGGTGCGGTCTACTGCTGAATCAGAACAAATGATTCTTGATTCTTTGCGCTGGCTTGGCCTGGAGTGGGATGAAGGCCCGGATGTAGGTGGCCCTCATGGCCCTTATCGTCAGAGCGAGCGAGGGGATATTTATGCGCAGTATGCTCAGCAGTTGATCGATGCAGGGCATGCATTTAAGTGTTACCGCACTAGTGAAGAGCTTGATGAGCTGCGTGAAGCGCGAAAGGCAGCCGGCATGCAGTTGGCGTTAAAGCCTGCTGACCTGGCGCTTGATCCGGCTGAACAGGCGCGCCGTGAGCAAGAGAGCTGGCCTTATGTGGTGCGTATGAACGTACCGAGTGAAGGAGTCTGTGTCGTTCGTGACATGCTACGTGGCACTATTGAAGTTGAATGGGCCCAGGTAGATGCGCAAATTCTGCTGAAGTCGGATGGCATGCCGACTTACCATTTAGCCAACGTGGTTGATGATCATCTGATGAAAATCACCCACGTGCTGCGTGGTGAAGAGTGGATTAACTCGGCGCCTAAGCATCAACTGCTTTATGAATACTTCGGTTGGGAAATGCCGCAGCTGTGCCATATGCCACTACTGCGTAACCCTGATAAATCTAAGCTTTCCAAACGGAAGAACCCGACGTCGATTAATTACTATCGTCGGATGGGCTTCCTACCCCAGGCAGTCACAAACTACTTGGGGCGGATGGGCTGGTCGATGCCTGACGAGCGCGAGAAGTTTAGCTTGGCAGATATGATGGCTGAATTTGATATTCAGCGGGTATCGTTAGGTGGGCCGGTGTTTGATTTGGAAAAATTGACCTGGTTGAACGGCGTCTATATTCGTGAGGATTTAGATGACGATGCGCTGCTTCTTGCGCTTCGGGAGTGGGCATTCAATGAGGAGTATGTGAAGCAAATACTTCCTCAGGTACGTCCTCGTGTTGAAACGCTTTCCCAGGTAATACCGCTGGCGGGGCACTTTTTCTCTGGGCTGCCTGCGTTAACGGAAGACGACTTTGATAGCGTGAAGCTTGAGAAAGAAGAGTTAGTGAAGCTACTGCAGTTCTTGGTGTGGCGTTTTGAGGTAGTGCCTGCTTGGTCAAAAGAGGTGCTCTTAGCCGAGGTTAAAGTGCTTGCTGAGCACTTCGATATTAAAATGAAGGCCTTCCTAGCCCCGGTCTTTATTGCCATTACGGGGAGTACGTCGAGCACCTCGGTGATGGATGCGATGGCAATTTTGGGATCAGACGTGACGCGGGCACGCCTACGCAGTGCCATTGAAGTGCTGGGCGGTGTTTCCAAGAAGCAAGCAAAGCGCTTCGAGAAAGAGTTTCGGGCACTTTAACGGACTTTAAAGAGCACAGAGGAGGCGCATTCTGCTGGTTGTTAACAGAATTGGTGCTTCCGGTATCTAATAGGCTTGACGAAGGCGGGCGTAATCAGTAACATACGCTCCGTCTTCGAGACATGTGGGGCCTTAGCTCAGCTGGGAGAGCGCAACACTGGCAGTGTTGAGGTCAGCGGTTCGATCCCGCTAGGCTCCACCAATAATGACGCCGCTCATTATTGAATACGTAGACGGTATTTCAGGTTAAAACGTCCCATTCGTCTAGTGGTCTAGGACACCGCCCTTTCACGGCGGTAACAGGGGTTCGAACCCCCTATGGGACGCCACCTCCTGCTCTTCAAGGATGTTTATCCCCCAGTTTTTAAATTTGCATAGCATCTGCAAATTGTCACTCATGCGCATGATTTGAAGATAGCAGTGAGGTCTCTCATCTGCTGTGTTTTGCGTTCTTGTTTTTTTGGAATCATTCCCATTACTGCTGTTTTTTGGTGATTTTGTGCTTGACTTGTCCACTTTTGCAAGTTTGTGAAAGTGGTTGTGTACAACTCTCGGGTGTTGTCTTAATGAATCAGTGATTTAGCTTAAAGTCTTTAAAATCAATGGTTTATGTTAGATCAAAAAATGACCAATTTAAGGCTGGGTCACTGTTCATGGCGATTGTGGGACGTTTTCTAGTGGTTGTGAACAGGGTTATCCACAGATAGTGTGGAAAACCCTTTTCGAGCCGCAGCCACCTAAAAGTCAAGTATTATTCTGGCTTTTGTAAGCGCTTCAAGAGCGATGAAGTGTCCCAGCGTCCTCCGTCCATACGCTGCACGTCGGCATAAAACTGATCCACTAGCGCCGTTACTGGGAGGGTGGCATTGAGTCTACGTGCCTGCTCCAAACAAATGGCTAAATCCTTGCGCATCCAGTCCACAGCAAAACCGTGGTTATACTCATTGGCGATCATGGTTTTGTGGCGGTTTTCCATTTGCCAGGAACCAGCGGCTCCTTTTGAGACCACGTCAATCACCTGCTGCTGATCAAGTCCTGCTTGCTCAGCAAAATGCAGTCCTTCGGCAAGACCTTGTACTAAGCCCGCAATGCAGATCTGGTTGACCATTTTGGTAAGCTGGCCGCTGCTGGCACTGCCCATGAGTGTTACTGCGCGTGCGTAGTGATTAAGAATCGGTTGAACGCTATCAAAGTGTGCTTGGTCGCCACCGCACATAATTGTCAGCGCGCCATTTTCTGCCCCTTGCTGTCCGCCGGAGACGGGAGCGTCTAAAAAGGCAACGCCTTGCTCGCGGCAGGTGGTGTCTAGCTCTAAGGCTAGGTCTGCAGAGGCGGTGGTGTGGTCAATGAGATAGGAACCGGTTGCCATGCTGCTCAAAACGCCGTCGGTGCCAATCGTAACTTGTCTGACGTCATCGTCGTTCCCAACGCATACCAAGACAAGGTCAGCGCCTTCGGCGGCCTCTTTGGGGGTGGCGTGGGCGGTGCCGCCGTACTCTTTTGCCCAGGCGTCCGCTTTGCTGCTTGTGCGGTTGTAAACGCGAGTTGTTAGCCCTTGTTTGGCGAGATGTCCTGCCATGGGGTAACCCATAACGCCCAGGCCAATAAAGGCAACAGTAGTGATCGTTCGCATAGAGCACCTTGTTTGTATGTGGGGGTAGTGTGTGGGGAACATTAATTATAGAGAGACGTGAATTTACGATAAGCAAAAGGCCACCCGTGGGTGGCCTTTTATTATCCTAGTGACGCTGCGTTGTTACCGCGGCGTTATTTTTTAGGATAGTCGCGCATATCGTGACCGATATAGAGCTGGCGCGGGCGGCCAATTTTGTAGCTTTCGCTGAGCATTTCATGCCAGTGAGAGATCCAGCCAATGGTGCGAGATACCGCGAAAATGACGGTAAACATATTGGTCGGAATGCCCATCGCTTTGAGAATGATGCCGGAGTAGAAATCGACGTTTGGATAGAGCTTACGTTCGATGAAGTACTCATCTTCCAGGGCAATCTGCTCAAGGCGCTTGGCGATTTTGAGCTGTGGATCGTCGGCTAAGCCAAGCTCAGCAAGTACTTCATCACAGGTCTCTTTCATTACTTTGGCGCGCGGGTCAAAATTGCGGTAGACGCGGTGGCCAAAGCCCATCAGCTTGAAGGGGTCGTCTTTATCTTTTGCTTTATCAACAAAGCGCTGAATGTTTTCTTCAGAGTCGTCGCCAATTTCGTCAAGCATATTCAGTACGGCTTCGTTCGCACCGCCGTGTGCTGGGCCCCAAAGTGCCGCGATGCCTGCACTGATACAGGCGAATGGGTTAGCACCGGTTGAGCCTGCTAGGCGCACTGTAGAGGTAGAGGCGTTTTGCTCATGATCCGCGTGCAGCATAAAAATGCGGTCCATGGCTTTCGCGTATACCGGATTGATTTTGTACTCTTCGCATGGGTTGCTGAACATCATGTAGAGGAAGTTCTCTGCATAGCTCAGATCATTGCGCGGATAGTTAAATGGCTGACCAACGTTATATTTGTGCGACATAGCTGCCAAGGTGGGCATTTTCGCAATTAAGCGAACAGCGCTGATAACGCGATCTTCTTCTTGGGTGATATCCATGTGGTCGTGGTAGAAGGCTGCTAGGCCGCCAACAACGCCACATAGAATCGACATTGGGTGCGCGTCGCGGCGGAACCCTTTGAAGAAGTTGTTGATTTGGTCGTGAACCATGGTGTGATTGCGAATACGTGATTCGAAATCAGCGTACTGCTCGTCGTTGGGCAGCTCACCGAATAGCAGGGTGTAGCAAACTTCGACAAAGTTGGATTCTTTAGCCAGTTGATCAATGGGGTAGCCGCGGTGCAGCAGTACGCCCTTGCCGCCGTCAATATAGGTAATCGCGGATTGGCAGGAAGAAGTGGCCATGAAGCCGGGGTCGTAGGTGAACAGGCCTTCAGCACCGAGGCTGCGTACGTCGATGACGTCGGGGCCAAGTGTGCCGGAATACATGGGTAGATCGATCGGTTTATCTATACCGTCTACCGTCAATGTTGCTTTCCTGTCAGCCATGCTGGCCTCCTTTCGAATTCGGTTTGGGACGTAAGGTCATTGTTTCGCATACCGCGCCGGCAAAAAGGCTCGCCTACTATAGAAGCGTGCGACATTTTGTCAATTAGCCGAAACGCTAGGTATCCTTGTACAGATATTGTTGTTTTGTTTAATTTTTGTATATGATTAGAAGGGAGTCCATAGTAACGAAGTGTCAGGGTGTTGACGATACGTTATTGGGCTTATCAAACCATCAGTCTCCTGTCACTATAACCATGCTGCATCGCAAAATCGACTCAGGTTGGCGGCAATTTTCTTGCACCATAGTCGAGTTAAGCCTGAGTTCGGTTTGTCAGCAGGGGCGAAGGTTCTTATAATCCACGGCGCGCGACCGGCAGATAGGTGGTCGTGCCCGACTTGGCAACGGCCGAGCCCCTTCCAGCAACCACCGCCCGCTCGGGCCATGCCCGACCTGTCGCAGAGTGGGCCAAGAGAGTGTGTATAACGCCGTGAATAGCAAACGACCCGTAAACCTAGATCTTAGTACGATACATTTCCCACTACCGGCGCTAACGTCGATTACACACCGTATTACGGGTGTCATCCTGTTCGTTGGCCTGATCTTCGCTTTTTGGGCGCTGGGTAAATCACTATCGTCTCCGGCTGGCTTTGATGCCGTTAGCAACGCATTAGCCAATAACTTTTTCGCCAAATTTATCGCTTGGGGATTGTTGTCCGCATTGGCATTCCATTTTGTAGCAGGCGTAAAGCACCTGTTAATGGATGCGGATATTGGCGTGACCCTTGAAGGTGGCGTGAAAAAAGCACAGATCACTGTCGTGGTCAGTGCTGTTCTGATCATTTTGGCAGGAGTTTGGGTATGGTAACCAACATCACAAGTTTTGGCCGTAGCGGGTTATCCGACTGGCTAATGCAGCGCGTTTCTGCGGTAATTCTGGCTTTATATACCGTCTTTATCGTTGCCTACTTGCTGTTTAATCCCAATCTGGACTACTACGCCTGGAGTGGACTGTTCGCCCAAACCTGGATGCGTATTTTCTCGCTGCTAGCCTTTGTTTCTATTGCAGCACACGCCTGGATCGGTTTGTGGACGGTCACCACCGATTACCTTAAGTCCACTCGCCTGCGCGTGGGTGTCCAGACCCTGATTATTCTGGCCATCTTCGTCTATTTGGTGTGGGGCATTCAAATTCTGTGGGGAGCTTGATCTATGTCTAACCTTCGTAGCCTGACATTTGATGCCATTATCATTGGTGGCGGTGGCTCCGGCCTGCGCGCTGCTCTTGAACTGGCTAAGTCCGGTAAAAAGACAGCCGTACTGTCCAAAGTGTTCCCGACTCGCTCCCACACCGTTTCTGCTCAGGGTGGTATTACCTGTGCGATCGCCTCTTCAGATCCAGACGATGATTGGCGCTGGCACATGTATGACACCGTCAAAGGCGGCGATTACATTGCTGACCAAGACGCGGCAGAGTACATGTGTTCAGAAGGCCCGAAAGCGGTATTTGAGCTTGAGCATATGGGGCTACCGTTCTCGCGCTTCGATAACGGCCGTATTTATCAGCGTCCGTTTGGTGGTCAGTCAAAGAATTTTGGTGAAGGTGGTCAGGCAGCACGTACCTGTGCAGCGGCTGACCGTACTGGCCATGCGCTGCTTCACACGCTCTACCAAAACAACCTCAAGAACAACACCACGTTCTTGAATGAGTGGTACGCGGTCGATCTGGTGAAAAATAGCAACGGTGATGTAGTGGGCTGTATCGCTATGTGCATCGAGACCGGTGAAGTTGTCCACGTAAAATCGAAGGCCACGGTTCTAGCGACGGGTGGTGCAGGGCGTATCTATGCGTCTACGACCAACGCTTTGATCAACACTGGCGATGGCATTGGCATGGCGCTGCGTGCTGGTTTCCCGATGCAGGATATGGAAATGTGGCAGTTCCACCCGACCGGTATTTACGGTGCGGGCACCCTGGTAACGGAAGGTTGCCGTGGTGAAGGCGGTTATCTGGTCAATAAAGATGGCGAACGCTTCATGGAGCGTTATGCACCGAACGCCAAAGACCTGGCCGGCCGTGACGTAGTGGCACGCTCTATGGTCATGGAAATTCTGGAAGGCCGCGGCTGTGGCGAGAAAGGCGATCACGTCTTCTTGAAGCTTGACCACCTGGGCGAAGAAGTCCTTGGTAAGCGTTTGCCGGGTATCGTTGAGCTTTCTAAGACATTTGCCCATGTCGACCCAGCTAAAGACCCGATTCCGGTAGTGCCTACCTGCCATTACATGATGGGCGGTATTCCGACCAATATTCATGGTCAGGCGATTACCCAGGATGAAAGTGGCAACGACCATATCATTAACGGTTTGTTTGCCTGTGGCGAAGCGGCATGTGTTTCTGTTCACGGCGCTAATCGCTTGGGCGGTAACTCCCTGCTGGATCTGGTGGTGTTTGGCCGTGCGGCGGGTATGTTTATTGAAGGCGCTCTGAACGAAGGTATCGAGTACCTGGATGCCTCCGAGTCTGACATCGATGCAGCGATGAAGCGCATCAACCGCTGGAATGAGTCTAATGAAGGCGGTGAGAGCATTCCTGAGTTGAAGGCAGAGCTTCAAGACATCATGCAGAACTCTTTCGGTGTATTCCGTGAAGAGAAAAACATGCAGGAAGGTGTCAAAAAGCTAGCGGATCTGCGCAGCCGCATTGCTAATGCTCATTTACCTGACAAGTCCAATACCTTTAACACTGCCCGTGTTGAAGCCTTGGAGCTTGATAACTTAATGGAAGTGGCAGAAGCAACGGCGATTGCTGCCCTTGAGCGTAACGAAAGCCGCGGCGCGCACTCGCGCTACGACTATCCTGACCGTGATGATGTCAACTGGCTGAAGCACTCGCTCTACTTCCCGGCCACGAAAGAGCTGAAGAAGCGCGACGTGAACTTTAAGCCGAAAACTGTTGATACGTTCGAGCCTAAGGTTCGCACCTACTAATCTCCGCACTGACGAGAGGGAGTCACCATGTCCAATCTTCAGGTATCCGTATACCGTTACAATCCGGAAACCGACTCCGCGCCTTATATGCAGGAGTTTCAGGTCGATACCAAGGGTCGCGATCTGATGGTGCTAGATGTTTTGCATCTGATGAAAGAGCAGGATAGCGCGCTTGCGTTTCGTCGCAGCTGCCGTGAAGGCGTGTGCGGTTCCGACGGCATGAACATGAATGGTAAGAACGGCTTGGCGTGTATTACGCCGCTGTCAGATGTTGTGAAAGGCAACAAGCTGACGCTGCGCCCGTTGCCAGGCCTACCGGTTATTCGCGATATGGTTGTGGATATGGGGCTGTTCTATAAGCAGTACGAGCGTATTCAGCCGTACCTGCAAAACGACACCCCTGCACCGGCTATCGAGCGTCTTCAATCACCGGAAGAGCGCGATAAGTTAGACGGCCTGTACGAGTGTATTTTGTGTGCATGCTGTTCAACATCTTGCCCATCGTTCTGGTGGAACCCAGATAAATTTGTAGGGCCAGCTGGTCTGCTGCAATCTTATCGCTTCCTTGCCGATAGTCGCGACACTGCCACGCGTGAGCGCTTGACGAGCCTGGAAGACCCGTTCTCTGTATTCCGCTGCCGCGGCATCATGAATTGTGTTGCCGTTTGCCCGAAAGGGCTCAATCCGACCCGTGCAATTGGTAAAATTCGTGAAATGTTGCTGGCTGATGCCACGTAAACGCCTAATCATATGAAAAAAATGCGAGCGCTGCGTAAGTTGCTGCACAAAGCCACTTAAATCGTGGCGCTTCGCTTGTTATCATAGGGGCGTTATGTGGTGCGGCAGTGCGTCGCACTCATAATCAGCCAAGTTTAAAAGCCGGTGCCATGAGTACCGGCTTTTGAGCATGAACTGATAATGAAACGTGTTATAAAACATGTAGTATGAACAGGGCTTCCGGCCTTCGGTCGGCGCCGCCGGCATATGTCCCGCCCCGCCGGCAGGGCAATAGCGATGTCGTTGCGCGAGTGCAGCGATACCGATACCACCCCATCAGTGCAGGGTGACCGAGAGATGCAACAAGGCATAATGGAGTTGATGTGGCGTTCCTCTCACGTTAGTGGTGGCAATGTCCACTACGTGGAAGCGCTTTACGAGCAGTACCTCGCCGATTCTGATTCTGTCTCAGACGAGTGGCGCAGCTATTTTGATCAGCTGCCACGTCCTGAGGGCAGTGCCTCCCACGATGTTCCACTAAGCCCCACGCGTGATCAGTTCTACCAACTGGGTCGTGAAAGTCGCCCAGGACGGGTAGCCGCCGCTGCAGATAGCGGTGAGAACAAGAAGCAGGTAAAAGTCCTGCAGCTGATTAACGCTTACCGCTTCCGTGGTCATCAAAAGGCCAATATCGACCCGCTAGGGCTGCGTAATCCCACCCCCGTCCCTGATCTCGATTTGTCATTTCATCAGCTCTCCAAGGCTGATCTTGACACCGAGTTCCAAACTGGATCGTTTTTCCTAGGCATTGATAAAGCACCGTTGCGTGAGATCGTTGACGCGCTGGAGCAGACCTACTGTCGCTCTATCGGCTGCGAGATCATGCACATTGTGGATACTGAAGAGAAGCGCTGGCTACAGCGACGCTTCGAATCGGTGCGCAGTGCGCCTAAGTTCAGCGATGACGTGCGCAAGCATGTGCTTGAACGTTTGGTTGCAGCGGAAGGTTTGGAAAATTACCTGGCGTCCAAATATCCAGGTACCAAGCGTTTCGGTCTGGAAGGCGGCGAATCGTTTGTGCCAATGATGGACGAACTGATCCAACGCGCAGGCGGTTACGGTACTAAAGAAGTCGTTATTGGTATGGCCCACCGTGGTCGTCTCAATTTGTTGGTCAATATTTTGGGTAAAAATCCCGCTGAGTTGATCGATGAGTTCGACGGCAAAAAGGTCATCGAGCGTGGTTCTGGTGATGTTAAGTACCATCAGGGCTTTAGTTCAAACGTTATGTCACCTGGTGGCGAAGTCCACTTGGCCATGTCGTTTAACCCTTCGCACCTGGAAATTGTCGCACCGGTAGTGGAAGGCTCGGTACGCGCCCGTCAAGATCGTCGTAACGACGACGAGGGCAATAAAGTACTGCCAATTAACGTTCATGGTGATGCTGCGTTTGCTGGTCAAGGTGTGGTGATGGAGACATTCCAGATGTCTCAAACCCGTGCCTATAAAACCGGTGGCACGATACACATCGTGATTAACAACCAAGTTGGTTTTACTACGTCGAACCCCTTGGATGCGCGCTCAACCGAATACTGTACTGACATCGCTAAGATGGTTCAGGCGCCGATTTTTCATGTTAACGGCGATGATCCCGATGCGGTAATTCACGCGACCCAAGTGGCGCTTGATTACCGTCAGCAGTTCAAGAAAGACGTTGTTATCGACTTAGTATGTTATCGCCGTCGTGGTCACAATGAGGCCGACGAGCCATCCGGCACCCAGCCGATGATGTACGCCAAAATTAAAGACCATCCATCGTCGCGTACGCTCTATGCACAGCGCTTGGTGGAGCAGGGCGTGCTTTCAGAAGAAGACGCCAAGGCCATGGTTGAAACCTACCGCGATGATCTTGTGGCAGGTAACCATGTGGCAAATGCGCTGGTACAAGAGCCTAATACCTCGCTATTTGTGGACTGGGCACCCTACCTGGGTCACGAATGGACAGGGGATGCAGACACAACCTTTGATATGAAGCGTCTGCAGCAGCTGGCAGCGAAAATGTGTGACATCCCCGACGGGGTGGATGTGCAGCGTCAGGTGGCTAAGATCTACGAAGATCGCCGTAAAATGCAAGCGGGAGGCATGGGGCTTAACTGGGGGTTCGCCGAAACACTGGCGTATGCCACGTTGCTGGACCAAGGCCATCCGATTCGTATTACCGGCCAGGATGTAGGTCGCGGTACGTTCTCTCACCGTCACGCGGTAGTGCATAACCAGAAAGATGGTTCTACTTATGTGCCGCTGCAGAATATGTCAGACGGGCAGCCGCGCTTTACGATTCACGACTCCTTCCTTTCGGAAGAAGCGGTTCTGGCTTTTGAGTATGGCTACGCCACGACAGCGCCGGGCGACTTAGTCATTTGGGAAGCCCAGTTTGGTGACTTCTTCAACGGTGCCCAGGTGGTCGTTGACCAGTTTATCTCCTCTGGTGAAACCAAATGGGGACGCTTGTGCGGTTTGACGATGCTGCTGCCTCATGGCTATGAAGGCCAAGGGCCCGAGCACTCCTCTGCACGGTTAGAACGTTTCTTGCAGCTGTGCGCTGAGCACAATATGCAGGTGTGTGTGCCGACTACCCCCGCACAGATCTACCATCTGTTGCGTCGTCAGGTCATTCGCCCACTGCGTAAGCCGCTAGTGGTTATGTCGCCAAAGTCGCTGTTGCGCCATAAAGAAGCAGTGTCTAGCCTTGAAGACCTCGCTCACGGCAAGTTCTACATGGTGTTGCCGGATCAGGCGAATCTTGAGGCAGAAAAGGTGACGCGCGTTATTATGTGTGCCGGCAAGGTGTACTACGACCTAGCCAACTGGCGTGCAGAAAACGAGCGGCATGACACGGCGATTATTCGTCTTGAGCAGCTCTATCCCTTCCCGAAAGAAGAGCTTCTGGAAGTGCTCCAGGCGTATGCCAATGTGGAAGACATCGTGTGGTGCCAGGAAGAGCCGCTGAACCAAGGCGCCTGGTATTCAAGTCAGCACCACATGCGCGCAGTGGCCGATATGCTGAAAGATGGCTTCGGACGTGATTTGAAATTTGCAGGACGTCCTGCCTCTGCCGCGCCGGCAGCGGGCTATATGTCCGTCCACACTGAACAGCAGCGCCAGCTGGTGGAAGACGCTTTTAACCTATAAGCGCCCACCGGGTTTAGAGAACATATAAGGGAAACGACATGGCTACTGATATCAAAGCGCCAACCTTTCCGGAATCCGTTGCCGAGGGCACTGTGGCCGCATGGCATAAAAAGCCGGGTGACAGCGTTGAACGTGACGAGCTGATTGTTGAAATCGAAACCGACAAAGTGGTGCTCGAAGTCGTCGCACCGGAAGCGGGTACACTGACCGACGTTATGGCCGAAGAGGGCGATACGGTTGAGTCAGAGCAGGTGTTGGGCAAAATTGGTGAAAGCAGTAAGTCTGGCAGCAAAGAAGAGAAACCTTCTGACGAGGCCAGCGCTAAACCGTCCGAAGCGAAAAAAGACGATAAGAAAGAAGATAAAAAAGCCAGTGGTGGTAAGCAATACGATGTGAAAGCCCCCAGCTTCCCTGAGTCTATCCAGGAAGGCACCGTGGCAACGTGGCACAAGAAAGTGGGCGAAGCGGTTAAGCGCGATGAAGTGCTGGCCGACATCGAAACCGACAAGGTGGTGCTTGAAGTTGTGGCTCCTGCCGATGGCGCACTGGCAGAAATTAAAGCCGAAGAAGGCAGCCAGGTTGAATCCGAAGCAGTGCTGGCCGTCTTTACCGAAGGTGCTGGTGGTGCCGAAGAGAGCAGCAGTGCTTCTTCTTCCAGCGCTGCGGGTAGCGATGACGAAGGCTCAGATGAGAAAGTTGGTGATAAAATCCTAGCTCCTGCGGCTCGGAAAATGGTTGCTGAGCATGACCTGGACGTTTCCAAGATTGAAGGTACCGGCAAAGGTGGCCGTATCTTGAAAGAAGACGTGCAAAAAGCAGTGAAAGATGGCTCTGCCAAAAAAGCAGCGAAGGCCGCGGCTCCTGCGAAAGCCGCTGCTGCACCGGCGGTGGAAGGTGATCGCGTTGAGAAACGTGTGCCGATGACGCGTCTGCGTCAAACGATTGCTAAGCGCCTTGTTCAGGCGCAGCAAACGGCTGCCATGCTGACCACGTACAACGAAGTGGACATGACTGAAATCATGGCCCTGCGTGCGCAATACAAAGATACGTTCCTCAAAGCTCACGATATTAAACTGGGCTTTATGGGCTTCTTTGTGAAAGCGGCCTCTGAAGCACTCAAGCGCTTCCCGGACGTTAACGCCTCTATTGATGGTACCGATATCGTCTATCACGGCTATCAGGACATCGGCGTAGCAGTATCAACGGATCGTGGCTTGGTTGTGCCGGTACTGCGTGACACCGACAGCATGAAAATTGCCGACGTTGAGAGAACGATTGTTGATTTCGGTAAGCGTGGTCGTGACGGTAAGCTGGGCATGGACGACATGATCGGCGGTACCTTTACCATCACTAACGGCGGCACGTTTGGCTCCTTGATGTCGACCCCGATCATCAATCCGCCACAGACTGCTATTCTGGGTATGCACAAAATCCAGGATCGCCCGATGGCGGTTAACGGTAAGGTTGAGATTCGCCCGATGATGTATCTGGCGCTTTCTTATGATCACCGCATGATCGATGGCAAAGACGCTGTACAATTCCTGGTTACGATTAAAGCGCTGCTGGAAGATCCTGCACGCTTGCTGCTGGACGTATAACAGAGCGCGCTGATCCGCCTCTGCTATGTATTAGCGTTCTCATGCAATCGCACACTGCCTTCCGCCCGGTTTAGACCAGAACGGGGGAAGGCAAACCAAGTTAAAGGAGCCAACATGGCTGATAAGTTTGATGTGATCGTTATCGGTGCAGGTCCTGGTGGTTACGTAGCGGCTATTCGCGCTGCGCAGCTGGGTCTGAAAACCGCCTGTGTTGAAAAATGGATTGGTAAAGAAGGCAATGTCGTTCACGGTGGTACGTGTTTGAACGTCGGTTGTATCCCGTCTAAAGCGTTGCTTGAAGCCTCGCATAAGTTCGTCGAAGCCAAGCACGATTTCGACGACATGGGTATCAATGCCGGTGACGTCACCATGGACGTCAAGAAAATGATGGCTCGCAAGGACAAGATCGTTAAGAACTTGACCGGCGGCATCTCTGGTTTATTCAAGGCCAATGGTGTTACTGCCATTGAAGGTACCGGTAAAGTAGTTTCCGGCAAGCAAGTCGAAGTCACTGACTTGGATGGCAACACCACCGCTTACGACGCTGATAACATCGTCATTGCTGCAGGCTCTGTGCCGGTTGAAATCCCACCGACGCCGCTAACCGAAGGCTTGATCGTTGACTCCACTGGCGCGCTGGATTTCCAAGATACGCCGAAACGTCTGGGCGTTATTGGTGCTGGTGTTATCGGCCTGGAGCTCGGTAGCGTTTGGAACCGTTTGGGTTCCGAGGTCACCGTTCTGGAAGCAATGGATAGTTTCTTGCCGATGGTCGACACGGCGATCGCGAAAGAAACACAGAAACTGCTTAAGAAGCAGGGTCTGGATATTAAACTGAATGCCCGCGTGACTGGTTCGGAAACCAATGGCGAAGAAGTCATTGTGAAGTACACCGACGCCAATGGCGAACAGGAAATGACCTTCGACAAACTGATCGTTTGTGTTGGCCGCCGTCCGTACACTAGAGGCGTAATTGCTGATGGTGTCAGCGTTGAACTGGACGAGCGTGGCTTTATCTTCGTTGATGATCAGTGCCGTACCAATGTACCGGGTGTTTACGCCATTGGTGACTGTGTGCGTGGCCCCATGCTGGCACACAAGGCGTCTGAAGAAGGCATTATGGTCGCTGACATCATCGCTGGCCACAAAGCCGAGATGAACTACGACACGATTCCGAACGTGATCTACACGTTCCCGGAAGTGGCATGGGTCGGTATGACCGAGCAAGATGCCAAAGCCAAGGGCATTGAAGTTAAGACCGGTAGTTTCCCGTTCGCGGCGAGTGGGCGTGCGATGGCGAACAATGCCACCGAAGGCAGCGCCAAGATTATCGCCGATGCGGAAACTGATCGTATTCTCGGCATGCATATTGTTGGTCAGCATGCGGGTGAGATGATTGCTCAAGGCGTGATTGCAATGGAATTCGGCTCCAGCGCTGAAGACCTAGCCCTGACCTGCTATGCACACCCGACGATGTCTGAAGCCGTGCACGAAGCAGCACTTGCGGTAGAAGGCCATGCCATTCATATGGCTAACCGTAAGAAGCGTAAATAATTCGCTAAGCAACAACCAAGCGCCACCGTCAGGTGGCGCAACACTTTCGGCCCTGTGAGATAACAAACAGGGTCGAAGGTACGGGGATGCCCCGCTCTTATAAAGAAGCGGGTCATCGTTCGAGTCACATGCAACCAATGGCATGAATCGATGAACCTTCACGAGTATCAAGGCAAACAGCTGTTTGCTGATTATGGTCTACCAGTGTCTAAAGGCTTTGCCGTAGACACACCCGAAGAAGCCGAAGAAGCGTGCAAAAAGATCGGCGGCGACATGTGGGTAGTTAAAGCCCAGGTTCACGCTGGTGGCCGTGGTAAAGCGGGCGGCGTTAAGCTGATTAAAGATCCGGCCGAAGCGAAAGCCTTCGCCGAGCAGTGGTTAGGCAAGAACCTAGTCACCTTCCAGACTGACGAAAAAGGTCAGCCGGTTGCTAAGATTTTGGTTGAGACCTGCACTGATATCGCTGATGAGCTGTATCTTGGCGCAGTCGTTGACCGCACTACCCGTCGCGTGGTCTTCATGGCCTCTACCGAAGGCGGTGTAGAAATCGAGACCGTTGCTGAAGAGACGCCGGAAAAGATTCTTAAAGCTGAAATCGATCCGCTGGTTGGCGCACAGCCCTACCAAGCGCGTGAACTGGCATTTGCTCTGGGCCTAAAAGGCGACCAGATTAAGCAGTTCACTAAGATTTTCCTGGGTCTTTCTAAACTGTTCCATGACAAAGATCTGGCACTGTTAGAAATTAACCCGCTGGTTATTACCGACGAAGGCAACCTACACTGCCTCGACGCAAAACTGGGACTCGACAGCAACGCGCTGTACCGTCATCCAGACCTTCAGGCGATGCGCGATCCTTCCCAGGAAGATCAGCGTGAAGCCGATGCGGCGAAGTGGGAACTGAACTATGTAGCGCTTGATGGCAACATCGGCTGCATGGTTAACGGTGCTGGCCTGGCCATGGGTACCATGGACATCGTCAACCTGAGCGGCGGCAAGCCTGCTAACTTCCTGGACGTTGGCGGCGGCGCGACCAAAGAGCGCGTTGCAGAAGCGTTCAAGATCATCCTGTCTGACGACAACGTCAAAGCAGTTCTGGTGAACATCTTCGGTGGTATCGTTCGTTGCGACATGATTGCCGAAGGTATCATCGGTGCTGTTGAACAAGTCGGTGTTAACGTTCCGGTTGTTGTGCGCCTGGAAGGTAACAACGCTGAATTGGGCGCTGAAAAACTGGCGTCTAGCGGTCTGAACATCATCGCTGCTACCAGTCTGACCGACGCGGCTCAGCAGGTTGTAAAAGCAGCGGAGGGCAAGTAATGAGCATCCTGATCGATAAGAACACCAAGGTCATCTGCCAAGGTTTCACCGGTGGCCAGGGCACGTTCCACTCCGAGCAGGCGATTGCCTACGGCACGCAAATGGTCGGTGGTGTTACGCCGGGCAAAGGCGGCCAGACGCACCTGGGCCTACCCGTTTTCAACACCGTGAAAGAAGCGGTTGAGAAAACCGGTGCGGAAGCCAGCGTGATCTACGTTCCGGCACCGTTCTGTAAAGACTCGATTCTTGAAGCCGCTAATGCGGGTATCAAGCTGATCGTGTGCATCACCGAAGGTATCGCGACACTGGATATGCTCGAAGCAAAAGTAAAATGCGACGAGCTGGGCGTGCAGCTGATCGGCCCGAACTGCCCAGGTGTTATTACGCCTGGCGAATGTAAAATCGGCATCATGCCGGGTCACATTCACCAGCCGGGTAAAGTCGGTATCGTGTCGCGTTCGGGCACCCTGACTTACGAAGCCGTCAAGCAGACAACTGACCATGGTTTCGGCCAGTCTACCTGTGTAGGCATCGGCGGTGACCCGATCCCGGGCTCTAACTTCATCGACATTCTAGAAATGTTCGAGAAAGACCCGAAAACTGAAGCGATCGTGATGATCGGTGAAATCGGTGGTACGGCTGAAGAAGAAGCAGCGGCTTACATCAAAGCTAATGTTTCTAAGCCTGTGGTTTCCTACATTGCCGGTGTAACTGCACCTCCTGGCAAGCGTATGGGCCATGCGGGCGCAATCATCTCTGGCGGTAAAGGCACTGCGGATGAGAAGTTTGCTGCCCTGGAAGATGCCGGTGTTAAAACCGTGCGTTCTCTGGCTGAGATCGGCGATGCACTGAAAGAAGTGACTGGCTGGTAAGCATTTGCTTAACCATGCATGCTAGAAGAGAGCACCTCCGGGTGCTCTTTTTTTTGCCTGCCCAATGTTACCCCGCTATTTCGCTTTCATTCCCCGCGTCTTGTTTTGTCCGCTTGTTGACTATTGCGCATACAAGCTTATTATACCATCCATATGGATGGCTATTGGATGGCTATTGGATGGCTATTGGATGGCTATTGGATGGCTGTTGGATTCCTTTTTAATAGTCTGGCTTTCCAGAAACGATATTCAACAATGAGAATCGTGAGAGGTTTCACATGAGCGTGCATGAACTGCGCCGCAAGTCCGGTGACTCCAGTGAGAAAATCACCATTAACCTTGGGGTAGTCGATTTAGGGCAAATCGATCTGTTGGTCCAGGAGGGATTTTATTCAAACCGTACCGACCTGATTCGCACGGCCATTCGTAACCAATTGGCGACACATGCCGAGGTGGTTAGGGAAACCGTAACCCGTAAGTCGTTCGTACTGGGGCTTGAACATTACAGCCGAGAGAACTTGGAGGCGCTGCAGTCGGCAGGTGAGAAGCTGCAGATTCAAGTTCTGGGGTTGGCCAGCATTGCTGACGACGTAACGCCGGAGCTTGCTCGCGCCACTATCGAGTCGGTTGTGGTGCTAGGTGCTCTGCATGCCAGTAAGGCGGTGAAGGCCGCTCTGGCAGACCGAATCCACTGAATTACTCACCACCGCATAGCGGAATTGGGGTATTGACCATGATCGGCGCCACTATGAATAAGCGAATGGAAGAAGCGACGCGACTGACGCGCGCAGGCAAGTTGCATGAAGCCATGGCACTTCTCCAGGGCGCCATACCTGAGTCGAAGGGGGAAGAAGCGTCAGTCAAGCCCTACCAGGGTGGCAAGATCTTTGAGGGAACCTGTGAGGTTGTCGACGAAGATGGCTCTGTATCGAAATCAAGGCCAACATCGAGAGCCTCTTCGTCTGCATATGGTCACGGCCGGAAACCCCGCGCGGGTGCGTTTACGGCTGGGCGGTTTTCTAGCCATGCTGGCTCGCGTGATTACAAGTTGTATATCCCCAGTGGCCATAAGGGGCAGGCATTGCCGCTGGTGGTTATGCTACACGGCTGCACACAGAATCCCGATGACTTTGCGGCTGGAACCAACATGAACCAATTGGCTGAAACTCAGCAATTTTGCGTACTCTATCCAGCTCAGCCGGTAAGTGCTAACAACTCCAAATGTTGGAATTGGTTTAAAGCGGAAGACCAGCAGCGTGAAGGAGGAGAGCCTTCGATTCTGGCTGGCATGGCCCGCCAGGTGATAGACACCCATGGGCTCGATGCGAGCCGAGTTTATGTGGCGGGGCTATCAGCGGGTGCGGCCATGGCGACGACGTTAGCGATGACCTATCCGGATCTGTTTGCAGCGGTGGGTGTTCACTCAGGGCTGCCCCACGGTGTCGCAAAAAGTCTTCCCGATGCACTGGGCGCCATGCAAGGTGGCACAGGGCCGCTCGGTAACAGTGGTAAAAAGACGGGTGTCGAGTGGGCGTCAGAGGTGCCAGTGATTATCTTTCATGGCGACCGCGATACGACCGTACACCCCAATAACGCGGATCGTGTTGCCGCTCAGTACGGTGCATCGCGTCCCGCAGGCGGTGCCAACAAGCCAACGGTAGAGAAGGGAAAAGCCGCCAATGGCCATGCTTACACGCGTACCACGCATCATGATGCGGCGGGTAAGCCATGCCTGGAGCAGTGGAAGGTACACGGAGCAGGCCACGCCTGGTCCGGGGGTAGCGTGAAGGGTAGCTATACCGATCCTAAAGGCCCAGATGCCACGCAGGAAATGCTGCGCTTTTTCATGCAGCATCAGCAGCCTAGCTAAAGGTAGTAAGTGACTGCCGCACAAAAACAACAACGGCGCTCGTAAGGCGCCGTTGTTGTTTACCTAACCAGTTATCTAGCCGGTTTTCTAGCAAGTTTCTATAAGTGGTTTATATAGAAAGTTTTACGCCGTCGGCTTTGCTACCAGCGAACGGGTTTCTTCGCGGGCCTCTGTTAGCGCAACGCGCAGGCTGTCGCCCAGCTTGTAGCGCTCTTCGCCTTCAATCTGAATGCGACCTTCTTTGTCATCGATGACCACTTTGGTTCGATCACTGTGCATCAGCGGGGCGGGTACAAAGGCGGTGGCACCGTTTTCCAGCAGGCGTACCCGCATGCCGCCACGGTTGATCGCCATGATCTCCGCGTCGAAGGTGTCTTGATTCTGAGCGGCTGGGGTTAAGTAGCGTACGTAGAGCCAATCTTTTACGTCGCGCTCTGCCATACGATTCAGGCGGCGACGCTCAGTGAGCTGCTCAGTGAGTTGCTGGCTGGCTTCCGCGGGAGCCTGTTCACCTTTAAGCACGCGCTTAATCAAGCGGTGATTTACCATATCGCCATACTTACGAATAGGCGACGTCCAGGTGGCGTAAGCCGGTAAACCTAGGCCGAAGTGCGGGCCAGGTTGAGCTGACATGCTGGTAAAGCCTTGGAAGCGGCGCAGACGCGCATCCAGCCAGGCATCATCACGGCTTTCCAGGGCGCGCTTTAGCTCTTTGTAATGAGCCAGCTCAGTCAGTGCTTCCTGGGCGACCTCGATTTCCTGAGTTGCCAAGAATTCTTGAGCAGATTCGGCTTTTTCAGGCTCAAAGGCGCGATGCACATTAAAGATGCCGTGGCCAATATGCTTGGCGAGGAAATCCGCACAGCAAGCATTGGCGGCAATCATCGACTCTTCAATCATGCGGTTGGCGATGCGGCGATCTTCGGTGCGAATGCCCAGTACGTTGCCGGCCTCGTCCAGGTCGAAAACGTAGTCCGGACGATCTTTAAATACCAGGGCATGCTCGTTGCGCCAAGCGGTCCGTGCCTCAGTCAAATCACGCAGTGCTTTCAGCTGCTCAGCGATATTGTCGGCGGGAGCCCAGTCACCTTGACCTTCAATCCAGTCGGAAACGTGATCATAGGCCAGTTTGGCGTGGGATTTCACGTTAGCAGCAAAGAAACGGTAATCACCCAGGCTGCCATCAGCATTAATGTCCAGTGAACAGGCAAGAGCAGGGCGATCCTGACCTTCCCATAGCGAGCAGAGGTCGTCCGCCAGCTGTTCAGGTAGCATCGTTACGTTCTGGCCCGGTAGGT
The DNA here is from genome assembly GCF_013415115.1 of Vreelandella zhaodongensis. GTDB lineage: Bacteria > Pseudomonadota > Gammaproteobacteria > Pseudomonadales > Halomonadaceae > Vreelandella > Vreelandella zhaodongensis. Next base: position 249,455 of record NZ_JACCDD010000003.1, on the reverse strand, counting down.
AAACCGTAAAAGCACGGGTACGCGCTTCAAGATCGGCCGCGTGACCTTCTTCGACGTAGGCAGTCGGGTCAGCGATGGCAACGCTCAGCCGCCAACCGCCGCTTTCCAGTGCTTCCACGTGTAGCGCGTCGTCCATATCGCGGGTTTTTTCGCCATCGATGGTGAAGAAGGGCTGCGCGGTGAGATCTTCACGGGGCAAACCCTCATCATGCAGTGGCCATTCGGTACCTGCGTCTGGGCACTCCTGTTCCAGCGTATGGCGGGCTAGAGTAACGCGCCACGGAACGGTGGGGTCATCGGACTTAGCCACCAGTTCGTCAATTTGTGCGAAAAAGCCGCGATCATTCTCTTTCAGCGGGTGGCGTACCAGTCGAGCGACAACCCAGTCGCCATCAGCAATGGTAGCTTCATCCAGGTTGTTCTTGATACGCGCCTTTAGCACGTTGCGAATCGACGGATGGTCGGGCACAACGGCTAAACGGTCTTCGCGCTTCTGAACACGGGCAACAAAGCGGTCAAGCCCAGCTTCGATCAGCTTTTCAGGCTCAACGGACTTTTTATCGCCGTTTTCATGAATCACCGCCTCAACGCGGTCGCCGTGCAGTACCTGCTTCATGGCGGGGGGCGGCACAAAATAGGATTCACCGCTATCGGTTTCAAGAAAACCGAACCCTTTCTCGGTGGCTTTAATCACCCCTTCAGCGCGTGGGGTGGTGTCACGGATCTGTTGCTTGAGCTGGGCAAGCAATGAGTTGTTTTGCAGCATGTGTTCAATCAGTTGGCGAGAGTAGCCTGCCACTATACGGATTCCCAAAGGCCGCGCCAATCGTGGTCACCCTGAAGTTCGCTTTGGCCCCAAACTATCAACGGTCTGCGTGCACTCTTGTGAGCGTGTTATCGCCTTCTTGAGCAAAGCGGACACCACTATTCAACCATAGTTGTAGCTAATTGGTATTTGATTGGTATCTTATTGGGTCTATAGTGGTATCTAATTGGTATGCTGTCTACTGGGAGATACTCATGGATCCACGCTTTACTCAGCTGCACCTGGACCCTCAGGGCGCTACACCGCTTTATCAGCAGTTAGCGCGCCAGCTTGAACAAGCTATTGATACAGGTGCTTGGCAAGCTGGCGAGGCGTTGCCTTCTGAGCGCAACTTGGCCGAGAGCTTAGCGGTTTCTCGAATTACTGCTCGTAAGGCGTTAGATCGACTAGATGAGCTGGGGCTCATTCGTCGTAGCCGTGGTTCTGGCACCTTTATTACCCCCCGTCTGAATCAGTCCTTGTCACGGCTATCGAGTTTTACCGAGCTGCTGACCCAGCGCGGTTTTACGCCGAGCTCTCATTGGTTAGAGCGCAAACTGGCCAACCCCAGTGCAGAAGAGAGCATGCGCCTTAGTCTGGGGGCTGATGCCCAAGTCGCGCGCCTCAAACGCCTGCGCTTGGCCGATGGGGTGGTAATGGCGGTAGAGGAAAGTTGCCTACCCGTCTCGGTACTGCCCGATCCGCTCACGGTAGACACGTCTCTTTATGCCGTTCTGGAAGCCAGTGGCAAAGGCATAGCACGTGCCTTACAGCATGTGACTGCCATCAACGCAGGTGAAGAGTTAGCGACGCTCGCTGAGGTGCCAGAAGGCCAGGCGCTACTCAAAGTGACGCGACTCGGCTATCTCTCTGATGGCACCCCCGCGGAGCTCACCATTACCTACTGCCGCACAGACTACTACGACTTTATGGTCGAACTGACCCGCTAGGAGGTTGTATGCGATTTGGCAATATCCTCACCTCCGAGGGCTGGCGCCTAGGAGAGATTCATTGGGAAGAGGGGCGTATCAGGCGCATTGATGGCGACCCAGTAGACCCCGCCACTAACGACCATTCGCGCATTATTCCCGGTTTTATAGATTTGCATGTGCATGGCGGTGGTGGCGCCGACACCATGGAGGGCGGCGAGGCACTTGCCACCTTAGCGCGCACTCATGTGCGTTTTGGAACCACCCGATTGCTTGCTACCACCATGACGGCACCAGATGCCCAGATTCGTCAGGTGCTATGCGATATCACCCACTATATGGAAGCCCAGGATCCGGACGCAGCCAGGGTATTGGGCGTTCATTTGGAAGGTCCCTATATCAATCCCGGCAAGCTAGGGGCTCAGCCCCCCCATGCGCGTAATGGTGTGATTGAGGAACTGGACGAGCTGTGTGCTTTGGCTCCCATCCGCTTGCTAACACTTGCTCCTGAGTTAGCCGGGCACTATGCGTTAATTCGCCATCTTAGCGAGCGGGGCGTGCGGGTTCAGTTAGGGCATACGCTTGGCAGCTATGAAGAAGGCGTTGAGGCGATGGCTCATGGAGCCTGTGGGTTTACTCACCTGTTTAATGCCATGACCGGCTTGCATCACCGTAAACCTGGGATGGTAGGTGCAGCACTCGCCCATGCGCAGTACGCCGAGTTAATACCCGATCTTTTACATGTGCATCCGGGGGCTATCCGCACGGCCCTGCGCTGTATCCCGAACCTTTACGCAGTTACCGATGCCACTGCCGCAGCAGGCATGCCTGACGGCGATTACCGCCTGGGTGAGCAGACCGTCACTAAGTGTCTGGGTGGTGTGCGTTTGGCTGACGGCACCTTGGCAGGCAGTACGCTAACCATGGATCAGGCGTTACGTAACTTTGTCAGTCTCGGCCTTACCCTGGCGGATGCCTCGGATCGCCTGTCACGTTTCCCCGCCGATTTCCTGGGGATCGATGATATCGGCCGCCTGCAAGAGGGCGCATTGGCGGATCTGGTCGTCCTTGACCCCGAACTTCAACTCCAAGCGGTCTATCTCGAAGGTCGCCAAGTCTCTGGAAACGTCCAAGGAGCCTCTCGATGTCTCTAATGCTTGAAGAAACCCGCAATGCCCCTGAACGCATTCGCGGCCAGCTGCAGCGTAATGCGCCGGTGCTTGCTGCCCTAGGTGAGCGTTTGCGCCTTGCCGAGCCTGCCGCAGCGGTTACCGTGGCGCGGGGCAGTTCCGACCACGCTGCCAGCTACTTTGCTTACCAATGCATGAAGCGTAAAGGCATTCCGGTGGCTTCGCTGCCTCCTTCGCTGACCACGCTGGCTAAGGCGCCTTGGCGGCTAACGGGGCAGTTAGCATTGGCGGTTTCCCAATCGGGACAAAGCCCTGACCTAGTGGCTACGCAGCAGTCGCTGGCTGCCGCTGGGGCTCGAACGATTGCGTTAGTCAATACGCCGCAGTCGCCCCTGGGCGCGGCCAGTGATAGTGAAATCCCTCTCTATGCCGGAGAAGAGAACAGTGTGGCCGCCACCAAAAGCTATCTGGCCACGCTTTCTGCCATGGCGCAGCTCATCGGTCACTGGCAAGAGGACCGTCTGTTGCTCACCGCTCTGGATGAACTGCCTGGGCGTTTAAGCGAGGCTCTGGCGACGGACTGGTCACCCGCCATCGAGGCGTTGTTGCATGCCGACAAGATGATGGTGATTGGTCGTGGGGCGGGCCTTGCTGTCGCTCAGGAAGCGGCACTCAAGTTTAAAGAAACCTGTGCCATTCAAGCTGAATCCTTTAGCGGTGCTGAAGTTCGCCACGGCCCGATGGCGTTGATCGGTCCTGGTTATCCAGTGTTGGTATTCGCACCACCAGGACCCGAGCAAGCTGGCTTGCTGGAGTTAACCGAATGGCTCAAGAGTGTCGGTGCCCAAGTCGTGCTGGCCTCAGACAAAAGCGTCGTACAGCGCAATTTGACCTTGGTAGATGCTGGTCATGAGGATCTGCAGCCACTGTCGGTGATCCAGAGTTTTTACCAAATGGTGGCTGGCCTTGCGGCGGCTCGAGGAAGCGACCCAGATCGTCCTCGGCACCTCAATAAAATCACCTGCACCTTGTAACGTATAACAACAATATTGGGAGCTTTCCCATGGCAGATTCTAATCAATCCATAACCCTTCAGGCCCCTGTGGCGGGGGTTGTGGTACCCCTAACAGCGGTGCCCGACCCGGTCTTCGCTGGTTTAACCCTGGGCGAGGGAATCGCGATTGACCCGCTGGGCGAGTGCCTGCACGCCCCCTGTGACGGTGTCGTGGTGCAGTGCGCTCGTACCCATCATGCATTCACCCTGAAAACCGAGGCAGGCGTTGAGTTACTGCTTCACCTTGGCTTGGATACGGTTGAGTTAAAAGGGGAAGGTATTGAGCCTTTGGTCACCGTAGGTGATCAGGTGCGCGCTGGCGACCCGATGTGCCGATTCGATGCCGATGCGTTAGCGCGGGGGGCAAGTGCGCTGATTACCCCGCTGGTGATTACCGAAGCGGCTGGTTGGCAATTGCTGCCACCGAAGCACCGCGAGGGTGAGCGGGTGTCACTAGGTGAACCCTTACTGGTGCTAACCCGCACCGCCGTTGAACTTGCTGATACGCGTGCTGATGGGCCGTTAGCTGAGCGTCGTGTGATTCTGGCTCTAGCATCGGGGCTACATGCCCGTCCCGCCGCACGCCTTCGCGCCATCGCTCGGGAGCACAGTGTTAGTCTGACGGTGCAGCATGAGCGATCAACCGGCAACGTTAACAGCGCTAGTGCCGATAGCCTTAGCGCATTAATGAATCTGGGCCTGACAGATGGCGCCGCGTTAACACTGATTGTCCAGGGAGAAGCAGCTGAGGCAGCGCTAGACGCCGCCGAGCGGCTGTTGACCACTCCCGAGGTGGAGGAACACAGCGCGCCGCCATCCTCTACGTTAACTGCAGTGACACTTAAAAAGGGTGAGCTGGCTGGTTTAGTGGCTAGCCCTGGTTTAGCCATCGGCCCGCTTGTCTCATATCAATTGCCGCTACCCACCGTGCCCTTGATGGGTGAGGGCGAAGCCGTTGAGACGGCTCGCTTGAAAGAGGCGCTGCTGCGAGTTGGCGAGGCGCTAGCCCAAGCTGAAGCGCAAGCGACGCGTCAGGGACAGAGCGCCGAGGCGGAAATCTTTGCTGCCCATGGTGCTTGGCTGGAAGACCCCGATTTAGTGGCGGCAGCTGGGGAGTTCATTGGCGAAGGGCATAGCGCTGGTCATGCTTGGCGAGAGGCGTTGGGGGCTGAAGCCGCACAGCTTGCGGTGAGCGGAAATACGCTGCTTGCCGCCAGGGTTGCTGATCTACGCGACTTGCAGCGCCGTGTGATGGCAGAGCTAAGTGATGACCAGCAAGCGGTACTCCCTGAGCTACCTGAGGGGGCCATTGTCGCCGCTGAGGAACTGACACCTTCGGAGCTAGTGGCCGTTGCTGCCCTACATCCTGCAGGGCTTTGTCTCGCGGGCGGGGGCACAACGTCACATGTGGCTATTCTGGCGCGCGCCCGAGGCATTCCCTGTCTAGTGGCCATGGGGTCGGCCTTGATGAAGGCAGTTAACGACGCCCCAGATGAAGGGGTCATCCTAGATGCTGAGGACGGTCGACTGGTGCTGACGCCAAGTTCGACCCAATGGGCCGAGGTGACAGAGCGTATTGACATCTCTCGCCGTGATGCCGAGACGGCAAGATCAGCGGCCTTCGAGACAGTCATCACTCGCGATGGTCGCAAGGTTGGGGTTTACGCCAATGTTGGTAGCGCGGAGGAGGCGCGCCTAGCCGCGGCGAATGGTGCCGATGGCGTGGGGTTACTGCGCAGCGAATTTCTTTTTCTGGAGCGAGACAGTGCCCCCAGCGAGACCACCCAACGTGACGAGTATCAGGCCGCGTTGGAGGCCTTAGGTGGTAAGCCGGTGATTATTCGCACTCTGGATATCGGTGCGGATAAGCAGCTTCCTTATCTGCGCTTGCCGTCAGTGCCTAATCCGGCGCTGGGCGTGCGGGGTGCCCGTTTGTGGGCCAGCCACCCTGAACTGCTGGAAACCCAGCTTCGGGCGTTGCTCGGCGTCACACCGTTAGAAGCACTGCATATCATGCTGCCCATGGTCAGCGAGGTTGGAGAACTACGCGAAGTGCGCCAGCGCCTGGAAGCACTGGCCAGTGAAATGGGGCTCGACTCACGACCTCGCCTCGGCGCCATGATCGAAGTGCCTAGTGCTGCGCTCTGTGCAGACAGTCTGGCTACGGAAGCGGACTTCTTATCCATCGGTACCAACGACCTGACTCAGTACACCTTGGCGATGGATCGCGAGGATCCTGCTCTTAGCGCTAGAGCCGATGTATTGCATCCTGCCGTGCTACGGCTTATTCAGACCACCGTGGAGGGCGCGAAGGGGCACTGTCCGGTGGGGGTGTGCGGTGCAGCCGCTAGTGACGACTTGGCCGCGCCCTTGTTGGTGGCTTTGGGAATCGATGAGCTCTCTGTGGAACCTGCTCGTGTGCCTGCGGTGAAGGCGGCACTGCGCCGCTTGGATGTTACTGCACTGGCTGCCGAACTGCCTGTGTTATTGGCCTTAGACGGCGCAGGTGCGGTACGTGGGCGGCTTGGAGAGTGGCTAGCCCAGCCGACTGAAACTATCACAACAACAACGACCCTTGAGAGGTGCTGAGATGTCTTCCACGACCTTCGGTTCCCGCCTGATGGGCGGACTGCAGCAGCTCGGTCGCTCCCTGATGTTGCCCATCGCGGTACTGCCTATTGCTGGCCTGTTGCTACGTTTGGGCCAGCCCGATCTATTGGATATCGCCTTTATCGCCAGTGCCGGTGAGGCGATCTTTGCAAACCTAGCGTTGATCTTTGCTATCGGCCTGGCAGTGGGCTTCGCTAGTGACAATAACGGTGCCGCCGGTCTGGCCGGGGTGATCGGCTACCTGGTGCTGGATGCTGTGCTTGCCGCGATTAACCCCGAAATCAATATGGGGGTGCTGGCGGGCATTATTATTGGCAGCGTGGCAGGTCTGCTCTATAACCGCTATCAGGCGATTCAGCTACCTGAGTATTTGGCCTTTTTCGGCGGACGGCGCTTTGTACCTATTGCCACGGGCCTGGCCGCGGTGGCCTTAGGAGTTGCCTTCGGGGTGGTCTGGCCACCCATTCAGCACGGTATCGATTCTCTCGGTCAGTGGCTGATCGACGCGGGTGAGCTGGGCCTCTTTGTGTATGGGATGCTCAACCGTTTATTGATCGTCACTGGCTTGCACCACGTGCTTAATAGCTTGGTGTGGTTTGTCTTCGGTAGTTTCGAGACAGCCTCTGGGGTAGTGGCCAACGGCGACTTAAACCGCTTCTTTGCTGGCGACCCCGCAGCAGGGCGCTTTATGACCGGTTTCTTCCCCGTAATGATGTTTGGTTTACCGGCAGCGGCGCTGGCGATGTACCACGCAGCACCAAAAGGACGCCGTGCCCAGGTGGGTGGCTTGTTACTTTCGCTGGCGTTGACGGCTTTCCTGACCGGTGTCACCGAGCCCATCGAATTCACGTTTATGTTCCTGGCACCGGTGCTTTACGGCTTACATGCTGTATTGACGGGCGTTTCCATGGCATTGCTGCATTGGCTGGACGTGAAGCTTGGCTTTACCTTCTCCGCAGGTGCTTTTGACTTCGCACTCTCTTATGGCCTCTCCACCAATGGCTGGCTGATGTTGCCTGTGGGCCTCGCCTATTTCGCCCTTTACTACACGGTATTCCGCTGGGCCATTATCCGCTTTGATCTACCGACCCCAGGTCGCGAGCCGGAAAGTGCGGGACCTGCAGCAGCCCCAACGCCATTAGGCGAGCGTGGCCCTGCTTTTGTCACAGCGTTAGGTGGGGCGAGCAACCTGCAAAGCGTGGGTGCCTGCACCACTCGGTTGCGCTTGGTGTTGGAGAATCCTGAGGCGATCGATGAGCCGGCCCTGAAGTCGTTGGGCTCTCGGGGGATCATGCGTCTTCAAGGTGGTGGTCTCCAGGTGGTGATGGGCCCCATTGCGGATGGTGTCGCAGATGAGATTCGACAAGCGCTCAAGCAGGGGGGAGCGGCGCTTGATTCCGGCAACTCCGCTGCCCATAGAACGACTCCCCCCATAAATCCTTCTCAACCGACTGCACTGCCCGCCGAGGTGGCCCAGCGCTGGATGGCTGCTTTAGGTGGCGATGCCAACGTTCGACGGCTGGAGGCCCAGGCCCAGACACGCCTGCGTGTTGAGCTAGCCGATGGTTCCCGCCTTGATGGTGAGGCACTGGAGCAACTGGGATGTAGAGGCATCCAGTCGTTGAGCGGTAATACATGGCATCTGGTCGTCGGCGCTCAAGCGGCTGCTATCGCGCATTCACTGAGAGCCTAACGCTCCCAAGCGACATCCGTTACTCGGCAGCTGCCGAGTAACGGATATCCGTGGCGACTTAGCCAAGATTTCTACGTCATAGATCCTTGTTTATGGGGCAGCGTTGCGCTGCCTCACAGACCCCCGCGCGTCTTAAAAACGTGCATATCACTGCAAAGCTCAATAAAAAATCAACAACAAGCGGGTACTGCCATGCTGATATCAAGCATATTTACGCCCCAAACAGGGCAACCTTTAGGTCGCTTCGGTCAACTAGCCATGATCGGCACCTTATCTCTGGTTCCTTTGACGTCCTCTGCAAGTGAGCCACAGGGCTTTATGGAAGAGGCCAGTCTTCAGACCACTCTGTTTTATATCTACCGAGACCGTGATCGTCGCCAGGGAGGCATGGGACCCGATGGTGAGGGCAGCCCAGGGTCTTACGCTTCCAACCTGCAGCACTCTACCGCCAATCTGGCCGTCGACTTCTCAAGTGGTTATGCGGGGGGAGTTGTGGGACTGGATCTAGCCGCCTTTGCCGCCTATGACTTTCAGAACCGCCACCAGGGTACGGAGTTTAATTTCCGCCCAGCGAGTACGCTCTGGGAGGAGCGCTGGGACGGCAAGGAGACGAATGGTGCCAGCCTTTACCGGGCTGCCCTCAAGTTGAAGTTTGGCGATATGTGGGGGCGGCTGGGGTATCTGCAGCCTCAAGGTACCAGTGTTATCGCCCCTAACTGGTCCTTCCTGCCGGGCACTTATCGCGGAGGCGAGCTTGGCGCTCAGGTCGGTAGCCTGTCGCTGAGCTATTTTCATGCCGATCGCTACAAGGCCCCTTGGTACCAACGTTTCTACGAGTTCCGCCAAGCTGACGGAGAGACAATCGACTACCTGCACTCGCTGGGCGCGCGCTACGAGGTCACCGATGATTTGATGGTCGAGGCAGCGTTTGGGCAAGCCCAGGGTTATATGGATCAAGGGTTCGGCAAGGTGTCTTATGCCACCCATCTAAACGATGCCCCGCTGCGATTGAGTTACCAGGCCTACGCCGCCAGTGACCGTCATGACGATGGCTCAGCCAACGATGTCTATGATGGCACTGCCTGGCAACAGGTGCTTACTGCTCACTATGAACGGGGTGCCTTCGATTGGCGGCTCGAGTTCAGTTGGGTGCATGCGCCGGGTGCTCAGGGTTTCTTCCTGCCGAGGATGACTACCCCCTATGCGTCGTCCAACGGACGCATGGATGTCTGGTGGGATGCTCGATCCGACTGGAACCACGATGGTGAGAAGTCTCTCTACGCCGGTGTTACCTATGGCCTGGAGGGGTGGCATTTGCCCGGTTGGTCGCTGGGCGTCGCCCATGCCTATGGCTGGGGTGCGCGTCCCTACTCAGGTTTCGAGGATCCCGAACGCCGCCTCAGCGAGTCTGCTTGGAATTTTGACGTGCACTACAAGGTTCAGAATGGTTGGGCCGAGGGCACGCGCTTTCAGCTGCACTACACCCGCTACGACAACCGCACCGACTACGCCTCCTGGGGGGATGGCGGCTTTAAAAACGCCTTTCAGGATGAACACGACATCAAGTTCATGGTCGTGGCTCCTTTCTCGATTCTGTAATGCTTGAGGTGATAACAATGACAACATCGACAATGAAGGTCCTAACGGCACTGGCTGTCGGGATCGCAATCAACTCGGCGGCTGTCCAGGCCAGTGAAGCCACACAGCTTGGCGCGTCGTCTGCCCAAGACTTGGCACAGCGGTTGGATGTGCAGTACACGATAACCGCCAACCAACCCCAGGCGCATGATATCGACTGCCAGAAGCTCGGGGCGGATTATGCTGCCTGTTTTACCGCTACAATTCTCTTGACCAACACCTCGGATGAGGCCATTGAGGCGAGCGACTGGGGATTGTATTTCTCGAGTATTCGCCGCCTGCTGCAGATGGATCACCCTGGACTGGCGCTGACACGCATCACTGGTGATCTTCATCGGCTTGAGCCTAATGACGCCTTTACTGGGCTGGGTGCTGGCGAGAGCCTGGAAATTCCCATCGTGGGTGAGTACTGGCAGCTATTCATGACCGATGTGATGCCCAACTGGTACCTAGCGGTAGGTGATGAAACAGCGGTTATCGATAATACCCGTGACGAGGTGCTGACGAACTTCGTTGATGAACCCGAAGGCGAGTTGCTGATGCGCACGCCGGAGGATCGCAACGTGGTGATGACAGCTGAGACACGCTTCGAGCGGAACGCTGCAGCTACTGCATTGGCAGCCGACGCATTGCGAGGGGCCATTTTGCCGACACCACGGTCGTCTCGCCTGGGAGAGACCACCCTCGATCTGTCTGAAGGGGTCAGCCTGGTGATGCCAATGCTTAGCGAGGCCAGCCTAACTGCACTGGGGGAGCGCTTCGAACGGCTCGACATCCCCGTCAGCCAAGGTGAAAACGGCCTGGTGATTCGCGCTCGTTTAGTCTCTGATTCAGACGCCCTCGATGACGCACTAGCACGGGAAGGGGGCTATCGCCTGCAGCTCGATGAGTCAGGTGCCGATATTCTGGCCTTTGACGCCGCTGGGGCTTTCTACGCTGTACAGTCGCTAATAGCGGCCACGGATGAAACAGGGCTAGTGCCAGCGATGGATGTTGATGATGCTCCGCGTTACGACTACCGCGGCTTCATGCTGGACGTGGCGCGGAACTTCAAAGACAAGGCCTCAGTGTTGCGTTTGCTCGACCAAATGGCCGCCTACAAGCTCAATCGTTTCCATTTCCATCTCACCGATGATGAGGGATGGCGGCTGGAGATCCCAGGGTTAGCGGAGTTAACCGAAGTAGGCAGCAAGCGCTGTCATGATCTGACGGAAACACGCTGCCTGTTGCCCCAGCTAGGCTCAGGGCCAGCGGCCGATACCTCCGGTAGCGGTTTCTACACCCGAGAGGATTATATCGATATTGTTCGCTATGCCGAGGCACGTCATATTCAGGTAGTGCCTGAGATCGATATGCCAGCTCACGCTCGCGCCGCCGTTGTGGCTATGGAGGCGCGGCATCATCGGCTGCTGGAGGAGGGCGATAGTGTGGCAGCCAATGAGTATCGATTAATCGACCCCGAAGACACGTCCAACACGCTGTCGGTTCAGCTCTATGACCGCCGTAGCTACCTCAATCCCTGCCTTGAGTCGACGCACCGCTTTGTCGATAAGGTAATGGGCGAAGTGGTATCGATGCACCAAGAGGCAGGCCAGGAATTGGCTAACTGGCACTTTGGCGGTGATGAAGCCAAAAATATCCTGCTGGGTAATGGTTTTCAGGATATCGATGCCGAAGAAGCGGTCGACTGGCGAGGAACCATCGACCAGCGTGACCAGCACCATCCCTGGGAAGCGTCACCAATTTGCCAGCAGAAAATTGCCAGTGGAGAAGTCGCTTCTGTTGAGGAGTTACCGAGCCGCTTTGCCATACAGGTCAGCCAGCTCGCCGATACTTACGGGATTGCTCGGATGTCGGCCTGGCAGGACGGTCTTAAGCATGTGGAGTCCGCCGCAGAGTTTGCTACGCCGCAGGTAGCGGTCAACTTCTGGGACCCGCTGTTTTGGGGCGGCAGTCAGTCGGTGGCGGAGTGGCAGTCGCGGGGCTATGAGGTGATTCTTTCGAGCCCAGATTATCTCTACTTCGACATGCCCTATGAAGTCAATCCACACGAACGGGGCTACTACTGGGCGACGCGTTTCACCGATACCCGCAAGGTGTTCTCCTTTGCCCCCGATAATCTGGCGCAAAATGCCGAGACGTCGGTTGATCGAGATGGCGACACCTTCCGTGCCGAAAGCGTTGAGGGGTGGCAGGGCGCTCGGGGAATTTCCGCCCAGGCCTGGGGGGAGACGGTGCGCAGTGAAGCCCAGATGGAGTACATGACCTTTCCACGCCTGCTGGCGTTAGCCGAGCGAGCTTGGCACCGAGCCGAGTGGGAGCTCGATTATCGACCTGGTCAGGCGTTCGCCGGTGGCGAGACGTCCTTCGTCGACCATGAGACGTTGACCGAGGACTGGCAGCGCTTTGCCAACCTGCTTGGCCAGCACGTCCTGCCACGGCTGGATCGCGATGGAATCGCTTATCGTCTGCCGTTGCCAGGGGCCCGAATCGAAGCGGGTAGGCTAGAAGCCAATGTCGCTCTGCCGGGAGTGACGATTGAATACTCCTTGGATGACGGAGCGAGCTGGCTGGTCTATCAGGACAACGCGCAACCCGAGGTGGAAAACACAGTGCTATTGCGCAGTATCAGTGCCAACGGTCAGCGGCAGAGCCGTGTCGTGACGCTAAATTAACCGCCGTGAAGGTAGCGAGAGCCCTTCAAGGCGGCGTTGCCTTAGAGGGCTTTGAGTGTCTTTAATCCGGCTGGGAGCGGCAAGCGTAATCGGATAAGCTGAGAAGCTCTATCATCAGGAGTGCACCATGACATCACGCCTTATCGTTTCCGACCTTGACGGTACGCTGTTAGGCAGCGACCATCGGCTGCACGAAAGCACCATAGAGGTACTTCGGGCTCTCGTAACGCAAGGTCATCATGTCGCGCTGGCTTCTGGCCGTCACTATAACGATATGCGGGTGTTTCGCGATCAGTTGGATATCCCGATCCATTTGATCAGTACCAACGGGGCGTATACTCACGACCCCGCTGGCACGCTGTTGAGCGCGACGCATCTTGAACCAGCCCATGCCGAAACACTTATTCAGCTGCCGCGCCCGCCCCAGGTGCGGCTCAGCCTTTACCGTGAAAACGGTTGGCATGTCGATGCCGAGGCACCACATCTACTGTCATTGCATGCATCGACTGGCTTTACTTACGAGGTCGTGCCGCCGGAAGAGATGGATGCCAAGGGTGTTGGTAAAGTGCTCTATCTGGGCGACCCAGATTCATTAGCGCAACTGGAAGCGCAGGCCCATCAAGCATGTGGGCAGAGTTTACATATTACTTACTCCACCACGGATGCTCTGGAAATCATGGCCGGTGGCGTCAATAAAGGCGCGGCCTTAACGGCGCTGCTGGAAACGTTAAAGCTGACACCGGCAGAGTGTTTGGCCTTTGGCGATAACCTGAACGATACCGAAATGCTTAACCTGGCAGGGGAGGCTCAGGTAATGGCCAATGCCCACCCGGCGCTATTTGATCGTATAAAGGGGGCTGAACGTATCGGCCACCATGGCGAAGCCGCCGTTGCCGAGTGGCTGAAACAGCGCTTTGGGCTGTAACAAACGCTTCGCGCTGCAACCTTGGTCGATGGCCGCTTGCGATAGCGCGGCCACTCCACCATCATCTAGCCCCGACAACGATAATAACGAGTGATAATAACCTAGGGGCGCTTTGCTACCATGACTACCACGCCTGCTACCTTGATGGTCGTTGATGACGACTTGGAAATTCGCGAACTACTGGCAGACTATTTAGGGCGTCACGGTTATCAAGTGCTGACCGCCGACGGGGCGGATTCGCTGTATCAGCAACTGGCCAAGCAAACGCCAGACTTGTTGATTGTTGACGTTATGATGCCGGGGGATGACGGTTTTACCATCTGCCGAGAACTGCGCAAAACCAGCGACATACCGATTATTATGCTCACCGCCAGTGCCGATGATACTGACCGTGTTTTGGGACTCGAATTGGGTGCTGACGACTATATCGCTAAGCCCTTTAATCCTCGCGAGCTGCTGGCGCGGATTAAAGCGGTGCTGCGCCGAGCCCGTCCTGCAGCAACTGTCGCGACAGCCCAAGAGGCTCGCTGGGTGAGGTTTGGTGACTGGCAACTTGACCGCATGACCCGCGAACTGATTGACCGGGAAGGTATTCGGACCGCACTTTCCGGCGCAGATTTTCAACTACTGCAGGTGTTTCTGGAGCGGCCTGCCACGGTCATTACCCGCGACGATCTCTACACATTGACCCGCGGTCGTGAAGCACCACCGCTGGATCGCTCGATTGACGTACATGTGTGCCGCTTGCGCCAGCGGTTGGGGGAGGATGCGCAGCACTCTCAACTGATTCGTACTGTGCGCGGGGCTGGCTATGTGCTGACCGCCAAGGTTGAACCCACTTCGTGAAAGGCGTAAAGCGCAAGCTCGCACGTTGGTTACCCAGCAGTCTACGCGGGCGCTTTGTGATTATTATGATTGCGGGCGTTCTGGCCGCTCAAGCGGCCAGCTATGCGCTGTGGACTTCCCAGGTGCGGGCCAGTCAGCTTGAACAGTTAGATGAGCTGTCCAGCAACATGGCCTTCAGTATTGCCTCAACCATGCGATTTTTCCGTTCGCTGCCAGTAGATTACCGCCATATTGTGCTAGATCAGCTACGTAGCATGGGCGGCACGCGCTTTTTTGTCAGCGTGAATGAGCGGCGCATTCCAGTCGAAGATATTGGCAGCGGCCCAGAAAAAGAGGTGGTGGTAGACAATGTGCGCTCTATTTTGACCCAACAACTCTCCATTGATGATGTGGTGGTGGAGTTTTCCCGCCCGGAAACCTTGCGCGTCTTTAATAACGAAGTGCTGCTTTATGATTTACCACCCCGATGGGGGCAGCACAGTTTGTTAATGGAGCCACTGTCTCCACCTATCTTAGTGGTGCAACTGGAGCTAGCCCCCGATACTTGGCTTTACGTGGCCACACTGCTTGGCGTGCCAGATATTTTTAGCGGCTATCGCTGGCTTTCTGAAGAGCGTTTATTAGTTGGCGTGTTGGTGCTGCTCAGCGTGTTAGCGCTTTCCCTACTGGGCATTACCAGTGTGACTCGCCCGTTGGCGCGGCTTTCAAAAGCGGCACGCCAGCTGGGCGATGACTTGGATAGTCCGCCACTCAAAGAGAGCGGCCCTAAAGAAGTGGCCGCCACCGCGGCAGCCTTTAATCGTATGCAGCGGCGTATTCGCGAACAGATTGATGAGCGCGAGCGGCTGTTTTCGGCGATTTCTCATGATCTTAAAACCCCCATTACACGGTTGCGACTGCGGGCTGAAATGCTCGATGACCCCGCTCAGCGCGAACGTTTTTGTGCCTCGCTTGATGAGTTGAGTGAGCTGGTCAAAGGCGCACTGGCCTCGGTAAAAGGACTGGACCTGCATGAAGATCCGCAGCCCACGGATCTTAACGCGCTGCTGTTGGAAATTGCCGAAGGGCTGCGTTTGCACGGGGGCGAAGTGTCACTCTATGGCACTGTGTTACCACTGACCGTTAAGCCACTGGCACTGAAGCGCTGCTTGGCAAACCTGCTTGAAAACGCAGTGTTTTATGGCCAGAAAGCAACCGTAACGCTGGAAGAGCAGGCGGGGATTGTGACGTTGCGCATTCATGATAATGGCCCCGGCATTCCTGATGCGCAGCTTTCCCGAGTGTTTTCACCTTTTGTGCGTCTGGAAGCCTCCCGAAGCCGTTACACTGGTGGAAGCGGTCTGGGGCTTGGCATCGCCAGGCATATTGCTCGTGCCCACGGGGGCGATATTGTCTTATCTAACCACTTGTCTGGTGGGTTGGTGGCCACGTTAACGCTACCGCGCCAAACAAGTGTTACTGACTTGTAATAAAACCCTAACACTATTAATAAATTGCCAAGACTATGCAGGACTCGGTAACTCCCGTTGTGTGCCTGGGTGGCGTACTCTGCTGTGAGTCGTTCAATCGATCATCAGCAACGACATCTCATAAGCACAAAAACAACAGCACAATAACAACAGCAGGAGCTATTCATGCCGATTACCAATATGCCCGTTTTTAACGTCCCCACATTTAAAAAATCCGCACTCGCGTTAGCTCTGGTGGCTGGTACCACCATGGCGGCCAGCGCCGCCCAAGCTACCGAAGTGGAAGTACTGCACTGGTGGACATCCGGCGGTGAAGCCCGCGCGGCAAACGTTCTCAAAGAATTAATGGAAGCTGAAGGCTATGGCTGGCAGGATTTTGCCGTGGCTGGTGGCGGTGGTGAAACCGCCATGACGGTACTTAAATCTCGTGCAATGTCTGGCAACCCGCCTTCCGCCGCGCAAATTAAAGGCCCTGAAATTCAAGAGTGGGGCGAACTTGGCCTGTTGGGTGATTTAGACGACGTCGCCACTGCTGAAGACTGGAACGACCTGCTGCCTGAGATTGTTGCCGATATTATGCGTTACGACGGCCAGTACGTTGCCGTACCAGCGAACGTTCACCGAGTTAATTGGCTGTGGGCCAATCCTGACGTGCTAGACGCGGCAGGCGTTGAGATGCCTACCACGCTTGAAGAGCTATTTACCGCCGGTGAAGCCATTCGCGAAGCTGGTTTTGTGCCGTTAGCCCATGGCGGCCAAGCATGGCAAGACGCGACGGTGTTTGAAAGTGTCGTGCTGGGCAGTCAAGGCACCGAGTTTTACCAGCAGGCTCTGGTGGAGCTAGACCCTGAAGCCCTGGGTGGGGAGCAGATGATTACGGCACTTGAAGATTTTAAGCGTCTGCGCGAGCTGATGGATCAAGGCATGTCAGGCCGCGACTGGAACATTGCCACCGCGATGGTGATTGAAGGTGTCGCAGGTTTTCAGCTAATGGGTGACTGGGCTAAAGGGGAGTTCACCGCCGCAGGCCTTACCGCTGGTGAAGACTATCTGTGTGCTGCCGCCCCCGGTACTGAAGACGCCTTTACGTTTAATATCGACAGCCTGGCAATGTTCCGTGTTACCGACGATGCTGAACGTGATGCCCAGCAAACCCTGGCGCGCTTAGTGTTAGAGCCGACTTTTCAGGAAGCCTTTAACCTCGCCAAAGGCTCCATTCCTGCGCGGCCCGATCTAGATATGAGTGAGTTCGACCGCTGTGCCCAGCAGTCGCTTGCTGACTTTCAGCGCTCCGCTGATGAAGGTGGTTTAGTCCCCAGTATGGCTCACGGGATGGCGGTACGCGCGGATGTTCAGGGAGCAATCTTTGATGTCGTGACGAACTACTTTAACGATACCAATATGCCTGCCGAAGAAGCCGCTCGACGGTTGGTGAGTGCGGCTGAAACTGCCTCTTTTTAAGCCACTGCGTACTTATTGCAAGTGACGTAATAAGCGCCGCTGCAACGGCGGCGCAAGCTTGACTGGCGAGGAACTATCTCATGAGTGAACCCACGACGCGCACAGCCGTGCAGCCGACGGCGTCTGGCTGGCTGCAAGCCTGGCTGCCACGCTTGGTGCTTGCCCCTTCTGTAGCGGTGTCTCTGTTTTTTGTTTACGGCTTTATGCTGTGGACCTTTGTGCTCTCTCTAACCAGCTCACGCATGCTACCAAGCTATGACTTTGTTGGTTTTGGACAGTATGCGCGGCTGATGGCCAACGAACGCTGGTGGGTAGCCTCTACCAATCTGATGGTATTTGGCGTGCTGTTTATTGCGATTTGCCTGGTGATTGGCGCACTGCTGGCAATTTTATTGGATCAAAAAATTCGCCAAGAGGGTGCGTTGCGCACGATTTATCTCTACCCCATGGCGCTGTCGTTTATCGTCACCGGTGTGGTGTGGAAGTGGCTACTCAACCCGCAGTTGGGCATCCAGGCGATGGTGCAAAGCTGGGGATTTGAGTCGTTTCGCTTTGACTGGATCGTTAACCCGGATATGGCGATTTATACCCTGGTGATTGCTGCGGTTTGGCAGGCATCTGGCTTTGTGATGGCGCTCTTTTTGGCGGGGCTTCGGGGTATCGATGACAGCATCGTCAAAGCGGCTCAGTTAGACGGTGCTAGCCTACCGCGCATTTACTGGCGAGTAGTGATGCCTTGCCTGCGCCCGGTAGTGTTCAGCGCGGTGATGATTCTGGCCCATATTGCGATTAAGAGCTTTGACTTAGTGGTAGCGTTAACCGGCGGCGGGCCTGGCTACGCCACCGACCTACCGGCCACCTTTATGTACACCCATGCCTTTAACCGTGCCCAGATTGGGCTTGGCTCCGCCAGCGCCATGTTAATGCTCGGCGGCGTTCTGGCTATTTTGATTCCTTACCTCTATTCCGAACTAAGGAGCCGTAAACATGGCTAACGTGATTCGTCGGCAAACGCCCGCCGCACGGCTTTTGCGTGTCGTGCTTTATGGCGTACTTATTGTGGCGGGACTGTTTTATGCCTTGCCGCTGATCGTCATGCTGATGACCTCTATCAAGCCGTTGAGTGAAATCAGCGCGGGAACGCTGCTGTCACTGCCGCAAAATCCAACCCTTGAACCCTGGACGAAGGCCTGGGGAGAAGCGTGTACCGGTATGCGCTGTGAAGGGGTAGGTGGCTATTTTTGGAACTCCTTTGCGATTGTGATTCCTGCGGTGCTGATTTCCACCACGGTTGGAGCGCTAAACGGCTATGCGTTGACCAAATGGCGCTTTAAAGGCTCTGAGTTGGTCTTCGCGCTGATGCTGTTTGGCTGCTTTATCCCGTTTCAGGTGGTGCTGCTACCGATGGCACAAACCCTGGGCTGGCTGGGACTGTCTAGCTCACGTGCAGGGTTGATTTTGGTTCATGTGGTCTTTGGCATCGCCTTCACTACGCTGTTTTTCCGCAATTTTTATGTCGGGGTTCCTAACGAGCTAGTCTCGGCGGCGAAGTTGGATGGCGCGGGGTTTTTCCGTATTTTCTGGCGCATTTTATTGCCGGTTTCCGCGCCGATTATTGTGGTGTCGGTGATTTGGCAGTTCACCCAGATTTGGAACGACTTTCTGTTCGGCGTGGCATTCTCGGCCCACAACACCCAGCCGGTGACGGTGGCGCTCAACAATCTGGTGAATACGTCCACTGGTGTGCGTGAGTACAACGTCGATATGGCCGCCGCAATGATTGCAGCACTGCCAACGCTGGTGGTGTATGTGCTGGCCGGAAAGTATTTCGTGCGCGGGCTGACGGCAGGCTCCGTAAAAGGCTAATAACAACTAAGTGAATGGCAGCAACCATTTCTAGACGGTCAGAAGCAGCCCTCGGCGGGGGCGCTGTGAACCCATCCATGGGCGCTACTTTCGCCATCCATGGCGAAAGACCCCCGCTACGGGCTGCTTTTGACCGATCCAACTAAGTGGAGTTTGTCAGTCGCTTTACAATGGGATTTTCATTATGGCAGCGTTAGAAATTCACAACGTGCGCAAAGAGTTCGGCAGCGAGCGGGTGCTGAAAGATGTCAGCATTTCGATTGACTCCGGTGAGTTCCTGATTTTGGTGGGGCCATCTGGCTGTGGTAAATCCACGCTGATGAATGCCATCGCCGGGCTGGAGCCGGTGACTAGCGGCAATATCTATATCGACGGCGAAGACGTCACTTGGCGCACACCTGCTGAGCGGGATATTGCCATGGTGTTTCAGTCCTACGCGCTTTATCCCAGCATGACCGTGCGGCAAAACATCAGCTTTGGCCTGGAAATGCGCAAGGTGCCCAAAGCTGAGCGTGTCGCTGCCGTAGAGCGCGTGGCCGACCTGCTGCAAATTTCCCACCTGCTGGAACGTAAGCCAGCCCAGCTCTCCGGTGGTCAGCGCCAGCGGGTGGCCATGGGGCGGGCGTTGGCCCGTGAACCCAAGGTGTATCTATTTGACGAGCCGCTATCAAACCTGGACGCAAAACTACGGGTAGATATGCGCACCGAGATTAAAAAGCTCCACCAGCGCTTAGGCACCACGATTGTTTACGTCACCCATGACCAAGTTGAAGCAATGACCCTGGCTGACTGTATTGCCGTCATGCGCGATGGTCATATTCTTCAGCTTGGCAGTCCCGATGAGGTCTATAACAACCCAGTCGATATGTTCGTCGCGGGCTTTATGGGCTCACCATCGATGAACTTTATTCACGCGACGTTGGAAACGGCGGTCGGTGGTTATGCACTGCGTATCGCCACCCCTGACGAAGACGATGTCCTGCTGCCATGGCCCTCTGAACGCAACGCAGCAGGGCTCGTGGAACAGCTGAATAAGCCGATTATTCTCGGGCTGCGGCCAGAACACTTCAGCGAAGAGGATGTGCGGCTGAGTGAGCAGGCGGAAGGGACGTTAATGGAGGCCAAGGTAAGCGTCGTTGAGCCTACCGGTGCCGATATCCTGCTGCGCCTACCGCTGGGCGAGCAGGAAATCACTGCCAGGGTAGGGCCTAAATGCGCAATTTCGCCAGGCGAACGCTTGTCACTACGCGTCGATATGGCCCGCGCTGTGCTGTTTGATGCCGAGACTGAACAGCGCTTGGCGTAAATAGGTTGGCCTCCCACAAAGGCATTCAGCGCTACTTTTTGGGAGGGGGCGTTGCTTACGAAATCCGCTTACTTTTGAGGACGCGTGGCGGAGGCAGTGTCTTTATCCAGCCGTTTGATTTGCCGCCACAGGTCTTGGCGGAGATCGGCCAGCTTGGGCTGTTCTTCTGGGGTAAAGGCAACAGGGCGGCATAGGCGCTGAGCGCGTAGTCCTAAACGGGCGCTCAATAGGCCGGTGGCCAAGCCCTGACCTGCGCGAGCGGAAAGCCTGCCTGCCAAGTCAAGTGAGAGCATATCCATGCTGGCATCGGTGGCCAGTTCGCTGGCACCGGCAAAGGCCATGTTGTGCAGCACATTGCGAAAAAGCCGCAAGCGACTGGCATAGCCTAGCTCCAATCCATAAAGTCGACAGAGTCTGTCGACCATGGCGAGGCTACGCCAGGCCACCAGCGCCATATCCACTAACGTCAGCGGGCTGATAGCCACCATAATGGCGGTTTCGCCGGACATACGGGTAATTAGGCGCTGGGCTTCGCGGTCGCGGGGCACCAGCAAGTGGTAACGCAGTAATGTCTGTATCTCTTCACCGCTGTGGTGTGGTTGGCAAGCCCGTTGGAACGCCAGCCAATGCGGGTCGTCATCACTCAGTTTTAGTTGGCGCTTCAGCTGCTCTGCCATGGATTGGGCTTGTTTGGTAGAGCGTTGTGGCAGTTCGGCTAAGTCACGACGTAGTTGGTCGTGGCGCTTTAAACGGCGTAACCGAACCAGCTCCTTTAGTAATGAGATGCCGCCCAACCCAATCAGACTGATCCCAAACAGTTGCCAAGCCATCGACATCCATTGCGATTGGGTAAGCGCTTCTGGAATGCCGGTGGCAAGCTCTACGGTGCCTAAGGTAGCGCCACCTGCGAAGGCAAACAGTAACCCCCAGCGCCGCTTGCGTGGCCTGCCCAGACTCTCATCCGGAAGCGCTTTTACTTCTGCCTGGGTAGTTAGGGGCTGATGCGATTCAGTCGCGGCAAAGCTCTCACGCTGCCGTAGTGGCTCTGACGTGGGGACGGATTCATCCGCCTGGAAATCTCGGCGTGGCTGAGGGTTGCTCATATCAGTTTATCTCCAATCAGCCAGTCGATAGCAGCGTCCATGCGGATGTGTGAAAGCGCTTCGCTGTCAACGGGCATCGGGCGAAAGCTGGGGAAATCGAAGCCCTGCTGCTGCCAAAAGTCGGGTTTTGGTAGGCGGTTGGGCACGTCTCCTGGGTAGACCAGTACGTCTTCGCCTTCAAGGGTAGTGCCTTTTAGCGCGGGCGTGCGCTTCCCTTCGTGGAGTATTTCCCTGGCATCGGTGGCGCGTATGGCGGCTAGTGACAATGCCTTCACCGGAATGTCGGCAAAGCGTAGGTCTTTAAGCGGCTCAGCAAGCAACGCCTCCAGCAGCTGCACAACATTGCCGTGCTGGTCAGGCGTTACGTGGTCGGCTTTCGTCGCGGCGATGGCGAGACGGTCAATTTTTGGCGCAAATAGACGCGTGAGTAGGCTACGTTTCCCGTAATCAAAGCTTTGCATCAACTGGCGTAGGGCGCTGGAAAGGTCTTCAAAGCGTTCCGGCCCTGCATTAAGCGCGCCGAGCACATCCACCAATACAATTTGGCGATCAAAGCGGCGAAAGTGGTCACGATAAAAGGGCCGTACCACCTGCTGTTGGTAGTAGCGAAAGCGTGCTGCCAAGGTGGCGTAAATACTGGTGTCGGGTAGTGCTTCCAAGGTCTCTTTTGGCGCTTTCAATTCAGGCAGCGGAAAAAACTGCAGAACCGGCGCGCCGTCTAGCTCACCTGGAAGCAAAAAACGCCCCGGTTGAAGATCGGAAAAGCCGGCCTGTTTGGCTCGGCGCAGGCCCTTGGCATAGGCATCGGCAAGGGCTGCCAGCTTGGCTTCATCGGCTTCAGCGGCGGGGTCTAGGCGTTCTACTTCAGCCAACCATTCGCTAAAAAGTGCTTGCCGGTGCGCTCCTGCTTGCTGAGACTGGCACCAACTGTAAAACGTATGCTGCAGAAGGGGTAAATCCAGCAGCCACTCGCCGGGGTAGTCGAACAAGTCGAGGGTTACGTGGGCAATGTCTGGGGTAAACCAACCTTGTTGGGCAGGGCGGTAGCGTAGCTGTAAGCGCAGTTCGCTAATGCCGCGGGTGGGTTCTGGCCAGCGGGGTGGGGTATCACGCAGCGCCGCCATGCCGGGGTCGTAGGGAAACCGTGGTATGCCAAGGTCGGGTTGGTTCAGGCGTTGGGCGCCTAGCAGTCGTCCCTCACGGGCAGCCGGCAGTAAATCTAATTGAGCTTCCACCCCTGCGTGGCGTAGCTGGTTGACCAACGATGTTAAAAACGCCGTTTTTCCTGCTTGGGATAGCCCCGTTACGGCCAGCCGCAATTGCCGATCACGGCCTCGCTCTAATAGATTGCTAAGTTCGCGGCTTAATGGCTGGCGCATAAAGCATGTCTCTTGAGAATGACAGGGTATGAAGCGACACGAGCCAGGGCGACGGGCTATTGACGCAACATAAGAACCAGTTGATAAAACAACGGCATCGTCGCAATTTGAAAGCCGATGACCGCAATAACATAACCAGGCCATCGCCGAGACATCTTTTGTGCAAGGGTAAGCCCCACCAGGCACACCACCATGCCAATTAGGTTAAACACAAGCGTGGCCGCCTCAAGCATGTCTTGAGGGTTCATGTAAGCTCCTTATTAAAGCCATGTGATGCGTACAATACCAAGTTATTAATCAACCAAAGGCTAACCGCGGCTTAATGTCGTACCTAACAGGTGCTGGGCTCCAGGTACTAGCCATACAGGATCCAAGCGGGTGTTGGCGGCTTCGACACAGAGAAAATGGCGCGCTACGTCAGAGGGCGTATCATTTGGTAGCTCGTTGCCAGGGTGCCATACCACGGTGGAGTCACTGGACTGTTTGGCAATGCGCAGAGTGCGTTGTCCGTCATTTAACAACACGGCTTCATTGGTGTGATAGATGCGATCGACTGCACCACGAATGGCTAGTGTGCCTTGCTGTTGGTCCTCGGCAAAGTCGCGCAGCTTGTCTAGGTAGCGTGCGCCAGTCAGCCCTTCCAAACGGCATTGGTGGGTATCACTCACTGCTAGATAAGTATGCAGCGCGCCACTGGTTTTGATCGGCGCATCGCCAATGTTTTCGCTAATTAACTCAACGTTTAAGCGCTGGGCGTTGGCCTGAATGACCACTCGTGCGGTTAGCTGGCTATGCAGGCGTTCAACAGGGGAGAGGTGAACCTCAATGCCTTCGGCGTGATCGTCAACCGCATCCAGGTGCCAATGGGCGTGGCGAGCAAGGCCGTGAAAAGGACCGTTACGATCAGGGCTTTCATCGGCATAACGGTCGTCGGCAAACCAGGGCCAGCACAGTGGTATGCCGCCACGAATCGCGCTGGGCAGCGCCTGAGGCGTGGGCGTTACCCAAAGCCAATTGCTGTCATCTGCAGGTTGGAAATGCAGTACTTGAGCACCCTGCAAACTGATTGCCATTTCCCCCCAGGCCATCTTGAATAGCGCTACTTCGCGCCCTTCCCAGGTAGTTTGTTGCTGGCCATCAATATTGCTAAGCAGCTGCTTGAGGGAGTCTGGGATCATAACGTTTCCTAATGGGGAAGTGGCATCAAGTGGGCGAAACAGTAGCGCCGTGTGCTATGGTAGGACAAGCATAGGTTAAAGGTAAAACCCTGAGCACAGTGAAAACCAAGGAGGCACTATGAGCTTTATTGCGTGGTTAATTATTGGTGGTTTGGCTGGCTGGATCGCTGGCAACATCATGCGTGGCGGTGGTTTTGGTATTTTAGGTAATATCGGTGTCGGTGTTGTTGGCGCATTGCTGGGCGGTTTTTTGTTCAGCCTGCTAGGTTTGCAAGCGGGCGGCTTTATCGGCTCGCTGGTAACGGCAACCGTTGGCGCTGTTGTGTTGTTGTGGGTAATTAGTAAAGTCAAAAGCGCTTAGCGCTGCCATCCCAGAGCATCAGTTGCTGCCCGGCCTTGTGCCGGGCGGTGTTGTTTTTACTCTCACTGTTTTACTTTCACTGTTTTAGCCCCTCGTTTTAACTTCTCTTCTCTATCGGTCTTAGCGCCACTTTCCGTTACACTATGTCATCTTAACGATGCCACTTTTGTAGCGACCTTTAATTAAGGCTGCTTCATCTTGTTTCGTTTTTGTTGATAGCGTTATGTTTTTTCGAGGTGTCTTTTGGCCGACGCACTAAATGCCTGGTGGGCTCAACAGCTTGTTCTGTGTGATTGGGCGTTCACGCCTCATCCATTGTCAGTGGATGCCGTTGCAGCAGAACAACGCCTGCTCCAGTTGGGCATTATCCACCGTGGAGAGCTGGCCGATCAGCTTGTTTTCGCCTTGGATGCGCCCGCTGGTGACGCTGACCGATTGTTAGGGGCATTAGAGTGGGCGGCCCTGGCGGGGGGGGCTGGCTGGCTGACTCAGGCTCAGGCGTACACGTGGGCGCATCACCTAACACGACGTATTACGTCGGAGTATAGTGACCTCCGCGCCTGGCTGACTGACCTCCGTCGTGCATTGGGGGCAAAGGGCTGGGAAACAGGGGCGGATGATCGGTTCATTGATGCTTGCCAGGCGTTAGCTGGCCTAGAAAGCGAAGGCGAAGGGGTCACTTGGGAAGTCCTTGAGGAAGCACTAGCGACGTTGCCTGCACCATCTTCGCTGTGGCCGCAAAGCCCCGCGGCTCAGCCGTGGCGGCTATGTGCTCTATTTCGCCCTGTGCTTAGCTACCCCGCTAGTGCTGCGGATTGGCCCGATGCCGATCAATGGCTTGCTCGAATTTGGCAAGTGCATGACCGTGAGCAATTATTAGAGGTAATGCTTTGGTTAAGTGCCCAGGGTGAGCGTCAGCGTTGGGACATAGAAGCACGTGAACTTTTGACGATGGATAATGCTCAGCGTCAGGAGTGGCAGCGAGGGGCCATCAATGATGCGCCTTACGCACCGGTGCTGGTCACCTTTATCAATCAAGGTGAACCGTTAGAGTGGGCTGCCTGGGATTGGCTGCGGGTGGTGGAACTTGCCTGGGCAGGGGCTTGCTGTGGCTGGTTAAGCCAGGAAGAGGCTGATGATTTAGCGGGACATGCCGCGGACTTGATCGGCCACCGCTACCATGATTGGCATGCCATATTGAAAGCCTACATGCGTGGCCAAAGTCTATTTGAGGGAGTAGATCGGCGTGGCATGACGCCCAGTGCTCGACATAAGTTTCTCATGCATGCACCTCATAGCCCTTGGAAGCATCCGCTAAGCGCTCTGCTGGATGACGCTACCCGCAGTGCGTCACGCCAGCGGATTAACCAGTGGCGCAATACGCCGCACCATTGGCTGCTGGCATTGGCAGGCGTACGCGAGCCTGATGTCATGCTGCGCCAGCTCAACCCCTCCGCTCCTATTGCAGAGCAGCGTCGTGCGGATGCGGCGTTATATCTCCAGGATTCATTAGGGCTTCATGCGGATGAAGGCCACCAAGCATTGGCTCGCTATTGGTTACCTGCCCAGGCGCACCATCTTAATCAGCTTGCCGCAGATGCCGTGCACGGCGTTATGCCGCCGTCACAGACATCTTTTGGCCAACCTACGCCTGATGAGCTAAAGCAGCGTAATGCGGTAAAAGGGGTTAGCCGCCATGCCGCCACTATTCACATGGCGGAGAAGTTCGCGTTTTACCTGCATATGGCGCTGGATAGCAGCTTGTTTGAGCGCGAGCCGCTGATGGCGTATGCAAGCGCCTTGCGTAGCTGCCTGTGCCGCTTTTACGCGACGCCCAAGCGTCTGCTAGAGGCATGGTTTGCTTGGGAAAGTTGCCTGCCTGAGCCAGAGCACGATTCGCTTATTAACGAAATCGCCTGGCATCTGGAAGACCCAGGCAGCCTGTTTCATTGGTTAGATTGGCGCCCTGATGCGTGGTGTGAACCCGGTGAACGTCCCACGTTAAGCCATTTTACTGCGATGTCGCTGGTAGGGCCGCTCAATAGCGCGGTATGGAGTGAGCCTCAGCTTGAGAGCCCACGTGAGTGTGCGGACATTCGTGAGTGGGTGGAAAGCCATTATCACCTGAGCAGTGCTGACGACATGCAGGAGTTCTTAACCTTTATGCTGGAGGCGGGGGACCGGCAGGAGTACCAGATTAATTACGCCCCCTACACGCTTAATGAACAACGACTGGCATCGGAAATAGCGATTATCGAGTCGGGTGATTGTGCTGAAGAGGAGCGCCATCATTTGCTGCGATTACGTCGTGTTCGGGACAATGAAGACAGCTGTAATGACGTAGACATGGCTGCTTGGGATATTGCTCAGTTGGTGGACTTAGCCATTGCGGCACGTCAATTGGGGTGGCTAGATAAACAAGCGTTTGCCGTGGTGCTTGATCGGGCTTATTTGCTGGCTGCCAGCCACTATTCAGGTTGGCAGGAGTATGCTGCCGGTATGTACGCAGGGTTTTCGTTTTTTATGGGTGAAACACCTGAACGAGAAAGCTTTTTAGCGGGGTTTCGGCAGGCATTAGTGGCGTGGTTGTGCGGTGCGCCAATATTGGCTGGGCCTTGGGCGAGCCTTGACTTTCCAGGCAATAAGCCGCGCCATTTTGCGCCGCTGCATATTGATACGTTGCCAGGCGATCAACGAATCTTACATTGATGCTCGCCAAACATAGAGTAATTAGCTTATAGTTCAGGGTTTGAAAAAATGAGTTTCTTCATGCTCTGTTTTGTTTAAACAATTTTACTTTTACGAGGTTAGTTGCATGGTTGCGTTGCCACACCCCGCTGTGACCGCTGTCCGTGTTGTAAGTGTTTGTGCTGTTGTTGCTGTTTTAACTGGTTGTGCTGGCTCTGCCTCGCGCCAGAGCATGGAGCCACCTGAAGATTACTTCTCGTTGGCGTTGCCGGGATTGGCGAAGGGGGAGCATCTTGCAATGTCTCCTGCGAAACACTCCAATGGCCAAGTGCGTAGCCTTCAGACACCTCCACCTACACTCATTCGCCAAGCGCTGTTAGAGCAGCATCAGCGATGGGCTGGAACGCCCTACCGCATCGGTGGTAGCTCAGACAGTGGAATCGACTGTTCGGCACTGGTACAAAATGTATTTCTTGATACGTTTAATTTAGAGCTTCCACGCACGACGGGTGATCAAGTGCATGAGGGACGCCCGATCGACCGCCAAGAGCTGCAGGCGGGCGATCTGGTCTTCTTCCGTCCCCCTGGGCCTTATAATCATGTGGGGATTTACGTAGGGGATGGCCGCTTTTTACATGCGTCTTCTTCCCAGGGTGTGATTATTTCTAACTTGAATAATAGCTACTGGAAACGCTACTACTGGCAGTCTAGGCGTGCTCTGGAGCCAACTAACCTTGCCCAGCTAGGTGACCGTTTCATGCAGTGAGTGTCACCATACAGCGTTTAACGTTGGGGATGGCATGATTGAAGCTAAAACGCGCGCCTGGTGGCGCGCGACAGCGGCCCTATGCTTAGGGTCGTTTCTTGTGTTTATTAATTTATATGTGCCGCAACCTCTTCTACCTGGGCTGAAAGATGCCTATGGCGTGTCGACACTGGGCGTCAGCCTGTTGATGTCCGTATCGACGCTTTCGCTGGCGTTCGCACTGCTGGTATTTGGTCCTCTTTCTGACGCGATTGGCCGAGAAGCCATTATGCGCATCACGTTACTGTTAGCGGGCTGTCTTTCTCTTGCGCTAGCCTTTGCTCCTACGTTTGAAAGTCTACTGTTACTGCGTTTGCTGCAGGGCTTTGTGCTGGGTGGGCTGCCAGCAGTGGCCATCGCATGGATGGGCGATGAGTTTGATAAGCCCGCGTTGTTAAGCGCCGTTGGTCTTTATATTGGGGCCAATTCGCTTGGTGGTATCAGCGGGCGCGTAGTGGGCGGCGGAGCGGCGGCCTTAGGTGGCACGACAGCAGCGTTTTTGGCTGTGGGTGTGATGACGGTGGTTGGCTGCGTTGTGTTTTGGCGACTGTTGCCCAATAGCAAGGCATTTACCCCTAAGCCTTTTCAGTTTCGCCAAGCAGCGACAGACTTGCTCAGCCACTTGCGTTCCCCTTTGTTGCTGGCAGCTTACTGTTTGGGCGGTATTAACTTTCTTATTTTTATCAATCAATACAGTTACATTACTTTTCGTCTGGCGGGCGAGCCCTATCAATTAGCGGCTAGCAGCTTAGGGCTGATTTTTCTGACGTATCTGGGCGGTACGTTTGGTTCTACTGTGTCGGGGCGGTTAGCCGAGCGATTTTCTCCTGGGGGATGTATCAGTGCCGGTGTCGCTATTTTAATGGTGGGGTCTGCGGTGACGTTGGCGAACTCACTGACGCTGATTATTATTGGTTTAACGATCAATGCGTTTGGTTTTTTTCTCGCCCACTCGTTGGCTTCCAGTTGGGTAGGCCGCTATGCTCAGGGCGCGCGGGGTAGTGCATCGGCGCTCTATTTGGTGTTTTATTATTTAGGGGCCAGCGTGGGTGGGTTTTGGCTGGAGCCGTTTTGGCGCTGGTCACAGTGGCAGGGGGTAGTGGTTGGTTCATGGCTACTGCTCTGCGTGCCACTGGCAATTGGCATTAGTTTATGGCGTTTTGAGCGTCGAGTCGTGCGTCGTTAATTTAATACGCCTCCTGCTAAATGAACACGTCGGGTACATAAGCGCTCTAGAAGCGCGGCGTCATGGCTAATCACCAGCACGCCGAGCTGATGGTGCCTGGCATGCTGTTTGAGTGCTTGCCACAGTTCTACCTGGGTAATCGGATCAAGCATTGTCGATATCTCGTCAGCAATTAGGTAACGCACCCCTGGCGCTAGGGCGCGCAGTACGCAAATACGCTGTAGCTCACCGCCTGATAGTGCGTTGGGCAAGCGTTCAAGCCAGTCACGTCGGATACCAAAATCCTGTATCAATGCATCCGATGGTGTCCAGGCTTCGCGTAGCGTCTTTCCTACTCGCCAGCGTGGATTGACCGCAAGCTCTGGTGATTGCGCCAGCCACTGCACCGGCCGTAGTCCGCGTTGCGTTAGTGGTTTGTTATCCACATAGACGTCGCCATGCTGTGGTGTCAACAGACCTGCCAGGAGCTTGCCCAGGGTTGATTTCCCGGCGCCTGAGTTGCCGCTTAACCCTAGCCACTCGCCGTGTTCAAGGCGCAGTGATAACGTTTCTAATAGCGGCACGTTGGAACGAAAGCCAAATTGCAGTTGGCGAGCCTCAAGCAAGGGTGGGCTCCTTGGATGATAGGCGAGTGGGGGAGGTGCTGAAGGCATTGTTGGGGAGCGCATGCCACAGCGCTCTTGCATATGTACTCTGCAGTTGTTCCCCTTGGCCTTGGAATGCGCTGGCTTGGGTGGTTTCGACTGAGCGGCCTTGACGCATGATGGTGACACGGTCGGCAATAGGTAGCGCGTGGCGCAGGTCGTGAGTGATTAGTATCACCGCTTTGCCTTCCAAGGCTAATGCTTTAAGCGCGGCCAGTACGCGATTACGTTGCTGCGGATCTAAGCCTACGCTTGGTTCGTCAGCAATGATCAGGTTGGCCCGACTTACATGAGCCATGGCGGTTAAGACACGCCGCGCCATGCCGCCAGAAAGCTCATGGGGATAGCGCCGCTGGGCATCGCGGTCTAACTGATAGTGGGATAATGCTTCTCGAGCGAGCTGCCAAGCCACGGTATGGGGATTTCCCGCTCGGCGGGCTGCCCAGCTTACTTGGCGTTGGCTGCGAACCAGAGGGTCTAGCGCGTTAAGCGATTGTGGGATGAGTGCTAACTGGTGACCTCTGAGTCGTTGCTGGTGTTCACTGGTTAATAAGTTGCCATCAAAATAGAGCTGACCAGTCGCCTTCGCCCCTTCAGGTAATAATCCCATAATCGTGGAGGCGAGCAGGCTTTTTCCTGCGCCAGATGCACCAATGACGGCATGTATTTCTGCTGGCTGTACGTCGAATGTTACGTCTTCGATACAGGTTGCCCACTCTCGGCGCCACCATTTCCGATAGTGGGGAAGTTGCAAGTTGAGCTGGTTAATCTGCAGCATTACACGCTCCTATAGGCCTCTACAGCGCTCGCCTTAAGTGAAATGCTAAGCGGTCAATACATAGCACCATGAGTAGTAACCCCAACCCTGGGAACACGCCCAGCCACCAGTAGCCCGCCGTTAAATAGCGCATGGCGTCAGCCAATAATACCCCGATCGCTGGCTGACTTGGGTCTAGCCCGACCCCCAAAAAGGTCAGCGCAGCTTCATGCAAAATGGCATGGGGGAACAGCAGTAATGCGCCGACGATGCAGTGTGGAAACACGTGGGGTAGTAAATGATGCACTAAAATGAATCCACGGCGCTTACCAAACCCCTGAGAAATAGCCACATAGGGAGCCTGGCGCACCGTCAGTAGCTCGGCACGCAGTACTCTGGTTAAGCTGGGCCAGTGGGTAAAGGCGACGGCGATAATGACGGCCTGGGTGCCGCCGCCTAAGGCAAATGCAATGAGCAGCAGTAAAATGAGATGCGGTACGCTTAAGAGCGTATCGATCAGTAAGCTAATGATGGCATTGAGCGTCGTCGAAAGGGTTGCAACAGCGGCTAACGTTAGCGCAATGGCCGTTCCTAGCAGTGCAGCACTTAACCCCACCCAAAAGCTCAGCCGCAATCCTGCCACTGTGCGTGCCCACAGCTCACGACCAAGTGCATCGGTACCTAACCAGTGGCTGGTGCTGGGAGGCATCAGTCGTGCGTCAAACTGCATCTGTGATGGACTGTTTCCTAGCCACCATGCGCTACTTGCCAGTATTGCCAATAGCATAAAGAACAGGCCACAGTAGGCAGCCGCTGCAAAGCGAGGCTGCGCGCTCATTATGGCTGCTCCTTGGAGATGCGTGGATCGATAAGTTGGTAGAGACTATCGGCGATCAGATTGCCAATACTCACAAACAGTGCCGTAAACAGCGCTATTCCTAATAGAAGCGGCACGTCGCTACGTAGTCCGGCCTCAACGGTAGCTTGTCCAAGCCCTGGGTAGGCAAACACTTGTTCTATGAGTATAGAGCCACCAAATAGCTCGCCCAGTGAGGCAAAGGCGAGGGTTATTGCTGGAAGGCTGGCGTGACGAATGCCGTGCCGCCAAGCAATATCGAAGCGAGTGGCGCCTTGGGCAAAGGCGTGCAGGGCAATATCGGAACGCATGAGAGCCACCATTCGCGCGCGCGTATGCAGGGTGATGGCGGCGATGCCCAGCAGAGCCAGTGTGGCGACAGGTAGTATCAAGTGATGTAGTCGGGTGAGCGTGCTGACATCCTGATTGACAACGCCCGTGGGGCCCGCGCAGCAGGTAGGCATCCAGCCGAGATAAACGGAAAACAGCAACAGTGCCAGCATGGCGAGCCAAAAGGTAGGGGTGGATGCCGTGACATAGACGTAGCCGCAAATCAGGCGGTCTAGTAATGAGCCCTCTTTAGCACCGGCGATAATGCCCAGCGCAAAGCCGACAAGCAGAGCAAGTAGCCAGGCACTGCCCAGCAGTAATATCGAGCGTTGAAAGCGCTGGCTAATGACGTCGCTGACTGGCTGGTTGTAAATATGACTCCATCCCAACTCGCCGCTTAGCAACTGGCTTAGCCAACGGCTAAATTGAGCAGCAGGCGGCGCATCAAAGCCCCATTGCTCGGCAATGAGAGCGCGTTGGTCAGGGCTTACCTGAGCCATTTGAGAGCCGAGGTAGGCATCGATTGGGTCGATTGGAGAAAGCATGATCAACCCAAACGACACGGCCGCCACGCAGAGCAATACCAGGATAAGCCGCACTAGCCGGCTCGCTATCTGTTGGATTAATCGCACGTCCAGCGCCATTCCAGCAGGTTCGCGGTGATTGGCCATCCGTGACCATGAGGGGCAACGCCCAGCTCCCCGACATCCAGGCACGCATCGGCAGCATATACGTGGTCAAGATTGACCATCCACGCCCAGCTGGCATCGCCCCTAAATCCGTAGCCACTATCGCCGTCCCACTGGGCGTCTCGCCAGTGCTTATTCGCTTGTTCAACGCTAGCGGCTGCCTGGGCAGACTCTAGGTGGCTATCAACGGTGTTATTGGCATAATAACCGCTGTTGTAAAAACCAAAGCCAGCATGCTGGCTGTGGAACAGGTAGTAAACTTCTTGTGGGCTGTGGCTGCCGAAGCCAAACACAATGGCGTCTTGGTGTAGTGCCTCGCGTTGGATCTCGTCCCAGTGACGCCCTGTAGGCTGCACCTCAATCCCCAGGGGGCGTACCATTTCGGCGCTTATTTGGGCTAGCAGTTGGCGGGTGGTATCGCTGGCAGGGTAGGTCAAACGGAAACGGGCGGGCAGGTCATTTTTATAGCGTATCCCATCTTGGCGGCGCTCCCAGCCCGCGGTGTCGAGTAGGGCATTGGCGCGCTCGAGGTCAGGCGCGGTCAATGCTTCATCGTCAAGGCTCCAGGGCAAACCATCGGCTGGGCTGAAGGCTGGTCGGCCAAAGCCGTTCAGTGCAACATCCACCAGCGTTTCTCGGTCGAGCGCCAGGTTGATTGCTTGGCGAATAGCGAGATCAGATGTCACATCGTTGCCAATGGGGGCCCCTGAGGGCGCGCGATTGCCTAAGTCCGGCTGCATTGGGAATAAAATGCCGCGGTTATCAACGCTCTCCATTACCACGCGATGCATATGGTCGGGTAATTTGGTTGCTAGAGCGGGGGGCACGGAGGCAAGGTCAACCTGTCCCGCCTGGGCGGCGCTTAGCGTCGAGGTTTCGCCGGTAAACACAAACACCAACCGTTCAAACGCTGGTGTTGGGCCATAAAAATAGGGATTGCGCTCGACAATCAGTTGCTCACCCTCTTGCCACTCGACTAAACGGTAAGGGCCTGAGCCAAGCGGCTTCCTGCCATAGTCTTCGTTATAGCCGTTTTCCCGCTGGGCATCAGGAACGATACCTAGGGTCATCAGCTGGTCAATAAAAGTAATCCGCGGTGTCGTTAGTGTTAGTTCAACTGTGTGGTCATCAATGGCGTATGCTTTACTGAGTGCGCTGACGTCGGCGCGCCCACCGGCTGCGGCGGCAGCATTAAAAGTATAGGCAACATCCGCTGCGGTGAGTGGGGTTCCATCGGCAAAGCGAGCATCACTACGTAGTCGGAGTGTCCAGGTAAGTCGGTCTTCTGAAAGTGACCATGCGGTGGCAAGCCCAGCATCTACGTTGAGGTCGCGCCCTCGGGTGAGTAGTGTTGATTGGAACAGCGGGTTGCCGTATTGGCCCCAACCAAGCAGCGGGTCAAAGCCTTGCTCTGGTTCTCCGCCTATCGCCAGCACCAACTGCTCTTTTGCTTCCAGTGGCGGGCTTAGCACCAAGCATGCTGCGGCTAGACTCGGTAAGATGAAGCGGTAGTCGCAATGCATAAGATGGCCGTTTGAGTGAGTATGATGTTTTAACAATAACATCATACTTTTTGAGCCGAAAGTGGTTGAGCTGCTATCCAATTGAATGCCAGCTAGGGAGATAACATGCAACGAGTGACGGTAACGCTCGATGAGGAGTTGCTAAGCGAAGTGGATGCGCTAATGCGGATGCGTGGCTACCAGAACCGCTCGGAGGCGATTCGTGACTTAACACGTAGCGGCTTAAAGCAGGCTAAAGAAGAGATTGCACCAGAGGCACCGTGCATGGGAGCACTGGTATATGTGTACGATCACGCGGCGCGAGATTTATCTAAACGCTTAACCCGTCATTCTCACGATCATCACGATCTGACGTTATCGACGCTCCATGTGCACATTAATCATGATAGTTGTCTGGAAGTGGCGCTATTAAAAGGGCAGGGCAGCGCGCTAAAGCAGTTTTCCGATGAGGTGACGTCATCGCGCAGCGTGCGTTACGGGCAGCTGGTGTTAATTCCCGAAGAGCAGTAGCGCAAATTAAAAGGGCGACCCGAGGGCCGCCCTTTATTTACAGCATGCATTGAGTGATTAGTGCTCAACGCCGCCTTCACCGTGCACATGACCGTGCTCGGCTTCTTCTTCGCTCGCTTCGCGGACAGTAGCAATTTCAACATCAAAGTTGAGGTGCTGTCCCGCCAGCGGGTGGTTGCCATCGACAACAACGGTATCGCCTTCAACCTTCTTAACGGTAACCATCAATGGGCCGCCCTGGGTCTGCGCTTGGAACTGCATGCCAGGCTCGATGCTTTCAACGCCTTGGAACGCATCGCGGGGTACTTCTTGCATCAGCTGTTCTTGAACTTCGCCGTAGCCCTCTTCGGGTGCTACTTTTACGTTCAGTTTGTCGCCAGCAGAACGACCTTCAAGCTCTTTTTCCAGGCCTGGGATAATATTGCCAGCACCGTGGAGATACGTCAGTGGCTCACGGCCTTCGGAACTGTCAAGCACTTCACCTGCATCGTTGGTCAGAGTGTAGTGGAACGCGACAACCGAGTTTTGCGCAATTTGCATTAAATAACCTTTCGGTGAGTGCATGTCCCAACATGGTAACGCGTGAGAGCTGGCTTGTCAGGGGGTAAACGGGCTTTTTCTGCCCCCACACCTTTGGCGCTATTGCGCCGACGAGAGTCCGAGGATACCCTACGTCAACCTCTTTTCCCCCTTAAGACAACCTTCACCGGAGTTGGTTATGACGATCTTCTTTATCTGGGTTATCACATTTGCGCTAATTGCTTACTTTGCGAATAAGCGCTGGGATAGTGGTGTTAGCCAAGGCTTGGATAAGATGCTGCCTGAGGTTTTAAAGACCCATGGTGAAAACCGCTATATATGGGTGTTGGCATTAGCGATACTGGGCGCAACGACGATGGTTCGCCCAGTGGATATATTGCTGGTAGTCATTCTGCTGGCGATTATTGGTTTGGTTATCGCAAAGCTGGCAAGTTGGGCAAGCAGTAAGACGACTCATTAATTAAGTAGAGACTTAATTAAATGGCTTGTTGAAATATCTGCTTGTTGACCAAGACGCCGTTCCAAAAAAAGCGCCTGACCATTCATTTGGCCAGGCG
The DNA here is from genome assembly GCF_013415115.1 of Vreelandella zhaodongensis. Lineage (GTDB taxonomy): Bacteria > Pseudomonadota > Gammaproteobacteria > Pseudomonadales > Halomonadaceae > Vreelandella > Vreelandella zhaodongensis. The sequence goes on along the minus strand of NZ_JACCDD010000003.1, from coordinate 213,942 downwards.
TTTTTTGGTGTAACAGATAAGTATCTGTGGTTGATAAATATCGGTGATTAGTAGGGGGCGACGCTCAAGTTAGCTCCGCTACCAATCAAGCGAACCCGTTGTCCTGCCTGGAATTGGCGGTCGGCACTTTGTACGACAATGACATCGGTGCCGTCATCACGACGGATTTCCATCTCCAGCGCATTGATCCGGTTTGCGCGATCTTCCGCTGCAGTACCGGCAACCGCACCGCCTAGCGCGCCAGCTACAGTCGCTAGCTGGCGACCTGAACCGCCACCCACTTGGCTTCCAAGTAGACCGCCGATAACAGCACCACCGCCACCACCGAGTATGTTGCCGGTACGGCTATCTGCTTGAATTTGCACTGGGCGCACGGCAACCACAGTACCATAGGCGACGCTTTGGCCTGTTTGTGCTTGGTTACCACGGTATACATCGCCAGAGTAAGGAGCGGTGTTAGCACAGCCTGCTAGCGTAAGAATGCTTAGTGCGGCAATAGGTAGTATACGTTTCATTAAAATCTCCAATGTTTCTCGGCCCGCATGGCTGCAAAGCAGCAATAATAGGTAATGTCTGAGCTAGTTATAGAACGGTGTTCGCTAAGAACATAACGCAAGTATAACGCTTTGACTAGTCATCCAGGTAAAAGATCACACTATGAATTGTAGACAAGTATTAAGAAAGCAATGTGCAAAAATGTGCATCATTCATTGAGAGAGGGTAGATGAGAAGGGGGGTACTGAGAGAAACGCAAAAAACAGGGGGCATGCAGCCCCCTGTTGTGTGTTGCTAAGCAAGTGATTAGCCGAACTGATTCATGGTGTTGTCTTTACCGCCGGCTTTCAGGGCTGCATCACCATGGAAGAACTCCTTATGGTCATCGCCAATGTTAGAGCCTGCCATGTCTTGGTGTCTGACGGTGGCGATACCTTGGCGAATTTCCTGGCGCTGAACGCCCTCAACGTAAGCCAGCATACCTTCATCGCCGAAGTAGCCTTTAGCCAGGTTGTCGGTAGACAGCGCGGCGGTGTGGTAAGTCGGCAGAGTGATTAAGTGGTGGAATATACCGGCTTCGCGAGCGGCATCGCGCTGGAAGTTGCGGGTCCACTCATCGGCAAGTTGACCAAGTTCGGTGTTGTCGTACTCAACACTCATCAGCTGATCGCGCTGGTAAGCAGATACGTCTTTGCCTTCTTTTTCCCACGCATCGAATACTTGCTGCCGGAAGTTGAGTGTCCAGTTAAACGAAGGTGAGTTGTTGTAAACCAGCTTGGCATCAGGCACGACGTCGCGAATACGATTAACCATGCTGGCAATTTGGCCAACGTGGGGTTTTTCGGTTTCGATCCACAGTAAGTCAGCACCATTTTGCAGGCTAGTAATACAGTCCAGCACCACACGGTCTTCACCGGTACCTGGCTTGAACTGGTAGAGACCCGACGCTAAACGCTTAGGCTTCACTAGCTTGCCGTTCTGTTTGATAACCACGTCGCCGTTGTTAATGTCGCTAGCGTTTTCAATAACGTCGCCATCTAAGAAGCTGTTGTACTGATCACCCAAGTCACCAGGCTCATTGGTAACGGCGATTTTCTGAGTCAGGCCTGCGCCTAGTGAGTCGGTACGGGCAACGATAACGCCGTCTTCAATACCAAGCTCCAGGAAGGCGTAACGAACCGCATTGATTTTTGCCAGGAAGTCTTCGTGGGGAACGGTGACTTTGCCATCTTGGTGGCCGCACTGCTTCTCATCGGAAACCTGGTTCTCAAGCTGGATACAGCAAGCGCCCGCTTGGATGAATTTTTTAGCCAGCAGATACGTTGCTTCAGCATTACCGAAACCAGCATCAATATCGGCAATGATCGGTACGATGTGCGTCTCGTAGTTGTCGATTTTGCTGATCAGCTCTTGCTCTTTAGTGCTGTCGCCTGCTTCTTTTGCGTCGTCTAAAGCACGGAACAGGTGGTTGAGCTCCCACGCATCGGCTTGCTTTAAGAAGGTATAAAGCTCTTCAATGAGGTCGGCAACAGAGGTTTTTTCATGCATTGACTGGTCGGGAAGCGGGCCAAACTCTGAGCGTAGAGCGGCCACCATCCAGCCAGAAAGGTACAGGTAACGTCGCTTAGTCGTGCCGAAGTGCTTTTTGATGGAAATCAGCTTTTGCTGACCAATAAAGCCATGCCAGCACCCCAGGGACTGCGTGTACTGAGAGGTATCAGCATCGTAGGCTGCCATGTCTTCACGCATGATTTTGGCAGTATAGCGGGCGATGTCTAAGCCCGTGTGGAAACGGTTTTGGGCACGCATACGTGCAGCGTATTCAGGTTTGATCGCTTCCCATTTGCCGCCTTGAGCTTCGCGCAGTTGGGCCATTGCTTTGATATCTTCGAGCAGTCCTGACATAAGCTGTTTCCTCTGGGGTCGTGATAGCTGTTCGCAAGATTAGCTGACGCTTATGCTGCACCTGCGAAGTTGTGTTCAGCATTATTGAATTTTACGGCGCTGTCTCTACGTCTATCGTCTTTGAACCAAACGTCTAACACACTAACGTCGAAGGTGGTAAAGACGCTTGCGACAGTCGATAACGCCGTGATGCAGTTACTATCAACGAGAATAGGGCATTCAACAATTGTCACTTGGGGGCAGGTGTGGTTGTAGTTCGACTACAGCGGCTCCCTATGGCGCCCTGTTTGTGTAGTGGTTTTTCGTCAGATGGGTAGCAATATGCACAAAAAACGCCACACAGAGGTGGCGTTATCGTAGGGCTTCAGAACGAGTAAGGTGATTAAAACGTCAATACCATTTCTCGATGAGGTATTCCGGCATCCATAAATACATCGCCGTGGGTGACAAACCCTAAACGCTCGTAGAAAGCGAGAGCGTGTAGCTGAGCGCTTAGCGCTACGCTGGTATGGCCTGCTGATTTGGCAGCCCGTATGGCGGCCTCCATTAGCTGGTAGCCAATGCCAGAGCCGCGAAAACTGGCAAGGACGGCAACACGCCCAATATGTCCATCCGGTAGCAGGCGAGCAGTGCCCACCGGCGTGCCCTCAACAGTGGCCAAGAAGTGGATGCACTCCTCATCTCGGCCATCCCACTCTTCTTCTTTAGGCACGTTCTGCTCGTCAATAAACACTACGCGGCGGATGGGAGAGGCAGCATCTTTGAGCGCCTCCCAGTGGCCGCTAACAATGGTGGTGGCAGGCACCATTACTCCTCATCCTCCTCTTCGCCCATAAAGCCCAGGCTGCCAGTGTTCACAAGTTGAGTGATGAGCGCAGCGGCACCGTCAAGGTCGAGTACGTCTTCATACATGGGGGTGGGGTCAGCAAGCCGCTTAGCCAGCTCCTCTGAGCAGGCGTGCCCGTCACCATCGGCAAATAGCGTGGTACCGTTGGCATCGCTGCGCCAGGCAACGCGAGAACCCGGCATATGAAGGAGTGGTTCGCCCTCTTGTAGCTGCGCTACAAGCTCTGCTTCGCTCATTGGCTCTTCAAGGGGGACTACTTGGTCAATATACTTCGGCTGGGTCATCACTCGCCCGAACCATTGCGCCACTTGTTCGGGCTTATCCAGCGTGGAGAGCACAAATTGGCGCATACGCTCGACGGCGTCGTCGTCTAATTCACCCAGATGCTGGGCGGGGGTCATGCCTGCATCGCTATAACGTTGAGAATCAGATAACTGTTCACCCACATAATCGGCGTAAGAGGTGATGGCCTCATCGGCTGAAGGTGCACGGAAACCGACCGAAATGGTCATGCAGTCGTCGGTTTGGCTAACGCCATGGTGGGCCCAGCCGGGAGGAAGGTAGAGCATGTCGCCCGGCGCCAGGGTCCAGTCGGAGCTTGTTTCGACCTCGAACGTTTCAAGGATGCGTAAGTCGATGCCTTGAATGATCGGCGCGTTGTCAGGCTGCTTGCTGCCTAGTTGCCAGCGGCGCTGACCGCTGGCTTGGAGCAAGAAAACATCATATTGGTCAATATGCGGACCGACGCTGCCTCCAGGTGGTGCATAACTCACCATGATGTCATCCAGCCGCCAGCGGGGTAGAAAGTCAAACTCATCCATGAGCGCAGCGATTGACGGCACGTAGTGATCAACCGCCTGAACCAGCAGACTCCAGTTGCCTTCCGGCAGTCGCTCGAAGGTCGCGTCGTCAAACGGGCCATGGGAAACCTGCCAGGGTCCCTCTGGCCCATTTTCTTCCACCAGACGAGCTTCCACGCCGAGTTCGCAGGCAAGCCCGGCGAGCTCATCAGGGTCGATGGGGCTAATGAAATCGGGGATAGCGCCACGAATCAGCAGCGGCTTCTGTTGCCAGTAGTTGGCTAAGAAATCTTCGGGTGTTAAGTCGCCGAGTAAAGTAAGTGGCTTATCGTGTTGGCTCATGGCGTTATCCTAGGGCGTCGTTTAGAGTGCAGCAAGCCGCTGGTTAAGTGCTTCGGCTTGTGCCTTCGCATTACCAATATAGCTGGCAGGAGAGAGCGCTTTCAGCTCATGTTTAACCGGCTCAGGTAGCTCGAGCGTATCAATAAAGGCAGCAAAGCCTGCCTGATCAATCCGCTTGCCACGGGTCAGTTCTTTTAGCTTTTCGTAGGGTTTTTCGATGCCGTAACGACGCATTACCGTTTGGATTGGCTCGGCGAGCACTTCCCAGCTGTTGTCCAGGTCTTCTGCAAGGCGCTCTGGGTTCGCTTCCAGCTTGCTGATGCCTTTGAGACTTGCATGGTAACCAATCAGACCGTAAGCCAGGCCCACGCCTAGGTTTCGCAGCACAGTGGAGTCTGTCAGATCGCGCTGCCAGCGTGAAATCGGTAGTTTCTGTGCTAAATGACCAAGCACCGCGTTAGCGAGCCCCAGGTTACCTTCCGAGTTTTCAAAGTCGATCGGGTTAACTTTATGCGGCATGGTGGATGAGCCAATTTCGCCTTCGATGGTGCGCTGTTTGAAGTAACCCAGCGAAATATAGCCCCATACGTCGCGATCAAAGTCGATCAAAATGGTGTTGAAACGGCAAACCGCATCGAAAAGCTCGGCAATGTAGTCGTGCGGCTCAATCTGTGTGGTATAGGGGTTGAAGCTTAGGCCCAAGCCTTCCACGAAGGTACGCGCGTTGGCTTCCCAGTCAATATCTGGGTAAGTCGTGAGGTGAGCGTTGTAATTACCCACGGCACCGTTAATTTTGCCCAGAATCTCAACACGTTCAATTTGCTTGAGCTGGCGCTTCAAACGGTAGGCCACGTTGGCCATTTCTTTGCCCAGCGTTGTGGGGCTGGCGGTTTGTCCGTGGGTGCGCGAAAGCATCGGTTGGGCCGCATGGGCAATGGCCAACTTGGCAATCTCATCTGCCACTTCATGCAGGGTAGGCAGAATGGCTTTAAGGCCATCTGCCAGCATGACGCCGTAAGAAAGGTTGTTGATGTCTTCGCTGGTGCAGGCGAAGTGAATAAATTCGGTGACTGCGTTGAGTTCGGGTTGCCCAGCAATCTTCTCTTTCAAGAAGTACTCAACCGCTTTGACGTCGTGGTTAGTGGTTCGCTCAATTTCTTTGATGCGCTCGGCATCTTCGACAGAAAAGTCGCGAATCAGCTGCTCAAGAAAGGCAGTCGCTTCCGCTGAAAGCGGCGGTACTTCGACAATTTGGCTGTGGTCAGCAAGGCGCTGCAGCCAGCGCACTTCCACAATCACGCGAGCACGGATGAGGCCGAATTCGCTGAAATGCTCACGAAGCGCGGCAGCTTTAGCGCTGTAGCGGCCGTCAACGGGAGAGAGGGCGGTCAAAGCAGAGAGTTGCATGGCTTGGTTTCCAGGGTGGTCGAAAGTCAATGTGTCGAAGATGTGTCTGGGTGTCGCAAGCGGGTCAGCCGAGGCTGTCCAGAGCTTGCCTTAATGCTTTACGTTGGAAGACCAGCTTCCAACGACGCCCGCCTTGTTGATGCCACAGTAGCGCAAAACGAATGCCTGCCATCAGGCAGGCGCGCACCCGCTCGGGCATCATAGGTGTTTGCAGTAACGATGGGTCGCCCTGCACGACAATACGGGTTTTGAACGTCGAAATGGTTTCTTGGTAGGCTTCGCCAAGGCTGGCAATGACATTTTCATGGGTGCTGCCGAAATGCTCTGCCTGCCCCTCAACACGGGCCAGCTTTTGGCCAAGCAAATCCATCATATGGCGATCAGTGCGCAGCTTATTCATTAGCAGTAGCAGTGAAAAGCCGTAGCGCAATACCACGGGGTTAGCCTGCTTGCGCCCAACCAGCGCTTCCAGCGTATCCAGTCCTCGGCGCAGGTTGTTGGGGTGGCCGCCATAGATGGCTTCAAAGCTATCTGGGTTAGTGTCGACCGTCGCGTTAATCAGCGTTTCCCAGGCGCGGGGGTCAACCTGTCCGGTACGCGCTAGTTCATCTACTAGGCTTGCCGCTTGAAAGACACCAGCCAGTGCCAGTGCTTGGCGGGCGGCTTGGGAATCGGGTGCACGGTGAATGGGGGTGGCGCTCATGCGGCTGCCTCCGTCGTGTTCCAAGTGGCGCGAATAACACCGCCGCCTAAGCAAATATCACCATCATAAAGTACCAATGACTGGCCAGGTGTCACCGCCCATTGGGGGGCATCAAAAACCACCTCGACAGAGCCATCGGGCAACGCTTGGACTTCACACGGGCAGTCACTTTGACGGTAGCGGGTCTTGGCGGTAAAACGGCCCTGCGAGGCAGGCGGTTCGCCTGCTACCCAATCCATCGCTTCAGTGGCCAGAGCATTGCTAAACAGCAGGTGATGGTGCTTGCCTTGGACGACAATCAACACATTGCGCTCCAGATCTTTGGCCGCTACGTACCAAGGGTCTTCCGAATAGTTGGCTAGGCCACCAATGCCTAACCCCTGACGCTGTCCAAGGGTGTAGTACATTAACCCCATGTGTTTGCCAATAACGTCGCCTTCGGGTGTTTCAATATTGCCGGGCTGTGCGGGTAGGTATTGCTGCAAAAAGTCGCGGAAGCGGCGCTCGCCGATAAAGCAAATGCCGGTAGAGTCTTTTTTCTTGGCGGTAATGAGATCGTGCTGTTCAGCCAGTGCCCGAACGGCGGGTTTTTCCAACTCGCCGACAGGAAACAGGGTGCGTGCAATCGCCGCTTCAGGCACTGCGTGCAGGAAATAGCTTTGATCTTTATTGCTATCCAAGCCTTTTAGCAGACGTGGGCGACCTTCACGAACCCCTTGGCGCACATAGTGTCCGGTCGCAATTTTATCGGCGCCCAGCATTTCGGCGTATTCAAGAAAAACCTTAAATTTGATCTCTCGGTTGCACAGAATATCGGGATTAGGCGTTCTGCCTGCTTTGTACTCTGCCAGGAAATGCTCAAATACATTGTCCCAATACTCGGCAGCGAAGTTGGCGGTATGCAGCTTGATACCTAGCCTCGTGCACACCGCCTCGGCATCGGCAAGGTCTTCTTTTGCCGTGCAGTATTCGGTGCCGTCGTCTTCATCCCAGTTCTTCATAAACAAGCCCTCAACTTCGTACCCCTGTTGGAGTAGAAGGAGAGCGGAAACCGATGAATCGACGCCGCCCGACATGCCAACAATTACTTTTGGGGTGTCGGCCTCGGACGCTTCATGAGTAGACGTGCCATGGGTGGATGTCATTGGCATCCTCAGTTGAAGTGGTGGGCAGTTGGGCGCTAATTATACACGATGGGAGCTTGGTGCTTCGAGTGCTTCACTCCTGAATCACCGTGAGGGGATAGCTACGGTCGCTAATAGCGTCGCTAATACGCTTGAGTACCAGTGAGCTGCGAAGCCGGCCGGCAGCATCGAGTGAGCTGATTTCATCCAGTGTCAGCCAGTGAGTCGCCGTGATATCGCTATCAATCGGCGATGTAAGTAACACATCAGGCGTCGCAATAAAGCCGTGGCTATGAAAGGTAAGGCCTTCGGGGGTATGAAACACATACAGGCCTAGGTAGCTGGTTAGTGTGACCTGCCAAGCAGTTTCTTCTTGTACTTCTCTGAGCACGGCTGCCAGAGGCCCTTCACCTGGCTCTATATGCCCGGCCGGTTGGTTGAAAACTGTCTGCGTGTCGCCGCGGTCTTCTTCCACCATTAAAAAACGCTCGTTTTGCTGAATAACGCAGGCGACCGTATTTCGAATAGTTCCGTTGTTAATCGAATTTCCCTTAGTCATTGCGTTGCTCATGTGGAGCGCCTGTGCTTGCGTGGGGCTCTGTGTTTGGGAGGGCTAGTAGGGCGAGGAGCATGCAGCGTTTCTGTGCGCCACTCTCCGGGGGAGAGGTCGCCCAACTGCCAGGGACCTATCGCCGCGCGCACCAGTCGCAGTGTAGGGAAGCCCACGTGGGCAGTCATGCGGCGCACTTGGCGGTTGCGTCCTTCGGTGATGGTTAGCTCAATCCAGCTGGTTACCGGATGACGCTTGGGACTAATGGCGGGGTCACGCTCCGCAATAAGAGGTGGCTTAATACGGCGTACCTTTGCAGGTTGGGTGGGGCCATCTTTAAGGAGGATGCCGTTCTTGAGCGCGTCAATCGAGGCATCGCTTATATTCCCTTCGAGCTGCACCCAGTAGGTTTTAGGCTGTTTGTGACGCGGGTGGGCGATGCGGTGGATAAGGCTGCCATCATCACTCAATAGCAGCAGGCCTTCCGAGTCGTAATCAAGCCTACCTGCGGCATACACGCCAGGCACATCGATAACATTGGCTAATGTGTTACGGCCTTGTTGATCGGTAAACTGAGAGAGCATGCGATAGGGTTTATGCAATAAATATAAGGTGCTCATAAGCTCTTTTAGGGGTCGCCCTTGATTTGTCGACAATCTCTCATGCGATTAAAATGCAGCGCTGGTATACTTCTGAGCTAGCTCTTGAACAGCGGTTGAGTCGTGCTGGAGTTGCCATAATTACCACTGAAAGAACCGTCGTAGGTACTACCGTAAGAACCACCGATTGATAACCGGGAAAGCCAACTATAATGGCCCCGCCTGCTTCGCGGCATGGTTTTTCGTTGAATGAGTCGCGTCGCTCAGGATCTTTATAATCACAGCGATAGAAAAAAGAGGTTAACGCAAAATGTCTAAAACGCCGAAGATCATTTACACGCTCACCGACGAAGCGCCTGCGCTCGCGACATACTCTTTGCTACCGATTATTGATGCATTCACCGACGCTGCTGGTATTGAGGTAGAAACTCGGGATATTTCCCTGGCGGCTCGTGTTCTCTCTCTGTTCCCCGACTACTTAACAGAAGAGCAGCGTATTGAAGATCACTTGGCGGAATTAGGTGCGTTAGCCAAGGTTCCTGAAGCCAATATTATCAAATTACCCAACATCAGTGCTTCCATGCCGCAGCTGCGGGCTGTGATCAAAGAGCTGCAAGAGCAGGGCTACAAGCTGCCTGAGTACCCTGACGAGCCAAGCAGCGACGAAGAGAAAGATATTAAAGCGCGCTACGACAAAGTCAAAGGCAGTGCGGTTAACCCCGTTCTGCGTGAAGGTAACTCCGACCGTCGTGCCCCGAAGGCTGTCAAAGAGTACGCGCGTAAGTACCCGCATTCTATGGGGGAGTGGAGCCAGGCGTCGCGTACCCATGTTTCGCACATGCATAGTGGCGACTTCTACCACGGTGAGAAGTCGATGACTTTGGATCGTGCCCGCAACGTCAAGATGGAGCTGATCACCGCCAGCGGTGAAACCAAGGTGCTCAAGCCCCGGGTCGAGCTGTTGGAAGGCGAAATCATCGACAGCATGTTTATGAGCAAGAAAGCACTGCTGGAGTTTTATGAGCGTGAAATCGAGGACGCACGCAAGACCGGCGTGATGTTCTCACTGCACGTCAAGGCGACGATGATGAAAGTCTCGCACCCGATTGTGTTCGGGCACTGCGTCAAGATTTTCTACAAAGACGCCTTTGAGAAGCACGGCGATCTCTTCAAAGAGTTGGGTGTCGATGTTAACAACGGCATCGCTAATCTTTACGATAAAATTGCGACCTTGCCAGAATCCCAACGTGATGAAGTCATTAGTGACCTACACGCGTGCCATGACAAGCGCCCAGAGCTGGCAATGGTTGATTCGGCTCGCGGCATCACCAACTTCCACTCGCCCAGCGATGTGATTGTTGACGCTTCAATGCCGGCGATGATCCGTGCTGGCGGTAAGATGTACGGTGCTGATGGTCGTCTCAAGGACGTCAAAGCCGTCATGCCTGAGTCGACGTTCGCGCGTATCTATCAGGAGATGATCAACTTCTGTAAATGGCACGGTGCGTTTGATCCAGCAACTATGGGCACCGTTCCTAATGTTGGTCTGATGGCGCAGAAAGCCGAAGAGTACGGCTCACACGATAAGACCTTCGAAGTGCCGGAAGATGGTGTTGCTAACATCACCGACCTGGATACAGGTGAAGTACTGCTGTCGCAGAATGTGGAGCAGGGTGATATCTGGCGTATGTGCCAGGTCAAAGATGCACCGATTCGCGATTGGGTGAAGCTGGCCGTCGAGCGCTGCCGTGATTCTGGTATGCCGACGGTGTTCTGGCTTGACCCTTACCGCCCGCATGAGAACGAGTTGATCAAGAAGGTCAAAACGTACCTTAAGGATCACGACACTGCTGGGCTTGAGATCCATATCATGTCCCAGGTTCGGGCGATGCGTTACACCCTTGAGCGTGTGATTCGTGGTCTTGATACGATCTCGGTGACGGGCAATATCCTTCGCGACTACCTGACTGACCTATTCCCGATTCTAGAGCTGGGCACCAGTGCCAAAATGCTCTCTATTGTTCCGTTAATGGATGGCGGCGGCCTGTTTGAAACGGGCGCTGGTGGTTCCGCACCTAAACACGTGCAGCAGTTGCTTGAAGAGAATCATCTACGTTGGGACAGCCTTGGTGAGTTCCTGGCTCTGGTTGCTTCTTTGGAGCACCTCGCCAAACGTTTTGACAATGACCGTGCTAAGTTGCTGGCGAAAGCGTTGGATGAAGCGAACGGCAAGTTCCTAGAAAGCAACAAATCACCTTCACGCAAAGTGGGTGAACTTGATAACCGTGGAAGCCACTTCTATCTGGCGCTGTATTGGGCAGAAGCATTGGCAGCTCAGGATCAAGACGCTGAACTGAAAACACGCTTTGCCCGTTTGGTAGAAACGCTGAAAGCTAACGAAGCTACGATCATTGACGAGCTGAATAGCGTGCAAGGGCAGCCAGTGGATCTTAAAGGCTACTACCACCCGAATGGAGAAGTGGCTAGTCAAGTCATGCGCCCGAGTAAGACACTCAACGAAGCCCTTGCGATGGTCGCGAACGGTTAAGGTCTGAAATCACAAGCAGTTTGCGCTGTCGCTGGGCAACGCGAATGAAAACGCTGTGATATCCCTCGCCCGCCTTAGTGGGCGAGGGTTTTTTGTCTTATTTAGTATGCTAATTTTGTATTTTCCATGAACCCTTGCTGGCAATAGGCGTCCTACGATAGTGAGTTAGGCTTAGATGGACGAGTCCAAGCACCGTAAGACGCCACCGCCAGCTAAGAGACGATAAACCTTGCTGCTTATGCCCAATTTAAACATTTCATGTGTGGTGCCAACCCTGCAAGCAGAGGTGAGCCGCCCTGATGCACCTGAGTATGATGATGATCTGGCGGTTCAGCCCGCTGAACCGGAACTTGCCCGACCGCCTTTATATAAGGTGGTGCTTCACAACGACGATTACACTCCCATGGAGTTTGTGGTTGAAGTGCTACAAGGCTTTTTCAACATGGACAGTGAGCAAGCCGTGCAAGTTATGCTGGCAGTACACACGCAAGGTAAAGCCACGTGCGGTATTTTTACTCGGGATATTGCCGAAACAAAAAGTTACCAAGTCAATGAATATGCCCGCGAATGTGAGCATCCTTTGATGTGCGATATTGAAGCCGCAGACTGAAAGCGTTGAAAAAAACTAACGATGGGGCTTGCAAGAGCGCCATTTGTACCCGATGTTGAAAGTGCCGGTCGATTAAACTGATCCGACGCAACCCCTAGGTGGCGACACGCCCTAGGTAGCAGCGAAAAGGGGACTGACATGCTGAGTAAAGAACTTGAACTGACCCTGAACACGGCATTCACCGTGGCTCGCTCAAAGCGCCACGAGTTTATGACCGTTGAGCATCTGCTCCTGGCGTTGCTGGATAATGCGTCAGCAGTTGACGTGCTAAAAGCGTGCGGAGCGAATCTGGATAAACTGCGCTCCGATCTGCAAGATTTTATTAATTCGACGACGCCACTGATTCCAGAAAGCCAGTCGGATCGTGAAACGCAGCCAACGCTTGGTTTTCAGCGGGTGCTGCAGCGTGCGGTATTCCACGTACAGTCATCAGGTAAGAGCGAAGTCACAGGCGCTAATGTACTGGTCGCTATTTTTTCCGAGCAAGAGAGCCAAGCAGTATACTTTCTCAAGCAGCAGAGCGTGGCGCGGGTAGACGCCGTCAATTATATTGCCCACGGTATTTCCAAAGTCTCTGGTCATGGTCCCACCTCGCCATCGCCGTCTTCTCAAGAGAGTGATGACGCAGAAGAAGGGAGTGCAGAAGGCGCTGCGCATCCGCTAACTGGTTACGCAACCAACCTGAACGAGCAGGCCCGCCAAGGCAAAATTGACCCGCTGATTGGTCGCGACCATGAGCTTGAGCGCGTGGTGCAAATTCTTGCTCGCCGTCGTAAAAATAACCCGCTGCTGGTCGGTGAGGCTGGTGTTGGCAAAACCGCTATCGCTGAAGGTTTGGCCAAGCGTATCGTTGAAGAAGACGTACCGGAAGTCATTGCCGACGCGGTGGTTTACTCATTGGATATGGGCGCGTTATTGGCAGGTACCAAGTATCGTGGTGACTTTGAGAAACGCCTGAAAAGCTTGCTTGGCGAGCTGCGTAAGCAGCCCAATGCGGTGCTGTTTATTGATGAGATTCACACCGTCATTGGCGCAGGTGCTGCCTCGGGTGGCGTGATGGATGCATCTAATCTGTTGAAGCCCTTGCTTTCCTCCGGTGAGCTACGTTGTATTGGCTCGACGACTTTCCAAGAATTTCGCGGTATTTTTGAGAAAGACCGCGCTCTGGCCCGACGCTTCCAGAAAGTCGATGTGCTAGCGCCTTCCGTGGACGATACCATCAAAATTCTCAAAGGGTTACGCTCGCGCTTTGAAGAGCACCATGAGCTGAAATATACCGATGGTGCGTTGGAGAGTGCGGCACGCCTGGCGGATCGTTATATCAATGACCGTTTCCTCCCAGATAAAGCCATCGATGTGATTGATGAGGCTGGCGCCCATCAGCGCATGCTGCCACCGGAAGTGCGGGCTCACACTATTGATGTGGAACAAGTGGAAGCCGTGGTTGCATCGATAGCGCGTATCCCACCGAAGAGCGTTTCTAGTTCTGATCGTAAGTTACTAGAAAAGCTCGACCGTGATCTCAAAATGTTGGTATTCGGTCAAGACGAGGCGATTGATACGCTCTCGGCAGCAATTAAGCTGTCTCGGGCGGGGCTGAAATCGCCAGACAAACCCGTTGGTAGTTTCCTGTTTGCAGGTCCTACTGGTGTGGGTAAAACCGAGGTTGCTAAGCAGTTGTCCCATATCATGGGTATCGAGTTAGTACGCTTTGATATGTCGGAATACATGGAGCGACATACCGTTTCACGTTTGATCGGCGCTCCTCCGGGCTATGTCGGCTATGATCAAGGTGGTCTGTTAACCGAAGCTGTCACTAAGCAGCCGCATTGTGTGTTGCTGCTAGATGAGATTGAGAAGGCACACCCTGAAGTGTTCAACCTGTTGCTACAGGTGATGGATCACGGACGTTTGACGGATAATAATGGCCGCGAGGCGGATTTCCGTCACGTTATCCTGATTATGACGTCTAATGCAGGGGCTGAGCAGGCGTCGCGTCGCTCTATCGGCTTCCAGAGTCAAGACCACTCTACGGATGCAATGGAAGTGATTCGGCGCACTTTCTCACCGGAGTTCCGTAACCGCCTGGACGGCATTATTCAGTTCCATGCGTTGCCGACCACCGTTGTGCGCAATGTCGTTGATAAGTTCCTCATCGAACTGCAGGCACAGTTGGATGAAAAACGGGTACAGCTTGAGGTCGATGATACGGCGAGAGATTGGTTGGCGGAAAAAGGTTACGATCCGGATATGGGGGCTCGTCCCATGGCTCGTCTGATCCAGGAGAAACTGAAAAAACCGCTGGCTGAGATGATCCTATTCGGCGAGTTGGCTGAGCAGGGCGGCATCGTGCATGTAAACCTTGAGGAAGGCGAGCTGCATCTGTCGACAGAGCCAGAGATGGCGGACGCGCCCTAAAAAGAGCGCTAAGTTCACCTAAGTTTCACTAAAGCCTAAGCACCACTAAAGCACAGCGCCCTGTCATCGACGGGGCGTTGTCGTTTCCATTGAGCGGCGCCGTACTTACGCTGTGCTTGCAGTCATGTTGCGTGCATGCGCGGGCAGTGTTTGCTTGAAGGCGTTATTAAGGCTTAGCGCGAGCGGTAAACAATACGGCCTTTTGAAAGATCGTAGGGCGTTAGCTCTACCTTTACCTTGTCGCCTGTCAGAATGCGAATGTAGTTTTTACGCATCTTGCCAGAGATGTGAGCGGTAACGACATGGCCGTTTTCCAGCTCAACACGGAACATGGTGTTGGGAAGGGTATCAACAATAACACCTTCCATTTCAATATGATCTTCGCGTGCCATATAGGCAGATCCTCACTTATTTAACGTAGCGGTTTAGGTAAATAGTCACTTAAATGGGCCGCGTCAAATGACGTGTGCCCAGCAAGCAGCGCTATATTGTGCCGTAAGCCTGCCAGCAAGGCAAAAAAGCTGGCAAGTTTAGCGAATTAAAGGCCGCCAATGTCGCCCATCAAGAACCTCTATTGGTGAGAAAGCGCGTTTATAACGCATCTTCCTGCACTCCTCGATCCAGTACCCAAGGTAGAGGTGGGGGAGGGCTTGCTCACGGCAAAGCTCAACAAGCTTCAGGATAGCAAAGGTGCCAAGTGATCGCTTTTCTAGGTTGTTGTTAACATTAAAGAAGGTGTAAATGGCAGATAACCCGTGCTCCAACTGATCAAAAGCTGCTACCGCGACAAGTTTTCCGTCTAAATGCATTTCCAATAGGTGTGCATAAGGTTCGTCAAGTGTCAAAAACGTACGGTACTGCTCGCGGCTTGGGGGGTACATGTCACCATCGGCATGGCGTAAACGAATATAGTCGGCATATAGTGCATAATGATCTGCGTCATAGCGTGCAGGCACAACGCGTGTCGAAATATCGGTATTGAGTCGCGAAACTTTGCGCTGGGTACGGTTGGGGCTAAAGTCGTTAACTGGAATACGTACCGAGCGACAGGCATTGCAACCTTCGCAGTGAGGGCGATACAAGTGGCGACCGCTACGACGGAACCCTAGTAAAGCGAGCGAGTCATATACGCCTGGAACGGGGGACTCCTGGGGGTCCAAAAAGAGCGTTGTTGCCTCGTGGCCGGGAAGGTAGCTGCAGGCATGAGGAACAGTTAGGAAGAAGCGCAAATCCCGCACTGGGCGGCGAGGAGCGTTACTACTCACGGCTTGCCTCCTTGCTTAGTTTGAATACCGCTGGTTTGAATACGGCTAGTGTGAATACGTTTACCATTCCGAGTGATGGGTCGAAGCAATGTCGTGAAGCCACGGTGACTCGGGTACAGTAAGTGTTTCATCGGCCAAGTGTGTTAAGCCAAATGCCTTTTCGGGCAGCCACTTCTCAAGATAGTTGATGAACGACGCGCGGGCGACTGTTGTAGCACCCAGGCTGGCCAAGTGTGGTGTGTGCATTTGGCAATCGATCAGTTTACCCTCATGTTGCTGCATCGCACGAGCCAAGTGAGCCAGGGCAATTTTAGAAGCATCCGGTACCTTTGAGAACATGGATTCACCAAAAAACACAGGGCCCATTGCTAGCCCATAAAGCCCGCCAACCAGCTGGCCTTCTAGGTGTACTTCTATGCTGTGGGCAATGCCTAACGCATGGAGATGCTGGTAAGCGTGGCGCATATCTGGGTTAATCCAGGTGCCGGGCTCTCCATGGCGAGGGGCGGCGCATGCTTTAACAATGTTTTCAAACTGTTGATCCAGAGTCACGACAAAGCCACCATTACGCAGGCGCTTAGCAAGACTGCGACGCAGCTTGAAGTCTGCTGGCTGCAATATCATACGTGGATCTGGGCTCCACCATAAAATAGGGTCATCATCGCTATACCATGGGAAAATTCCTTTCCGGTATGCGTTAACTAACCAGTGGGGAGAAAGCTCTCCGCCTGCGGCAAGAAGCCCGTTAGGTGTATCCAGGGCTAGTTCGGTAGAGGGAAAGGCAGGTTGTGGCGATGAAAGCCAAGGTAGCATCGTTTGCTCCGGTTACTTAGCTCTGCAGTAGAAGCTCTGTGACTGCGAAAGGATGCTCGGTATGATGCAAACTCGCAAGTGGATTAAAGGCACCATCGAGGTGTAAAGGGAGAATCGCTTGAAAGTAAATAAGGCGGTAGACAAGCGAACGCAACGTAACTCGCGTCAACCATCAACGACAGCCACTTCAGGGCGGGTTAAAGCCGCAAAGGACAAGGCTCGTCGGTTTGGCCTGCGCCTGCAAGGCTCGGCACGGGAAGGTGTCGTCGTCGTTTTGCTGGCGCTGTGTGTATTCTTATTACTCGCGCTGTTTAGTTACCATCCTGCCGACCCTGGTTGGTCATATCAGGGGCCGGAAACTGAGGTGCGCAACTGGATGGGCGCTGTCGGAGCCTGGCTTGCAGATGTGCTTTATTCGCTGCTGGGGGCTAGTGCGTTGTGGTGGCCGGGTATGTTTGGCTATGCCGCCTGGTGGCTTATGCGCTCACGCCAAGTCAGATTTGAAATCGACCCAGTAGCGATTGCTGTGCACTCTGGCGGACTGGTGCTGCTTATTTTCGGCACTACCATGCTAGGGGCGCTGCATTTTTACAGCCCTGACAGCATTTTGCCCTATGCTTCCGGCGGTATATTAGGCGAAGGCTTAGTGAACACGCTTAAACCGTTGGTAAGTGGTGGTGGCGTTGGTTTAATTTCTGCTGCACTCATACTCGTAGGCTTCCCGCTGTTCAGCGGAATGTCATGGCTGCAGGTGGCAGATGAGCTGGGTAGCCGCCTATGTAAGTTAGGAGGCTGGATCAATGCTCGCCGCGCTAAGGGAAGCAAAAAACGAGCAGAGCGAGCAGCAGCGCGCGCAGCAGCAAAAGTGGCCGCCCAAAAAGTGAAAGAGAAACCTCTTTCTGAGTTCAAAACAGTTCAGCAGGAGAGTAGTGCAATACGGGCGAACCATGGCGAGTCGGATCGCAGGGCAGAGCCAGCCCGTGAAGGTAGTCGCGTGCGGCGTGAGCCTAGTTTTTCAGCGACCACGGATACCTCTATTCCCTGGCAGGCTGCGGCATTCTCAAGTGCACTATCTGCTAAGGACACGCCTGAGAGCGTTCCTCAAGAAACCACTAAAGCGCCCTCTGTGGAAGTGCCGGCTGCAAGCCAGCCTGAAGAGAAAGCGAATAGCGCCACTGAAAGTAGTATCCGGGAGCCTGATGCCATTGCTGACAAACCAGCCCCCGAAGCAGAACCACCTGAAAACGTTCGCCGTTCAGCTGAGCCCGAACAACCTTCAACGCCGCTAGAAGAAACAGCGACAGCTGAAGAGATGCGTGCTGCGAAATCAGATGCCGTTGTAAGCAAGCTCAGCGAACCCCATGAGGATGCGTTTGCGGTGCGTGCCAACGACGAAAGTGATGAGACAGCCCCGTCGATTTCACTATCAGCTAAAGAGTCTACGCCAGTATCTGATGACACTGCTCCTGGCAATATTCCTGGCATCGGGCCTATTCGCCAAGAAGCTGAGGCAGCATCATTTGCATCGTTTACAAGCCCGCGAAATGAAGCGGCACCGAGTGTTGACGAGTCTGAGCGTGTTGACGAGCTTGAGCATATTGATGAGCCTGAGCATGCGTCGGCTCCTGCCCCTGAACAGTCGGAGTACATACCCGAGCAGGCACCTGTTACTGCGCCTCGTGATGATGCTTATCATCACGCAGCACCTGCAGCACCTGCAGCACCTGCAGCACCTGCAGCACCCGCAGCACCTGCGCCGCGGTATGAGCGGGTGCCAGAAGTGGTACCGGAACCGGTATGGGATGACGAAGACGACTTGCCAGAACCAGGAGTAGCGCCCGTGGCTTCTGGCGTTCACCAAGAGTCGACGTTGCCAAGTGAGCTAGAAGAGAAAGATGCGGATAATGGGCCAGCGCTGTGGACCGTTGAGCACCTGCAAAGCCAGCGTCCAGCATTCGAAACAATCGATGAGCCGGAAGGCGATGTGCCCAGTCTTCAGCTGCTGACGCCGCCTGAGCCATATCAGCCTAATTATACCGATGAGCAGCTCGCCGACATGGCTGAGCTGTTAGAAGTGAGGCTGCGCGAGTACGGTGTTAAGGCGGAAGTCGTGGACACATGGCCAGGACCGGTTATTACGCGCTTTGAAATTAAGCCAGCAGCGGGTGTCAAGGTATCTAAAATCAGCAACCTTGCCAAAGACTTGGCGCGCTCGTTAATGGTGAAAAGCGTCCGTGTGGTTGAGGTGATCCCAGGACGACCAACGGTGGGGATTGAGATACCTAACCCAAACCGGGCCATGATTCGTCTGCGTGAAGTGATTGATTCCGACCGTTACCAGCAAGAGAACTCGCCACTAACCATGGCGTTAGGTCAGGATATCGGTGGCGGTCCAGTAGTAGCTAACCTTGGTAAAATGCCCCACCTGTTGGTTGCGGGTACTACCGGTTCCGGTAAGTCAGTAGGCGTCAACGCCATGCTGATTTCCATGTTGCTTAAGGCTAAGCCAAGCGAACTAAAACTGATTATGGTCGATCCCAAGATGTTGGAGCTGTCAGTATACGACGGCATTCCACATCTTTTGGCACCTGTCGTTACCGACATGAAAGAAGCGGCCAACAGCTTGCGCTGGTGCGTTGCGGAAATGGAACGACGCTATAAGCTAATGGCGGCAATGGGGGTGCGTAACATTGCCGGTTTCAATGCCCGTCTTGATGAAGCCGAGCAAGCTGGGGCGCAGGTGGCTGATCCACTTTGGGAGCCACAGCCCTGGGAAATGCATCAAACGCCACCGATACTGGAAAAGCTGCCCTATATTGTTGTAGTCATCGATGAGTTTGCCGACATGTTCATGATTGTTGGCAAGAAAGTTGAAGAGCTCATCGCTCGTCTGGCACAAAAAGCACGTGCGGCAGGTATCCATCTCATTCTTGCCACCCAGCGGCCATCGGTTGATGTGGTAACGGGGCTGATTAAAGCGAATATTCCGTCACGTATGGCCTTCCAGGTATCGTCGCGGATTGATTCGCGCACGATTCTTGATCAGGGCGGTGCTGAGAGTCTGCTAGGCCATGGCGATATGCTTTACCTACCTGCTGGCTCTGGGCCACCTAACCGGATTCATGGTGCCTTTGTGGATGATGATGAAGTGCACAGGGTGGTAGATGACTGGAAGCGTCGTGGCGCGCCTGAGTACATTGAAGAAATTTTGTCAGGCGGTGTGTCTGCTGATGCTCTGACCGGCCTGGAGGCTGAGGGTGTGGATGGTGATGATGCCGAGCAGGATGCGCTCTACGATGAGGCGGTTCAGTTTGTGACTGAAACACGCAGAGCCTCCATTTCTGCTGTTCAGCGGCGCTTCAAAATTGGCTACAATCGAGCGGCCCGTCTTGTTGAGGCCATGGAGGGAGCGGGTGTTGTGACATCCATGGGTACCAATGGTGCCCGTGAGGTGTTAGCACCACCGCCGGTAGGCCACTAAAGCGTTTATCAATAAGTGCTAGAATAGGCTCTTGAAATAGGTGCTAGTGTTTAAGCCAATCATGCAATAAGCGTGAAAGTCGCGCCGCTGGTGAAACCCTGCGGCGCGTTTTACGTCTGAGTCACTACACGGAACGTCTTAACGCTCCTTGCCTCATCCGCTATACGGCAATGATTGCCTAGGGAGAATAGTAAATGCGCGATAATCATACTCGACGCTCGTCATCGCTGATGTTCGCTGCCAGCGCGTTAGGCTTAACCTTTGCGGCGCCAATCGCGTGGGCAAACGATGCTGCCGAACGCCTTACCGAGCGGCTTGATCCTCTTGAAAACTATCAAGCGTCCTTTGAGCAAAAGATTTTAGATGGCAGTGGCGATCGCCTGCAAAGCGCGCGTGGTGAAATGTGGCTGTCGCGCCCTGGCATGCTGCGCTGGGAGGTCGAAGCACCTTACTCGCAAGTAGTGGTGTCAGATGGCCAGGATGTCTATCTCTACGATCCTGACCTTGAGCAAGTCACTATTCAAGCGATGGATGATCGAGTTACACATACCCCGGCGTTGTTGTTATCGGGTAGTACCGGTGAGCTCACTGCAAGCTATGATGTGTTTCATGAGCAGCAGGATGGTGATGACGTGTTTACGCTGATCCCCATCTCAGCAGACACCCTATTTGAAGAGCTGAGTATGGTGTTTGATGATCAGATCCTGACCGAGCTTTGGATGATGGACAGTACTGGGCAGCGTACGGCAATTACTTTCAGCGATATTACTCGCAACGGTAATATTGACCGCAGCCTGTTTGATTTCGAGATTCCTGACGGTACGGATGTTATCCGCGAAGGAATGTGATTTATAAAGGATTGTGGCCTGTAAGCCAGAATCCTTACGCTCCGTGTTACTCACTTCAGGCACCCTAGGGTGCCTGATCTTCCTCCTGGTCGCGCTGTTCCCGCCATGCCATTATTTCAGCAAAGCGTTTTTCCTGACCAAAGCTGCTCGGTTCATAAAAACGTGTTTTGGCTAACCCATCTGGCCAGCAGTCATGGGCGCTGCCAGCAGGATAGCCATGGGCTTCATTATGCGCGTAGCGATAGCCTTCCCCATGCCCCAGTTCCTCCATCAGTTTGGTAGGGGCGTTGCGGAGGTAGCTAGGCACTTCCAGTTGGGGTTGCTGTTGTACATACTGTTGCGCGGCCTTCCAGGCGCGGTCAATGCGGTTACTTTTTGGAGCAGCCGCTAAGTGAATCGCGGCATGGGCAATGGCCCGCTGACCTTCGTAATCACCTAAACGCAAATAAGCATCCCAAGCAGCAATCACTAGTGGTAGTGCACGTGGATCGGCATTGCCGACATCTTCTGAAGCAATGGCGGTTAAACGACGTACGATATCCAGTGGGTCGCCGCCACCCTGTATGAAACGTGCCATATAGAGCAGGGCAGCATCAGGACGCGATGAGCGAATCGACTTATGCAGTGCTGAAAGCAGGTCATAGTAGGCGTCCCCCTGCTTATCAAAGGCACTCGATTGATGCCCCACAACATCTGCCAACACTGCTTTGTGAAGTACTTCTCGTTCGCTGTGTTGCTCGGTAAAGTCGCAGGCAGTCTCTAGCAGCCCCAGCGCACGGCGTGCATCACCGGCACTGGCATGGGCTAGCGCATCTAATACACCGTCTTCCACGTCAATCCGGCGCTCTCCCAAACCTCGCTGTGGGTCGGTGAGTGCTCGGTATAGCACTTGGATAAGTTCGTCGTGGGTCAGCGGCTTCAGCACATAGACTCGCGCGCGGGACAGCAGAGCCGAGTTGACTTCAAAAGAAGGGTTTTCCGTAGTGGCGCCAATTAACGTCAGTAGGCCAGATTCCACATGGGGGAGCAGTGCGTCCTGCTGGCTTTTGTTTAAACGATGGATCTCATCTAAGAAGAGAAGCGTAGGCGACGTGCGCTGTTGAGCACGCTCAACAGCCAAACGAAGCTCTTTGACGCCAGCCATGACAGCGCTTAAGTGCTCAAGGTGTGCGCCTGAGGCATGCGCTAGTAACTCCGCTAGAGTCGTTTTTCCAACACCAGGTGGTCCCCACAAAATCATTGAGCGCACCACGCCAGACTCGGCCATCCGTCGCAACGGCTTGCTAGGCCCGACTAATGCCTGCTGGCCGACATAATCGTCAAGCGTCAACGGACGCATACGATAAGCAAGAGGAGCGTCTTCTCCCGTAGTGAGCGGCTGTCGGTCAAAAAGATCCATATAAAATTTCCCTATCACCTTTCCCTATCAACTTCCGGCGTGAATCTAGTCGTTGAACAATTTACGATTAATCAGTGTCAGTGGTAAATAATGTTACGTCAGGCTACCTTTGGGCATACTCAATCGATAGTTGATCGCTTGCCAAGGTAATGTCTGTGGCGCATGGTATCGATTAGCACCAGTGTAGTTGAACTCAGCTCATGATCACGTGCCTACGCTTTGCAAGGGAAGAGGCGACGGGTATAACACTTACAAAGGAGGCGGCAAGATGTTAAACCAACTGCGTCTAGATCATGCCAATATGGCGCGAATGCTCCATGTGCTAAATCTCAAACACAAAACCCTGGCTGGCGGTGAGCGCCCCGATTTTCAACTGATGCGTGAGGTGGTGGATTACATATTGTCCTACATGGATGGCTTTGCGTCACCGCTAGAGAAAATCTGCGTTGAGCGCTTGCAGGAGCAAGCACCGGAGCACCTTCCTTTGATGGAGAAAATGGCCAGTGATTATCGTAAATTAAAGCCGCGCTTATCCCGCTTATCCAATGATATTGACATGATATTAATGGATAATGTACTTCCAATGGATCGCTTTGCAGATGACTTGAAAGCGTATCTTGATACACACCGTGCTTACCTTCGAGATGAGAGAGAGGGCTTGTTCCCGCTCATCGATAAGCACTTCAGCCCAGAGGATATGGAAGAGCTGCGCCAAGCGTTGCCAGAAAGCGCTGAAAAAGAGCTGGAGCGCCTGCAGTTAGCTTATCCAGATCTGTATGCCGAGCTGCGTGGTGCTGAGGTGCCATCGCTATAGCATGAAAGCTGAACGGTCAGAGCGTAACGGGGCGTGTTAAACTAGCGCCCCGTTTTTATTGGCGGTCTGGGAGGTTTAGCATGTATAGCGTGTACTGGATAGGTGGACAATGAAGTCAGGGCCTGTGCTGATGTTTGATTCGGGCGTGGGAGGGCTTTCTGTTGCCCACGCGCTCCGCCAACACTATCCCGAGTTGCCCATGTGCTATGCCTGCGATAATGCCTGGCTGCCCTACGGTTTGCGTGATGACGTGACGCTCTCTAGACGTATTGTATCGGTATGCAAAGCGGCAGTGGATGCCTGTCAGGCAAGCGTCTTGGTGGTTGCGTGTAACACGGCCAGCACCTTAGCGCTAGAAGGGTTACGCGCAACGCTGGATATTCCGGTTGTCGGTACAGTACCCGCCATCAAGCCAGCTGCGCGGAGCAGTCAGACGCGCCATATCGGCTTGCTAGCGACCACAGCAACCGTCAATAGGCCCTATACGCAAGCGCTAATTGATAATTTCGCGAGTGACTGTGTCGTAACGAAGGTGGCCGCTGATGCGCTGGTCACGGAAGCGGAAGCATGGCTGTCAGGAGCGCCGCTTGATGAAAAGCGTTTGCAGCAAGCGTTGTTGCCCTTATGGCAGGCTACTCAGTGTGCCCCAGCACTTGATACGGTCGTGCTTGGCTGCACCCATTTCCCACTGTTAAAACCCATGTTGGTCTCACTATCTCCTAGTCCTCTAATATGGGTAGATTCTGGTGATGCCATTGCCCGTCGAGTAGGCCAGGTAGCCCCGAGCTTAGTCAGTAATACCCCCGATGGACGCTGCTTTACAACAGCGCCAGCGACACGGCTCATAAAAGGGTTAGCGCGTTATGGTTTTCAATCGCCGCAGTTATTGACCGTTTCTAAAATTGACGGTGCCTAATGCTGGTTAACCTGCTTCATTAGAGCATCTGTTTTTTTATTGATATTAACTACTTAAGACTACCTACTTCACATTAGCTACTTCCAAGAGGAGTCACCTTGGCGATCCCCGTTGTAGACCCCGAACGCTACGCCGAACAGCTTGCCGAAAAGCAAGCCTACGTGGAACAGACTTTTGCGGCATTTACCACGCCGACGCTTGACGTCTATCCCTCGCCGCCCAGTCATTACCGGCAGCGCTGCGAGTTTCGGATTTGGCACGAAGATGATGACCTTTTCTATGCCATGTTTGAGGTCGATCCAGACAACCCTAAAAACAAACGCGTTGTGCGCTTGGATCAGTTCCCAGTTGCCAGTGCGCATATCAATGCGCTGATGCCTCGCCTGCGCGACGCGTTTTTGGCCAGCGACGAGCTACGCCGTCGATTGTTTCAGGTGGAGTTTTTAACCACGCTGTCCGGTGAAGCTTTGGTAACGCTGATCTACCATCGCCCGCTAGGCGAGGCTTGGGAGGCTGAGGCCCGCGCGCTTGAGCAAGCGTTAGACATCATGATTATTGGCCGCTCCCGCAAGCAGCGCCTGGTGCTGACTCGTGATCATGTTTGGGAGCGCTTAACGGTAGATGGCCGCGAGCTGGTTTATCAGCAAGTGGAGAACAGCTTTACCCAGCCTAATGCACACATTTGCCAGACAATGCTGAGTTGGGCGAGGGAAGCCACTGCCGGTCGTCAGGATCAAGATCTGGTAGAGCTTTACTGCGGTAATGGCAACTTCACCATTGCTCTGGCGGATAACTTTCGCCGTGTGTTGGCCACCGAAATATCCCGCACCTCCGTTGCTAGCGCCAATGTCAATTTGGACGCTAACAGTGTTACTAATGCCCACGTCGCTCGAATGTCAGCAGAAGAGTTTGCGCTCGCGTTAAAAGGCGAGAAAACAGGGCGGCGCGTGACGGAGATGTCGCTGGAAGCGTACGATTTTTCCACAGTGTTGGTTGATCCGCCAAGAGCAGGTTTAGATGCGCAAAGCTGTCATCAAATCAGCGAATACGACCAGATCGTCTATATTTCATGCAACCCGGCAACACTTGCTGAAAATTTAACCATACTGACTCAGACACACAGCATCGAGCGGTTTGCGCTGTTTGATCAGTTTCCGTTTACCGATCATTGTGAATGTGGTGTTTTGCTAGTACGGCGTGATCCTGAATAAGTGTGAACTTGTCAATAGTGCTTATGATGCATAAGCGGCATACACCATGAATAACCTGTCAGATGGTTAGGGAGTCGAGCATCGGTAGCGTAAGCTAACAACAAGAGCGGCCTAAAGGCCTATTGTCCTTCGTTTTTATGGCCTAAATGATGGCCCCAGGTAGTCGAGGTGATGGATGCATTACGTTGCGATTGAAGAGAGTCGGCGGGATCTTTTAAAACAGCTACAAGAGCGATTAGAAGCACGACTTGAGCCAGCCCGAGCAGAGAATATCGAAGCGTTTGCTCGTCACTTTTACGCCACTGTTCCAGTAGAAGACTTGGTGGATCGGCGGTTAGACGACCTGTATGGCGCCACACTGTCGATTTGGCAGTTTTTGCAGCATCACGACCCCAAAAATCCCAAGGTGAGTATCTTCAATCCCGATTTTGAAGAGCACGGTTGGCAGTCCACCCACACTTTTGTGGCGGTTTTGCATGAAGACATGCCATTTTTGGTTGACTCGGTACGAATTGAGCTCAACCGTCGTGGCCTGACGGTTCATGCTATCCAAAATGCGGTGTTTGCCGTGGCGCGGGATGGGCAGCATCAGCTCAAAACGCTGACCTCTCCGAAAGATGAAAACGCACCGGAAGCACGTGAATCACTGATGGTCATCGAAGTGGATCGTCACTCTGATCCTCAGTTACTCGCCAAGATTGAGCATAACCTTCACGAGGTATTGCGTGATGTTCGAACGGCGGTAGGCGACTTTGATCCGATGTGCGGCCAGATTGCTGCCGCTATTCAAGAGCTAGAGAAGAACTGCCCGCCGCAAATCGATCCCGATGACCACGAAGAGGCAATCGCCTTTCTAGAGTGGATGCTGAAAGACAACTTTACCTTCCTGGGCTATGACGAATACCTGCTAGATGGTAATGAACTAAAGCGCGATCCCAATAGCGTGCTGGGCGTTTTTCGTCTTGATCAACCCCGCTATTGTGAGCGTATCCGTACTGAAGAGGGGGTCGATGAGTACAATGGCTTCGTGCTGGTTCCACAGCTGCTATCGTTTGCCAAGAGTGCCCACCATTCGCGGGTTCATCGCCCCACATACCCCGATTATATTACCGTTGACCGCTATGATGATGACGGCAACGTAGTTGGTGAGCGCCGCTTCTTTGGCCTGTTTACGTCCACGGTTTATAACGAGTCACCGCGTAATATCCCACTGCTGCGTCGTAAACTGAAAGCGGTGATGGATATTGCCGGCTTTAACCCCCAAGGGCATAACGGTAAGCAGCTGTTACAAGTGCTGGAAGTCTATCCCCGTGATGACCTTTTCCAGATCAGCACAGAAGCTCTGGCTAGCACTTCACTGGGTATTCTCAATATCCGCGAGCGCCGTCAGGTACGCTTGTTTATCCGTGCCGATGTTAGCGGTAAGTTCTATTCCTGTTTAGTGTTCGTGCCACGGGATGTGTTCTCAACCGATTTGCGTCAACGCATTCAAGGGATGTTGTGTGACGAACTAGACGCCCACTTTGGTGACTTCAACACCTACTTGTCAGAGTCGGTGCTGGCACGTATCCAGCTTATTCTGCGTTTTAATGGTGATGGGCCAAGCCAGTACGACCTTAAGCGCCTGGAAGGTAAGGTGGCTCGTTTGGCACGTAGCTGGCGTGACGAACTACAGTCGGCAATGATCGAAGGGTTTGGTGAAGAGCGTGCTAATCGTCTGATTGATAAGTTTCAAGATGCGTTCTCGGCGAGCTATCGTGAAGACTTCAATGCCCGTAGTGCCGTATTCGATGTTCAGCATCTCTTAAATCTGGATGATGGTGAAGATCTGTCACTGTCGCTCTACCGGCCTCTGGAAGAACAGGCGGGCGGTATGAACCTGAAGCTGTTTCATCGTGAGATGCAGATACCGCTCTCAGATGTGCTGCCGATGATGGAAAACCTAGGGCTACGTGTGATAGGCGAGCGCCCCTACGATATCAATGCCCCTCAGCAGCGCTACTGGGTGCATGATTTTGAATTAGAGCATAGTCGCGAGGGTATTAACCTTAGTGACATGCGTGATGCGTTCAGTGAAGCTTTCAAGCGCATTTGGGCTGGCGAGGCCGATAACGATGCTTTCAACCGCCTGATTATTGGCGCAGGGCTTGATTGGCGTGAAGTGGCCATGCTACGTGGCTATGCTCGGTATTTGAAGCAGATCCGTTTTGGTATGTCCCAAGACTACATTGCGGCGACGCTGGTCAACTACCCAGCTATTACTCAGGCGCTGGTTGAGCTCTTTAGGCTGCGGTTTGATCCCGCGCGCCAACCCAGCAGTGCTGATGACTGCATCGATCGTTTAAATGAGCACCTGGAAGGTGTTGCCAGTCTTAACGACGACCAGTTGTTGCGCCGCTTTATGGAACTTATTCAAGCTACGCTGCGTACTAACTATTATCAAAAAGCTGATGATGGGCGAGTTAAAGACTACATCGCCTATAAGCTGGAACCGTCGAAAGTCACCGGCATGCCCAAGCCGCGCCCAGCGTTTGAGATTTTTGTTTGCTCGCCGCGGGTAGAAGGTGTTCACCTGCGTGGTGGTAAAGTCGCTCGTGGTGGGTTGCGCTGGTCAGATCGCCACGAAGATTTCCGTACGGAAGTGTTGGGCCTAGTCAAAGCTCAGCAAGTGAAAAACGCGGTCATCGTGCCAGTGGGTGCGAAAGGCGGTTTCGTATGCAAGCGCATGCCGGAAAACGCTGACCGAGAGACCCAGCAAAAAGAAGGCATTGCCTGTTATCAAATCTTTATTCGTGCGCTGCTAGACGTCACTGATAATCTAGTAGGTGGTGAAGTGGTGCCGCCAAAAAATGTCGTACGTCATGATGATGACGATACTTACCTTGTGGTGGCCGCGGATAAAGGTACCGCGACCTTCTCTGATATCGCGAACGAGATCTCTGTTGAGTACGGCCATTGGCTGGGAGATGCCTTTGCCTCGGGTGGTGCTAACGGCTACGACCACAAGAAAATGGCGATTACCGCGCGTGGTGCCTGGGAGTCGGTCAAGCGCCACTTCAAGAATCTCGACGTGAATACCCAGCAAGATTTGTTCACGGTGGTAGGCATTGGCGATATGGCTGGCGACGTCTTCGGCAACGGTATGCTGCTGTCGGATAAAATCCAGCTAGTGGGCGCGTTTAACCACATGCACATTTTTGTTGATCCGAACCCTGATGCAGAGGCCTCATTCGCCGAGCGGACGCGTTTGTTCAACCTTCCTCGCTCCAGCTGGGAAGACTACAATGCCGAGCTGATTTCACAGGGTGGTGGTATCTTTAGTCGCAGCGCCAAATCGATTCTGATTACCCCAGAGATGCAGCAGGTATTTGGTATCGAAGAGACGCGCCTTTCGCCTAACGACCTGATTCGCGCCATGCTGAAGTCGAAGGTTGATCTGTTGTGGAACGGCGGTATCGGTACTTATGTAAAAAGCTCCGATGAAACCGACGCTGACGTGGGCGATAAAGCCAACGATGCGCTGCGTATTAATGGCGCTGAACTGAACTGCCGCGTAGTGGGTGAGGGCGGCAACCTAGGGCTTACCCAGCGTGGTCGAATGGAAGCGGCTGCCAACGGTGTTCGTGTTTACACTGACTTTATCGATAATGCGGGTGGGGTTAACTGTTCCGACCATGAGGTCAATATCAAGATCTTGATCGACGAAGTGGTGAAACGTGGTGACATGACTGACAAGCAGCGTAACCAGCTGTTGTCAGATATGACAGAAGAAGTCGCCAACCTGGTTATCCTTGATAATTATCGTCAAACC
The DNA here is from genome assembly GCF_013415115.1 of Vreelandella zhaodongensis. Classification (GTDB taxonomy): domain Bacteria; phylum Pseudomonadota; class Gammaproteobacteria; order Pseudomonadales; family Halomonadaceae; genus Vreelandella; species Vreelandella zhaodongensis. The sequence goes on along the minus strand of NZ_JACCDD010000003.1, from coordinate 185,036 downwards.
CAGGCGCTGGATCTGTCGGGAATTCTTTCTCAGCAAGGCATGGGGCCATACCGTCGCTTTATTAGCGAGCTTGAGTCAGCTGGCCAAATCGATCGTGAACTGGAGTTCCTGCCTGCTGATGACGTGCTTAAAGAGCGCGCCAGTCACGAACAGGGTATGCGATTGCCGGAGCTGTCTGTGCTTATCTCTTATGCGAAGAGCACCCTGAAAGGCGATTTGATCAACTCCGATGTGCCGGATGATCCCTATATTCATCGTCACCTAGAGCGCTTATTCCCTAACGTCTTGACTGAGCGCTACCAGGCCGAGATGTATGACCACCGTCTGAAGCGTGAAATTGTGGCTACCCAGGTGGCCAACGATCTAGTTGATCATATGGGGATTGTGTTCGTTCGCCGCCTGATGGACTCAACAGGTGCTGGCAGGGCTGACATTGCCCGCGCTTATGTGGTTGCCCGAGACGCGTTCAATCTGACGTCTTTGTGGGAACAGATTGAAGCGCTGGACAACCAGGTGCCGAACCGTGTGCAGTACTCCATGATGCTGGATCTGATGCGTATGATCCGCCGGGCGACGCGTTGGTTCCTGCGTCAGCATATGGGGCTGTCTACCCAAGATGCCATTGAATACTTCGGCCCGCGCTTGGCTCAGCTGCAAGAAAGTATCGGTGAGCTGCTCAGCGGTGAAGAGCAGGCCGCATGGCGTGAGCGGTGTGACGAACTTCAAGCTGCGGGTGTGCCTGAAGCGTTAGCGACAACAGTCGCCGCTGCACCAAGCCTTTACGCAGGCTTAGGCATTATTCAAGCTGCGCGTATTACCAATGAGAAGCCTCAGCGTGTGGCCGAAGTGTTCTACGAAATCGGCAGCCGTTTAGAGCTCCCCTGGATGATCCAACAGGTGACCCAGCTGGAAGTGCGCGACGCGTGGCAGGCTCAGGCACGGGAAACCTTCCGTGACGATATCGACCGCCAGCAGTTGGCATTAACCACCAGCGTGCTGAAACTGGACGCAGGTAGCCGTGACACCCAGGAGCGCGTTGCCCAGTGGCTGGAACAGCACGCCGAGCTGCACCGCCGCTGGTGTCGCTTGATTGATGAAGTTCGCGGTGGCAGTGAGGGCGGCTTTGCACTGTTTGCTGTGGCCGTGCGTGAACTGGTCGACCTAGCTGAAAGCGACAGCGAAGCGTAACTCACACGCTAGCACTACCACCTTGCTTGATGGGTAACACCACCTACCGCGCCCTTAACCAGGGCGCGGTTTTTTTTGTGGTTTGTTTTGCGATAGTTCTTGAGATAGTTCTTGAGATAGCTACCCATTTTAGTCTCTTTCTCGCTGCTCAGCGCTGCGAAGACAATGTGATGTGCGCTATACTCTGCGCGCCGCGCCATGCCTGCCCCATGCCCACTCGCTGTTTAGGAGAGTCTCGCTGATGTATAACCTTGCCCGTTCGCTGCTGTTTCGCTTTGACCCTGAAACGTCTCACGGGTTGGCGCTGAATGCGTTAGACGCGCTACACCGAGTCGGTGGTGTGCAGCGGGTATATGGTAAGCCAGTGAATGACCCCGTAGAGCTGATGGGGCTGCGTTTTAGTAATCGGGTAGGCCTTGCTGCAGGGCTGGATAAAAACGCCGACCACCTGGATGCGCTGGGCGCATTGGGCTTTGGGTTTGTAGAAGTAGGTACTGTGACGCCCAAGGCGCAGCCAGGCAACCCAAAGCCACGTCTCTTTCGGCTTGCGGGTCACGACGCCATCATTAACCGCTTTGGGTTTAATAACAAAGGGGTTGAGCATCTTGTTGCACAAGTGAAAAAACGCCATTACGGCGGTGTCGTGGGGGTTAATATTGGCAAGAACCTGACCACCTCTGTTGAAAACGCGCTCGATGATTACTTGCTCTGTCTAGACGCGGTTCACAGCGTGGCGGATTATATTGCGGTTAATATTTCCTCGCCTAATACGCCAGGGCTGCGAACGTTGCAATTCGGTGAGCAGCTGGATGAGCTATTAGGGCCTATTCGTTCGCGCAGCCAAGTGCTAGATGCCGAGTTAGGCCGTAAGGTGCCCCTGCTGGTTAAAATCGCGCCAGATATGAGCGAAGAAGAGGTCGCGTTGGTGGCCGGTAGTATTGCGCGTAATGCGCTGGATGGCGTGATTGCGACCAATACCACGGTATCTCGTGAGGCCGTAAAAAGTGACCCACAGTCAGAAGAAGCGGGCGGGCTTTCCGGTAAGCCCGTATTTGAAGCTTCTAATAGGGTGATTCGCCTGCTACGCGCGCAGTTGCCAACACTGCCTATTATTGGTGTAGGTGGTATTGATAGTGGTGAGGCGGCAAGCGCTAAAATTGCCGCTGGCGCGGACTTGGTGCAGCTCTACTCAGGCCTGATTTACCAAGGCCCTGGATTGGTAAAAACGTGTGCCGAGGCGTTGAAGCAGCAATAAAAGAGCAATAAAAAGCCCGCCTGTCAGCGGGCTCAGTACTCCGAAAGTAACGTGTAAAAGGGTAAAAACTAGGTCATCACCATGGGGTTTTTATGAATGCCGGAAACGCCGGTCATCCCATCCCACTGGTCACCGCGACCTTCACGCCAACCACTCATCCAATATTCGCGTAAATTAACATCTTGACTGGGGCAGTCATCTCGGGAGCGACCCGTAATACCTGCTTTATAGCCGTGAACATAAGCCCGTTGGAAGCGATCACGTTTTTGTCGTTTCATTGGCTAACCTCTTTTCACGAAAGCCTTTGATAAGAAAAGCATGCTGGGCAAAATGCTATATTTGCATCAGTGCTATTTCGATAGATAACCTCGGCAAGCCGCCACTCAACGCTAGTGTCTAGCACTCACGTGCTGAACAGGCAAAGCGGCAGACTCAACAAGCTAGGGATCTAGAAAGCAAGTTGCTAACAGAACCCTGACAAACAACGCATGCGTTTTTCAGTAGCTACACTCTTATTGTTAGCTCATGATGGGGTCACTTGTCGACCATCAAATTGTCATAAGACGTAAACTCATTTGCCATATATAGGAATATCGCGCTCTTACGCGCGGCGATTAACATGACCGAGTCGAGCCAAACAGCCTGTTTAAACCTCCTGGCGACCTGCCCTAAAGGCATCGAAGGCCTGCTAGCGGATGAATTATTAGCCCTAGGTGCCACGCCAGGTAAAACCACAGTAGCGGGGGTATATTTTTCCGCTAATCTAGAAACTGCCTATCGCGTATGTCTGTGGTCCCGTCTGGCCAACCGAATTATTTTGCTGCTGGCTCGGGAATCGATGATCGATACCGCCGAACAGGTGCGCGATGTGGTTGCTCGGCTTCCCTGGACACAGCACTTAACGCCTGGCAAAACCCTGGCGGTAGATTTTCATGGCCGTAGCGACCACATTCGCCACACCCGCTTTGGTGCCCAAACAGTAAAAGATGGCGTTGTTGATTCGCTGCAGCTGGCAGGCCAGGAGCGTCCCAATGTCGATACCAAAACGCCTGACCTGCGCATCTATGCCCATCTGCACCGCGCTAATTTAAGCCTGGGGATTGACCTTTCTGGTGAAAGTTTGCATCGCCGAGGCTACCGCCGTGATGTGGGCCATGCGCCGCTAAAAGAGAACTTAGCCGCTGCGCTGCTGGTGCGTGCAGGCTGGCCCGAACGCGCCAAAGCCGGTGAGCCGCTGTTAGATCCACTGTGCGGGGCTGGCACGTTGCTGATTGAAGCGGCGCTAATGGCCGCCGACCAAGCGCCTAACCTCAATCGGGAGCGCTTCGGTTTTCAAGGCTGGGCAGGGCACAACGAGCCGCTGTGGAAAGAGCTAAAGCGCGAAGCTGAAGCACGAGCCTCTATTGGCCGTAAACGCTGTAAAACGGCGCTGGTGGGCTTTGATCAAAGTCCGGCGGCATTGACTGCAGCAAAAGCTAACGCCATGCGTGCAGGCATTCCTGCGCTAATTACCTTGTATGGGCAAAGTCTCAGCCAGCTAACAAGGCCAGAGACAATGACCGCCGAGCGAGGACTGCTGATTACTAACCCGCCTTATGGCGAGCGCTTAGGCGAGCTACCTGAGTTAGTGCGTTTGTACGCTCAGCTTGGCGAAAAGGCGAAAGCACTGTTTCCAGGTTGGACGCTGGCGCTGTTTACCGGCAACCCTGACCTAGGCCACCGCCTGGGGCTGCGCGCTCACAAGCAGTACGCGCTGAAAAATGGCGCGCTGGATGCCAAGTTGCTGCTGATGGATATTGCCAGTCACACGGCAAGCCAGCCTGATAATGTCAGCGATTTATCTGTCTCAGAAAATGGTGAAGTGGCGCAGCAAGTAAGCGCTATTGCCAAGTCTGCAGTGTCGGAAAATGCTCAGATGTTTGCTAATCGTCTGGCGAAAAATCAAAAACGTCTGAAAAAGTGGCTAAAGAAGAGCGGTGAAGCTTGTTATCGTGTTTACGATGCTGACATGCCGGAATACGCGCTGGCAGTCGACCGTTACGGTGACCGAGTGCATGTTCAAGAGTATGCGGCGCCTAGCTCAATTAACCCCGCCCAGGCTCAAAAGCGTCTGTTTGATGCACTTGAAGTGCTGCCCGAAGCGCTCGATGTTGATCCAAGCAAGATTTATATAAAGCGCCGTGAGCGACAAACCGGCAGCGCCCAGTACCAGAAGCGCGACGCCAGCGGCGAACGCTTTGAAGTGCAGGAAGGTGACGCTCGGTTGTGGGTGAATTTGCGTGACTACTTGGATACCGGTCTGTTTTTGGATCACCGCCCAGTGCGCCGCCTGCTTAACGAGATGGCCAGCGGCAAGCGCTTCTTGAACCTGTTTTGCTACACCGCCACGGCAACCGTGCAGGCAGCCTTGGGTGGTGCAAGCGACAGTGTCAGCGTTGATATGTCCAATACCTACCTTGATTGGGCACGGGATAACTTCGCGCTGAACAAGCTGGATCCAAGGCTACATCGTATGGTGCGGGATGATTGTTTCCGCTGGCTGGAAACTGCCAATGCGGAGTTTGACCTGATCTTTATGGATCCACCGACGTTTTCTAACTCTAAGAAAATGCGCGACACCCTGGATGTTCAGCGCGACCACCCACGGCTAGTGGAGCTGGCCATGGCGCGCCTGGCCCACGGTGGCACGTTAGTGTTCTCGAATAACCAGCGGCGCTTTAAGCTGGATGAGGCACTGGCTGAGCGTTATGTGGTGGAAGATATTACGTCGCGTACCTTTGACCCTGATTTTCAGCGGCGAACCAATCTGCACCACGTGTTTTTGCTACGGCATAAAGCGTAAGGCATAAAGAGATCGGCTATGATTCAGCTCTCAATTTACACAACGTTAGGCTGCCACTTATGCGCTCAATTAGAAGCGCTAGTGGTAACGTTGGCCAATCAAGACGTGTCGCTGCATCACATTGAAATCAGCGACGACGACGCCCTGGTAGAGCGTTATGGAATACGCATCCCTGTGTTGGTGGATAACGACGGGGTTGAGTTAGACCGAGGATTTGATTTAGTGCGTCTGAGTGACTGGCTGCGCGATCGCGGTTGGTTGGACGAGGCGTCCCTTGCGGCGCTCACCACGCCGCCCGAGAGTGCGTCACCCGTTGGCGCGCACCAGCGTAGCGGACGACGCTTCTTAGGTTAACGGTTAGGGCTGGGGGCATGCATCACAGTGCATCAAGCAGTGACAGCTGTCGCATGGCTTCCTGTCCTTCCGGTGTATGATCGGCGGCTTCAAGTACCTTGCGAAATCCCCGCGAGGTTTGGATGGTGGTCTCATCCTCCAGCCACATCTGTGCTTGTTCCAGGGTATCTGCCAATTGGTGTTTTAGCCCGCCAAACTGAGTGCCAATCTGCCCCCAGGCGCGGCTAAAAATCCAGTCGCCAAACATGTCCTGGTGAATATGAACCAACACATAGTCATGGTCGGTTTCCCAGCGTACGATCACAACACTCTCCTTAAAATGCCCTCGAACACGCCTGCCTATCCAGCCGTGGCGGGCATATTGTAAAGCTCGGATACTAAAACGCCTATGAAACTTGTTATCGACGCTAACATTCCCGCCGCTGACCAGTGCTTTGTCCCCTTTGGCACGTTACATCGGTTGCCTGGGCGAGAGATTCGCGCTACTGATGTGGCGGATGCCGATGCACTGATAGTGCGCTCGATTACCCAGGTAAACCAAGCGCTGCTGGCACAAAGCCCAGTGCGCTTTGTGGGTACCTGCACCATTGGCACCGACCATATCGACCGCGCGCTGTTAAGCGAGCGCGACATTGGCTTTGCCAGCGCCCCTGGTTGCAATGCCGAAGCCGTGGTGGATTACGTGCTTAGCAGCCTGTTGTTAGTGAGTGAGCGAGAAGGTTGGTCGTTGCTGGCACGTACGGTGGGTATCGTGGGGGCGGGCAACGTGGGTAGCCGTTTGCAGCGGCGCTTGCAGGCGCTGGGTGTGGAAACCCTAGTGTGTGATCCGCCCCGAGCAGAACAAGAGCATGTAGAACAAGAGCGTGCAGAAGAAAGGGCGAGTAAGTTTGTCTCGTTGGATAGCGTGATTGAGCGTTGCGACGTGCTGTGCCTGCACACGCCGCTGGTAAAAGAAGGTCCCCATGCCACCTATCAGTTGCTTAACGCGGAACGTATTAACGACCTGGCCCCAAGAACGGTACTGCTTAATGCCGGGCGGGGCGACTGCATTGATGGCCTGGCGCTACGCAGCCGCTTAGCAGGTAAGGGTGATATCACGGCTGTTCTGGATGTCTGGGAAGGCGAGCCAGAAATAGACGCAGGATTGCGTGACCTGGTGGCGCTTGCAACGCCGCACATTGCCGGGCATAGCCTGGATGGCAAGCTCCGCGGCAGTTGGATGATTCAGCAAGCATTAGCTCAGCATATCGGCCGGCCAAGTCAGTTACGTTTTAGCGAACTGTGCCCGTCGCCAGCGCTTGCTGAGCTCACGTTACAGCAGGCCCTGCCGGTAGAAGATGCGCTGCGGCTTTGCGCACGCGCGGTGTACGATGTGCGCCGCGACCACGATGCCTTGCACCGCCAGGTTCGAAAGCAAGGTATCAAAAAGGGCTTTGACCACTGCCGGGCGAACTACCCGTTGCGCCGAGAGTTTGCGACGCTTACCGTCGTGCTGGAGAACGGTGCGACGGTATTGGAAGCGCCGTTGCTAGCTGCTGGCTTTCAGGTGCGGTGCGCTTAACGGTGGGATGGCTGCGCGAAGATGTAGAGAGCACAAGGCCCGCATTTGCGGGCCTTGTTCGTTAGGTCGTGGCGGAAAAGCTTATTGGCGATAAGCCGCTTCTTTCAGCGCACGGATACGATCATCCAGCGGCGGGTGGCTGGCGAACATTTTCTCAACCAGTGAGCGGGTTTGGCCTTTAGTAATGGCCATAGCGCGCATGGTGTCTGGCATTTGGTCAGGCATTTCAGTTTCTGCTTTCAGGCGAGCCAGCGCATTGACCATGGCACCAGTGCCTGCTAAGCGTGCGCCGGCTTCGTCAGCACGGTACTCCCGGAAGCGCGAGAACCACGCCACGATGGCGGAGGCAACTATGCCAAAGACAATCTCTGCGACGATAACGACAGCAAAATAGCCCATAAAGCCCAGGCCGCCTTCACCATCGCTGCGGCTCTTTAAGAAGCCATCGATTAAGTGAGCCACCACGCGGGCAAAGAACATCACGAAGGTATTCACGACACCTTGAATGAGCGCCAGAGTCACCATGTCCCCGTTGGCAACGTGACCAATTTCGTGAGCCAGCACTGCACGTACTTCTTCCGGGCGCATTCGGTTGAGCAAGCCCGCCGAGACGGCTACCAGCGACTCATTTTTATTCCAGCCAGTAGCAAAGGCGTTGGACTGTTGGGCAGGAAAAATCCCCACTTCAGGCGTTTTAATGCCTGCTTCGCGGGAAAGCTCGGCAACGGTATCAACCAACCATTTTTCAGTAGCGTTAGAGGGAGTTTCAATAATCACCGTGCCCGTCGAGCGCTTTGCCAGCCACTTCGACATAAACAACGAAATGATTGAGCCTGCCATACCCACAATAAAGCAGAAGATCAGCAAGCCAGTAAAGTTGATTCCCTGGCTGCGTAGGTAGCCTTCTACGCCAAAGAGTCGCAGCGTAAAACTGGCCACCAGTACCACCGCCAGGTTGGTAGCCAAGAAAAGAACAATCCGCATCATCGTTTGGGTTCTCCGTCAAAGGTCATAAAAGCGTCAGTGGAATGATGGCTTAGATACGTGCAATGGATGACAGTTTCAAGTCCCCGATTTTATTGACGGTAATGGGACAGGAAGTTGGCAAAACGGTCCAGGGCATCACCGAGCTGGTCGGCCCAGGGAAGTGTGACAATGCGCACGTGATCAGGCTCTGGCCAGTTGAAGGCGGTGCCTTGCACCAGCAGGATTTTTTCCTGGAGCAACAAGTCCAGCACCAGCTGCTGGTCATCTTTAATATTGAATACTTTCGGGTCTAGGCGTGGGAAGGCGTAAAGCGCTCCTTTTGGCGTTACACAGGAAACCCCGGGAATGGCATTTAGCTTCTCTACGGTAATATCCCGCTGGGCCAGCAAACGCCCGCCTGGCAATATTAAATCATTGATTGACTGGTAGCCGCCCAGTGCTGTTTGAATGGCGTGCTGAGCAGGTACGTTGGCACACAAGCGCATAGAGGCCAGCATGGTCAGCCCTTGAATAAAGTCTTTTGCGCGCTGCTTGGCAATCGTACCGGAGAGGGTCATCCAGCCTGAGCGGAAACCTGCGCAGCGGTAGCTCTTTGACAGCCCGTTCATAGTGATCACTAACTGGTCATCATCGGCCAGCGCGCCTGTTGAGATGTGCTCAACACCGTCATAGAGAATCTTGTCGTAGATCTCATCAGAAAATACCACCAGATGATGCTCTTTGGCGATATCCAGAGCCTCCCGAACCACCTCGGGTGGGTAGACCGCACCGGTGGGGTTGTTGGGGTTAATCAGCACAATAGCACGTGTTCGGCTGGTTATCTTGGCACGGATGTCAGCCATGTCAGGTGCCCAGTCAGCTTGCTCATCGCACCGGTAGTGAACACCGTGACCACCGGATAGATGTGCTGCAGCGGTCCACAACGGATAATCGGGAGCAGGGATCAGTACTTCATCACCGTCGTTTAACAGCGCTTGCATAGCCATCACAATCAGCTCGGAAACACCATTGCCGATATAAACATCTTCGATGCCGACGTTGGGTATCTGTTTACGTTGGCACTCCTGCATGATTGCCTTACGTGCCGAGTAGAGACCTTTGGAATCACAGTAGCCCTGGGCAGTGGGCAGGTTGCGCATCACGTCTTGAAGGATCTCTTCCGGCGCCTCAAAACCAAATGGTGCCGGGTTACCAATGTTGAGCTTCAGAACTCGTTGGCCTTCCTCTTCCAGGCGCTTGGCGTGGTCAAGCACTGGGCCGCGAATGTCGTAGCAGACGTTATGCAGTTTGTGTGATTTTTTAAGCGTGTGCGATTCTGTAGGCTGTGGGGTGTCCATGAGGTGTGATATCCAAATATGTCCAGTGGCCGTGAGTGTTAACGATGATTAGCTCATTATGCGTCGGATTGTACCGAGCTGTCTTCGTCGTTTTGTAGTGGTGGCGGAGGAATGTCGTCTGGCGTTTCCAGGGTGAGTCTACCGAGCTTTCCATCACGTAGTTCGTGAAGCAGCACTTCGGCACCGCGGTGTAGGTCGGCCTCGCCGCCAGGGCGTAAGCCGCCGCGTTTCCCGGCGATCTCTTTCAATATGGCGTGTCCGTCAAAACCGGCAATAGCTAAGAAATCAGGCTTTTGAGGGCCATCAGCATCCACGTCTTGCGCTATAGGCACCTCATAGGTGGGCAACGCCTTTAGCTTATAGCGAGCGGTTAATTCTGTGGGGTAGCGCTTGGCAAGCTCCGCGCTGGTAATAATAGCGACATCGGTATATTCAATCGCGGTATCACGAATGGCGCCACTGGCGGCCAAGCGGTAGGCACTGGCTTGGTCTTCAATTTTCGGCCATAGCACCCCAGGGGTGTCGATCAGCGCGACGCGGCCGTCGATACGCACCTTTTGCTGGCGCTTGGTGACGGCGGGTTCGTTGCCGGTTTTGGCAATTTTACGGCCAGCAAGCCCGTTGATCAGTGTCGACTTCCCTACGTTGGGAATACCCATCACCATCACGCGCACATCTCGATCAGCGCGCACTGCGCCCGCCAGCTCGTGGCATAGCTTGGGGATTTTCTTCAGTTCGCGTGTGTTGGTGGTGGTAATTGCCAGCGCGCGGGTGTCTTCCTGGGCATCGAAAAAGGCTACCCATTCAGCAGTGCGCTCAGGGTCGGCAAGATCCGCCCGAGAAAGAATTTTGAGTACCGGCTTATGACGCGTTAGCTCGGCTAGCATGGGGTTGGCGCTAGAGTAGGGCAGGCGCGCATCCAGTACCTCGATGACGACATCAATTTCTGGCAGCGCGTCCTTTATCTGGCGGCGGGCCTTGTTCATATGTCCGGGGAACCAGCCGAGCATGGGTTTCTCCTAATTAGCGCAAAACAAATATAAGCACAAAAATACAAGCACAAAAAAGCGGGAAGCCATTGTAGCACCCGCCTTGCTGGTGTTGATCGAGGATTTAGTGGCGGTTATTCGTCAGGGTGAAATTCTAACGACACAGAGTTAATGCAGTAGCGCAAACCCGTTGTCTCGGGGGGGCCATCAGGAAACACGTGTCCCAGATGGGCGTCGCAGTGCGAGCAGACGACTTCCGTACGCTGCATACCCTGCGAGGTGTCGTGATGCTCTTCGACGCAGCGTTTACCCAATGGGCGGTCAAAGCTTGGCCAGCCACAACCTGCATCGAATTTGTGCTCGTTTTCAAATAGCGGCGCATGGCAGCAAACGCAGTGGTAAATACCCTGGGCATTACTGACCTGGTAATCACCGCTAAACGGGCGTTCAGTGCCTTTTTCACGCGCCACGCGGTACTGTTCAGGGGTGAGTTGCTTGCGCCATTCATCGGGGGATTTTTCTATTTTCGCCATGGAGGTCTCCTCTCCCTCTGGTTACCGTTAAACAGAGGCTTACTAAGCAGGCTAGCGTATCACTCATCAGAGTGACAATAGCTAACCTGCGCTGGTTCAGCATGTGCGAAAAGAAGCACTTTGATGAACCAGCGCACCGCGTCGGCCATCTCGAAGACGCTATTCACTCCAGTAAAAGCGTTTTGATTTCAGACTGCTTGACAGCTCGCCAGCGGCTGAGTAATATACGCGCCACCTCGACGAGGCAATGAAACGTCCCATTCGTCTAGTGGTCTAGGACACCGCCCTTTCACGGCGGTAACAGGGGTTCGAACCCCCTATGGGACGCCACTTTCATCGTTAAGGTATCGGAATTGCGGGAATAGCTCAGTGGTAGAGCATCGCCTTGCCAAGGCGAGGGTCGAGAGTTCGAATCTCTTTTCCCGCTCCAAGCATTCAATATGCTTACAGCGTCCCATTCGTCTAGTGGTCTAGGACACCGCCCTTTCACGGCGGTAACAGGGGTTCGAACCCCCTATGGGACGCCAATCCGATTTGCGAGTAATACAGATTAAGCGGGAATAGCTCAGTGGTAGAGCATCGCCTTGCCAAGGCGAGGGTCGAGAGTTCGAATCTCTTTTCCCGCTCCAAGCATTCAATATGCTTACAACGTCCCATTCGTCTAGTGGTCTAGGACACCGCCCTTTCACGGCGGTAACAGGGGTTCGAACCCCCTATGGGACGCCATCTCGCACTTTTTCGTAGTACTGCTTTTTTGCAACACCGTTTGCGTCGCGGGAATAGCTCAGTGGTAGAGCATCGCCTTGCCAAGGCGAGGGTCGGGAGTTCGAATCTCCTTTCCCGCTCCATACAACGGTTCTATATAGTTGCCAAGAGGCGAGAGCTGGAACGCCAGCCCAGTCTGTCTCCTTTCCTGATCAAAGCAAACATTTTCTTTTTACCTTCTCTTACTGTTTGGGTACTGCATCGCACATTAACTGGCGATATTTTTGCGTGGCTGTCTTTCAAGCGGCTTGAAAAATATACGATTGCCCCGATATTCCTTCTCCTAGCTCGTTTTCGTGCTCCCCATTTGCTGACAGGACATATTCATGGCCGAACCGGCATTGTCTATCCGTGGCCTCACTAAAGTGTATGGCAACGGCTTTCACGCGTTAAAAGGTATCGATTTAGACGTCCAGCAGGGCGATTTTTTTGCGCTGCTGGGGCCTAACGGTGCAGGTAAATCCACCACGCTTGGCGCGGTGTGCTCACTGGTACAGAAGTCGGCGGGGAAGGTGTCGATTTTTGGTATCGATACCGACAAAGACTTCGCTAAAGCCAAATATCAGCTTGGCGTGGTTCCGCAAGAGTTCAACTTCAACCAGTTTGAGAAGGTGATTGATATCGTGCTGGCCCAGGCGGGTTACTACGGTATGACCCGCAAAGAGGCGCTGCCCCGTGCAAAGCAACTGCTTAACGACCTCGGGTTGTGGGATAAGCGCAACGGCAGTGCGCGTATGCTTTCTGGCGGTATGAAGCGTCGATTGATGATTGCCCGTGCGCTGATGCACCGCCCAAAACTGTTGATTCTTGATGAGCCAACGGCAGGCGTAGACATCGAGCTGCGCCGCAGTATGTGGGAATACATGCGGCGCATTAACCGCGATGAAGGTACCACTATTATTCTCACCACACACTACCTCGAAGAAGCTGAGAGCCTGTGCCGGAATATTGCCATTATCAATCACGGCGAAATTGTGCGTAACACCAGCGTGCGCAAGCTGCTGGCGGAGCTGAACACTGAAACCTTCTTGCTGGACCTTGCTGCACCGGTGAAGCAAGCGCCCATTATTGAAGGGTTTGAAGTACAGCAGATAGAGCCTTCTCAGCTAGCGTTGGTGATTCATCGTGGCCAGCAACTTAATGACGTATTCAGTGCTTTAAGCGAGCAGGGGATAACCGTGGTTTCCATGCGCAACCGTGCCAACCGCTTAGAAGAGATGTTTGTTTCCATGGTGGAAAGCAGCCAGCAAGCGATTGATCAGCGTGAGCAGCAGGAGGCGCGGGCATGAATGCAACGCAAACCCTCATCGCCCTGTGGACCCTAGTGCTTAAAGAGATCAAGCGCTTTACGCGGATTTGGCCGCAAACCTTACTGCCGCCGTCAATTACCATGGCGATGTACTTCATTATTTTTGGCAACCTGATCGGTTCGCGCATTGGCGAAATGGACGGCTTCAGCTACATGGACTTCATTGTGCCTGGGCTGATTATGATGTCTGTGATTACCAACAGCTACTCCAACGTGGCGTCGAGCTTCTTTTCCAATAAGTTTCAGCGCTCTATTGAAGAAATGATGGTCTCGCCGATGCCTAACTGGGTGATCTTATCTGGCTTTGTGCTGGGTGGAATGGCGCGTGGCCTGGGGGTTGGGCTCATTGTCACACTGGTCTCACTGTTTTTTACCCGCTTAACGGTCGAGCATTCACTGCTCACGGTGTTGGTGGTGGTGCTCACCTCGGCGCTGTTTTCGATCGGCGGTTTTATTAACGCGCTGTTTGCTAATAAATTCGACGATATCTCCATCGTACCGACGTTTATTTTGACCCCGCTGACATACTTGGGCGGCGTGTTTTACTCGATTTCGATGCTGCCCGATTTCTGGCAAGGCGTCTCCATGCTCAACCCGATACTGTATATGGTGAATGTCTTCCGCTACGGCTTTTTGGGCGTTTCCGATATTCCGGTAGGCTGGGCGCTAGCCGCCATTGTTGCCTTTATTTTCGCGCTGTTTATGGTGGCACTCACCATGCTAGAACGCGGCAAAGGTATTCGCAGTTAATCATGTAATAGCCCCAGTAGAGGGCACTCAATAGGCACAGATAGACGGCACCCATAAGTACTAATATAGAGAGCAGCAAGTCATGGCACATCGCCCCGATACCTTAGAACACGCGCCCCTGGGGCGCGATTCCGCTTACCCAGAGCAGTATGACGCAGGGCTTTTGTATCCTATTCCCCGTGCTGCGAACCGTGCCCCATTAGGCATTGAAGACAATAATCTGCCGTTTGTGGGGGAAGATGAGTGGCACGCCTTTGAAGTGTCCTGGCTGAATGGCCGTGGTAAACCCATCGTCGCGGTTGCCCGTTTTCGTCTGCCCGCTGATTCGCCTAACCTGATTGAGTCCAAATCCTGGAAGCTCTATCTCAATAGCCTGAACCAAACGCGCTTTACCAGCCGAGAAGAGGTGCAAAGCACGCTTTTTCGCGACTTAGCCACGGCGGCTGGGGCTCGCGTTAGCGTAGAACTATTGGCAGTCGATGACGCCGAACTTGCCCCCCAACGCCTACCGGGCGAGTGCCTGGATGACCTGGATATCGACATCAGTGATTACACCCCCAGCGCCGCGCATTTGGTGGTAGGAGAAGAGATCGTCGAGGAGACGCTGTACTCCCATCTGCTTAAATCTAACTGCCCGGTGACCGGCCAGCCCGATTGGGGCAGTGTTCTCATTCGCTATAAAGGCCCTAAAATCGACCGTGAAGGGCTACTGCGCTACCTAATCGGTTATCGTCAGCACCAGGACTTTCACGAGCACTGTGTCGAGCATATTTTTACCGACCTGATGCAACTGGCTAAGCCTGAAAAGCTGCTGGTGCTGGCACGTTATGTACGCCGTGGTGGGCTTGATATCAGCCCATGGCGAGCAACGCCTGGTTTAACGCCGCCCAGCCCCTTGCGCCTAGCAAGGCAGTAGCAACGGCGCTAACCTAGCGCCCAACGATCAATAAAAGGGGAGTCATAATGGACGCACTCACGCTGCTTCACGAACGCAGTTCCATGGGCAAGCTCGCCGAGCCTGCACCCAGTGCCGAACAGCTCAGCGCTATCTACCAAGCCGCGCTGCGCGCCCCAGACCATAAAGAGCTGCGCCCCTGGCGGTTTATCGAATTTATCGGTGAAGGGCGCGAGCGCCTGGGTGAGCTGTTTGCAGAAGCGGAGTTCCAAGAAGACCCCAGCGTCAGCGACGACACACTAAATTCCGCGCGTAAAAAACCGCTGCGTGCGCCGATGATCATTGCTGTGATTGCCAAGGTCACCCCAGATATTCCCAGCGTGCCGAAAATGGAGCAGGTGATTTCCGCCGGATGCGCCGCCCACGGTATTTTGTTGGCTTCCCACGCGCTAGGTTTAGGGGCCATGTGGCGCAGTGGCAAGTACGCCTTTGACCCCGTGGTGCGTAAAGGGCTAGAACTGGGTGAAGAAGATGAAGTAGTTGCTTTTATCTATCTGGGTAGCCTGGCAGGCCGCCACAAGCCACTAGCACAGCATAATCAAGCTGACTTTGTAGAGCGTTGGGATTAACGAGGAGCAGGTGATGAGCCAGTCACGCCAACCAGGTGTGCCTTACCCCCGTTTGCCACTCCCTAAGACCCAGGAAGACCTTGACGCCTTTCAGCAGTGGCTAGGGGAGGCGATTCCAATGGTGGGTGCGCTGGGTATTCAGAGTATGTTCCAAAGCGCCTCTCAAGAGGGCGGGGCATTGACGTGGCAACTGGCGCTTAGCCCGAACCTAAACGACAAAGGCACAGGCTTCGGCGGCGCGCTAACGGCACAAACCACGCTGCAGGGCTGGTGTTGGGTAACGCTATGGTTGCGTGCCCAGGGGCGGGCACAAGATGTGGTGGTAGCCGAAGCCAGCCAGCGCTTCCTTGCGCCAGTCACTAGCGACTACCGCATTATTTGTACTCCCAGCGACCCCCAAGGCCCAGAACAGCTAGCAGAAAAGCTGCACGCGCGGGGGAAAGGCAGCATTGCACTCACCCAGCAGCTCTACTGTGGCGACATGCTTTGCCTAGAAGCCAGCGGGCGCTACGCTGTACTGCCCGTTGCTTAAATCTTTAAAAGGCTTGCTATTTTAGGCCTTAGACCATAGAATATGCGCCGTTCTGTTGGGAAAGGCAGCGCCTTAACAGCCGAGCAAAAACGCGGAGGGGTGTCCGAGTGGTCGAAGGAGCACGCCTGGAAAGTGTGTAAGTCGAAAGGCTTCGAGGGTTCGAATCCCTCCCCCTCCGCCACAGAATATAGAAAAAGCCCGCTGAGGCCATCAGCGGGCTTTTTTGTGCCTGCCATTTATGTTATCCACATGCGGTTTACGCTACGTTAGTCCTGTTTTCGCCCATACAAGGTGACAAGCATGGGGGCTTTGCTATTTTGTTTCTTAAGAATGGTGAGTAGCTGGGGTGTTTTGCTCGCTATGCGTGTTTGTCTGGAAGGGTTTGAAATATGAATGCTTATTTTTCCAGAGAATTTACTTGTAAGTAAATATAAAGCAGTGGCTTACATTTTTTTGGCTTGTGTTTATACGCAATGTTTAAAAGGCTAACGACAATGTTAACGCGCACGCGCATTTTTCTAGCAGCCTTTATTGCCCAGTCGTGTGTTATTTTTATAAATTTCAATGGATTGAAGATGGAATTTGGGATTGGCGGTCGCCAGAAAAATACGCATGCGCACTAATAAACTGTTATGTTTCAGAAGGGTAAGCCGTGTACAAAGTATTAGCTGCAACTCGCGCGGACATGAATGAAGGCTGGGTATGGCTTAGCCAGCATGACTTTGCGCCTCGCTCAATCGTCAAGATTCGTAGCAAGGTGAATAATAAAGTGGTGTACTGCGAAGCTCTGGAAATGGACGAAAACTTCATCAAGGATTACAACAAAAGTCCGCGAGTAAGTATCAGCCAAAATGGGCATACGATAGTCATGAATGGTTGGTACCGCAATCGTCTTGGTGGCATTGAAACCAATCAAAATCATGGCCTTGAGGTTTCAGGTTCGAATGGACCCTGGGGGAAGTTTCGAGCAAGTACAGGACATCCTCAAGTTGTGGTCCGTCTTGCAACATGGCTGGCAGTAATAAGTGTCGGACTGGGGATTCTGGGTGTGTGTTTGGCGCTCAAATGAAACATAACCAAGCCAAGCACGGCGACGTCCTTTTCGTTACGGCTTCGCCTCCACTACAAGGCCGCGCGTGTTGGCGGTGCTAGCTGTGATTGTCCCACCTGGAGAGTGATACTATAGTGTCACTGTTAGTCTGATTCAGGGTGAGCCATGAAAGTTGAGCTTGTTACTAACCTCAAGCGCCAGGCCACAAAGATTCTGGCGGATCTGCACTTGTCTAAAGAGCCGGTACTGATCACGGAGCATGGTCAGCCATCCGCCTACCTGGTCGATGTGCAGGATTACGAGTTTATGCAGCGCCGACTTGCGCTGCTTGAGGGGCTCTCACGAGGAGAGCGTGCTGTACTTGAGGGAAGAACGTACAGCCAAAGTGGGGCTAGGGAGAAAATGAGTAAATGGCTGAAGTAATCTGGACGGAGCCTGTCCTTCAGGAACTGGATGCCATCGCTGAGTACATTGCCCTGGATAACCCTGCTGCTGCAAGTCATTTGGTCCAGGAGGTTTTTGAAAACACCGAGCGTTTGGAAGATTTTCCTCAATCCGGACGGATTCCTCCAGAGCTCCCTGATTCGGTATACAGGGAGGTAGTGGTTTCACCGTGTCGCATTTTTTATCGTGAGGATGAGAAGCGGATTCTCGTCCTCTATGTCATGCGAGAGGAGCGGCAGCTTCGTGCGTTCATGCTTGGGAACAGCTAACCAGGCAGGTCACTCCTTTGTCTCCGCTTCGGCGTTAAAAACCTGTGATAGCCATGTCCAATGCCCCAAGCATCTGGTCTCTGAAATGTGATAAAGAACCCACGGGGTTTTTGAGGTGCTTTTCAGCAACAGAGGAAATTTGTGGGGTTAAAGGTAGGCGCGGTGAGGCTGGTATCACTCCCCCTTAAAAGGAAAAGACGCCGCTGAAACCTATCCCTGCGACGGCAACGATCACAACAATGATAACGACAATGGTAGTAGTAGATGGCATTTTTCTCTTCCTTTGAGAAATGTGTGTCATTGAAGCGTAGTCGCCATTGCGTGCTTTCACACACTTCGCTGCTTTACGGCCCGCTTTCTTTGCTCAGTGCTTTCCCCAAGGTTGAAAAATACGCGCTGAACAACGCATTGATACGTTCGCGCTGTTCGCCTTGTGGGTAAAGGCCACGTTCTGCCTCGGGGGAGGTTTTGGTGCCTTTGACTAGAAAGTGGTTTTTGATGCTGGCGTCTTGCACGAAGGCTTCAAAGGCTCGGGCGCATAGCTCTTCTGGCTTGCTGTAATAGAGCTGGCCGTGCGCTTTGTCCATGGCGGCGGAGTGGTTGAAAAGCGCGCTGGGTTGCTGGCCGTCGGGGTGAAGCAGAATGGCGTGAAAGCAGGCGAGTAGGCGCTGGTTGAGCGGGTGGTGAATCGGGGCTGCATCCGCTAGCCATGCCGCTGAGGCGAAGGCGCTAGTTGGCACATTGTTAAAACACTTCTGGGCAATGTAGTGATCGAAGGCGTGAAACCATTCGTGGGCAATGCTGCCAGGCCCCGCATTCTTGGCGAGCGAAAAGCTACGCTGGCTGGGGTCGTAGTGGGCGGAAACGCCGGGCCTGCCGCCGCTGCCGTACTGCAGGGCTAACGAGCCACGCAGTGAAATCAGCGCTTCATTGCCGTGCAGGATCAGCATTAAATCGCATAGCGCATCGTGGAAAAGCTCGGCGGCGCGGTCGCGCTCTGCGGTAGTCACCCAACGGCCTATTTCAATCGAGCGAAAATCGAACTGACGACGGATCAGCGCAAAGTTGCTGGCATGCTCTGGGCGGTGCATTGGCCCTTGGCGATAAAACTCTCGCGCTTCAATGCTCACGGCGTGCTCGCTGGAATAAAAAGACATTCACCACGCTATCTTATCGAAGGCAACGTGCAAGCGCCAAAGGCTGTTCGGCAAGACTGGCTAAGGTGTCTACCCTTATACCTAGGCAGCGAATGATGGGCTGCACTTTGTTGCATAACAGGGAGAGGATATGGCAACGGCACATGTTTATCGTATGAAAACGGATGCGCATCAGTGCCCCTTTGGTTTGAAAACCGTTTCATTGCTGCGGCGTAAGGGCTACGAGGTGCACGATCACCCATTAACGTCCCGTGATGAAACCGATGCCTTTAAAGCGAAAGAGCAGGTCGATACGACGCCGCAAACGTATATTGGTGATAAGCGCATCGGTGGCTATGAAGAGGTGCGCGAATATTTAGGGTTAAGCGTGCCGAGTGCTCAAGAAACCTCATATCGGCCAGTGATCGCTATTTTTGCCACGGCGCTGTTGATTGGTTTAGCAATTAGTTGGCTGGCCCACGGCACGTTATTCGCCGCGCGGCTACCCGAATATGCAGTGGCCACCGCCATGGTGTTACTCGGGCTGCAGAAGCTTCAAGACGTGGAAAGTTTTAGCACCATGTTTCTTAACTACGATCTGCTGGCCAAGCGTTATGTGCCCTATGGGTATGTTTATCCTTATGCGGAAACCCTTGCGGGTGTCTTGATGTTGGCCGGGGCATTGATCTGGCTGGCGGCTCCACTGGCGCTGTTCATTGGCGCGGTGGGGGCCGTGTCGGTGATTAAGGCGGTTTATATCGATAAGCGAGAATTAAAATGCGCCTGCGCTGGTGGTAATAGCAATGTGCCGCTGGGCTTTATCTCGCTGACGGAAAACCTTGTTATGGTCGCTATGGGGCTATGGATGCCACTGAAAAGTTTGCTATAGCGCACGTGAACAGAAAAGGTGGCGCGCCTTGCAACCAAGAAAACACGCCCCAAGGTAAGGTAGTGAACGCACAACGCTATCGTACTCTTCACAATTAGGAGTCATTAGATGAGCAAGCGTATTTTGGTGGTGCTGACCTCTCATGATCAGCTAGGCGATACCGGCGAAAAAACCGGCTTTTGGCTAGAAGAACTCGCCGCGCCATACTATGTGTTTAAAGACGCGGGCGCAGAAGTAACACTTGCCTCGCCGCAGGGCGGTCAGCCGCCGCTTGACCCGAAAAGTGACGCAGACGATAGCCAGACCGATGACACGCGGCGCTTTAAGCAAGATGATGAAGCCAACGCGGCGTTAGCATCGACACATCGTCTCGTGGACATGAATGCGGGTGACTTTGATGCGGTGTTTTATCCAGGCGGCCATGGCCCGCTGTGGGACTTAGTGAACGATAAAGATTCTATCCAACTGATTGAAAATTTTATTGCTCAGGGAAAACCAGTGGCATCGGTGTGCCACGCGCCTATCGTGTTGGTGAATGCGAAAAATAGCAGTGGTGAACCGCTGGTAAAAGGGCGCCAGGTCACAGGTTTCACCAATGGCGAGGAAGATGCGGTCGGCCTGACCGATATTGTGCCGCACTTGGTGGAAAATGCGCTGCAGCAGTGTGGTGGTATTTATAGCAAGGCAGACGACTTTACGCCGTACGTGCGTGAGGACGGACAGCTGATTACTGGTCAGAACCCACCTTCCTCAGCAGCCACCGCCGAAGCGCTAATGGCATGGCTGGCGCGTTAAGTCGCGCGATATTGTTGTTTATTACTACCAGTGACGGCGGGCATAGTGCTCGCCGTTTTTTTATGCTTAAAAGAGCTGCTGGCGGTAAAGGAGACGCTCCCCGCTTATCGATTCTAAATTTAGTCAACCCCTCTTCGTTGATACCGCGTTAGCTGGCGGTGCGCTCCAAGATGACAAGCTGGAATGAGGCCACCGCTTAATTTCAAGCTTGGTTTATATCCGTACAAACGTCGTTTTGAACGTAGAGCACCTCGCTAGGTATGAAAACGTGCGTTCACGTTTGCCTCAAACTTTAAACCTTCAAACGCCCTCCTCTAAAGTGACTTAATAAGCCTGTTTGGAAAACGGCTGAGGCTGGTATCAGAGAGTCAATGGCGTGCAAGCTAGTGGAGTATTGAGTAGCTCGTTGTAGGGAGTGAGCGCATTTAAACAATCGATGATTTCTCAGCCAACCGGAGAATATCTATGGCTCAGCAACGCCCCATCCGTACGTTACTTGTTGGCAGTGCATTGGCGCTCGCCGTCGCCGCACCTGCCGCCGCGCAGGAGCAAATTGGTTTCGCTACGACTGCGTCGTCGTCGGGCTGGTACAGCTTTTACGCCAGCCTTGCCACGATGGCCAACCGCGGTTCTGATGCGATGAACATCTCGGTGATCGAGACTGGTGGTGCCGCCGATAGCCAGGCAATGGTTCACGCTGGACAGACTGAGATGGGCATTGCCAACTTTCTTGCCCTACAGGCAATGATGGAAGGGACTGGTGATTGGGAGGGGCGAGCCAATGACAGCTTGCGCGCCATCGCTATTCTAGCAGCGACGCCGAATGTGCTAGCAGTTCATGCCGACAGCGGCATAGAGACCGTAGAGGATTTGGCTGGTAAGCGTATCAACCCCGGTGGTTTGGGCTCGGCAACCGAAGATGTGACGATGGCGCTGTTCGAAAAAATGGGTATCGAACCCGATTGGCAGCAGGCAGGGATGTCGGATGCCGCAGATTTCTTCCGCGATCGCCGCATAGACGGCTTCTTCAAAACGTCGGGTGCGATCGATCAACCAGACTCATTGATTGAGGAGCTGCAGGCCACTCTTGATATCAACATGATCGGCTTCTCGCCGGAACAGGCTCAGATGATCGAGGACAGCGGTTTGGCCTTAACCTTCGAGGTGCCCGCCGGTGTTTATGCCAACCAGACTGAGCCTGTGATCGCCAAGGGCCTTGCCTATGGCTACTTTGCTCGGTCTGATTCCGTGACCGAGCAGATGGCCTATGACTTGGCCGAGGCAACGTTTGGCTCGGGTGAGGCGATGGAGGCGATCTACCCAGGTGGCAACCCTCCCGATTTCGTGGAGCTCACGCTGGCTTCCAATATTCCGCTGCATGCTGGCGTGGTGCGGTGGTTGATAGAGCAGGATATTGAGGTGCCAGAGAGTATTATTCCGCCCGAGTTCGATGAATAACGCTACATCGGTTTGCGCCCAGTAAGGTGTGCTTGTTTTAAACCAGGAATAGCGGGTCTGCGGGTCTCTCTAGGCTCGCTGTTCGATACGAAAGGATGCGTTTCATGGCTCAGAACAAAAACGGTACAGAGTCGCCAAGTCATTCCGATGAGACTGCGCGGTTGGCTGAGGTGGATACATCTATCGATGAAGAAGGCCGCACTGATCGTATGCTGATGGGATGGCAGGGGTGGTTTTTTGCTGGGGTGGCGGTCGCGTTTTCCTCTTTCCACCTTTACACAGCCTATTTCGGTAACCTGCCGCACATGCAGCAACGGGCGCTACATGGTCTGTTTGGGGTGGTGCTGGCGCTGGCTTTTTTCTCTCTACGGCCGGGGCGTAAATATAGCACGTTGCCGTGGTATGACTGGGCGCTTATCGTCTGCGCTATCCTGCCAATGGGATACGTGCTGTTGAACTGGCAGGACATGTTTCGAGCGCGGCTATTTCCTGAGACACATCACTTAGTGCTGACGCTAATGGCGGTAGGTGTATTCCTGGAGGCTTGCCGCAGGGTACTGGGGTGGAGCCTAGTGATCCTTGCATTGGCGGCGCTGGCATATGCAATGCTGGGGCATCTAATCCCCGGCACCTGGGGGCATGCGGGGTTTTCGCCGGAGCGGATGGCCAGCCGACTGTTCATGGCTGACAGTGGACTATGGGGCATGTTGCCGGGGCTGTCGGCTACCGTGATCTCTATCTTCATCCTGTTCGGTCTGATCGTCATGGGGACTGGAGGTGGACAGGCTTTCATGAACGCAGCGCTAGTGCTAGCGGGACGGCAGGTGGGCGGGGCCGCCAAAGTGGCGACGATAGGCTCTAGCTTGATGGGAACGATCTCTGGTTCAGGTATGGCTAATGCCGCCGCTACTGGATCGTTAACCATTCCGATGATGCGCAAACTTGGCTATCGGCGCGAGTTTGCCGTTGGCGTTGAGGCTACTGCTTCCACCGGTGGTCAATTGATGCCGCCGATTATGGGGGCGGGTGCCTTCGTTATGGCCGAAATTGTGGGCATTCCCTATTTGACCATTGTGATGGCGGCGATCATTCCCGCGATACTGTTCTATCTGGGCAATTTCTGGGTGATCCACCTATCGGCTCGCAAGGAAGGAATCGCACCAGTGCCTGCCGAACGTATCCCTGGTGCTCGGGCAACCTTCACTATCATGTTCTTTCTACAGCTCATTATGCCCATCGGGCTGATGATCTGGTTTCTTATGTCGGGCTACTCGATTGCCTATGCTGGTTCACAGGCGGTGTTGGCTACGTTGATCGTGTTCTTCTTCGTCAACTGGGAGTTTGGGTTAAAGGAAAAATGCCTGATCTTCCTCGAAATTCTGCGCAAGGCGGGTATTAGCCTGGCGATGATGGCGGTGTTGGCCTTTGTTGCACAGATCATCGTATCGATGATCTCCGCTACTGGCATCGGCGTGAAGTTCACGGACATGATGGTGTTTTTCGGGGGGCAATCACTGTTTCTAGTGTTGATTATGGCAATGCTGGCCTGCATTATTTTAGGCATGGGAATGCCCACTACGGCGGCCTACGTGTTGTCGGCTTCCTTAGCTGCACCTGCATTAATCGCATTGGATGTACCTGCGCTGCATGCCCATCTCTTCGCCTTCTACTTTGCAATCCTTGCAACAATCACACCCCCCGTTTGCACTGCAATTTATGCGGCCTCGGCGATTGCTGAGATTCGCTGGACTCGTGCGGTACCCGATACGATGAAGCTTGGCTGGGTGGCCTTCACGATTCCCTTTATGTTTGTCTATTCACCGCAGCTGCTATTGGAGGGCACGCCGCTGGAAATAATGCTGGTTGCCACGGTTAAAGCTATCGGTGTGCTGGCGTTAGCTACCGCGACCATTAATTACTTTGCCACCGGGTTGAGTGTGGCGCAGCGGGTTATGGCGTTCGCGGGTGCGTTCATGTTGATCACCCCTGGGTGGGAGACCAACATCGCCGGGTTGGCGCTGACGCTTGCGGCGATGATACTGAATCTACGTGCCCATCGCACAGCTGTGGGAACTCCCGTAGTGTAATGTTCGGTCGGCCAGCCCCGCCTTCTTCAGCGACTACCGCTGAAGCGCTAATGGAGTTGGGCAAAGCGCTCACGTAGGCGGTTGAGCGCCTGCTCATCCCAGTCGGGTGGCTCAGAAAGTGCTACCCAGGCATCAATATAGTGTTCCGCTGCAATTTCGTGTCCAAAGCCTGGCGGAGCGCTGCTGGTGGCTAAGTCGGCTAGCAACTGCAGCATGGTCACTACTGGGTACCAGCGCAATTGCGGTGAAACATCGGGGCCTCGCGGATCACGCATCCACTCGGGCTCGCGCCAGAAAGCATCTGGTTCAAAAAAAGTAATGGGGTCGCTGGCGTACTGCAGGTAGGCAATACGGAAATCTCCCCATTCGCCTTCGACTTCATCCAACCCTTGGTATTGGTTCATGAAGCGAACCACGTTGCCATTATGAAACGTGGGTAGCCATGCAGAGCTACCTGGATCGCGGTCGGCGGTAATATTACGCCATGTATCGCTGCGAAAGGGGGGGCCGCTCCACAGTGCGCCGTGGAAGGGATCATTGATGATGTCGTATAAATCAAATGAGAGGTCTGAATTAAGCGCGCCCAGGCTCAGCCCAAACAGGTACAGTTTTGGGCGTTCATCTTGGGGCATTGCAGACCAGTAATCATAGATGGTGGTGAACAGCGCACGCGCATTTTCGACGCCATATTCCGCTTCCGAAATAAGCGACAGATGGCTGGGAAGGTAGGAGTACTGTGCAGCTACTGTCGCTATATCGCCTCGGTGAAGGTATTCCACGGGGTCTTGAGAGCCGGGATCTATCCAACCGCGCCCGGTGGGCGTGGCTAGCACCAGCATAGAGCGTTCAAAACCACCTACGCGAATCAGTTCTTCAAGAGCAAGTTTGGCTCGGTCAGTGGGTGTGTCGGCAGCATTGAGGCCTACGTAGACGCGGATCGGATCTAGGGCTTGTTCGCCTAGAAACTCACTGATTTCAACATCGGTTGGGCCATTAGTGACAAAACGCCTGCCTCGGCTACCCAGCGCTTCCCAGCTAATTAAAGAGTCAGCGCTTCCGGGTTTCATGGGGTCGTCAGGTGGGTCGAGGTCATCCTGGAATATCTCATCCATTTCTTGATAGGAACGGTCAGCCACTTGCAATGCGTAGGTAAAGAGTACGCCTTCAATGACCATCCAAAATAGTGCGAAAGAAGCGACCGTTCCCAATACATAGGCTGTGCGGCGGGGGAGTATGTGGGCAAGTTTGCGAGAAAGCAGTTTGAAGGTACGCTTGAACAGTAAACCAATAATACGCAGAAATGCGAAAACGCCCAGTGCAATGAGCGCAATAGAGAGCGGGCGAGTGCCTTCAGCTGGAGTCATGCCCATTAACTGGCGAATACTGTCCTGCCACTCAGCAGCACGCCAAAGAAAAATAATTGAGATGCCCAAACAGGCTAGCGCCGCGAGCCATTTCAGATAGCGTTCTAATGTGGGGTTGGGCTCTGGCAAGTGTAGGTAGCGCCAAAGCGTATGGCCAATCACACCAAGGGCATAACCTGCTGCAAAGCTAAGCCCGGAAACAATGCCTTGGGCCACCAGCGGACGAGGAACTAAACTGGGGGTTAACGAGAGGGCAAAAAATAACGTTGCTAGCACTAACCCTGTTCCCGAAAGGCGGTTAAGGCTTAAGACCTTCCCTAGTCGCTTGGCGCTATTATCCATTGCTTGCTCTCAAGTTATGAAGCGATGCATTAAAATCTTATATAATAAAGATAGTGTCAACTGCCAGTATCAAAAGCGATCGATGTTAAAAACGGCCGACTTTAGAGGTGATAGTTTTAAAAACGATAACTTAGTGATACTCCTGTGAGGGCTTGCCAGTTGCTGCCCAACTCATCAACAATCGGGCTGTCGGCAGCGCTACCAGTGAGATATGCCGCGCCCACAAAGCCGGTGGCTGTCCATTCAGGCGTTAGGGAGTAGCTAAGGCTGGCGTTGGCACCCAAGCGCCAGTGACCGCTATCTGGTGAGTAGGCCGCCACGCCGCTTCGCGCACTGTCTTGTGCAGAAACACCAAATAGCGATTCGGTCCATTTCTCATTTGAATACGTAATGCTTGGCGATAGTGTCATTAACATGCGCTCACTCACCGGCATTCTTAGTGCGGCGGTACCTGAAAACTTAGCGCCTTCCACATCACCGCTCACGGGCGTGCTGCCAGCGAGGCTGTAGCGCCAGAACCCCTCTTGGTAGCTCACACGCAGGCCAAGGGTGGCGCCACCGCTTACTTTCTCAAAGTGGCTTATGTCACCTTTATTATTGCGCCCAAAGGTGTAGCCAATAAATGGCGAAACAGTCCAGTTGCCCTCGCGGATGGCGTGCCATTCGATACCCGTACGGGGGCTAATCGACAGCTGATCCCCGTAGCTGAGATTTAGAACAGGCAGTAGCCGAGTTTCGTAATCATCACTACCTAGGTAATCAGGCGCATAGGTAGCTCCCGCCCCTATGCTGCCGCTCCAGCTTTCCGCGAAGGTGGGGGTGGCTAGCGCGAGCCCGAAAGCTGCGGCTAGCCACGTGGTGAGGTGTTGGCGAAGAGGGCTTGGTGTCGAGCAGAAAGCGATAGCGGTCACGGGGCGGCCTTTTGTCTAGTTTTGTTTGGTAAACGTACGTGATTGTATGTTTTTGATTCAAGCCACTGCAAGCGCTCTAAGCGCTTGGCGCGGAGGTAGTGCAAACTTTTTACTGTTTCATATCTTAGGTTAGATAAATCCATGGCTATAGGGCGCACTGTGTGTGTAACGCAGGGAAGGCGTTACAAGGAAGTGCAGGCAGGGAGTGCTTGCGGTGCACAAGGACACATGAACAGGATGTTCGTGAAGGAAGATTAGGGAGGACCTGATAAAACCCCGGCCAGCGATGCCCGGGGTTTTTTTATGAAGCCCACCACCTGCTAGCAAGCGTGATGGTAAAACAGAGCGCTGAGCATGCTTATCGGGGTGGATACCGCCGTTTGGCAACTCAAGCAACGCAGCGTAACGCTGTCTTTTCCAGTGCCCTCGAGACGAAACCGTTTTAGGTACGATGTTTTCGAGGATTCTGCATTACCACAGTGACGGCAAATGATATCTACACCGTAAACTGTCGGGCTGATCATGATATGTCTCACGCTAACCTCCTGCCGCAATAGGGTTAATGGGTTCAAGCGTGGTAACGTCCGTGTAGAAATGCATCTGTGACGATGTTTAAAAAGTATAAACAGCATTCTGCTCGTTCGCCATTTTTATAAGCAGGCTAATTGTTAGTTGGTCTGTAAGTGGAGAAAAAATCAAAACACGTGATTTTTTATCTCAGGTTAATGTTTTTGACATATATACGGTTCATGGTGAGCAGTAACACAAGGAAGGTGTTAGGGAGCAAGAGCAAGCAGGAAGGCTTGTTAAACCATGGATGCACGAACAGGACGTTCGTGAAGAAGGATTACGGAGGAAATACTACTACCCCGACCAGCAATGGCCGGGGTTTTTTTACGCTAGTGCTTGGCTGCACTAGCTTTTTATGATGCTACTTTTTCGCTTTTTTTGGCTTTGAGGTTTTTTTGTCTTCGTCATTATCAGGCTTGTCGCTACCCTGATGGCTAAGCGGGCTGGCTTGGTCAAGCCGTGGGTGGTTATCCAAGAACTCCCGTTTCAGGTTGGGTAGGGCATCCAGCGCTTTTAATGTGTGGGTAAGCGCATGAATCGCTGCGAGCACATCCTGGGTGTTGCCAGTTTCGGAAATGGTGTGCATGTTGCGAATTGGAAAACCAATCGAGGTGGCTGCACTATCAATAGAGGCCAGCACGCCAGCCATGCCGTCAGTGCCGGTATCCACGCCGACGATATCCCGCTGCAGGGGAATATCCTGCTCTTTTGCGGCGCTGGCGATAATACGGTTGAGCTGTTCGCTGGCAATAGAACCTACCGCCATTGTGAAGCCTTTGCCCATTTCCAGCGGTTGCATGCGTTTGTCGCCAATGCCGGGGGCGGCCACGTAGTCGTGGTTAACGTCTACGCCAATGAGTGCGTCTGGCTTTAATTCGCCAGCCAATACACGGCTGCCGAAACGGCCAATTTCTTCGTAGCTGGCAATGGCGAATAGCACGCGCACTTTTTCGGTGCCGCCGGCTTCTGCGATTAACTTCGCCACTTCTGCGGTAACAAAGCAGCCCAAACCATTATCCAGGTAAGCACCGTAGAAGGTGTTCGGGCTAAAGCCAGGGCGAATAGGGCGGTCGAAAATAATCGAATCACCCGGGCGAACACCCAAGTTCAGCACTTGCTGTTTTTTATTTTCGCCATGGATTTGCAGATCCAGGTAGATCTGCTCTTTCTTGATACCTTTACTGCCATCGCGCTGGGCAGGGTCAGAAAAGTGGATAGCGCCCAGGGCTTCTACCGTGCCGCCTTGAATACAGCGGTAGCTGCCGGGGGCGTCGGGGTCTTCGCTGAACAGCTTCACTTCATGGCCGATCAGTACGGTAGGCAAGAAGGAGTCAGTGTTGATCCAGATTTTGCCGTCTTCGCCAATAGAACGAACCTGCATGCGGATTTTGTCCGCGTGGCCGATGATCATCACTTTGAACATGTCATCGCGGCCAGGATGGGTATCCAGCACTACGCCAGCATTGCCTTTAAATTGATGCAGATGCCAGTCGCTTGGCGCGAAGCTTTCAAAGTAAGGCTTCAGCACACCGTAGGTCATGGCGCCTTCCAGGCCCACTGGGCTTGGGGCGGCAAGAATATCGCGCATGATGTTGAACTGCGCGTCGGGCATTGGCTGCGTCCAGGGGTTGGCGCTGTTGCTCATGTTAAGCACTCTCCGTTGGGTGGTGTTTATCACCCACTAGTCTGCCAGATTCTTGATTCAGATGCGCTTTGCGAGTTGTCTTGGGGCGACAAGAGTCTTGGGCTTTGTCGATAAAATCCACTAGGATAGGCGCTTTTTTCTGACAAGGTGGGAAGGTCATGGCGTCTTCTGGGCAACCTCGCATTCAGTGGCTGGGCCGCTGGGGATTTGTGTTGGCAGCCACCGGTTCGGCGGTGGGGCTTGGCAATATTTGGAAATTCCCCTATATCACCGGGGAGTATGGCGGTGGGGCCTTTGTGCTGGTCTATTTGGCGTGCATTTTAGCCGTTGGCGTACCAGTGATGATGACCGAAATCGCCTTTGGTCGCCGTGGCCGTGGCAGCCCAATTGATGCGATACGGCGCGTTGTCAATGAGTCTGGCCGCTCCTCTGCCTGGTCGCTGATTGGTTGGATGGCCATGCTCTGCGGCTTTATGATTTTGTCATTTTACGTCGTGGTAGCGGGCTGGTCGTTCTCCTATTTATGGAAAATGCTCACCGGCGGTTTGGCGGGCAGCAGCGTTGATGACATGGCTGCTGTGTTTAGTGCTAATAACGCCAACCCGTTTTCCCTGGGCGGTTGGAGCACTCTGGTAACGCTACTCACCATGCTGATTGTGGGCAAAGGTGTGCAGGAGGGGATTGAGAAAAATGTCAGTTGGATGATGCCTGGGCTGGTGCTCATGCTCGTTCTGCTGATTATCTTCGGGGTGTTTTCCGGTGGGTTTGGCGAGGCAGTGCGTTTTTTGTTCTCGTTCAATGCGGGGAGCCTCTCGAGTGAAGGCATGTTGGCGGCGCTGGGTCACGCCTTTTTCACGTTGTCGTTGGCATCGGGGGCGATTCTTACCTACGGCAGCTACCTGCCTAAAGGGGCCTCGATTGGCCGCACCACGGTAAGCGTGGCGATTGCCGATACCGTTGTTGCGCTGATGGCGGGGCTGGCGATCTTCCCAGTGATTTTTGCTAACGGTATGAATCCTGGTGAAGGGCCGGGGCTGATCTTTATGAGCCTGCCGCTGGCCTTCCAGGCGATGCCGATGGGCACGCTATTTGGCATTCTGTTTTTCCTGATGCTTTCAATGGCGGCGTTGACCTCGTCTATTTCTATGGTTGAGGCTACCGTGTCGTGGTTATGCGATAACAAAGGCATGACCCGTAAGTCAGCGTCCTGGGCGACCGGTATTGTACTGTGGCTGATCAGTACGCTGGCAATGCTGTCGTTTAACCTGGGCGCTGATTGGACACTGGCGGGTAAAAACTTCTTTGACTGGCTGGATTATTTAACCTCGCGCTGGATGATGCCGCTGGGTGGTCTGGGCATGGTGCTGCTGGCGGGGTTTGTGCTGAAAAGCGAGACATTCCGCGACGAGCTAGGTCTTGCGCCGTTGCCTTATGCGCTATGGCTGACCATGGTGCGTTACGTCAGCCCGTTGGGCATTCTGGTCATTTTTGTGGACGCGCTGGGCCTTTACCCAGTGTCGTTTGCTGTTCATTGGCCGGTGCTACTGGCGATTCTGGTGATTTTTGCGCTGGTCGGAGAAGCGTTAAGCCCGCGGCTGCGCCAAGCGTTGCGCTCGCGCTAACTGCTGTTGTTCACGCTTCACCCTGGCGGCCGCAATGGCGCCAGGGTGGGTGCCTGCCTCCATGAGTTCGTCCCAACAGGTGGTGTAACGGTTAGAACGGTGCGCGCAGCGCAACTGCCACGGTGCCTCTGCCTCCGTCATTCCAAAGCGAATCGTGTCTTGCCCCATGCGCTGATTAATGGTGTCGACGGTGTTCATTAAGTGTGGGTGCGCTTTGGTTGAGGGCCGCAGCAGTGAAAGCTGATACTGCTGCGCATCCACTAAGTCCAACAGCATGACGCCTGCTTTCATAAACTGGAAACCTGGCCGATACATCTGTTCAAGCCCTTCGCGTACGGCCTCTAAAATAATACGCGTATCGTCGCTTGGTGACGCCAGGGGAATCATCGCGCTAGGCGCAAGCTGAGGCTGGTCTTTACGGTGGCGGTTGGTAGTTAAAAACAGCAGCACGGCGCGGGTAAGGCTTTTCTGCTGGCGTAGTTTTTCAGCACTACGCTGGGCATGGCGGCGCAGCGCTGCGTGTAGTTCCGCTTTTACGCCGGTGGCTTTACCAAAGGAGCGTGACGTCATGATGCGCTGACGTGGCTGCTCTAGCGCATTCATTTCCAAGCAGGAGGTGCCACGTAGCTCTAGCGCTGTACGCGCAAGCACCACGGAAAATCGTTTGCGTAGCTGCTTCGGGTCGCACTCCCGTAACTGCCATGCCGTGCGAATGCCGCTCACCGCAAGCCGTTCTGCTATGCGTCTGCCGACGCCCCATACGTCACTCACCGGTAACTGTTTAAGCAGTGCCGCTGTGGTCGGGCTGTTGGCAGTAAGTAGGCAGACACCCTGGTAGTGAGACTGTTTTTTAGCCACGTGATTAGCGAGCTTGGCTAGCGTATGGGTGGGTGCAAGCCCTACACACACGGGCAACCCTAAATAGCGGCGAATACGGCGGCGCACGACTTCCCCGAGCGTTTGGCATTGAGCGTCGCTGAAGCCATCCAGGTAGATAAACATTTCATCAATGGAGTAAGGCGCGACGTCTGGGCAGGCATCCCGCAGTAGCTGGGCGAGTCGTGCAGACATATCGCCATAAAGCTCGTAATTAGATGACAGTAAATGAATTTTTCCTTGTCGGCGCAGGCCTTCCAGCTGGAAGGAGGGAGCGCCCATGGGGATGTCCATCGCTTTCATTTCGGCCGAGCGGGCAATCACACAGCCATCGTTATTCGACATCACGCCAACGGGCTTGCCTTCAAGCGCGGGGTTAAAAACACGCTCGCAGGAAACATAAAAATTATTGGCATCAACAAGGCCAATCATGGCAAATACTCATGCACCACGGCGCGCACCACGCCCCATAGCTGGCAGTCCGTCTCTTCTAGGGGGAGCGGTGGGTAGTGAGGATGTGCCGAACAAAGATGTGGCGTGCCTTGATAGAGCGCATAGCGCTTTATCAGCACTTCCTCTTCAAACATGGCGACCAGAATATGCCCTAAACGGGGCGGTATGCTGCGATCAACCACCAATAAATCGCCCTCGAAGATTCCCCAGCCTTCCATGCTGTCGCCTGTGGCCGTGAGGTAGAACGTTTGGGCGGGGTTTTTAATCAGCCGCTCATTGAGATCTAGTGTGCGTGGTTCGTAATCTTGGGCAGGTGAGGGAAAGCCGCTAAACCCAGCACGGCCGTATAGCGGTGGAAAGGGCAGCGGCTGAGAGGTTAACGGCATCGTCGGCATCCTCATGAATAAATAGTGTGTTTATATACAGTGTATATAAGCAGTATTTATTCATGAAGGAGAAATTGCAAGCGCCGTTCGGGGCTGGGTGCTTGGGGCGCTATTGACTTAGCGGGCAAGCCACAGGCCAACCACCAAGGCACTTATCACGGTAATCAAGAACACAAGATTGCGGGCGCGGGTGTCACGACGTGGTTTCATAGCCATTTTCCTGTTGGTCATCATCGTTAAGAGCAATACGAGACAGTAGTAGCAAGCGAACGATATCCGCATAAAAGCAGCAGATGCGCTGCGCTTAGCATGGTAACGTTTACGCTGTAGAGCGTCATCTGACGAATATGACACTGCTCGGTTATCCGGCTTTAAAGAGAACCTGTTTATGAACGAATTGACCCGTGCGGGTACCGCTGCGCAGTCGCTCTCCCTTGCCCAGGGGCGGCTAGCGGCACTTAGCTGGGGGCGCGCCAATGCGCCTACTTGGGTGGCACTACATGGCTGGCTAGATAATGCAGCAAGTTTTACTCGGCTAGCGCCGTTGTTAGTGAAGGCGCTGAATATTCGTATTGTTGCCATCGATTTTCGTGGCCACGGGCATTCGGCCCATGCGTCTGCAGGAAGCGATTATGCATTGTGGGATTACACCCACGATGTGCTGGATACCATGGAATCATTAGGAGTTGAAAAGGCAACATTGCTTGCCCACTCCATGGGGGCGGCAGTGGCGTGTTTGGTGGCGTCGGCCTTGCCAGAACGAGTAGAAAAGTTAATTCTACTAGACGGTTTAGGAGCGCTTAACACGCCTGCGGAAGAAACTGCTGGCCAGCTGCGCAAAGGCCTTGTCGCGTATCGTCGGCCGCTTTCCCGCGCCCCCCGCTACCCAGACGTTGAGAGTGCGGTAGCCGCACGGGTCGCAGGCGGTGTCACGCCGCTGGATAGCATCACTGCAACACCGCTCGTTGAGCGTAACACCCAAGCTACTGCCGATGGGCATGTGCAAATGCGCACCGATAGCCGTTTGTTAAAGCCGTCACTCGTTCGTTTTACTCCCCAGCAGGTGTTGGCATTACTGGCGGAGATCCAAGCCCCAGTGCTATTGATAGAAGGAGAGCTGGGCATTATGGGTGACCGCGTGTGGGCCGAAAAAGCGCGCCAAGCGGTGCCTCAATTAACGCGCCATGTGCTAGCGGGTGGCCATCATTTGCACCTTGAACCCCAGGCGGTTCGTCACGTGGCTGAGATAATCCAGCATCAGGTATAGCGGGTACCTATTGGCCAGCGCTAGGAAGACGACGATGAAGAAAGTAACACATATAACGGCGGCCCCCGTGGCAAGCCACCGATTTAAGGACGGTAATAAGGTTGCGCTGGTGTTGGGCAGCGGTGGTGCCAGGGGCTATGCCCATATCGGTGTTATTGAAGCATTGGAAGCACGCGGCTTTGAGATTATCTCTATTGCTGGTTGCTCCATGGGGGCGCTTGTCGCTGGTATCTATGCCGCTGGTAAACTGCCTGAGTACCGAGAGTGGGTCTGTCATCTGGATTATCTGGATGTGCTCAAGCTTGTTGATGTGACCTGGAGTCCGATGGGCGCGATGAGAGCGAGCAAAGTCATGAGCAAGCTAGAGGAGTTGGTGGGCGATACGCTGATCGAAGATCTACCAATTCCCGTGACGACCGTTGCGACAGATCTGGTTCGCCAGCGTGAAGTGTGGTTTCAAAATGGCCCGTTGCTCCAGGCAATTCGCGCCTCTATCGCAGTGCCAGGGGTAATCACGCCGGTGCATGCCGGTGATCAGGTACTCGTCGATGGTGGTTTGCTGAACCCGTTGCCGATGATGCCGATATTGGCCGCCCACGAAGCAGATTTCGTGGTGGCGGTTAACGTAACCGCCCATAGCCCCCAGCCGGTATCATTAGAAGAGCTATTGCCTGGCGAAGACTGTAACGATAGCCGCACCGAGTCAGAGCGTGATCGTGATGCCAATATCGGTGGCTGGATGGATGAAGTGCGTGCCACTACGCGGCGTCTGTGGGATGGGCTGGGGGGCAGCAGTGGTGAAGAGGGCGACGTTGATGAAACCGTTGACCTGCGCGGTAAGCGCGAGTGGGGAAAGCTCGATATGATTCTAGAGTCGTTTGATATCACCCAGGCAGCGCTCGCGAAGTATAAAATCGCGGGCTATCCGCCGGATGTATTGATCGAAATTCCCAAAACTGTCTGCAGTGCCTATGAATTTCATCGTGCTAACGAATTAATTCGCTTGGGTCGCCATCTTGCCGATGAGGCACTGAAGCGCAGGATGCCTGGTATTGCCTCGGATGCAGCCGAGTAAACGTGGCGAAAGTGCAGCCTACTGCCCGCGTTTACGTAGCAGAATATATACCGCCCCCGTGCCGCCATCGATATCGGTGGCGGAGCAGAACGCCAAGACGCCGGGCCACTCTCTTAACCATGCGTTGGTATGGCTTTTAAGTATCGGAAAATCTGATGTGGTGCCCCAGGCCTTGCCATGTACCACCAATACACAGCGCATGCCTTGTGTGGCAGCGTCGCGTAGAAAACTTTCAAGCTCAATCCGAGCTTCTTCCAAGGTGTAACCGTGTAAATCCAACCCTGCCTGCCAAGCGGTTTGGCCACGCTTTAACTGGCTAAAGGTGCGCCAGGGGAGGTCAGGTACGCTAAATTCTAAATATTCTGAAGGGCGTACCGCCTCGACGCGACCATCGGACGTGCGTCCGCTGGTTTGCAGCGTGTTGCTTTCTACTGCAGCTCGTCGACGTGCCTGCTGGGCATCGTCGTTGCGTTTAGGCTTGCCGGGGTCGGCTTGGTTGCTAGCAATGCGGCGCACACCTGCCGCCTGCAGCGCTTGGCGAAAGGCACTGATGTCGTCGTCATTGGGCAGGTGTCGCGTCATGGTCGGCTCAGATAGAGAAATGAAGTGTTAACAAATAAGCATAATTGAGAAGCGCACAGTATAGCGAGCCTGACGTGCTTGTGAACCAGGCTCAGTGACCATGCGCTGTGAACCAAGCAGCGTCAAAGGTACAATCCTTTCATAAACCTTTATACGCCAGGAGCCGCTGTGACCACGCACCTCAATAATGAGACCTCCCACTCAACGCTTTCGCTGCCAGAGCCGGCACTGGTAAGTGAGCTTTTTACACTGCGCGACTATTTGCGCTGGGTGTCCAGCGAGTTCTACCTGGCAGGGTTGCACTATGGGCATGGCACCGAATCGCCCTGGGATGAAGCGGTTGCACTCTGTTTAGGCGCTCTTCACTTGCCGTGGAACGTTGACCCTGCGGTACTGGACGCACGGCTATTGCCGGTAGAGCGCGAGCGCATCATTCGCTTGGCGCGAGAGCGCGTGACCACCCGCCGCCCGCTGCCTTATCTGCTGGGCGAAGCTTTTTTTGCCGGTTTCCCGTTCAGCGTTGACGAGCGCGTATTAATTCCGCGCTCGCCAATTGCTGAGCTGATCGAAGATGGCTTTGCTGCATGGTTCCCCGAAGAGCCGCCAGCCCGTGTGCTGGATTTATGCACGGGCTCTGGCTGTATTGGCATTGCCACAGCGTTGGTACTGCCTACCTGCGACGTTGCGTTGGCGGATATTAGCCAAGATGCGTTGGCCGTTGCCCGTGAGAACATTACCCGCCACGACGTTGGTGATCGCGTCCGCGCCGTTGAATCCGATGTGTTCAACGGCCTGGAAGGTCAGCGCTTTGATTTGATTGTTTCTAATCCGCCCTATGTCGATGAGCGTGATTTAGCCACCATGCCTGCCGAGTTCCGCCACGAGCCTGCGCTGGCCTTGGGGTCTGGCAGAGACGGTCTGGACATTGTGCGGCGTATTTTGCGTGAAGCACGGCAGCACTTAACTGATGAAGGCTGGCTGATTGTTGAAGTTGGTAATTCTGATCGCCATGTAGAGGCTGCTTTCCCCGAAGTGTCCTTTATGTGGCTTGAATTCGAGCGTGGCGGCCAGGGCGTTTTTGCCTTGAGCGCCGCTGAACTCGACGCCCATGCGGCGTCTTTTGCGTGAGGAACTAACGCCCATGTCTGGCAATACCTTTGGCAAGCTATTTACCGTTACCACGTTTGGTGAGAGCCACGGCCCTGCTTTAGGCGCGATTGTTGATGGCTGCCCGCCTGGCATACCGATCAGTGAAGAAGACCTGCAGCACGATTTAGATCGTCGCCGCCCTGGCAGTTCTCGGCATACCACACAGCGCAAAGAACCAGACCAGGTGCGAATTCTTTCCGGCGTGTTTGAGGGCAAAACTACGGGTACGTCGATTGGTCTGCTGATTGAGAACACCGACCAGCGCTCCAAAGACTACTCTAAAATTAAAGATCAATTCCGTCCCGCCCACGCTGACTATACTTACCACCATAAGTATGGTCATCGCGATTATCGGGGCGGTGGTCGTTCTAGTGCGCGGGAAACCGCAATGCGTGTTGCCGCTGGCGCCATTGCCAAAAAAGTGCTGGCAGCACAAGGGATACAAATTCGCGGTTATATGAGCCAGTTGGGGCCCATCAACATCGAATTCAAAACCTGGGATGCAGTGGGTGAAAACGCCTTTTTCTGCCCCGACCCGGACAAAGTGGCTGAGCTTGAAGCCTACATGGATCAGCTGCGTCGAGACCAAGACTCCGTGGGTGCGGAAATCACTGTGATTGCCGACGGTGTGCCGGTTGGCTTGGGCGAACCAGTATTTGACCGCTTAGATGCTGATCTGGCGCATGGCTTAATGAGCATCAATGCGGTAAAAGGAATAGAGATAGGTGCTGGATTTGGCTGTATTGCTCAGCGTGGCAGCGAACACCGTGATGAGATGACACCCGAAGGGTTTCTGTCTAATCACGCAGGTGGCGTACTGGGGGGGATTTCCAGTGGCCAGCCTATCGTTGCCCGTTTAGCGTTGAAACCAACATCAAGTATTACCACCCCCGGGCGCTCAATTGATGTACATGGCCAGCCAGTTGAGGTAATAACGAAAGGCCGCCACGACCCCTGTGTCGGTATTCGCGCGACGCCTATCGCCGAGGCGATGATGGCAATAACGCTGCTAGACCACTGGCTGCGGCACCGCGGACAGAATGGCGATGTTAGCGTTGATACGCCGCGTTTAGAACAACAATAACAGCACGGTGCGCTTGGCGTAACGCTGCTACACTCTAGGAAGATGGTTAAGGAGCCGCCTATGAAAATTAACGTTGAATTTGACCTGACACCGGATGAGTTTCGCCAATCGCTAGGGTTGCCGGATGTTGAGGCGTTTCAGCAAAACCTGCTGGAAAACATTCAGCGGCAAATGGAATCTGGGGTAGATGGCTATGATCCCATGAATCTAATGAGACCTTTTCTGCAACAGCCAATGATGCAGCAGGGGGTTTCCCAGGGGCTGGCTAATTTCGGCACGTATCAACAGATGATGTTGGATATGTTGCGCAAAGCGGGAACCTCAGGCAGCAGTGCCGAACAGGATGGCGACACAAATCAAGGCGAGTCCCAAGAGGCAGCTAAGCCAGCGGCGTCAGGAAAAAGCGCATCAAGTGCGAGAAGCTCCAAAGCGAAAGCAACCGCCTCTTCGCGCTCTCGCGCTAAAGGGTAGAAATGTAATGTGAAATGTGTAGCGTTGTTGACGTGTTGCTAAGAATGTTGCAAAGCAGCAATGCAGCGATTACTCTTTTTTGCAGTGCAGCAATTTTGCCATGTGATGAGCCACTCCAGGCTCATGCCAAGGAATGAGAGACAGGAGCAATTACTATGCAAGATAAAATGATGGATGCCTTCAGCGAGCAAACTCGTAAAATGTTCGAGCCAATGCGTAAGATGAATTCGTTGATGCTTAACAACATGGAAAAGATGACCCAATACCAGCTGGAAGCGATGAAACGCTACAGCCAAATGGGGACCGAGCGGATTCGTAGCGCGACTGAAATTAACGATGCAGAAGGCCTGCGTGATTTCGGCACCAAACAAGCCGAAGTGATGAACGAGCTTTCTCAGCAAATGCAGGAAGATGCTCGGGTGATGGGCGAAATGAGCATGCAGTTTAAATCCGAAATGGAAAAACTGTTCAGCGAAGCCGGTCAGAAAATGAACGAGCAAGCGACGGCTGCCGCGAAAGGCGAACAGCCTGCGAAAGCCTCCAGTCAATCTTCACGTAAAAGCTAAACGCACGAGTGTTCGCGGCGCCCTAAAGGCGCCGCGTTCTTTTGGATGATGCGCCTGGGTGTCTATAACGCCAAGCAGGTGAGGGGAGAGTAAGTATGCAGTCAGGGTGGAAAATGCCGTCTCAAGGCGTTTCTCTAGAAGAGCTGGAAGTATGGAAGACGCAGCTTGATGATATCGGTGAACAGTACAAAGGTCTGCTTGAAGACTTGCTGTCCCGGATGGTTCCTAGTGAAGCTGCTGACTCCGTTCAAAGTGATATGCGCGAAAGTTTTGAAGCGGCCGCGCAGTCGCTGATGAGTAACCCCAACCTGCTGTGGCAAACTCAGTCGCGTCTGCTGCAAGACCAGTGGCTACTATGGCAGCAAGGTCTGCGTGCTATGTCTGGCGAACAGGTAACGCCATTGGTAACGCCTGCGAAAGGTGATCGCCGCTTTAAAGACGACGCCTGGACACAAGAGCCTTACTACATGGCGATCATGCAGCAGTATTTGCTGTTTTCGCAGATGGTAGAAGAGCTCATTGGCGACCTTGATGGGTTAGACCCTGTTCAAAAGCGCAACTTGGCGTTCTATGCCCGTCAGTTAGTGAACGCTATGTCGCCGACTAATTTCGCTTCTACCAACCCAGAAGTGATGCGCCGCACAGCGGAAACTCGCGGCCAAAACTTAATCGATGGTCTGGCGCGCCTACGAGAAGACCTATCTAATTCCGCCGAAGGCATTAACGTGCGGATGACCGATCGTACTGCTTTCGGGGTAGGCGATAACATTGCCGTCACCCCAGGTGCAGTGGTCTACGAAAATGAGCTAATTCAGCTGATTCAGTATACGCCAACCACGGAAAAAACCTTCAAAACACCGCTGTTGATCGTTCCACCGTGGATCAATAAGTACTATATCCTTGATTTGCGTGAAGATAATTCGTTGGTTAAATGGATGGTGGACCAAGGGCATACGGTATTTTTGATTTCCTGGCGTAACCCCGGCCCAGAGCAGCGGGATATCACTTGGGCAGATTACATGCAGATGGGCCCGATCAGCGCGATGGAAGCGATCGAAAAAGCCTGTGGTGAGAAGTCGGTCAATCTGCTGAGTTACTGCGTCGGCGGTACGCTAACCGCGTCAACGGTGGCCTACCTCACCAGTACGCGGCGTGGTCGTAAAGTGAAGTCAGTGACCTACATGACGACGCTACAAGATTTCCGAGATCCAGGCGACATCAGTGTATTTCTTAATGAGCGCGTGGTGAATGGGATTGAACAAACGCTGCAGGCGAAAGGCTATTTAGATGGTCGCTCAATGGCTTATACCTTTAACTTATTGCGCGAAAACGATCTTTTCTGGTCGTTCTACATCAATAATTATCTCAAAGGTGAGGCACCTGCCGCGTTTGACCTGCTGTATTGGAATACCGATGGCACTAACTTGCCCGCAGGTACCCATGCTTGGTACTTGCGCCATATGTACCTGGAAAATCGTTTAGTTGAGCCAGGCGGTATCGAACTGGATGAGGTAAAGATCGACCTGCGCAAAGTATCCGCTCCGAGCTACTTCATCTCCACAAAAGAAGATCACATCGCTAAATGGAACAGCACGTATTATGGCGCGCTGTTGCCCAAGGGACCGGTAACCTTTGTGCTGGGCGGTTCTGGTCATATTGCGGGTATCGTGAACCCTCCGCATAAAAATAAGTACGGCTACTGGACGAACGACGCGCTGCCTGAAACACATGAAGCATGGCAGGAAGGGGCGACCTTTAATGAAGGTTCCTGGTGGCCACACTGGCAGGCTTGGGTAACTGAGAATGGCTATGCGGATCCTACCCCTGAGAAGATGGTACCTGCGCGTCAGCCTGGAGACGGTGAGCTAAGTGTGATTGAAAGCGCACCTGGACGCTACGTGAAGATGACCATTCCGGAAGTGTTAGGTGAGATTCCGGCATCGCAATAACTGCCTGACGATCAGCTGTTAGTCACGTTGGGTGAAACACTGTAGAGGATGGTTAGTGTTAGAAGGGGTTCCTAACTCGGCCATCCACTACAGATTGTGACTTGAACCATATTTTGCACTAAACGTTCCACGCTAAATCTCCCGCACTATGGACTGTTAGTTGGTCTATTTTCCCCAAGAGTGTCGCGATTAAACTGTTCGGTATTGACCAGTGATGCTGTTGCTTCAAGATGTTATGGACATCAACCGACATGATGCCTACATAGCGATGCCTGAGCTACTAGCCGCGCCTCACTTCCTATTATTGTCTCTTGGTATTATATGTTTGTTGGTAGTTCGTTGATCCTTTTGGTTTGGTGAAAGTTGATGCTGGCAGGCTAAGTTTTGTTGCTAATTTGCAATAAAAAGACAGATATATTATTACTTGTAATGCGTTTTTTACTATCTTAATCGCCAGTAGTGTACATTAGGTTTAACTTGGACGAAGTCGCGCAGTTTGACGCTTAAACTACTAACCGAGGCGCTACTCATGCAGCCAACCGCACGTTTTTCATTGTCGCCAGCTCTTACTGATACTGACGTTCACCACCGCCATGGCGCGTGCAGTTGTGGTTCACCGGTGCTGCAGCGTTTCCATGAGCGTGTGATGGCGGATATTACTCGGCGTCAAATGCTTGGCGGAACGGCGGCAGTGATGGCGCTGTTTGCAGGGCTTCACGTACCTTTTGCTGTCGGACAGCAGCCAAAAGCTCATGATGGCCCCGTGTTATTAACTAACTTAAAGCTGTTTGATGGTCATGGTGGGCCGCTACGTGACGGCGTGTCCGTACGGGTAGAGAATGGTCGTATCGACGCTATTCTCGATGGCAGCGGCGAGATGGAAGGTGTCGATGTCATTGATTGTGGTGGTCGTGTCTTAATGCCAGGGTTAATAGATGCGCATTGGCATACCACCTTAGCGGCGATCTCTCAGATGGAGGCTATGACAGCTGATATCGGCTATGTGCATTTGGTCGCAGCGAGAGAAGCAGAAAGGACGCTTATGCGCGGGGTCACTTCGGTTAGGGATGTAGGTGGGCCATCGTTTGCGCTTAAGCGCGCTATTGATGAAGGCATTGTTAATGGCCCTAGGATATTTCCAGCAGGGGCGATGATTTCTCAAACATCGGGGCACGGTGATTTTAGAATGCGCCATGATGTTCCCCGCGGCAGTACTACACCACTGAGCGAGGCGGAGCGGCAAGGTGTTTCAGTCATTGCGGACGGTGAAGCAGAGGTTCTGCGACGTACGCGTGAACAGCTGATGCTTGGGGCCTCTCAGATTAAGTTGATGGCTGGCGGCGGCGTCGCATCGCTTTACGACCCGTTAGACAGTACCCAGTTTACTGAGCGAGAGCTGAGGTCTGCGGTTGAAGCAGCCGACGACTGGGGTACCTACGTAATGGTGCATGTTTATACGCCCCGAGGCATTCAACGCTCTCTGCGCGCGGGCGTTAAGTCTATTGAACATGGCCAGCTAGCTGATGAAGAGTCGGTGAGAATGATGGCAGGAGAGGGCGCGTGGTGGAGCCTCCAGCCTTTCTTACAAGATGAAGATGCCAACGTTTATCCTGATGCGGCACGCCGAGAGTCTCAGCGCCAAGTGGCTGAAGGCACCGTTCGCGCTTATGAAATGGCACAGCGCTTTGATGTAAAAACCGCCTGGGGAACCGACATTCTTTTTAGCCCTCAAAATACGCCGAATCAGCTGCGTCAGCTAGCTAAGCTAACGCGCTTTTATGATCCGCTAACCGTATTGGCAATGGCGACTAGCCACAACGGTGATTTATTGTCGCTATCGGGGCCACGCAACCCGTATCCAGGTGTCATTGGCCGTATCGAGCCTGGAGCACTGGCTGACCTATTAGTCGTTGATGGTGACCCAAGTCGTGACCTTGAGTTTCTGAACGATCCTGAGAGCAACTTGCGAATGATTATGAAAGGTGGGCGAATTTATAAAGAGCAGCTATAAAAAACGCTGAATATAATTCTTAAAAATTTTCTATTAAAGCGATGTTTTATTATCTGGTGATAAGTGCCTGAATAAAATTAAGCGGGCACTTATCATAGATAACCACTGATTCGATAGTAGCTAAATCCTCGCAAGCGTATGCATAAGCACTTGGCTGCTCGGATATTGTGGGAGGGGGCTTTAGCTTTGGTTCGACACTT
Source organism: Vreelandella zhaodongensis (assembly GCF_013415115.1). Classification (GTDB taxonomy): domain Bacteria; phylum Pseudomonadota; class Gammaproteobacteria; order Pseudomonadales; family Halomonadaceae; genus Vreelandella; species Vreelandella zhaodongensis. Next base: position 142,458 of record NZ_JACCDD010000003.1, on the reverse strand, counting down.
CAGCGATGATTCAACTGATTTGCCTGGTTAGCAAGGGCGGCTACGCCGCCATCGCCCACTACAAGCGGCCTCCTGGTCGTTAACGCTTGCGCATCAAGCCCGGTAACAGTAGCAAGCCTGCGAATAACCACACGGGCCAGCTGCCTGTGCGAGTAAATGGCGTGAGTCCTTCCATGACGCGGAACTCCCCAGTAAGGTACGTGGTTTCAAACTGCGGAGCGCTGGCGACCAGTTCACCACGGGGATTGATAATGGCTGTGATGCCGTTGCTGGTGGCACGTACCACATAGCGACCGTTTTCCAAGGCACGCAGGCGAGCCATTTGCAGGTGCTGGTGAGGACCAATAGAGGCGCCGAACCATGTGTCGTTAGATACCGTGACTATCACGCCACTGTCTGCTGCGCGGCGCGCTACCAGTTGTGGGTAGATGATTTCATAACAGATGGCATTACCAATCGTCACTCCTGCCGCTTGCATAGGCGTTTGTCTAGAAGCGCCTTTAGAAAAACTCGACATGGGCAGGTCAAAGAAGTTGATAGCGCCACGGAGCACGCTTTCAAGTGGCAGATACTCGCCAAAGGGCACCAAGTGCTCTTTTTGATAGCTGCCCTCTACGTTGCCAACACCGATCACGCTGTTGAAGTAGCGGTTGCTTTCATCGAGTTGGACAATGCCAGTTAATAGTGCCGTATCAGGTGGTAAATTTGCCTGTACACGCTCTAGCACTGGGCGTGCTTGACTATCGATCATGGGCAGTGCTGTTTCAGGCCATATAATAAGATCAGCGTTGTCAGCTACACGACGAGTTAAATCGCTGTAGGTGTTGGCGGCAACGCGCTGTCCTTCAGGCGTCCACTTTAACAGCTGGGGTAAATTACCCTGTAGCAGGGCAACCCGAGTCGGCTCACTAACCGGAGTGGTCCACAGTGTAGGTAGTACAATGGGTGTGAGCCAAATAGCTGCCAGTGGAAGCGCTGCCCACCACTGGCGGCGTAACAGTTCTGCCCCCAGGGTGCCGGTGAGAGCCACCAGTAGTGAAAGAAGATAAACGCCGCCTATGGGAGCCCAGTTGGCTAGCGGAGAGTCCACGAAGCTAGAGCCGACGAGTAACCACGGGAAGCCGGTAAATAAATAGGTGCGTAGCACCTCACCGAGCACCCAGGCACCGGCAAAGGTGAGTAATGCCCAGCGAGGGCCAAAGAAGCGCCGATAGAGCCAGAACGTGCCTGCAAAAAAAAGCGCCAGTACGGCCACGAAGAGTGCCGTTAAAAATACCGCCAATGGCATGCCGGTGTAGCCATAATCATGAATCGAGACATAGACCCATGAGGTACCGCTGGCAAAGAGTGAAACACCATAAAGCCAGCCTTTAAGGGCCGCCTGAGCAGGGCTTAGCGTGTGCAGGCCAACATACAAAAGGGCAATGGCGACTGGCCCTAGCCACCATAATTCAAACGGTGAAGCGGTAAGCGTGGTAAAGCCACCAGCCACAAGGGCAGCCAGCAACTGTAAGGCGAAAGTGGGCGTCAACCCCATGGTGATATCCTATCGGCAGGTTGAAGTGGGTGGTTAGCTAGCCGTCTTTAGTGTCGGCATCGGTGTCCTTGTCGCTTTCGTTATCACGATAAGCTTCCAGCAAGCGAATACGCCGATTGTCTGCATTAAGAATGATGAATTGCCAGCCGCCGAGGTTAGTGTGTTCGCCACGGCTAGGTAGATGGCCGAACTGTTGCATCACAAGGCCGCCAACGGTATCGAATTCGTCATCGGAAAATTCAGTGCCGAAGCGTTCGTTGAAATCTTCAATAGGCGTGAGGGCACGAATGGCAAAGTGGCCGTTTTCCAACGTGCGGATATCGTCCTCTTCATCGGTATCGTGCTCATCTTCGATATCCCCCACAATCTGCTCAAGGATATCTTCAATGGTAATGATGCCGGCGGTGCCGCCATACTCATCAACCACAATTGCCATGTGATTATGGGTGTCGCGGAACTCTTTAAGCAGACTGTTTAAGCGCTTAGATTCGGGGATGAACATGGCTGGGCGTAGTACGTCTTCCAGCTTAAAGGCATCGCGGCTTTCTTGGGTTTGGGAAAGCAGAGGCAGTAAGTCTTTAACCAGCAGAATACCTTTAACATCGTCGAGATTTTCACCAATAACTGGGTAGCGAGAGTGCCCTGTTTCCTGGATTAATGGCAAGTAGCCGTCGCTGGTTTGGTCGAGGGTAATGGCCGAGACCTGAGAGCGTGGAATCAATATTTCACGCACCTGCTGGTCGCTGATCTCAAGCGCGCCTTCAATGATCATAATAGCGTCTTGGTCAAGCTTCAGCTTTCCAGCCGTGTGGCGTAAAAACGTCATCAGCTCATCCCGCGAGCTGGGTTCGTCATTGTCTCCGGAAAGGGCACCAAAGAGTTTCTCGAGCCAGGATTTTTGATTGGGGTTGCTCGATCGGTCTTCGCTCATTACGTCAAATCTCTCTTTTACGTGCAGATAATTACGAACAGACAGTTAGTCGTTTTATCACTGAGTGGGAGTGCGCACCACCCCGCAAGATGTTATCGCTCAGGGTAACAGCTTACTCATGATAAGGATCAGCAATATCGAGAGTAGCTAATAGCTCACGCTCTAACTGCTCCATGCGCTCTGCTTCTTGCTCTTCAACATGATCGTAGCCCATTAAATGCAGGGTGCCGTGCACCACCATATGTGCGTAGTGATGTTCCAAGCATTTTTGCTGCTCATTCGCTTCCAGTGTGACTACGGCGTGACAAATAACTAAGTCACCTAGCAAAGGTAAGGAGACACCAGGAGGGTTCTCAAAAGGAAACGAAAGCACGTTGGTCGGCTTGTCTTTACCACGATAATCACGGTTGAGAGCTTGGCTTTCCGCTTCATCCACAAAGCGGATGGTGAGCTCCCGGCGTTCATCGTCTGGATGGTGCGAAAACACACAGCTCACCCAATGGGTGAGCTGCTCCAGAGTAGGAAGCGACGGCTCGTTGATAGCTGCCTGGCGATCAATCACGATGTTGTTCATCGTGGGGTGTCTCCCGTACGCTCACTGCTGCGTTCAAGTGCTTGCATACGAGCCTCACGTTCTTGCTGGCGCACTTCACGACGAGCCCTTTCTTCCACTTCCTGTTGGGATTCAAATTCGTCGTAGGCTTCAATAATGCGCTGTACCAGTGGGTGACGTACGACATCTTTAGCGGCAAAGTGAGTGACGCCAATCCCTGGGGTGTCCTTCAGCACATCCAGCACCTGTGAAAGACCAGAGCGCTGTCCGCGGGGCAGGTCTACCTGGGTAATGTCACCGGTAATCACCGCCGTTGAGCCAAAGCCAATCCGCGTCAGGAACATCTTCATCTGCTCCGGCGTGGTGTTCTGGCTTTCATCCAGAATGATGTACGAATTGTTCAGCGTACGTCCACGCATATAGGCCAGCGGAGCAATCTCAATCACTTGACGTTCAATGAGCTTGGCAACTTGTTCAAAACCGATCATCTCATACAGTGCGTCGTACAGCGGGCGCAGGTAAGGGTCGATTTTCTGGGCAAGGTCGCCAGGTAGAAAGCCAAGTTTTTCGCCAGCTTCTACCGCTGGGCGCACCAACAGAATGCGACGTACCTCCTGTTGGTTTAGTGCTTCTACCGCCGCAGCTACCGCTAAGTACGTTTTTCCGGTACCGGCAGGCCCAATGCCGAAGTTGATGTCGTGCTCACGGATACTCTGCACGTAGCGCTGCTGGTTGAGGCCGCGAGGCTTGATCATGGTGCGCGGTGTGCGCATTATCACGTCATCGCCGCCACTTTCATTATCGTCCTCTTCTTCTAGCGCTTCCAGGCCAGATTCCTGAAGGAATAAATGAACTGTGTCTGCTTCAAGCTCTTCTGCCGCAGTTTCACGGTAAAGGTGCTCAAGCACGTTAGCAGCCGCTTTAATGCGGTTGGCGGCACCGGCCAGCTGAAACACATTGCCGCGATTGCGCAAGGTCACGTCCAGGCGGCTTTCAATCAGCTTTAGGTGCTCGTCCTGTTGGCCGCAAAGGCTGGCTAGCCGCTGCGGGTCATTGGGTTCAAGGCTTAGGGTGATAATGCGATTGGCCTGAGGTGATGGCTGGCTCAAGAGTAAGAAACCCATTTAGTTGATGTATGTGAGACTCAGCTTACTGCCCCAGTCGTGCTGGGGCAATTACCTAGGATAAGTGAGCAGTTAATAACGCTCGGAAGAGGCGAGGTCGCCGCGCAATGAGTTGGGCAGCGCTTCGGTAATCTCCACGTCGACGAAGTAGCCGATCAGTTCTGTTGGGTTGGCCGCGCGGAAGTTAACGACGCGGTTGTTTTCGGTGCGACCTGAGAGCTGACCTGGGTCTCTCGGTGAAAAACCGGATACCAGAACCCGCTGGGTAGTACCTACCATGCGACGGCTGATCTGAGCCGCCTGCTGCAGAATACGCTCCTGCAAAATAGCGAGGCGCTGCTTTTTGACACTTTCCGGCGTTTCATCTGGCAGGCCAGATGCAGGGGTGCCCGGGCGTGCTGAGTAAACAAAGCTGAACGAGTGATCAAAGCCGATACGGTGAATCAGATCCATCGTCGCTTCGAAATCCTCTTCGGTTTCGCCAGGGAAGCCAATAATAAAGTCAGAGGAAAAGCTAATATCCGGGCGGTTGGCGCGAATACGCTCCATCTTCTCGATGTACTCTTCGGCAGTATGGCCGCGCTTCATCGCACTTAAAATACGATCAGAGCCCGACTGCACTGGTAGATGCAAATGGCTCACCAGCTCAGGGATCTCGGCAAAGGCATCTACCAGACTATCGGTGAACTCCACCGGGTGAGACGTCGTAAAGCGCACGCGGTCGATGCCATCCACAGCGGCAACGCAGGCGATCAGCTCGGCGAGGTCGATCTCATCGCCATCGTCGTTTTCACCGCGATAAGCGTTCACGTTTTGGCCTAGCAGATTAATTTCTCGTACACCCTGATCGGCTAGATGAATAACTTCATCTATAACCGACTCAAAAGGGCGGGAGACTTCCTCGCCACGCGTGTAGGGCACCACACAGAACGTGCAGTATTTTGAGCAACCTTCCATGACAGACACAAAGGCGGTTGCGCCATCAGATTTCGGCTGCGGCAGGTGATCGAATTTTTCGATTTCCGGGAAGGTGACATCGACAGCCGCAATCTGATTATTATTGCGTGCATCCAGCATTTTGGGCACGCGGTGAAGCGTTTGCGGGCCAAAAATCATATCGACAAAGGGCGCGCGCTTGCGCAGCGCTTCACCTTCCTGGCTAGCCACACAGCCGCCAACGCCAATCACTAGATCGGGGTTGGCGTCTTTTAGCTTTTTCCAGCGACCCAGTTGGTGAAATACCTTGTCCTGCGCCTTTTCGCGAATAGAACAAGTATTCAACAAGATAACGTCAGCTTCTTTTTCGTTATCGGTCAATTCCAGCTGGTGAGATTCGCCGAGTAGGTCCGCCATACGCGAGGAGTCGTACTCGTTCATTTGGCAGCCGTGCGTTTTGATAAAGAGCTTCTTCGCCATCGGTACCTGTCATCTATGAGTCGTCGGGGGACGAGGGATGAATGAAAACAATGAATGCAATCGTAATAGGCAGTGTAACGCGCTGCCATTGAATGGCGGCATTATACGGACACAAGAAACCTGGGGCTAGCGTTCGTCCATAATCGATACTTGACCCGAGCGTTTCAATCAGTATACTACGCACCGTGTTTGAGCAGTTCCTCGATAGCTCAGTTGGTAGAGCAAATGACTGTTAATCATTGGGTCGCAGGTTCGAGTCCTGCTCGAGGAGCCAATATACTGAAGCCGGTTTTGTACTGTTTTCAGTGGCTCCGCTTTAAACACAGCAGCAAAATAACATGTTCCTCGATAGCTCAGTTGGTAGAGCAAATGACTGTTAATCATTGGGTCGCAGGTTCGAGTCCTGCTCGAGGAGCCAAGTTGCTGTTCTGCTAGTCTTGTTGCGTACGATCAATGTTCCCCGATAGCTCAGTTGGTAGAGCAAATGACTGTTAATCATTGGGTCGCAGGTTCGAGTCCTGCTCGGGGAGCCATTTGTATTCTATTCCTATTCTATTTATATCTCTCCTGTTAGCTGCTTTTGTCCCATGAATAACGATACTCAAAGCCATGTGTGGCCTCTGGGCGTTTTTTGTGTCTTGCGGTCAGTGGCGTATAAACTATTTCAGTTATTCATCGGTTGGGAAGATGCCCGTGGGAAAAGCTGCCAGCCTGCATGCGTTGCAGGTGTTCAAGTGTTTAAGTGACGAAACACGCCTCATGTTGGTGCTCTTGGTTGCGAAGGAGCGGTCGCTGTGCGTTTGTGAAATGACCTACGCTTTGGAAGAGTCTCAGCCTAAAGTGTCGCGGCATTTGGCTCAGTTGCGCCAGTGTGGGTTGCTTGTCGACCAGCGAGAGGGGCAGTGGGTCTATTATTGCTTGGCGCCTCAGTTGCCGCCTTGGGCGCAAAAGATTATTGACGCTGGTGCCGAGGGTAGTCGCGGGCGGCTAAATGCGCTGATGAAACGCTTGGTGCAGATGGGGGATCGGCCAACGCGACGAGAAGTGCTCTGTTAACTTGCTATTTTTAAATAAAAAACGCCAGCCGAGGGCTGGCGTTTTGCGTTAGCATGCAGCGAAAGCGGGTTAGCGTTTCGCCATGCGGCGTTCTTCTTGCAAGTGCGCATAGTCGAGTAGAATTTCCGCAGCTTCCAGCACGTGAGCGCGATCCACGGGCATCTTGTCTTCTTCGCTGTCTGCCTCGTCATCATTGTCGGCGCTGCTGCGCGCGTCCATCCACTCTTCTAGTTCCGTCAGACCTAGCGCTCGGCGACGCTGGTTTTCAAGAGAGAGCTTCTCGGCTTCTTGTGCCTCCAGCTCCCGTTGTCGCTGTTCGCGATTCAGGCTGACGCTGGTGTGCTGTTCGCGTAGCTGGCGGGCCAGAGCTGACTGACGCTCGAGATAGCGGAAGTTTGGGTTGCCTTGGGCGCGCTGTTCATACTGGGAAATCAGTTCGGGTAGAACGCTTTCAGGTGCGCCATAGCGGCGGTACTGAACGTTTTGAACGGTATCCCATGCCAGCGCGTTATCTAGGCTGCTTTCACCAATACGTTCTGGGTCGATCAGGCTTGGAAAGATGATATCGGGCTCAACGCCGCGGTTTTGGGTGCTGTCGCCGGATATGCGGTAAAACTTGGCCCGCGTTAGCTTGATTTGACCATGGCTAAGATCGTTCAAGGTTTGCACGGTTCCTTTCCCAAAGGTGGGGTTGCCCACGATGATCCCGCGACCGTAGTCTTGTATGGCACCGGCAAAAATTTCTGACGCTGAGGCAGAGATGCGGTTGACCAGTACAGTGAGCGGGCCATCGTAAACTGTACCGGCTTCGGTGTCGCCATAGAGCTGAATGCGCCCTTGAGCATCACGAACCTGGACAGTGGGGCCTCGGTCAATAAACAAGCCAATGAGTGAGTTGGCTTCTTGCAGTGCGCCACCACCATTGTTGCGAAGGTCTAGGACAATCCCTTCGACGCCCTCTTGCTTAAGCTTTTCGATTTCACGCGCTACATCGCGAGTTGTGCTGCGGTACTCTTCCTCACCCGCCTTCCAGGCGTCAAAATCGACATAAAACGTGGGGATGTCGATAACTCCAATGCGATGCGGTTGGCCGTTACGCTCCACCTCAATCACTTCGCTACTCGCTGCTTGGTCTTCCAGGCTGACCGTATCACGGGTAATTTCGACGACTTGTGAGCGGGTCATGTCAACCGCTTGAGCGGGTACGACGTCCAGGCGAACTACAGAGCCTTTCGGGCCACGGATCAAGTCGACAACGTTATCTAGACGCATTCCGATAACGTTGACCATCTCGCCATCTTCCTGGCCAACTGCGATGATTCGGTCAGCGGGTTCCAGCACACCAGCACGGTCAGCAGGGCCCCCTGGAACCAAGCTGGCGACTTTGACGTATTCGCCGTCTGATTGCAGTGCGGCGCCAATCCCTTCAAGTGAAAGGCTCATTTGAATATCAAATGATTCACTCTGGCGAGGGGAGAGATAGCCTGTATGGGGGTCGATAGTGCTAGCGACAGCAGACATGATGAGTCCGAAAACATCTTCTGACTCTGTTTGACGCAGGCGTGATAGCTGGCCTTTGTAGCGCTGACGCAGATTGTTTTCGATTTGCTCATCATCCTGGTCAGTTAAAGCCAGCGTCAGCGCGTCGTTTTTGAGCCGCTTGCGCCATAGCTCATCCAGCTCGCTTTCGCGGGTTGCCCAGGGGCTGTCTTCACGGTCTACTTCCAGGCGCTCATCGCTTTCGAACTCAAATGATAGGCCTTCATCCAAGCGCTCCAGTAGCCACTCGAAACGAGCGGTGCGTCTTTCATTTAGGCGGTTGTATAGTGAGAAGGCATCGTCAAGATCTCCACTGAACAGCGCCTCAGCCATGCCGTGCTCTAAATGGCGATATGGCTCGATGTCACGGCTCAGCAAGTAGTAGCGCTGGCCATCCAGGATGTTTAGATAGCGCTGAAAAGCATCCTGAGACCACTGTTCGTCAAAGTTAGTATCAGCATAGTGTCCATAGCGGAGTGAATCCGCAATTTCCACTGCTGCTTGGCGTTGTTCGTCGGTCGGCGCAATTTGTGCCAGCGCTGTCGGGCTGGTGATAACCAGCATGACGGCAAGCGCAACCGAGCGCGAAAGCGTTGCAAACAAGCTCATCAGTCAAGCTCTCCCGGATTTGTGTACACTATCTTCTTCCCTAGACACGCAGATAGCCTATGAGTTGCATAGGCCGAGGGAGCATTGTAGCAGGTCATTTAGCCTGTGAGACTCAATCATTACGGTTATGAGGATTTCTATGTCCAAGGCTTTCAACGCAGAGCGCTCAGCCAGGCTGTGTGACTTTTTACGTCAGTCGCCCACGCCATGGCATGCGACCCGCTGTATGGCAGAGCGTTTGGAGCAGGCGGGTTTTGAGTGTCTTGAGGAGACGGCGAGCTGGCAGCTTGCGCCAGGCAAGCGTTATTACGTCACGCGTAACGACTCATCTATTATTGCTTTTCAATTACCGGTCGGAAAGCTAGCTAGCCTGCGTATGCTGGGGGCGCATACGGATAGTCCCGGGCTGCGTTTGAAGCCCAACGCTACTCAGTATGCAGCGGGTTGGTTGCAGTTAGGCGTTCAATTGTACGGTGGCGTGTTATTGGCACCTTGGTTTGATCGCGATTTAGGCTTGGCAGGGCGTGTCCATGTGCGCCACGCTGACGGCCGTTTGGAAAGTGTGTTGTTAAACGTTGATCGCCCTGTGGCGATGATTCCCAGCTTAGCTATTCATATGGATCGTGATGTGAATGCGGGGCGTGAGATTAATCCCCAGACGCAAATGTCACCGGTATTAATGCAAAGTGATAGTGCTCAGCTTGATGATTTATTGGCCAAGTGGCTAGAGGAGCAGCATGGCCTGCGCGCCGTTGACGTGGTCGACTTCGAGTTAGGGTTTTACGATGTTCAGCCACCGTCGTTGGTGGGATTGCATCAAGAGTTAATCGCTAGCGCGCGATTAGATAACCTGCTGTCATGTTTTGTCGGCCTGGAGGCGCTGCTGGAGTGCGATGCGAGTCAAGGGGCAGTACTGGTGGCTAACGACCATGAAGAGGTGGGTAGTGCGAGCGCCTGTGGTGCTCAGGGGCCTTTCTTGGGTGACGTTCTGAAGCGTTTGAATGCTCAAGTGGGTGGTGCTACTGAAGAGTCATTGATTCAGTTAATTCAATCGTCACTGATGATTTCTTGCGACAATGCCCACGCTTTACACCCTAATTTCCAGGACAAGCACGATGAGCGTCATGGTCCAGCCATTAATGGTGGTCCAGTGATCAAGGTGAATGCCAATCAGCGCTATGCCACTAATAGCGTAACGGGGGCGCTGTTCCGTGATGTGTGTCGCGAGGCGGATGTCCCGGTACAGTCGTTTGTTACTCGAGCCGACATGGGGTGTGGAAGCACAATTGGGCCAATTACGGCCACAGAAGTTGGCGTGCCGACCCTTGATGTAGGGCTTCCTCAGTGGGCTATGCACTCTATTCGTGAAACTGCTGGAACACGCGATGTTGATTATTTGACTCAGGCGTTGACGGTGTTTTTGAACCGTGCTGAATTGCGCTGAGCATTGCTGTCGCTTATTAACGAAAAAAGCCCGCTGACTGTGTCAGCGGGCTTTTACTATTCGTGTGGTGGCTACGCCCTGATTTGAACAGGGGACCCCATCATTATGAGTGATGTGCTCTAACCAGCTGAGCTACGTAGCCATTCAACGGGGGCGAATATTACTCAGGGACCCGCCGCCCGTCAAGTGTTTCTTTCTTTTTCTTGTCAAACGGTTGCTTATTAGACGTTAAAGCGGAAATGGATGACATCACCGTCTTTGACGATGTAATCCTTGCCTTCTAAGCGCCATTTTCCAGCATCTTTAGCGCCTTGTTCGCCGTTAAGTGAGACAAAGTCTTCATAGGCAACGACTTCGGCGCGGATAAAGCCTTTCTGGAAATCGGTGTGAATCACGCCTGCGGCTTCCGGGGCGCTGGCTCCTTCTTTCACTGTCCAGGCGCGTACTTCTTTAACGCCAGCAGTGAAGTACGTTTGCAAACCAAGCAGGGCATAGCCTGCACGAATAACGCGATCGAGTCCCGGTTCTTCCATGCCCATTTCGGCTAGGAACATGCTGCGCTCTTCGTCATCTAGCTCGGCAATTTCAGCTTCTAGCTGGTTGCATACCGGCACCACTGCTGCACCCTCTTCGGCGGCAATCTCGTTGACGATGTCGAGGTAGGGGTTGTTCTCGAACCCATCTTCATTAACGTTGGCAATGTACATCGTGGGCTTGAGCGTTAAGAAGCCAAAGCTCTTAATCTGTCGCTTCTCATCTTCATCAAGACCAAAACTGCGCAGTGGCATGCCTTCAGCGAGGTGCGGCTGGATGCGATCAAGAATGGCCTTGGTGGCAGTGGCATCTTTGTCGCCGCCTTTTACCGAGCGCACCAGGCGCTGGCTGGCTTTTTCGACGGTGTCCAGATCGGCAAGCGCTAATTCCAGGTTGATGGTTTCAATATCCGCCCGCGGATCCACCTGATTGGCGACGTGAATCACGTTGTCGTTATCAAAGCAGCGCACGACATGGGCGATAGCCTGGGTTTCGCGAATATTGGCTAAGAACTTGTTGCCTAAGCCTTCGCCTTTGGACGCCCCAGCGACTAAGCCTGCGATATCGACAAACTCCATCGTGGTCGGCAGTACTTTTTGAGGCTTGACGATCTCCGCAAGCTTATCAAGGCGCGGGTCAGGCATGGGTACGATGCCTACGTTAGGCTCAATGGTGCAGAACGGAAAGTTTTCTGCATCAATGCCTGATTTGGTCAGCGCATTAAAAAGCGTGGATTTGCCTACATTAGGTAGGCCGACGATACCGCAGTTAAAGCCCATAAATTACTTCCTGGCCGCTAGGGCAGCGCAACAAGGGAAGCGCCTGCCAATATTGAAAAAAGGGCGTGATAGAACGCCTGATTTTAAAGGTGCTTATAAAGTGTGCAGCTATTTTACGCTATGAAGGCGGTTCATGGCTTTAGCCCAGTCGCCAGAGAGTGCGAGTGGCAACGTTGCTAGGCACGCATCCAAAGCGCTCTCAATGGCTTCCCTGTCGGTTTTGCCAGGCCGGCCAAGCACATAATTAACGACTTGGTGTGCTTCCCCAGGGTGGCCAATGCCAATTCTTGCTCGGTGAAACTGTTTTTGGTTGCCTAAGGCGCTAATGATGTCTCGCAGGCCGTTATGACCGCCATGGCCACCGCCAGTTTTGTAGCGTGCTTGCCCTGGTGGAAGGTCGAGCTCATCGTGAGCGACCAATAAGTTGTCAGGTGCGAGCTTAAAGAACTGTGCGAGCGCTGCTACGGAAGCGCCGCTGCGATTCATAAAGGTGGTGGGGTTAAGTAGGTGTAGCTCATGGTCGCCAATGCGTGCTTTGGCATACAGACCTAAAAACTTTTTTTCGGGACGAAGTTCTGTATGTGCACTACGCGCAATGGCCTCTACAAGCCAAAAGCCCGCATTATGCCGTGTTGCATCGTATTCTGCACCGGGGTTGCCCAGGCCAATAATGGCCGTTACCTGGCTCATTTTCCCACCTCCAAAAAATTTCCAGGAGAAATTTTTGACGTCGCGTCAGACCGCAAAAAAAAATCAAGCGCCGAAGCGCTTGATTTTATCATCCCTGGGGCATGTAAACATGCCCCAGGGCGGCGCTGAAAAGCATCAGCTGGCAGCGCCTCTGGCAAAGCTTACTTTAACCACTGCTTACTCAGCGCTGGTGTCTTCTTCACCTTCGCTGTCGCCTTCTTCTTCATCACCGCCACGCACTTTCACTTTGGTGATGCTTAGGATGGCGTTGTCGTGCTCTTCACCGTGAGACAGGTCAACTGACGTTACGCCAGCTGGCAAGGTCAGGTCGGACAGGTGAAGGGTGGTGCCCAGCTCGACGTTGCTGATGTCAATTTCCAGGAAGTCCGGAAGATCTTTCGGCAAACAGCTGATAGCGACTTCGTTGGCCAGAGTGTGCAATTCGCCACCTTGATCTTTGATGCCGACACACTTCTCTTCACCAACGACATGCAGCGGCACATTGATGGTGATTTCGTGAGTGGCGTCAACACGCATAAAGTCGGCGTGAGTCAACAGCGGCTTGAAGGGGTGGCGTTGCAGGTCACGAACAACCACTTGCTCTTCTGTGCCTTCGATAACCAGCTTGATAACCGAGGAGAAGAAGGACTCGTCTTCAATCGCTTTGTAGAACGCAGTTTTTTCTACAGAGATAGACTGAGCGCCTTTTTCACCGCCGTATACGACCGCTGGTACTTGTTGGTTCGCACGACGCAGGCGGCGGCTCGCACCTTTCCCCAGGTCGTTACGAACGGTAGCTTTCAGGATAAAATCAGACATGGAATTTGCCTCTTAGTTTAAGTAAGGAAACGCCGCCGCCCGCGACCAGACGACGACGTTTCCAGGGCCCCGGTAGGGGCTGTGACGTCAAGCGCTTAGTGGAACATTGCGCTGACGGATTCTTCGTTGCTCACTCGGCGGATAGCTTCCGCAATGAGACCGGCAACGCTCAACTGGCGAATTTTTCCGCTTCGACGGGCGACGTCTGAAAGCGGAATAGTGTCGGTCACGACAACCTCGTCCAGTACAGAGTTGGTGATGTTGTCGACCGCTGGGCCAGACAAAATCGGGTGTGTTGCGTAGGCAACAACACGTGCAGCACCATGTGCTTTCAGCGCTTCACCGGCTTTGCATAACGTGCCAGCGGTATCAATCATGTCATCGACGACGACACAAGTGCGATGCTCAATTTCACCAATAATATGCATCACCTGGGCCTGGTTGGCCTGGGGACGACGTTTATCAATGATGGCTAAGTCAGCGTTTAACTGCTTAGCAATCGCACGTGCACGTACAACGCCGCCAACGTCAGGTGACACCACGACTAGATCGTCATAGTTCTGACGCTCAATGTCGTCCAGCAAAATAGGTGAGCCGTAGACGTTATCAACCGGTACGTCGAAGAAACCTTGAATCTGGTCTGCATGCAGGTCCATGGTCATCACGCGGTCAACGCCAGCTTTTACCATCATGTCAGCAACGACTTTCGCTGAAATGGGAACGCGGGCGGAGCGTACGCGACGATCCTGACGTGCATAACCAAAGTAGGGAACTACTGCCGTAATACGGGCAGCCGAGGCGCGACGCAGGGCGTCGACCATCAGGATCAGTTCCATCAGGTTGTCATTCGTGGGGGCACAGGTGGATTGTAGGATGAACACATCCTTACCACGCACGTTCTCATTGATCTCGACCGCGATTTCGCCGTCGCTAAATTGACCTACCGTAGCATTACCCATACGGCTGTCTAAGCTCTCGGCAATCTTTTGAGCGAGTTCGGGGTTGGCATTCCCGGTGAAAACCATCAATTTTGACACGCGCAGCCACCTTTGCAGTGTTGGGGATCAGGGGAGAAAACGCAGATCATAATTAGGTTGGCTGGGGTACCAGGATTCGAACCTGGGAATGCCGATACCAAAAACCGGTGCCTTACCACTTGGCGATACCCCAACAGGAAACCTAATGCGATGACCGGGCGCTTTCAGCAGCCCAGAGCATCTTGTAGGGGAGAGGTGTTGAGCCCGCGTGCTACCCACGAGCGCCAATGCTGACTAGCTAATTTAGCGACGGCTTGTGCGGCTTGCTGTGACTCAAAAGCCGCAAACAAGCAGGCGCCAGTACCGGTCAGCTGGCTAGGTGCATGCTGCGCGAGCCAGTCAAGGGCTTCCGCAATTGGCGGATAGCGTTTTTTGACGATGGCTTCGCAGTCGTTGCGCCACTCCGGCGCTCCCCCCTGCAGTGCGCGCGCCATAGTAATGGGGAGGCTGTCGCGTGTCAATTCTGAGTCTTGGAAGATTGCGGGTGTTGAGACGCTGACACGGGGATGAATGACAACAAACCACGGGGTATCCAGCGTGATTGACGTCAGTTTTTCGCCCACTCCTTCAGCCCAGGCGCTGTGGCCGTGAATAAATACCGGAACATCTGCTCCTAAGGTTAATCCTAGTTCAGTAAGTGCGGTATTGTTCAAATCAAGTTTCCATAGGTGGTTTAACCCGGCCAGCGTGGTCGCTGCATTCGAGCTTCCCCCTCCGAGGCCACCACCCATAGGCAGTTGTTTGTTGATGGTAATAGATGCGCCCATCGTGGTGCCGCTAACCTGCTGAAGCAAGCGAGCCGCTCGTACGACTAGGTTTTCGTCCTGCGCAACCCCGTTTATTTGATGAGTCAGAGTAATAACACCGTCACGTCTTGGCGTAAAACTGAGTTGGTCGCACAGGTCGATCATCTGAAAAATCGTCTGTAACTCGTGGTAGCCGTCTTCACGACGGCCCACGATGTGCAGCATGCGGTTTAGCTTGGCAGGCGCTGGAAGTGTGACTGAGGCGGTGGACATGCAGGCTCACTATTAACTTATGAATCTCGGTTAGACGCTTGCCACTGATTCACGACCAGCGTAATGCGCACATCGCCATACGTCATCACCAAGCGACGAGGGAGCCACATGCCTTCGACTTGTTCCCAATCGCGATAGTCGATATCCCAGCCATCCTGCTGGAGGAAGCTAGGGAAGCCTAGTTCATCTGTTTCCAAATGATAGCTGGCATGATCCCCTGGCAGGCCGCGCACCCAGTCAGGCATGGCGCTTACAGGCAGTGCCCAGCCTAACTGCTCTTCCATTAATGCTTCTGGGGTTTCCGCTTCGAAACGGCCGTCACTATTGGTTAGTGAAAAGCGTCCCTCGCGACCTTCTAGGACGTTGCGGCCGCCCCCAAAAGGACCACTTATGAGCATGCGGAAGTAATGCGGGTGCTGGTTCCAGTCCAGGTTGGCACTGGTGTTTTCCTGAGGAGTACGAAGCCCCGCTTTACCCACCAATGTCCATGTGTCAAACGCTTCAACGTCTGCTTGCTGGCGCTCCCACTGGCCCGCCTGGCGGCCACCTTCGTCAATCGGTGCTTGGCTGGCACAACCGGCAAGGGCAAGTAGTGCCGTGCCGACCACCCATAAGCGGAGGGTGCGGGAAGATAGCGTTAATCGTTTCGTGGGTAGTAATGTGGTCAACATATACAGGGCTCCATGTCATTGCAGCGTAAAAGTATTCATTATAAACAGTGGGGGGTTAGGGCGTGCTTGGCGGCGTTAGTTCAGGATGGCGTTCAAGTAAATCATCAATTTGTGGATGATGGTTGACGCGTAAGAGAATTCGCTCGATCAGCTGCCGTGCTTCATCGCTACGTCCTAACGTATGGAGAACCTCGGCTAAATGCGCGCCAATTTCTTGGTCTGGCATTTGTGCATAAGCACTCTCTAACCACGCGAGTGCTTCTTCCGTTTTGCCTAGGCGGAAGTAGACCCAGCCCATGCTATCGAGTATTGCTGGATTGTTAGGGTCGGCTTCGTAGGCGCGCTCAATCAGGTCGCGAGCCTCTTCAAGGCGACCTGGTACGTTAAGGTCTGCCAATGTATAGCCAAGGGCATTCAGCGCATTTGCATGGTCAGGTTCGATGCGTAAAATGTGGCTGAGATCTTGCTCCATACCATCAAAGTCGCCCATTTCCCAGGCGCGCATTGCGCGGAGGTAAAGCAGGCTGGTGTCATCTGGCGTGCGTGTAATCTCTCTGTTGAGAAGGTTCGTGGCATCTTCATACAGGCTGAGTTCATCCAGTAGCTGTATTTCCAGCATGACAAGCTGGTCAAAGTAAGCGTCATGACGCATACGCTCAATGCGCAACATGGCGCGGGCATCTAACAGGCGATCGTGGTCGATGAGCATACGCGCAGCGGCTGCACGGGCAGGGAGAAATTCGCTTCCGTCGCGTACTTGCCGATAATAGAGAAGCGCGTTATCAACTTCGTCCTGAGATTGAGCGATAGCCCCGAGTAGATAATAGGCAAGGTCGGGCACGACCGGTTGTCCGATGAGTGGTTGCAGCAGCCTAAAGGCAGGGGCGTCGTGGCCTTCTTCTAAGTACAGCTGAGCCAATGCAATACGCAGTTCTTCATTGCCGCCATGGCTGTCAAGCAGCGCGTCAGTCTGCTCTTCTGCGGCGGCAATATTGTTGAGGCGAATTTCCGCCTGGGCCAGCATTAGAATAAAGCGAACGTCATCGGGGGCTAGTCGCAATCCCTGTCGAGCAGCCCGTTGTGCCCCCCGGTGGTCTTTTGCCTCTAGCGCCAAGCGTGCCTTAGCAAGCCATAAAGAGGCGGACTCGGGCTCACGCTGGGCCACTTGGTCTAGATGTTGCTGGGCAAGGCGCGTATTGCCAAGTGCTGCTTCAATCAATGCGGCGCCAAGCAAAGCATCCGCATAAAACTCATACTGCTGGGCGCTAGGTTGGTCTATGAACGCGCGCAGTGGCTGAATCAGTAAGCTCAAAGGAGCCTCTTCAGCCACGGCGACCTCAGAAAACGCCGCTATTTCACCATTACCATCTGCTTGGGTAATGGCCAGGCGTTGTTCCAGGCTGTCGAGCCAGTCACCGCGCTGTAAAGAGAGCGTTGCCAGCAGCCGGTTAGGCAGCTCCGCCTGTGGGGCGAGCTCGCGCCAGCGTAGTGCGGATGCTTCCATTAGCGCTATGTCACTGCCGAACCGTGCGGCAAATGTGGCGCGCTCGGCTAGTGCGGGCGTGTTGTACCGTTTGGCGGCTTCCAGGTAGCCCTGGCCGGCTAAACGGTAATCTCCTCTCTGGCCTGCTAACTCTGCAGCAAGCAGTGTACGCAACCCCGCCGCGTCAAGCCCGCGGGTAATTGGCGGTGCTGAGAGCATGGGGTCGCGTGTAAGAGCCTCCGATCCGCCATTATTGAATGAGGGCGAAAGCTGACAGCCGCTCAGTAATAGCGTGGTGGCCAAGGGTAAAAGGGGGAAACCCAATAGTGATAGAGGGTAACCCAGTAGTGTCGCGCGAAGAGGCATGCGATTCTCGATCAGGTGGCCGAGTGTTCAGCATAGCGGCTTGGATGCCTGCGGCAAAGTGGTGTGCGCCAGAACATGCTGTGCTGTGGTAGAATATTACTCCTTGAAAATAGATAGGGCGGCGCAATTCATTATGCTGAGCCGCTTCTCAGACTTGCTTTAGCAGGCTCCCGACATTCAGATCGACAAATAACGTGACGACCGATCCACTAGCGAAGACGCATAACGCATGACGCTTCTTGCCCTGGGAATAAATCACCGTACCGCCAGCGTGGCCGTACGCGAGCAGGTTGCCTTTACGCCAACGCAATTAGAAAGTGCGTTGGCACAGCTGCGTGGCCTGCCACAAATTAGCGAAGCGGCGGTGCTTTCAACGTGCAACCGGACTGAGCTCTATTGCGTGACGGATGCCGCTGGAGAGCAAGCGGTCTTAGACTGGCTTGGACGCTTTCATAATTTGCGCGTCGAGGATCTTGCCCGCTGTGCCTACCATTATCTTGATAACGATGCCGCACGACACCTGATGCGCGTTGCCGTTGGGCTTGACTCAATGGTGTTGGGCGAGCCGCAAATACTTGGCCAATTGAAAGAAGCTTATCAGCAAGCGCGCCAAGCCAATGGTCTGGGTGGCGAACTTGAGCGGCTATTCCAGCATACCTTTGCGGTGGCCAAGCAAGTGCGTACAGAAACAGGCATTGGCAAAAATCCAGTGTCGGTGGCGTATGCTGCCGTCAGTATGGCGAGCCGCATTTTTGATGACTTCAGCCGTGCCCGAGCGCTATTAATTGGTGCGGGAGAAACCATTGAGTTGGTAGCGCGCCACCTGCATGAAGCGGGGGTGCGCCAGTTAACGGTGGCTAACCGTACCCGCGAGCGTGCTGAGCAGGTGTCTGCACCGCTGGGAGGCTCGGCAATCACATTGTCAGAGATCCCTGATGCGTTGGAGTGTGCGGATATCGTTATTTCTTCCACCGCCTCTCCGCTACCCATTTTGGGTAAAGGCATGGTCGAACGGGCGTTAAAAAAGCGCCGTCATCGTCCTGTCTTTATGGTGGATATAGCTGTTCCGCGAGATATCGAACCAGAAGTCGGTGAGCTTGCGGATGTCTTCCTCTATACCGTCGATGACCTTGAAGAGGTCATCGAAGAGAATCGGCGCCATCGTCAAGTTGCTGCTGATCAGGCCGAGTCATTAATCGAACACGGCGTGGGAAGTTGGCAGCATGAGCGCCGAATTCGTCGCGGTGGTGAAATGATTCGCGACTATCGATGCCATGGTGAGGCTATTCGAGATAAGTCGCGCGAGCAGGCCCTGGAGCGTCTGGCGAAGGGAGAAGACCCTGCTAAGGTGATTGAGCGCTTGGCGCATCAATTAGCGAATCGCTTGATGCATCAGCCGACACTGGCCTTGCGCGACGCCGCCTCCCAGGAAAACCACGAATTGCTAAGTGCTGCACCATGCCTATTGCTGCCGCCCAAGCCAGCATTTGAGCAGCCCAAGCCCTTGGTAAAACGCCAGAAGGATGATACGCCCGCATGAAAGAGACTTTGCGCCAACGCCTAGACAGCTTTGCCGACCGCTTTGAAGAGTTGGCCATGCTGCTGTCGGATCCTGAGGTGATTAATAATCAGCAGCGTTTTCGTGACTACTCTCGTGAGTACTCCGAATTAGAAGAGCTGGTAGCCGCCTGGCAGCGCTATGGTGACGTGGAAAAAAGCATAGAAGAAGCTGTGCAATTAAGCCGCGACAGCGACCCCGATATGCGCGAGCTGGCGGAAATGGAAATCAGCGATGGGCGCGAGCAGCTTGAAGCTCTTGATATCGAGCTGAAGCGCTTGCTGGTGCCCAAAGACCCCGATGATGGCCGCGGCGTGTTTTTAGAGGTGCGCGCGGGCACCGGTGGTGATGAAGCAGCCATTTTTGCTGGCGATTTGTTTCGGATGTACTCACGCTACGCTGAAAAGCGTGGTTGGCGCGTTGAAGTTGTCAGTGCAAGTCATGGTGAGCAGGGTGGTTACAAAGAAGTTATCTCCCGGGTGAAAGGCGACGGCGTCTATGCGCGCTTGAAATTTGAGTCTGGTGCGCACCGTGTTCAGCGTGTGCCCGCGACGGAATCGCAAGGGCGGATACATACGTCTGCCTGCACGGTGGCGGTCATGCCCGAGGTGGACGACGTCGGCGATGTCGATATTAACCCTTCGGATTTACGTGTTGATACCTACCGTTCAAGCGGTGCGGGCGGTCAGCACGTTAACACGACTGATTCTGCTATTCGTATTACTCACCTGCCTACCGGTGTGGTGGTGGAGTGCCAGGAAGAGCGAAGCCAGCATAAGAACCGCGCCAAGGCGATGTCGTTACTGGCCGCCAAGCTCAAACGCAATGCGGTTGACTCACAGCGCCAGGAGCAAGCAGACGCTCGGCGCTCCCTGGTCGGCTCGGGAGATCGCAGTGAGCGCATTCGTACTTACAACTTTCCCCAAGGCCGGATTACCGACCACCGTATTAACCTGACGCTCTATAAGCTAACGGAAGTTATTACCGGTGAGCAGCTTGATGATGTGATTGAACCGCTGATTCACGAATACCAAGCCGAGCAGCTATCAGCCCTTCAGGACGCTTAATGAGTGTTGAGGTTCTGACTTTTGATACGCTATTGCGGCGGGCGACGACTCGTCTGCAACAGGCAGGTTCATCCTCACCCAGGATTGATGCTGAAGTACTACTCAGTCACGCTACGGGCCATGACCGTACCTGGCTGTACACCTGGGGTGACCGCCACTGTCCTACCTGGGAGCATGCGCGCTTTGATGCGCTGGTGGCGGCTCGAGCTCAAGGGCAGCCCGTGGCCTACTTAACGGGTGAGCGGGAGTTCTGGGGGTTACGGCTTGCAACATCGCCAGACACATTGATCCCGCGGCCCGACACTGAAACCCTGGTGGAAGCCGTACTGGAGCGCGCCCAGGCACCCGCAGGAAGGCTGCTTGATCTAGGTACAGGCACGGGGGCAATTGCGCTTGCATTTGCCAGCGAAAAACCTAACTGGCAGATAATGGGGGCGGATATTCGTCCAGAAGCGGTGGTGCTTGCCGCGCGCAATGCGCAATCGCTGGGTATTGCTAACGCAACCTTCGTAGCCAGCGACTGGTTTAGCGCCTTTTCGCCGCCTTCGCTGGCCACTACGTTTGATATTATCGTGAGTAATCCGCCCTATATTGCGGCGGACGACCCTCATCTCGATGTGGGGGATGTGCGCTTTGAGCCACTATCAGCGTTGGTCGCTGGTGCTGATGGGATGGCTGATTTACGGCATCTGATTGCCACCGCGCGCAGCCATCTTTCCCACGGTGGCTGGCTGGCTCTGGAGCATGGTTATCAGCAAGCAGAACTCGTGCGCGAAGCGCTGGTACGTGCTGGTTTTCAAAGCGTTGAAAGTGTGCGAGACGTGGGCGGTCATGAACGGGTTACCCTGGGGAAACTTCTAATAACTGCCTGATTCATCAGTAATGGATCCTGCCATGAAACCAAAAAATAGAACGCTGGACCGTATCGACCTTAAAATTTTGCGCTGTCTGCAGGAAAACGCGCGAATCTCCTATGTGGATCTTGCCGCTGAGGTCGGTTTGTCCACAACCCCTTGTTTGGAGCGCGTTAAACGCCTTGAGCGCGCCGGCATTATTCGTGGCTATCAGGCCATTCTTGATCCTCGTGCTCTCAAGGCCAATCTGCTGGTATTTGTGGAAATAAGCCTGGAGACTCAGTCGCCTGCCGTGTTTGATGAGTTTCGCCGAGCGGTGGAGAAGCTGCCGCAAATCCAGGAGTGCCACCTGGTATCCGGCCAGTTTGATTACATTTTGAAGTGCCGGATTCCTGAGATGTCTGCCTACCGCCAGCTACTAGGTGATGTGGTGCTAACGCTGCCTGGGGTAAAAGAGTCCAAAAGCTATGTGGTAATGGAAGAAGTGAAAGAGAGCTTTAATTTACACATACCCGATTTCGAGGAATTTGAGGATAAGTAAGCCGATGATGGATGATCAGGCGCTACTGCGCTATAGCCGCCAAATTATGCTGCCCGAGGTTGATATTGAGGGGCAGGAGCGCTTACGCAGCGCCCATGCGCTGATCATCGGAGCGGGTGGGCTTGGATCGCCGGCGGCACTTTATTTGGCAGCTGCGGGGGTTGGTAAAATCACTGTTGCCGATGCAGATACGGTAGAACTATCGAATTTGCAGCGTCAGATTGCTCATCAACAAACCAGTATCGGCGCCAATAAAGCGCATTCTGCAAAAGCGAGCATGCAGGCGCTCAATCCGGAATGCCATGTCATTGCGTTGGCGCAGCACGCCGATGGCGAGGCGCTGTTGGCGCTAGTGGCGTCGGCAGATGTGGTGCTGGATTGCACGGATCGCTTTTCAAGCCGCTACGCAATTAACGCAGCCGCACAGCAGGCAGGTATTCCGCTTGTTTCGGGAGCGGCGATTCGTTTCTCGGGACAGCTAGCGGTATTTGATCCTCGCGACCCTGCGTGCCCTTGTTATGCGTGCTTATATCCACCTAGTGAAAACGACGACGAAGCGTTAAGCTGCGCGGAGAGTGGTGTGATGGCTCCTCTGGTGGGGTTAATTGGTTGTTTTCAGGCAATCGAGGCTTTTAAGCTGTTGAGTGGGGCGGGAAAGCCACATCAAGGACTTGCTACCTTCGAGGGTTTGAGCGGCCAGTGGCGTCATTTTCAAGTACCGCGCGACCCTGACTGCTTAGTGTGTGGCCATGCCCATCCTACCAACGCATAGATAAAAAAAACGCCCGCTGGGTAGCGGGCGTGACGTCACGGTCTTTACGTCAAAGGAAACAGCCTAAAGGGCAGCAGGGGGTCCACCCAGTAGGCTAGTTAATGTCGAATCAGATTATTGGCGAATCAAATAGTCAAAAGCACCTAGTGAGGCTTTTGCACCTTCGCCCATGGCAATAATAATTTGTTTATACGGCACGGTCGTGACATCACCTGCGGCAAACACGCCCGGTACGGAAGTCATACCATGGGCATCGACGATGATTTCTCCACGGGGCGACATCTCGATCGGCGAGCCTTTCAGCCATTCGGTGTTAGGCACCAGACCAATCTGTACAAAAATACCTTCCAGCGCGATAGTGTGAGTTTCATCGGTGCTGCGGTCTTTATACACTAGACCGTTTACACGGCTGCCATCACCGGTCACTTCGGTGGTCTGTGCATTGAGGATAATGTCAACGTTAGGCAAGCTCTTAAGCTTCTTCTGTAGTACCGCGTCTGCTCGCATTTCTCCCATAAACTCTACTAGGGTGACATGCCCTACAATACCCGCTAGGTCGATAGCTGCCTCAACCCCTGAGTTTCCGCCACCAATGACTGCCACTCGCTTACCCTTGAATAGTGGGCCATCGCAGTGGGGGCAGTAGGCAACGCCTTTGTTACGATACTCTTGCTCGCCCGGCACATTCATTTCGCGCCAACGGGCGCCGGTTGCCAGGACCAGTGTTTTACTTTTCAGCTTGGCACCTGACTCAAAGGTCACTTCGTGTAAGCCGCTTTCTGTTTCAGCCGCTTTAAATGACGTGGCGCGCTGCAGGTTCATCACGTCAACTTCGTACTCTTTGACATGTTCTTCAAGAGCACTAACCAGTTTTGGGCCTTCGGTGTGTGTTACCGAGATAAAGTTTTCAATGCCCATTGTGTCGGCGACTTGACCACCAAAGCGCTCAGCAGCGACACCTGTATTGATACCTTTACGTGCTGAGTAAATAGCCGCAGCAGCACCTGCGGGACCGCCACCAATCACCAATGTATCGAAAGCGGCTTTATCAGTTAGCTTTTTGGCTTCACGCTCGGCAGAGCCTGTATCGACTTTCGCCAGTATCTGCTCAAGCGTCATGCGGCCTTGGTCAAACGGCTTGCCGTTTAAGTAGATGCTGGGAACCGACATAATTTCCCGCGCTTCTACTTCATCCTGGAACAGAGCACCGTCGATGGCGACGTGGCGGATATTGGGGTTGAAAATCGCCATCAGATTGAGTGCTTGGACAACATCTGGGCAGTTCTGACAAGACAACGAATAGTAGGTCTCGAATAGCATGTCGCCCTCGAGATCCTTGATTTGGTTTAATACGTCATCCGATGTTTTGGGGGGATGACCACCCACTTGCAGCAACGCCAGAACCAGCGAAGTGAACTCGTGTCCCATGGGAATGCCAGCAAATACCACACCGGTTTCTTCTCCGAGGCGGTTAATGGCAAATGACGGCGTGCGATTGTCCTGGCCGTCGGTATGCAGCGTAATTTTATCGCTTAGGGTGCTGATATCCTCCAGCAGGCCTAGCAGTTCACGTGACTTGGCACCGTCATCGAGGGACGCAACGATCTCGAACGGTTGAGTCACTTTTTCTAGGTAAGCTTTCAACTGATTTTTTAAATTGGCGTCCAACATGACAGCGGTTTCCTTGTCGTGCACATCAGGTTCTCAACCTATAGCGTGACGATACCGTGAGCAGCCACGGTGTCGAAAAAGACACAAGGGAGAATAGGTTCGTGCATTAAAGTGGGCAATTAAAACAAGCACTTAATAAATAACACCCGGACTTGGCGCCCGGGTGTTGTGCTGCCCGAGAGAATGATCCCTGCAAGGCAGCATCAGGCAGTTTAGATTTTGCCTACAAGGTCCAGAGACGGAGCAAGCGTCTCTTCGCCTTCCTTCCATTTAGCGGGGCATACTTCATTTGGGTTGGCACGAACATACTGAGCAGCTTTTACTTTGCGCAGCAGTTCTTCAGCATTACGGCCGATGTTGCCTGCGTTGATTTCAACGATCTGGATCTTACCGTCTGGGTCGACAACGAAAGTGCCACGCTCAGCAAGGCCTGCTTCTTCGATCAGTACTTCAAAGTTGCGAGAAATTTGCAGCGTTGGATCAGCGATCATCGGGTACTGCAGTTTGCCGATTGTTTCAGAGCTGTCGTGCCATGCTTTGTGAGTAAAGTGGGTATCGGTAGAAACACTGTAGATTTCAACGCCCAGCTTTTTAAACTCAGCATAGTTGTCAGCTAGATCGCCAAGTTCAGTCGGGCAAACAAAGGTAAAATCGGCTGGGTAAAAGAAGAAAATAGACCACTGGCCTTTCAGATCAGCATCACTAACATCGACGAATTCGCCGTTCACATACGCAGTGGCTTTAAACGGTTTTACTTCAGTGTTGATCAAGGACATTCAGAACGTCTCCATAACAAGTGAATGGCAGTCGAAAAAGCTGCTGCAATAGTAGCGAATTACGACTAATAGCTAAAATTGAAAAAAACCATCTGTCCAATAGTGTATGGCTATTTACTCTGTTGGCATCTGGCTAGCTTAGAGGTGGGGTCATGTAGCGCAGAATACAAGAATTTTTCACATAGGCTTGCGGTAGGTGCCACGGCGCCTCAAAATTTGCACGGCTTACATGATGGTAATTGCTGTATTTAGTGTTTTTACGTAGGTCGCGAGTGTCCATGACACGGCGGTAAGTGAATAGATATTGGGCGATACCGGTTTTTATAAGGAGTGTTGAAGTGGGGAATGTTCACAAACTTTCAGTGGCCGTTACGGCCATCTCTTTTGCCGTAGCGGCTGCAACTGCCCAAGCAAACGAAGTGCGAGTTTATAATTGGTCAGACTATGTTGCACCAGAAACGCTTGAGAAGTTTACTAAGCGCACCGGCATCGACGTGATCTACGATGTTTACGACAGCAATGAAATTTTAGACGCTGCCCTTTTGTCTGGCCGGTCTGGCTACGATGTAGTGGTTCCTTCTACTTATTTTTTGACACGCCAGATTCAGGCGGGGGCATACCAGGAGCTTGATCACGCAAAACTCCCCAATCTGGACAATCTTGATAGCCAGCTTCTGAAAAAACTGGACGTTGTAGACAAAGGTAGCCGCTACTCAGTGCCCTACATGTGGGGAACTAATGGAATTGGCTATAACGTTGAGCGTGTTACTGACATCCTTGGTGAGGATGCGCCATTAGACAGTTGGGCGTTGCTTTTTGATACCGATATTACCACGCAGCTTGCCAAGGCCGGGTGCGGACTATCGATGCTTGACTCTGGCTCCGAAATGCTGACACCGGCGCTAGCCTATCTGGGACTTGATCCGCATAGTAATGAAACGGAAGACCTACAAGCCGCGGGGGATTTGATCGCCTCTGTGCGCGATAATATGACTTATTTCCACTCCTCTCGCTATGTGACTGATCTAGCGAATGGCGATATCTGTGTGGCAGCGGGGTACTCTGGAGACGTTTTCCAAGCGGCCGACCGTGCTGAAGAGGCGGGGCGTGATTTCACCATTGGTTACAGTATTCCTAAAGAGGGCGCTGAGCTATGGTTCGATATGATGGCGGTGCCAGCGGATGCACCCAATCCCGATAATGCACATGCGTTTATTAACTTTATTCTTGAAGGCGAGATTGCCGCCGAAATTACCGATTATGTGCGCTACGCTAACCCCAATGCTGCGGCCAATGAATTCTTGCCTGACGACATTCTTAATGATCAGGCGATCTATCCAAGTGATGAGGTGATGGAAAACCTTTATGTCATAGCGGAAAAGCCCCAAGCCGTTCAGCGTGTTCGCACTCGCATTTGGAACCGCGTTAAAGCAGGTCGTTAATTTTATCAGTGCCTAACTAACAGCGAGCCAAGATTGACTTGGCTCGCTGTCATTTTTAACGCCCGGCTGCCGGGCCTTTTGATGGGAGTGGCGCATGGTCACTACGTCCCTGTCGAACGAGCCATCATCCTCTTCGTCGGTAATTCTTCCCGCTTCTCCGCGTACCCAGGGAAAAACGCCTAGATTTGCTGAAGATATTGTTCTTGAGGTAACGCGTTTAAGTAAGCGTTTTGACGATGCTCTGGCGGTAGATGATGTGAGCTTGCAGGTGAAACGCGGCGAAATTTTCGCGTTGTTAGGTGGGTCAGGGTCAGGTAAATCGACGTTGCTGCGAATGTTGGCAGGGTTTGAAACACCGAGTGAAGGGCAGATTTTACTAGGCGGCGAAAACATTACCACGATGCCGCCTCATAAGCGTCCAATCAACATGATGTTTCAATCCTATGCGTTATTTCCCCATATGACGGTAGCGCAAAACATCGCGTTTGGGCTTAAGCAAGATAAGTTGCCTAAGGCTGAGATTGATGCACGTGTGGCTCAAATGCTCAAGCTTGTGCACATGGAGCGCTTCGCTAAGCGTAAACCGCACCAGCTTTCCGGCGGACAGCGCCAACGGGTCGCGCTTGCGCGTTCGCTGGCCAAACGTCCCAAACTGCTGTTGCTGGATGAGCCGATGGGAGCGCTAGACAAAAAGCTGCGCACTGAGATGCAACTCGAGGTTGTTGAGATCATTGAGCAGGTAGGTGTTACCTGCATAATGGTTACCCATGATCAAGAAGAAGCCATGACCATGGCTGACCGTGTTGCGATTATGGCTGATGGCTGGATCGAACAGGTCGGCTCTCCGGTAGATATTTATGAAAGTCCTGCCAGCCGTATGGTGGCGGAATTCGTCGGTACGGTAAATCTGTTTGAAGGAGAGATTATTGAAGATGCGGCGGATCACTGCCTTATTGCAGCTCCTGCGTTGTCTCGGCCAATCTATATTGATCACGGCATTACTACCCAAGCGGTGGATCGCCGCGCCTGGGCCGCAGTGCGCCCGGAGAAAATCTGGTTAACCCGTGAGCAACCTTCAGGAGAATACAATTGGGAGGCGGGAAACGTTGATGATATTGCCTATCTAGGGGGCTACTCACTTTATTACGTCCGCACGGCTTCGGGGCAATTGATTAAAGTGAGTATGGCGAATACCGAGCGGCGGGGGGATCGTCCGACCTGGGGGGATAGCGTCTATGTCTATTGGGAAGACCATAGCGCTATCGTGCTGAACCGCTGATGCCCGCTAGGAGATTGTCGACGATGATGCCATCCCGCCTTACAGGCCTTACTAAGCGGATGCAGTTAGGCCGTCGTGCCGTCATTGCGTTTCCGCTGGTGTGGCTTACGCTATTCTTTTTGTTGCCGTTTGCACTTGTCCTAAAAATCAGCCTTTCGGAGGCGGTGATTGCCATCCCGCCATACGGGCCGCTGGTTGAGTACGCCAACCAAACACTGAAAGTTGTTCTAAGTCTGGGCAACTATTTGTTTTTGTTGTCGGATTCGCTCTATGTGGCAGCGTATTGGGGGTCTATTAAAACAGCATTTATTTCGACCACCGTTTGTTTGCTGATTGGCTACCCAATGGCGTATGCCATGGCACGTGCCCCTGGTCGTTGGCAGCTTATCTTGCTGCTGTTGGTCATGCTGCCCTCATGGACGTCATTTTTAATCCGAGTTTATGCCTGGATGGGCATTCTGAGTAACAGCGGATTGATCAATAACTTTTTGATGGGCATCGGTTTGATCAGCTCTCCGCTGCGTATGATGAATACCCAGTTTGCGGTCATTATTGGCATTGTGTATGCCTATTTACCGTTTATGGTGTTGCCGCTTTATGCCCATCTAGCGCGGTTGGATAGTGCATTGCTAGAGGCTGCATCAGATCTTGGTTCGCACAAGTTTAATACCTTTCTTAACGTCACACTTCCGCTCTCAATGGGCGGCATTGTTGCGGGATCCATGTTGGTATTTATCCCTGCAGTGGGGGAGTTTGTCATTCCTGAATTGTTGGGTGGCCCCAATACCGCGATGATCGGTAAGGTGCTTTGGGAGGAATTCTTCTTAAATCGTGATTGGCCGGTAGCATCTGCGTTGGCCATGGTGATGCTGTTACTACTACTGATGCCTATTGTGTGGTTCCACCGCTACCAGTCTCGGGAGCTAAAAGAATGATGCTGCTGAGTCGGCGCCCAAGTTTTACCACGGTGATGTTGATATTGGGCCTTCTGTTCCTCTATTTGCCGATGGTGGTGTTGGTGGTTTACTCCTTCAATGCTTCACGGTTAGTCACCGTGTGGGCTGGCTTCTCCACGCAATGGTATGGGGAGCTATTTCGCGATCGGCAAATACTTGCGGCAGTATGGACAAGCCTGAAAATTGCCTTTTTTTCCGCCAGTATGGCCGTTTGCCTGGGGACGGTAGCCGCATTTGTTATGACTCGTTACGGCCATTTTCGAGGTAAAACGGTGCTGTCAAGCATGGTGACAGCCCCCCTGGTAATGCCGGAAGTGATTACAGGGCTTTCCTTGTTGCTGTTGTTTGTACAAATGGCACAGCTAATCGGATGGCCTGCAGATAGGGGCGTAGCCACCATCTGGATTGCCCACACAACCTTCTGCAGTGCTTATGTTGCGGTGGTGGTCGCGGCGCGCTTGCGTGAGATTGACCGGTCTATTGAAGAGGCCGCGATGGATCTGGGGTCTCCACCAGTGAAGACGTTCTTTCTGGTTACTCTGCCGGTGATTTCTCCCGCCTTAGCCGCGGGGTGGCTACTGGCGTTTACGCTTTCACTGGATGACTTGGTCATTGCCAGCTTTGTTTCCGGCCCTGGTGCAAATACACTTCCGATGGTGGTGTTTTCGTCAGTGCGCATGGGTGTATCACCGAAAATTAATGCGCTTGCTACACTGATTATCTTGGCGGTATCGCTGGTAACGTTTTTAGCGTGGTACCTCATGCGCCGAGGTGAGGCAAAGCGAAGGGCGCAGCTAAAGCAGGTCGATAGCATTTGATGAATGCTTATAACACTTCGTCATCGCGTCCGGTTAAGACCGTTTCCAACTCGCCGGTCACAAGTGAAACAATGATATGCAATTGAATCGGTGCGCAACATTGGTGGCAGTCTTCCCAAGTGTCATGACTACCCTGGGACGTATCAATCACAAAGGTGAGGGGCGCATCGCAGTAGGGACAGTGGAAATCGTGATTTACCAAGGCGTCGTCATGCATCGTTCGTTCCTATGGTATAGGTCTTAAAGCAGCTAGATTTTAAAGAAACAGTGTAGCAGTGTGTCGAGTGGCCAGGCATGC
This sequence comes from Vreelandella zhaodongensis, assembly GCF_013415115.1. Lineage (GTDB taxonomy): Bacteria > Pseudomonadota > Gammaproteobacteria > Pseudomonadales > Halomonadaceae > Vreelandella > Vreelandella zhaodongensis. The sequence goes on along the minus strand of NZ_JACCDD010000003.1, from coordinate 112,819 downwards.
GAGAAATGAATCAGGTAGGATGATAGTGGACTCCTTAAGCAACCTAGAGATGAGAGCGATGATGATACGTAACATAGTAGTAACTGCAGCGTTGACACTCCCGGTGGTCGCCCTAGCCGCAACACCCAATGTCACGCCGGGCGAGTGGGAATTTGTCAGCGTCACCAGTATGGATGGTGATATGCAGATTCCAGATCAAACCGAAACAGAGCGCCAGTGTATTACCCAGGAAGAACTGGAGGGCGCAGAGTTCGGTTTTATTGAAGAAGAAGAAGGCTGTGAACTGCTTAATCAAGATATGAATGCCGACGGCCTTGAATATAGCATGATGTGCCGCGCTGAAGGTGGAGAAGCAACCATCAATGGCGAGATGCGTTTTATGGGCGAGAAAATTGAGGGCACAGTGGATATTTTCACCCAGTCACCGATGGGTGAACTGACGATGAATACTGTGATTGAGGGTGAGCGGATTGGTAATTGCGAGTAAGTAAACGCTAACGCTGCGTTGTTTCACAGCGTTTTTGTTGGCAGCATTTTTGTTTACAACGTTGATCACAAAGGGCGCTTTAAAAAGCGCCCTTTGTGTGCTGGGCATGGTTGTCGAGAAAAGGCCAGGATCAACCACTCCTTCTAAGGTTAGCGCGGTGGTGAATCAATCGGCGGCTGATACGCTGTTGGGGCGTTGGCGATCTCTTCTTCTAGCTGGCGTTTGACGGCTCCTGGTGAGCCTGAGTAGCGCGCGAGAAGGTCGTAGGCCACGGGCACGACAAACAGCGTAAACAGGGTGGCAGAACCAACTCCCGCCATAATCACTGTACCAATGACCAAGCGTGACTCGGCCCCAGGCCCGCTTGATACGATGAGTGGTATCGCTCCCGCCATGGTGGTGACTGCGGTCATCAGAATGGGCCGCAGGCGAGTCACTGACGCTTCAACTAAGGCAGAGCGGAATGCTTGGCCCTGGTCGCGCAGCTGATTGGCAAACTCCACGATTAAAATGCCGTTCTTAGCGGCTAGGCCTATCAACAACACCAGCCCCACTTGGCTATAGATATTGAGTGACTGCCCACTGAGCAGAAGGGCAAGCAGGGCGCCACTCATGGCTAATGGCACCGTCAGCATAATCACAAACGGGTGAATTAAGCTCTCAAACTGAGCGGCCAGCACCAGGAACACCACGACAGCACCCAGTACCAACAGGAAGGTAGTGGCACCGCTAGCCTGTTGAAAATCACGCGAAGGACCCGCTAGGTTTGTTTGTGCCTCCTCCGGAAGAATAGTGTCAGCCGTCTCTTGCAAATACGCCAGTGCCTCACCTAACGGGTAGCCATCCGCTAAGTTGGCTTCAATCGTAATGGCGCGTACGCGGTCAAAACGGTTCAGCGTGCTAGCACCCGCAAAATCAGACAGTGTGACCAAACTGGCAAGAGGGATCAGTTCCCCTGAGCGTGCAGACCGCACCTGGATATTGTCCAGTGCGCGGGGGCTATTTTGGCGACCTCGATCCCCCTCCAAAATGACATCATACTCTTCGCCGTCATCGACGTAGCGGGTAACATTGCGGCCCCCCAGTAGCACTTCAAGCGTTCGGCCTATTTCGGTAACCGTAACGCCTAGTGCTGCAGCGCGTTCATAGTTGATATCGACACGAAGCTGAGGCTGGGTCTCATCGTAATTGCTCTCAAGCGCGGTAAGTCGCGGGTTATCCTCGCGCACATGATTGACGAGCGTGTCGCGCCAACGTGCTAGGTCTTCGTAAGTACCGCCTCCTAGTACAAACTGCACAGGCTTTTGGGTACGTTGACCGAACCCTTGGCGCATGACCGGGAACGCTTGCACGCCGGGTAATGAGCTGAGTGTCTGGCGGACGTCGGGCATAATTTCCCAGGCGCTGCGGCGACTGCCCCAATCGGCCATGTTGATAATGATGAAGCCGCTGTTGAAGTTTTCAATATTGCCAAACCCCCGAGGGGCGCGTACCACAACGCGCTCAAACTCTCCGCTTTCAACAAAGGACGCGAGCCTAGCCTCAATTTCGTCCATATAGTCCATCATGTAGTCGAATGTGGCGCCTTCTGGGCCATTAACGAGCACAATAAAATTACCGCGATCCTCTTGCGGCGTATATTCATTGGGTAGCTCAGTCGCAAGCCAAGCAGTGGCAGCAATCAACAGGAAAAACAGTGCAACGACTAGCCATTTAAGCTTCAAAACGACCTCAAGTGCACATTTGTAATGGTACTGAGTCTTGCTAAGTAACCATTGAACAGCTCTGCCAATATGACTGTCGTGCATACCGGGTTTGAGGATTTTTGAGGCCATCATGGGGGTGAGGGTGAGTGCCAGAAGTGTCGAGACCACAACCGCCGCCGCCATGGTGAGGGCGAATTCCGAAAATAATCGACCAATATCTCCCTGCAGCATGCTGAGTGGCACAAACACCGCTACCAGCACTAACGTGGTTGCAATGACGGCAAAGGCGATTTGCCGTGTTCCACGAAAGGCGGCGACCAATGGTGTTTCGCCGTAGTCATGCATGCGCCGGTTAATGTTTTCCAGTACGACAATGGCGTCATCAACAATCAAACCAATGGCCAGCACTAGCGCAAGAAGCGTTAGGAGGTTGATCGAGAAGTTCATGGCTGCCAGGGCCGTAAAGGCACCAATAACGGCAATAGGAACGGTTACGGCAGGGACGAGTGTGGTGCGTAGATTGCCCAAGAAGAGAAAAATCACCACAACAACTAGCCCCATGGCAATAAATAGCGTCATGACTACTTGGCGGATCGCACCCGATACAAAGACTGAGGCATCAAAGTTGAGACTCAGTGACATCCCTTCAGGCAGCGTTCCCTGTAGTCGCTCCATCTCTTGCTGTACGGCTTCTGATAGCTCAATCACGTTAGCGGTAGACTGCATAATCATGCCCAGCCCGACCATCGGGACGCCGTTGGCTCGGAAAACGGATCGGTCTTCGACGGAGCCAACTTCCACCCTGGCGACATCTGCCAGGCGTACCAAATAGCCGTTCTCGCTCTGATTAAGTGCTAAACGCTTAAAGTCATCGGCGGTGGCAAAACTACGGGGCAGACGTACGATAAACTGGCGATCGGCGGACTCTAGGGAGCCTGCTGGTAACTCGACGTTTTCAGCGCGTAGTGCATCCTCGATATCACCTACTGTCAATCCTCGTGCGGCCATTGCATTGCGATTGAGCCATACCCGCATGGCATAGTCGCGCCCGCCACCAACGCGCACCCGAGCAACGCCTGGCTGGACCGAGAGGCTATCGACTAAAAACCGGTTGGCGTAATCGGTTAATTCAGTAATCGAGTAATTTTCTCCCGACAGGCTGAGCCATATCACAATCGTTTCACTACTGTCGGCCTTGGTGACCTCGGGGTTATCCGCATCATCTGGTAGGTTTCGTAGGGCCCCCGAGATACGGTCACGTATATCGTTTGCAGCAGCATCAATGTCTCGACTAAGTGAAAACTCAATTTCGATACGTGAACGTCCGTCTTCGCTCTGCGACGTGATCAGTTCAATGCCTTCAACGCCTGCAATACGATCTTCGAGAACTTGTGTAATACGTGTTTCCACGACGCTTGCTGAGGCGCCGGAGTAGCGTGTATCAATGCTGACAATAGGCGGATCAACCGTTGGATACTCTTGCAGCGGCAGGCGATTAAGTGCCATCAACCCGAAGGCTATAATCAGTGCTGCAATCACCATTGCCAGCACTGGCCGCTGAACTGAAATATCTGATAAACGCATTAACGGTCAGCCTCCAGCAGCGTGCGAATATCTGTTTCTTCATCGGCGATCCCCAACAGCCGAACGGATTGGCCGTCACGGGCAAGCTGTAATCCATGGATAACCACTAGGCTGTCTGGATCCAGGCCTTCAAGTATCTCCACTTCGCCGTGTCGACGCTCCCCAATAGAAACCTCTCGGCGTTCGAGGCGATGCTCTTCGTCATGTTGGTGAATCAGCATGACAAAGTGGCGGTTGCCGCTGGGTTCAATGGCAGACTCAGGCAGTACAAGTGTTTCGCGCTGGCGCTGTTGGACGATCACTTCCATCAGCATGCCAGGGCGTAATCGCATATGCGGATTGGCAAGCTCGGCGCGCACGCTGACGCTTCTGGACACAGGGTCAACACGCGTGCCGATACTGGCAATTTCGCCGCTGAATACCTCATCTGGAAAGGCTGCGGTGGTGGCGCTGAGTTTCAGACCAGTGGAAAGACGCCCCAAAAAGACCTCAGGGACGGTGAAGTCAAGTTTCATGACGTCTAGTTTATCCAGGGTGACTAAGTCCATGCCAGGTGTGACAAGAGTGCCGACACTCACGTTGCGAAAACCAACACGGCCACTGAAAGGAGCATGTATCCGATAATTAGCCAGCCGTGCTTCTAGCGCCTGAGCATCTGCTTCGGCTTGCCGTAGTCTAGCCTGAGTGTCTTCCACATCCGCCCGTGGTGCTAAATTTCGCTGCTGCAATTGTGCCGCGCGATCTAATGCATTTCTACGCTCATCGCTGATGGCTTGTGCAGCCCTTAGCTGTGCCTGTTCTTCGGCATCTTCTAGGCGAATAAGCAGGCGCCCACGATCTACTTGCTCGCCATCTTGGAAATTGATGTCAGCAATGGTTTCAGTCACTGTCGCCGAAAGCGTCACGCTTTCATCAGCACGAAGCGTGCCTAGCGCCTCAAGGGGGTCGGACCATGTGGCCATTTCTGCGTAATGGCCTATCACTGGCGTTTGTGGCTGTGCTACCGCTTGGCCAGCCCATGTTAACAGCAGTAAGCAACAGCATAAGGTACGTTTACTAACGGGCATGGATATCTCAACGTTAATATAAAAGTAGTGAAAAAGTATTTGCTGAATAACGGTGACTGACGAATTTATTGCAACATCACTACCATTCAATGCAAAAAAGCAGTTGTACGTAATATGTACATTTGTTTTTTAAATGTACAGGATTGCCCCGTAATTTACCTGCTAAAATATTCCCCTTTTCTTTCTTGGAGCCTTATTTATGGTCTACGACGTCGTGGTCATTGGTGCTGGTGCCGCAGGTTTAATGTGTGCGGCTCAGGCTGGCTATGCAGGACGACGTGTTCTGGTGATTGACCATGCTAACAAGGCAGGTAAAAAAATTCTTATGTCCGGAGGGGGGCGGTGTAATTTTACCAACCTTGATACCACGCCTGGGCACTTTTACTCAGAAAATCCTTATTTTTGTATTTCTGCCTTAAAACGCTATCGGCCAGAGCATTTTGTGGCATTGGTGGAGCGCCATGGCGTTGAGTATGTCGAAAAAGCGCCCGGACAACTATTTTGCGCCCAGTCGGCGAAAGAGGTTGTCAGAGTGCTACTCACTGAGTGTGAATGGGCAGGCGTAGAAGTCGCGCTTAATACATCAGTCTCTTGGGTAGAGCGGGTAGGTGAGAGCATGCGTTTGGCAACGTCTATGGGAGCTATTGAGGCTGGCGTGCTGGTAGTGGCGACGGGCGGTTTGTCGATTCCTACGATGGGAGCTACTGGGTTCGGTTATGACCTTGCTCGCCAGTTCGGTATCGAAGTTTTACCAACGCGACCTGGATTGGTGCCGTTCACGTTAAGCGATACCTGGAAAGAGCGCGCAGCTGGGCTTTCAGGCGTTAGCTTGGCATCAGCGGTGAGCTGTGGCGAGCGCTGTTTTGTCGAGCCTATGCTGTTTACCCACCGTGGCCTTTCCGGCCCTTCGATGCTGCAAATCTCTAGTGTTTGGCAACCGGGGGGGAGTATTGAGATCAACTTACTCCCTGGTGAGGATGCGAATGCTGCGCTGCGTAAGGCGCGCATTGAAACACCTAAGCGTCAGCTGTCTACTTGGTTGGGCGAACGTTTTCCGAAACGCTTTGTACAGGCACTACTAGAGTGGTATCCCGGGCGTGACCTCGACCAACCCTTGGCGCAATACAGCAATGAAGCATTAGCTGTTTGGGCGCAGCGGCTTAATGAGTGGTCATTAAAACCCGCAGGTACGGAAGGCTGGCGCACCGCTGAGGTCACCATGGGCGGTGTCAATACCGACGCTATTTCATCGAAAACGTTTGAAGTTAAAGCCTTACCGCAGCTGCGCTTTATAGGTGAAGTGCTTGATGTAACAGGCGAACTAGGGGGCTATAACTTCCAGTGGGCTTGGGCGAGTGGTGTGGCATGTGGGCAGGCTTGTTGAAATTAACTACTCACTAGGAAAGCCGTTACGGTGCAAAGTACTCCGTAACGGCATAGCGCTAGGACGTTATCTTAGCCAATAACTTGAATTTTCGTAGCAGCATGTAGCCTGCAAGCGCTTTTCTTCCTAGTGTCATTACGCTACCTGGGTGGCGTAGAACGCGGAAAGCAACAACACCGCCAATCATATAAACAGGCAGCTTAAGGCGTTGCCAGTTATTGTCCAGCGGTGCTGACGTGTCAATAAGCTGGTTGCTAGCGACGAGTATATCGATACGCTGCTGCTCTAACTCTGCCAGGAGGGCTGCCTTACGTTCAGCACGACTGAGTGACGGGTTACCGTTGGTAGGGTTAGTGGCGATGCTGGGGCGAGTCATCCTCATTGACCTCCAACAGGGCACGATCAGCAGAAAGCTGCTTCAGTGTTTCTTTCAAAAGCGTGTGCTGCTTTGCTTGGCGAATAGCAATGAATGCAAGCAAAAAGCTAAATGAAATTAATACTAGTGCGCTAACACCAATCGCAGTAAGCCGATAGGTATCCCAGAATAACACCACGATTAATGCAGTGAGTGTCGCTATTCCAAGGAGCAGCAAAAGTAAGCTTGCTCCTGCTAGTAGCAACAGGGTCAATAGACGTGCGCGCTCTTCCTCTAATTCTAAAACCGCCAAACGCAGGCGGGTTTCACCGTTAGCAACCAGTGATTTTAGCAGGCGTTTGGCGGCGGAAAATACGCGTTGGGTTGGCCCCAAAGCCATTAGCGACGTCCGAGCAGCATGCCTAAGACGAGACCGGTAGCTGCACCAATACCGATGCTGGTCCACGGGTTTTCGCGTACATAGCGATCACAGCAATCAACTTGCTCAGAAAGCGTTTCGCGGGTTTCTTCATACAGTCGTTCACCACGCGCTTCCAAGCGTGCTCGGGTATCTTTCAGTCGACGCTCTGCACGCTCGCGCAACTCATGCATTTCGCCACTTGCATCTTTAGACGTGGCGTTCATCAGTTCCTCGACAGTTTCACTCAGGTGGCGGAGGTCTTCCTTCAGCTGATCGGCGCGAGCAGAAGTATCAGTATTGCGTTTAGCCATGATGTCATCCTTTGACGAGTGAATATGAATAAGTGACAACTCCAGCATAGCAGTCGTCATCAATAAGACAACCTCGACCGCTAGCGGTTCAGCCCCGTAGCACTGAACAGAGGATTTAAGCTAAATCCAATGCTGACTCTGTGTAAACGGTTGTTGTAATCAATCATGCTTTCGCCATAACCGTAGTAATACTGGACATGTGCGCGAAGGCTGTTGAAAGCTGGCCAGCTGTAGTCAATTTGTGTGCCGTAATTACCAGCACTTGGGTTACCACGCAATAAACCTTCTACTTCATGATTGTTTTGTAGACGCTTGGCAAGGCGAATGTCGCCATAGCCCATAAAACGCTTGATATCGGGGTTATCATCGCTATTTTCGGACTCAGGCACACGCCAAAAAGGGGCCAGTGTTAATGCCCAGTCACCACGCTGGAAGGTGTTTTCCATATAAACGCGGTTCCAGCTCCGTGATAAAGGATCGGATCTGCCGTTCGACTGGTGATTAAAGGAAATCCGGTTGCGGGTATTCACCCACCCTAGTGCGCGCCAAGCATTATCAAAATCGATGAAGATTTCTGGCTCGTAGTTGGTTTCACGGAAAGGGGAAGATGCATCAGTGTTGTATGCCTGCCACCAGCTGCGCTGGGTGTAAGCAAAATAGACATCACCAATATCGCCAAAGACATTTTCAGCCAAGTTGAATTTAGCGCTAAATTGAAATTTCACTTCCGTACTGTCAGGAGAGCTATCTTCCGTTACGTTGCGAAAATTTTCGACATTTTGATTCGAGCTATAGCTGATCGGAAATATGTAGTTTGCCCGATGGGTAGTAATGGCAAACGGGTTGCGGGTCGATTCTTGTTCCAGTTGGCGGCGATCGCTTAGATCTTCAAGCGCGACTTCTTCGGGAAGATGCTCAACGGGAAATCCTTGTGTGGGTGCGTCAATTTGCTGCAGTTTTCGGTGCAGTCGATCACGTTCGGTGTCGAGGGCATGGATACGCGCCTCGATAGCTTCTCGTGAAGCGGCTAAGGCATTGTGACTGAACGTTTCAGCGGCCAGCATAACGACTAGGCTGGTTAACAGCAGTTTTCGAGTGACCATCAATAGGGCTCGCAAGTGATAGGGGGCAGTTATCTGAGTCGTTTCTATACATGCCCACCGTGTAAGTCAACACTTCGTCTTCGCCGGTGGCGATAGATTGCGTAAGCAATGATAACACCTGACAATGAAGACCTTTCTTGAATGGATAAATATCCATGTTGATGAGGCATACGTAACGTGGTCAACAATGCTGTGAAGTGCTTTATCAAGTTGCTATGCATGCTACTAATAGTGCTGCTAAGTATCAGCAGTGCTCAGGCGGCAATGCTCGATCAAGTCCCCACGGAGGCTCAGCTAGCTGAGCGTTTAGCGCAGCTTGAGGCTCAAGAGGGTGAGCTAACAGCTCAGCAGAGTCGAGATAAGGATGCCTTAGCGTTAGCCCTGCAAACCTATGAGCGTCTTAAGGCGGCTGAAGAGCGATTAGAGGCATTGGAGCAGCGCATTGAACAGGCACCTGAGTTATTGCTTCGCCTGGAGCGCGAGCTAATCGATGCCGAAGAGGCTAGCCAGCAACTGTCGGTAGATAATCTCAGCGACATGCCGCTTGAAGCTCTAGAGGCTCAGCAGGCAGAAGCGGTGGTTGAATTACAGCAGTTGCAAAGTCAATTAGCAGAAATTAACTCACAGTTACTGGCGGCTCAAACGCTGCCGGAGCGTGCTCAGCAGGCTATTTCTGAGGGGCTGCAGCGTACGGAAACGCTGCGTCGCCAACTTGATGAGCGAAAAGCATTGCTTGCTGATCGGCAGCTATCGGCACGAAACGACGCACAGCTCATTCAGTGGCGTTTGGAACGTGCACTAGTTGAGCGAGAAGTTAACTTGCATCAGCGTGAGCTCAGTGCCAACAGTCGGCTACGTGAGCTGGCTCAGCAGCGTCGAGATTTAACCGAACTACAAATAAGCCAGCAGGAGCAGCAGCTCAGCCTATTGCAAGGCGTGATTGATCGTCAGCGTCGGCTGCTGTCAGAGCAAGCGATTGCCGATGCTGCTCGAGACGATCCACTGATAGCCGAGGGGCACCCTGTTGTGCTGCGCGCGCAGCAGATTAACCAAGCATTGAGTCTTGAGCTATTGCGGTCAACTGACCGAGCCAACGGTATTGTTCGCGAGAATATCGATGCCCAGCGTCAGTTGGATCAAGTTCGTCAGCTTCAGCGAAGCTTGAATGAACAGATGGATGCGATTCGCGGCAGTCAGCTGTTATCACGCATTCTGCGTGAACAGCGCAAGTCGCTACCTGTGGTGGCGCCTCGTCGTGACTTGCAAGATGAAATCGCCGACCTTCGCTTGAAGCAGTTTGATCTCATTCGTCAACGAGACCAGCTTCGTCACGGGGAGCGCCTAGCCACTCAGCGATTACAGGAAGCGGGTGTGGAAGTCACGCCTAGCCTTGTCGATTCACTCTCTCGACTTTATCAATCGCGTCGTGAGCTGGTAGAACAACTGGAACAATCCTACGGTAGCTTATTAAGCGCCGCGATTGAGCTGCAGTTAAACCAGCAGCAGCTGTTAAATACCACACGTGAACTGCGTGCCACCATCGATGAGCAGCTGTTTTGGGTGGCGAATAGCCGTCCACTCGATCTGAACTGGCTTCGTCAATTGCCCCACAACCTGAGCCAAGAGTGGAGCGACGGTGAATGGCGAGCGATTTTACCGACGCAGTGGGAAGGTTTTTCCTGGCGCATGCTAGTGGGGGCGCCGGTGTTTCTTGTCGGTTTGCTGCTGGTTGGACTTCGGCGAAAAATCAAAAAGCGCTTAGCGCTGATTCACTCACAAATTGGTCGTTTGAAAAGCGACACACAGTTGCACACCACTAAGGCGGTTCTTCTAAATGCGCTGTTAGCCTTGCCGGGCCCGCTTGGCTTAGCCAGCATTGGCATTGCGCTTCGAACCACAGAAGGAGCGCTGGCAAACAGTGTCTCGCCTGCCTTGCTGCAATTAGCGCTAAGTTGGGGCGTCATCGCGCTGGGGCGTCGCTTGTTAGTGCCCGATGGTGTTGCAGAACGCCACTTTACCTGGGCCCCTGCCTACAATGCTCTGTTACGTAGGCTACTGGGTAGATTAGGGCTTGCACTGGTGCCGGTCGTGGCCATTGCAGCACTTTCGGGGCAAATGGAAACACCTCTGGCGCTCCGACCGGTGGCAATAGGCTTATTTGCGGCTGGTTTGTTGTCAATGAGCTGGATTTTAGCGCAGCTGATATTAGCGCATGTGCCCATTTTTGGAGTCCGGTTGTTTCGTCTTGTGCTTGGTTTGGCGATGGCATCCGTACCATTGATGCTACTGGGATTAGTCGCATGGGGCTATGAATATACCGCTTTGCGGCTTGTGGCACGGTTTGCAATTACTCTTTATCTGCTGGGTTTATGGGTCGTGGTAGAAGCCACCGTCGTGCGGAGTTTAGCGGTAGCGGCGCGGAGGCTGGCTTACCGTCGCGCGCTTGCCAGGCGTTCTGCCCAAGTACAAGAAGGGGCAGAAGGCGGGTTAGAGGTGGTTGAAGAGCCGCCTCTTGATATGGAAAAAATCAACACCCAGTCACTGCGCCTTTCGAAGCTTATTCTGTTGATTGGGTTCAGTACATTACTGTACCTCGTCTGGGCGGATCTGCTTGCCGTACTGGGTTATCTAGACCAAGTCTCTATCTGGGATGTTACAGATGGTGACTTGGTAGGTGATGCGCTGTCGATCTCCGATGTATTTATGGCGCTGCTTGTCATTGCAGTTACGTTTATTATGGCGCGTAACTTGCCAGGCCTGCTGGAAGTCATGGTGCTTTCACGTTTAGTGCTAAAGCAGGGCAGTGCCTATGCGATCAGTTCGCTGCTTTCATACACTATTGTTGGCACCGGCATTGTGATGTCACTGGCGACGCTGGGTGTGTCCTGGGACAAGCTACAGTGGTTAGTTGCAGCGCTGAGTGTGGGGTTGGGATTTGGCCTTCAGGAAATATTTGCCAATTTTATATCGGGGCTGATTATTCTGTTTGAGCGTCCTATCCGGATTGGTGACACGATTACACTGGGGAATCTCCACGGCACCGTTAGCCGAATTCGTATTCGGGCTACGACGGTGACTGACTTTGACCGCAAAGAAATTATTATCCCCAATAAAACCTTTGTGACCGACCAGCTAATTAACTGGTCGTTATCGGATAATGTCACTCGGGTAGTGCTGACCTATGGTGTTACCCATGGTTCTGATTTGCCGCTGGTCCACCGTCTATTGCACCAGGCGGCGGCTGAGAATGAGCGAGTACTAGAGGATCCTGAACCTCAGGTTTTTTGTCTTAGCTATGGGCCACATAGCCTCAATTTTGAGCTTCGCATCTTTGTGAACGACTTATTAGATCGCTTGCATGCTTCCGATGAAATTAATTGCCGTGTTGATGAACTGTTCCGTGAGGCAGGTATTCGGATCGCTTTCGAGCAGATGGATGTCTGGCTACACCGAGACCAAGGCGAGTCAGTGAAGGTGCAGTCAGCTAAGCGCTTGCCACCTGCCGACCTAAGCGGCCCTAGAGCTTAATTTTTAGAGCTTAACTTAGACCATAAATTAGGCCTTAACTTAACGTTTAGAGGCCAGCAGTAAAAACTCCCGATTGCCGTCACCACCGGTAATCGGGCTTTCCTGCCAATGACTAATGGCTAGGCGACCATTCAGGCAGGCCGCGCGTATTTTTTGCTCCACTTCTCTATAACGAGTAGGGTCGCGCACTATGCCGCGCTTATCTAACGCCCCAGGATCAAGTTCAAACTGTGGCTTAATCAGCGAGAGCAGTTGGCCTTGCGAAGGGAGAAGAGTAGCGATTTCGGGCAAAATCAATGTTTGCGAAATAAACGAAACGTCCATCACCGCAAGATCGATAGGGTGTTCAGTCAGTGCTTGCTGAAGCGCTGGAGATGAGCTCATGCTGCGGGCATTTAAGCCCTCTAGGCAAGTTACGCGTGGGTTGTCACGCAGCGCCTCCGCCAACTGTCCGTGACCAACGTCAACACCTATCACATGGTTAGCGCCAAACTGTAGAGCGCAGTCTGTGAAGCCTCCCGTGGATTGGCCTATATCCAGTACCCCACGCCCATCCAAACGCATGTTAAGTGCCCTGAGTACACCTTCCAGCTTTAAACCAGCGCGAGAAACATAGCGTTCTTCGGGGTCTTCTTCAATTTGCAGTACAGTGTCAGTGGACCATTTCTCGGAAGGCTTACTTAGCGGCGTACCATCTTGAAGGTAAACGCGTCCGTTGCGGATAAGACGCTGAGCACGGGTACGTGAGCTGGCCAGCCCTTGGCTAACCAGCAATTGGTCAAGTCGTATCATGGTTGTCATGTGAAATAAGTGATGTTGTCAGGTCGCGTTCATTGCGGCCCTTGGTCAGCTTGGAGGTCGGTGGGAGGGACGCGAGAGGCTCCCCAGCTACGATGAAGATAGCCTTTTACGCTATCTAACTCCTCATCTGTTACTACCGCTAGTTCGCCTCGTTCCAAGGGGTCATAATGGTAGATATACAGTCTTGAGGTGAACTGATCAAAGGGTAGAGAAGCTTCACCAAAGCGCTCACCGTTACCGGCGGTACTTACTTTTACACCATCTCCCCAATCCTGGCCGCTGTCATTGTTTGGATTATAAAAATAGATCCGCATCGTATCGTTAGGATCTAAAGAGGCGCGCAAAATTGTGATGGCATGCCAGCCAATAAAACGAGCAGCGCTATCAGTCACCGCGATGCCTGCCGGCTGAGGATGTATCAGCGGCTGGTTGCCATTGTAGTAGGGGTGATAGCTGGCGTAGAAATGGCGGATAAAATTATCCACACCGCTCAGTTGCCCAGTGGCAACGTCAACATTGATACTAAAGCCTCTCCCCGACCACCAGCCGTGAAACTCTGGGTTGACCCAGCGGTGGGGGTCGCCTTCTCGGCCAATACAGCGCCTGCCCATTTCCGCATATATGCGATCCAAATGGGGCACTACAATCAATGAGGCTGGGTCGAGATCCATCGGGAGTTCGGAGGCAACGCCTGACAGGCTCTCCATTGAGGAGATTGACTGACCTTCGAAATGCATAATGATTTCATCATCACGCGCAGCCCAGGTCACCATCTGCAGCAGATAGTCAGGGTCATTATAGGCCCACATTGAGAGTGCTCTTGCCGACTGGCAGGTGGGATTATTGCCCTGACCAACGCCTAGCGGTAGCCCCAGCATGCAAAGCACGCCTTCGATTAAACGTGCTCGTGGTGATGCGTCATCACCATAAGACAGGCTCAGTCGTGCTTGTGCCCATTCAGAAAGCTGCAAATTCAACTGTCGCCACATGGCGGGAGCCACTGGCGGTTGATAGAGAATGCCTCGCTCTAGCAGCAGTGCCAGACCATAGACTGCTTGGGCGGTGGCGGGATAAACACCACTGCGGATTAGTGCGTGCACAAGTTCCCGATAGCAAAGCAGACAATCACGACCAGTCGATGAAAGCCCTAATGCCTCTGATAGCAGGTGGTCACCTTCCTCAAGCAAATAGCGCATTAGTACCGCGTGATAGGGCGATACTAACCCTGTGTCGTGCATGGCGCGGGCGAAGCCGGTAGCTTCCGCCTGTAAGGCAGCGCTATCCATACGCTCCAGCCGTTCACGATACAGTACAACACCGGGATCTTCGCGGCAGGCTTGGGTCGGTCCGAAAAGCGAGCTGACCAGCCTGTCGGCGCCTTGGCCGCTGGAACCTAAATCAATCTCGGGGTTTGCTTGGCACAAAGCAATTTGGGTAATCATTTGTTTGATGGGATCAACCTGAATTGGGCGCTGCTTTAAAATACGCCAGATTTCATCAATCAGCTGATCAATCACATGTTCGTAACCAATGCGCTCGGCTAAATGTTTGAACAGGTGCCTGGGGATAGTCGCTAATCGCCCCTGGGTTTCCCGTTCAGCCTCGCTTGGTGCGTTAAATAACAGCCACAGGTTAATGGCCATTACTTGGGTTAAATAATGGTGTGCATGCTCTTGGGAGACGAGTGAGTGAAGGTAATTACCTTTGGCGACCGCTAAAAGTCGCAGCTCACTCAATGCTTCGATGACCACCACATTGGCATCAGCGCTTTTCAGCGAAAAGGTGGTAAGCGTTGGCACCAGAAATTGTGGTGTTTCCCAGTCAGAGCCTGCAAACACACCGGCGGACTCATAGTCCGCCGAGCGTGCTTCGAGGGCGGCGCAGCCACCCTCTTGCATCAAGATTCGACGCGCAGTATCCATCACGCGGGGCAGCTTGGCCGGTTTAGAAAAAGCGGGTGCCTGCGAAAGCAGGCGCACCGCATCATCAAACTTGCTTAAAAGCCCGTTAAGCTTGCCATCTTCGTATTGGTAAGAAGATGCATCTTGATTGGTCGTCACGTTGACTCCTTATCCCAGCCGTGGCGGAGATTATACATAGAAGTCGAGGTCTTCTTGGCGTTTAAGCAGATCACGAATTGTATGCGCATCTTCACCTTTAAAGTATATCAAGCCCCAGTGGGTGCCAAATGCAGTGCGCTTCGTGACGGTTTCTTCAACCGGTGGGGTTAGCTCATGGGATTCAAAGTAAGGGTGATCCTCTGTTTCTTCAGGAATCTCTAAGCGGCTAACCACGCGGCGGCGGGGGTATACGCCAAAGCAACCCGCGAAACCATCGGCGTCCACCACTTCTTTTGGAAAGAAGGCAGCGACTTCCTCTTTGGTGCTTTTAGGATCGAAGACCAACATAGACGCTTGATAAGCGTTAAAACCGTAAACCCGCTCGAGAAGCTCAAAGACTTTGAAGCCGGGGGGACGGTAAGCGACTTCGCCAAAGTACATTTCACCGTCGCTGGTGACAAAGTACTCGGGGTGAATGAGGCCGAACTCAATATCAAACGCTTTGATCAGTTTCTCAATTTGCGTAGTAATTTGTTCGCGGTACTTCTCAAGCTCTGGAGAAGCCGGTACAAACACCGAATAGCCCAGTGTCACGTACTCAGAAATGTTCAGGAAAGCGATTTTGCCATCGTGAACCCATGCTTCAACGGCGAACTCCCAGCCGTCTAGGTGAGACTCCATTAGCACCGGAAATTCTTCGTCAGGGATAGTATCGACTTCATCCGGCGTGCGAATCACACGGTGACCAAGACAGCCTGCCTTATCAAATGCTTTCAGGTGGATGGGATCATTGGGGTCACCATCCAACTTGAGTAGTGTCTGGTTGACGCGCTTAAGAAAGCGGACAACGTCATCTTTATCGTGGGCTTCTTCAAAAATACCCACGCGAATGCCACCTAGCTGGGCACGGCGCTTCATGAGCGCTTTATCGCGTAGCAACAGCGACTGGCCATAAATGCGTGGATTATCGAGCAACAGTGAGTTGATCGCGCCCGCCCACTCTACGGTCTCTTCATAAAGCGGAATTGCTACATCGACGCCTTTCTCTTTTAGCGTTTCAGCAATTTCGATAGAGCGATCATTAAGGCGCTCAAAATTCCATGGCACATAAGGAATATCATGTTTTTGGCAGTACTCCTCGGCCCAGTCGGGTGCAACCACGATGTAGCGGCGGTCAAAATTTTCTGCCGCTTCGATCGCATTGAGGCTCCAACCTAATAGGGCGATATAGCCCTTATTGGGATCCTTTTGCATGATGGTGACTCCTGTGGGTGAGTGAATAAAGTTGCCATACCACTTACTTCACCATACACGATAGAGCCTTCCATCGGCCAATTGGCAGCCTCTGAAGGCAAAAATAGCTAAAAATAAGCGCTTTTGATGGGTGCAGACTAAAGAGCGAACCTCTGAGTATGGTAGGCTAGGCAGCTTAACATTATGTTCAAATGGCAAGAGGAATAGGCCAAGATGGCGGCCAAGCCGATCTACCGTGTGGTGGTTCACCAGCAGGGTGAAATTTGGGATTTATACGTTAGAGAAATCTTTCAAAGCGAACTCTGGGGCTTTATTGAAGTCGAGGAGTTTGTCTTTGACGATGCGTCGCGGGTTGTCGTCGACCCAGGGGCAGAAAAGTTGCAGCGTACTTTTGAAGGCGTTAAGCGTAGTTATTTGCCGCTCAACACGATTGTGCGTATTGATGAAGTCGAACGTGAAGGCCCTTTAAAAGCTGTCAAAAGCGATGCCCGCGTCGCAGAGTTTCCTCGTCCCTTCCCATTGCCGCCTCGTGGGGAAGGGTAAGCGCCCAAGACAAGCGCAACGCTTTGAGCGATACGCGCGTAGGCTTCGTCTGCCTCGCGCGTTTTACAATCAGGACATGACGTCATGCAAGTAAATAAACTTCGTAGTAGTTGTTACGCCGCTGCCGTTGGCGTGTTGTTGAGTATCGGAGGAGAGCCTGCCTTTGCCCAGTCGGATAGCCAAGCCTGGGTAAGTGATGAGCTAAGCACTTATGTGCGCAGCGGTCCCACTGATGGCTATCGCATTGTGGGAACGTTAAATGCGGGTGAGCAGGTCGAGGTGCTTGAAACAAGCGGCAATTATACTCGCGTACGCAGCAATAGCGGCGATACGGTATGGGTGCTCAGCAGCGAGATACAGCAAAACCCCAGTGCACGTGAACAGTTGCCGGTATTACAAGCGCAGGTAGATGAACTCACTCAAGAGCTGGATGGTATTAATGATACTTGGGATCAACGAGTATCTTCAATGACTGAAACGCTTGAAGTCCGTGAACAGCGGATTATTGAATTAGAAGCGCGTAACCGCGAACTCGATAGTGAAGCAGAGCAGTCTCGCCAGCAGGTGCGTGCACTGCAAGCGCGTCTAGACACCCAGGAAGAAGACTTGCTAATGCGCTACTTCATGTATGGAGGAGGTGTAGCGGGCGCAGGTTTACTCGTAGGGCTAATTGTTCCGCATTTGCCGCGCCGCCGTAAGAAACGCGATCGTTGGTTCTAAAGCGAGGGGAATAGGGATGGAGAACCCTTGGCGTCAGCGCTGGCAAGAGGGGCGTATCGGCTTTCATTTATCCGACACGCATCCGTCGTTGATCCAGCACTGGCCAATGCTTAACGTGGAGGCTGGTGCTAAAGTGCTTGTTCCTCTATGCGGTAAAAGCCTGGACATGCGCTGGCTAGCAGACAAAGGCTATCCAGTGTTAGGTATTGAGCTGGCGCCAGAAGCCATAGAGCAATTTTTAGCTCAGCGTAATGCTGGTGTGTCGCGTTATACCCAGGCGGGATTTGATGTGTCCCGTCAGGGTAATGTCGAACTTTGGTGTGGTGATTTCTTCCACCTGCATATCCAACAGGCAGCGGAAGTCGGCGCGTTTTACGATCGTGCCTCGCTGATTGCGCTGCCACCAGCCACGCGTGAGCGCTATGCATTTCATCTTGCCCAGCTGGTACCTCCTGGGGCAAAAGGTTTGTTGATTGGACTGACCCATGAAGAGGCTGACGCAGGCCCGCCATTCAGTGTGCCTGATAGTGAAATTCAGCGTTTATTGACGCCTAATTTTCGGGTTGAACTCGTCGAAAATAGAGAGCCTGATGAACGGGGGCGAAGTGAGAGTGTATGGGCATTAGAGCGGCGAGGCCCACGGGTGTAGTAAGCCTGCCGCTTAGCGCTGCTCACAAAACCACCCGCGATAGCGGGTGGTTTTTTGTTTATTCGTCGAAGGGGTTAACGCGCTAATAGACGGCCAAGTTCAGGGTCGCTGAACGCACGGTTCAAACCATCACTTAGCAGATCGTTGAGCATACGTGTGTTGGCGTCTTCACCTGGCTTGATGGCATAACCTTGGGTGCGCCGTGATGTGTAAGTGCCTGTGTAAGTCGTCCCTTTATTTTGAGCCACCGCTCGGAACACACCTTCAATACGCGCTTCATCGATGAGCGGTTGGCCGCTTTCGCCCTTGGCATAGTTGAGGCTTGCGAGTTCAAGCGTGATACTTGGGCGTCCTTGAGCAGCATCGCGTGTAGGACTAAACCCCATGTCGCGTACCGCACGCTCGGCTTCTTCCTGCAAGCGCGGAATTAATTCATGGCTGCTCACCGTAATCTGCGCAGTCGACATGCTGCCACCTGAGCGCGTTCCAATTACCTCGCTTTCCCTCGCATCGACAGCAACCACGGTGACCTGCTGGCCAGAGCCGGTTTGTGGCACATTGGCAGTGCGCTGCGGGTTCAGTTGAAGATACTGAGGGCTTGCACAGCCGGCTAGCAAAATGCTGGCCAGCAGCGCACAAGAGAGCTGTAAAAAATGACGCCGACGCATACGATTCTCCGCTATAACCAAGGGTAGATGACAAAACGCTAAGGCTGTTCACAGTATTTTACTAAAATACCCGTAGCAGCAATGGGTTGAGCCTCTTTGGCTGCCAGTATAGCGCTGCGTTAGTGTCAGGGGCTACCAACGCTTAGGCCGCACGAGCTTGTTGCTTGGGCTTTTCAGCCTCTTCTTTAAAGCGGTGCCACTGTCGCGGATGAGCAAACAGACGCTGTCCACGGCGCATCTCAAGCTGTTCGAAATCAGCGTGGCGCACAGTGGCAAGCCACGGTTTTGCCAGCCAGTCGGCTTCCAGCTCAACGCGCACTTCTGCACCTACTGGCGAAATAGCAGTAATCGTCACTGGTAGGTGGCTCTCTGCGCTGGGTTGCTGGGCAAGGCGCACTTCGTGGGGACGTAGCAATAGCTCTTCGTCGCCATCGGGTAGATCAACGTTCAGGCGAGCATCGCCGCAGGTAAGTATGCCATTGCTTACCTTGCCTTCTAAGTGATTAACGTCGCCTAAGAACTCAAACACAAAGCGATTTTTTGGCGAGCGGTAGAGCGTTTCAGGCGTATCTATTTGCTCAATACGACCATTGCTCATCACAACGACGCGGTCGGATAGCTCTAGCGCTTCTTCTTGGTCGTGGGTGACAAACACGCTGGTAAAGTTGAGTTCTTCATGCAGGCGGCGAAGCCAGCGTCGCAGATCCTGGCGTACCTTGGCATCCAGCGCACCAAAGGGCTCATCCAGTAGCAACACATCCGGCTCTACAGCTAAGGCACGGGCAAGCGATACTCGCTGCTGCTGGCCACCGGAAAGTTGAGCGGGCAGGCGATTGGCTAAGTGTTGCAGCTGAACCATTTCCAGCAGCCTAAACACCCGTGCGCGAATCTCACCACTGGACGGGCGGCGCTTTCTAGGCATCACCGTGAGGCCAAACGCAACGTTGTCGTACACACTCATGTGGCGAAACAGCGCGTAATGCTGAAACACAAAGCCGATACGGCGGTCGCGTACGTGAACGTTGGTGACGTCTCGGTCACCAAATAGTATCTTGCCTGGCTGGGGGGAGCGGTCAGCAGTCTCCAGGCCAGCAATAATGCGCAGCAAGGTGGTTTTTCCTGAGCCAGACGGGCCAAGTAGGCCGACAAGTTCGCCTTCATGGATGTCTAGATTAATCGGCTCCAGTGCCTGGGTTTTGGCAAAGTGCTTGGCAATGTTCTGTAGACGAATACTCATAAATACGCCTCCCGGCGCGATGCGCGCCATTCAAGGCCTGCCTTGGCCGCAAGAGTGAGCAGGGCAATAAGCGCTAGCAGCGCGGCACTAGCAAACGCGCCCACCGCGTTATAATCCTGATAAAGCTGCTCTAGATGCAGCGGCAGCGTGTTTGTCTTACCACGAATAGCCCCTGCGACCACGGAAACCGCACCAAACTCACCTACCGCACGTGCGTTGGTAAGAATAATGCCATACAGCAGTGCCCAGCGAATGTTGGGCAGCGTGACGCGCCAGAAGGTGGTCCAACCGCCAGCGCCGAGGGTCACGGCGGCTTCTTCTTCGCGTGAGCCTTGCGCCTGCATGAGCGGAATCAGTTCCCGAGCGACAAACGGGCAGGTAACGAAAATAGTCACCATTAAAATGCCGGGCCAGGCAAACATTAGCTGAATGTCGTAAGCATCCAGCCAACCGCCGATCCAGCCGTTTCGCCCATAGAGCAGTAAATATATAAGGCCAGCTACTACTGGAGACACCGCAAATGGAATATCGATCAGGGTCTGCAAAATGCGCCGCCCTGGAAAGCTAAAGCGGGTGACTAGCCACGCCAGTGCGACGCCAAATACTAGGCACACTGGAATGGTCAATAGTGCAATGACCAGCGTCAGGCCAATCGCGTGTAGGGTAAAGGTGTTGCTGACGTTGGCCCAAAAGACCATCACGCCCTGGGAGAATGCCTGAGCAAAAATAGCCACCAATGGCAATAGCAAAAACAGCGCTGACAAAAACAGCGCAGTGCCAATTAATAAACGCCGCACCGCGGGAGCATCACCAATCCGACGCATTATCCCTTCCCTCCATGCAGGCGACGCACAAAGCGGCCTTGCCAAATATTGATCGCCAGTAACAAGGCTAACGATACGAACAATACCACTGAGGCAATCGCCGACGCGCCGGCATAGTCATACTCTTGAAGCTTGACGAAGATCATCAGCGCGGTGATTTCTGTTTCGTAGGGCATGTTACCGGCAATGAAGATAATGGCTCCGAATTCACCCAGCGAGCGCACAAAAGCAAGACCGGTACCGGTGACGAGTGCCGGCCACAAGTGCGGCATGATCACGCGACGAAACGCCACGCCATCGGTTGCACCAAGAGACATCGCGGCCTCATCGACCTCTGCAGGTAGGTCTTCCAGCACCGGCTGTACGGTGCGAACCACAAAGGGAATGCTGGTAAACGCCATGGCCAGGGCAATACCTACCCAGGTATAAGCCACCTGGAACCCTAAGGGCTCCAATAGGCTACCCATCCAGCCGCTGCCAGCGTACAGCGTGGCGAGCGTGATACCAGCCACCGCCGTCGGCAGGGCAAAGGGTAAATCCATCAAGGCATCTAATAAGCGCTTGCCGGGAAATTCGTAGCGAACCAGCACCCAGGCAAGCAGCAGCCCAAACACCGCATTCACCAACGCTGCCACCGCGGCGGCACCGATGGTCACCATATAGCTAGCGACCACTCGGCCTTCCGTAATAATGGCCCAATACTCGGCAAAGCTAAGCCCTGCCAACTGGCCAAACAGGCCAGTAATTGGCAGCAGCAGTACCAGCGAAATGAACAAAACGCTGATACCCATAGAAAGGCCAAAGCCCGGCAGCACGCGTGCGCTGCCGGACCGCCATATTGCAAGCTGGCTCATGAGGCTCCGTTAACGACGCTGCAGTTGATCAAGTAGGGCACCACCAGCAAAGTGGGTTTCCATGGCCTCTTCCCAGCTGCCGAACACATCTTCTACCTCAAACAGCTCTGTGTCGGGGAAATGGTCGGCAAATTCCGCGACCACCGTTTCGTTATGGACGCGGTAATTAAAGCCGGCCAGCTGGCGCTGGGCATCTTCGCTATACAAATACTCAAGGTAGCTCTGGGCTAGGTCTTGGTTGCCGTTACGTTCAGCGTTGGGGCCAACTACCGCTACAGGGAATTCAGCCAGTACACTGACCGGTGGCACAATGACTTCATAGTCGTCGCTGCCATACTCACTGCGAATATTGTTAACTTCTGACTCAAAGCTGATTAGTACATCACCAATGCCGCGTTCAATAAAGCTGGTGGTGGCGCCGCGGCCTCCTGTGTCAAACACGGCGACATTACGCAGAAACGTGCGCATGAAGTCATGAATTTGTTCTTCGTCACCGTCGAATTCGTTTTCCGCAAAGCCCCAGGCAGCTAGGTAGGTATAGCGGCCATTGCCTGATGTTTTCGGATTGGGAAACACCATGCGAACATCTTCTTTAACAAGATCATCCCAGCTTTCAATACCTTTGGGGTTACCTTTACGCACTAAGAATGCGGTGGTGGAGTAGTAGGGCGACGCGTTATTGTCGAACGCTTCCTGCCAGTCTTCGGCGACTAGCCCTGCATCTGCCAGCACTTGTACGTCAGTGACTTGGTTAAAGGTAACTACATCGGCGCGTAGACCTTGCATGATCGCGCGGGCTTGGGCGGAAGAGCCGCCGTGCGACTGACTGATATCAATCTCTTCGCCGTGTTCCTCTTGCCACCATGCTTGAAACTCAGGATTAATCGCGGAAAAAAGCTCGCGGGCAATATCATACGAAGAGTTGAGTAGCTCGCGTTCCTGAGCCATGGCTGAACTGGAAACAGCCGTCCCAGCAACCGCGGTGCCAACGGCAATCGCCAGCAGGTTGCGACGTAAGCCGGTGCGTAAAAAGGTAGATAGCGTCATAGGGGACTCCTGGCATTTTGGGGGCGATTTAATCGCAATGACGCTAAGGTTAAACCTGTGATTGTGGAATTACAATTATGTTTTATATTCTATTTTAGAATATGAGTGTGTGGCTTTACGCTGTTTTCGCGGCCTATAGGATGGGGCTTCATGGGTGGCTCTGGTAAGATATCCGCCTTCCTTTCCCCGTTTACCTAGGAATGCACTATGAGCGCTGAGCAGGACTTCCTGATTGCCCCTTCGATTCTTTCCGCTAACTTTGCGCGGCTTGGCGAGGAAGTCGACAATGTGTTGGCAGCTGGGGCCGACATTGTCCATTTCGATGTCATGGATAACCATTATGTGCCGAACCTAACCATTGGTCCGATGGTATGCAAAGCGCTGCGCCAGCATGGTGTGACGGCGCCTATTGATGTGCACTTAATGGTCAAGCCGGTTGATCGCATGATCAGCGACTTTATTGATGCAGGGGCGAGCTACATCACTTTTCACCCGGAAGCATCTGAGCACATTGATCGCTCGCTGCAGCTGATACGTGATGGTGGCTGTAAAGCTGGGCTGGTGTTTAATCCTGCAACACCACTTTCGTACTTAGATTATGTGATGGACAAAATCGACATGGTGCTGTTGATGAGCGTCAACCCCGGTTTTGGTGGTCAGTCGTTTATCCCCAATACGCTGGATAAACTTCGCGAAGCACGCGCCCGTATCGATGCCTCGGGTCTCCCGATTCGCTTAGAAATCGACGGCGGCGTTAAGGTAGACAACATTGCCGATATCGCTGCTGCGGGTGCCGACACCTTTGTCGCTGGCTCGGCTATTTTCAATGCTCACCAAGCCAGCGATCGGCACGGTTATGACTCCGTGATTCAGAAGCTACGCGAAGCGCTGGCAAAGGTTAACGGTTAAGCGAGAGGCTTAATGCAGCTTCATACGGGGCTTTAGGTAACGGTTGAGCTTATCCACCAGCCACGCCAGCCCCGTTTTGGGTGCTCCATGTATGGAGAGCTGATGCATACGATAAAGCGACGCATAGGCTCGTCGTGCCAGCCAGCCCTCCAGAAATAAACCGCGTGATGCGGAGCTGCGCATCAAACTGCCCACCGCATCATAGCGCGCCAGAGAAACCAGCGATCCATGGTCGCGATAGACGAAGTCTTTCAGCGGTTTGTTATCGAGTAGTTCAACTAAATTCTTGGCGAGTAATTTTGCCTGTTGGTGGGCGGCCTGAGCGCGGGGAGGCACCGTGCTGCCTTCGCCTTGAGGACAGCTGGCGCAGTCTCCCATGGCAAAAATATGCGGGTCATCGACGCTTTGCAGGGTTTGATGAACGTTAACTTGGTTTTTCTGATTGGTGGTTAGGTCAAGTTCAGCCAAAAATGGTGGTGCTTTGATGCCCGCTGCCCACACGTTTAGGTCGGTTTCGATAACCTCGCCATCGCCGGTCACCAGTTGATACTGCTGAGCCTCTTGAATGGCGGTGCCTACATGGACGGCTACCCCCATTTTCTCTAGTTCTTGCTGCACCGTTTCGCTGATGCGTTCTGATAAGCCAGGAAGTAGACGCGGCGCAGCTTCGATGAGATGCACGCTAATCGTTTGGTGGTCAGTGGCCGTCACGCCATAAGCGTTTAGTAAGCGGGAGGCATCTAACAGTTCTGCCGAAAGCTCAACCCCCGTCGCTCCGCCGCCGACGATGCCAATGGTCAGCTCTTTATGCTGGCGAAGCTCTGGGTCGGTATAGCGCAAAAAGGTGTTGATCATATCGCGCTGAAACGCCTTTGCCTGCTCGGGTGAGTCGATAAAGTGGCAGTGGTCGGCAACACCTTTCGTTCCGAAGTCATTGGAAACACTGCCCAGTGCTAACACGAGGTAGTCATAGGTAAGCTCTCGGGCAGGGAGTACCTCGTTGTTGTCGTCATCCAGGAGTGGCGCTAAGTGAATGACTTTTCTCTGCCGGTCCAGGCCATTTAATGAGCCGTGCTGGTAGCGGTAATGGTGTGCCGAAGAGTGCCCTCGGAAATCAACTTCATCCATGCTGGAGTTCAGTACCCCAGTCGCAAGTTCGTGCAAAAGTGGTTTCCATACGTGGGTCGTGTCGCGGTCAAGCAGCACAACCTCTGCTCGCTTTTTCTTACCTAACGTACGTCCAAGGCGAGTGGCGAGGGCAAGCCCACCGGCTCCGCCGCCAACAATCACTATTCGGGGGATGGCCATTACTTTCTCCTAGTCTAATGTAGCCACAGCATAGAACCTTACGGCATGTCTGGCGACGCACTAAATGGTTAAGATAACAAACCGGTTAAGATAACAAACAACGGTGGCGATTGTTTTTGATCGACGGTGATGGTTAAACACAGCGCTACTTTTGCATAGGGAGGGAACAGCGTGCATGCCATTTTGCAGGGGAAGCGGTTAATTGCGTTTGATTTAGACGGTACATTGATTGATTCAGTGCCAGATTTGGCGGTAGCGGTTCAACGCACCCATAGTGATTTGGCGCTGCCAATACCGGCGCAAGAGCAGGTGTGTGATTGGGTAGGTAACGGTGCTCAGGTGCTGATGGAAAGAGCGCTTACCTGGGCACTCCAGCGGGCTCCGGATCAGGCGCTAAAAAAAGCGGCCTACGAGGCCTTTATGCGCCATTATGGGGCTGCTCCCAATGCACTAACTCAGCTCTATCCAGGCGTACAAACAACACTTAATGCGCTGCATCAGTCAGGCTACTTTTTGGCACTGATTACCAATAAACCAGCGCGCTTTATCGCACCGATTTTGAACCATTTTGAGCTACAGTCGCACTTTGCCTACTGTATTGGCGGGGATTCCCTGGCAGAAAAAAAGCCTAGCCCGTTGCCGCTGTTACATGTTGCTCATCAGTTAGATATTGCCCCTTCAGCAAGTGTTATGGTCGGTGATTCGCGTCATGATATAGCTGCAGGCAGGGCTGCTGGCTTTGCTACTGTGGCGGTACCATATGGTTATAATCATGGCGAGCCGATTGAGCACAGCCAGCCAGATGTATTGATCAGCTCGCTACCAGCGTTGGTCTCGGGCTGACCTCTTAACTACTCTTCGCGAGCACCGCCAAGTGCTTCATGGAGGAGGTTGGCGTTGTGCTGCAGCATAGCAGGGTAATTATAAGCGGGGCCGTCGGAAGCACTCAGTGCATCCACATATAGAGGCCCGCTGAGTGTTAGTTCGGCATCCCTGGCTAACGCATCCATATGGATAGAGGGGGCGGTGCTCTCATGAAACAGTGCTGGCGGGCGTTTTTCTATTAAACGCTTACTCATAGTCTCCATAGCATGTGCGCTGCCTAACGTTTCGTGGTTAACGCCCCAAATAGCGGCGTATTCGAAATTATAAGCGCGGGCAAAGTAGGCCATGCCCGCTTCGCTGGTATAGAGCACGCGGTTGGTTTGTGGAATACCATCCAAACGCTCCTTCAGTTGCTGATCTAGCATTGCTAAAGCATCGCGAGCCTTGGCTGCACGGGTGTTAAATGCCTCTGCCTTTTCTGGATAGTGCTGTGAAAGGGTGTGGGCAATGACATCGATATACGCAGCGGCTCCTTTGGGGTCCATCCACATATGTGGGTCAGGATTGTCTTTATACTGCCCTGTGCTGATCGGCAGGGGGGCATAGTCTGCATTTTCAGCCAGGGCGATGAGCGTGAGCGTATCGTCTGACATTGCTTCAACGTGACGCATCCACGGCTCTAATCCATAGCCGTTATAAAACACAATGTCAGCCTCTTCGACGGCAAGTACATTGGGAGGCGTCAGCTCCCAGCGGTGGACATCTTTATCAGCGGGCACGATCGTATTAACACGAATAGTGTCGCCAGCCACCCGTTCGACCAAATCTTCGATCACTGAAAACGAGGCGATGACGTTGAACGAGGAATCACTCATAGCAGGAGTGCTATTAACCGTCGCCACCAATAAGAGCGTGATTATCCAGGGGGGGTGCTTGTCCATGCCACGCTCCTAACATATTAAAAAGACGGCAGATCATAAAGACAGTACAGGCTCGTTACCAGTTTCATTATGGGACACAAACTTCTAATCCCCAGGGTTGCCAAGGCTAGGACATCAAGGCAGCGTCTTACGTTTTACCCATCCAGAGTTGCTGAGAATACGTGTTGCATTTTTTGCGCCTGCTTGGTGGGCGAGCCTCTTTTACAATATGAATAGTAGTGCGTCTCATTGGTGTTAAAGTAGCGCTATTAAATCTACGTGGCGGGGCTAATGCCCAAAAGTTACAATCCAGAACCGAAAGAAAAATCTCAGTTGATAGAAAATTTGGGTAACATTCTGGGTGACGTTCGCTAATTTCATGGTTGATATTTAAGGTAATCAAGTGCTTAAGTTTCCCAGGGTGTTGATGATCGATAATTACGACAGCTTCACGTTCAATATCGTCCAGTACCTGGGTGAGCTGGATGCTGAGGTAATGACCTATCGCAATGATGAGCTCACTCTGGAACAAATTGACGCCTTAGCGCCTACTCATTTAGTTATTTCACCGGGGCCATGCACGCCCAATGAAGCGGGAATTTCGCTGGCGGCGATTGCCCACTGTGCGGGTAAGCTGCCTATTTTAGGTGTTTGTCTTGGGCATCAGGCGATTGGACAAGTCTACGGTGGTAAAGTGGTGCGGGCTCCTCAGGTGATGCATGGCAAAACCTCTGCCGTGGTACATAGTGGGCAAGGTGTTTTTAGCGGGCTTGAAAACCCGCTAGAAGTGACCCGTTATCACTCGTTAGTGGTAGATAAAGCAAGCTTGCCGGATTGTTTTGAAGTCACCGCTTGGACAGCAGACGATGATGTTACACCAAGGCTGATAATGGGCTTTCGTCATCGTAGCCTGGATGTTGAAGGGGTTCAGTTTCATCCTGAGTCTATACTGACTCGCCAAGGTCATGCGTTATTGGCTAATTTTTTAACACGCGGCTGATCGCCAAATTTATACGCTTTAGGGGCTTTTCTGTTCATGCAAATGCGAGATGCAATTAACGCGGTGATGCGCCGCGAAGACCTCTCTTTCGATTCGATGCACGCGCTAATGCGCCAGATCATGACCGGTGAAGCCTCCGATGCGCAAATTGGCGGCCTGCTGGTGGGGCTTGCCATGAAAGGTGAAAGCGCCGAGGAAATTAGCGCGGCTGCCCAGGTAATGCGCGAGTTGATGAAACGGGTAGTGCTGCACACCGAAAACGTAGTGGATATTGTCGGCACCGGTGGTGATGGTGCGAACCTGTTTAATGTCTCTACAGCGGCTAGTTTTGTGGCAGCTGCTGGGGGCGCTCATGTGGCCAAACATGGTAACCGCAGCGTCTCCTCGTCGTCGGGTAGCGCAGACCTTTTCGACATCGCCGGTATTTACCTTGATCTCAAACCTGAGCAAGTGGCTCGCTGTATCGAGCAGGTAGGCGTGGGCTTTATGTTTGCCCCCAATCACCACCCAGCCATGCGCTACGCGATTGGTCCGCGCCGGGAGATGGGGGTGCGCACGCTGTTTAACATCCTTGGCCCGTTGACCAACCCCGCCAGTGCACCTAATCAGGTGTTGGGCGTTTACTCGCTTGAATTAGTGCCGTTGATGGCTGAGGTGCTCCGAAAGCTCGGCAGCCGCCACGTGCTAGTGGTGCACTCTGAAGATGGGTTAGATGAAATTTCGTTGGCTGCACCTACGCGGGTGGCTGAACTGAAAGAGGGCGAAATTACCGAGTACACCATTACGCCAGAAGAGCTGGGTATTGAGCGTCAAAGCCTGACACCACTAAAAGCGACCAGTGCTGAAGATAGCCTGCGGTTAGTGAAAGACTCGCTTAGCGGCGAAGGTGCAGCGGCGGATATAGTAGCACTCAATGCTGGAGCAGCGCTTTACTGCGCGGGTGTGGCTGATAGCTTAAAAGAGGGCGTGATAGTGGCTCAAGATTCACAGGCCTCCAAGCTGCCGCTTGAAAAGCTTAAAGAGCTTTCGCACTTCACTAGCGTCTTTAAAGGATAAACAATCCAATGACTGATCAGGCAACGCCAACCATTTTAACGCGTATTTTGGCTCGTAAAGACGAAGAAGTCGCCGAGCGCCGGCAGGCGGTATCTGAAGCAGATCTGCTGGCGCTGGCCGACAAGCAGAGTGCTCCCCGTGGTTTTATCGACGCGCTGAATGCCCGCATTGCCGCAGGCGACGCGGCGGTTATCGCTGAAATTAAAAAAGCCTCGCCTTCCAAAGGCGTAATGCGTGAGGATTTTCATCCTGCGGATATCGCTAAACGATATGCAGAAGGTGGTGCAGCTTGCTTATCCGTATTGACGGATGCGGACTTTTTTCAGGGGCATGAGGACTTTCTGATCGCTGCCCGTGATGCGTGTGACCTGCCCATCATTCGTAAAGATTTTATTACCCATGGCTACCAAGTAACCGAGGCGCGTGCCATCGGTGCAGACTGTATCTTACTGATTGTGGCTGCCCTCGACGACACCCAACTGCGCGATCTGCACCAGCAAGCCAATACGTTAGGCATGGATGTACTGGTAGAAGTACACGACGCTGTCGAGCTAGATCGTGCCCTGGCGCTGGATCTGAAGTTGGTGGGTATCAACAACCGCAACCTGCATACGTTTGAAACCAGCCTGAATACCACCGTAGACCTTCTGCCGCGCATCCCCGAAGGTGTCACGGTCATCACGGAATCCGGCATTCATACCCGAGATGACGTGGAGCTCATGCGTGACCACAATGTGAATGGGTTTCTGGTCGGCGAAGTTTTCATGCGAGAAGAGGATCCAGGCCTGGCGCTGAAAAACCTGTTTTTTTAGCGAGGTGACCACGAACAGTGCCAATGTTTGCTAGGTGCGAATGTTTGTGCTCGGTGCCCATGCTTGCTAAGCGCTGGTGTGGCTAATGGGGCAATTTGTTAACTTTTCTCAGGAAATGACTTTATGTTCCAACGTCGCCTTGGATTTGCGTTGCTGGTACTGACGCTGCTTACGTTTATCCAGGGCGGTGTCGCTATATGGGCAATAGATGGGGCTCGCCAAAAGGTAGAGCTTGGCCGTCTTTCCAGCGACTTACATACCGGTTTTATGGCTTTTTCGGATGCTAAAAACCGGTTGAGAACGTGGCTCGTTGACGCCCAAAATAACCCCAGCCCTGACCTTGATCAACGTGACTTCCTGCTTCAGGAAATGCGCTCTGACTTACAGCAGCTACATACCAACAGTGATCGATTAGCCGAACGCACAACACAAACGAATGAACAAGTGACCGCCTTAATTGAGGAGCGCAGAGCGGCGCTTGTGACATTCGACAAGCTTTTCCAAGCGTTGGAAACAACAGCCTTAGCGCTATCGCCTACATTAGCTACCGAACAGTTTGAGCAGGTTGATGGGCAAAGCCTACAAGTGGTGCTGGCTGACGCGCTGGCGCGCGAACGCACGCTGCTTGCGCAACAGCGTAGTGATGCAGACCGCTCGCTGCAGCAGCTCATTATGTGGGCCGTATTAGCGACCATTACGCTCACACTCACGATTATGGGGGTATTTGGGTACTTTGCGCGTGCGTTGCGGCGGCCTGTGCATGAACTTGTAATGGGGGCAAAAGCTTTTCAGCGTGGTGAGTTGACGCATCGGCTAGATGAAAATATGCGCGATGAATTTGGTCGTGTTGCGGCGCGTATGAATCTGATGGCCGATGAATTGAGCCAGCACCGTCAGGCTGAGCAGGATCGACAGCAGCACCTGGAAGATCTGGTTGAGTTACGTACCCGAGAACTTGAGCAGGCGCTTGCTAGTCTGCAGCAGTTAGGTAATCAGCGCCAACAGCTGCTGGAAGACATCAGTCATGAACTGCGTACGCCGACAACGTCGATTCGCGGAGAGGCCGAGATTACGCTGCGAGGAAGCAAACGCAGCGAAGCCGAGTATCGTCAGGCATTACAGCGTATTGCCAGTGATGCCGCTCATCTGGCGGATGTTATCAGCGATTTGCTTACCATGGCCAGGAGCGACATCGTGGAGTGGCAGGTGCAGCGTCATCCTCTTGACCCTAGCGTGCCTCTAAGGGATGCGATTGGTCAGGCCTCCACATTAGGCAGGCTTCGCAATATAACCCTGCATAGTGAGTCGTTAGCGGCAGCGACAGTGTTAGGCGATGCCCAGCGGTTGCAGCAGATGTATGGAATATTGTTAGACAACGCGGTTCAATACTCCTACCCCGGCGGGGTGGTCACCATCACGGCCACCATTGAAGAACAGCAAGGTGAAAAGGTGTGGGAGTTGTGCATCGGTGATCAAGGGATTGGTTTGGAAGGCCAAGACGCCCAGCGGCTTTTCGAGCGTGGTTATCGAGGTGTGCAAGCGCGCAATCATCGCCCTGATGGACAGGGAGTGGGGTTGGCGATTGCTATGCTATTAACTCGTTTACATGGTGGTCAGCTGTGTCTTGAAGCCTCCTCAGCGGGGGGATGTGTCGCTCGCCTTCAACTACCTGTGCACACAGCCAGTACCAGCTCTGCAGGCATAGCATCATAGCGTTGTTTTGACTGCCTCGAGCGCTTATATGAGTAATGACGATGCACATTATTATGGTTGAGGATGACCCACGTATTCGTGACTTTCTAAGCCGCGGCTTAACGGCAGAAGGGCATCGTGTGGATGCGTTTAGTGAAGGGCAAGCCGCGCTGCTGCACATTATTCAATGCGCTCGGTCTGCTGATACACAGCCCGTGGTGATTTTGGATCGGCTGTTACCTGATATTGGTGGGATAGAGATATGCCGGAACCTGCGAACGGCCGGGGTTGCATTCCCTGTGCTTATGCTTACCGCGCTTGATAGTATCGAGGATCGCGTCTCTGGACTTGAGGCGGGGGCGGATGACTATTTGGTTAAGCCCTTTGCATTTGAAGAACTGTTGGCAAGGCTAGGCGCGTTGACACGCCGCTACAAAGGCCATGACGTGGTGTTTGACAAAGTGCTATGCGTGGGAGATCTCTGCCTAGACCGAGAGCAGCGTTGTGTGACCCGTGGAGGCCATCGTATCGAATTAACCCCAAAAGAGTTGGCTATACTGGAGTTATTGATGTCGACGCCAGGTAAGCTCTATAGTCGAGAGCGGATTCTGGCTAGTGTCTGGGGGGCTCATGAAGACCCGCTAACCAATATCGTGAATGTTTATATCCGTCGGCTACGCAGCAAATTAGACGCTCACGGTTCAGGTGATTCATTGATTACAACCCAGCGCGGCTTCGGTTACCGTATTGATGATATGACGACTGGGTGATGACGCCGTTAATTCTATTCACCTTGTGTTAATGAAACGCTACTTCGCTATTAATACTGCGGTGACCTCGATGAAAGCTTGGCTGGCTTACATTAAACGTGTTCGCTCTAGTAACTTTCTAGTGATTCACGATGGAGATACCAACATGTTCAAGACTCTTATTACAGGCGCAGTGTTAGGTCTTAGCGTAGGCGCGGTTTCACTAGCCAATGCTAACAACGTCACTCATTTAGGTGGTGATATAACCGAAGAACAGGTGCTAGCAGCGCAGCAAGCGTGGGGCGAAGCACTGGTAAACATTGCAAACACGTATGAAAGCGATGGCATAGAGGCCGCTAGTGAGTTGGCTCAATCCGTCATTGAGAGTGCTTATGGATACGAGATGGGGCCAGTACTCTTTAAGCCGACACTAGCTGCTGCGCCACAAACCTTCCGTACTACCCCTGAAGGCGCGCTAGCTTACTTTGTGGGCCATAGCGATGAGTTCCCCAACGACAGCGGCTTTGCGCTGAAAGGCTGGCAGGAAGTTACCATTGATAACGCGGCGATTTTCATCAGTGGTGATACAGCAATGACCATGGGCAACGTTTCTATTCTGGATAGCGAAGGCAACACCACCATGGTTGATAAGACCTGGGGTTACCAGTTAGACGATGAGGGCGAGCTGCGTATCGTATTGCACCATTCATCGTTGCCTTTCACGGAGTAACGCATCTGGCGGTTGCCAGGCTCATTGAAAGACCAATTGAAAAACAGGGGCTTACACCGCGTGTAAGCCCCTTTTTCGTTAATAGCAGTTTGTTGTGTGCTAAGGGCTACGCAAGCATACCAGCAACGCCTGAAGCGGGTGGGGTAGGGCTTGTGCTGAGTAGTGTTTTACCTGGCTACGGCAGGAGTAGCCTGTGGCGAGCAGCTTGCCTGCGTTTTCCTTGGCTTCCACCTGGGGCTGCCAGGATTGGGCGTAGATTGTCTTCGATGTGTCGACATTACGGGTTTCATGCCCGTAGGTGCCGGACATCCCGCAACAACCGGTCGCCATTAGCTCAAGCTCTAAACCAAATGCCGCAAACACCTGCCGCCAGGCGTTGGGGCTGCCCGGTGCGTTGGTCTTTTCGGTGCAGTGAGACAGCAGCTTAAAGCCAGGGTCGGTTAGCGTAAGCTGGCTAGGTGCTAGCGTGTTAATACGGGTGGCTAGCCACTCTTGCAGCATCAGCACGTTGGGTACTTGCTCGGCACCTAAGGATTTAACGTACTCCTGGCGATAGGTCAGCGTCATGGCGGGGTCGATACCCACCATCGGCACCTCAAACTCTGCCAACGCCCGCAGGCGCTTGGCCTGTTTTTCCGCCGTGCGCTCAAAGGCGCCTAAAAAGCCCTGTACCTGCAGCGGTTTGCCGTTGGCAGAAAACGGCATCACAAACACCCGCAGATTCAGCCGCGACAGCAGTTCCACCACATCCATCACCAGCTTGGCTTCAAAGTGGCTGGTGAACGCATCCTGGACAATAATCACGCTGTTAGCGCGCTGCTGCTCAGTGAGTAGTGCCAGGGAGGTGGGCGTGGCTTCGGCGATGCCCCAAGCCCTTAGCTGCTTTTTCACGCTGGCACGGGAAAGCTGCGGAGAATCACTCATCCCCAGCCCTTTGCGCATCAAGCTGTCCACCCAGCGCTGGTTGAGTAGGGCGTTATACAGCGGCGCGATCTTGGCAAGCGTTGGCAGCATGAATTCGGTGCCACCAATGATGTAATCGCGCAGCGGGCGCAAATAGCGGCCGTGGTAGACCTCTAAAAACTGCGAACGGAACTGCGGCACGTTGACCTTTATGGGGCACTGGCCTGCGCAGGATTTACACGCCAAGCAACCCGCCATGGCGTCATACACCTGGTGGGAGTAGTCGTGGTGTTGCTGCTTGCTAACGGTGTTCATGACCCGGCGGGGAAAGCTTTTAACAAAGCCCCAGCCGTTTTCGGCTTTTTTCTTGCGCGACTCTTCCACCACATCGATACCCGCCTGGGTTTGTAGGCGTAGCCACTCACGCATCAAACTGGCGCGGCCTTTGGGCGAATGCACACGGTCACGGGTAGCCTTCCAGGAAGGGCACATGGGGTCATCAAGGTCGTAGTTATAACAGGCACCATTGCCGTTGCAGTACACCGCCGCGTCATAGGCCTGCCAGGCACGTTCATCAATGGTGCGATCCAACTGGCCGCGCAGGGTGACGCCATCGACCGTTAACAGATCAGGGTCGCTGTCTTTGGCGATTAGTTCATGGCCTTCTGCGGGCGACGCAATCTTGCCGGGGTTTAGCTGGTTATGCGGATCAAAGGCTGCTTTAACGCGCTGCAGGCTGGGGTACAGCTCACCAAAGAACTTGGGGCCGTACTCCGAGCGCACGCCTTTGCCGTGTTCTCCCCATAACAACCCGCCGTACTTCTGGGTCAGGGCTGCCACTTCATCGGAAATCTCACGAATCAGTTTTTCCTGTTGGGGATCTTTCATATCCAGCGCTGGGCGCACGTGCAGCACCCCCGCATCCACATGGCCAAACATCCCGTATGAAAGTTGCCTAGCATCCAACGCGGCGCGGAACTCAGTAATAAAGTCAGCCAAGTGCTCCGGTGGTACGGCGGTATCTTCCACAAACGCAATCGGGCGTTTCTCGCCCTGCACATTGCCCAGCAAGCCCACCGAGCGTTTACGCATGGCGTAGACTTTTTGGATCTGCGGACGGCCTTCGGCCAGGGTGTAGCCTAAACGCTCGACGGCCACATCGCGACCAAGGTGCTCGGTAAAGGAGCGAACCCGTTCGGCCAAGCGCTCAGGATCATCGTCATTAAACTCGATCAGGTTAATGCCACGAATCGGCGTACTGCCGGTGGCGGGGAAAAACTCAGCTACGCTGTCCCAGACAAAGTCTTCCATGGCCAACTGCAACACGGTGTCATCGATAGTTTCAATCGAGGTTGGGCGCGCGCTTGAAGTCATCAGTGCCTTGGCATCGCGCAGCGCGTCCATAAAGCCTGGGTAGCGCACATTAACCAGCGTGGCGTGCTTAGGGATCGGCAGCACGTTCAATACCGCTTCATTCAAAAAGCCCAGCGAGCCTTCCGAACCACACAGCAGACTGTTCAGGTTCAACTGGCCTTTTGCTTCCCGCAGATGCGCCAGATCGTAGCCGGTTAAGCAGCGGTTAAGTGGTGGGAATTTCGCTTCAATCAGCTCACGCTGTTGGTCGATAATCTCAGCCGCAGTGGTATGCACGCGGCCAAGAATGCCTTCCTGTTGGCACTCAGCCTGTTCTTCTTCAGCGCTAAGCGGGCGGCTGTGCAGATGCTGTCCCCCCAGCAGAACCGTGTCCAGTTCCAGCACATGGTCACGGGTTTTGCCGTACTCGCAGCTGCCCTGGCCGCTGGCATCGGTGGAGATCATACCGCCGATGGTGGCACGGTTAGAGGTGGACAGTTCCGGGGCAAAAAACAACCCATGGGGCTTCAGCGCCGCGTTGAGTTGATCCTTCACCACGCCCGCCTGAACGCGCCCCCACCGTGCCTCTACATCGATCTCGAGGATCTGATTCATATGGCGGGAAACGTCCACCACGATACCGTCGGTCAACGACTGGCCGTTAGTACCCGTGCCGCCGCCCCGAGGCGTGAGCACGATATCGCGGTGGGGCAGCTCAGCAGCCAGCTTGGCGAGGCGCTCAAGATCTTCCGCGTGCTTAGGAAACACCGCCGCCTGGGGCAGGCGTTGGTAAATCGAGTTATCCGTTGCCAGCACCGTGCGGTTGGCGTAGTCCGGGGCAATCTCGCCTTCGAAACCGCGGGCGCGCAGGGCTTCGAGGAAACGCAGGTAATCGGGGGTAAGGCGTTCAAGTGAAGAATTTCGAGAGTCAATGAATGCCATCATGATGAATGTTTTGTCACTAAAGTGAAGTAAATAAAACGCCGTTATGGCGCTTAAAAGTTGGGCAAGCTTACGTTAAGTAGCGTGATGCTACATCGATAAAATAGGCATTTAAGACCATAAAACGGTCATTTAGAAAATTGTGTTAAACGCATAAAGTGGTTTGTGATACTAGTTAGTTTACTTGCTAACTTGCTGCTTATTAAACTGATATTTTCTGAGCAGCGAATTCATCTCGAGAGGTGGGGTGGTGAGAAACTGGCACATTAGGCGTTTTTCTATTGCTTAATGTCGTTTAATTGCCAGTACCCTTGTCTGAATTTCAATAGCCTAGACATACATTTGCTTACTAATAATCACAACATATCGGGGGTGTATAGATGGAGTGGATCCATTATGCGGTGTCTAATTTCGATGTGCTTATAGCGCGCACGATTGAGCACATTGTCCTTGTTGGAATAGCTGTCGGCATTGCGACGCTGACAGGGGTACCTATCGGTATTGCCATAACCAAGAATGAAAAAATGGCGAAAACTGTTCTCTACATCGCTTCCATTATTGTCACCATCCCATCTATTGCCTTGTTTGGCATCATGATACCGATCTTATCCATCGTCGGGCATGGTATTGGATACGTGCCTGCGGTTATTGCTGTTTTGCTATATTCGCAGCTCCCTATTATTCGCAATACCTATACCGCGATAAATAACGTCGATCCAGCACTTCGTGAAGCGGCTCGTGGTATTGGTATGAGCCAGAATCAGCGCCTACAAAAAGTTGAGATTCCCTTGGCTGTGCCAGTGATCATGGCGGGCGTGCGCACGGCGGTCGTGCTTAACATCGGTGTCATGGCTATTGCTGCTTATATAGGCGCGGGTGGGCTAGGTACCTTCATTAGTCGTGGCATTTCTCAGTCAGACCCACGTCAACTTATCTTAGGCGCCATTGCCGTCAGTCTTCTGGCAATCATTGTTGATTACGCGCTGCTATACCTCCAAAAGCGATTGACGCCCAAGGGTATGGAACAGGTGCCTGCCTGTAACTGATGTAGCCCTTCAGCCCTCATTTAACAAAAAAGGATACCAGCATGATTCGACTGGATAATCTAACGAAGGTTTTCGATACACCAAAAGGCGCGGTGGTTGCTGCTGATCATATTAATATGGAAGTGCCCACTGGTGAGATATGCATTTTGCTGGGACCTTCCGGATGCGGCAAAACTACCACGTTGAAGATGATTAATCGCATCGTGCGCCCTACCTCTGGCAAGGTCTTTATCGATGATGAAGACACGTCTTCGCTGGATACGCAGACATTACGACGCAATATTGGCTATGTCATTCAACAGATAGGCTTGTTCCCCAATATGACTATCGAGGAAAACATTACGATAGTGCCTAAGCTGCTTGGATGGGATAAAGCCAAATATAAGGAAAGGGCTAGAGAGCTGATGCGCATGATTGCACTAGAGCCTGATGCTTTTCTCAAACGTTATCCTAGCGAGCTGTCGGGTGGCCAGCAGCAGCGAATCGGTGTCGCTCGGGCCTTAGCCGCAGATCCCCCCGTCATGTTAATGGATGAGCCCTTCGGAGCTATCGACCCCATTAATCGCGCAGTGATTCAAGATGAGTTCTTGAAGATGCAGCAAGAACTCAAGAAAACCATCATGTTTGTTAGTCACGATATTGATGAGGCCATCAAGATGGGAGACCGCATTGCGATCTTCCGTGACGGCCATTTAGTGCAATATGCCACCCCTGATACCTTGTTAGCCGCGCCGAAAGATAGCTTTGTTGAATCATTTCTTGGCGAAGACCGCGCTCTTAAGCGGCTTAATTTAATCAATGTTCGGGAAGTTGTAAGCACTAATTTCGAAACGGTTTCACCCCGCGATAGTCTGGAAAGTGCGCTGCAAACGCTCGATAAGTGCGGCTACCAGCATGCTATTGTGATGGTCAACGAAGAGCGTCAGCCAGTTGGTATTATCCCGCGCGCAGTGGCTCAAGTGAGTAAAGGCAGTTGTCATGACTATGCCCAAAAGGTGCCGGCTGTCGTGAATGTTAATGACGATCTGCGTAAAGCGGTATCTTTGATGCTTGCGCATGATATCACTTGGCTGCCTTGTGTTGATGATGAAGGCCGCTTGTGTGGGCATATCACGCAGCGTGCAATGACCCACCATCTTGGCGCGCGTTTCCGTACTCAGCAAGCCACTGCAGAACTTGCCGATCCGATGGCAGAGGAGTGAGCTAATGCCCATTCAAAGTCTTAAAGGGGTGTTCCGCGTACTGCTCCTGGTGGCCATCTTTGTAGCCGGAGCTTGGAGCTATGCAACAGGCGTTATTGAAGAGTTTATATTCTATTTGCCAGATATTCAGTTCCTCACCATGGAGCACTTGTGGCTTACAGCCATTTCTGGGTCACTGGCAATCCTCGTCGCGATTCCGTTAGGTATTCTGCTTTCCCGCCCGAGTATGGCGCGCTGGGCAGAATCTGGCATGCAGGTGCTCAATATTGGTACAACGATACCAACGTTAGCTGTGCTTGCGTTATCAATGAGCCTTCTCGGTATCGGTGTTGTGCCTGCGGTATTTGCACTGTTTGTTGCCACGCTGTTGCCCATTACACGAAATACCTATACGGGACTCAAAGGGGTATCTCCAGCGCTAAAAGAGGCTGCGTCAGGTATCGGTATGTCGCCAGCACAGCGGTTAATCCGCGTTGAGTTGCCTAATGCACTGTATGTCATTTTTGCTGGCATCCGGACAGCGCTGGCGATCAATGTAGGCACTGTGCCGCTAGCATTCCTGATTGGTGCTGGTGGGCTGGGTGAGTTGATTTTTACCGGTATCGATCTTTACAACCCTTTGATGATGTTGGCAGGCGCTATTCCAACCGCCATGCTTGCCATTATGGTTGATGCCTTGATTGCCAGTATTGCCTTTTTAGTTGTACCCCGCGGGGTTAATCCCGCCCGTCGAGCTGCGCACGCGTAGCAGCTGCGCAATAATAATTGATATAGGAAACTCTATAATGATTAAACCTATCTTATCGGTATTAAGTAGTATCGCGCTCATTGGTGTCAGCTCTGCTTACGCTGCCACTATTACTGTTGGAGGGAAGAACTTCACTGAGCAGCAAATTCTAGCGAGCATGACCAGCCAGTATTTAGAAGGGTTAGGCTATGATGTAAATACTCGGGCTGGTATGGGGTCTGCGGTACTTCGGCAAGCACAAGAGAATGGCCAAATAGATGTATATTGGGAGTACACGGGTACTTCGCTGATTAACTACAATAATATCTCTGAACGTCTTAGTGCTGAAGAAACGTATGAGCGCGTCAAAGAGCTTGATGCCGAAAAAGGTCTAGTATGGTTAGAGCCATCTGCTGCAAACAATACTTATGCATTGGCCATGCGAGAAGATGATGCATCAGAACGCGGTATTGCGACTCTGTCTGAGTTGGCAAGTGCAATTAATGATGGTGACTCGCTTTCATTTGGGCTGAACGCTGAATTCTATGCGCGGGATGATGGTTGGCGCCCGCTGATGGAGGCCTATGACTTTAATGTTGGTCGCCGTGATATCAGTCGTATGGATTCAGGGCTTGTGTATCAGGCACTTCGTGATGGGCAGATCGATGTAGGCTTGGTGTTCGCAACTGATGGGCGTATTCCTGCGTTTGGGTTTTATGTTCTTGAAGATGATAAAGACTATTTCCCAGCTTATGCACTAACGCCAGTTGTTCGTCAGGAAACACTGGATCTTCATCCCAATGTAGCGTCTGAGCTTAACGAGCTTTCAGCGCTGTTAGACGATGAAATTATGGCGGCGCTTAATGCTCAGGTTGATGTTGAGCGTAAAAGCATTGAAAATGTATCTAAAGAGTTCTTAGAACAGCATGACATGATGTAAACTGTATTTTAGTGTGAAGCACGACCGCCTCTGGGCGGTCGTTTTTTCGTTAAAGTGGCTCAGTTTTTAAACTGATACTTAGTCTTTTGGTGGGATACGCTATGCATTATCAGGATAAGCTTAAAGTGGCTGCTGCGCAGATGAATAGTATGCTTTTCGATATAGACGCTAATCTTGATCGCCATATCTCATTGATAGAACAGGCAAAGGAGCAAAGCGTTGAGTTATTAGTGTTTCCAGAGCTTTCGTTGACGGGGTACTCCCTTGGAAGCAGTGTGATGAGAGTTGCCATGCCATTAGAAGATGCTCGGTTGATGGCGCTTGCAAAGGCGTGCGAAGGCATGCAGACCATTGTTGGTTTTGTCGAGGAAGCAAGTCCCGGTGAGTACTACAATGCCCTGGCTATTTTACAACATGGTAAGCTGGTTGCTGTTCACCGTAAGCTTAACCTTCCTACGTATGGTGGGTTGGAAGAGGGTAAATGGTTTTCACATGGCAGTGAGCTGACAATGGCGCAGGTGTGTCCAGGTTGGTCTAGCACACCGTTAATATGCGCAGATTTATGGAATCCTGCGTTAGTGCACGCGGCACTGCTACCTCGTCCCACCGTGCTCTGTGCTCCTATCAATTCGGCTTCCGGCGTGGTTAGTCAGGATTTCTCTAACGAGGAGAATTGGCTACTGAATGTACGCTTCTACGCCATGACTTACGGTACACCAGTTATCATGAGCAACCGCTACGGCCCAGAGGAGCAAAGCCACTTCTGGGGTGGGTCGCGCATTATCGGCCCGCGTGGAGAGTTGCTTGCTGAAGCAGAAGATCGCGAAATGCTGATTATGGCTGAGCTGTCACGAACACATATTGCTAGAGCACGTTTTGAGTTGCCCACTCATAGAGATGCAGATACACCACTGATTCGTGAGCTTATGGCTGGTTATCGCTAGGCCTGATAGTGAGGCTGACTAGAGCAGGTGTATTAAGCTAGCTGAGGGACTTTCTTTGTTCACGCGGTGATAGCCCATACTGTTTTCTGTAGCATTTGCTAAAGTGAGATGTTGATGAAAACCCTGTGGCGGTAGCAATGTTCAAAACGCTCATCGATGTCTTACGCAGTAGATTGTCGCCGTGCTCAAGGCGCAATCTAAGATAGTAAGCTGCGGGTGTCAGAGAAAATTTATCTTTAAATAAGCGTTGCAGCTGCCGGTTAGAGATATTAGCCATTTGAGCAATGCTGTCACAGTTAATTGGGTCTTCAATATGTGACTGCATAATTTTAATTGAAATGGACAGCGCAGGATTATGAATGCCTAGCAGTTCCTCGATGGGCATTCGCTGCATTTCATGTGCAGAACGTATGGTGGGGTGGATGCACTGTTCGGCAATTTTTTTTGCTAAGTCACTTCCTTGTTGGCTCTCAATTAATGAGAGCATCATGTCGAGTCCTGCAGTGCCACCAGAGCAAGTCATTATGTTGCCTGAGATTTCAAAAAGCTCATGGGTAACAATCAACTCAGGATACTCTTCTTGCAGGCTAGCCTGATCTTCCCAGTGGATCGTACAGCGTTTGTTCTTTAATACACCCGCTTTCGCGAGAAGAATGCTCCCTGTAGAGGTAGACCCTAAAAGTTTATTACTGCGTGAAATTTCACGTAACCATTTAAATAGGCTTTGATCAGCAATAAGATTGGTGCCTAAACCTGCGACTAAAATAATACTGTCAAGCTGCCGCCATTCGCTCATCGGCAAACTGGGGGTAAAGGCAATACCATTGCTTGCGATGACTGCTTGGTCATTAAGGCTTAGTAGCTCCCAATGATATTCAGGTTCGTTGCTAAGTCGGTTAGCGATACGTAATGGCTCTATCACTGAGCTAAACGAGAGCATCGCGAAATTAGGAAAAAGCAAGAAGCCAATGCTGAAAGGGCGGGATGTCTGCCTGTCGCGTGTCATAATTGTTTTCTTTTATGGCGTTTTAATGTCTTTAACGATGGGGCCGTTATAGCAAGATGTCAATGCCTCAATAGACATCTTGAATATTTTTCGGAGCACTCCATGCAATCAGAAAGCGTCTCAATCTTTAGTGATGGTTTTAAACTTGATGGTTCTTACTACTGGGAAGAAAATAAGCTACAGGAGCATGCGCCAATCGTTATTGTCTGCTCCGGCTTTACTGGTCTCAAGCATATCCATCCTGAGCGTTTTGCTCGTTTTTTAACCAAAAAAGGCTTTTTGTGCTTCGGTTTCGACTATCGCGGATTCGGTGAAAGCGAAGGTGAGCGCGGTAAGGTATTGTTAGAAGAGCAAGTACGCGATATAGCAAGTGTCGTTACTCGTGTGCGGGCTCGTGCCGAACAAGAAGGCCGTGCACTGGTTCTTGCTGGCTGGGGCATGGCCGGTGGCTTAGTGTTAGATGCTTACCGTTTGGTAGAGGATCAGGTTGATGCATTGATCAGCATGAACGGCTTTTTTGACGCTGTGCGTGTACAGAAAGCACTACGCGGCGAGTTGGGGTGGAAAAATTTCCGTCAATTCGTTAAGCAAGAGCGCCTTCGCCTTGCACAAGGAGGAGAGGCACAAAAGATTGATCCGTTTGATATTTATCCGCTTGATCCGATTTCCAAAGGGTATGTTGACGAAGTGCTCCGAAAAACACCCGGTTATGGGCTGACGTCTGATTTAGACTTTGCCGATTCATTGGTCTCTTTCCACCCAGAAGCCCATATTGATCAGCGTTTTGCAAACACACCGCTACTCATTGCGCATGGTGGGGAAAATGACCTCCACCCGGTAACTGAAGCGCATTCGTTGTATGCAGTCTATCCTGGGCCTAAATCATTATTTCTACTTCCAGACGGTGGCCACACCGAATGGATGCTAGACGATGATCCTAAGTTCCAGCGTTTTGCAGCAGTTGTGGCTAATTGGGTGGCATCAAATGTAGCCACTGAGCAAGCTGCTAAGGCGGTGGTGTAAGTAATGCAAAACAGTACGGGTAGTGTCGCTGGAATTCCTGAATGTGCTCCGATGGATCCATCACCTAAGGCACCGCACTTCTTGGTGCCTGCTGGTGCAGTTGACTGCCATGCGCATGTGTTTGGGCCTTCATCGAAGTATCCCTTTCACCCTGGACGCACCTACACACCGCCGGATGCTTCGCTAGAGGAGTACCTTCACCTGCATCAGACGCTTGGTATTCAGCGCGGCATTTTGGTGCAACCAAGTGTGTATGGGGTGGACAACTCAGCTACCCGTCATGCATTACAACGCCTGAGGAAGAGCGGTCATGCCTACCGAGGCGTTGCGGTTGTCGATAGCAGTGTCAGTGATAATAAGTTAGATGCACTGCATGAAGACGGGTTCCGAGGCGTACGGCTTAATATGCTTTTCAAGGGAGGGATATCTTGGAAAGACGTCACCGCTCTTGCAGACAGGTTGGCTGAAAGGGGTTGGCATTTGCAGTTCCTTGTTGATGTTTCTGAATTTGAGAACTTCGAAACACTCATAGGCCAACTTCCTGTTCCCGTTGTGATAGACCACATGGGGCACATGGCATGTGAGAAAGGGCTTGCACAGGAGGGCTTTCAAGCGCTTTGCCGTGCTTTGAAAAATGGCCATGCCTGGGTAAAGCTCTCGGGGGCATACCGCATAACCTCGCTTGATCAAACGCCCTACGATGACGTTGTCCCTTTCGCACAGCAACTGATCCAAGCGAATCCAGAGAGGTGTGTTTGGGGCTCAGACTGGCCTCATCCCCATATCTCCGTACCCATGCCAAATGACGGTGCGCTTTTTGATGAACTTGCATCTTGGGCGCCTGATGTACAAACACGTAAGCGAATATTGGTTGATAATCCAGACGCGCTTTACTTTGGTGACTTAGCCTAAGGAGTCTCTAATTCATGTGATGAGCGCAGACCAGACAAGGCAAAAATCAACGAAAAAGCTCACTATGGTCAAGCGCAATAGTTAATCAGAGGTTTCTTAAGTAACAGCCCCTTATCTAGCAGATGAGGGGCTGTTTTCTTTTTGATATTCAGCCGTTTTAGATTTAACGGCTACGCAAGCATACCAACAACGCCTGAAGCGGGTGGGGTAGGGTTTGTGCTGAGTAGCGTTTTACCTGGCTACGGCAGGAGTAGCCTGTGGCGAGCAGCTTGCCTGCGTTTTCCTTGGCTTCCACCTGGGGCTGCCAGGATTGGGCGTAGATTGTCTTCGATGTGTCGACATTACGGGTTTCATGCCCGTAGGTGCCGGACATCCCGCAACAACCGGTCGCCATTAGCTCAAGCTCTAAACCAAATGCCGCAAACACCTGCCGCCAGGCGTTGGGGCTGCCCGGTGCGTTGGTCTTTTCGGTGCAGTGAGACAGCAGCTTAAAGCCAGGGTCGGTTAGCGTAAGCTGGCTAGGTGCTAGCGTGTTAATACGGGTGGCTAGCCACTCTTGCAGCATCAGCACGTTGGGTACTTGCTCGGCACCTAAGGATTTAACGTACTCCTGGCGATAGGTCAGCGTCATGGCGGGGTCGATACCCACCATCGGCACCTCAAACTCTGCCAACGCCCGCAGGCGCTTGGCCTGTTTTTCCGCCGTGCGCTCAAAGGCGCCTAAAAAGCCCTGTACCTGCAGCGGTTTGCCGTTGGCAGAAAACGGCATCACAAACACCCGCAGATTCAGCCGCGACAGCAGTTCCACCACATCCATCACCAGCTTGGCTTCAAAGTGGCTGGTGAACGCATCCTGGACAATAATCACGCTGTTAGCGCGCTGCTGCTCAGTGAGTAGTGCCAGGGAGGTGGGCGTGGCTTCGGCGATGCCCCAAGCCCTTAGCTGCTTTTTCACGCTGGCACGGGAAAGCTGCGGAGAATCACTCATCCCCAGCCCTTTGCGCATCAAGCTGTCCACCCAGCGCTGGTTGAGTAGGGCGTTATACAGCGGCGCGATCTTGGCAAGCGTTGGCAGCATGAATTCGGTGCCACCAATGATGTAATCGCGCAGCGGGCGCAAATAGCGGCCGTGGTAGACCTCTAAAAACTGCGAACGGAACTGCGGCACGTTGACCTTTATGGGGCACTGGCCTGCGCAGGATTTACACGCCAAGCAACCCGCCATGGCGTCATACACCTGGTGGGAGTAGTCGT
Organism: Vreelandella zhaodongensis; assembly: GCF_013415115.1. Taxonomy (GTDB): domain Bacteria; phylum Pseudomonadota; class Gammaproteobacteria; order Pseudomonadales; family Halomonadaceae; genus Vreelandella; species Vreelandella zhaodongensis. Next base: position 67,963 of record NZ_JACCDD010000003.1, on the reverse strand, counting down.
GGTGTTGCTGCTTGCTAACGGTGTTCATGACCCGGCGGGGAAAGCTTTTAACAAAGCCCCAGCCGTTTTCGGCTTTTTTCTTGCGCGACTCTTCCACCACATCGATACCCGCCTGGGTTTGTAGGCGTAGCCACTCACGCATCAAACTGGCGCGGCCTTTGGGCGAATGCACACGGTCACGGGTAGCCTTCCAGGAAGGGCACATGGGGTCATCAAGGTCGTAGTTATAACAGGCACCATTGCCGTTGCAGTACACCGCCGCGTCATAGGCCTGCCAGGCACGTTCATCAATGGTGCGATCCAACTGGCCGCGCAGGGTGACGCCATCGACCGTTAACAGATCAGGGTCGCTGTCTTTGGCGATTAGTTCATGGCCTTCTGCGGGCGACGCAATCTTGCCGGGGTTTAGCTGGTTATGCGGATCAAAGGCTGCTTTAACGCGCTGCAGGCTGGGGTACAGCTCACCAAAGAACTTGGGGCCGTACTCCGAGCGCACGCCTTTGCCGTGTTCTCCCCATAACAACCCGCCGTACTTCTGGGTCAGGGCTGCCACTTCATCGGAAATCTCACGAATCAGTTTTTCCTGCGCAGGATCTTTCATATCCAGCGCCGGGCGCACGTGCAGCACTCCCGCATCGACATGGCCAAACATCCCGTATGAAAGTTGCCTAGCATCCAACGCGGCGCGGAACTCAGTAATAAAGTCAGCCAAGTGCTCCGGTGGTACGGCGGTATCTTCCACAAACGCAATCGGGCGCTTTTCGCCCTGCACATTGCCCAGCAAGCCCACCGAGCGTTTACGCATGGCGTAGACTTTTTGGATCTGCGGACGGCCTTCGGCCAGGGTGTAACCTAAACGCTCAACGGTAGCGTCTTGGCTCAAATGGTCAGTGAACGCCTGTACCCGTTCCGCCAAGCGCTCAGGATCATCGTCATTAAACTCGATCAAGTTAATGCCACGAATCGGCGTACTACCGGTGGCGGGGAAAAACTCAGCTACGCTGTCCCAGACAAAATCTTCCATGGCCAGCTGCAGCACCGTGTCATCCACTGTTTCGATGGAAGTGGGCCGAGCGCTGCTGGCCATCAATGCCTTAGCATCGCGCAGCGCGTCCATAAAGCCTGGGTAGCGCACATTAACCAGCGTGGCGTGCTTAGGGATCGGCAGCACGTTCAATACCGCTTCATTCAAAAAGCCCAGCGATCCTTCCGAACCACACAGTAGGCTGTTCAGGTTCAGTTGGCCTTGCGCTTCCCGCAGGTGGGCTAAATCGTAGCCGGTTAAACAGCGGTTAAGCGGCGGAAATTTCGCCTCAATCAAATCGCGCTGCTGGTCAATAATCTCAGCCGCAGTGGTATGCACGCGGCCAAGAATGCCGGATTGCGCAACGGCCTGCTGCTCCTCGTCAGCGCTAAGCGGGCGGCTGTGCAGATGCTGTCCCCCCAGCAGAACCGTGTCCAGTTCCAGCACATGGTCACGGGTTTTGCCGTACTCGCAGCTGCCCTGGCCGCTGGCATCGGTGGAGATCATGCCGCCGATGGTGGCACGGTTAGAGGTCGAAAGCTCCGGGGCAAAAAACAACCCATGGGGCTTCAGCGCCGCGTTGAGTTGATCCTTCACCACGCCCGCCTGAACGCGTACCCGCCGTGCCTCTACATCGATCTCGAGGATCTGATTCATATGGCGGGAAACGTCCACCACGATACCGTCGGTCAACGACTGGCCGTTAGTACCCGTGCCGCCGCCCCGAGGCGTGAGCACAATATCGCGGTGGGGCAGCTCAGCGGCTAGCTTGGCAAGGCGTTCAAGATCTTCCGCGTGCTTAGGAAACACCGCCGCCTGTGGCAAGCGCTGGTAAATCGAGTTATCCGTTGCCAGCACCGTGCGGTTGGCGTAGTCCGGGGCAATCTCGCCTTCGAAACCGCGGGCGTGCAGGGCTTCGAGGAAACGCACGTAATGAGTGCTCAAGCGTTTAAACGGGGCCGTACGAGAATCCAAAGATGCAATCATAGTTGATCAAGCCGTCACTGCTGGGAGCGGATAGGGGATACGCTACTTTACCGCAGCTACCGCGGCTCTGCATCTTGGTGGTACGTCTTATGCACTGCCAAGTGCTTCTTTCACCAGCGCTGCGCTGGTCGCGTTCATGGGCAGTGCCAAAGCAAGCGCATGTGCTTGGGGTGACATCTTGCCCCAGGTTTTTTGCACAATACGCACCATATGGTCGTGCTCGACCTTGCGGGAGAAATCCGCGAAGTAATTTTCCAAAAACACCAGGCAGGCGCAATCTTCCAGCGCTTGCACATCGGCATCGCGACCAAGACCTTTCTTGCGGATAATCGTTGCGGTTCGTTCGGCGTCTGCAGCGCTATAGCCAGCGTCGCGCATCAGCTGGGCAGTGGTATCGCCCGCGCGCTCCCCCTGATCGCGACGCCAGGTTAAATAGCCTATGCGCCCTTCAGGGTAATCGCTGCGCGGCACAAGCCAGCGCTGGAGATGCTGGGCGCGTACTGCCAAACGCAGCTGTTCGGTAGGGGTAGATTGTAACTGTGCTAACCAATGACTCATACGCTGGGCGTAGGCAAGTTCCTGGGGCAGGGTAGTACCATCGTCAAGGGTGGTTTGGCGCGGATCTTGAGCGTGAAGCGTATCAATGGCCGTTAGGGTCTGTTCAAACGCAGAAGTCATAAGAGAGTTCGCATGATTAGGGGAAATTAACGACATGCTAGCAGGTTAGCGGCAGGCCATAAAAAAGCGCCTGCTACATAAAGGCGGCAGGCGCTAAAGCAATATTCACTTTTGCCATAGCAAAATGCTTACTTCATACAAGCCATCACTCCCCATTAAGCCACCCATAGCTCCACGCCGTGCTTTTGCCTACAATAGGCCTCTTTCATCACGGGCGGTGTACGCCGTGTTCCACTGATTTCAGGCCAAGGGATAACTCATGCTCGATCCGAAACTGCTGCGCGGTGATCTTGATGCGGCTGCGCAACAACTGGCCCGGCGGGGCTTCGAACTTGATAAAGCGGCACTGCAAGCGCTGGAATCGCGCCGTCGTGAGTTGCAAACCCAAACCGAGCAGCTGCAAAACGAACGTAATATGCGTTCAAAAGCGATTGGTAAGGCGAAGGCTAGCGGTGAAGATATTCAGCCGTTGCTGGATGAGGTGAGCGATTTAGGTGAGCGCCTGGATAAAGCCAAGAAAGAACTGGCCGAGGTGCAGGAAGAGTGGGATGACGCTATCAGTGGTATTCCCAACCTTCCTCATGAAAGCGTGCCGGAAGGTAAGAGCGAAGACGATAACGTTGAGCTTCACCGTTGGGGTACGCCTCGTGAGTTTGATTTTGAGGTGTTGGATCACGTTGATTTGGGCAAGAAGTCGGGTTATCTCGATTTCGAGCTGGCGGCTAAGCTGACCGGCGCGCGTTTTGCGGTAATGCGTGGGCCGATTGCGCGCCTGCACCGCGCTCTAGCGCAGTTTATGCTGGATACTCAAACCGAGCAGCATGGCTATGAAGAGTGCTATGTGCCGTACATGGTGAATCGCGATTCGCTAATGGGTACCGGCCAGCTGCCAAAATTTGGCGAAGACTTATTCAAGCTGGATGATGAGCGCGAGTATCACCTGATTCCCACCTCGGAAGTGCCGTTAACTAACTTTGTGCGTGATGAGATTGTGGATCAAGCAGCGCTGCCGATGAAGTTGACGGCTCACACGCCGTGTTTCCGCAGTGAAGCGGGCTCTCACGGACGCGATACCCGCGGCATGATTCGTCAGCATCAGTTCGATAAAGTAGAAATGGTGCAGATTGTCGAGCCAGAAAAGAGTTATGAAGCTCTGGAAGAGATGCGCGGCCATGCTGAAGCCATTCTGCAGGCGCTGGCGTTGCCTTACCGCGTAGTCACGCTGTGTACCGGCGATATGGGCTTTGGGGCGGCGAAGACCTACGATTTGGAAGTGTGGTTGCCTAGCCAGGAAACGTATCGGGAAATTTCGTCAATCTCGAACTGTGAAGATTTTCAGGCGCGGCGCATGCAAGCCCGCTTCCGCCATCCTGACGTTAAAAAGCCACAGTTGCTGCATACGTTGAATGGCTCGGGTCTGGCAGTGGGTCGGTGCCTGCTGGCGGTGCTTGAAAACCACCAGCAGGCGGATGGCTCTATTGCTGTTCCTGCTCCTCTTCAACGCTACCTGGGTGGTCTTGAGCGTCTTGTCCTTTAAGAGCCCACTCAACGTTGACCTCGGCATCGATACGAATGGTGCCGGGGCGATAGTCGCTAGCAGAACCACTGCTCATGGCATCGCTCTCAGCGCGTACGGCCATCATGCGGGGTTGAAAGATAGGCGATTGGGTTTCTTCAATGCGCTGAACCTGACCAATGCTTACGCCCAGTGTGCTGGCCATCAAGTCCGCTTTGTGGCGGGCTTTTTCTAGTGCTTTAGTAAGTGCTTCATCGGTAGCGGCGTCGCGGTCCTGGAGATCAAACTGAACACCGTCCAGCGTGTTCACGCCCGCACTTATCATTGCATCAAACACCTCGCCCAATTGGTCTATATTGGTTAGCTCAACACTGAATGGGCGCTCTAGGCGGGTGCGCGTTAGCGTTTCCCGTTCACCGTCATCATTGCGCGGGCCAGCCACATGTTCAGGATAAACATTGAGCGATCCAGCATTGATGGCACGTTGTTCAATGCCGATGTCTTCCATGGCTTTAATCAGCTCGCTGGCACGATTCTCAAGTTGCTCGCGGGCAGCGCTTAGCGCGTCTTTGTCGGTATCCTCAAGGTTGGAAACCGCTGGCGTATTTTCCCACAGCCGTGCAGAGAGAGTCGCTTTGTCGGGTTCAACTTCCACCCACGACTGTGCTTGAACATGTAGGCTAGGGTGCGCGGGGGCTGCTTGCGCAGAAGGCGCGACGAGCAGCGCGAGTAGTGCGCCTCCTAGCATGCTATAACGAAGTCGCTGCAGATAGTTCGAGGGTGTGTTCATAAATCCTTTCCTTACTATTTTGGGGCTCGACTAGCGAGCTGAAAGTTAGCTGGTTACTGAGAACACCGCTTTGAAGGGGAAGGCAGTGTAAAGTTCACTCACAAAGTGGTGGTAAAAAGCAATTGCTCACTATTTCCATAGTTTGCGTGCTAATTTCATAGTTGGATCACTATTGCCAGAGTTTGTGCAATATCAACCGAGCGACCATGCTGTATAGATAAAAGCTAGGGAAAAGGCGATGTCTAAATTGTCGGATGATGACTACCGAAGTATCCCCTTAAACGCGACCTTGGCGCTTGCTGCCTTGGTGGTGATTGTCGCTGGCATGAAGGCAGGAGCTGATTTAATCGTGCCATTGCTGTTGGCTGTTTTTATCGCGGTGGTGTGCACATCGCCTATTCAATGGCTGCATCGGCACGGTTTAGGGATGCGAACCTCGGCTTTCTTAGCATTGATGGTGCTCGTTGGGTTTGTCTCTTTGATTGGTTTGCTGGTAGTGAATAGCTTTAGCACCTTTGTTGAGGCGCTACCAGATATTGAGGCGCGTTTGTATGAGCACTATAGAGATGTTTTGAATGCGCTTGCCAATAGTGGGTTGGCCATCAACCCTGAACAGCTAAGTAATTTATTTGCCATGGAGGACGACGGATCGTGGGTGACAAAATTGCTAGGGGAGCTTGGTAGTCTCTTTATGCAGGGCAGCATTGTGGCACTGTTAGTGATTTTTATGCTGTTTGAAACACTGAATTTCCGGGAGAAAGTGTCGCTTGCCCTGGAAAACCCTGCCCCCAGCCTCAAGCGCTTTAGCGAATTTAGCTTAACGCTGAAACGCTACTTGGCAGTTAAAACAGTGATTAGCTTGGCAACGGCGGTGTTGGTGTGGCTTTCATGCTTGGCGGTGGGCGTGCAGTTTCCACTACTTTGGGCGGTACTGGCCTTTGCGCTTAACTTTATTCCCAATATTGGTTCTGCGTTGGCGGCGATACCGCCGGTGCTTTTGTTGCTGGTTTCCCAGGATGGTGGTGCATTGCAGGCCCTGTTACTGGCCTCTGCCTATCTGGTGATTAATTTTGTGTTGGGGAATTTGATCGAGCCGCGAGTGATGGGGCGGGCGTTAGGGCTATCTACCTTTGTGGCGTTTCTTTCGCTGGTCGTTTGGGGGTGGATTTTTGGGGCCGTCGGCATGCTGCTGTCGGTGGTATTGACGATGACATTGAAAATTGCTCTGGATAGCCACCCGCAAACCCGCTGGATTGCTCACTTGCTTGGACCTGGTGGGCAGAGTAAAGCAAGCACTGGAGATGCAAGCCGTCCCCCATTAGAGCGGGAGTGAAAACGGAGAGGGTTATGGGGAGGTGGTTGTAAGGAGATGGTTGTAAAGAGGTTACCGTGAAGAAATAGCTGTGGAGTGAGACTGGATGGCTAAAATATCACAGTGGGTTACCGCTGGTTTTCAGCGGTAACCCCAACGCAGTTTAAGCGTTTTGATCGATAAACTGGGTCAACTGCGATTTCGACTGAGCACCCACCAGTGAGGCTACTTTTGTTCCAGATTTGAACAGCATCACTGTTGGAACGCCGCGTACACCTTGCTCTGCTGCAATTTCAGGTGCATCGTCAACGTTCACACTAACCACTTTTAAGTTGTCACCGCGTTCGGCGGCTACTTCATCAACCACAGGTGCCATTACTTTACAGGGACCGCACCAGGGGGCCCAAAACTTCAGCAGGACAGGCTGTTCGGCGTTGAGGACTTCTTGCTCAAAATTGGCGTTGGTGACATCAACATTGTTAGCCATTTGTTTCTCCCGTTTGCGTTGCTCTTGCTGGTTCGTTGCCTCAAATGGAGCAACGGTCATTACGCGACTTACTAGCGCACTTTCACCGCGCCAAGTTGGCAGATGTTAGCGGGCGCGGAGGTTGCTGGCAAATTTCCTATGGCGTTTTGACAACGATGATAAAAAATTAAGGGGTGTCCGTAACGCCTATTTTTTATACTATAAGTGAATTATAAGATGTTTTTTTATTCAAAATAGTGTCCTTGATGCGTGTCAGCCCAGTGTGCTGTTGGGGTGTTACGAATTGGTAGTGGCGCGAGGATGCGCGTCAACGTGCTTCCTGCATAGATAATAAGGTGAGGATATGAAGCTACAGCAACTTCGCTATATCTGGGAAGTCAATCGACATAACTTGAATGTCTCGGCCACCGCACAGAGTTTATTTACCTCGCAGCCAGGTATTTCTAAACAAATACGCTTGCTGGAAGATGAGCTCGGCGTTGAGATTTTTGCGCGTAGTGGGAAGCATTTAACCCGGGTCACCCCCGCGGGATTGTCGATCATTGAGTTGGCAGGACAGGTATTAAAGCTGACCGAAAATATAAAACAAGTCGCCCAAGAGCATAGCGATGAGCGCCGAGGAAGTTTGTCAATTGCTACTACCCACACCCAGGCCCGCTATGCGCTGCCGCCCATTATTAGTGAGTTTACGCTTAAATATCCTGATGTTGCATTGCATATGCAGCAGGGAACACCAAAGCAAATTGCCCAGATGGTGAGCGAAGGCCAGGCTGATTTTGCCATTGCCACCGAGTCGTTAGAGCTGTTCACCGATTTAGTATTGCTACCTTGTTACCGTTGGAATCGCTGCGTTTTGGTGCCCAAAGATCACCCCCTTGCATCAATTGATAAACCGCTAACGCTGCAAGCATTGGCCGAACACCCGTTGGTCACGTATGTGTTTGGGTTTACCGGGCGCTCGCAGCTAGATGATGCATTTAAGGCGCAGGGGTTGACACCTAATGTGGTACTAACAGCCGCCGATGCCGACGTGATTAAAACCTACGTGCGACTGGGTATGGGGGTTGGCATCGTTGCCCATATGGCGGTTGACCCAGTGTTGGATGAAGACCTGATCGCGCTGGATGCCAGCCATTTGTTTGCTAGCTCAACGACCAAAATTGGTATCCGCCGTGGCACCTTTATGCGCGGCTATATGTACGACTTTCTGACGCGTTTTGCTCCGCATTTAACTCGCGATCGTGTCGATGAGGCGCTGACAGCCGGGCCGCGTTATGAGCACGAGCTATTTGAGGGCGTGGAGCTCCCAGAGTACTAATCGGAAGTTTCCCCAAGAGCGTTAGATGAATAGCGCATTAGCGTGGTTGAGCTTGCGCGCTATTCATCATTTACCACCTAGGTGTCACGTTTAGTGTTGTAAATGCAATCCGCACTCACGCTTATCTTCCACCTTGGTGGGGTCAAAGTAGTCGAAATTATTAGGTAGGTCGTGAGCTTCTAAGTAGTAGTACATATCTTTTGCTGTCCACTGTAGTAGTGGTGCAACTTTTAAAAGGCCATCGCTGTTACGGCTGGCAGGCTGCATTTTGGCCCGCTCTGGAGTGTCCTCTGCCCGTAACGCGGTAAACCAGACATCCGGCCGCATTTCCCGTAAGGCGCGTTCGAACGGCTCAATCTTTACTTCTTGCGTGAAGGCAGCGTGGCGTGGGTCGTCAATGCTTGGCATTGGCCCCTCTAACGCTTCACGGTGAGCACGGGTTCGCTTAGGAATAAAGCTCACCATGTTTAGATTCAGCCGCTGGATTAAAGCATCGGCGAATTGATAGGTGGCTTCCGTGTTGTAGCCACTATCCATCCACACGATCGGTGTGTCTGGGCGTACCTGGGTCACCATGTGAAGGATCACCGCCTCAAATGGCCGGAAGTTGGTCGTGCAGATGGGGCGCTCACCTTGGCTAAACGCCCACTTAATAAGTTCTTGGGGGTTATTGGCAAAATCGCGGTTAATATTGTCAAGCGCTGAGGACATGCTGACTCCTGTTACAAGGTCGAGTATGACACTAGGCTATCAAAGGGAAGGGGCTCAGCCCCAATACCGTTTGGTTTGGCTTTTATATTTCTTTTTGATTTAAGAATTTTATTCTTTATTCCAAAGCGCCAATAAGGTGGCAAATTTTATCCAGCGTCTCTGTGTACTCTTCTTCTGCCTTGGAATCGGCGACCAGTCCACCACCGCCCCATACATGTAACGTACCTGCATCTGCCACCATGGTACGTATTGCAATCGACGTATCCATACTGCCCCGTGTATCAATGTAGCCCAGGCTTCCGCAATAGACACTGCGCTGGCAGGGTTCGAGTTCATCGATTATCTGCATGGCGCGTACTTTGGGCGCGCCAGTAATAGAGCCGCCGGGAAAAGCTGCCGTTAGCAGGGAAAGTGGCGAGCGATGCTTGGCAAGCTGCCCTTGTACCACGCTCACCAGGTGATGCACGTTAGGGTAGCTCTCTAACTGACACAGCTGCGGCACACGGATAGACCCTGGAGCGCATACCCGCCCTAAGTCATTGCGCAGCAAATCTACAATCATGACATTTTCCGCGCGGTCTTTGGTGCTACTTAATAGCTGTTCTGCTAGGGCGATATCTTCTTCCGGCGACTTACCCCTTGGCCGTGTGCCTTTGATTGGACGGGTTTCCACCAGCCCGTCTCGGCATTGAATAAAGCGCTCGGGGGAAAGCGAGAGCACCGCCTGGTTTTTCCATGCCATAAAGCCTGAGAAGGGCGTCGGTGTTGCTTTTCGTAGGCGTAGGTATGCCTGCCATTCATCGCCTTCGTAGCGCGCTGTAAACCGTTGGGCAAGGTTGATTTGATAGCAGTCGCCAGCGCGAATGTAGCGCTGAACAGCATCAAAGCGTTCGGTGTAATCCGCTTGGCTAAGTTCAGCCTGGAAGGAACTGGTTAATTGAAAGCTTTTATAGGGACTTGTAGAAGGCTGAGCAAGCCATTTTAAAACCGCTTGCTGGCGAGTCGTTGGCGCTATGAGCCACGCGGTTTGCATTTCGTGATCAAAGGTAATGCACCAGTCGTAAAGCCCCAGGCGTGCTAATGGCAGATTGGTCACGTTGGGGTGACGGCTAGGAATCGCGAGGTTATTGCGTCCCAGGTCATAGCTCCAGTAGCCAATCAGGCCACCTAAAAATGGTAGCTCGCTGGGTATGTCTGCGCTGGGCAACTGCTCAAGCATCCACTGTTGCTGGGCGGTCATATCGCCAGTAAGTGCCGCAGGGAGCTCAAGCTGCGCTGACGTGAAGTTGGTTTGGCCGTCAGGCATAACTTCCAGTGTGGCTAGCGGATCACTACTAATGATGTCGTAGCGCCCATTCGCTGTTGGGCGACCGCTATCCAGCAGTACTGCCCCTGGGCGTTGTCGCAAACAGGAAAACGTCTCCAGTGGGTCAGGAGAGTAGGGCAGGGCTTTAATGGTCAACGCCGATGTCATGAAGCAAACGCCTGGCCAGTGGGGGGCCATGCATTTTAGAGGTCGTTAATCGATGACACCAGTAGAGTACACCGACGCATTTCTCACGGTTGGTAAAAAATAATGAACGGAAAGGGGCGATTGTTGACATTTAAGTGGGGGTGAAACGTGACGTTACACGAAAGGCGAATAAAATCGAGCATTTTGACTAGTTGACGACACAAAAATGGCAGGCTAAAGTTCTTCTACCCCATAATTGTCGACAATTAGCCATGACCTCACTGACTACGCTTTCTCGATCTACTGCTGATACGCCCAGTGACCAGATCTCGCCTGAAGTCCGAACACTGGCTGAGCGGGTATTTCATCAGCTTCAAGACGCTATTGTACGTGGAGAGCTGGCGCCGGGCAGCAAAATTACCGAGCCGGGACTTTCTAAAACCTACGGTATTTCTCGCGGGCCGTTGCGCGAAGCCATGCGGCGTTTAGAGGCGCACCGCCTAATTGAGCGTGTGCCTCACGTTGGCGCACGGGTTGTCAAACTCTCGATGAAAGAGCTGCTTGAGTTGTTTGATGTGCGCGAAGCGCTTGAGAGTATGGCAGCACGCTTGGCTGCAGAGCATATGTCTGCCGAAGAAATTCAAGGGCTGCGAGAGGTGCTTGCACTCCATGAAGAGCAGGCAGACCTCAAACGTGGCGAAGCCTACTACCAGCGCGAAGGTGATCTCGACTTTCACTATCGCATTGTGCAAGGCAGCCACAACAAAATGCTGATGAACCTGCTTTGCGATGACCTCTACTACTTAGTGCGTCTTTATCGCACTCAGTTTAGTGCCAGCGGTAAGCGACCCCAGCTCGCTTTTGTAGAGCACCACCGTATTGTGGATGCCATTGAAGCCGGTGATGCCGAGTTGGCTGAGTTGCTGATGCGACGCCACGTAAGCGCTTCTCGGGCAAACGTCGCCGACCGCTATGCCGCCATTCTTGAACAACAATCAACGTCATCAGCGGATTAGTTCGATACGCCTATCCGCCAAGCCTTTTAAAGGAGCAACGCCAATGTCCACCTCATCTATTCTCACGCCAGGTGCTCGCTTTCGTGCTGCACTAGAAGCGAACCGCCCACTACCGATTCTAGGCACGATTAACGCGTATACCGCGATGATGGCCGAGCGAGTGGGACATCAAGCGATTTATCTGTCGGGTGGTGGCGTGGCTAACGCTTCCTTTGGCTTGCCGGATTTGGGAATGACCAGCATGAATGACGTGGTGGAAGATGCACACCGTATCTGCGGTGCTACCGACCTTCCGCTGTTGGTGGATATCGACACGGGCTGGGGCGGTGCCTTTAATATTTCGCGTACCGTTAAAGAGATGCAGCGCGCAGGCGTTGCTGCCGTTCACCTAGAAGATCAAGTGGCTCAAAAGCGCTGCGGTCATCGCCCTAATAAAGCCATTGTGTCCCAGCAGGAAATGGTTGACCGCATTAAGGCCGCGGCAGATGCCAAATTAGATCCTGATTTTTATCTGATTGCGCGTACCGACGCGTTCCAGAAAGAGGGCTTAGACGCTGCCATCGAGCGCGCTAACGCCTGCGTGGAAGCGGGAGCAGACGCGATCTTCGCCGAAGCCGTGCACACACTGGATGACTATCGTGCATTCTGTTCGCGCGTGAATGCCCCGATTCTGGCCAACATCACTGAATTTGGCGCAACACCGCTGTTCTCTCAGCAGGAGCTGGGCGAGGTGGGCTGTCGCATGGTGCTTTATCCGCTCTCTGCATTCCGCGCCATGAATGCTGCCGCATTAAAGGTGTATCAGAGCATTTTGGATAACGGTCATCAAAAAGACGTGGTTGATACTATGCAGACCCGCGATGAGCTTTACGACTTTTTGAATTATCACGATTTCGAGCAAAAGCTCGATGCGCTATTTGCTGAGCAGAAAGACGCTTAATAGCCGTTGATACCATCATCAATACTAAAACATATAAAAAGAGCTAACAGGAGACACGACATGGCTGATAAACCACAAAACAGCGCAGGACTTCGTGGACAAAGCGCTGGTTCAACAGCGCTGTGTACGGTGGGTAAAACGGGCTCCGGATTAACCTATCGTGGCTATGATATTAAAGAGCTGGCCGAGAAGGCGAAGTTTGAAGAAGTTGCGTATTTGTTACTGAAAGGCAAGCTGCCCAACCAAGCCGAGCTTGATAGCTACATCACCAAGCTGAAGGGGCTGCGCGGTTTACCCGATGCCCTGAAAACCGTGCTGGAGCAAATTCCCAAAGATGCGCATCCGATGGATGTGATGCGCACAGGCACCTCCATGCTGGGTAACTTGGAAACGGAAGAGAGCTTTGACCAGCAGCAGGATGTTTCTGATCGTCTGTTAGCGGTGCTGCCTTCGATTATTTGCTACTGGTACCGTTTCAGCCACGACGGTGTCCGCATCGATACCGAAACCGATGATGCCTCGGTAGGTGGTCACTTCCTGCATATGCTGCGCGGTGAGCCGGCCTCTGAGTTACATGCACGGGTCATGAACGTATCGCTGATTCTATACGCCGAGCATGAGTTTAATGCATCAACGTTCACGGCGCGGGTTTGTGCCTCGACGCTTTCCGATATGCACTCTTGTGTCACCGGTGCGATTGGTTCACTGCGGGGCCCGTTGCATGGCGGTGCTAATGAAGCGGCTATGGCAATGATCGAGAACTGGGCATCGCCGGAAGAAGCCGAGCGCGAAATGCTCGGTATGCTTGAGCGTAAAGAGAAGATCATGGGCTTTGGTCATGCGATTTACCGCGAGTCAGACCCGCGTAATGAAATCATCAAAGAGTGGTCGCAGAAGCTTGCCGATGACGTAGGCGACAGCGTGCTTTACCCCGTTTCTGTGCGCTGTGAAGACGTCATGTGGCGTGAGAAGAAGCTGTTTTGCAACGCGGACTTCTTCCATGCCAGTGCTTACCACTTCATGGATATTCCGACCAAGCTGTTCACGCCGATTTTCGTGATGTCCCGCTTGACGGGCTGGGCAGCCCACGTATTTGAGCAGCGCGCCAATAACCGCATTATTCGCCCCAGCGCCGACTACACTGGCCCTGAGAAGAGCGAGTGGGTGCCCATCGAAGCGCGTGACTAACCCTTAACGGGCCGTGATTAAGTGAGAGGCATTATGAACACGAATTATCGCAAGCCGCTGCCAGGCGTGACAGCAGAAGGCGCTCCGGTAGATTTCTTCGATGCGCACCAAGCCGTTGAAGATATCAAGCCCGGCGCCTACGCGACGCTGCCCTATACTTCCAGGGTGTTAGCCGAACAGCTGGTTCGACGCTGCGACCCTGCGTTGTTAACTGATGCACTGAAGCAGCTTATCGAGCGTAAGCAGGATCTGGATTTTCCCTGGTACCCGGCACGCGTCGTGTGCCACGACATCCTGGGGCAAACCGCGTTAGTCGACCTCGCTGGCCTACGGGATGCCATTGCTGAGAAGGGCGGTGATCCGGCTAAAGTGAATCCTGTGGTGCCTACACAGCTGATCGTTGATCACTCATTGGCTGTTGAGCACGCTGGGTTCGAGAAAGACGCTTTCGAGAAAAACCGTCAGGTGGAAGATCGCCGTAACGATGACCGCTTCCATTTTATTAACTGGACCAAAGTGGCTTTTGAGAACGTCGATGTGATTCCACCGGGCAACGGCATTATGCACCAGATCAATCTGGAAAAAATGTCGCCGGTGGTGCAGTGCCGCCCTGATGAACAAGGCGTGCGTATTGCTTACCCAGATACCTGCGTAGGCACCGATAGCCACACGCCAATGGTCGATGCGCTTGGCGTCATTTCCGTCGGTGTTGGCGGCCTTGAAGCGGAAAGCGTAATGCTGGGCCGTGCTTCGATGATGCGCCTGCCGGATATTGTCGGTGTAGAACTCTCTGGCAAACTGCAGCCAGGCATCACCAGTACCGATATGGTATTGGCGATTACTGAATTTCTACGCAAAGAGCGAGTAGTCGGTGCTTACCTGGAGTTTTACGGAGAAGGTGCCGACGCGTTAACCGTTGGTGATCGGGCGACCATTTCCAACATGACGCCGGAGTATGGTGCCACGGCGGCGATGTTCTACATCGATAACCAAACCATTGATTACCTGAAGCTCACGGGTCGTGAAGATGAACAGATAGCCCTGGTCGAAGCCTACGCCAAGCACACGGGGCTGTGGGCCGATAGTCTAAAAACTGCCGAGTATGGGCGGATACTGCGCTTCGATCTTTCAAGCGTTACCCGCACTTTGGCAGGGCCTTCCAATCCTCATGCTCACTTGCCTACTTCGGAGCTTGCCCAGCGCGGTATTGCAATTGATCTGGATAAAGCACGTGCCGACGAGCAAGCGGGCAGAATGCCGGATGGCGCGGTCATCATCGCCGCTATTACTAGCTGTACGAATACCTCTAACCCGCGCAACATGGTGGCAGCAGGCTTAATTGCCCGAAATGCCAATCGCTTAGGGTTAACCCGTAAGCCGTGGGTAAAGTCGTCGCTGGCGCCGGGTTCGAAAACCGTCAAGATGTACTTAGAAGAAGCTGGCTTGATGGATGAGCTGGAAAACCTTGGTTTTGGTGTCGTGGCCTACGCCTGTACGACCTGTAACGGTATGTCTGGCGCTTTAGACCCGACGATTCAGGAAGAGATTATCGATCGTGATCTGTACGCCACGGCGGTGCTTTCCGGTAACCGTAACTTTGACGGGCGCATTCACCCCTATGCTAAGCAGGCATTTTTGGCATCGCCGCCATTAGTGGTTGCTTACGCGATTGCGGGCACTATTCGCTTTGATATTGAGAAAGACGTGCTGGGTACCGACCATGACGGTAACCCCGTCACGCTGAAAGATATCTGGCCCGACGATAGCGAAATCGATGCGATTGTGAAGGCGTCGGTGAAGCCTGAGCAGTTCCGCCAAACCTATATTCCGATGTTTGACCTCGACAAGAGCGCCCGCGCCCAGGTAAGCCCGCTTTACGAATGGCGGCCCCAGAGTACCTATATTCGTCGCCCGCCCTACTGGGAAGGCAATATGGCTGCCGAACGTGGTCTGAAAGGTATGCGTCCGTTGGCGATTTTGCCGGACAATATCACCACCGACCACTTGTCCCCCTCTAACGCGATTATGCTGGACAGCGCAGCAGGCGAGTACCTGGATAAAATGGGCCTGCCCGAGGAGGATTTTAACTCCTATGCGACCCATCGTGGCGACCACTTAACCGCCCAGCGGGCGACGTTGGCCAACCCCAAGCTGTTCAATGAAATGGTGCACGACGAGCAGGGTAATGTTCTGCAGGGGTCATTGGCACGTGTTGAGCCTGAGGGCACCGTTACGCGGATGTGGGAAGCCATTGAAACGTATATGGCCCGTAAGCAGCCGCTGATCATCATTGCCGGTGCGGATTATGGTCAGGGTTCCTCGCGTGACTGGGCGGCGAAAGGCGTTGCCCTGGCGGGTGTGGAAGCCATAGTAGCCGAGGGCTTTGAGCGTATTCATCGTACCAACTTAATTGGTATGGGGGTGATGCCGCTACAGTTTGAAGAGGGCACCACACGGAAAACCCTAGCGCTGGACGGTACGGAAGTCTTCGACGTAGAAGGTGTGCCGCAGCCGGGAGCCAAGCTGACGCTGATTATTCATCGTCAAAGTGGCACGACTGAACGGGTGCCAGTGATTTGCCGCATTGATACTGCCGAAGAGGTCACAATCTACTCTGCCGGTGGGGTATTGCAGCGTTTCGCCCAGGACTTTCTTGAGTCCACCACGGCGTAGCCAAGCAGGCGTGTAACGTGGTGCGCCAAGGCGATTAATGAAGGAGCCCGTCGCTAAGCGCCGGGCTCTTTTTTCGGCATGCGGTTAGTGAACATGGTCATTGAGAAACGACATTGAGCATGGTCATTAGGCATCGTCATCGAAAATGGTTAGGGAGCGTTGTTTATGTCTCATGTTGCGCAAATCAGTATTCCCGCCACCTATATGCGAGGTGGCACTAGTAAAGGGGTGTTCTTTACCCTAAATGACTTACCCGAGGCAGCTAGAGTGCCGGGAGAAGCGCGGGATAGGCTGCTGATGAGGGTGATTGGTAGCCCAGACCCCTATGAGAAACAGATCGATGGGATGGGAGGAGCGACGTCCAGCACTAGTAAAACCGTCATTCTTTCCAAGAGCGAGTCGCCGGATCACGATGTGGACTACCTGTTTGGCCAGGTCTCTATCGATAAGCCATTTGTGGATTGGAGTGGCAACTGCGGCAACTTATCTGCAGCAGTAGGTCCTTACGCGATAGCCAATGGGTTAGTTGATCCCGCCAAAATACCGCAAAACGGTGTCGCTGAAGTGCGCATTTGGCAGGTCAATATCAGTAAAACCATTGTCTCTCAAGTGCCTATTGTTAATGGGCAGGTACAAGAGAACGGTGATTTTGAGCTAGATGGTGTGACCTTTCCTGCCGCTGAGATCCCTGTAGCCTTTATGGACCCTGCGGATGGTGAGGGAGCCATTTTCCCAACCGGCAATCTGGTCGATGATTTAGAGGTGCCAGGGGTAGGCGTTCTGAAGGCAACGCTGATTAATGCAGGTATCCCCACCGTGTTTATTAATGCCCAGGATATTGGTTATACCGGCTGTGAACTTCAGGATGCGATTAATAGCGATACCAAAGCGCTTGCCATGTTCGAGACTATTCGTGCTCACGGTGCAGTGCGTATGGGGTTGATTAAGCACGTTGATGAAGCGGCTAGCCGACAGCATACGCCTAAGGTGGCCTTCGTTGCTCCACCTGCCAGCTATACGGCATCGAGTGGCAAAGCGGTGAGCGCGGAAAACATTGACCTTGTGGTAAGGGCGCTTTCAATGGGCAAGCTGCACCACGCAATGATGGGTACCGCAGCGGTGGCTATTGGCGCGGCGGCAGCCATTCAGGGCACGTTAGTAAATTTAGCCGCAGGTGGTGAGGAGCGCGAAGCGGTTACCTTTGGGCATCCTTCTGGCTCGTTGCGTGTCGGTGCAAAAGCCAGCCTGACGGATGGGCGTTGGCAGATTGATCAAGCCGTCATGAGCCGAAGTGCGCGGGTGTTAATGGAGGGCTCTGTACGGATACCTGGCGATAGCTTTTGATCGACCATAGTGTGCTAGACATGACAGCCGCTTGAGGGTTTCCCAGGCGGCTGTATCACTTGATTTGGCGGTGAGTTTTGTAGGTAACGTCTGGCTTATCTACTTATTCATTAACCGCGTTACTCACTCATTAACCGTGACCTGGTCACGCATCTGATCAACAGTGGCAGGACCAATGCCGCTCACGCGGGTGAGGTCATCGGCATCCACAAACGTCCCATTATTGTCGCGCTCTTCAATAATGGCGGCTGCACGGCTTGGTCCGATGCCCGGTAGTTCGGCAAGCAGTTCAGCATCAGCCGTATTGATATTAATGGGGGCTATGTTTTGTGCCATAGCGATGCTTGATACCCCTAAGCTTAAGCTCAGTAATAGTGCAGCCAACAGTCCTTTTAGCATTGTTTTCATTGTTGATATCCTCTTTAGTTTTCCCTGGAGTCGCCGCTCCTGACTACGCACTTATGCATTGCGGCGGTTTGCATACGCAAAAGGTGAGAGTCTCTCTTCTTCGCCCTTTGCTTTGACTAAATTAATACGTTTTAGAGGAGAGTTCTGTAAGCCATTAACGATAGAGTTTGTAAGATTTTAACCATGTGAAAATGGTTAATCGCTTACACAGTGAGTAGGAGTTGGCTGGTATAATGTTTGAAATGAAAAATGGAGTTAAGCGTAGTGGCTACTGATTCCCCGTTGATTATTGCTTTGGATTACCCTTCGCTGGATGCAGCACTGTGTATGGCAGACCAGTTAGACCCTAAGCGCTGCCGCGTAAAGGTAGGCAAAGAACTATTTACCCGCAGTGGCCCAGCAGTGCTGGAAGCGTTACATGGGCGTGGTTTTGAGATTTTTCTAGATTTAAAATTTCATGATATTCCCAATACGGTGGCGAGCGCGGTGCAGGCGGCGGCCGAGCAGGGTGTGTGGATGGTTAACGTGCATGCTTCTGGTGGGCGTAAGATGATGGAAACGGCGGTTAAACGCTTAGATGACAACGGTTTACACACCCACCTCATCGCTGTCACGGTACTCACCAGCATGCAAGCCGACGATCTAAGCGAAACAGGCATTGGAGCTACCCCAGAAGCGCATGTGTTACGTTTAGCGGCATTAACCCAGCAGAGCGGCCTGAGTGGTGTTGTTTGTTCCGCCCAAGAGTCTGCGCAAATCAAAACGCTTTGTGGCACTGATTTCTTGAAAGTGACGCCAGGTATTCGGCCTAGTTTTGCTGCTGCCAATGACCAGCAGCGCATTATGACCCCTAGCGATGCAATGCGTGCCGGTAGCACACATCTGGTGGTTGGGCGTCCGGTCACCCAGGCAGAAGACCCCATGGCAGCACTGGCCGCTATTGATGCTGAACTTGCGTCTAACTAACGGTTTGGTTACTCACCATCGACGCCGGTAATGGGTTTAATGGTGCCCCAGCGACGACAGCTAGGGCATTGCCAGGCGAGGCTGTCGCTGGAAAAACCACAGCGGCGGCAACGGTGACGCGGTCGGCCCTCTAGCAGCGCATTGGTATGGTGTTTTAATAGCAACAGGCGTGTATCGGGGAGCGCTCTTCCACTTAAGCGGTGGCTTTCATGGTAGAGGTCGATTAAATAGTCTAGCCCGCCAAGACTAGGGGCTTCCCTGAGCCATTCGCCAGTGCGCTCAATGGCGCAATCCACACCATCCCGATGGTGGATGAGTTCGCCTAAGGTGATAATGATACTGGTGTAGGGCGCTTGGCCTAGCAATCGATACAGGTGAGTTTCAAAGCCTTGGATATCGTCGTTGCGCTCGTAGGCGCGCTGAAGTGCCGGCAGCATGGTTGGGATATGGGCGATATCCTGGTTAGGGATATGGTCTAGTCGCTCGATCGCTCGCGTGTAATGACCATTATCCATTTCTAAGTCGGCGAGTAGTAATGTCGCGCGGACACATCGCTCATCCAGTTGTAGCGCCTTTTTAAGGTGTTTGCGAGCCAGTGCTCGACTGGCTTGATGAATTTCCTCTTGGGCAAGTTCACATAGCCAGTGGGCAGCTGGGCGACGCATGCCGGGTTGCTGCTTGAACAGTGATTGAGCCACATCAAGGGCATCCAGCCAGCCTTTTTCACGCTCTAATAAGTCAATCAAGAGCCGTTTGGCTTCCTCGCGGTAGGTGTCATTGGCGGACTGGTCTAGTAATGTTTGCAGTAACCGTTGCGCACGGTCATGAACGCCTAACGCCACAAAATCACGCGCTAATTCAAGCTGCACATGTTCATTGGTGGAGGTGGATAGGGCAGGGCGAGCGAGTAGGTTTTGGTGGATGCTAACGGCTTTATCCGCTTCACCGCGTGCTCGAAACAATTTGCCTAAGGCAATGTGAGTTTCTACCGTGTCGCTATTTATATCCAGGGCATTGACAAACGTATTGATGGCTTCGTCGGGCTGCTCGTTAAGCAGATAATTAAGCCCGACGAAGTACTCTTTCGATAAGTCTGTAGAGCGAGAAGTATGGGTGCGTAGACGTCGGGCGGTGTAGCGAACGCCCAAACCAAATCCGATGGCAATGGCTGCCAACAGTACGCCTAGCAGCACGGCATCACGCATTTAAGCTAGTTCCTTGAGCTCCTGAGTGCGAAGGCGGTCCAACTCTTTGCGCTGCTGCTTATTATGGCGTTCACTGCGTGCTAGCCGCGCTTTCAGCCGAACATACACGCCTAGCATGGCGAGCATACCCAAGACGACACCCAATGCTAACGTGGCGAGTAGCCATACAGAGAGAGAGACGGGAGGCAGTTCTGCCCAGATCAGGTTCAAGGCAATAGTTTGCTGGTTGTTGACGGCAAATAAAATGCCTACCAGTAGAACAACCAGCAATATGACGGCCAGAATCAGCCCTTTGATCCAACGCATGAGAGTTTCCTAGTCAGTGACATTCATAATAGCTCTATTGTGTATGAGTCGCAGCGTGGCGTCATCCCGCAGAAAGTCGGATAACGTGATTATAAATAATCACGTTACTAACGACGCCGAGTGTGCAGAGTCTCTATTAGCTTGCTAGTAGCCAAGCGCGCGGCTTGCGTCTACCTGCTCACGTAATTCTTTGCCCGGCTTAAAGTGCGGCACGTACTTGCCATCTAAGTCGACGGGATCACCCGTTTTGGGGTTACGCCCGGTACGCGGTTCCCTGTAATGTAGCGAAAAACTACCAAACCCACGGATTTCAACTCGCCCTCCACTGGCAAGAGCATCGGTCATATCGTCTAAAATGATACGTACCGCCGTTTCAACTTCCTTGGCGGATAGCTCCGGTTGACGCATAGCAATTTGTTCGATTAATTCAGACTTGGTCATCGGTTGGCTCCCTGCGAACTTTAAAGGCCGTGACGCGCTTGCGACCTCGATAACAACAGAATCAGCATACTGCGCATAACAGCATAAAACAATTCAGATAAAACAAGGTACTAGAATGAATATCAGCATAGGCGATGCGAGGCGCTGGCGCGACCCTGTGGCTTAGGTATACTGGCTCCTCATTTTTATATCTGGAGAGGCTTGCGTTGAACGACGATACTTCCCCTGCAGCCATACTGCGTAAGCGCCTTTACTGGCATTCCCGTCGTGGCATGTGGGAGCTGGACTTACTGCTGATTCCGTTTCTTGAGCACCGTTTTGATGAGCTGAGTGAAGATGACCAATTAGCTTATCAGCGTTTGATTGAGGAGGAGGATCAAGACCTTTTTGGATGGCTGATGCGTCGTGAATGGCCCGAGGAGCCATCATTAAAGCGCATTGTGCAGATGATAGTTGAACATGCAGAAAATACCGATAACTCTGCTTATCGCACGCTCTAAGATTCAATGTGCCTTTCATGCTGCGTTGGCGCTAAGTTTATGCGCCACTGCGGCGTGGCTATTAAGCCCTCTGTTGGCGATATTGATCGCGGGAGCCGCCGCTTTGCTGTTGCGCCGAGAGTATCGTCAGCAGCCTACGGGGGCGTTAGTCGTCTCAAAAAGTGATCATCAAATAAGTGCCCAGTGGTTATCTCAAAGCGGTGAACTTGGCAACGAGCAGCCTGTTAATGCGGATTACATCGGCCCATGGCTAATAGGGCTTTATATAGGGCCGCAACGGCTTTGGCTGTGGCCAGATAGTTTGCCAAGTCAGAGCCAAAGAGCGTTGAGGCGTTTATGCCATCGCCCTGGGCGATAACTGGCTAAGCGACAACAGCGAGGCGGTTGCATTGTGCTGGCGCTCTGGCCAATCGGTAGTGTAGTGCAGCCCGCGCGACTCTTTCCTTTGAAGTGCAGCTAGAACCGTCAACTGAGCAAGCCAGAGCGCTTGTTGTAGGCGTACGCTTTCTGGATGTATCCGCCTTCCATCTAGTTCATCAAGCTGTGTTTCAAGCTCGGTCAATTTGTCCCGTGCGGTGCATAGCCCCTGATGGCTACGCACGATAGAGACATATTGGCTCATAACGGAACGCATCTCGCTACGTATCTTGTTTAAGGCTGCTAAAGATAGTGAGTGCTTTTGCTGCTCTGGCGACTGTGTTGCGTCGAGAAGCGTGCTCGGCAGGCCCTCGGCTTGTGCCTGCGGATGCTTTGCCTGCGACAACAAATACTTTGCACAACTTCTTGCGTAGACCAGGCACTCCAGTAGCGAGTTGCTGGCCATACGGTTTGCGCCATGTAGGCCAGTGTAAGCGGTTTCACCAATCGCATAGAGGTTGGGGACATGGGTGGCGCCATGATGGTCAGTGGCAACGCCGCCGCAGCTATAGTGGGCTGCGGGAACCACTGGGATCGGCTGGCGCGTAATATCAATTCCCCGAGAGATGCAGTGAGCCAGAATGGTGGGGAAGTGGCTGCGAATAGCGGTTTCTCTAAGGTGGCTGATATCCAGCCAGACATGTCCTTGGGTGCTTTGCTGGATTTGAGCATCAATGGCCCGGGCAACGACATCGCGAGGCGCTAGCTCAGCGCGAGGGTCAATGTCGGGCATGAAGCGGTGTCCAGCCTCATTGAGTAGATAACCGCCTTCTCCTCGCACGGCTTCGCTAATTAAAAAAGCGGGCCCTTCTGGGTCAAACAGGCAGGTGGGGTGAAACTGCTGAAACTCAAGATTCATGAGATTGGCACCCAGTTCAGCGGCCATTATCATGCCCTCTCCACTGCTGGGGGAGGGAGTGGTGGTGTGGCGATAAAGGCCACTGGCACCACCTGTTGCCAGAACAGTGTGCTTCGCAAAAAGTGCCTGTTGATGATGCTGTTGATCGACGCCTCTCGCGCCAACACAGTGGCCTGCGGTATCGCTGATGAGGTGCAGGATGGTTAAGTCGCTACGCTGAATAATATTGGGGTGGGCGCTAACTTTTTGGTAGAGCGTGTCGACCACCGCGCGACCAGTCGCGTCATCGGCATGAATAATACGTCGCGCGTTGTGCCCCCCCTCGCGTGTTAAATGGTAGGGATAACTAGCACTGGGGTCTGGGTCTGGAGTGAATGGTACGCCGTTATCGATTAGCCACTGAATGGCATCGGGGCCATGAGTGACGGTAAAGCGGACAGCGTCTTCATCACATAGGCCGTCGCCGGCAATGAGGGTATCTCGTACATGAGCGTCTAGATCGTCTTCA
Organism: Vreelandella zhaodongensis; assembly: GCF_013415115.1. Classification (GTDB taxonomy): domain Bacteria; phylum Pseudomonadota; class Gammaproteobacteria; order Pseudomonadales; family Halomonadaceae; genus Vreelandella; species Vreelandella zhaodongensis. The sequence goes on along the minus strand of NZ_JACCDD010000003.1, from coordinate 44,916 downwards.
GGCGAGAGTACGGCTGCTATTCCACCCTGCGCCCAGCGACTGGCTCCTTGGTCATCTAGAGCTGGCCGTACTAGCGTTACCGACAGGTGGTCAGCAACTTCAAGGGCTAACGTTAAGCCGGCGACGCCGCCGCCGATGATAAGTACGTCGGATGTTGGCGTGCTCATGGGGCCGGTTCCTCTTTTCACATTCAAACGCGGTAGGTGCTAAACGCTTTAGACAGCATACGCTGTAGACAACAAAGGGAGGCATCATAGCGTGACCGCTGTCACTTGGCGATGAGTGCAATCAAAAAATCGCTGTCAATGCGGATAGATAAAGGCGTATGGACATATCAAAAATATTCAGAGATTTGAATAAACATAGATTTAAGCAAACATAGATTTAAGCAAACATAGATTTGAGCAAACATAGACTAATGCGAACAAAAGTCGATACGCACAAGGGAGTTCGTTTGATCGAGTTAGAGGTAATCGGGGGAGTTTGATTGGGGTGAGCGTCTGTAAGAGTTAACTCTAACGAGCTCTGTCTGCAGTAACAAACAGGAAAGGCAATACAGGATATGGTGCCCGGAGCCGGACTTGAACCGGCACGGAGTTGCCTCCGAGAGATTTTAAGTCTCTTGCGTCTACCAATTTCGCCATCCGGGCAGTGTATCGAAAGAATAGTGCTATTCGTCGCCACACTTAAAATGGAGGCTGGAGTCGGAATCGAACCGGCGTACACGGAGTTGCAGTCCGCTGCATAACCACTCTGCCATCCAGCCTAACAAGTCATTGGAGCGGGAAAGGAGATTCGAACTCCCGACCCTCGCCTTGGCAAGGCGATGCTCTACCACTGAGCTATTCCCGCTTGACTCGAGGGCGAATTATACGCATCGCTACGAGCTTGTCAATTAATGAATTTCTCTTCAGGTTCAGTCGCGTAGCGAGCAACTCACATTGAACGACTTAAATGTGGCCATGCCGCTTTTAGGTACTGTGCCATTGACCAAAGCGTAAGCATCGCTGCGGCGTAAAGCACCGCAATACCCAGTAGCGCTAATTGATGCCCAGGTGGGAAGGCGAGCAGTATGAGCAAGGCGACCATTTGTAAGGTCGTTTTTAGCTTGCCGATCCATGACACCGCGACCGTGCCACGTTTGCCCATCTCTGCCATCCACTCACGCAGCGCAGAAATAACAATTTCGCGGCCAATAATGACCAGGGCAGGTAGCGTTAATACCCATGTGTCAAAGCGCTCAATCAGCAGGGCCAGCGCAACGGCGACCATCAGCTTATCTGCCACAGGGTCTAGAAAAGCCCCAAATGGTGTTGATTGATCCCAGCGGCGGGCTAGGTAGCCATCCAGCCAGTCGGTGATGGATGCCAGGGCGAATAAGCCTGCAGCGACAGGCATGCTCCAGCTAAATGGCAGATAAAAAAGCACTACCAGTAGCGGGATGAAGGCGATTCTTGCCAGAGTCAGTATGTTGGGTATGTTCATCGCAGGGCGCGATCCTTGCCGGAGAATCATGGGAGACAGAGTGTCGTGGGGGACATTCTATCTCCCTTGGTGCCTAGCATCCATGTTAACAGCAGGTTTATCCATTCAGAGATTGGTAAATTGTTTCGGCGAGCGACGCATTAATACCAGGAACACGCGCAAGCTCATCACGGCTGGCTTTCTGCACACCCTGCAAGCCGCCGAAGAAACGTAAGAGTTCGCGGCGTCTTTTAGGCCCGATGCCGGGTATGTCTTGTAGCGTTGAGGTTCGGCGTGCCTTATCACGCTGAGCTCGGTGGCCTGCAATGGCAAAGCGGTGTGACTCATCGCGAATGTGCTGAATTAGATGCAGCGCAGGAGAGGCAGGATCCAGGGGAAGTGGATTGTCGGTCGTTTCCAAAAAAAGCGTTTCTAGCCCTGCTTTGCGAGTAGTGCCTTTGGCAACGCCCAGCAAAATTATATTGGAAACTTCCAGCTCAGTTAATACGCCGCGAGCCATGTTCAGCTGCCCCTTGCCACCATCGACGATCAATATGTCAGGAGCCACGGCTTCGCCGCTCTTTACGCGCTTCAAGCGACGCGTTAACGCCTGTTGCATAGCGGCATAGTCATCGCCAGCGGCAACGCCTTCAATCCGAAAATGACGGTAATCGCTTTTTCGTGGGCCTTGATGATCAAACACTACGCAGGAAGCGACGGTTGCTTCTCCATGGCTGTGACTAATGTCAAAACACTCAAGGCGTTCGGGTATTTTTTCCAAAGCGAGCGCTTTTTGGAGCGCTTCAAAGCGCTGGGTGAGCTGTGTTTTGTTGGCAAGCTGCGATGCAAGCTGTTGTTCTGCATTGGTCATGGCCAGGTGCTGCCACTGAGCGCGATGGCCTCGAACTTGGCTGGTCACGCGGATGCGCTTACCTGCTTGTTGAGAGAGTGCTTCAGCAATCAGCGCGCTGTCATCAAGTGGATGGCTGGTAATCACTTCGCTTGGCACATTGTGAGGCTGTCCGAAATAGTACTGGCTAACGACCTCCGTCAGCAGCATCTCTGGGGGTAAGTCCAGGTCGTTTTTAGGCGTGTGATGGCGAGCGCCCAGTAACCGGCCATCGCGTACGCTAAGTATGGATATGCCTAGTGCGCCTGGGCGTTGGGCAAGCGCAAAAACGTCGGCATCGCCACTCTCATTATCGACAAACTGACGCTGCTGAAGCTGGCGTAACTGCTGTATCTGGTCGCGCAGCCTTGCTGCTTCTTCAAAATTCAGTGCGTGGCTGGCGGTTTCCATCTCTTCGCTAAGAAGCTGGGTGACGTGCTCACTTTTACCTTCCAAACACATCACTGCATGCTCGACATCACGGCGGTAGTCCGCTGCTGAAATGTAGTCGACACAAGGCGCGCTACAGCGCTGAATTTGGTATTGCAAACATGGCCGAGAGCGGTGAGCGAATACGCTGTCTTCGCAGTTGCGTATGCGGAAAATTTTCTGCATTAGCGTCAAGCTTTCTTTAACAGCGCCGCTGCTCGGGTAGGGGCCTAAGTAGCGCCCATCTCCCTTACGCTGTCGCGCCCGCTTGTACTCAAGCGCGGGGTAGGGGTGTCGGTCGGTTACAAACACGAACGGGTAGGATTTGTCGTCTCTTAACAGAATGTTGTAAGGCGGGCGCAGCTCTTTGATCAGTGTCTGTTCTAGCAACAGTGCTTCGGTTTCACTGCGGGTAACGGTGATTTGAATGTCGGCAATCCGTGCCACCATCGCTTGGGTTTTGGTATTAAGCTGTCCACGGAAGTAGCTGGCAAGTCGCGCCTTTAAGCGCTTGGCTTTACCAACATACAGGGTGTTGCGCTGCTCATCCAGCATTCTGTAAACGCCGGGTGAGGTACTGACGGAGCTTAAAAACTGCTTGGCATCAAAAGTCATAGCTGGGCATCGGCGCTTCTAGACGGCAGAAGCAGCGATGGTAGGTCTATCCCATGATGGCGTCAAAGCCCTCGACTAAACCATGGCGCAGGGCTAGGTGGGTAAGCTCTACATCGGTGGCAACTTGTAGCTTTTCAAACAGCCGGTAGCGGTAGGTATTCACTGTTTTTGGACTAAGGTGCAAACGGTCTGAGATCACTTGGACGCGTTGGCAGTTAACGATCATAAGAGCAATCTGCAGTTCGCGATGTGACAGGTGGCTAAACGGGTTATTTTCGTCGGTAAAATGTGAGAGCGCTAACCGCTGGGCGATCTCTTTACTGACAAAGCGCCCGCCATGGAACACTTGTCGGATAGCGTCGGTCATTTCCGCTGTGTCGGCTCCTTTACTAAGAAACCCTGAGGCGCCGGCTTCTAGCATGAGTCGTAGCGCGCTATCTTCCATATGAGCGGTCAGAATGAGCACTTTGACGTCTTCCATAGTTCTATGAATGCGTCGTGTTGCTTCCAGCCCGCCAATGCCTGGCATGCGAATATCCATCACGACAATGTCAGGCTTCAAACGACGGCATTGCGCGACTGCGCTTTCGCCATCGTCAACCTCGCCTACGATTTTGATATCGCACTCTTCGTTTAACAGGTGGGCGATGCTGGTCCTCACCAGGTGATGATCATCGGCGATTAAAACTTTGATCAAGGCGCAGGCTCCTGCATGTAATCATCGTGGTTGTGGGCGAAGGCCACATTGCTAGCTATAACGTTACTCGCTATAGAGTGCCACAGCTGTTATCAAAGGAGAATTTAGTTGATGCTTGTTCATCATTAGCTTGACGCCAAGCAAACGGCTGGCGTAGTATCTCGGCGCTGCTTGTAGGAAGAGAGCGGCTTGTGGGGCCTTAGCTCAGCTGGGAGAGCGCAACACTGGCAGTGTTGAGGTCAGCGGTTCGATCCCGCTAGGCTCCACCATTTATATTTACATAGATATTATATTTACATAGATAGAATTCATAAAAACGCCCCGTTACTAGTAACGAGGCGTTTTTTTATGCCAATTGTGCGTCAATTAAAAACTTGCACTCTCCGGCGCTATTCCTCAGCGATTTTACCAAGCAGTAAAAACTCAATTAAGGCTTTTTGGGCGTGCAGGCGGTTACCCGCTTCTTGCCATACGACGGCACGGGGGTCGTCGAGCAGAGAGTGGCTAATCTCTTCACCGCGGTGAGCAGGCAAGCAGTGCAGGAAAAGCACATCAGGTTGTGCGCTATCAAGCATCGCTTCGGTAACCTGGAAGCCTGCAAAGTCTGCTTCGCGCTTGGCCTGCTCTTCTTCCTGCCCCATGGATGCCCATACATCCGTCGTGATCAAGTCGGCGCCTTTGGCGGCCTCGTGGGGGTCGTGAAGTAGTGTGATGCAATCTCCAGCGGCTTCCATAATGTCGGCACGAGGTTCATAACCTTTCGGGCAGCAAACGCGGAGTTGAAAGCCAAATTGGCGTGCGGCGTTAATCCAGGAGTGGCACATGTTATTGCCATCCCCAACCCAAACGGCTGTACGTCCTTTTACGCTGCCGCGCAGCTCGGTCCAGGTCATCACGTCTGCCAGCAGTTGGCAGGGGTGATAATCGTCACTTAAGGCGTTAATGACGGGCACGCTGCTAGCGCTGGCGTAGGCTTCCAAACCTGCGTGTGAAAAGGTGCGGATCATCACAGCATCGACCATTTCGGACAGCACGCGGGCGGTGTCTTCAATCGGTTCGCCGCGTCCTAACTGAGTGTCGCGGGGGGAGAGAAAGAGCGCGTGACCGCCGAACTGTGCCATGCCAGTTTCAAACGACACCCGTGTGCGGGTGGATGATTTCTCAAAAATCATCGCTAGCGTGCGATTAGGCAGCGGCGTATAAACAGGGCCGTTAGCCTTCAGCTCGGTTTTGATCTTAATGGCACGCTGAATCAGGTACGCCAGCTCATCTGGGGTTAAATCCAGCAAGGTTAGGAAATGGCGTGTCGCCATGATGATATCTCTCCGCGCAAAAACACTATCCTAGCGATGCGGCAGGGGATGCGCAACGCACTCGGCATGCGTAGAATGTTGCTCCACACGGTAAGGCCGAGTAGTTTGCTCAAGTATTCGTTTACACAGCAATACGCAGTAATCTTCGGTTGTAGGGTTAAAGCTAGTTAATGAATTGCGTAAACTGGCTAGATAACATCACTTGTTTTAGGAGCACATCATGAGCACGACTGCCGAAAATATTCAGCGTCAAATTAGCGAAAATCCTATTCTTATCTACATGAAAGGCACGCCCCAATTGCCGCAATGCGGTTTCTCTGCGCAAACAGTCCAGGCGCTTATGGCCTGCGGCGAGCGTTTTGCCTTTGTTAACGTGTTGGACAACCCAGATATCCGCGCCGAGCTGCCAAAAATTGCTAATTGGCCAACGTTCCCGCAGCTGTGGGTAGAAGGCGAGCTGGTTGGCGGCTGCGACATCGTGATTGAGATGCACCAAAGCGGCGAGCTTGAAAAGCTGATTAAAGAAGCCGCTCAGCGTGCTGGCGCAGCGGAGAGCGGCGACAACGCATAAATCGCTTATTGCCCCACACCGCTTGGTCTCTTGGGCTGGGCGGTTGGCGGGCTGCAGCGCAGCCGCTAGAATGGTGTTTTATTTCGCCTCGACAGTTAAGCCCGCCAAAGGAAGTATTGCTCAATGAGCTATCAGGTTCTGGCCCGCAAATGGCGGCCGCGTACATTCCACGAGCTCGTGGGCCAGGCCCATGTTCAACGCGCCTTAGTGAATGCCCTTGACCAGGGCAGACTGCATCATGCTTACCTATTTACGGGTACTCGCGGCGTGGGTAAAACGACCCTTGCGCGTATCCTAGCGAAATGCCTTAACTGTACCGCTAATGGCCGTGGTGACGAAGGTATTACCTCTACCCCCTGTGGTCAGTGCGATAGCTGTCAAGCGATTGACGAAGGTCGCTTTGTTGACTTGATCGAAGTCGACGCTGCCTCGCGTACCAAGGTGGAAGACACACGTGAACTGCTCGACAACGTGCAGTACGCCCCGACGCAAGGGCGCTATAAAGTGTACCTGATTGACGAGGTGCACATGTTGTCGACCAGTAGCTTTAATGCGCTGTTGAAAACCTTGGAAGAGCCTCCGCCTCATGTGAAATTCTTGCTTGCGACCACGGATCCGCAGAAGCTACCGGCTACCGTGCTGTCACGCTGCCTACAGTTCACGCTTAAGCATATGCCTCCTGAGCGGGTGGTGGAGCACCTAACCTATGTGCTGGGTGAGGAAGGTGTCGCATACGACGAGAGCGCTTTATGGCTGTTAGGTAAGGCCGCAGAAGGCTCCATGCGTGATGCAATGAGCCTAACCGATCAAGCCATTGCCTTTGGCCAGGGCGCAGTTCGCCATGCAGATGTCGCTGCCATGCTCGGCACATTGGATCATCGTCACGTGCTGGCGCTGGTGGAGGCACTGGCGGATGTGGATGTTCAACAACTGCTAGCCGAGGTCGCACAGCTTTCTGAACAGGGGCCTGATTTTGCCGCGGTGCTGGATGAGCTGACCGCGGTTTTACACCGCTTGGCAGTGGCTCAGATGGTGCCTGATGCCGTAGATAACAGCCACGGTGATCGTCAACTGATTCAACAGCTGGCTAGCCGTTTTACCGCCGAGGATATTCAGCTCTATTACCAGATCGGCATTCAAGGCCGCGGCGACATGGTGCATGCGCCTGACCTGCGTAGCGCCCTGGAAATGACCCTGTTGCGTATGTTGGCGTTCCGCCCGCAGGGGGTGCCCAAGCCTTCAGCGACACCACTTCCGCTGCGCCGTGAAACTTCCAGTAACGCTGCTTCTCAAGAAGCGGTGTCTCATGCACCTGTTTCTAATGAGTCAACAGCAAAAAAGCCTGAGCCTGCGCCGCCGATCAATCAGGTCAATGCACCTGAACCAGCCGCTGTGCAGGAAAATGCTGAGCCAGTCACGAATGAGGCATCCAGCGCGCTAGATGCCTCATCCGAGCAACAGGCACCGCCGTGGTCGCTTGATGAGGTGGAGAGTGCGGCTATGCTCTCGCCAGAGCCAGAGCCAGAGCCAGAGCCAGAGCCAGAGCCAGAGCTAGAGCCAGAGCCAGAGCCAGAGCCAGAGCCCATTTCTTCTGAGGCGCCAGTGCATGTTGTGGACAGCTCAAGCGCACCTGCTGGTTGGCTAGATCATGCCGGGTGGCTTGCGTGCTTCAATGCCCTTGGGTTAGGCGGGCTGACCCGCAGCTTGGCGGCGCATTGCCAGCTCGAAAGTGACGATGGGCATACGGTTGTATTGCGGCTAGACCCCAATCAAGCGGCGATGCAGGCTGATGTGCATAATGAGCGCATAGCGCGTGCGTTAACGAGTTATGGCATGCCACGGCGGATTGAGTTTATGACAGCCGAGCTTTCGACTGCACTGGAAACACCTCGCCAGCAGGAGGAGCGGCTGCAGCAAGAGCGTCATGCGGAGGCCGTTGATCTATTACATCGTGACCCCAATATTCAGAAGCTACAGCAGGCATTTGGAGCTACGCTCATTGAGTCAAGCGTCAAACCAACGCCCGAATCACGTTCCTAGCGGCTGATGGTTGACCAGCAGCACCCTTTTATTAATTTTGATCGTTAAGGAGATACCCGCATGTTTAAAGGTGGAATGGGCAACATCATGAAGCAAGCCCAAGAAATGCAGGAGAAAATGCAGCAGGTTCAAGAAGAAGCTGCGAAGGCGGAAGTGCAGGGTGAAGCGGGTGCCGGTATGGTCAAAATTACCATGAATGGTCGCCACGATGTCACCGACGTCACCATTGATCCTAGCGTTCTTGAGGAAGACAAAGAGCTTCTGGAAGACCTGCTCGCGGCTGCCGTGAATGACGCAGTGCGTAAAGTAGAAGCGAACTCCAAGGCGAAAATGCAAGAAGCAACGGCCGGCTTGAACTTGCCGCCTGGCTTTAAGATGCCGTTCTAACCGATGCGCTTTTCCCCGCTTGTCGAGCAGTTGATGGAAGCTTTTCGTGTATTACCTGGCGTTGGGCCTAAAACAGCCCAACGCATGGCAATGCACCTGTTAGAGCGTGAGCGCCCTGGTGGGCAGCGACTGGCGGCAATCATCCAGCGAGCCATTGAAGAGGTGGGTTATTGTCAGCGCTGTCGTACGCTCACTGAGGCTGATATTTGTGCGCTGTGTGAAAGCCCGCGCCGTGATGATGCGCTGCTGTGTGTTGTGGAGTCGCCTGCTGATCAGATTGCCATTGAAGAGGCGGGTGGTTTTCAGGGGCGCTATTTCGTTCTGCATGGCCATCTCTCGCCGTTAGATGGTATTGGCCCTGATGCTATCGGTCTGGATTTGCTCGAAAGCCGTATTGCAGAAGGCAATATTCGTGAAGTAGTGCTTGCGACAAACCCCACGGTAGAGGGCGAGGCCACTGCCCACTTCATCGCCGCTCAGCTTGCTCACTATGGCGTCACGTTTTCTCGTCTTGCTTATGGTGTTCCCATGGGGGGAGAGCTTGAGTACGTGGATGGTGGCACGCTAAGCCGCGCCTTTAACGGTCGCCAGCCCTTCGCCAGCGATTGACCCTTACCAAAAACGCAAGCGCTTTTGCGATTGTGCCAACCCGGAAGATTGCTTTGTCCTCTTTAGCTCCTTCTTTATATCAATGGATTGATAGTGCCGAGGCTCTGGATGCGGCCTGCGAGCAAGTTGCAGGTGCCAGTGTGATTGCCTTAGACACTGAGTTTTTTCGCGAGAACACCTTTTTTCCGGTGCCCGCGCTCATTCAGTTCACCACCGGTGAAATGGCCTATTTAGTCGATCCATTGAGCACGCCTTGCACCGAAGCATTTCGCAATTTATTGCAAAACAGTGCGATAAAGCTATTACATGCCTGTAGTGAAGACCTCGAAGTCTTCCAGCACTGGGCAGGCGTACTGCCAGCACCGCTTGTGGATACCCAGGTGGCACAGGCATTTTTGGGTGAAAACCCTGGTATGGGCTATCAAAAGCTAGTGGAGCACTGGGTTGGCGAGACGTTGCCCAAAGAGGAGACGCGTTCTAACTGGCTGGAGCGTCCGCTGAGGCCTTCCCAGTGTCAGTATGCCGCTTTAGATGTTATTTACCTGCTTAAGGTATGGGCGTTACAGGCTGAAAAGTTAGCGGAACTAGGGCGACGCGAATGGCTTGACGACGAGTGCGCTAGCTTGATCGAGCAGGCGGGCCGCAGTGTTGAAAGCGACGGCCAGTGGTATACCCGCCAGCGTCAGCTGTGGCGCCTTGAGCCTCGCCAGCTAGAAGCCTACCGCCTAATGACTATTTGGCGCGAAGGGGAAACCCGTCGCCGCGATTTGCCGCGTAACTGGTTGGTTAGCGATAAGCTGCTGTTCGCGGTAGCGGAAAAAATGCCCCAAAATCGCTATGAGCTTGCGGAGGTTGAGGGGGTTAAACCCGTGCTGGTCAAAAAAGAAGGCGATGCGCTATTGGCTTTAGTGAAACAAGCCCAGCACTGCCCTGAAGCCGACTTGCCTGCGCGCTGGCCAGACCCTATGCATCCTACGTTTAAACGGCGCTTTAAGGCACTTAAAAAGGTGGTGGCAGAGAAGGCGGACGCTTTGCAAATAGCGCCTGAAATGCTGTTGCGACGTCGTGATATTGAGGCGCTTGTCATGCAGCGGTTAGCCAATCAGCCATTAACCCCACTCAATGGCTGGCGTGATATCTGTTTAACGCAAGACATTTACCAGGCGCTTGAGGATTCATCGCAATGAGCGAGAAACTGCTTTGTGAGATTTTAAAAAGCTCACGTAAAGATGAAATGTATCTCTACATAGACAAGCAGAAGGGGATGTCATCGGTGCCCGACGCGTTGATGGACACCTTTGGTAAGCCGGTGCCAGTGCTGACGATGATATTGACAGCCGATAAAAAGCTGGCGCGAGTTAACGCTGCCGATGTGATGACAGCGATTCAAGAACAAGGGTTTTATCTGCAAATGCCGCCCGCTAAGGAAGCTTATTTGTTGGATGTACATCGCGCACAAGCCGCTGAGCGGAAGTGAGCGTGTCATGAACTTTCTTGCCCATGCCTGGCTGGCTCATCCCGGCAGTGATGAGTTTCTCTACGGCAACTTAATTGCTGATGGTGTGAAGGGGCAAGATTTAACGGCATGGTCACCAGCGGTTGCTAGCGGTATTCGCCATCATCGTCGGGTGGATGCCTGGGTGGATCGTCACCCTAGCGTTCTAAAAGCTAAGCAGCGAGCGCCAAAGGCTCAGCGACGCTATGCGGGGATCGCGCTAGATATTGTGTGGGATCACTTTCTTGCCCGGCAGCAGGCGGGGGAGCAGCAACATCAGTTAATCGAACGTTGCTATCACTTACTACGTGTTTGGCCGGCACCGCAGCGACTGTCGACCATGATGCCGCTGCTGGTTGAGCATGATTGGCTACGGCGCTACGCTGATTTCGACTTTACCTGCCGTGCGGTGGCTGGGGTCGGAAAACGGCTAACAGGGCCCAACCGTTTGGCCGAATTAGTTCCCTGGCTGTATGAAGACTACCCGTGTTTAGAAGTCGATTTTACTGCGCTATGGGAAGAGTGTCGTGACACGCTAACCAGTGGCGGAGGGGCTGCTGAGAGCGAAGGTCTTTCGACTAGCAGGATCAAACCGTGAATATGTTCAAAAAAGAGAGAATCAACAATGGACACCGCCATGCGTGAGCGTTTCTGGGAAAGGTACTCACTGGAAGAGTTAACACCCCAGGAGTGGGAAGCGCTGTGTGATGGTTGTGGTCAATGTTGCCTATTGAAGCTTCACGATGATGAAACACAAGAGTTAGCTATTCTTAATGTTGCCTGCCGTCTGCTGGATATCGGCAGTTGTCAGTGTAGTGACTACGAAAATCGCTTTGATAGCGTGCCTGACTGCACCCAGCTAACCCCTGAGCTGGTCAAAGAGTTTACTTGGTTGCCCCATACATGTGGCTACCGGCGTGTTGCCGAAGGGCGCAAGCTAGCGGGGTGGCATCCTTTGCTAAGCAATGATGCTGAGCGTGTTCACCGGAAGGGTGTCAGCGTAAGAAATTTTGCGGTTTCCCAGGATGAAGTGCCTGAGCGCCTGTTGGAAGAGCATATTATTGCCGTGCTGCCGATGTCCTGAATCCCACAGTAGCTCTTCCAGGCGTGCTTAATGACCGCTGGCTAATGGTAAGAACATTAGCTGGCGGTTTTGCTTTTCGTGCTATCCCAAATGGTTAAAAACACTTCTTTAAGCGCAGAGGGGTGCGGCTTGTTTGCAGCTTCAAGCTTGGCTGGTTGCTGGGAAGAGTCCGTCGCTTTCAGCGGGGTGTCCCAAATGGTTAGAAATTTTTCCTGGTAACTCATGGTGGGCTCCTGGGTGTGATTGAGACTTTTGTCTATAAAACTTACGGGTAATATAGCGTAAAAACTTATTTATGGAAAGTGTTTCCATAAATAAGTTTTTTGCCAAAAAAAGCAGCGCGTGAGCACTGCTTAAACGTAACGTGTGAGCCTTTTAATACGGTGAGAAAAAAGCTATTGCTGCTGGTTTGTCTTGCTTATGGGGGCTAAACCGAGAGCCCACAAAATAAATGCATCCTGACGGGCAGTGTCTCGCCAGGCTTTAAATCGGCCGGATGCGCCGCCGTGGCCGCTGCTCATGTCGGTATGCAGCAGCACAGGGGAGTCGCCTTGCTGCGCCTGGGTAACCCGAGCATAAAACTTGGCAGGTTCCCAGTAACTGACGCGAGTATCGAACCAACTGCCCTCGATCCATAGTGCCGGATAGCGTTGTGGGCGAATGTTATCGAGGGGGGAGTAGTCACGTATCCGCTCGGCGACTTCTGGATCTTCTGGATTGCCCCATTCGCTATATTCGGCGGTGGTAAGGGGTAACTCGGGATTTAGCATGGTACGCAGTACATCTAGAAACGGTACATCCAGCACCGCAGCACAGAAAGCGTCGGGTGCACGATTAACACACGTACCCACCAACATGCCTCCGGCGCTTGCCCCGCAGGCAACAATGCGTTGGTGCTGGCTTATGCCTGTTTCCACCAACGCATCCCTGGCGGCTAAAAAGTCGTGAAAGCTGTTCTCTTTATGCGCCATTTTGCCGTTTAGATACCACGGCTCGCCGCGTTCGCCGCCACCCCGAACGTGGGCGACAGCAAACGCTGCGCCGCGCTCTAGTAGTTCAAGCCGAGCAATCGAAAACCATGGATCGAGAGCTTCTCCATACGCGCCGTAGCCATAGAGTAAGGTGGGTAGAGGTTGGTCGGCTAAATCAGCACGCATGACCACTGACACAGGGATCTGTTCTCCGTCGACACTGGTGGCCCATATCCGACGGCTGGTGAGCTGTTCAGGTGAAAGCTGTCCGTAAACGGGCACTTGTTTTAGCAATTTACGCTCGCCGCTTTCCAGATCCAGTGAATACCAGTGAGGAGGACGGGTGAGCGACTCTTCGCGCAGCTGAACACTTTTGGCATCGAAATGCGGCGAGTCTTCCAGCAGTTGTGAACAAGGCGTTTCGGGCAGTTCGATATGCTTATCTAAGGTGGGGGTATGGTCTTTATCCAGCACTAGGCGACGAAGCAAGACCTGGGCATCGCGATGGCTTCGCTCAGCCACTATCAAGCCCCATGCAAATGCATCGACGCCTTCTAAGGTGGTGTCCTCACGGTGAGCAATCAGCGGCTGCCAGTGGGTAGTAGTGTCGCGATGATGAGCGTCACTTATATAATCGAGTTGGAAATGAGGGCCTGCGGCGTTTTGCAGGCGATAAAATGCGCCCGGGCGATGGTCAATGCTGACTTCAACGCCGGGTTGGCGCGCATGCAGACACATCGGTGTGGCATCTGGCTGGGCGGCGGGCAGGGCATGAATTTCCGTTGTGTCTTTTGAGCCACTTTCAATGAATAACCAAGCCTTAGAGCGCGTTTTGCCGATACCCAGCCAAAACTCTTGGTCGTTCTCGCGCATGACTAATGTTGGCTCAGTAAAACGCTCGGGCGCTGAAAATGATATCCACACACGCCAGATAGAATCTGGGCGCTGGGTGTCATCAAAACGTGTAAATAGCAGCGTAGCGCCGCCTGTTGTCTCATCCTCTGCCCAACATATGCCGGCGCCAATATCGCTAAGTAATTGCTGCGGTTTTCCGTCGGGTAACGCTTTTAACCACAGTGTGAAGCGTTCGTCACCCTGGGTATCTTCTGTCCAGGCAAGCCACTGTTCATTAGGAGAAAGTGCCATATCGCCCATGTCATAAAAGGGCTGATCGGCGGCACGGTCACGCACGTCAAGAAAGCACTCATGAGCATCGGGCTGGTCGTTCGGGTGACGCCACCAGCAGGGGTAATCATCCTCGGCGGCGGTGTCGCTCCAGAACGTAAAGTGGTCTAACGCTGTCTTAAGACTTTTAACGGCTAGTTCGCGGCGTGCCAAGTGGCTTTGGTAAAGCGTTTCGGCCAGCGGTAGTAATGGTGCAAACCAATTGGCGTGCTCACGGTTAGCGGCTTTTAAAAATTGGTTCACATCAGGCGCATCACGTGCTTCTAACCAGTGCCATTCAGGGTCATTAGCGCGATAATAGTGCGCTATGGGTGAGCCTTCGTGCATACCAGGCTGTGCTTTCATAAATTGACAGGTACCATAACGGGAAATCAACGTCGGGTGGTTACACCCACATGAGGGGTATTATGCTGTTTGAAGACTCAATGTCACTGCTGTGGTTAAGTTATTACGGACTTTCGTTACTTGTGCTGGTAGCGGTTTACTTTGCCCTGGCATTTTTGCCACGTCTGGCGCGCCTGCTGCTGACTTGGAGTATCGCTGGAGCAATGTGGGTACCAGCTGGGTATCGCTTACCATTGGTAGAAGAGGGCGAGTTTTATACCGGCTGGGCACCCGCTGCCATGGTGTCTGCGGTGGCTTTTTTAGAGCATAGCACGAACGCATTACGTGGCGGCCTGCTGTGGCTGATGCTCGGCGTCGCGCTTGGGGCGTGTGTTGGTATTGCACTGTGGTGGTGGCGTAGGCCTCAGTTCGTTGAGGAGTCAGATCAAGGCCGCGACGTAGAAGAAGACCCCCAGCCCACGCGTCGTCGAGAGCCGGTTATTAATTGATGCGTGTTCAAGGCGCTGCTAGGGAGTCGGGCAATGTGTGAGTTACTAGGCATGAGCGCCAACGTACCTACCGATATTTGCTTTAGCTTTTCCGGCTTTTTACATCGCGGTGGGGGCACCGGGCCCCACCGCGATGGGTGGGGCATCGCGTTTTACGAGGAGGGAGGTTATCGCGAATTTCGCGACCCTCACCCATCGGTAAATTCACCGATCGCTCGCTTAATTTGCGACTACCCCATCAAGTCGAATGTGGTGATTAGCCATATTCGCCAGGCCAATGTTGGCGGAGTGCGTCTAGCAAATACTCACCCGTTTACTCGTGAGATGTGGGGGCGCCCTTGGTGTTATGCCCATAATGGTCAGCTCAGTGATTGGCAGCCGCTACCGCTAGGGGTTTATATACCCGTGGGTAATACTGACAGTGAACACGCCTTCTGCTGGTTGATGGGAGAGCTACGCCGATGCTTTCCCACGCCACCAGCCTCTCCAGAATCGTTGTGGGAACGGCTGCATGGGTTGTGTGAGCAGCTGCGGGGATTAGGCGTTTTTAATCTCTTGTTATCAGATGGTGTTTATCTATATAGCTACTGTTCAACCAAACTGGCGCATATTACCCGTCGCGCCCCCTTTGGTGAGGCTGAGCTTTCTGATGCTGAGATGACGGTTAATTTCATCGAACACACAACGCCTAACGATATTGTCTCTGTTATCGCCACCGAGCCGCTTACCCAAAATGAGGCTTGGCAACGCATGGTGCCCGGTGAGTTATTGGTATGGCGAGAGGGAGAAATTAAAGCGCGTTATGGTCGTAACGGGGAGGCCTCTGATTAACGCAGTATGGTCAAACGCAACAGTTCATCAGAGATTTCTTAGGCAAGTCGTGGAGTTAGCCGCTACAGTCAGTAGTCAGTATTTTTGACGAGCGATCAAGGATGAATAGCTGAAGGCATTAACCGTTGTAAGCTAAAGTTGAAACGTAAGTTTCAATCGATCGTTTTACAGCGCGCTGTTCGTCGTATATCGTTGCTTCCTTAGCCTCGCGACAATAACAAGGTCGATCTAATATCGACACGGATAGCGGAGATTGCCCATGAGCGAACACGCCAATACCCATATTTTACGTGGCCCAGCCCTTGAAGGCTTGGATCAATACAACTCAGTTACGGATGTTTTTCACTCAGCGGTAAAACGTTTCGCAAATAAACCAGCGTTTACCTGCATGGGAAAAACGATTACGTTTGCTGAACTCGATCGTCTATCTGCCGATTTTGCTGCTTGGTTGCAGCACGAAACCGATTTGGTGCCCGGCGATCGTATCGCTATTCAGCTACCTAATGTGCTGCAGTTTCCGGTTGCGGTATTTGGTGCGTTGCGCGCAGGTTTGGTGGTCGTTAACACAAACCCGCTGTACACCGAGCGGGAGATGGCACACCAGTTTAAAGACTCAAACGCTAAGGCTATTTTGATTTTGGCCAACATGGCCGATAAGCTCGAAAAAGTATTGGATAAAACAGAGATTAAGCATGTGATGGTCACGCAGCTTGCCGACCTGCATGATGTGCCCAAGCGCTGGCTAATTAACGCGGTTGTGAAGCATGTTAAAAAGATGGTGCCGGCCTACTCGTTACCTAGCGCCGTTAGCTTCCGCGACGTTCTAAAAAAAGGTGCTTCGCTGAGCCATAACGAAGTGAGTCGCACCATGGATGATTTAGCCGCGCTCCAGTACACCGGTGGTACTACGGGTTTGCCGAAAGGTGCCATGCTGACCCACCGCAACTTAGTGGCCAATATGCTCCAGGCGCGCGCGGCCATTGGCGAGCACTTAACCGATGGTGAAGAGCTGGTAGTCGCACCGTTACCGGTTTATCACATCTATACGTTTACGGTTAACTGCTTGTTCTTAATGGAAACAGGTAACCATTCGCTGCTGATTACCAACCCCCGCGACTTACCTAGCTTTGTCAAAGAGCTTAAAGGGTTGCCGTTTACAGGGTTTATTGGTCTCAACACGCTGTTTAACGCACTGTGCAATCGAGACGACTTCAAACAGCTCGATTTTTCCAAGCTGAAACTGACCATTTCCGGCGGTATGGCACTGACTAAAGCGGCGGCTCAGCGTTGGGAAGAGACAACGGGTTGCCCAATTGCAGAAGGCTATGGGTTAACAGAAACGTCGCCTATTGTTAGCTTCAACCCGACCAATGCTATTCAGCTTGGCACCATTGGCAAGCCAGTTGCGGGTACCTCCGTAAAGGTGATTGATGCTGACGGCAATGATGTTGCAATGGGAGAGCCAGGTGAGTTGTGCGTTCAAGGTCCGCAGGTAATGAAGGGCTATTGGCAACGCGATGATGAAACCCGCAATTCTATTGATGAAAACGGCTGGTTCCATACGGGCGATATTGCCGTGTTGCAGGACGATGGCTACATCAAAATCGTTGACCGTAAAAAAGATATGATTCTGGTGTCTGGTTTTAATGTGTACCCAAATGAAGTTGAGGATGTGGTAGCAGCCCATCCAGATATTCTGGAAGCTGCGGCGGTTGGAGTACCTGATGAAGATGCCGGAGAAGCGATCAAACTATTTGTTGTTTCCAAAAACAGTGAGTTAGATGCGGAGACGCTGCGCCAGTGGTGCAAAAAAGAGCTAACGGGTTACAAAGTGCCTAAGTTCGTCGAGTTTCGGGATGAGCTTCCTAAAACCAATGTTGGCAAGGTGCTGCGTCGGCAGCTCCGCGATGAGGAAACAAATAACGCATAAGCGCTTGATGAGCTCGCTATCAGGCGGCTGTTAGGCGTCCTGTTATCGAAGGCGTTACAATAGTCGGCCCACTCATGGAGTGGGCCGATTTTATTCTGAGATGGAAACCGAGCCTAACGTGACCACCGACACGCAAACTTCCCATGCTGACGCCCAAACCGCTGATCCACTCACCGTATTAGATGAGGAGATAGGCCATGTCATGCTGCGTGATGCACAGCAGCTAGCGCGTCGCGTGGCAGGCCTTAAGCGGCGTCAACGAGACAGTAAGCCGATTGACCACGGTGTCCGGCAGGTGCAGCGTGACCTTGAGAAAGCGAAGCAGTTGCTTGCCAACCGAGAAGCATTAAAGGTGGCGCTGGATTATCCTGCTGAGTTGCCCGTGGTGGAGCGGCGTGAGGATATCCTAAAGGCTATCCGCGACCACCAGGTAGTGGTCGTGGCGGGGGAGACTGGGTCTGGGAAAACCACCCAGCTGCCTAAGATTTGTTTAGAGCTTGGCCGTGGTCGTAAAGGGCTTATTGGCCATACCCAACCCCGTCGTTTAGCGGCGCGCAGTGTGGCTGGGCGGTTGGCAGAAGAGATGAGTGTGCCGCTGGGTGAGCAGGTCGGCTATCAAGTACGTTTTAATGATCAAAGCTCGCCCAATACACTTGTGAAGCTGATGACAGATGGCATTCTGCTGGCGGAAACTCAGCATGACCCCTTGCTACTGCGTTACGACACGCTGATTATTGATGAAGCCCATGAGCGTAGCCTGAATATCGACTTTTTGCTGGGTTATTTAAAGCGTCTGCTGCCGAAACGTCCTGATTTAAAAGTTATTATTACCTCAGCCACCATCGATGTGGATCGCTTTGCTGCCCACTTTGGCAGTGCTAAGAGACCTGCGCCGGTGGTGGAGGTGTCTGGCCGCACGTTTCCTGTGGATGTTCATTATCGCCCACTGGCGCGCAGTGAAGAGGATGAAGATGACCGCACACTGCAAGAAGGTATTTTGCATGCCGTGCGCGAAATCGAAACCATTGAACGTGAGAAAGGCTGGCTGCATGGCCCTCGCGATGTGCTGGTGTTTTTACCGGGTGAGCGGGAGATCCGTGAGACGGCTGATACGCTGCGACGGGCTGACTTACCCGGCACCGAAATATTGCCACTCTATGCTCGGCTTTCCAACGAAGAGCAAAATCGTGTCTTCGCTTCCCACCGAGGGCGGCGAATTGTGTTGGCCACTAACGTTGCTGAAACCTCGCTCACGGTGCCGGGAATTCGCTACGTGATTGACCCAGGCTTGGTACGCATCAGCCGTTATAGCTACCGTGCGAAAATACAGCGGCTACCGATTGAGCCGATTAGCCAAGCCAGTGCCAACCAACGTAAAGGTCGCTGTGGGCGTGTCGCAGAAGGGGTGTGCATTCGTCTTTATGATGAAGAAGGTTTCCTGGCGCGGCCAGCGTTTACCGACCCAGAAATTCAGCGTACGAATTTAGCGTCGGTCATCCTCTCCATGCTGGCGCTAAAGCTTGGCAGTATAGAAGCTTTTCCTTTTGTTGATCCGCCCGATAGCCGCTTTGTAAAAGATGGCTTTCGCTTGCTGTTCGAACTGGGGGCGGTAGATGAGCAGCAGCGCCTTAGCCCGCTGGGTCGCAAGCTTGCCAAGCTACCTATCGACCCACGTCTGGCGCGCATGGTGCTAGCAGGTGCCGAGCGGGGCAGCCTGCGGGATGTGCTGATTGTGGTCTCAGCGCTGGCAATTCAGGACCCTAGGGATCGACCTGCCGACAAACGCCAGGCGGCGGATCAGGCGCATCAGCGCTGGCATGACCCTGACTCTGATTTTGTCGCGCTACTTAACCTGTGGCACGGTATTGAAAATGCCCGCGAGGCTCTCTCCGGTAACCAGCTGCGTCGCTGGTGCCGCGAGCACTATATTAACTACCTACGCATGCGTGAGTGGCATGACACGTTCCGTCAGTTGCGTCAGCTGCTGCGTGATATGGATATCAACGTACCCGCACCGCCAGTCAAGGATGAAGATGAGAGCGAAGAGCAGGCCAAGCAAATGCGCCGCAAAACGTCTGGTAAGTTGCACCAAGCGCTGCTATCGGGGCTGCTGTCTAATTTGGGTACGCTATTAGAAAACCGTGAATACCTGGGCGCGCGTAACCGTAAGTTTATGATTCACCCAGGTTCAGGGTTGGCGAAAAAAACGCCGAAGTGGGTAATGGCATTTGAGCTAATTGAAACGACGAAACTGTTTGCCCGCACGGTGGCGAAAATTGACCCCCAGTGGATTGAGCCTCAAGCGCAGCACTTAGTGAAAAGCAGCTACAGTGAGCCTCACTGGGAAATGAAGCGTGCCCAGGTGGTCGCGTTTGAGCAAGTAACGCTGTTTGGACTGCCTATTGTAGCTCGCCGCCGAGTGCATTACGGTCCGATTGCGCCTCAAGAGTCTCGTGAGCTGTTTATTCGCCGTGCGCTAGTAGAAGGTGAGTTTCAGACCAAAGGTGAGTTTTTTGCCCACAACCGAGTGCTGATTGAAGAGGTCGAAGCGCTAGAGGACCGTGTGCGGCGGCGCGATATTCTGGTCGATGAAGAGACGCTGTTTGCTTTTTATGACGAACGAATTCCTCACGATATTGTTAATGGCAAAGGGTTTGAACACTGGCGTAAGCAGGTCGAACGTGAGTCTCCCGACCTACTAAAGTTCGATATCGACGCACTTAAGACGCGGGACGCCAACGATGTTACTCAGGCGCAGTACCCAGACCATCTCACGCTAGCAGGCGTTGCTTATCCGGTGAGCTATCACTTTGATCCTGATGCTGAAGACGATGGCGTAACGCTGACCGTACCTGCTGCCATGTTGCCCCAACTGCCGGTATATGCACTTGAGTGGCTGGTGCCAGGATTATTGCGTGAAAAGTGCATTGCACTACTTAAATCCCTGCCGAAAAGCATTCGTCGGCAGGTGGTGCCTATTCCCGATTGGGTCGATGCTGCGCTGGAAACTCTGGTGCCTGACCAACGCCCGCTCACCGAAGCATTGGCTGAGTTTATTCGGCGGCGTACGGGCACCCGAGTACATCCTGACGACTGGCGGCTAGATCTGTTAGCCCCCCATTTACTCATGAACGTGCGGGTGGTGGATCACGCCGGTAAGACGCTAGGACAAGGGCGCGATGTACGTGCACTGGAAAGGCGTTTTGAAGCAGCTGCCAGTGCCGGTGTTCAAGTCTTGGCAGATCAGGCCAGTCAAGCTCCCGCGCTTGAAGGCTTGCCCAGTGAGCCGCTACCTGAGTCGCGTGTCACGACGCAGGCAGGCATCCGAGTCGAGGCTTATCCAGCCCTGGTGACAGAGGGGGCTCGTTTTAAAGTGGCCCTTTTTGATCATCCTGCAAAAGCAGCGGTCGCGCACCAAGATGGCGTGGCCCGTTTGGCGATCGCACATCAGCCAGAACAAGTGAAAGCGATTAAGCGCCTGCCCGGTGTTGAGAAGTGCGCACTGCTGTTTGCCAAGGTTGGCAGTAAACAGGCATTAGTCGACGACTTGCTGCTAGCGGTATTTACCCAGGTGGTGGCACAACATCCTCTTCCGCGCTCTGAAAAAGCTCTTAGGGAGCGCCTAGAGGCATCGGAGGCTAACTTGCTGGAGTATGCGAAAACGCTTTTAACGACTGTAGAGGCCGCCCTGAAAGGCCATTTAGCCGTCACTAAAGTTTTGAAAGGTAAGCTCAACTTTGCGTTAGCACTTGTTTACAGCGACGTTAGCGCGCAGATGCAGCGCTTGGTCTACCCTGGTTTTATTCGCGATGCGGGAGAGTGGTTAACGGAGTATCCTCGGTATACAGAAGCAGCGTTAATCCGGCTTGAAAAAGCCGCGCGGGAGCGGGGGCGGGATCAAATGATGATGCATGATATCCAATCATTGGAAGCGCGCTTTGATGCACGCCGTAAAAGCGAACGTCGAGGCGCTGCGGAAGACCCTGAGCTGGTGGCTTTTGGCTGGTGGATCCATGAACTAAGGGTCTCGCTATTTGCTCAGCAGTTGGGCACTAAAATGCCGGTTTCCGTGAAGCGCCTTGAAAAGCGCTGGGAAGAGATTGCTAGCGTTTAACGCTTGCTGTTATACGATGATAAGCTCGCATCCGAAGGCGATGGTTAAGATGGCAATATCGATTTGGTAGCCAACGACTTCTGCAAGCCGTTAAAAGGAGAAAGGCATGACACATGTGGTGATTACCGGTACAGGACTCTTCACGCCGGAACACGCCATTGATAACGCGTCGTTGGTGGAAGCATTTAATGCATGGGTAGATACTCAAAATGCTGACTATGCTGAAGAAATCGCGCGTGGTGAGCGAGTGCCACTCGCGCATTCCAGTAGTGAGTTTATTGAAAAAGCCTCAGGTATTAAAAGCCGCTATGTATTAGACGCATCGGGAATTCTTGACCCAGCGCGTATGCGGCCTAAACTGCCTTTGCGTGGTAACGATGAACCGTCGATTCAGTGCGAAATGGCTACCCAGGCTGCGCACCAAGCGCTGGCTAACGCCAAAGTTGATCCAGGTGATATTGAGCTGGTCATTGTGGCGTGCTCGAACCTGGAGCGTGCATACCCCGCTTTGGCGGTAGAAGTGCAGCAAGCGCTTGGCACAGGCGGCTACGGGTTTGATATGAACGTCGCCTGTAGCTCTGCCACGTTTGCTCTGGAAACCGCAGCTAATGCGATTGCGTCTGGTAGCGTAAAGCGGGCGTTGATAGTAAACCCCGAAATCTGTTCAGCGCACCTTAACTTTACAGATCGCGACAGCCACTTTATTTTTGGCGATGCATGTACCGCGATGGTGCTTGAAAACAGTGATTGCGCTGTCGCTGAAGAGCGATTCGAAGTGCTGGGAACCCGCTTGGTGACCAAGTTCTCTAATGCTATTCGTAATAACGCTGGCTTTTTAAATCGCGTCACGGATAGCGATCCTCTGGCGTTAGATAAACTGTTTGTACAAGAGGGGCGCCGGGTATTCCGTGAGGTTTGTCCGATGGTAGCTCAGTTGATTCTGAACCACCTCGCCTCCTTGGAGCTGTCTGGCAGTGATTTGAAGCGTATGTGGTTGCATCAGGCTAATCAGCATATGAATGATCTGATTGCGAGGAAAGTGCTGGGTGCTGAGCCGAGTAAAACACAAGCGCCAATTATTCTTGATCGTTACGCTAATACTAGCTCAGCTGGTTCGATCATCGCGTTTCACCTCCACAGAGAGAACTTAGTGGAGGGGGATATTGGTGTCATTTGCTCATTTGGCGCAGGCTACAGCGCAGGTAGTGTCGTGGTGCGCCGTCAATAGCTGTCACTTTTTTAGGTTGCTCTATACGTTGTTGTTTTTGAAGTGTTTCGTTGAAAGCAAGTGTCACCCAGGTTCACAGAGGAAGTATCATGCGTAGGTTCTTAGTAAAGCAAAAAGACGCCTTCAGTGCGCGTTCCAAGATATTACCTCTGTTGCTGCTCATTGTTTTCAGCCTGGGGGGGTGTGCTAGCACGGGGGCGAATGTTGCTGAACAGGAAGCCCACCCTGAAGATCCTTGGGAAGGCTTCAACCGCCGCGTCTTTACGTTTAATGACGTCGTCGATCGCTATACACTGAAGCCAGTTGCTAGAGGGTATCAAACAGTGACGCCTGCCCCGGTAAGAACTGGCGTTGGCAACTTTTTTTCCAACCTGGGCGAAGTGCGCACGGCTATAAATAGTTTGCTTCAGGGTAAGCCTGCTAACGCAGGATTGGCCACCTCACGATTCTTGATTAACTCCACCGTAGGCGTAGGCGGTCTGCTGGACTATGCCACGCTAATGGAAATTACTGCTGATAAAGAAGACTTCGGACAAACGCTGGCCGTGTGGGGTTGGGAAGATTCTCGGTATCTGGTGTTACCATTACTTGGCCCTAGCACACTGAGGGACGCAACCGGGCTGCCGGTTGATATTGCTGCTCATCCCATTACCTATATCGATGATCAAGCGTGGCGGGCGGGCTTGGCAGCGTTAGATATTGTGCATATTCGTGCAGGATTGCTTTCTCAAGAAGAGCTGATTCGTGGTGACCGTTACCGGTTTATCCGTGATGCCTACTTACAACGTCGTCAGTTTGAAATTAATGACGGTGAGCTTGGGGACGACCCGTTTGCCATGGATGATTTTGACTTCGACGATACCGATTTTGGTGACGACGATTTCGCCGATTGAGGCTTAATATGGATCATTCCAAGCAGTTGATCGCGGTAATCGATGAGCCGGGGCCGGAACGTGATGCGCTTGCAGAGGCAATCACATGCCATGGCTTGTCGGTGTTTGCAGCTGAAGATATCGTGGATCTTCCCGATGATACTGCGCTCATTGTTGCCCATGCCAGGGCCGTGCCGCGACAGCAATGGACGCAACTCACGCATCATCTTCCCACACTGGTGGTTAGTGACTCTCGGCAAGATGCTGATCTAATAGAGGCAGTCGATGTTGGGTTGGTGGACTATATTGTGCATCCGCTGCGTCATGTTGAGCTGCTGCGTAGGATGATTCGTAAAGCCATTGAGCTACATAGGCTTGCCCAAGAGCGTGATCGTGATCGAGAGCGTTTGGCTGAGCTCAACGAAAGCTTAGAGACTCATTTGGCTCTGTTGCGCATGGATCAGCAGAGTGGTGGGCACATTCAGCGACGTTTGCTGCCTGCTCACCCTAAAGTAATCAGCGGTGTGTACTACGATTACTGGTTTGCGCCTTCGCTGTATTTATCGGGAGATTTTCTCGACTATCAGCGCTTTAACGATCGCTATAGCGCGTTCTATTTCGCTGATGTCTCTGGTCACGGTGCGTCGTCTGCGTTTGTGACAGTGCTGCTCAAGTATCTTTGCAACCGGTGGCTCAATGAGTGGGATGGCCAAGCGCCTGAGCGCTTGGCACCTAACTGGTTGGCTGCTTTAAATCGAGAGTTACAAGATACTGATATTGGTAAGCACGCGACCTTGTTTGTTGGTGTCATTGACCATGAGGCGCATACACTGCACTATTCGCTCGGTGCGCAGCTTCCTATGCCTCTATTGGTCGCTGATGGTAAGCTAGTGCGCTTAGAAGGTGAAGGAATGCCAGTAGGTCTTTTTCCTGATGTAGAGTATCCTTCGCTCAGCTGTGCTTTACCGGCCAATTTTCATTTGTGGCTGTGTTCAGACGGTGTATTGGAATGCTTGCCGGGTAAGACGCTCGACACGCGGCTCAAGGAACTTGAGCAACTAGTAAGCGAAAGTGTCACGCTTGAGCAGTTGCGCGACCGGCTAGCCAACACCAACTCGCTTCTTATCGAAGGCGACGCGGATGATGAGGCGAACCAAGACCGCGATGCTTTACCCGATGACCTGACAATCATGATGGTGAGCGGATTTGGTCATGCTGATTGAAGAGGGCCGCATTAAAGCGGCGTTCGATTCCGGTGTTTTTGTTTTAAAATTATGTGGCGATGTGCGCCTAACGCTTTGCGCCACGCTTGATACTCAAGCTCAGCGCCTTGCTGAAACACCTGGGCTAACCGCGGTAATGATAGACCTGCGTGAAGCGACTAACGTCGATTCAACAGCGCTTGGCTTTCTTGCCAAAGTAGCGATGGCTGTAAAAGGGCGGTTGGAACACCCACCTACGATTATTGCTGACAACCCAGATGTTCGGCAGATGCTAGATGTTATGGGGTTCGCACGTTTTTTTACCCTGATGGAAGCACCACTGCAGCAAACGTCGAAATTGAGTTCGGCATTAGAAGACGTCCCTGCCGAGCCAGCGGACGAAGAAGATTTACGTGAGCGCATTTTAGAAGCTCACCGAATTTTGATGCATATGAATGAGCATAACCGCGAGCAGTTTCAGCCGTTGGTGGAGATGCTAGAAGCACAAAATTCGACGACTCACTAACGCGTTGTATTGAGATGTCTCCATTATAAAAGCCCTCTACGGATGTGATTCCTAGAGGGCTTTTGAGACTGTGCACGTTAGTCGTTGCGTAGCGTGCTGAGCAACTCTTCGAGCTTGCGTTGGTCGGCCATAAACTTGCGAATACCTTCTGCAAGTTTGTCAGTGGCCATCTCGTCTTCATTCATGGCCCAGCGGAAATCTGGCTGTGTCAACGCTGCATCTGCCGAGCTGCTGGTGCCCATTGGTGTTAGCTGTTGCGGAAGGTCCCCCTGCAGTTCGTCGAGCTCGTTTAACAGCGCTGGCGAAATCGTTAGTCGATCGCAGCCTGCTAATGCCTGAATTTCTCCGATGTTTCTGAAGCTTGCTCCCATCACGATAGTGGGGTAGCCATGACCTTTGTAGTAGTCATAAATACGTTTAACTGACTGCACGCCTGGGTCGTTTGCACCGCTAAAATCAGCGCTAGGGTCTTTTGCTTTATGCCAGTCAAGAATTCGGCCCACGAACGGTGAAATAAGCGTGGCACCTGCATCCGCACAGGCCTGCGCCTGGGCAAAGCCAAATAACAGCGTTAAGTTAGTGCGAATACCGTCGCGCTCAAGCTGACGAGCGGCTTGGATACCTTCCCAGGTCGATGCCATTTTGATCAAAATGCGCTCAGCGCCAACGCCGTGCTCAGCGTATCGCTCAATCAATGAGTGTGCTTTGGCAATGGTTGCATCTCGATCAAACGATAACCGGGCGCTCACCTCTGTTGAGACATAACCGGGTACCAGTTTGCTGATTTCACTGCCGATATCTACAGCGACGCGATCGACTGCTTCTTCAAGGTCAGTGCTATCCCTAGCGATGCTAGCGAGTTTTGCCCGACGCTCTTGCTGCTGGGCAGCCTGCAAGATTAGTGATGGGTTCGTAGTGGCATCCTGTGGCTGAAAGCGGCGAATAGCCTCAAGGTCGCCGGTATCAGCGACAACCGTGGTCATTTCTTTTAACTGGGTCAGTAGGCTGGTGGCCATGCATCGCTCCTTGTTATCACTGAGATAGTTGTCATTGGGCTACTTTAGCAAGGGCATCGCGCGGCGAACAGAGACCGACAAACGATTTAAAATCGATTATAATTAGCGGCCTATCTATTTGGCGGTGTCGTCCGCTGTCCAACGTCCATTTCAAGGATGCTTATGGAACTTAATCCTCGTCGGGTGGCGCTATTGGTGGCGGCCAATACAGCGCTTGCACCTTTCGCGATAGATGCCTACTTACCTGCGATGGGGATACTGGCAGAAAGTATCAACGCGAGTATCCATCATACTGAACTCTCTATCAGTATGTTTTTATTTGGGTTCGCAATAGGTCAGCTGTGCTTTGGGCCGCTATCGGACAGGATTGGTCGTAAGCCCGTTTTGCTCGGTGGTTTGGTGGTATTTATGCTTGCCAGCCTGATGATTACCACCGTCGATAGCCTCACGTCACTGTTGGTTTGGCGGTTTATTCAAGCGCTGGGAGGTGGTGCCTGTGTCGTCAACTCGGCGGCAATTGTGCGCGACTGCTTTAGCGGGCGAGAGGCTGCCAGAGTTATGTCGACAATGGCGATGATCATGATGATTGCGCCATTAGTGGCTCCAGCGGTGGGAAGTTTACTGCTATACATTGCCGGATGGTGGCTGATTTTTGTGTTCCTGGCAGTCTATGCAGCGTTTTTGCTCTGGTTGCTGGGTACCCTGTTACCGGAAACTCGCGATACTAGCTTACCTGCGGCCTCACCGCGTCAAGTAGTGCGCAATTACGCAAGCGTGTTACGTCACCGTGAAGGAATGGGGTATATCTGCGCGGTAGCGGCATCGTTTGCTGGGTTGTTTGCATTTGTAACGGCATCGCCTTTTCTCTATTTAGACTACTTTTCACTTTCACCCGGTATTTATCCCGTGGTGTTTGGCGTCAACGTCATCATGATTGCGCTGTCTAATCGGGTGAATATCCACTTGCTACGCCATCGCTCACCTCAGCAAAATCTACGATTAGGTCTATCGATTCAGCTGGTAGCGGCGATTGGTTTGGTGCTGGCCACTGCATTGAATATTGCATCGCTTTATGTGGTGGTGCCATTGGTTATGCTGTTCACCGGTATGATTGGCTTGATCACACCGAATGCCATCTCTTCGTTGTTGGATCATTTTGGCCATATGAGTGCCACAGCGACTGCGTTATTGGGCGGTATTCAGTTTAGTTGTGGTGCGCTCGCAGGTTTAATGGTGGGACTCTTTGAAGTTGAGCACCTATGGCCAATGGTGCTGACAATGCTGGCGGCCGCGTTGCTTGGCAATATTGGTGTACGTCAACTAACCCAAGACCCGTTAGCGCCGTGATGGCCCTAATAGACAGCCCTCATATTTCGTGCTTATCGCTAACCTGAGCCTACTCATGGCTTGGCTAAAAGATGAATTGCTTTGTGGTGTTGCATGCACTGTAGCGATCGAGCGCTTGGCATAGTACTTCTGCTTAAAATTATCAAAAATTTCACGCTGTCATATTTCTGCAATCGTCTGTGTGCAAACTCTGCGTTGTGACAGGTCATCAGGCCTAATTGTCCGAGAAGTGAATACTTAACGGATTTTAAATCAGAGGGGAATATGACGATGAACGTATCAAAAAAGGCGTTAGGTGTTGCGATAGCTGCTGCTCTATCAGCAAGTGTTTCCACTGCCGCAACTGCGCGTGAAACGGTTCAAATCGCTGGTTCTTCTACGGTGCTGCCATTTTCTAGCATCGTTGCAGAAGAGTTTGGTAACACTTACTCCCAGTTCAATACCCCTGTTGTTGGTTCTGGTGGCTCAGGTGGTGGTTTGCGTCAGTTCTGCCAGGGAGTGGGTGAAAACACCATCGATATCGCCAACTCTTCACGTGCTATTCGTGGTGGCGAGGTTGCCAACTGCAACGAAAACGGCGTGAGTGAAATACTTGAAGTGATGTTCGGTTATGACGGCATTGTATTCGCTTCGCGTATTGATCGTGCTGAATTTGAGTTAACGCCCGAATATGTGTTTAAAGCTGCCGCTGCACAGGTAGTTGTTGATGGTGAGTTGGTTGATAACCCCTACACTCGCTGGTCTGACGTTGACAGTAGCCTCCCTGACCAAGAAATTGTGCTGGTCATTCCTGCCTCAAACCACGGTACTCGCGAAGTTTTTGAAGAAAAAGTGATCCACATTGGCTGTGAAAGCGTTGCCGAAGTTGAAGGTGATGCCTGTAATAATCTGCGCGGTGATGGTCGGATTGTGGAAATTGCTGGTGACTATACCGAGACGCTAGCCCGCCTTGATGCTCAAGCAGATGCCGTAGGTGTATTTGGCTTGAGCTTTTACGATCAAAACCGCGACCGTTTACAAGTTGCCACTGTCGATGGTGTAAGTCCTAGCTTAGAAACCATTGGTTCTGGTGAGTACCCCGTTTCTCGTCCACTGTTTTTCTATGTGAAGGGCGAGCATCTGGATGTTATCCCAGGTTTAGCTGAGTACACCGAGTTCTTCTTGAACGAGATGGTGTCTGGCTATGGAAGTCTATTAGAAGATGCTGGCTTGATTCCAATGGATGAAGAAGAGCGCGGCCAAGTGCTTGAGCAGTTCCAAGCACGCACGGTCGTTAGCCCTGAGTAAGCCACAAGCTTATTTGCCGCAAGGCCTCGTTAGTTGAATGAACTCGCCAGCATCAAGTGCTTGATGCTGGCGTTTAAATGCAGGAAATCGAAGGCGGAGAAATAATGAGCAACCTTGCCTTGATAGCCACACTGCTGCTGATAATGGCCTTGGCATACCATCTCGGGCTGACTCGCAGTCGCGCAGTGGCGGCAGAGCATGATGTAAGAATGCATTCGCGTCCTGGTTATTACGGAGCGCTTGTGGCGCTGTGGTGTGGCTTGCCAGCGCTCACTTTGTTTTTATTATGGTCTTTTTTAGCGCCTCAATTGATCGATATGCTGGTAACGCAGCAGTTGCCCATTGACTTGGTCGCTGGCATGAGTGACCGCGAGTTAGCGACATTCTTGCGACGAGTGACGGCACTGGCAAATGAGCGAAGCGTATCTGGCGGTGGAACACCAGAAGAACTTGCTGCTGCGGCTCATATGGCAAGGCTACAAACGTTTGAGAATTTAAGTTTAGTTGCGCTGATGGCTGTTTGTGCTGTCACTGGTTTGGTATTCGCGCGGCGCAATATCTCCCCTCAGTGGCGCGCGCGTAACCAAGTAGAACGAGTCATTACGATCGCATTGGCGGCTAGTTCTGCTGTAGCAATCTTCACAACGGTAGGTATTGTGCTATCGATGCTTGGAGAGGCCCTAAAGTTTTTCAGCTTTATTAGTCCCGCTGAGTTCTTTCTGGGCACTACCTGGAATCCTCGTTTTAGCACCTCTGGAACCGATGCGCAGGGTGAGTTCGGTTTGCTGCCTTTGCTTTGGGGCACAATGATGGTTAGCGCCATTGCGCTGCTAATTGCTATCCCAGTTGGGTTAATGACGGCTATTTACATGGCAGAGTATGCGCCCTCCTGGTTGCGCAACGTGGCGAAGCCCATTATTGAAATTTTGGCGGGTATTCCGACCATCGTTTATGGCTTCTTTGCATTGATCGTTATTGGGCCATTTTTATCCAGCGTTGGCGATCTCGTTGGTATCAACATCCGTACAACTAGCGCGTTGACCGCAGGTTTAGTGATGGGAATCATGATTATTCCTTTTGTCTCATCCCTTTCTGACGACATTATTACTCAAGTGCCCAAGTCGCTGCGTGATGGGGCGTTGGGGCTAGGTGCCACCAAGTCGGAAACGATCCGTCAGGTTGTTTTGCCCGCAGCGTTGCCCGGCATTGTGGGTGCTTTTTTGCTAGCGGCAAGTCGAGCTATCGGTGAAACCATGATTGTGGTGCTCGCTGCAGGTAATAATCCCGTGCTGCATGCAAATCCCTTTGAAGCGATATCAACGATTACGGTGACAATTGTCAATCAGCTCACCGGGGATATGGATTTTGCCAGTCCACAATCGTTAGTGGCATTTGCCTTGGGTCTCACGTTATTCGTCATCACGTTAGGTTTAAATGTCATTGCACTGGTTATAGTGCGTAAATACCGCCAGCAATACGAGTAAGCGACTATGTCTATAACGATTGAGCAGCGTCGCCAGCATCGGCTTATGACGATTGAAAAATCGCTGTCGACACGGCACCGCAAAGAGAGACGTTTTCGCCGCCTAGGTTTAGCTGCGGTGATTGTCGGCATGACGTTGGTTGCTACTTTGTTTGCCAGTATCCTAATGCGCGGCTTGCCCGCATTTTGGCAAGCAACTTTCTATATGGAGCTTTACTTTGACCCTGAGGTTATTCAGGTAGAAGACAAACCCCAGCAGGCTAGTGGAGAGAGCCAGGCCGAATTTAATCAGCGCTTTGCTGCCTGGCAGACCCAGGTAGGGTTAGTAAACTGGCAGTCGCTCATTGATGCCGCGCTACAAGAGACGCTTGATGAGGAGATAGAGCCGCGCCAGTTGAGAGACCTGCGTGCGCTGCTTTCCTCCAATGAGCGTTTTACACTGCGTAATAAGTTTGTAGAGGATCCATCACTGCTTGGCCAAACAATCGAAGTTAAAATGCTGGCGAGCGCTAATGTAGATGTATGGATTAAAGGCAATATAGATCGTGATTTGGCCGATGCACGCCAGCAGTTGAGTGCGCAAACGCGGGCATGGGCTGATCAGCTTTACGATGCAGGAGTGATTCGCAATGCTTTCAGCACGTCACTGTTTTTAAATACTGACTCCCGTAGTGCCCCCGCTTCTGCAGGTCTTGCAGGTGCGTTCATGGGATCATTATTTATGATGGTGATCGTGATTGCGCTCTCAGTGCCACTTGGTGTTGCCAGTGCAGTTTATTTAGAAGAGTTTGCTCCGAAAAATCGCTTAACTGATATTATTGAAATTAATATCAATAACTTGGCGGCTGTGCCGTCCATCGTATTTGGTTTATTAGGAGCCTCTATTTTTATTGGCTATCTGGGGCTACCGCTATCTGCGCCGTTAGTTGGGGGGTTAGTGCTCACGCTAATGACCCTTCCGACCATTATCATTGCAACCCGCGCGTCGCTTAGGTCCATTCCACCGTCAATCCGTCAAGCCGCGTTAGGCATTGGTGCATCGAAGGTGCAAACAGTATTTCACCATGTGTTGCCTATCGCACTACCTGGCATCTTAACAGGGTCAATATTAGGCGTGGCTCAAGCGCTAGGTGAAACCGCTCCTCTGTTGTTAATCGGTATGAACGCGTTTGTCGCGAATGTGCCTAGTACGCCGTTTGAGCAATCAGCTGCTCTGCCAGTGCAAATATATCTATGGCAGGGCAATGAGCTGCGTAATTTCTTCGAAGCTCGCACTTCAGCAGCCATCATTGTACTACTGGCACTAATGCTGAGCCTTAACGCGTTAGCGATTTGGTTGCGTAAAAAATTCGAGACGAGGTGGTAAGTGAATACTTCAGCAAAGACCAATATGCCTTCCTCCATGGTGAGCGTTGGCGGCGGTGAGAGCCGTACTAGTAAAGCGACTAACAACGTCAAGATGCGTGCCAAAGATGTCAAAGTTTTTTACGGCGATACTCAGGCCATTAACGGCATTGACATTGATATCTATGAAAATGAAGTGCTGGCGTTCATTGGTCCTTCAGGCTGCGGTAAGTCGACGTTCTTACGTTGTTTGAATCGTATGAATGACACGATTGATATTTGCCGCGTTGAAGGAGAGATTACTTTAGATCAAAAGGATATCTATGCCCCTGATCGTGATGTTGTATTACTGCGTGCTCAGGTAGGCATTGTGTTCCAGAAGCCTAACCCTTTCCCGAAATCGATCTACGAGAATATTGCTTACGGACCGCGCCTTCATGGGTTGGCCAAGCGGAAAGCAGAGCTAGATGACATTGTAGAAAGTAGCTTGCGTCGTGCAGGTCTATGGGAAGAGGTGAAAGACCGCCTGGATCAACCGGGTACGGGGCTTTCAGGCGGGCAACAGCAGCGTTTGTGTATCGCCAGAACGATAGCGGTAAGTCCAGATATTATACTGATGGATGAGCCTTGCTCGGCACTTGATCCAATTGCAACAGGCAAGGTTGAACAGTTGATCGACGAGCTGAGCGAGAGCTACACCATTGTGATGGTCACCCACAATATGCAGCAGGCAGCCCGTGTTGCTGACCGTACGGCATTTTTCCACATGGGAGACCTGATAGAAGTCGATAGTACCGACACGATATTTACGAATCCTCAAAACCAGCGAACTCATGACTACATCACTGGGCGCTATGGGTAGGCTTGGAAATTAGTTAGGTCATATTAGTTAGAGCGAGTTAGACAGTAAAACACTGGGGCTGAACTTAATGCCCCTGGTGTTTCGTCAAAATCTTTTTTTGACTTTGTTTATATGATTTTTCATATGTTTTTAATGAATGGGCAGAGAGGGGGGTAAAATGGCATTACGTATCGGTATTAACGGGTTTGGTCGTATTGGTAGGCTGGCACTGCGCAGCCTATGGGCTGAAGTGGAAGCAGGGGCGGTAGAGTTTGTACGTATTAACGACCCTGGCGGCGATGCGGCAACGTTTGCCCACCTGCTTGAGTTTGATTCGGTACATGGTCACTGGTCGCCTGGTAATGGGGTTAGTGCTTTCGAGGATGCGATTGTTTTGGATGGTCACGCCGTCGCATTTAGCGCTAATAAAGCGATTGCCGACAGTGACTGGTCAGCGTGTGACGTGGTCATTGAATGCTCGGGTAAAATGAAAGACACCGCCACACTTCAAGCATACCTTGACCAAGGGGTTGCGCGGGTGGTGGTAAGTGCACCAATCAAAGATGCCAGCGTACTGAACGTGGTGGTAGGCGTTAATGATCATCTCTACGATCCTGCTCAGCACCGAATCGTGACCGCGGCAAGTTGTACCACTAACTGCTTGGCACCGGTGGTGAAAGTGGTTCAGGAAACCTTCGGCATTCGTCATGGCTCGATGACCACAGTACACGACATTACCAACACTCAAACTATTCTGGATACGCCGCATAAAGACCTGCGTCGTGCCCGTGCCTGCGGCATGAGCTTGATTCCGACAACGACCGGTTCCGCGAAAGCGATCACTGCAATTTTCCCTGAATTGGAGGGAAAGCTAAATGGTCATGCCATTCGCGTACCGCTGGCCAACGCATCACTCACCGATATGGTGTTTGAGCTTAAGCGTGATGTCACAGTGGAAGAGGTCAATCAAGCGCTGAAAGCGGCCGCGGAGGGAGAACTTGCCGGGATATTGGGTTACGAAGAACGCCCGCTGGTGTCCATTGATTATCGCACCGACCCACGCAGTTCCATTATCGATGCGCTTTCCACCATGGTGGTCAACGGCACCCAGCTTAAGCTTTACGCCTGGTATGACAACGAGTGGGGCTATGCCAACCGTACCGCTGAACTCGCTATGAAAGTGGGTGGAGCCGATGGGGGTGAGTGATTCCCTGCTGAGCCGGGTTCGAGCGCTGCCTTTCGAGGTGCGCCAATACATGCTGATTACCGGCAACTACTGGGCATTTACCATTACTGACGGCGCGCTGCGCATGTTGGTAGTGATGTATTTTCACCAGCTGGGCTACTCGCCGCTGCAAATCGCCATGCTGTTTCTGTTCTACGAAGCATTTGGCGTGGTAACTAACCTGATAGGCGGCTGGCTCGGTGCGCGGCTAGGCTTGAACCGCACGATGAATGTGGGGCTGGGGCTGCAAATTATCGCCCTTGCCATGCTGATGGTGCCCGCAGGAATGCTTACGGTTGTTTGGGTCATGGCGGCTCAGGCGTTGTCTGGGGTCGCCAAAGACCTAAACAAAATGAGCGCTAAAAGTGCGGTTAAAGTACTGGTGCCTACAGACAGCGCCAACGCCAATAGCGCGCTTTACCGTTGGGTTGCGATGCTGACCGGCTCTAAAAATGCATTGAAAGGCCTCGGCTTTTTTATTGGCGGGGTGTTGCTAACGCTGATTGGCTTCCGTGGTGCGGTGATTGCCATGGCGGTGATGCTTAGTGGGGTGCTCTTGCTCTCTTTTTGGCGCTTGAAGGCAGATTTAGGGCGCCAGAAGGTAAAGCCTAAGTTTTCGGAAATTTTCTCCAAGTCCCGCGCGATTAATGTGCTTTCAGCGGCGCGCTTTTGCCTATTTGCATCAAGGGATGTCTGGTTCGTAGTGGCGTTGCCGGTGTTTTTATATGACCAGCATGGTTGGACTCACTGGACGGTAGGCGGGTTACTAGCGGCGTGGATTATTGGCTATGGCGGGGTACAAACCCAGGCGCCTAAGCTGACTCGGTTGATTAAAGGGGATGCCCGCGCGCTAACCGCAGGCTGGGCAGCTGCCCTGGCGATTCTGGCGATTGTACTGGCGTTGTTACCACTGGCGCAGGTGGGTTGGCTGGTGGTTGGGCTTTTGGCGTTTGGTGTGCTGTTTGCGATTAACTCTAGCTGGCACAGTTACCTGATTGTTCATTATGCCCGTGCTGATGGCGTCTCAATGGATGTTGGCTTTTACTATATGGCCAATGCCATGGGGCGTTTGGTGGGAACGCTGCTGTCAGGCTGGTTGTATATGGCTTACGGGTTGAGCGCCTGTCTTTGGGTATCGGCGGCCTTAGTGGCAGCCAGTTCCGTGATGGCACTAGCGTTGCCAAAGCAGGTTGCTTAAAGGCTAGTTTCTAGCCTGCTGATAACGCTGCACCATCCACATAAAGATGGCGCAACTTCCACCAGCCTTCCACGCCGATGCGCAGCCCTTGAGCAGCCAACTCAGGCGCGACCCATAATGTAATCCCTTGATAAACCTGTCGTTGAAAAGCTTCCGGATTATTTGGGGCCTGTGTTTCCGCGACCGCCACGCTAGCAAGGCCACCACAGCAGCCGTGCTTAGGCGATAACCTCACGGTTACAACGCCTCCTTGTTGTTGAACAAAAGCGATCGCAGCATTATCTATGTGGATCATGTTGGTCAATTCAACCTCTCTTATGCAGCTCTGTTGATGGCCGTTCAAAAAGTATCATCATTTTTAGGTGCATTACGCTGAGCAGGCGATTTATTAAACGCAGGTGATAGCGTTGTAGGGTCTTGCTCGGCTTTGTGAGCCTTGGCCGCTTCTGCCCACCACGTTAATTGGCCCAGCGTGCGCCCAAAATAGCTTTCCCAGCGTTCTTGCTCCTGGGCAAATTGTCCATCTTCGTTCAGTGCTTCTTGGGCTTTGGGTATATGAATCATGGCGGACACTGGCAGGCACCCCAGCTCAGAGAGAAATGCGCGCATGCTAACGGCGGCGCGTGCGCCTCCCCATTGCCCCATGGAGTAAGTCACGATGGCGCTGGGCTTAAAGGCAAACAGTGACGCGCCAAAATGATTCAGCAAATGGCTTAGTGCCGGGCTCATGGAGTGGTTGTATTCAGGGCTGACCATCACGTAGCCATCGGCTTGTTCAATTTTGCCAGCAAGGGCTTCAAGATCATCGGGAACCGTTTTTTTTGCGTAAGCAAAGTGCGGCTTAAAAGGGCCGTTAAGATCTAACGTTAGCGGGTCTATAACCTCTGCCGTTGTATCGGGTAGTGAGCTAAGTAGACGTTTGCACGTTTGGGATACCCGCTCGCCTAAGCGGGCGGGGGCGGGCGGTGTGGAGGTTCGAGTTGAACCGAGAAAAACTAAGTAATGTGCCATCCGAGTATCTCTTTGTTATGCGTTTTCAGGAAAATGCTGACGTGTTTTGTTAGCAATACGTACTAGCGCGAGCATAAGTGGTACTTCAACTAAAACACCAACTACCGTGGCGAGAGCAGCGCCTGACTGTAAGCCAAACAGGGCAATGGCCGCTGCGACCGCCAGTTCAAAAAAGTTGCTGGCACCGATCATTGCACCAGGAGCAGCTATGTTGTGCGGCACACGCCACGCTTTGGCCCAGCCATAGGCGATAAAGAAGATTAAAAACGTTTGGATAATCAGCGGAATGGCGATTAGTACAATATGCAGCGGATTATTCAGAATGACGTCACCCTGGAAGGCGAATAACAGCACCAGGGTAACGATTAACCCGATGGGCGTGATAGGGCCGACACGCTTCATAAACACGTTGTCGTACCACTCGGTGCCATACTTGGCGATCAGTGTTTTACGGGTGAAATAGCCCGCCGCAAGTGGAATCACAATGTACAGCACCACGGATAAAATAACCGTGTCCCACGGTACCTGGATATTCGAGATGCCGAGTAAAAAAACCACCAGCGGTGCAAAGGCAAACAGCATGATCAGATCATTCAAAGCCACCTGAACGAGGGTGTAGGCCGCATCGCCACGGGTGAGGTAGCTCCATACAAATACCATCGCGGTGCAGGGTGCTGCCCCTAATAATATGGCACCCGCTAGATATTGACTGGCCAGTTCCTCAGGAATAAAGGGCCGAAAAATCACCATGAAAAACAACCAGGCCAAAGCAAACATCGTGAAGGGTTTAATCAGCCAGTTGACTGTGGTGGTTATGGTCAGTCCCTTTGGCTGGCGGCGCACTCCTGCAATAGCGCTGAAGTCAATCTGCGCCATCATGGGAAAAATCATCGCCCAGATTAAGACGGCAATGGGAATGGAGACTTGGGCATACTCAAACCGTGATAACACCTCTGGCACGGCAGGGGCGAACTGCCCAAGTGCAATCCCGGCAACAATGGCAATCGCTACCCATACGGAAAGGTAGCGTTCAAACAGTCCCATATCGGCGCTGGTGGGGGAAGCGTTGTTCTCGGTTGGCATAAAACCACTCCCTGATCAAATAGCGCGTTGATTGACGCGTTTGGAGACTTCTTCGGCACTCTCTTTACGTTCAGAGTAGCGGTCGGTGAGCAGATCGCTACGCTCACGAACCAGCAGGGTGAATTTCACCAGCTCTTCCATGACATCAATAATGCGGTCATAAAAGGGTGACGGTTTCATGCGGCCGTTGTCATCGAACTCCATAAAAGCCTTAGGCACCGATGACTGGTTGGGGATCGTCACCATGCGCATCCAGCGGCCTAAAATGCGCAGCTGATTTACCGTGTTGAATGACTGGGAGCCGCCGCATACCTGCATCACGGCAAGGGTTTTACCTTGGGTAGGGCGAACACCGCCTAGCGCAAGAGGGATCCAGTCAATTTGTGCTTTC
Organism: Vreelandella zhaodongensis; assembly: GCF_013415115.1. Taxonomy (GTDB): domain Bacteria; phylum Pseudomonadota; class Gammaproteobacteria; order Pseudomonadales; family Halomonadaceae; genus Vreelandella; species Vreelandella zhaodongensis. The sequence continues at coordinate 7,405 of NZ_JACCDD010000003.1, read as the reverse complement.
ATAATGCCGGTCATCGCACCATGGCGCTCAGGCGAGCACCACACCATGCCATCGGCCCACTGTGCCAGTGTACGCAGCTCATCTACCTTTGGGTGGCTCGCATCTTCCGCATCAGGTAGAGGTAAGCCCCTTGGGTCAAAAATCGTTGTGCTGGCGCCCATGGCATTGAGTAGCCGAGCGGCTTCTTCAACCGCTAATCGGCTGAATGAACGTTCACGCAGGGAGCCATAGAGCAGCAGAATCTTGGGCGCTGGCTGGTTGCTAGGAGGAAGCATCAATGTTGCATGATTGGGGGCTTTAAACAGGCTGCTGTCCACGTGAGGTAAATCGTCAAGCAATGCCATTGGTGGTGTTCCTTTTGCATCGAAGGAGTGATTACTGATGCTTAATAATATATGTTTTTCCGTATATATCTAGTGGTGAGAGCCAACCTAAAGCATGCTTCTGCTAGGTCATCTTTGATGAGTAAGTGCGCGGTACAAGCCGTTAGGAGAGGGCACAATATCTATTGTGCGCCTTGTGCCTGCAATTAGGCACAAGGCGTGGGCGTATTGATGTGTGTATTAATCGATGAGCTCAACCGCCACGGCGGTGGCTTCGCCACCACCAATACACAGGCTGGCAATACCGCGTTTGCCGCCTTTGGTGCGTAAAGCATGGATAAGTGTCGCAATCACCCGCGAACCTGTTGAGCCAATCGGATGCCCTTGGGCACAAGCACCGCCAAATACGTTCACCTTATTGTGAGGCAGTCCTAAGTCATCCATCGCCATTAGTGTGACGACCGCGAATGCTTCGTTAATCTCAAAGAGGTCAACGTCGTTAACGCCCCAGCCAAGCTTTTTCATTAGTTTTTCAATCGCACCTACTGGCGCAATGGTGAATTCGCTTGGATGGCGGGAGTGGGTGGTATGGCCGAGCATTTTCGCTAGCGGCTTTACACCATGACGCTTCGCGGCTTCATGGCTGGCCAAAATAAGCGCTGAAGCGCCGTCGGAAATTGAGCTGGCGTTGGCGGCAGTAATGGTGCCATCTTTGGCAAACGCTGGGCGCAACTGGCGGATTTTATCTAGTTTGGCTTGGAAGGGCTGTTCGTCATGCTCGACCAGCGTTTCTCCTTGGCGAGTGGTTACTGTTACCGGTGCCATTTCAGCCGTTAAGTGGCCGTTATTGGTGGCGTTCATGGCGCGCTCTAGGGAGGCAATGGCAAAGTCGTCCAAGCGCTCGCGCGTGTAGCCACGTTCTGACGCAACATCCTGGGCGAAAACGCCCATCAACTTGCCAGTTTCGGCATCTTCTAAGCCGTCAAGGAACATGTGATCTTTCAGTTCACCATGACCTAAACGGTAGCCGCCGCGTGCTTTAGTGAGTACGTGTGGAGCATTAGACATCGATTCCATGCCGCCTGCGAGCAGAATTTCGCCTGTCCCCGCTTTGATCAAATCGTGGGCTAGCATGGTGGCTTTCATGCCAGAACCACACAATTTATTGATGGTGGTAGCACCATTGGCATCGGGAATGCCAGCCTGACGCATGGCCTGGCGGGCTGGCCCTTGTTTTACGCCAGCGGGTAGTACACACCCCATGATGCCTTCTTCGATAGCAGAGGCCTCGATACTGGCTCGCTCTATGGCTGCGCGGATTGCAACGGCCGCAAGTTCGGGGGCTGTCATGCTGGAAAGGCTGCCCATCATGCCGCCCATTGGCGTACGGGTAGCGGATAAAAATACAACCTCGGTGGCATTACTCATTTGTGCGTCTCCTGACGGATTTATTGTGATTATCTTGCTGAGAGCTTAGTGATGCGTTGACCCGCTGGCGGGGCTGTGGTTTTCTCCTAAGTAACCAAGCAAGCGCTAGTGTAAATGACATGAATGTAATGAATGCTTCCCCTCGCCGCAAGGAATTGACGCGTTTAGCGGCTCAGCTATTCGTCCAAGAAGGCTTTGATCGCACCACGGTGCGTATGCTGGCGCAAGAAATGGGTATCAAGTCTGGCAGCTTGTTCCATCACTTTAAAGATAAGCAGGAGATCTTGGCCGCGGTGATAGAGGAGGGTACCCAGAATGCTCTCTCTATCGCGAAAGCAGCGCTTCAAAAATGCGATGATGATCCTGAGGCGCGGCTACATGCTATGGCACGGGCGCATTTGGAAACGCTGTTTGCTGATCGCAATGCCCATGTGGTTGCGTTATTTGAATGGCGGCGATTAGATCCTGATGCGAGTGCCCACTTACGCCACCTGCGAGATGCCTATGAAGCACTGTGGGTAGACGTGATCGACGATGCGCTGGCAGCAGAGCTTATTCACGGAGACCGCTTCCTGGTGTCGCGGTTCATATTGGGTGCGCTGAATTGGACGGTGCGCTGGTACGACCCCAGTGGGCCACGTACACCCGATGATCTAGCCGATGAGCTGGTCGCAATGATTATGGCTCGTTAACCTCCTCGCTCGACCAACGTCTAATCCATTTACGACGCTGATTGCTTGCGCTCCCGCGTAAATGCTTTTAGCGTTAGTTCAACTACAAGGTTTCCGTTAACGTAAACGGACAATAATAAAACGTAAGATCGGAACCCTGGCCTGTCTGTTTGCGTACCACTGCTCACGACTAACAACATAAGAGAGCCACCATGACAGCAACATCAGCGTCACTACCAACATATTCGACCTTCCTGGAAGACTTTACGGTTGACACCATGATTGCCCGGTTGGATGACCACCAGGATGGTTGTTTCAATGCCTTTGAAGCATGCTGCGGTCGTCATGTGCGCCAGGGGCGAGGTGATGTGCTTGCGCTCGTGCAGGAAGACATCAATGGGCAAACCCATACGCTGACGTATGCAGAGCTGGACGAACAGAGTGGCAAACTTGCTGGCTGGTTTAAGGCCCAAGGGCTTGGCGAAGGAGATCGTATTGCCTGCATGTTGCCGCGCTCAACAGCGTTGCTAGTTGCCGTGCTTGCTACTTGGCGAATTGGTGCGGTCTACCAGCCGTTATTTACCGCGTTTGGCCCCGATGCGGTGGATTATCGTCTGGGGCGCGCTGATACCAAGCTGGTTATTACCGATCACGCTAACCGCTATAAATTTGATGGACTGAGCCAGTGCCCGCCCGTTTTAGCAGTCGGAGGCTCCACTGGAGAGCACCCTGATGATCATGATTGGCAGGCTGCATTGACGCATACGTCAATGCGCGAAAAGCCACCCCGGCTTTCCCCTGAAAAACCCTTTCTCCAGATGTTTACTTCGGGCACGGTGGGCAAGCCAAAGGGAGTGGCAGTGCCGCTTTCCGGTATGACAGCGTTTGCTCTCTATATGGAGCTGGCGGTCGATCTTCGTGACGATGACCGCTTTTGGAATATGGCTGACCCCGGTTGGGCATACGGGCTTTATTACGCGATTGCTGGGCCGCTACTGCTCGGTGTTACCACACACTTCTGCGAGGCAGGTTTCAGTGCAGAAGGTGCCTTGGCGTTTATGAAGCGCCACCATATTACTAACTTCGCTGCTGCGCCCACGGCGTATCGCCTAATGAAAGCGTCAGGGCTGTTCGATGATGCCCACCAAACGCTGGAGCTTCGCGCGGCAAGCTCAGCAGGTGAGCCTCTCAATACAGAAGTAGTGACTTGGGTTGAGAAATCGCTGGGTTGTCCGGTGATGGATCACTATGGTCAAACAGAAACTGGCATGACCTGTAATAACCATCACTCCCTTGATCATCCCAAGCATGTGGGTGCGATGGGGGTACCAATGCCGGGCTACCGCTTAGCCATTTTGGACGCAGAATATAACGAGCTGCCGCCCGGTGAGCCAGGGGTGCTTGCGGTTGACATTAAAAACTCACCCGCCCACTTCTTCCAGGGGTATACCTGGCAGGAAAAAGATCCCTTTGTGAACGGTTACTACCTGACTGGCGATGTGGTTATCCGCAATGAAGACGGCTCGTTTCAGTTTGCCGGACGCGATGACGACATTATCACCACGGCGGGTTACCGGGTTGGCCCCACGGACGTTGAAAACAGCGTGATGACGCACCCCGCGGTTGCTGAGTCTGCCGCGGTTGGTCAGCCGGACGAGATCCGCGGTGAAATTATTAAATCTTACATCGTGCTACGTGAAGGGTATGAGGCGAGTGAGGCACTTGCTGATGAAATCCGCCAGCAAGTGCGTGAACGTCTTTCTACCCATGCGTTTCCCAGAGCCATTGAGTTTGTCGATGAGCTGCCAAAAACGCCTAGCGGTAAGATCCAGCGCTTCAAACTTCGTGCCCAAGCAACTGAGCAAGCACGCAACGACAAATAATTAAAGGAAAGTTGAAATGCAGGTAAAGGATTGTACGTTTTTAATTACAGGAGCTGCTTCAGGGTTAGGCGCGGCAACAGCAGAACGTCTAGTGGCTGCTGGTGGTAATGTTGTGCTGTGCGATATGAATAATAGCGTGGCAGACCATGCCAAGCGCTTAGGTGACCGTGCGGCGGCCTGTATCGCTGATATTACCTCTGCTGAGCAAATGCAGCAGGCGATTGACGAAGCGATTGTGCTAGGAGGTGAAAGCGGCCTTTCGGGGGTTATTCACTGCGCTGGTGTAGTGAGCGTGGCCAAGCTGGTTGATCGTAACGGCAATCCCGCAGATCTGGAAAGCTATGCGAAAACGATCAATATCAATCTAGTGGGCACGTTCAATGTGATGCGATTGGCGGCAGCCGCCATGGCTAAAAATACCCCCAACGAAAGTGGTGAGCGAGGCGTGATCATTAATACGGCTTCTATAGCTGCATTCGATGGGCAGGTGGGGCAGTGTGCTTACAGTGCGTCGAAAGCAGGCGTCGTGGGAATGAGCTTGCCCGCGGCTAGAGAGCTTTCGCGCCATGCTATTCGCGTTATGGCGATTGCGCCGGGGGTCTTTGAAACGCCCATGATGAGCGAAATTCCTGATGAAGCAGCCCAAGCCTTAGCCGCTGCGGTGCCTTTTCCCAAGCGGTTGGGTAAGCCTGGTGAGTTTGCCCAGTTGGTAGAGCAGATTATCACCAACCCCATGTTGAACGGTGAAGTGATTCGGCTTGATGGTGGCATTCGAATGCAGTGATTGGTTGGGAAATAAGTATCCTCTGATGACCTGCTAGCGTTTTCGTTGGCAGGTTTTTTTATGTTATAAATCAACTGCCTAGATAGGTTTCGACCAAAGTTGTAGCGGTTTTAGATGATATATTCAAACGACCGCTTGACTATAGGGTGGGTGCGCGCTAGTTTTCAAACATGTGTTTGAAAGTTGTTTTGTAAACTTAAACCGCTTTCAGCCCCTTGTTTAGGAGAAGTGACATGCCCAGCTATCAAGCCCCTCTACGTGATATGCGTTTCGTTATGGACGAAATGTTTGATTATCCCAGTCATTACGCAGCGCTACCAAACGGTGATGAGGCATCCCCAGACGTGGTGAACGCGATTCTGGAGGAGGGGGCGCGCTTCGCCCGCGATGTATTGTTGCCGATTAACCAAAGCGGTGACGAAGAGGGGTGTTTACTGGAAGGTGGGGACGTTAAAGCGCCTAAAGGCTTTAAAGAAGCCTATCAGCAATATGTAGAAGGTGGCTGGCCAAGTTTAGCGGCAGATCCTGAACAGGGTGGCCAGGGGCTTCCCCATTCATTGGCGATGATGCTCTCTGAGATGATCTGCGCAACTAACTTAGCATGGGGTATGTACCCAGGGCTCTCCCATGGCGCTGCCGATGCACTGCGGCATCATGGCACTGACGAGCAGAAAGAAGCCTATCTTACCAAACTGGTAGAGGGCGTTTGGACAGGCACCATGTGTCTCACCGAACCACACTGCGGCACAGACCTTGGATTGATCAAGACCCGCGCAGTGCCTGATGAAAGCGGCGCTTATACCATTACCGGTACCAAAATCTTTATCTCTGCCGGTGATCATGATTTAGCTGAGAATATTGTTCATCTTGTGTTGGCAAAGCTGCCTGACGCTCCTGAGGGCTCGAAAGGTATTTCTCTATTTGTTGTGCCCAAGTTTATGCCCGATGCTCAAGGTAACCCAGGCGACCGAAATGGCGTCACGTGCGGCTCGCTCGAACACAAAATGGGCATCCATGGTAATGCTACCTGCGTCATGAACTTTGATGGCGCGACGGGCTATTTGGTTGGGGCACCTAATAAAGGTTTGGCGTGCATGTTCACGATGATGAACGCAGCACGCCTTGGGGTAGGTATTCAAGGGCTAGGTTTAATTGAAGCCAGTTTCCAAAACTCGCTGAGCTACGCCCGTGATCGTCTGCAAATGCGTTCGCTTTCCGGTGCTCAGGCGCCTGAGAAGCCAGCAGACCCGATTATTGTGCATCCGGATGTACGCCGTATGCTGCTGACCCAGAAGGCATTTGCCGAGGGTGGTCGTATGCTGGTGCTATACACCGCTCAGATGCTTGACATTGTTGAGCACGGTAAGCCAGGCGAAGAGAAGGAGCGGGCTGAAACTTTGCTCGGCCTATTAACGCCTATCGTGAAAGCGTTCCTCACTGAAGTTGGTTTTGAGTGCACCAATGAGGGCGTGCAGATTTTTGGTGGGCACGGCTTTATTAAAGAGTGGGGGATGGAGCAGCTGGTGCGCGATGCGCGTATCACCCGCCTCTATGAAGGTACTACGGGTATTCAGGCGCTAGACCTGCTTGGCCGGAAGGTGCTGATGAGCCAGGGTGAGTCGCTAAAAGTGTTCACCAAAGAGATTCATAAGTTCTGCAAGACAGAAGCTGATAACCCTGCGCTAAAAGAGTTTGTTGAGCCGCTGGCGAAGCTGAATGCTGAGTGGGGCGAGCTGACCATGGGTGTGGGTATGAAAGCGATGCAGGATCGTGAAGAAGTAGGGGCGGCTAGCGTCGATTACTTAATGTACTCCGGCTATGTCACGTTAGCTTACCTTTTCGCCCGCGCTGCTAAGCAGGCATCTGTGACGTTAGAAGGCGATGACAAAGCGTTTTATAGCGCTAAATTGAATACGGCCCGTTTTTATTATCAGCGTCTGCTACCGCGCACCAAAGCGCATGCGCAAATGATTCAAGCAGGTGCGGGAAGCCTCATGGCAATATCGAGTGAAGATTTTGGCTTGGGCTTTGAGATTTAATTTGCTGATATCTCGCTTTTGAAATTCCGGAGATACAGATAAATCTGTATCGGCAACTGAGCACTCTCTGGTCAGGCATTCTGATCGGTGGTTTGCGGCAGGCTTGTTCTATGAACAACACCTGCCGCTTTTTTTTGGATTTTTTTTACAAGCCCTCTTGCCAAGACGGCAGCAAATCCGTAAAGTACGCATCCGCTGCCGGGGACGCACAGCGTTACCAGCGGTGATTGAAGGTAAAAACCTTCGGTTTGTCAGGAAGTTAAGAGAGTTTAAAAGA